>CANQGQ010000087.1 GCA_947623305.1 uncultured Alistipes sp. | reverse complement strand
GGTATCCCGCACATCGCCATCGACAGACCCGAAACGACGCTTTGCCTGAGCGCGTTCCAGTCGGAGGGAATATCTCCGTTCCAGACAAGCGCGCCGAATTTCTGCGAGCCTATGTATGCCGCCCTCGTGAGAAATATCACGTCGTCCTCGCCCTCGGACTTCAAGCCGTCATAGAAGCATTTTGCATAATAATACGGATATAAAAGAGCGGTCTGCGCCATGTTTCCCGCATACTGTTTCATATTGTCAAACTGCTGCGGGTGAACGTCGGGTTCAGCCTCGTCGAGCCAGAATGTGTTTATGCCGTATTTAAGATACGTCTTTTTTATCTGCTCCCAGACATAGCTTCGCGCTTCGGGATTCGTCATATCGACATAGGACTGCTGACCCCAATAGTCGAACAGGCTGTACTGTCCGTTTTCGGTCCTGACAAGCATTTTTCGGTCGTCCATCTCCTGCCAATTCCGGCTTTTCGGGTTGACGGTAGGCCAATACGACACGACCGCCCTCGTTCCCATCTCGTCAAGCTCCCTGACCATAGCCGCGGGGTCGGGCCAGTATTTCGGGTCGAAGTCGCAGTTGCCCTGCTCGGTCCAGTGAAAATAGTCTAT
This sequence comes from uncultured Alistipes sp., assembly GCA_947623305.1. Taxonomy (GTDB): domain Bacteria; phylum Bacteroidota; class Bacteroidia; order Bacteroidales; family Rikenellaceae; genus Alistipes. Next base: position 1,892 of record CANQGQ010000087.1, on the reverse strand, counting down.
GACGATGGCGTCGACAGACACTCCCATTTCATGATATTTTCTTGTGACTTCAAGGATCTCCTCCTGCGATTCATAGCGGCACTTCGACTGCCAGAATCCCGCCGCCCACTCGGGCATTTTCGGCGCAAATCCCGTGAGCCTTGCATAGCGGTTCATGACTTCTGCGGGCGTATCTCCGACAAAAACAAGATAGTCTGCTTGATATGCGCTGTCAGCCGTCCAGACGGTGCGGTTAAGTCCGAATTCGACCTGACCGGGCGCGGGATTGTTCCGCAAAAATCCGTAGCCGAGTGAGGAGTAAATAACGGGAACGGTAGATTTTGTGTTTCGGTGCAGAATGTCATAGGTGCAGCCCTTGCGGTCAAAATAGCTCTGCTGCTCCTGCCCGAGGCCGTATATGTGTTCGTCCTTTCCCTGAAACGAAGCGCGTATGCGGTAGTGGTCGCCCTCGACATGGGCATACTTCGTCGCGGGGTCGCTTTCCTCTCGGCTTGCCAGAACGGTTTCGCCGTTTCTTAGAAATTCCACCCTGCTGTAGCCCCATACATAGCTGACCTTTACCGTCAACTTGCCGTTTTTGAGTGTCGCGACTTCCCCGTCATATTCGACCGTCGAGCTGTCGGGCTCGGGCTCCATAAGCGTCCAACGCTCGTCGGAAAGCCTTGAATTTCTGGTCGAGCGCACCCTCGCGCAGTTTTCTCCATACGGCTCGACATATAAAAGCTCGTCGCGGGTCTCAAATAAAATTCCCTTGCCCTTTATAGAAATTTTGCTCAAAGATATACCTCCTTTGTTAATTTTAGCCCCGCCGAGCTTTGGCAGGGCTTTCGGTCATTTTATAACAGCTTTTGTTTCAAATTTCGCGGTTTTCGCCGTCACGGTGACCTCCTGGCTTTCGGGCAAAATCGCTGCCAAAAGCCTGCCGTGATAAGCCTTGCAAACATTCTTCGTGTAGTCATGCTCATCGTCGACCTTGCCGGAGCCGGTGCCCAAGACCTTGCCGCCGATGGCGGTAACAGTTACTTCATCGCTTGCGGTCCAAGCGATATTGCCGCTTTCGTCGACCAAATCAATCTCCGCGAAAATCAGATCTGCCGCGCCGGTTTTGCCTGTCGTATCGGAAACGATTTTTATAGCAGCAGCCTCGCCGACTGTCACGAGTTCATCTTTGCCTATAATTTTGCCGCTGCTGTACGCGACCGCCTCTAACTTTCCAAGGGCATAGGGCACCTCGAAAATCGCAAAGCCTTTTTCATTCGGCGACTTCCTGCCAAGGGATTTTCCGTTCAGGCTAAGCTCGCACTCGTTGGCAGTCGTGAACACATAGACCTCCGAAATTTTTCCGTCTTTGCCGGGGTATGTCCATGTCCTGTCCACATCGTAAAATCCCCAGCCCGAGTATGATTTCACACGGCAAGAGTTATCCGGATCAACCGTCAAAATCTTTATCGTTTCCCGACTCCAAGCAATATCGCGGTAGTAGGACTGCGGCTTTTTGAATCCGCATATCGAAAAATCTCCGCAGTTTGAGATATGGTTCGGATAAGGCTCAAGACCCCAGCCGGGCGGGTTCGGGTTGTCGTAGATCACTCTGCCGACGCCGGTTTCTCCAAAGTAGTCCCACCCTGTCCAGACGAATTCTCCGATGAGCTTCGGGCGGCTGTCCATCATTCTCTTGACCGTAAGCGCGTCCATCGGGTAGCTCTCGGTAACAACAAAGAGGTGGGAGGAAAACGCCTGTTCATCAGCAGGAATGCGGTCGGTGAGATAGTTATAACCAAGAACGTCGAGATTCCCTGCCTGCGGAGCGATTTTTTTGCACCAGAAGTCGGGATTATTGAATTCCGGCTCGTCCCAGAGACCGCAAAAAGCGTGGGTCAGCGGGCGGCTGT
>CANQGQ010000086.1 GCA_947623305.1 uncultured Alistipes sp. | reverse complement strand
AAATTCTTTAGGTTACAATCGCTGATGGTGTAAACGAAAAAGCAGTTTAGAACTTTTCAGTAACTGCCCTTTCGTTTACATCATTTGCGATTTGACCTAATTGAACAAAGTGAGCGTCCCCATAGCCCGTACCTATGGACTTCTAATATTTTCACTCTTGCCACTGATTATACCAGACGACCTGAAAAAAAGCGACAGGTTTTCACTTTTTTTAGGGATAGGCATAGCTTTTAAGCCTTCGGATAAAAGGCTTGCAAAAAAGTGTATGGGACGGTTCTCTTCAGCAACGTCTGGGGATCTGTATTTGCGGTTTCCCAAGAGGGCCGCCGCATTTCCTGCATACGCATACTTTGATTCCGTAAAGATGTTCCAAAACTTCAGGCATCTCCATACCCTTCAGTTCTGAGAGATATTTCCGGCATCCCAGAAGGTTTCTGCAGAGGGTGAGCTGTTTGTTTTTCGTTCTGGAGCACAAAATACCATAATGACGGATTCTCACAAAACGTTTGGGCAGCACATGCATAAGGAACCTCCGGACGAATTCCACGCCGGGCAGCGTAAGTTCTTTCCAACTGCCTTCCTTGCGGTAATCTTTGACAGAAAAAGTAACCGTATCTTCATCCATGCGGATGATCCGGTGGTTGCTTATGGCTATCCGATGTGTGTATTTGCCAAGATAACGGATTACAGACTGTGCACCATTAAAAGCCTTTTTGCAGTGAGGAATCCATTCGGTGGAATAACAGCGGTCAACCAGTTCTTTGAACTCATATTTGTTCCGGTATTTTAATGCTGAACCATGAAACTCCAGCTTTTCGGTTTCCCAGAGCTGCTTTAACTCCTCCATGTATTTGCCGCGGAACACTTTGGATACCACCCTGACAGGAAGAAAAAAGTCCTCCCCCTTGTCTTTCCATCTGTTGTCCTGGGTAAGTCCCCCGCCAAGCAGGATAGTGTGGATGTGGGGATGGAAATTCATTTCCGAACCCCATGTATGGAGGATGCATATATAACCAACTTTTGCACCGAGATGTTTTGCATCGGCACAAAGATCATGGATGGTATCCGATGCCGCATGGTAAAGCGCATCATAGAGGAGCTTCTGGCTGCTGTATATGACGGGGTTGAGGATATCCGGCACAGTAAATACAAGATGAAAATATGGGGCATCAAGGACGTCCTCCCTTCTGGCATCCATCCACATTTCTTTCGGGACGGCCTGGCACATGGGACAGCATCGGTTCCTGCAGGAATTATAATGGATGTGGACGGCCCCGCAGTCTTCACAGATGCTGGTATTGGCTCCATATGCCCCGGTTTTGCAGTTTATGATGTTCCGTGCAGTTTTTGCCTGTGCAGGGGAAGGGGAATACCGTTCCAAATAGGCCGGGTAAAACTTTCGGAAAACATCCTGCACAGTAGGCTTATCCATTGCGGACACCTTCTTCCCGGTCAAAGGGGCTGCGGATACCCATGATCGCTTTGTTGCTCACATGCAGGTAAACTTCTGTGGATTTCGGGTCACGGTGGCCCAGCAGCGTCTGGATGCTCCGCTGTTCCACACCGGCCTCCATCATGTGGGTGGCAAAACTGTGGCGGAGACTATGGGGAGTCGCTGTCCTGGGAAGCCCAGCATTCAAAACGGAACGGCGCATCACCTGTTCCAGAGTGCTCACAGTGAGGTATCCGCCGGTAAACTTATTGGGGAACAGGATCCCCGTTGGCCTGCCTTTTTTAAACCAGTATTCCGTAAGAAGATCCAGGTTCTTTTTTGAAAGGATGGTAAAACGGTCCATGCGGTTCTTGGTGTCCCGGACATGGATCTGCATGTTGGTGCGGGAGATATCATCATAATGCAGATGGATCACCTCGGAAACACGCATGCCGGAAGAATACATGGTGGCAAGCATGGCCTTGTACTTCAGGTCATCCGTAGCGTCCAGAAGCCTGTCTATTTCATCGACTGTAAGAACCGTTGGGAGCCTGTGGTCGATGATCATCCTTGGGACTGTGATATCATCCCAGAGGATATGCAGGACATTCCGGTAGAAGAACCGGATAGCAGAATTATACAGGTTCAGTGTGGTGGCCTTGAGGCCTTCGTCCTTTTTGGCAAGAAGGAAGTCCCGGACATCCTGGCAGGTAATGTCAGAAGGGTCTTTCTTCACATAATCCAGAAAATAAGAAACATAGTTTTTATAGCAGGTGATGGAACGCTCCTTCAGGTTTCTGATCCTGCCAGCCTCTTCCAGCAGGCGCATATATTCATCATACATAATATATCCTCCATGAAGTTAAAGTGGTGAACAAGTGTCAGCTACTATTTCATGGAGGAGGGCGGGCAGAAAAAATATGCTTGCAACAGTCATAGAGAGATGTTATTCTATTCATGGCAGTGGTGGTGTCGATCCTGTTTGATTGTTTATTTGTGGTGAATTAACAATACTACTTTTAGGACTTGGCCGCCACTGTTTTTTATTTGAAAATATAAAATCGCCGCGTCACAACCTGGGCAGGCCATCGCGCAGCGATTTTGTTCAAT
>CANQGQ010000085.1 GCA_947623305.1 uncultured Alistipes sp. | reverse complement strand
TCGTCGCTTTATGACGAAGCAAAGGTCGCGGAGCTTGAAAACGCCGAGGAGCTTTCGGGCAAGGATCAGAAAAAGCTGGAAAGTTACATCAACAACAAGCCGGTTTATGACGCCATAGTTGAAGCTCTTGAAAAATCCGTATCTGAAAAAATTTATTACAGCCCCGGCGAATTTATGCCCGTTCTGACAAAGGTGTTGGCGCAGGCTACTGCCGACAAAAAGCTGCTCGAAAAGATCGCGGACGGGCTCTCGGCGATGGACAAGCAGGCGGAAATCCAGCGCGACCGCAAGGGCGAGATAATCTACGACAGGGAGACAAAGGACACCGAGATAGTCAAGTTTGAGGAGGACATCGGCGACTATATGGCGCGTGAGGTTTTGCCGCACATACCCGACGCGAAGGCGTTCTTTGAGGAGGACTTAGGGGCGAAAAAGCCGGTAGTCAAGACGGGCGCGGAGATACCGTTTACACGTTATTTCTATAAATATCAGCAGCCCACGCCGAGCGAGGAGCTTGAAAAGAAGTTTATGGAGCTTGAACTTTCGGTCTCCGAGCGCGTGGCGAAGCTGTTTGAATAAAAGAGGTACAACTTATGTTCAAAGTCATTTTTGATTTCTTAACCGAACCGTTGGGGCTTCCTATTGAGTGGTATTGGGAATATCTAATTCTTGCTGTTATCGGTCTTATCGCCTATGTTATCGCTTTCCGAGCGGTAGGCGACATGTATGACAGCGGTGCAATTAGCGGAAGTGTAGCTGGCTCTTTTTTCCATTGGCTTATTAGATTGATTTTCTTTGCTGTCATTTGGGCAATAACTTATGGGGTAATTGCGGCTGTTAAATGGCTATGCGCTAACTGGATACTTGTGCTATGTATTCTCGGCGGAATCGTATTAGCCGTCGGAATATTGACCGGTGTTTTCCTACTTAGGCAAAAGCGAAAGAAAAAGGAGATAGCAGAAGATGCGTGAAATGAAAGACAGCGGGGCAAAATGGATAGGAGATATTCCAAAAGACTGGGGTGTGGACAAGCTTAAATTCCACCTCAAGCGAAACGAGCCGAGAAATCCCGGGGATAAGACAGTATTGTCACTATATCGTGAATTAGGTGTTATTCCAAAAGATAGCCGTGATGATAACTATAATGTCACTTCGGAAGATACTTCAAAATACAAATATGTTAGACCCGGCGATTTTGTTATAAACAAGATGAAAGCTTGGCAGGGTTCAGTGGCAGTTTCAGATTATGAAGGCATAGTAAGTCCGGCGTATTTTATCTATAACTTTACAGACACAGCATATTACAAACGATACCTCCATTATCTATTGAGAGGTTGCTACAAAGATGAATTCTTGAGAATGTCAGGCGGTATTCGTGTTGGACAATGGGATTTACCATCAGAGGCATTGGACAATACTGTTGTATTGCTTCCCCCTCTCCCCGAGCAACGCCTTATCGCCTCTTTCCTCGACGCCAAGTGCGCGGAAATCGACGCGCTGACCGCCGGCATTCAGCAGCAGATAGACGCGCTTGAACAGTATAAGCGCTCGGTCATCACCGAAGCGGTCACAAAGGGTCTGAACCCAGACGCGAAGATGAAAGACAGCGGTGAGGAATGGGTTGGAACCATTCCTGTATCGTGGGTAATGAAAAAGGGAAAATTCCTGTTTGAACAACGTAATCTGCGCGGAAATTTGATAGAATTGCAGCTGCTGTCCCCCACTCAAAGATACGGCGTAATTCCGCAGTCGCTTTATGAGGAGCTTTCGGGAATGAGCGCAGTAAAACTCAATGAAAAAGCTGACCTTATGCTATTAAAAACAATACACAAGGGCGACTATTGCATTAGTCTGAGAAGTTTTCAGGGCGGTTTTGAATATTCCGAATATGAAGGCGTTGTTTCGCCTGCATATCAGGTGTTCTATCCCATAGTTAAAATAGCCGACGGGTATTACAAGTATCTTTTCAAAGAAAACGGATTCATTGAAAAGATGAACTCATATACCATGACTCTCAGAGACGGGAAGAATATTGCCTTTGCAGATTTTGGAAATACATATATCCCGTACCCGCCGGTCGGTGAACAAAAAGCCATCGCCGACTACCTCGACGCCAAATGCGCCGAGATAGACGGAATAATCAGCCAAAAGCGCGAACAGATCAGCACGATCGAAGAATACAAAAAATCGCTCATATTTGAGTATGTCACGGGTAAGAAAGAGGTGCCGAATAATGAATAACATAATGACAGAAAAGGAATACCAGCACTACATAATGGACCGCCTTGTTGAGGACGACGGCTATATAGTCCGCAAGGCCGCAAGCTTCGACAGCCGCTTTGCCATGGACCGCGAGCTGCTCTTTAAATTCCTCTGGGATACCCAGCCAGATGAGATGTCGGCTCTGCAAAAAATCTATAAGGACAGGCTTCAGGACACCCTCGTAGGCTTTATCAACTCCGAAGCTGTAAAGGAACGCGGCAGTCTTCTGAATGTTCTGCGCCACGGCGTCGAGATTTCAAATATAACCCTCACGCTGATGTA
>CANQGQ010000084.1 GCA_947623305.1 uncultured Alistipes sp. | reverse complement strand
ATTCAAGACTGGTTCCGATTGCAGTGACATTGAGATTAACAAGCATGAAGCGGATATGGCGGTGCTTGCGTCCGTCAGAAAAGAGGCAGAGATATTTCTTGACCGTGATAAGCTGTCAAGGCAGGTCATAAAGAGAAATTCCCCTTTATCCGTTAGTGACAGGATCAATTCCACAATGAGGTCGATTGAGGCAGCACAAAAAAGCTGGATTGCACTGTATGATAAATACGCTGACGGAAAACTGGAAAGAGAATTTTTCCTGAATGAGAAAAAGCAGTATGACGCTGATATGGAGAAGCTGGAAGAAGAACTTGCGGCACTCCGGCAGGCACAGGAAGAAGAGGAAAGCGAACAGGAAGGCTCCCAAAGGAAAGCAGACCAGGCTATGGCATTTCTGGAAGAGGAAGAACTGACAGAGGATATGAAAGACAAACTGATAGAAAAGGTCGTTGTCTATCCGGGTAACAGGATTGAGATAGTCTGGAAGTATGAGAAATCGCCAAAAATATTTAGTACGGTATGAATAATAGTGCAGTAAAATTTACCATTTTCTGCATTATTTGGTCGTAATCTGCAAGAGGGGTTGAATTAAATGAAAATAAGTTATAAAAAGGTCATGTAAACAGTAAATTCTAGTCTGTATAGTAATTTTATGTTGCGAATGGAGGCAAATTTATAAATCAATTACTATACAAAATCAAGAAACCTAAATGAGTGGATTCATTTAGAGAAAAATTAGGAGGAAAAGATTATGAATCGTAAAATTAGAAAGTATTTTGCACTGGTTTTATCACTTGTAATGGCTTTGAGCATCAATGTTACTGCATTTGCTCAGGAAACAACATCTTCATCTGAAACATATCAGATTATGGTTGGCGATGAGGTTATTGAGGTAGAGGAAGGCTCCTGCGTAGAAATTCCGATGAAGTCATTATTGCCTCAGCCATATGCATCCTCTGATACGGTGGTAGGAGATGCCGGGACATTAAAAATTTGGGGCAGTGGTCACTATGTATATTGGAGTATAGTAATGACCGTACCTGCTACAAGTTTTGTAGGAACTATTAGTGTATCGGATGTAACATCAGGTATGAGTGCAGGTTCAACGAATGTCTACAGCTTTAGTGGAAGCATATATGCTGCTCGTATTAGTGGACATTTGTATTCAGCATCACTTAGTGGTATTGCTTATAATGGAACAACTGCTGTTGCCGAAACAATAAGCAATAGAATTACATGGACGCCGTAAATCTATAATTATTTCATGCAAATCAGGTCATTATATGTTATCATAAATATAGTGACCTGATTTTGGGAGGAACTTCATGGAAAGAATAAATCAAATACCAAATAAAATAATTCAGCAAGACTTATCGGATTTAATAAAAGATAAGAAATTGACTTATGATGTTCTCAGTAATTTGACTAAAGTCAATAGTCAATGGTTTGCAGATTTTATTGATGGAAAAGAAGTTGATTCTTTGCCTGAAGAAACAGTACATTATATAAATGATTTGATTAGTATACTATCTTTGGGTTCAGATATTGATATAGATACTCGATTAAAAAGTATTTTAGAGGTGTTTGAGCAAATATACGAAATGGATAAAGCGGTTTTAGCTAACTGTATAGGTATAGAAAAGGAAATAGTAATAAATTTTATGCAAGATAGTAAATGTGTTTCAGTAGAGAAAAAGTATGAATTAGCTGTAAAAGTTATGTTCTTATATTATATATTCAAATTTCCTGATTACACAAAATGCTAAAATAAAATTTGTATGATTGTTTTCTATTGTGAAGTGCTATGAGCTAGATTTCAAGTTGCGAAGTCTAGTTTTTGATTTTATGGTATTGTCGGAAGTGAATTAAAAATCTAAAAGTGGTTTGGCTTTTAGTGATATAAATAATTTGAAATTAGGCAGAATTATGTTGGCTTTGTAAATGGAAGTTCCGTTTGAACATCGCTAATTTGGTTCTGTCTTTTTGATTTAAGTAGGAGTATGCAAAGATGGGCTTTACAAAAAGGGAACTGGTTCAGTTCTTCGACGAACTAACAGGGTTTATCAGTGAAGAAAAGCAGAGTGAAGCAAAAATCCTGATACGGGAGTTTATACTTGACTTTGAGAAAAGCTACAAATATAAAGATGCAGTATTGCAGAAGGATGTGCCATATGTGCCGCCTTACTATATATCAGCAATGCCGCAGTCCTTACAGGAAGAAATCAGACGAAAGATGACTGCAAAACTGAAGGAATTGGGAGAGTACAGCCCAGAGAATGTAGAACTTGCGATGCACTCCAAAATCTATGACCTGAGAGGACTGATCGACATTGCAGATTATGTGAAATGGGCAGACAAAGAAATATACAGTGACTTCGCAAAGAAACTGGCAGTAAGTATGTGAGTAGTTATGGAGCGGTCCTATTGCAGTATGTGTGAGACTATTCTTCTAAGGCATGGAAAACAAAATGAAATAAGTATTAGACAATATACAGTTGCAAGGGTAAAATGAGATCAGTGGCAGAACCGCATAAATCCTCTGTTGGTGGGATTGTGAAGAAAAAGCAAAAAAATAAAATTTTTTTTAGTCCATACTTGACAGAAGAAT
>CANQGQ010000083.1 GCA_947623305.1 uncultured Alistipes sp. | reverse complement strand
AAAAGGGCGGCAAGTTTCAGTTTGCCGCCCATGATTTTGTTTGTGTGTTTTCTGTTTCCGACATATTTGCTGCAAGCATAAACACGGTTTTGTCCGTGAGAGCGTCCTGCGGACGGTCGAGCGGCAACAAAACCGCTTGCATTTGCGGCTCCACAGTCCAGCTTATTAAATTTTATTTGTTATCTCCTTGCGGAGTGATAACCGTTATCTTTTGATTCTCCTTATGCTTACAACGTCGAACAGAACCTCATGTCCGCAGTTCTTGCACTTTGTCTGCACATGACCTCTTGCGTCCGCATAGACGATTAGTGCGCTGTGCTGACAGTACGGACATCTGACTGTTCGCTTTTCCATATTGGAGGTTTCGTCTTTTGCGCGAATCATTTTTATGAGCATCTCGGTGGACGGCTCATTGCTCTTACAGTATCTGCTCATGCCGCCGCCTCCTTAATATAATCATCGCGCACATAGCCTAAATTATTAAGACGGATTATCAACGCCTTTTTGGATACTCCAAGATTCTCTGCAAGCTTGCAGATGATTTTGTAATCTCCAATCCCGAACCAACCGTCATAGCTGACTAGCTTTCTGCCTCCCGCATATTTCTGCATGGCAAAGTTTATTTCCCTGCGCGGCATCATGATAGCTGCGGCAAGAATGTTTGCCTGACGTTCGTTTGAATCTTCTTTATCTTTGAGATCGCGGAGGGAATATGTCCTGCGCTCCGAGTATGCAGAAAATTGTCTGCGCGCATGAGATCGGTCATGACCGACTGCACCGCCGATTTGCCGAAACAAACGGCTTGCAGGAATTCATGCTTTACGACATGACGGCAAAGCCGGAGTATCGCAATTTGCCGCATTGTCGCCGTTGATGGCAAGCCCCTCGGTCATTTTTGCATTGGGGCAGAGCCGCGCTATATCCCGCAGAGAACCTGAAAAGCCGCTGCCGCCGTGGGTGATGAGCGGACAGACGGTCTTGCCAAAGAAATCATAGCTTTCAAGGAATGTAATGAGCGCCATGGGCATGGTCGCCTACCAGTTGGGGAACGCCAGAATTACTGTATCATATTCATTCGTGTTCTCCACCCGTGCCGTCAGCTCCGGGCGGGCGTTCTGCTCATATTCCCGTTTGGCAATCTCGATTTTCTTCATGTGGTCGTCGGGATATTTCTGCACCGTGTCGATGTAGAATAGGTCGCCTCCCAGCATGACATGGAGTTTCTTTGCGACAGACTCGGTATTACCCACAGCAGATTCCGAATACCGCCGTGGGAGTAATTCTGTCCCGCGTGGGAGAAGTACGCAATCAATGTTTTTGCCATTTTCGTTCCTACTTTATATTACTCATAAGTCTATTATACAATATTTTTGGAAATGCGCAACAATATATCCGCTTAAAAAGTGGTTTACGCCACACTCTGTGCCGAAATGTGGCGTAACTACACACGGGTTGATTTTTACACATGAATGGTGTATAATATAAAAAATTGCGTGGGAGGTTCATCATGAGCGACAGGGAAGACTTGCGCGTTATACGCACAAAAGAGGCGATTCGCCGCACTTTTGAGGAAATGATCTGCGAAATGGACTACGACCAAATCACGATAAAAGAGCTGACCGAGCGGGCGAGGATAAATCGCAAGACGTTTTATCTGCATTACAATTCTCTGGACGATCTTTTGCGGGAGCTGCAAAACGAGATGGCAAAAAATTTCATTGAGCGCACTCGTGACCTTGAGCGACCGCGCGATATGGATAAAATCACAAAGGAATTTTTCTTGGTAAGCGAAGGCGCGGGACGGCTTCACGAACGATTGATGTGCAGCGGCAGCTACCACTATATCAGCCGCAGAATCACAAATGAAATTATGTCCGAAACTTGGGGTGCCGACGGCAAACAGCGCAACATCGACCCGTATGTGCAGAATATCATTATGGCGTTCGTGTCGCAGAGCACGATCGAGATTTATAAGCAGTGGGTCGCCGATGGGAAGAAAATCCCGCTGGAGGAAATTATTGCGCTGACGACGAGGCTGATTTGCGGTGGGGTGAATGGGGTGGCGGTGGAATAGGCGACTTCCGGGAAAAACAAGGACAGGCGGGAATACTGCCTGTCTTTCTTGGTTAGATTATGACTGCTCTTTACGATTTTCTGTTCTCGGCATACAGCCTATCCTGTTCAGCGGTCAGCTTGCCCCTTTCCGCTTGCAGTTCTTTCAAGCTATCCCACTTCCGCTCGCCGTAATGTTCCCTCAACGCTTTTCGCGCAGATTCAAAAATCATAAGCTCTGCCTGACGCTTTTCGCGGAAGGAGGGCTTATTTTTTATGCGCGAATATTCGTTCCAGACAGATTTGAACTTGTAGTAAAGCAACACAGAAATTATGATACAAAATCGCGATGAACTGCAAAAGTTCACCGCGATTTGGCGCGCCCGGGGAGATTCGAACTCTCGACCTGCCGGTTCGTAGCCGGACACTCTATCCACTGAGCTACGGGCGCATATTCAACTCACAATACTGAATGATAGCACACTTTTGCGAGTTTGTCAAGAGATATTTTGAAAAAAGTGTTGGTGGGGGTGTAGGTTTGTCAATGATATGTTACACTCGCCTCAAAAAAAGTTGAACCTTCTTCCCCTCCGAGGAGCCGTAGGCG
>CANQGQ010000082.1 GCA_947623305.1 uncultured Alistipes sp. | reverse complement strand
CCTGCTCAATAGGTCTTTGGGTTCTCGCCTCGTTCACCGCCGTATACGCGCACTTTACTTTTTCTTTGAGCATAGGCGGAACGGGAGTATTCTCCGCTGTCCGTATATACTTCACAGACATCGCCGCAAGCTTATTCTTATCCGAAATCGCTTTCGGAGGCAGACTGCTCCGCTCGTATATTAAGTTCTCATCCCAATCCTTGTACTTGGGAGAAAGCCGCGTTACTCTGTAACCCTTTTCTTCAAGCATAGCTCTTATTCTTTCACAAGCATTGTTCCCCGCATCGTCGTTGTCAAGGCAAAGAAATACGTCCGTTATCTCGGGACTGCTTTCAAGCCTGTGAAGAACAGGTCTTTCCGAAACGGAACAGAGAGCGACGTAGGAATGCTTCTGCCAATGCTTCGGGCGCAGGGTGATGAACGCAAGCATATCTATCGGCGACTCAAAGACAAACAGCCACTCGCTTTCGCCGTCATAGTGAAAGCTGTGTTCCGCAACGCTGCCCTCAACCGTCATCTTGAAATCTCCCTCCGTTCCCCGCTTGTGGCAGTGCTTTGGCTTGCCGCTCGAATCAAGCCCAACGAATACGCAGTTGTGGTAGAAGGAATCCTCGTATATGAGTTTTTTATCTGCGAAGTATTTTATTATCTCTCTGTCAATATATCTTTGGTTCATAAGGTAATTATAAACTCTTTTCATATTTCCGTTCGTTTTCGGAAGCCGAAAGCCCTTTTTCTTTGGCTTTTCCTTTCCGTCCTCTAAGATAAGCTCCCTTACCGCGCTCGGAAAGTCAAGCGAGAAGTATTCCATCAAAAATGAAACAGCATAGCCGCCGCGCTGTTCGTAATGTGAATACCACTTGTTTTTTCGTATCCATACCTGCTTTCTGACCCAGACGGTTTCCCTGCCGCGGCGTTTTAACTCCTCGCCCTTGGAAAGTAAAAAAGCGGCTATGTCCGCTTGGTTCGCCGCGTCAATCTGTTCTTTTGTATAGTACATATATCACCTCAATAATGTATAATTTCTCCCATCTTCTTGGCTTCAATCTCCCTCTGTAATCTGCTGTCTATACTATCCGAAAGCTTTTCGCTCTCCTTATAACACGCCGTTTCAAATATACCGCTTATGCTGTGAAGCAAAGAAGCGGCATAGCTTCTTGCAACTCTTTTTTGGTATTCCTCTTGTTTTGAAGAAACAGATTTCTTGCCGGGAAATTTCTTGTTCCCTGCCGAATCTGTTACAACGGGAGCACTGTCAATAGACATATTTATTTCCTCAGAGTTAATTCCGATCGCCGCCTTTATTACAGCGTTTTTAATCGGCCTGAATGTTTCCTCCATAGACAGCGAAACCTTCTCGGGATAGTGGGTGGTATACTTCTTGACCACCTCGCACTTCAGCTCATACCACCGATCATACAGTTTTTGTATCCGTTCGTCCTTTGAGATTTCGTCCGTGACTTCGTTTACAATATTTTTAATGTGCGGAGGCAGGAAGGCGTAAACTTTTCTGCCCTTTACGGTTTTAAGAGCGTCGGACAGTTTCAAAAGTTTATCCGCAAGCTCAGCGCTCAGGGTGGAATTTGACCGTATACTTTTAATAAGCTCCGCTATTTCTTCTCTTGCAATTCGTGTGAGCTCATCTCTGCTCTCGGTCTGAGCCTTGTATATAGGCGTAAGCTCGTCTTTAAAAATCTCCGCCGCGAGGACGGATTTTAACCGCATTAAGCTTTCCTCGGTCAGATAACCCTCCTGTTCGGGATCGGTTGAATAGAGCAAAAGATGAATATGCGGGTGATATGATTCATTGTGAAACGCCCCGTACCAAATGAGATTTTCAAGGGGAATGTTGAACGCCCGGGACAGATCCTGTTTATGTGAGCGAATAGAAAGCATCCACCTCTCAGAGCAGTTGAAGCCCGTAGATTCCGCGTCCTCTCTTGAAAGAGAAATAATAACCGAGTTCACACGGCCGTTGAAGCCGTCTAACTTTTTCTTTTCTTCCTCAAGACTTATGCTTTTGCCTTCGTCTGAAAAGAGAGCGGTAGCTCCTACTCTTTCAGCCCTCGGTCGTGTTCCGATGTAGCCGAGATATTCTTTTCCCGACATAATTTCGGGAGAATTCTCAAACGCCGAGCTTATTAACTCGGAAGCCGCACCTCGGGTTTCAGCCGACTTGAAGCGTAAATACTCATCAGACTTTTCAATCCCCGGGGAGTCTTTCAGAAGCGAGCGGATTATTTCGCTCTGTTTCTTTGTAACCTTCATAGTTTCCCACCCGTTCTCGGGGATCTCTGCTCCCGACCTTGTGCCGATGTAATTGAGATAGGACGAGGCTTTTGTGTTGGCGGCGCTGTTATTCTTCCAATACCGCCACTTGACTATGAGCGGAGCTTTCATTTATTCGTCTCCCCTCTGCTCTTTAAGAGCAGTGACAACCGATCTCGCCCTGCGGTTTTCATCGACGTATCTTATGGCGTCACGACGCATAAGAGCTATATCTTCGTCGCTCATTTCAACAAGGTTTGCAGCAAACAAAACCGAAAGCACTGACAGACTTATGTCCATACTCCGCAGGTGAGAGCTTAATTTTGCCTCGGATTCTTTGACGATTGCCCGAAGGATTGCCACTATTTCTTCGTCGAAAAAGAGCCTGTCCTCCTTCCCGTCGAGGGTGTG
>CANQGQ010000081.1 GCA_947623305.1 uncultured Alistipes sp. | reverse complement strand
CAAATGATCGAACTCTCCGGGCTGCAAGTAGGGAAAGACATCGAAATAAAATACACCGGACTGCGCCCGGGCGAGAAGCTCTACGAAGAAGTACTGGCATCAGCCGAAAACACCCGACCAACGTCGCACGACCGCATACGCATCGCCAAAGTCCGCGAATACGAATACGACAACGCCAAGACCGTCGTCGATGAACTCGAAACCCTCTCCCGCGCCGTCGATATCCCCGACATGGTGCGCCAGATGAAACACACCGTTCCCGAATACGCTCCCGAGAATCCGAGATTCAGGGAGTTGGGCGAAAAACAGGTCGGGTAGATATTAATTTAATATGGACATTCTCGGATACACGATTCTCGCATTGATTCTTATCTCCGGTCTGCCGTTGCTCCGGTTCGCATTAAGACGCGGAAAAGACCTCGTAGACAAGGCACCGGACGAAAGCGAATGGTACGATGAGAATGGAAATCATATCTACTACGACCGGAAACTTATCCGTTACCTTGCGCGAAAAGCCAACTACTACCGCTCCGACAGTGTCGAATAAATACGACGCATTTTTCGACAACCTTTTGCTCCGCTCCGGCGACCGCACCCACGTCGGACACTCCAAATGGTTCCTTAGATTCAGAGAGCGGTTAGATAGGTAAACGATTTTACAGAATACGCAAGACATCGTAGCATCGATTAAATGCAATTTAAGATCGACTATCCTAAATTTTATTAATGATGAAATTTTCTCTTGATTAAAGTAATAATAAATCAAAAAAATAAAATTCTGTTGTATTTATGAAAACACCTAAAATTATTGCAGAAATCGGCTGTAATCACAAAGGCGATATGGAAATTGCCAAACAAATGATTATAACAGCCTCGACTTATTGTAAAGCAGATGTTGTTAAATTTCAAAAGCGATGTAATCGAGAACTTTTGACGAAAGAAGAGTATAATGCTCCGCATCCTCATCCGGAAAATTCCTATGGAAAAACATACGGAGAACATCGAGAATTTCTGGAATTTACACTTGATCAGCATCGCCAATTGCAAGAATGGTGCGTAGAATATGGCATTGAATATTCGACGTCGGTTTGGGATGTAACTTCTGCTAAGGAGATCTGCACCCTTGTTCCGTCGATGATAAAAGTTCCTTCTGCCTGTAACTTGAATAAAGCTTTGTTGGGGTATTTGTGCGATAACTTTGGCGGAGAAATACATTTGTCATTCGGCATGACAACAAAATCAGAAGAAGAAAAAATCATCTCTTTTTTTGAAAGAAAGAAACGAAATAAGGATTTGGTAATTTATTGTTGTACTTCCGGCTACCCAGTCCCATTCGAAGATATCTGCTTATTGGAATTGAAACGATTACGGGAATCGTATGAATCTCGTGTAAAAGCGATTGGATTTTCCGGTCATCATTTAGGTATTGCGGTCGATGCGGCAGCAGTCGCGTTAGGCGCAGAATTCATAGAGCGACACTATACATTGGATAGAACATGGAAAGGAACCGATCATGCGGCGTCTCTTGAACCAGATGGTGTTCGCAAACTTGTTCGGGATTGCCGAGCCGTGGCGAAAGCTCTGACCTATAAAAATGAAGATGTGTTGGATATTGAAAAAGTGCAACGAAATAAATTAAAAAAGAATCAGGTCAAATGGTAATTGCATTTATTCCGGTTCGAGGTGGGAGCAAATCTATCCCGTTGAAAAATATAAAACCTTTATGCGGAAAGCCATTAGTATGCTGGAGCATCGAAGCTTTGGAAAGGTGCGAACAGATCGATAGGATTGTTGTTGCGACAGATTCTGATGAAATAAGCCGAACGGTAGAGAGTCGGCAATATAGCGAAAAAGTGGCGTTGTATCATCGCAACAAAGAAAATGCAAGTGATACGGCAAGTACTGAAAGTGTAATATTGGAGTATATCCAATATGCCCGCTTATCGGAAAAAGATATTTTCATGTTGGTACAAGCAACCAGTCCGCTAACCGAAACGAAACATTTTGATGAAGCTTTGCAAATATATGCCCGAGGCGAATATAATTCTATGCTGACGTGTGTGCGGAATTATAGGTTTTTTTGGAATGCTGACGGAACGAGCCAAAATTACGATTACAAGAATCGACCCCGCCGCCAGAATTTTGCGGGGGAGTTGATGGAAAACGGGGCTTTTTACATCAATACCGTTGGAAATATTCTTGAAACAAGAAATCGGTTAAGCGGCAAAATTGGCATATATGAAATGCCTGAATATACTGCTACGGAAATTGATGAGCCTGATGACTGGAATATTGTAGAAAGCAAAATGTACCGATATAAAAAAAACAAAAAGACATTAGCACATTCTATAAAAGCCATATTTACGGATATCGACGGAGTTTGGACGGACGGAGGAATGTACTACGATCAAACCGGCAATGAATGGAAAAAATTCCATACCTACGACGGCGTGGCGGTGCGTCTTGCCCATGAACGCGGCATCAAAGTAGGCATTATCACGGGCGAAGAAACTCAAATCGTTGCACGGCGTGCCGAAAAATTGAAAGTCGATTTTCTGTGTCAAGGCGTAGCGGACAAATTGGCTGCCGCAAAAAAGATTTGCCAAGCCAATGGGTACGATCTGTCGGAGATAGCCTATATCGGCGACGATCTCCCAGATGTGGAGTTGCTCAAAGCGGTCGGAATGTCCGGCGCGCCGGCAAATGCCCCTGAATATATCCGAAGCCTCGCAACTGTCCGACTCGACAAAAAAGGCGGTGAAGGAGTTTT
>CANQGQ010000080.1 GCA_947623305.1 uncultured Alistipes sp. | reverse complement strand
CAAACGGTGTCAAGTTGGAAATAAGTTGACACTTTACGAAAATTCGCAAAAAGACGACGATATTTTATAAATAATTAAGAATCAACAAGAAACGAAAATATGTGTCAACTTGTGTGTCAAGATTGAAAAGCCGATTGCCATCTCTTAAATAACAGATTTACAATAATATAAAATCTGGTGTCAAGGTGTCAAAGAAAAATCGAAACTCAAAAAATAAATCCTTCATGAACGCGAATACCATCTATAACATCGACTGTCTCGTAGGACTGCGTAGCCTGCCGGACAATAGCGTGGACTGTTGCGTTACCTCGCCGCCTTACTTCAATCTGCGGGATTACGGGGTCGCCGGTCAGATCGGGCTGGAAGAGACGCCCGAAGTGTACATCCAGCGGCTGGTCGAAGTGTTCCGCGAAGTGCGGCGCGTGCTGAAACTGACCGGGACGTTATGGATTAATATAGGCGATTCCTACGCCGGTAGCGGCAAAGGTGCGGCGAAATACCCCGAAAGCTCCGGCGCGAAACAACTCTCCAACGCTGGAATGGTCGGAGCAGTTGCGACGGTCAAGAAATTTGCAGGTTACAAAGCCAAAGACCTCATCGGCATTCCGTGGATGCTGGCGTTCGCACTACGGGCCGATGGGTGGTACCTGCGGCAGGACATTATTTGGGCCAAGCCGAACCCGATGCCGGAATCCGTCCGCGACCGCTGCACCAAGAGCCACGAATACATCTTCCTGCTCTCGAAATCGCGGCGATACTATTTCGACTATGCGGCGATCGCTCGACCGGCCCGAACATCCAACCGAGCCGGGACCGTGCAAGCGGTCGGCAGTCATCGCTACGAACAGCTGCCCGCATCCGACCCGCAACAACGAACGAACACCGACCGGTCATTCACCTACACTGAAACCGCCCGCAAACGCGACGTGTGGACTGTTCCGACAAGACCTTACAAAGGAGCGCATTTCGCTACGTTCCCCGTCGAATTGATAACCGACTGCATCAAAGCCGGTTCGCCGGAGGGGGGGGGAATTGTACTCGACCCGTTCATGGGAGCCGGAACGACCGCTGTCGCCGCGCGAATGCTCGGCCGGAACTATATCGGCTACGAACTGAACACCGAATATGTACGCATCGCCGAAGAACGGCTGAAAAAAACGATTGGATTATTCTTTTAACCAAATAACAAACAGCATGAAAATCCTTTATCTGCCGCTCAAAAAGGAGTGGTACGAAATGCTCGAGCGCGGCGAAAAGCCCGAAGAGTATCGGGTAAAATCGGCCTACTGGATTGCGCGGCTACTCGAATGGCGCTTTATGCCAAACGCCCATACAGTCGTAACCGAGCGGGTAACAATGGAAGAAGCGCGTATGATCGCAAACGAGGGGTTCAATGCTTACTGTGGGCATCTCGTCCCCAAGCACTACGATGCCGTGCGTTTCTCCTATGGTTACACCAAGCGCCGGATGCTTTGGGAATGCTGCGGCATCACGGAGGGTATCGGTCGCCCCGAGTGGGGCGCACCAAATTACGAAACATTCATCATTAAATTAGGGAAACGGATATGAAAAAGACTTTTGCAGACCTCAAATTTAAGAAACATCCAAAATCCGGCAAACAAGCCGTAATGAAATTCAATAACGGCTATGGTATTTCGGTTCTTTCCGGCCCCACGTTCCGCTCCGACGGCAAAAATACCTACGAGATCGCGGTTCTGTACAACAACGAACCGACATACAACACACCGGTATCGGATAGTGTGCTGGGGTGGCAGACGGCAGAACAGGTTACGGAGATTATGTCGCGGATTCAAGACCTAAAATAAATACTTAAACTATAAAATCATGAAAAGTAAAAGAGCAGAAGATTTATTAGGGCGTTCTTACGACGGCGGGCATGTTCTTATGGAGAACGCAGAACGGGCGGTCGAAATTGCCGAACAGGAAGCCGAAGAACGGGTTCGTGCGGAGCTGACCCGCTGGCACGACCCGAAAGAGGAGCTGCCGGATTCGCAGAAAACTGTTTTACTGAAAATCCAAGACGAAGACGGAACGGAATATCGAACCGGATGGTTGTGTAACGATAGAACATTCATGGCATCCCCGGTCTTGTACGATGAAGAAGTCGTCGGCTGGCGCGAAATTCACGAATGACTATGCAACTCCTTTACATCGACCTTTTCTGCGGCGCCGGCGGAACCTCCACCGGTGTAGAGCGGGCGCGCATCGACGGCTGCAAGTGCGCCGAAGTGATCGCCTGTGTCAATCACGATGCGAACGCGATTGCCTCTCATGCGGCAAACCATCCGCGAGCGATACACTTCACGGAAGACATCCGTACGCTCGACTTGGGGCCGCTGAAAGTACACGCAGCGAAGAAGCGGCGAGAATATCCGGACGCGAAGCTGGTGCTTTGGGCCTCGCTGGAATGTACGAATCACTCGCGGGCCAAAGGCGGCATGAGCCGCGACGCCGACAGCCGCACGCTGGCCGATCACCTCTTCCGCTATATCGAAGAACTACGGCCCGACTACATCCAGATCGAAAACGTCGTCGAGTTCATGGAGTGGGGGCCGCTGGTGATGAAGACCGCGCACGATCCGGAAACGGGCGCCGAATACTGCCCGCTGGACATCAAACGCAACCGCAAGACCCGGACGACGACCGTGGCGCCGGTATGGGTACCGGACGTGGATAACAAGGGCGTGCATTATCGCAAATGGGTTGCTCGTGTCCGAGAATACGGCTACGACTTCGAGCATCGGGTGCTGAACGCGGCCGACTACGGAGCCTACACGTCCCGCACCCGCTATTTCGGCCAATTCGCACGCCGGGGACTGCCGATCGCCTGGCCGAAGCCGACGCATGCGAAGAACCCGATGACCGATCTGTTCGATAACGGGCTGAAAC
>CANQGQ010000079.1 GCA_947623305.1 uncultured Alistipes sp. | reverse complement strand
ATAATAAATGGATTAAGTTAATGAAGTCGGTCAGTACGGCAACGCGGCTTACGCAAGAGCTTGTAGACGAATCCATCAAGCTTGTCAAAGTCCACGAAGGCGGCGACATTGAGCTGACGATGAAATACAAAGATATTTATGAGCTGACGGTGCAAAGCGTTAAAGACGTGCAGGAGGTGATGAAATGAACGGCAAAATAGCGGTTTATATCCGGCTTTCGCTTGCCGATGAGGACACCGGCAAAACGAAGTCCGAGAGCGACAGCATAGGCAACCAGCGTATGCTAATAAACCATTTTCTTGACGATCACCCTGCTCTTTCAGCATATAGTCGCGCCGAATTTGTTGATGATGGCTATACCGGCACAAACTTCGACCGCCCGCAGTTTCAGGCAATGATGAATCAAGTGAGGGCAGGAGAAATTTCAGTTATCTGCGTTAAAGATTTCTCACGTTTTTCGCGAGATTACATCGAAACCGGCAACTACCTCGAATGCGTTTTTCCTTTTCTTGGTGTGCGCTTTATCTCGGTGAACGACGGCTATGACAGCGACGATTACAAAGGCACGACCGGCGGGTTGGAGGTAGTTATGCGAAACATCATCTATGCCGCATACAGCAAGGATTTGTCGATTAAAACAACTTCCGCGAAGCTCCAGATGATGAAACAAGGCAAATACGTCGGCGGGTATGCTCCGTATGGATACAAAATGCACCCGACAGTCCGAAATAGGCTTGCGGTCGACCCGGAATCTTCGGTCATTGTCCGTCGCATTTTCGACGAAGCGATGGTGGGCAAGACCGCCTCCGAGATAGCCAAGGGACTGAACGACGACGAAATCCCTACGCCGGGGCAATATTTTCGGGCAAACCACCCCGGCAAAAAGAATTTTAGTTATATGAGCGGAAAAATCAGTTGGAACCCGCCGATGATTTACCGTATTCTGACAAAGCCTGTCTACACCGGCGCGACTGTTGGTCACGCGATGAAAATTGCTGCTCCGCTTTCCAAAAAGCGCGTCAGAGCGGACAAAAGCGACTGGATCGTTGTTGAAAATATGCATGAGCCGATCGTCACAAAAGCCGAGTTTGAAGCTGCGCAGAAAGCTATCCACAAGGAGGGAAAGAAAGCTCCGCGCAAAATTAGCGATTACCCGCTCCAAGGACTTGTACGCTGCGGAAATTGTAGGCGTTCCATGCGTAGGCGTGTATGGAACGGCAAGGCATATTTTACCTGCATGAATTCGATGCAGGATAGTGATACCGAGTGCGCGGTAGGTCACAGATACTATGAGGAGGATTTGGAACGGCTTGCTCTCAATGCAATTCGGCAGATAACCGCGCTTGCTCACAAGCAGGAAATCCATGCAAAAAGTTTTGGAGATAAACAAAAATCTGCCGCCGCTGACTGTGCAAAGAATCTTAAAAATCTTCAGACCCAAGCAGAACAGCTTAAGATGTCGAAGCTCCGCACATACGAAAAGTATGCGGCAGGAGAGATTTCAAAGCAGGAATATGTTAAGTTAAAAACCGAGGCTGATGAAAAGCTTGCCGCAAATTCTGATGAGCAGCAAACAGCCGAGGAACGGCTGCAACAGCTTGATTCGGAGGAAGTATGTTCAGACAGCGCACTGCAATCAGCCTGCAAAATCCACAACACGGAGGTTTTGACCTATGACCTTGCCCATGCGTTTATTAAGGCGATTTATGTTTTTCAAGCCGGAGATGTCGAAATAGCATGGAAATTCAAAGACCCGATTATCCTGCATTAAGCTGCGGGGTAATCGGATCAAAAAATAAATATTTTTTTAGATTTTACTTGACACAAGCAGACCTTTCCCGCCTCGGTAGGAATTACCTTAAAACAGGCGAGCTGATAGAGATCGTATTCCCTGAAAACGGAGTGCGGTATATCGCTATCAACGACGGAGTGGACACGGCGCGTGAGGACAACGAATTTACCCCGCTGCGAAACTGGTTCAACGAGTTTTATGCGCGAGATACGAGCAAGAAGATTCGAGCCGTAAAACAGGCGCAGGCGCAAAAGGGTGAGCGCGTCAACGGGGAATATCCATACGGATATATTCCTGATCCAAACAACCGTCACCATCTGATACCCGATCCTGAAACTGCTCCCATCGTTAAACAGATTTTCGCCATGTATGTGAGCGGTACCCGGATGTGCGACATTCAACGGTGGCTTGCCGACAACAAGGTTTTGACAATCGGAGCATTACGCTATGAACGGACAGGGAAAACGCGGTATCAAAAAGCTCTGATTGCCCCCTACACATGGCCGGAGAAAACGCTGTTTGACATCCTGACGCGGCAGGAGTATTTAGGTCATACCGTCACCGGGAAAACGCACAAGGTTTCGTATAAGTCGAAAAAGACGAGGAAGAATGACGAGGAACACCGCTATTTCTTTCCTAATACGCATGAGCCTTTAATTGACGAGGAAACCTTTGAACTTGCGCAGAAACGGATCGCCACGCGGCACAGACCAACAAAGTCAGATGAAATCGACATCTTTTCAGGTTTGTTGTTCTGCGCAGATTGTGGATATAAGATGTACTATCTGCAAGGTGTAAGCATTGAGCCTCGTAAATTTGCCTACACTTGCGGCGGATACCGCAACCGGGCAAGGACAGGCGTTGTGTGTACTTCTCATTATATCCGCAAGGATATACTCCGGGATCTGGTGCTGGAAGATATGCGCCGGGTACTGCGGTATGTAAAGGAGCATGAACAAGAATTTATCAGCAGGGCAACCGAGTACGGCGACCGGGAAGCAAAGAAAGCGTTAGCGCAGCAGCAAAGGGATTTGTCCAAAGCACAGGCGCGAATGACAGAGCTTGACACGCTTTTCCGTAAGCTGTATGAGGATAACGCCTTGGGGCGTCTCCCAGACAGTCAATTTGTGTTTCTGACTTCCGGCTATGAGGACGAAAAGAAATC
>CANQGQ010000078.1 GCA_947623305.1 uncultured Alistipes sp. | reverse complement strand
TATATGGACGATTTCATACTAATTCATGAGGACAAGGAATATCTGAAGGAGTGTAGAAAACAGATTGAGGGGAAGTTATCTGAACTTGGACTTAGGCTTAATGCGAAGAAATCACAGCTTGCCCCGTTATCTCAACCTGTCAAGGCATTAGGTTTTTCATTTAGACTCACTGATACTGGCAAAGTAATTATGCGAGTATTGCCAGAGAAGATTTCAAAACAACGGCGCAAACTTAGAAAGCTTGTTAGACTATCAAGGGAGGGCAAGATTCCGCGAAGCGAGGTTGACGACAGCTTTCGCAGCTGGATATCTCATCTTGAACACGGGAACTGCTACAACCTTATCAAGTCAATGAGAGAATATTATATTGGTCTATGGGAGGATTAGCATATGACGCCGATCTACATAGCCGCAATTATCGGTTTGGTTATCTTAAATATCGCATTGGTTATATGTATGATATTCAAGTTTAGACGGCATAAGTCGGACAAACCAAAGCGGTTTAATATTATCAAATTTTCAAAAGGCATAGTGATAACGATATTCTCACTATTGATCATATACGTTATTACTGTGCTGATTATATTCATATGTACGAATTGCGAACCTGTCACTCTGACGGAGAATCTGTTTGGATTCTTTAAAGCAGAGGGCGGGTTCCTTGCAATTATAAAAGTCGCCGAAAACACCGTAGAGCGTTTTATGGCGCGAAAAGACAAACAAAATTCAGACAACGAAATTGAGGAGGATTCATTATGACTTTTGATTTAACACCCGTTCTCGGAGCAGTTATCACTCTGGCTATTACAATCATGACCGCTATCGTTATTCCCTATATCAAGAAAAAGATTGGGGATGAAAAGTATGCCGAGATTGAACGCTGGGTAGGCGTTGCCGTTCAGGCTGCTGAGCAACTCTTTGCTGGTTCTGGCAGAGGCGCGGAAAAGCTTGCTTTCGTTGAGGAGTTCCTTGCGAGCAAGGGCTTTAAGATAGACGCTATGTCACTCAGAAATTTGATTGAGGCTGCGGTGTATAACCTCACCAATCTTGAGGTCAGCCTTGAGGGTGAGGAGATAAAAGACGAGGAGGCTTAATTATGGCTACCTTTTTGAAACCCGATAAAGTTGTTAAGGTTAAAATCGGTCAGTATGAGCTGACTATCAACCAGAAAATAATTCCTGACAGTTTGGTCGCTACTAAAAACGTTGCAAGCTATGTCCAGAAAGGTGACAAGATGAAACCCTGTGCTAAGCTGAACAATGGCACGGGTAAGCCGAAAGGTATCACCGTTCACAACACAAATGATATTAAAGTATCTTCGGGTACTAATGCAGCTGAGCAGTATACCCGTGCTACATACAACGGTAATATGAGCGGCGTAGTCGTCCACTTCTATGTATGGCATAACGACATTTGGCAGAACCTTAACGAAGATGAGAGGGGCTGGCATGCCGCCGACGGCTCTTCTCGCAGAAAAGACCATAGAGGCAATCAGACTGGCGGCAACCTTGACACGATTGCGATTGAGACTATTGGCGCAGACACCGAGACCGAAACTACCGTTGAGAAGCTTGTTGCGTATCTGTGCAAGAAATATGGGCTTGACCCCAAATATGACGTATATACGCATAACTATTGGATGTATGGCAAGGACGCTTATGTTTCTGGCGCAAGGAAAAATTGCCCCACTTACATTCTTCCTCATTGGGATAAGTTCTTGGTGCATGTCAATAATTATTATTCGTCTGAGGCTGAGACCAAAAAAACCTTGTATAAGGTTCAGTGCGGGGCTTTCTCGGTAAAGTCCAATGCCTCTAATCTAAAGACCAGATTGATTAAAGAGGGATTCACGGATGCCTATATTGTTTCAATCAACGGCCTTTATAAGGTTCAGGTCGGTGCCTTTACGGTCAAGGACTATGCGGTTAAACTTCAGGAGAAGCTGAAAGATAAAGGGTATAATACATTCATTGTTCAGCAGTAAGGAGGTATTATGGACAGAGTTGAGCTGTTTAAACTTATCGGCTGTTCTTTCGGATATATTGTATCCTTTTGTGCTGTTGTCACTATGGTTGTGAAATATATCCGTAAAAAGGCTGGCGGATTTGTGAGAAGCGAAACTAATGCTCAGGACGTTGATGAACGACTGAGCAGAATCGAGGAAATGCTGCAAGCTCAGAATGAGGAAGATGACAAGTTTAGAGCGGACGTTCTCAGCATGTTGAAAAAGCAGGGGCATGCAAGTAAGCAATCTTTGGCGTTTATTATTGAGAGTACATACACTCAAAAGAAAAATATCAAGGAGCTTACGCCTCTGGAACTGAAACGCATAACGAGTGCGTATTCGGTATATCACGACGAGCTTGAGGGCAACTCATATATCACTGAGCTTTATACAGAAATGATGAACGAGTGGGAGCATATCTAAAGCTCCCACTACGCGAATTTGTAATGGGAGGCAATTAAATGGCTGAATATAAGAAAATATATGGGTATGACGAGGTGCTGGTTTCCGACGAGCTTATTCAAAAGAGCGACGCGGAAATTGACGCTGCAATACCCGATGTGAGGTCAGGAATGATTATTTATAATGCTGGATACAGAATGGTCAAGCAGAGAGGTTTGGACGGAAAGTGGTCGTTAGTACCCGCCACTGGAGCCCCCGGTGCTGACGGCAAGGACGGCAAAGACGGCAAGAGCGCTTATGAAATAGCTAAGGAAAAGAACCCCGATGTCGGCTCTGAAGAGGAGTGGCTTGCTTCGCTGAAAGGCAAAGATGGTACTAACGGAACGAACGGCAAGGACGGCGCTCCGGGCGCAGCAGGTAAGGACGGCGCGGCAGGCGCGCCCGGTAAGGACGGCAACAGCGTTAAGTCGATTACTTTGACTGTCGATGCGGACGGTAAAGTTACCGGCGGGTCGGCTACGCTCACTGACGAGAGTGTTGTGGATATTACTGTGCAGACGCAGGAGTGATTCTGACTACAGATACTTTGAATGGGTATC
>CANQGQ010000077.1 GCA_947623305.1 uncultured Alistipes sp. | reverse complement strand
CTTTAGGAACAGGATGCGCTCCGCATAGCTGGCGCTAAAAGCGTCATGTGTTACCATCAGGATCGTTGCGCCCATTTCATGGTTGAAATTTGACATGACCTCCAGAAGAACGCGGGATGAATTGGAGTCCAGAGCGCCGGTCGGCTCGTCGGCCATAATGAGTTTTGGGCCGCAGATTACTGCCCGCGCAAATGCGCACCGCTGCTTCTGGCCTCCCGACACTTGGGTGGGGAATTTTTTCAGTGTGTCGCTGATATGCAGTTTGTCCGCAATCTGACGAACACGCTTGTCGATCTCCTTTGGGGGCGTTTCGCTGATCGTCAGGGGCAGCGCAATATTTTCCTCCAACGTCAGCGTATCCAGTAGATTGAAGTCCTGAAATACAAAGCCGAGGCAATCGCGGCGAAAAGCGGCTATATTCTTTTCCGTGATGGTCGTGATGTCCTGGCCGTCCAGCAGGATGTGGCCGGAGCTTACTGTATCAATGGTGGAAATGCAGTTAAGCAGAGTAGTCTTTCCAGAGCCAGAGGCTCCCATGATGCTGATAAATTCTCCTGCCTGCACGTCAAAGCTAACCTGATCCAGCGCCTTTGTGACCGCACCGGGATTACCATAGTATTTTTCGATATTCTCCACATGGAGCAGCAGCTCTTTGCGTTTTAACGTCATGGTTACTCCACTATCTTTCCGTTGACGATCTTCACGTCTTTATCCGCGAATTTTAAGATATAGGTACAAGTCATTTCATTTGATGTTTCAATACTAAGATTCATAGTTACCATGCTTTGCCCGAAAAAGGCCGGTTCTGCCTGCATCGTATAGGTGTAGATTTTTTCTGTCACATTACCTGCCGGGTCTTGAACATAGTCATTCTCCAACGGACAATTAACTTGCACATATGGGAATTGTCCTCTAACTGCAACACAGGTTATTTGCCCATCTTCGGTTACAAACTCAACCCCGGCAGAATCCGAGCGGAGTTGTATCGGATGATTCAACAACATAATAGCCACCGCGCCGCAGAGTATGATTGCAGCGGCTATGCCGTCCACGATGAAAAATACCTTCCTATGTGAGTCTTTAGGGGTATCGCGCATTTTTACACCTCCTTTTTGATTCTGTTCTATATATTAACGATCAGAGGCGTTCCGTTGTATAGAAGTTCATTGATTTTATCTAACAGATTTGTAAGATAATAAATCAGACCTTCAAAAATTCGCTTTTGGGGAAGTGCAGGAGAACGGTTGTATATTCTCCTGCCGTTGATTTTATCTCAATGCTGATGCCCAATTTGGCACAGAGCTGATCGCACAAGTACAAACCGATGCCGGTTGAATTTTTTCCAGTCCGGCCATTACTCCCAACAAAACCCTTATCGAAAACCCGGCCCAACTCGCTCTCCTTGATTCCGAGGCCATTGTCAGTAACTGACAGTGTTACATAGTCACCCTGACCCTGCGAGGTCACATCAATGACCAGCGGCCGGGCACTCTGATACTTGACGCTGTTAATGATGATCTGATTCAGAATGAATTGAAGCCATTTCTGATCGGAGTACACAGTGTCGGAGAGAGTTTCCGTATGGATACAGACATTATTTTGTATTAAAAATTGCTTGTTCCGCGCCAGCACCTCCGATACACACGCTTTCAGCGAAACTTCCGTAATCAGATAGTCTTTCTCTACACTTCCCAGCCGAGCGTAGAACAGAACGCGCTCCACGCTCTGCGAGATCATTTCTGTCTGCGTCAAGATTTTCCGGGTGACACTGGACTTGTTGTTTTCGCATAGCAGTTGGATTCCAGTAATCGGGACTTTCATTTCATGTATCCATTGTTCTATAAATTCCCGATATTCCCGATTGAGCCGGTTGGATTGGGACACTTCATCCGTCATGGCCTTCAATGCGGTTTTCATCAGTTCAAAGTACGATTTTTCCAATTCTGATGTTGGCGTATCTGTAATCTCTGCAAACAGATACTTTTGATCTAAATCGTCCATCACAGCCCTTAAATGCTGGAGCCGTCTATGATAGTTCAGGTAGTTCCACAGCAGTAGGCCCGCAGCCATGAAGATAAAGCAAATCCACAAAAGAAAGATTTCCCCGATTTCCAAGCCAAACAGCCATAAAAGTGCCGAGAAAAATAAGCTTCCGGCAAAGCAGACCAACAAAACAGCTTTTTTATCGCTCACATAGCTGGAAAAACTCATATTTTGTACCCCATCCCCCGTTTTGTCTGTATCAGGTCGCCTTTGCCGAGAGAACGCAGCTTTTCCCGAATTCGCATAATATTGACACTGAGCGTATTATCGTCTATGTGAATCTCGTTGTCCCAAAGGTACTCTACTAAATCCAGCCGGGGGACGATTTCGCCAGGATGCTCAAAGAGGCAGTACATAATTTTCAATTCCGTTTTCGTTAGTTCAATTTCTTTCCCATCCGCTGCCAGCGTCCCGGCAATCGGATTGAGCGTGAACCCGTTGTACTCCAGATAAGCGGGTTGCCTGGCTACCTGCCCTCTTTTCAACAAAGCGTTGATTCTTGCAAGTAGAATGGGAATATTATAGGGTTTGGAAATAAAATCGTCCCCACCTAATGTTAATGCCTGCAATTCATCCATCGTGGTGCTGCGACCCGTGATGAATAAAATAGGTACATCGGAAAATTGACGGATTAAGGCACATAAGCTATACCCATTTTGTCCCGGCAGATTGATGTCCAGCAATATCAAGTCAGGCATTTCCGCTTTGATTTGGGTCAGTGTGTTTTCAAAATCGGTCACACACATGACCGTAAATCCAGCATTGGACAATAGGGTTTCCAGTTCTTCTTGTATCAGCTTTTCATCCTCGACAATCAGTATCTTATTCATCGCGTTTTTTCCTTTCCGTTTGAATCACTTCAAAAACAACCCTGACACCGAAATGCCAGGGCTGCTTCCTCAAAACACTTTACGCGATCTGCTTCACTTCGTAGCCCGCTTCTTCCACAGCGGCCTTCAGCGCTTCCTGCGCGGCGTTTCCTTCCACCACGGCCTGCTTCTCTTCCAGGCTGACGGTCACGCCGGTCACGCCC
This sequence comes from uncultured Alistipes sp., assembly GCA_947623305.1. Taxonomy (GTDB): domain Bacteria; phylum Bacteroidota; class Bacteroidia; order Bacteroidales; family Rikenellaceae; genus Alistipes. The sequence continues at coordinate 4 of CANQGQ010000077.1, read as the reverse complement.
TCCA
>CANQGQ010000076.1 GCA_947623305.1 uncultured Alistipes sp. | reverse complement strand
CGGGCGCGGGAGCGTCCACGCTGAAGGGAGAGGTGAACGGAAGTGTCACGGTGGACACGGCGAGCGGCAGTCTGACGTTGGAGAACATTGGGGGAGAGGCCACGCTGACACTGACCAATGGCACGCTGAACCTGAGCGATGATGGGGTGACGGTGAGTTCGCTGAGAGTGACGGGCGGCACGGTGAACGTGAAGGCGGGCACGACGCTAACGAACTTCGCGGCAGCGGGCAACTTGAGCATCGATGCGAGTAGGACGCTGACGGTGTCGGCGATGAGTGGTAACCTGACCGGGTTGACGCTTGGCGCTGGAGCGACGATGAATCTGAGTGCGCTGGAGACGGCGAACTTGGGCAACATCGAGCTGAATGAAGGGGCGGCGACCTTGGCGGTAGGCTGGAATGATGGGTGGTCAAACAAACTGACCACGCTGACGGTGGGGGATGTTACTGTGGGAGGTGACTACGATCTGAATATCGACCTGAGTGCCGTGATGGACAAGTTGCCGACGGAGGGGGATAAGACAGGGTTGAATGCATTGAATGGTGTGCAACTCTTCAGCAGTGCGATTGCCTTTGCAGAGGACATAGAGCTCACTGGCTACGATAGCAAGTTGGAGGATCGTCACGTGCTCTATCTTGATGGTGAGACCGGTCAGCTGGTGTATGAGGATCTGACTGGCAAAGGGCTGGTATGGAATGGACTTACCGGCGATTGGGAGGCAACAGGTGGAGATGAGGACTGGGACATCGGTGATGATGAAGGAAACACAGTAACGACGGCGTTTAGGGAAAACGACAACGTCATCTTCGGTGCAGGTGCTGTTGGTAAGAATGAGGGCATCGTCACTGTCGAAGGGACGGTGTCAGCGGGCAGCATGACGGTGGAGGAGAACGGGTACACGTTCAAGGCGTTGGATGATGATAATGATGCGAACAACCTGACGGTGGCAAGCCTGACGTTGAAGGCTGCTGCGGAAGGTGAGGCCACGACGACGTTCGGGGTGAAGACGACGGTGACAGGAACGCTGACGGGCACGGGCAACATGACGGTGGCCGGTACGATGAGCATCACGGGGGCTCTGGCGACGACTGGTGATGAAGGCACCACCTACACGGGCACAATCACGCTCCGTGGCGGCACGTTGAAGGCGAATGGCGTGGTGAACATCAAGGCTGACGCGGTAGATGGCGTAGGGGCAGATGGTACTGCCGCGCACAACACGCTGGAGAGTACCGACGATGAATCGGGATCGGGCTTCAAGAAGCTGACGGCGAAGTTGGACGGGGCGGGAGCGCTGACGGTGATAGGTGATGTTAAGCTCTCTGGCAAGTTGGGAGGCTATCTTGATGTGGGCTATGCAAAGACGGCGGTGGAGGCTGACGGTCTGGAGGTAGCCGGTATACAAGACGCCTTAGTGATCACGGGTGATGTGCCGACATTGAGCGGCAACATCACGATCACCGGAGACGCGCAGAATCACACCTTCAGCGGCACGGTGAGTGATCTGACCATCGAGTTGACAGGGGAAAAGACCCAACAAACCTTCGATGGTGGGAAGGTGACCATCGCGAGCGCGAATGTTGGTGATGGTGCGACGCTGACGCTGAGCGGCGGTACAACGAACGACTTAAAGGCCATCACGGGCACGGGCACGTTGGCGCTGGGTGGAGATCTTGATATGACGTTGGATAACCCAGGCGCGATTGGCACGCTGGATGTGAACGGGCAGACGCTGACGCTGGTTGACAGCAACGGAAAGGACTCCAAGCTGACGGTCAAGACGCTGGAGGGCAGCACGACGGGCAAGATCACGGGTGGTGAACTCACGGTGGAAGTCAGCGATGCGACTGGGGCGACCTTCGGTGGAACGATCGGCAGTAAGTTCGTGTACAAGGGCACTAACAGCGACCTGACCTTGAGCGGGACGTTTAGCGGCAGCAGTCTGGATGTGCAGGCTGGCACGTTGAAGCTGACGGCGACGGGAGTTGATCTGAGCGGGGTCGAGACCCTGAAGGTGGCGACAGATGCGAATCTGGATCTTGGCGGAGAGAGCACGCAAACCGTGACGGTGGCTGACATTACCACTGAGATGGCGGGTAATCTCACCCTGACAGGCACAAGCGGCAGCACGGTGAGCGGAGCGGTGGAGCTGACTACGAATGCGACGCTGACGTTTGCGACGGCATCGAGTGGCGATGTCACCAACAGCGTGGGAGGTGTAGTGACGATGAGTGGCGGAACGCTGGAGTGGACAGGAGAACTGTCGGTAGGTGGCTTGGAGGGCAGCGAGGATCTGAACACCAAGGGAGGCACGAGCCTGAAGATTACGGGTGAGGGCGGCACGTACAGCGGCTCGCTGGGCAGCGTCACGAGCGTGACGATGGCCTCGGAGAGCGGTGGTACGCAGACGTTTGGTGGCGACACCTACAGCAGCAACGCATTTACGGTGGAGAAAGGGACGTTGAGCTTCACGGAAGCGACGCAGCTTGGAAATGTGGATGTGAGCGGTGGCATGCTGAGCCTGGGTGCTACTGGAGTGACGTTGGAGAGCTTGGAGAGCACCAAGGGCACAGACGGGCAGGTGCAGGCGGGCAGCACCACGCTGACGGTGAAGAGCGGTGACTACAGCGGTCAGCTGACGACGGCAGGGTTGACGGTGGGAGAGAAAGCCGCGGATAGCTTCACGTTTGGCAATGCCTCTGCTGAGAACAGCGTAGGCACGTTGACGCTCAATGGGGAGCTGACGCTGACCGGCACGATGAAGGCGACGGACCTGCAAGGCACGACCGGTAGCATTGCAGAGAGCAATGGAACGTTGACGCTGAACAATACCAGCAAGGAGGTGACCAACTCGGTGAACATTGGCAGCAACCTGACCTACACGGGGAGTGAGAAAGCGACGCTGAGCGGTAGCTTCACGGGGTCGAAGTTGGAGCTGTCGGGTACGGCGAAGGAATTGGAGATTACGCTTGGCGGAACTGGCACGGCAGCTACGGTAAATACCGGCAAGCTGACGCTGGGAGCGGAGAGCACGCTGGCGAGCTTGAGTGGTGCAGGCGGCGAGGTGAACGCTGCGGGT
>CANQGQ010000075.1 GCA_947623305.1 uncultured Alistipes sp. | reverse complement strand
TTCTGAACGTCTTTGCCGCCCGAGACCTCGAACGCGTTGTTATACTGATTAACGAGTTTTTCAAATCCGCTGCGCTTAGACCAGTATTCGTTGTCGGTCAAACCGCCTGACATCGCGGCCTTATATCCCTCGGCAAGCTCGTCGGCGGTCGTGCTCATGTACTCGTAGACCTCGACGGGGCTTTGCTTCGAGTACGCCTCGGCGGCGTATGCGCGGTAGTAGTTGTCGCTCGAACTGTACGGGCGGACGTAGTTATATTCGCTGTAAAGCGAAAAAGCAAGCACGGCGGCGAATATCAAAAGTCCCTTATGAAGAATGAATAATTTGTGCATAGAATATGCAAAAAGCCGTTTCGGGGGCTTTATTTTTATGATTCTTCTGCGGGACTTTTTAATTTCAGATATTGATATATTCTCATATAATCTGACCGTCAGAATAATTAACAAAGCAATGAAAATCACGCTCACTGCGGTAGTTGTAATCAAAAGATTTATCGGGAAGCCGAACATGTTGATGTTTGCATATGTTTTGAACAGGTGCGTCGAGTTCACGAACGCGGCGAGGTTAATCTGCTTTATCGGCGAGAGCACCGACGTCTCGCTGATGAGAAGATACAGCGCTGTCTCGACCCCTCCCGCAAGCAGCAGCACAAAGTACGCGGTCGTGTTTTTGAGCCTTATATACAGGCTTTGCGCGATGAGCGCGCAGATAAACATCGCTAAAATTTTGTAAACAAATATAAGTATCATCAGCTGCCGGACGCTGATTTTCAGGTTGCAGCCGAGGAACCCTTTCAGCGATTGCGCGGGTCTCGACAGATCCCCCAAGCCGAAGCGGACGGCGCCTATCCACAGATTCAGAAGAAACAAACCGCCCCCGCAGACAAGGCAGACCGTAAGCACCGCCGCAGTTTTCGACATCGCGAGCCTCGCCCTGCCGTATCGCAGAGGTTTAACTAATCCTACTATCCCGCTCTCGCGGTCTTTATAAAAAATGACCGTCACTGCGGTGAATATTATGAATAAAAGAAGTGTATCCGACGGCGTGTTCTCGACCGCCAAAAGCACACCGTTTGAGGGCGCAAAGACCGGCCGAACGCTCCGAACCCGATCATACGCGGCCGGAGTTTTGACAATATTTCGGTAAGCGAAGCTTTCGGGGTCGGCAAAAATCGAGACCGCCGTCATCGTCGCCGCGGCGTCGTCGATCGACTGCAGATACTGCCGGTAGGTCCCTACGGCCTTTAGCTGCTCGATCTCGCGGTTCATCATCTGCCGGACCTCCCACTTGCCGGCCTCCCACCCGCCGAACATGTTGTCCCGCCGCGCGACCGAGTAGTCGTAGGCCTCCGCGAAGGTCTTCCCCTCGGCGAGGGCGTAGTACTCCTTGTACTCCCGCGCCGGGCAGTACATCCCGAAATCCTGCGAGCAGGAAATGTAAATGTTCAGCAAAACCGCGCAAACAGCCACTAAAACGAACATTTTTTGGTGCAAAAGCTTGTAAATTTCATTACGGTATATCATCACTCATCACCGTAATACTGCATATACAGATTTTCCAAATTCTTCTCCCCGTCCCTGACCTTTTCGCACAGCTCCGCCACCGTCCCCTCGTCGATGAGCTCGCCCTGCTTTATGAGCAAAATGCGGTCGGCGATGGTCTCAATGTCGCTGACGATGTGCGTGGAAATGATGACGATTTTGTCCTTCGAGAGCCTTGAAATCAGGTTTCGCGTGATGACCCTCTGCTTCGGGTCGAGGCCCGCCGTCGGCTCATCCAAAATAAGCAGCTTCGGGTTGCCTAAGAGCGCTTGGGCGATCAAAACCCGCTGCTTCATGCCTCCCGAAAAGCCGCCCAGCTTCTGGTCGGCCTGCTCCGAGAGCTCCACCAGATCCAAGACCCGCTCTACCTCGTCCCGGATCTTCTCCTTTTTAATTCCCTTGAGCGCAGCAAGATACCCCACGAACCGCGAGGCGGTGAACGAGGGGTAAAGCTCCTGCTGCTGGGGCATGAAGCCGATTCGGCGGCGGTATTTCGCCTGCAATTTCCCGATGTCCTCGCCGTTCCAGAGAATTTCGCTGTCCGGGTCGGCGGGGATATTTTGTGTAATGAGGTTCATCATCGTGGACTTCCCCGCGCCGTTCGGCCCCAAAAGCCCATAAACGCCGTCGTGGAAGTCGTAGTCAAAGTCGATAAGCGCGTGATTTGAACCGTAGTGCTTGTTCACACCGTTAAGGGATAATGTGTTCATGGTTCACCTCTTGAATAGCTCGCTCTCGGAAAGCTTGATGTACTCGCCGCTTTTGACCTCGTTCCCGATGATATAGCCGTCGTGATAGCAAAGGACATAGCCGTATTTTAGAAACGCCGCCATATTCAATTCGAGAATTTTCCCGCTCAATAGTTCGAGGGTGCTACCTGTTTTGACGTTAATTGGAGCGATTATAGTCACCTGTCATAGCAGGCTGTCAATATAAAAAACTTAGCTATTTTACTTCGCCAATCAAATTATCTTCCGTAAGCCTTTCATACCTATACCCCGTAATAAAACCGTTCTCGTCTTGCTGAAAATCCCTGACAACATACTCGCCGTCGAGGTAATAAATTACCTCGGCATCGGTTTTCATCTCGTGTCTTTCACTGCTTGCAGAGTCGATTACAACCTTATCCGTCGGGTCAAACAGCTTGCCGTTCACAAGGGTATATACCGAGCGGATATCCGAGATATCCGTCCTTTTCCCACCTTCGGAAACTAACATTGTAACGTCTCCGCTGACCTCGACATAGCAACCGTCGCCGGTGCTGAAAATATAGCTGTCGATTTTTTCGGCTTCACCGCTCTCGATATCATATCTGTAATAATCGTTTATATAGTCCGGAACAAAATCAGGATCAAGAAAAGATTGCCACGGGATATCTTCCTCAACATAGGAGGTCGTATAATATATTCCGCCATCGTGAACGCCGAAAGCATACATATTTGCATTTCTGCCTTCGATTGTCTTCAAAATCTCACGGTATTCCCCGCTGTCAAGGTCATAAGAGCAAAGATATAAGCCTGCTAAAGAGGTCTCTTTGCCGTCCTCATCATA
>CANQGQ010000074.1 GCA_947623305.1 uncultured Alistipes sp. | reverse complement strand
GAAATCGCTGAGTATTTGGATGAACGTCGCAGGAAGGAGGGAAATTGAGTGCGTAAACTTAACAAGAATGAAAAGGCGGCACTCGTGGTAACTGGAGTGATTATCTACACCCTGTTTATAAGCGTCGTTTCTACTGGATACTGGGTTATTACCTTTATCCTCGGTTTATTAGAGGGCGATTTTTACAGGGCTTTTCTGTCTGTGCTGATTCTGGTTGTAGCTGCTTCGCCCGCGGTTATCCTGTTAAATTTTACAAAAACAAAATTGGCTCAGGATTATATGTACGGCGAGGAAAATGATGATAATGAAAGCGAGGTTGAGCGTCGTGGCGGTTAATATTTCAATTTCACCCAAAAAGGTATGGAAGGAGGCGATTGAAGTTGCAAATGAATTTGCTTGTTTCGGGTCTATCGCGCTTGGAATTATAGCAGAGGACAACGAACGAGGAATTCGAGTTTGCATGAGACATAATGATACCAAGTCTGATTCGGATTCTGTATATATTTATGCTATCGAGAATGATACTGTCGTTGCGTCAAAACTGACCAACTCTGCCGACGAATGTGAAAAGACCGTCGAAGAGTTTTTGAAAAAGTATCTATTCAAGGCAAGTAAGGAGGATTCTGATGAATAAAACGCTGATTTTACAAAAGATTTTGGGCGTGACTTTGCTTGCCCTCTGTATCATCGCGACGGTTGTCCTGCACGATTTCACAATACTGGTTTTCTGCGCCCCGTTCTATCTGTCGGGGCTTTTTTCAAAAGAAAATGTTCTTTGCATATCAGAGAACGGACAGACTGCGGAGGTTTCAAATGGAAGTGACATTTCTGATAAAACAAACAGGCAAGGTTGTGACAAAGCTGTTTGAGTCGAGGTATCTCGGCGAAAAGTTTGTCAAAAAACTTCGGTATTCAAAGAAGCTGACGCTCGTCGGCTTTAGAAATATATAGGAGGTTTGACTATGCCAAACATTATTATGGTGCAGCGATTCAGTGCTGAGGCAGTCGAGGACGTTTGCCGCAGGAATAAGCTGTTTACTCTTGGCGACAATACGGATTTTTCTGAAATGCTTGCCGAAGTTTCTTCTTCTGAGGTTTCCACCGAAGAAATCTTTAACATCGCAAAGATGATTGCTCGGTTTAGCGTCGGCTGGAATGTCTTGGATATTATGTACCTGATTGCAAATGACGCAGTATTCACGTCATTCAGAAAGCAAGGAGAGGAGGTTGCTTAATGAAAAAGCTTATCAGAAAGGTTAAGTTCGCGGTTGCCCGCTCAAGGAATAAGAGGCTTTATAATGCCATTCTTGCGGGCAAGGAAATCGACATGTATCATGCCAAGATTTACTGACCTTCTTGCGCTGAGCGTAATCGCTTGGCGCATACGGGAAAATGAGTATCAGGCTTGTATCGGTTCAATCCCGATTTTTCCCGCCAAAAATATATAATAAATGGGGTGATTCCAATGGGCTAATTTAGCTTTTAGACTTGTTCCCTCTACAACTTATTCGGAACTTCGGAGCGCGTGGTGCGAACACGGCTTTGTGAATATTGTTATTGGCAACTCTTTGTCTATTGAGGAACGGATGCGACCAACGACACTGGCGCAAGAGTGAAAAGTTCCGTGATTGTTTGAGCATATCCAGCTTGAATCGTGAGGCGCTGTATTGTGTAAATATGGACGAGGTGAGGCAACGCAAACCAACTAACAGTGTTTCGGCGTTGAGTAGCGATTAAAGCAATGGTTTCGATGAGAGTAAAATGCTCAAACGATTGTTTAAAATATCGGGAGGCTCTGCTCTGCGGGTAGGGCTTTTTTTGATGGTTCGACTCCATCCCTCTCGACCAATAGCGGAAACGCTAAATTTTTAGAAACATAATGGAGGTCAAGTAATATGGAAGAAAGTAAAGTAACTTGTTACTGCTGCGGAAAAGAGTTCGATGTTTCAGACATGACTATCGTTGAGAGCGAGTATTATGTCTGTCCTGATTGCCTCGAAAGTCGCACAGTAGTATGCTGCGAGTGCGGCGATATTATTTTCGCCGACGATAATGCGGGCGATTCTAATACACCGCTTTGTGAATCCTGCTACGACTATCACGATTATCGCACATGCTCTTCCTGCGGTGCAGTTATGCCCTATGATGAAGTTTATCATCTCGACTACGACGATGAGGACTACTGCGAGGATTGCTATAATCGTTACAGAAGCGATAGCTCAATCGACGATTACTATTACAAGCCCGATCCGGTATTCTTCGGTTCTGGCTCACGGTATTTTGGCGTCGAGCTTGAAATCGACGAAGGGGGTGAGGACAACTATAAAGCTGAGGAGGTCATGGCTGTTGCCAATAGGAACTGTTGGCGTATTTACTGCAAGCACGACGGATCTTTGCACGAAGGTTTTGAGATAGTCACCCATCCGATGACTCTCAATTATCACATGAATGAAATGCCGTGGAAAGAGATCGTGGAAAAAGCCAAATCTTTGGGATATCGTTCTCATCAGGCTGGCACTTGCGGATTACATATCCACATCAACCGTAATTCATTCGGAGATACCGAGCGTGTTCAGGAAGCTTCGATTGCGAGGATTTTGTACTTCTTCGAGAAGCATTGGGATGAGCTGCTTAAGTTCAGCCGCCGCACTCAAAGTCAGCTGAACAGTTGGGCGGCAAGATACGGGTATAAGGATACTCCGCAGGAAATGCTTGAGCATGCCAAAAAGGGGAATATCGGTCGTTACGCCTGCGTTAATCTCTGCAACGAGGAGACGATTGAGTTCCGTATTTTCCGCGGCACTCTGAAGCTCAACACTCTGCTTGCAACTATACAGCTTACAAGCCATATTTGTGACGTGGCTTATGAGCTGAACGACAAAGAAATCGCAAATCTGAGCTGGACAGATTTTGTCCGTGAGTATTGCGTGGAGCCCGAGCTGATTCAGTATCTTAAGGAACGTCAGCTCTACATCAACGACCCTGTAACAACAGACGAGGAGGTTTAATATGTGTTGCCTGTTTGGAATCCTTGATCACAATAATTCACTCGCAAAATGGCAGAAGAACCGTATTCTTCGCACTCTTTCGGTGGC
>CANQGQ010000073.1 GCA_947623305.1 uncultured Alistipes sp. | reverse complement strand
TCGCCGCTCTCGTCGGCGTAAACCGTGATAACCTTGTAACCGTCTTTCTCCAATTTCCCCGTGTCGTCGATGATTTGACAATATCCGCCGATACTTCCCACTTTCGACAACGGATTGTCGCAGAAGATGGCGTCGCATTGCGAGGCCGCCCAGTAGGCCAATGATGCGCAAAGGTCGACGTGTGCGATGATCGGTTTCCCGTATGCCTTCGCCTGTTCGATGGCCTCTTTGATAGGAGAAATGGCGCTCGCCGCCCCGCCTTCGGAATCGATGTCGAGAACGATGGCGCAGACGTCCGGATGTTTCGCCGCTGTGAGAATCGAACGAGCATAGGTAACAGCTCCGTAGGAGTAGCAGGAATCGTATTTCGAAATGACCCCGACGATGGGAATCACCGCCACTTCCGACGGCTGGGTTGTTTTGTTGCCCGATTCGGTCGAAAAACCGGCAGCAGTCGTGGAGAACTCGAACGTCTTGCGATGGGAGACGTTCGAGAGCTTCTCACCCCGAAGAAAAGCCAACGCCGCGGGGAGCAATGCTTCGTAGTCGTGTATGAACCACTGCCCTCGGCGGACGTCGGAAAGGAGTTGCAATGCGTTTTCGGTTGTTTTGATGCGCAACATGTTCGATCTTTTTCACAAACCTACACACAATCGGGTGCGATAGAAAGGACTTTATTAATCGGTTTCGGCGGGTATTTCGTCTTGAGCTCGATTGTTAAATCGACCAAATCGCCCTCTTTGATGGTCGGATGGCACGGCAGGTCTTCTGTTCCGAGGATGTAGAAACGGTCTCGGCATCGGACGCCGATGATGCACGGCTTGTGCAAAAGGGCGACATCGTGTCGAAGCGATGCCGTTACCTTCGTCGTCCAGAGCGTACCGTTCGCATCCCTTTTAGATGAAATTTCGATCGTTCGCTTGTTGACCGTCGAAAGCGGAAGTTCGTGAAAAAAATCGGATCGGTCGTTGTGCGCTTTGATCCCCAATCTTGCGATGAATTTCTGTTGCATTTTTTTGGCAGTTAAATTGACAAAATCGTTACCCAAATTAAAATTATTTAATAATCAGTTTCCCGATCACTTCTTCGGTCGTTCCGGCGGGTCGATTCGGCTCAAGTGGTAACGGGCCTTCCGATGGAGCAGGTCGGTTTGTCGGCGGATGGTTGCGAGCGAAGTCCGGTAGGCCCGTTTGTTCAGGGTCTCGGTGTAGTCTTTTGTTACGAGGCCCCTGGACACGATGAACGCTTCGATGATGTCGCGCTTCGGCATGCCGGCTTGGATACCTTGCAGGTAGTAGGTGTCGAGGTCGATGTTGAACAATGCGTCCAGAATCAGATTGAGGCGCTTATTATCCGTGTCGGTGAAGAACACGTAACGGAACTGGGCGGACTTGGTTGTCGGGTGTCTTGGCAGTACGAGGGTCGCGGTCAGATCGTCGTCGATCTGCTCTACCGGTGTGGCGCTCGATTTATAGAGACCGACCGCCATGCGTCCGAAGTCATTGGCAAGTGAAATACGGATCGGCTCGTCCGGTTCCGCGTTGAACAGGTGCCGCAGATAATCCAGCATGAGCGGGCTGTTCGCTCTGAACTTTATTTCCATATCTTGAAAGTTTTAGTATCGTGTTTCCGGATGTACATAGGATCGAGACGCACGAGACTATCCTTTTGAATATCGAGAATGAGAAACCCGTTTTCATCTTCGAAATAACCGTGGTCATAGAGGCATTGACAAATGTCGATGAATCGGCCGACATCTTTGGCGATCGCGTCGATTCGAATCCATTGCCCGGGAGGATACCGCATCAGACGGGGCACGAGTTTCTTCGTGTAGATTTCGAACTCTTCCGGTTTTATATCTTCAAACTCCATCACACTGACATGTTTTTTCGACCTACACGACCTACACGACCTACACGTGTTAAAATCAATAATTTACGAATCGGCGTTTTGTAGGTTTGTAGGTTCGTATAATGAAGTGTAGGTTTATACGTTGGTCGTTGTAGGTCGATTGCAGGTTAATCTATTGTGTTTATTTTTTTTGATTTTTAGGCATGTAGGTCGTTTTTGGCTTGTTTTTGTAAAAATAAAGCTCTCGCGAAGGTGCTTTACGAGTGTTTGAGGTGTGTCCTATCGGAATAACAGCGGCTGTCGCCTCGCACAAAGCCGTGGCCATCTCCGTAACCACCGCATTCCCCAAAAACTTCTTCTGCTCCTCCTGCGTGCCGACCAGCACGTAGTCCGTTCCGAACCCTTGTATGCGTTTCATCTCCGCAATCCGCAGCATACGCATCGTTACGTCCACAATCCCGTAGTCGATGCAGAACTCTTTCAGCCGCCGCATCGCCGGCGTGTCATCCGGTCGAGTGCACCAGGCCGGCACGCCTTGTTCGACCGAAACCAGATACGGCGGCCGCTTGTCCATGCGGGCGATCAGCGTGAAGCACGGAGCATCCACCGAGCCGCCGGCCGATCGGTATTGCGGATTCAGCAGATAATGTGCGCTCACAAGGTTCTGCTTCGGATTCGTCGTCAGCGTGGGAGCCGGCCGGTCGATGTCCGAGACTTGTCCGCCGCCCGAATAGCTCGACGCAATGAACGGGCGCACTATCTGGAGGCGGTCTTTGGTCGTCAACGTCGGGGACGGACGTTCGACCGATGAATTGTAGCCGTTCCCGTAGTAGGCCGAGACGAACGCATGATGATCGACGGTCGTGATGGCTCCCGCCGGCCCCGTTACCGGAATGTTCTTGCCTGCCGGCGTTCCACCGAAATGTTTGGATAGGAAGCTCACTCGGGCCACTCCTAACCTTCCTTGTACCGCAACGGTCGGACACGGGGCGTCCGCGCTCGGCGCGATGTACTTGCCCGATCGGCTCCGGCTGTTGTATTTCACCATGAATGCGTCTTTGCCTCCCGCCACGAATTTTATCAATCCGGCATAAATTCTTTCCAGCGTCGCGTCTACCAACGGTTTCTTGCGTCCGAAGATCGATTCGCCTCGGTCTGCAAAGTCCAGCACTTCGCGCACCGCACGCCATGGTTTCAGCCCGTTATCGAACAGATCGGTCATCGGGTTCTTCGCATGCGTCGGCTTCGGCCAGGCGATCGGCAGTCCC
>CANQGQ010000072.1 GCA_947623305.1 uncultured Alistipes sp. | reverse complement strand
AGCCGATGAACATCTCCCACTCGGACTTCCAGTGCTTGCTTCTGCTCATAAATCCCTCACCGCCCTTTCGGGTTCAGCTTTGGGCAGCTCCGACTTCGCAGCCTTGAGCCTTTCAATGATTGACGGTTTTTCGGCTTTTTGTTCTTTCTTGCCGTTGTTGATGATTCCGTCGATCATTCCATAGTCGTCCTCGGTGGACATTTCGGCGAATTTGAGATAATTTTCTTTTTCAAGCTGCTGAATCCACTCGACCTTTTCAACGCCGAAAATACCGCCTTTCGCGGCATGGGCGGCTATCTGCGCTTTGTCCGTCGCCATTCCCTCGGTGTTATCTGAATAGAGCAAAAAACGTTGCAATTCTGCATGACTTCAAGCGCGGCAGTTTCGTTCATCGGCAGCATACCGCCCCATGAATAGCCGTATGACTTCATATTATCGACCGAAATCGTTTCGTCGGGCAGCTTCGGTACTTCCATAACCTCCTGCCGCAAAAGCTCTGTGGTATGCTCATCAAAGCCGTCATAGACGTTATCCAGAACAAGCCTGCCGCCGCCGTCAACCACGATGTTCGCCATATCCGCGTATGTATCGTTTTTCATCAGGAAGAAATCCACACCGCTGACTGACGTGCTGTCAGCGGTGTGCCAAGTGCCGAGAAAGCCTTTTACGGAAAGGCTTTCGGTATTCATGTTGACTTCAAAATCCCGCTGCTCTTTGGAGGATTGCTTGCGCTGCTCCTCGGAGATCATCGGGATCGTTTTTTCTTCATTTGTAGACATAAAATCACTCCAATCTTATCTTTCATGTTCCTTGTGCTTGTGGTCAGTGATAGGCGTGGACTTTGCCGCCTCTTTCAGCTTTTGTAAAATAGACGGCTTGCGGTCGCGCTCGGCAAAGGTTTTTATGTCCTTGCCGAGCTGTTCGGGGGTCATGCCGTCCCTTAAAATCAGCGAATCGAGCAGCGCACCTGTCGGGTCGGGGTACTCCATAAGCCTTTTTACTGCCTTGTCCGACAAATCCGTTCCCGCAACCGCCTTTAAGATGTTTTGTCTTATTGCAAGTTCGTCGGCATAATCGTTGCGGAAACCTTCGGGCGTGTTCTGAATATGCCTTTCAAATCCCGCCATTTCCGACTGCATTTTTACAAGCAGTTCCGCTTTGACGTCCTTGCTCATAGCTCAACGCCCTGCTCTTTCTTTTTTGCAGGCAGCTTTTTCGGTTCAAGCTCTTTGGCAATCGTCTTGAGCTGCTCCCGAATAGACGGCTTTTCGGCAGCCTTTTCAGCTGAGCGGAGTTCCTTTCTTGCCGCACTGACAAACATATTCGTCAAACCGGGGTGGGAGCGGTCAACCATGAACCTTGTACAGTTTTCTGGGCAGACGGAAATCTCCTTTGCCCAAGCCTTATTGTCGTGGGAGAAACGCCCATCCCAATCCTTTTGTTGAACGGTGTTTGCAAGAACGTATTCCACGCGCTCGGCACCGAATTGCTTGATTATGTCCTTTACCGAGCTTGTATCAAGCCGCCCACCGTCATAACCGTCCGTGATAGCGTCCTCAATCGCCATTCGGCACTCGACGTTTGCCCTCATCGAGCGGCGGTAAAGGTCGATTTCGCCGTTGTTAATGGCATACTCGGCAGTTTCTTTATAAACAGGCGGTTTTGTGAGAAATTCGTTCATAAGCTCGACGTTTCTGTCCTCAACTTCCTGCACCTTGCTCATTAGTTCATCGTGCGAAATTTCTCTCGGATTTGCAAGGCTATTTTCCTTGCAGACCTGCATCGCAGCATCGAGCGCAGAAAGGTTCGTATCCTCAATCACGCCGCCGTCAACGGAAGTATACTTAATGTCGTAAAGGGTATAATCAATGCCCTCTTCGACTTTGTGAGCTTCAACAAATCCTATTGCCGTCTGCAAAGCAACTTCCTCATGCTGCGTCTTTTCGATAATATCGTTCGCCCTCGTTTCAATGCAGCCGCGGATAATATCCATATGATCGCCCTCGATTTGAGAAAAGTCGTTATAAATCTCATCGAGAGGGGCATTTGAGTATAGGAGAGCCTGCACCTTATCCGCAGACAGGGACATATCTTCTACCGCCATTAAAATATCCTCCCTCACCGAGTATTCATAGGCGTGATTCAAGATTTCCTCGGGCGGCTGAGATGTCAGCCAATCGCGGAATTTGTCTTGGTCGGCAGACATTTTCTCATAAAGCTGCTGATTCAATTTTTCGTTTTCGGGCATAGTTTACCTCCTTAAAATCTCCCCGCCATTGGTCGCAAGCAGTCTTGCCATAACCTCCGACGGGGTTTCTGTTCTTGTAAGGTTTCGGTTGAATACGTTATCTTCGCGCTCCCACATGATGAGCTTTTCAAACAGTTCTGGGTGATGCTCCGCTAAGTGCTTGAGTTCGCTGTTTCGGGCATTCGGACAGAACCAACAGCCGTTTCTGCGGCAATGCTCATAAACAGGAGAGAGCAAACCGTACTTTTCGCAAAGTTTTGCGGCGTCGGCTTCGGTGAATCCGTACTTGTCAAGCAAGCTAACCTGATTATCTTTCAGCCTTGCAAGACGTTTCGGCTCGTCCTTTGCTATGCCGACATAGTTGACGCATTGCCGATGGCTTTAAAATGCTTATCTATGGGCGGTATCTTGCAATCGCGGTTTACGCTGCAAAATCCTGCCCAAGCAAAGCCTCTTTTCTTCCCCTCGTTTTTCCCACGCGTTATTATGTGATGAAAAACATCGTCATAGGTTTTGCCAGCGCGGAGAATGTTAAACTTTACGCCAAGATTTTGCTCTGCAAAAGGCTTTAGGACGTTGTAGATGAAATCACGGTGTTCCGGCACTTCTCCGCTCGTTTCGGGGTCAAACATCACTTCGCTGTAAACGACCTCATCAAGCGGCTCGTTGTTTTCGACAGCTAAAAGGAGCGTTGCCACGCTGTCCTTGCCGCCGCTGCAGGATGCTATGTATTTTATAATGATTCCTCCTTATCTTTTCCGCGGCTTTTGACCGCGGTAGATAGTCTTAAGCTGTGACTGCGACTGTAATATAATTGAAGCCGAAATTTCACGGCTTCTTATTGTTGCGATGAGCTTGTCAAACTTCGGAATTTGACCGATATTCGCAAACTCATCTAAAAG
>CANQGQ010000071.1 GCA_947623305.1 uncultured Alistipes sp. | reverse complement strand
TTGTTGAGGCAGATACCCGACTGCCCCAAAGTGCTTCGCTTATATCTTCTACTCTGCGTACTGATACACCCGCGAGACACATCTCGATCAAAGCTTCCTCCACAGAGCTTTCGCGACGACGATAGCGTTCTATGATTGCCGTCTCAAACGGTACGCCTTTGAGCTTTGGCACGGACAGTTTTACATTTCCTGACGTGGTGGTGAGATTTCTCGTATAATGCCCGCTGCGGTAGCCATTTCGAGATTCGTTGCGTTCATACTTTGCGGCTCCGATCAGTTCTTCTGCTTCACTGTCAAGGAGCTCGTTCAAAGTCTCCTCCACGCTTTTGCGTACCAAATCTTTAATCTCAGTCTTGACTGCATCCTCGTTTAATGTTATAATTTTTTCGGACATGTTTCTACTTCCTCTCGAATGATTTGCAGTTACTTCATTCTACCAGAAGTGCGGGGACATGTCTATATTTTTGTCCTTTTTCTTTTTGCGAAAGATAGTATACCTTATCGGGCAATGATCGAGATTCTATTATTATTATATTTGAAAAACTCATGCGCCTTGTCAGCGAATTGGATGATGAGAAAAAAAGATACGTTCGCGAAGGATTTGATAACGATGAGGAATTGGCTGTATTTGATTTGCTTGTTAAGGAGCCTATCTCAAAAGAGGACATTTTGAAAATAAAAAAACTGTCAAAATTGATTCTTGTAAAAATAAAAAGTAAAATCCATGAACTTGACCATTGGAAAGATAAAGAGGAAACTCAATCTATAATAAGCGTTTTGATACGCGATATACTTTGGGCTGATCTTCCGGAAAGTTATGATATTTCATCTGTTGACAGATACAGACAAAGACTATTTGAATATGTTTACAATACCTATCCCGCCGCATAGTAGTATTAAAATTATAAAAGCTCACTGTCTTGGTGAGCTTTTTATTTTTCGCACGGGTGCCCCAGACTGCACTTTCCGCCCGAAAAGTATTCGCACTCCGGGCATTTGCAGGCACTGCTCACACTCGCAACCCGGTGCCGCTGCCTCTTGACATACATCTTCATATCATCGAGCATGTTTATGATCGCCGGCTCGCTTCTCTCAAAGAAAATCGCCATCTCCGTTATCCCGACCCCGTTGTAAAACATTTCTGCAAGCTGCTTTTTCTCATCTTTCGTCCAAGCACTCGACTGCTTCTCGGATATGCCCTCGCGAAGCGCTAACACTTTGTCTTTAATTGCCTGAGATTTATGCATCTTCAAGTCCCCTTACAATTTATTCTTATTTCTATGTTGGATTTGTCCGTCACAAATCTTACTTTTTTCTTGACTTTTTTCGTAAAAAAGCAGGCAAAAGCGATGATGTTAATCCCTTATTAAAAATCCAACATAAGAATAAATACTTAAAAAGGAGGCGGGCTGCAAATGTTAGAGCAGTACGGAGCGCTAATGAGCGTGACAGATGTTCAGGAGGTTTTAGGAGTAGGGAAAAACCGCGTATATGAAATGCTGAACGACGGAACGATTTCGTCAATAAGAATCGGGCGAAGTTGGAAGATACCGACTGAGGCAGTCGAGGAATACCTCAGAAGCTGGAGGACAAATCCGGCGGTCAGAAAAGGCTCAGGGGCAAGATAGCTCCTGAGCCTTTAAGGTTATTCAATTTTACTCCATATTTATAATATTGTGATAGTATTTCTCGACATCTTCGTCTATCGGCAGACCTATTTCGATGTCAAAATATGTGCGGACAGGCACGCCCGCAGCGTTCTGAGAATCGACATATGAGCTTATCAAATACACATCAAAATCATAATCGCCGATGAGGAACTCGCCCTCATAAACTATCATTTCATCGGTCAGTTTCGGATATTTTGCGGTTGCGGGTGATAAAAGCTGCTCGTCGATTTTCTCCTGTGCAAGCCTGTAAGCCTGCTTTCGGTCGAACGACCCGACGATGGCCTCAGCATTTGAAAATAGAATAACAATTCCGCCTATGATTATAACCGCGACTATCGCGACAACGGCGATTATTTTTACAGTCTGCGCCGATACTCCGGAACTGCCGTCGCTGACCTCCTCGACAAGAAAAGATTTCAGCCCGCCTGTATGTTGTTCTTCTGCCGATACTCCGGTTTCCGCACCGCAGTAGGGGCAGGTTCTCGCGTCCTGCTTTATATTTGCACCGCATTCGCGGCACTTTACCATCGGAGAAGACGGCGACGTCGACGGCTGAGCCAGCGGCGGCTGATAATTAACAGTCGGCGTCGGCATGGGAGCCTGATTTTGTTCAGGTTCACTGTCGAGCTTCGCTCCGCAGTTAGTGCAGAACTTTACATTGTCGGGCAGCTTATGCCCGCATTCCGTGCAAAACACATCTATCCCTCCAAGTTATTAAGTACTATTACGAAAAGCCTAATTGCGAGATTGCCGCCGCCGTAGCCGCACAGGAGACCGGTTATAAGCCGCCTAAAATTCGTCGACTCGCGGATTTTAAAAAACTGTATCAACCAGTCGGCGAGCATTACCGCGCAAAAAACTATGCACAGCGCCGCAGGCGGCTTTATGAACCTGTATGACAGCAGTGCCGCGAACTCTCCGATATAAACGCCTGTACATCGGGCGCACACAGGGAACTGCCTGCCGCGTATGAAAAAGCTGCGGTCTGGGCGCTGATGGCAAAGCAATCCGCATATGGACATCATAGCTCTGTACAGTCTGTCCGTCATATTCCAAGAATCGCCTCAATGATAGGATACGAAACGATAACCACTATCGCCGTCGGAATAGCGGCAATAAGAATATACTTTATAAGCGTGTTTCGGTCGATGATGCTCGTCAGCGGAACACCGAGGTCGGTTTTCATATCCTTGAACATAGAGCTCCACATTCCTACCGGCACCGAGATAGTAATTAAGGTAAAAATACCGTAATCATCGTTCCGAAGGAGGAACGAGAGTATCAGCGCCGCTATAAGTGAAGACGCGAAGCAGGAATAGAAGATATTCTCTGCCTTAGTCAGTGCACTTCCGCGAGAGATGTGCTGCTTGCCGCATTTTTTGCAGTAATACCAATTTTCGTCAGTCACTTTGACATCCTGCCCAGCGCCGCAAAGCCCGCACAGAAGTCCAACAGGTCCCAGACAAATCATTCCGCAGATACCGTCCCAGATGCTGAAGGCTTTTTGCTTTACCGTGGTATTGTTCTT
>CANQGQ010000070.1 GCA_947623305.1 uncultured Alistipes sp. | reverse complement strand
TTGGTCGGGTTGCCATCGGAAGCGAACCTCGAAGCCCGTGAACAATACGATCGCGCCGGAGCGATCCTGCGAACAATCGAACGAATCTTATAAATCGGGGGGGGGTACTCCTCCGCAACTCGAATACTATGAATAAAATAAGCAAAGACGATGTTTTGAAAGCCACCGACGGAGGGAAAACGATCATTCTCGACTATTTTCCCGCCTCCCGAGACGGCTTCGAAAGGCGTCGGAATTTCAGACTTCGGGCGGATGACCGGAACCCGTCGGCCACCGTGTTCTTCAAAAATGATATTTGGTTTTTGCAAGATAAAGGCGGCAGCGACACGAAAGCGAAGACGGCCATTGCAATCGTCATGGAGGAAGAGCGCCTAACATATCCGCAGGCTATTGATTTTATCGCAACCAAGTACGCACCACATTTGCTGGAGGGGCCGGCGGCCGTACCGGTCAAGCCCAAACCGGACATATCGGAAACGGCCCCGCAGGATGCGATAACGGTGCAACGGCGGAAAAACGGGAAATTTACCCAGCGAGAACTCGATATTCTGGGGTACCAAATTACGCAAGAAGTCTGCAACGAACTCCGATTGGTGCCAGTCGACTTCTACATTACCCGAAAAAAGGATAGAGGCAAGAGTTGGAAAGTTTCGGCCACGGAGAATTATCCGATATTCTACTATGACTATGGTAGCTGGGGCCGGCTCTACCAACCGCTCGGGGAGTTGCGATTCATATTTGCGGGCGAGAAACCCTCGGATTTCATTTTCGGCGATTCGTGGTTTCTCAAAGCATTCGAAGCATCCAAACGACGCATACCCGAAGCATCAGAACCGGATGAAGAAGAAGATCAAGCAGAATCCGAACCGGACAAAGAAGAAGACCCGGACGACAGCGGCGAATACGATGAATCGGCCGCTTCGTCCCGTATCGGTCAATGCGATGCGCTCATTCTTTGCTCGGGCGGTTCCGATGCGCTCAACACCCGAGCGGCCTGCCTTGCAACCGGCCGCGCCGGATGGCACGTCGCGTGGCTCAATTCCGAGACGGCCGACCTCCCCCGTAACGACATGTACCACCTCCGGCAGATCGCCAAAGAGGTCTATATTCTCTACGACCAGGACAGCACCGGCATCGCCCACGCCTACCAGCTCGCTATGAAATACCTCGACCTCCGGCTGATATGGTTGCCGGACGACCTCAAACGATTCAAGACACGCAAAGGCGGCCTTTGCAAGGATGCGAAGGACTTCTTCATGCACTATCGCAAGCCGAATGCCCAAGACCCCTACAAACTTTTCAGCAATCTCCTCCGTATTTCCGGTTCGTTGAAATTCTGGATGCGGTTCAGAGACCGGCGCGGAAAAGAGTGTTTCGACATCAACAACGAACAACTTTATTCCTTCCTTCAAGCACGCGGATACTATCGTATCGAATCCTCGGCTACCAGCAAAGGGTTTACCTTCTGCCACATCCAAGATCATATCGTCCGGCTGATCGACGAACAGGCTATTGCGTCGGAGTGCAACATGGAACTGATACGTTACTTGTACACCCATCCCGAATACTATTCGCAGACGCTGGCCAATGCCATCCACCGGAGCAACCAGGTGAAACTCGGTTCCCTGGAAAAACTACGCATGATTGTACCGAATTTCCGTTATTACGGGGCCGACTTCGACCACGTGCTGTTCCGGAATCGGATCGTGCGCATCGATCGGGACGGGCTGCATGAAATTCAAGCGAAAGACTGGCCGTATTTCGAATACAGCAACAAGATTCTTGACCACGACATTCGGTTGCGCGACAGCCTCCCCTTCGACATCATAGAGACGCCTGCCGCCCTCACCATACGAAACGAAATGCGCGACATCGACCCCCGCACCTCCAAATATAAACAGAAGCAAGCAGAGCTTGACACTTTGACAGGCTCCAGCCGGTTCGAACTGCGAATCAATCAGCCCGACTTCTCGTTCTTGCGATACATCTACAACACGGGGCGCGTCCACTGGCGCAAGGAAGAGGCAGGGCAACCGTTGACCGATGAAGAGCGAGCCGAACACGATTTGCATTTCATGTCGAAGGTCATGGCGCTCGGCTACCTGCTCACCAAGTACAAGTCGGCGTCGAATGCCAAAGCTGTCTACGCGATGGAAACCGAGGTGTCCGACGAAGGTCAACACAAAGGCGGTACCGGCAAATCGCTATTTCTCGGAAGCGTTGAACAAATGCGCAACCAGCTCTTCATTAACGGACAGGAGATGCGGCCGGATAAGATGGAGTTCCTATTCCAAGGTGTAGTAAAAGGTGTAACGGACACGATCTACTTCGATGATGTTAACAAATCCATCGATCTGCACCGGTTCATGCCTGCCATCACCAACAAAATTACAGTCAATGCTAAATATGCCGCAGCGCTCACACTCGAATACTCTGAATCGCCTAAAATATCATTTTCGAGCAATCACGCCATCCGAGAGTTCGACAACTCATTACGGCGTCGAATATGGTTTACGGCATTTTCAGATTATTACCACTCGGCCGACCCGTCCGCAAAACTTTCATTCCGAAGCCCAGGCACGGAGTTCGGCAAAAATTTGATTCAGGATTACACCGAGCAGGAAATGAACGATTTCTATATCTTCATGATGACTTGCATGTACGTCTATATTAAGTATCATATCGCACTCCAACCCCCGATGCACAATATCGAGCAACGCAATATTCGGAGAATAATCGGCGACGACTTCATCTATTGGGCCGAGGAGTATTTCGCCGTCGAATCGCGTCGCAATGCCTACATCAGGAAGAACGAGATATTCGAAGAATACAAGACGTCGCTTTCCAAACGGGCCCAAGACAGCGTAAAGATGAAGACCTTCAAGACCAAGCTCATCCAATTCTGCGAGTACAAAGGATGGATATTCAATCCCGACGAACTGCTCCAGACGGAGAGCGATCGGAAACGGAACGAAATACACCGAAGAGAAGACGGTGTCGATGTCTACTATTTCTACATCCGCACTTCGGGGAGCGGGGAGGAAGAGCGGATTTTTTGAGACCCCTATACTCCGACTATTTCGATTCTTTATCACATTTTCTATTTTTTCTTGACATTTTGACACGGAAAAGAGATAAAGAAATATAAATAATTAAAAATAAGACGATTAAAAAGTGATTTTGCGGTGTCAAAATAGTGTCAAACGGTGTCAAGTTGGAAATAAGTTGACACTTTACGAAAATTCGCAAAAAGACGACGATATTTTATAAATAATTA
>CANQGQ010000069.1 GCA_947623305.1 uncultured Alistipes sp. | reverse complement strand
TATGGAACTCAGAAAAAGCTTTCCGACATAATGGTAAAGGTCGTCGGTCTCAATGATATAGACCCTTAAGCCATACCAATATCTGACGAACAGCTTATACATTTGTTTCATATTGAACCTCCTCAATGGTTTAACCAAAGTCTTTAAGTGTGGTTTTTAGCCAGTAGGCGTTGAGGTAGCCGCTGGTTTTAACGATACTCGGAAAGTCTGTAGGGTTCATTTGACTGAGAGTCTTAAACTCGTTGCGTGTTACGAGCCTGTCGAGGACGATACAGTTATAGTGCTTATTCAGTGGCACTGTAGACCTGATTGTTATCGAAGCCAGACAGGTTGTGATATAAACACAGTTGTTATCCGTACTGATTGTGTAGCTTGAGAAGAGCTTGCAAAGCTTCTCTTTCCAGTACTCAACCCCGTCTGTGAGTAGTAATATGTTTAACACCTTTACCTCCTAAGAAATTTGTCTTGCGTATTGGTTTGGACTTGCCAGCTGGATACCGAGTACTTCGTCATAGTGCGAATCCTGGTCTGGAACATATCTCCCGAACTTAACGATTATGTTTGGGTAAACCGACAGCTGATTGATATATCCCATTGACGCACACTCCTCTTCCGTATATCCGGTGTAGATTACTATATCATCTTCGGTGTGGTCGCGTAGATACCCAACAAGCTCATACAGGTCGTGCCAAGAATCGAAAGGTTCGAGACCGCCGCAAATTACTGCCTGAGTAATCGGATTCTGTAGGTATCTGTCTGCTACATAGGATACGCTGATATTGTGCGAGGGAGAAACAGCGAGTGTGCTGTTTTGACACACTCGCCTACCGCAATCTCTCTCACATTTAAATGAACAGCTCGGAAAAGCTATAAGCATACTCGGTTTCTTATAGTTCACAAAGTCCTCATCTAAAATGTTTTTTACTATCATTCTTTTAACGTCTCCGCGTAGTCATACCACTGACGGGTATTAAACTCTCTGAATCTGTCCTTAGAATATCCTCTTGTAGGAGTGAGGTAGCCGACGATACGCTGATATGTATCATATACAGGATTGCCGCAAGTCGGGCATATATCAGTTCCTACAAAGCCGTGGTGGTTGATACACTCATTTATTCTGGTGTTGAACGCAAAGTAGATAACGCCAGACTGAGCGATTCTATTGAGCATTTGCCACGCCACTTCGGTATTCGGGAAGTTGGATTCAAGGTTGATATGGGCGATACTGCCGCCAGAACACTTCTTGTCCAGTATAGACGAGAGTCTGAGCTTTTCCTTGATAGTGCATTTCTCTGACAGCGGAATCCACTGATTGGAATAAATAAACTTATCGCACAGAGTAGTTGCGGCCTTTCCTGCACGTTTGTTGCGAAGCCCGACAATCGCAGGGCAGAACGATTTAAACGGGTGTCTGATATTGAACTTGAGCCCCTGATAGAGCTGAATATCCTTCTGGCAAAGGATTACAGCAGCTCGCTCGGCAGGAACGCTCTCAATATTAAAGGAATAGTCGTTAGTGAAACTATCCTTGATTTCATTAAGAACGTCAAAGATTTTGCTTGCAAAAGCGATACCCATATCGGTGTAAGACTTGTAGCCGAACTCATCGGTCTGGACAAAGCCGAACGCTTCAATGACCTCGTAAAGCCCCAGAATACCGATAGTGCAGTACTGCTTATCCATTTCGATTGCACCGTCCTGATAGTTCGGGAGAAGTCCTTTTTCAACGTTTCTCTTAATGATATGGCGAACGGTATCCAGCGTCTTGCAACAAAGCTTAGTGCGCTTTCTGAGGATACTGAGGAATTGCTTTTCGTCGCCCTCACTCTCAATGGCGATTCTCATAAGGTTGATTGTGTTGACCTTGACGGAACCGATAGACAGTGCAGTGCCGCCTATGGAATTGATAAACGCATTGAGCTTAGAAGTGTTAGATAACAGGCGGCAGCAGTTGCTAAGAGTGGTAACGTCGTCGCTCATAAAGAAGTTACTATCGTTCCACTTGGTATTGTGGTCGGAACACCAGCGAGCAAACTCTTCGTCAACGAACTTGCCGTCTTTGTAAAGGAGGCTATACGAAAGCACAGGGAACGTAAACATGTTTTCGCTCCTTATCTCGGAAACAACCTCCATAAAGATCTTCTGATGTTCAATCAGCTCGTCAACGTAATCTATCACATAGGTGCCGTCGGGATATTTGACACCGCCGAAGAGCGATTCAATGTAGTTGCGGTCGAAGATAGAAACGTTGACAAATGCCGTTTGGTCGATACGCATAAACGGTTGGTTCAAACGGTAAATCAGTTTCTGGAACGACTGCCTGATATAGTAGTCAGGATCCTTTATGCAGTAACCTGTCTCGCAGTCGTGTTTCCAGAAGTAATATGTCCATATAAGAATGTTGGGGATACCGACTGCCCCAGAAGACCTGTTGGACATAAAGCTGATATATTCGATTACGTCGTCAAGGAACGTAGTAAGGTGCTTGGCGGGCTGATTATTGTAATGCTCAAGGCAGAACAATCCGTCGGTTGCGAGCTTGGTTAAATCGTAAGCATAGCAGTACGGTAGGTATGTAGCCGAAGGCGCATCGTGAAGATAGAAGCCTCCGTTATACTCCGTTTCCAGCCACTCTTTGGCGGTTTCAAGACCGTACTTCTTTTTGAGTTCGTAGAAGATCTTGTTAAAAGCAAACAGCTTGTCGTGCGGTTTGCCTTTTTCGCTGAGCATACTGCGAATGTCCTTATGACGGGCGCTCGCATTAGAATCTATTGTGACGTCGGCTACCTTATTCTGAGCCGTGAAGCCGTCGATAAAATCGGAAAAATTAAGTTGGCTCTCGTGGAACCCATTCAGTTTCTCAAAGTCTTCGCCATACTTTATGCGAAGTTTGAACATTTGCTTAGCAAAGTCCTTGTCTGTTTTAATATTGATTTTCATACTTGCCTCTTTCTAATTTGCAACAGTATTGCGGGCGTTCACCCACTTGACAGCGTTTATGAAGTCGAGCATATTCCCGTCTACTTCAAGAACAGGAACTGCGTCGATACCTTTTGCTTCCATTTCTTTAACATCATTTATTTCCTTATAGCTGACATTAGATTGAGCCAATTTTTCCTTTAATACTTTGCACTTGGGGCAGCCTGTAGAATATAGAACAATCATTGCACCTCTCCTTTCAATATGATTCTTGTTGCCTCATACCAATCGTTGACACGAGGAGCGGAGACTGACAAAGCTTCGTCGGGGAGCCACCAGTTGTGAGGTGCGCTCATCAG
>CANQGQ010000068.1 GCA_947623305.1 uncultured Alistipes sp. | reverse complement strand
TGTTCCGCCTTAGCGCGAACACCATTATTTTTTACCCGAAACGGAGGAGGTAAAATGCAAGATGAAGTAAACAACAAGACAATCGCTCTCGCCATAAAAGGCGGCAAGGTCACGGCTGAAACGCTTGAAAAGGCTTTGAAAAAGCTGTTACAGGAGATCGAAAAGTCCAAACAGACCCATTCGCAGCCGAAAATCTACCGCGGAAAGCAGTCGGTCAAGCACCTTGTGCAGCAGAATACCGCAATCAACAACATCGAGATAACCGACGGCAACATCAAGGCTTTTCAGCGCACCGCCAACAAGTATATGACTTCTTAGACCGTAAACGAGCCGAGGGTAAGAAGTATTATGTCTACATGGTCGCAGGGTGCAATAAGTTCCTGCGCATATATTACGCGAGAGTTAAAGAATGCCTGACTGAGGCAAACGGTTAAACCGTAACTATGATTGCATACATAACTCGGTGATGTTTTAGGCATCGCCTGCTTTGCTATGCTTTTTTTCTTCTTCATATATTTTTTCATTTTTCCTATTGACTTTTATTTGCAGGTTTCGAATGCTTTGTGGTTACTTCATTCTACCAGAAGTGCGGGGGCATGTCTATTTTTTGCACCTTTTTTCTTTTTGCGAAAAATAGTGTACGAAAAGATGTCTGCCGACCAAGACAAATACCGCGATTGGCTGACATCTCAGCCTCCCGAGGAAATCTTGAATCACGCCTATGAATATACGGTGAGAGAAGATATTCTCATGGCACTGGAATATATGGATTTGCCCGCAGAAAAGGCGCAGGCACTTTTATCATCTCATGCTCCCCTCGATGAGATTTATAATGATTTTTCTCAAATTGAGGGCGATTACATGGATATAATCCGCGGCTGCATTGAAATGCGAGCGAATGACATTCTTGAAAATATGCCGCGAGATGAAGTCGCATTGCAGACGGCAATAGGATTTGTCGAGGCTCACAAGGTCGATGAGGGCATTGATTATACCCTTTACGACATTAAGTATACTTCCGTTGACGGCGGCGTGATTGAGGATACGAGCCTTTCTGCGCTCGATGCTGCGATGCAGGTTTGTGAGGAAAACAACCTTGCAAACCCGAGAGAGATAGACCACGGAGAATTTATGAGCAAGGTGCATGAAGTTGAAGACAGAAACGTCGAGCTTATAAACGAATTTCTCACAAAGCCGCCTGTTTACAAAGAAACCGCCGAATATGCCATAAACAACGGCGAAATCGACCTTTACCGCCGCTCGATGAGGGCGAATGTCGAGTGCCGAATGGCGATTGAGGACGCTATCGCGGACGGTTATGACGGTCTGCGGCTTGATACAAGCTCGGTAAAGGACATCATCAAGCAATTCGGAGCCGAGCGAGTGGAATACGTTCTTGCGAACACCGTTCAGCAAAAGAACTGGGATGGGCGGTTTTCCCGCGACAATAAGGCGTGGGCAAAGGAGATTTCAGTCTGCCCCGAAAACCGAGCTGCCTTTTCGGTCGGTCGCCCACACCCCGGTCTGACGGATATGTTTGTCAGTGCGGCAAGAAAGGAATTCCGCGAAGCTGAAAAGACTGCCGAGAAGCCGTCTATTCGGGAGCAGCTTAAGACGATGGCAAAGGAGCTTGAACCGAAAAAGCAGCCTGCCAAAAATAAAGAGCAGGGCGTTGAGCTATGAACAAGGACGCCAAAGCGAAACTGCTTGCAAAAATGCAGTCGGAAATGGCGGGATTTGAAAAGCATATCCAGAACATGCCTGAGATTTTCCGCAACGATTATGCCGATGAGCTTGCCATAAGGCAAAACATCTTGAAAGCGGTTACGGAATCGGATTTGTCGGACAAGGCATTAAAAAGGCTAATGGAGTATTCCGAGCCGACAGGCGCGCTGCTCGATTCGTTGATTTTAAGAGATGGCATGACCCCCGAACAGCTCGGCAAGGACATAAAAACCTTTGCCGAGCGCGACCGCAAGCCGTCTATTTTGCAAAAGCTGAAAGAAGCAGCAAAATCCGTTCCTGCCGCCGAACATAAACACAAGGAACATGAAAGATAAGATTGGAGTGATTTTATGCCAACAAATGAAGAAAAAACAATCCCGATGATCTCCGAAGAGCAGCGCAAGCAGTCCTCCAAAGAGCAACGGGATTTTGAGGTCAACTTGAATACCGAAAACTTTTCAATTAAAGGATTTCTCGGAACTTGGCACACCGTTGACAGCACAAACGTCGGCGGTGTGGATTTCTTCCTGATGAAAAACGATACATATGCGGATATGGCGAACATAGTGGTTGACGGCGGCGGTCGGCTTGTTCTGGATAACATCTATGACGGCTTTGATGAGCATACCGCAGAGCTTTTGCGGCAGGAGGTTATGGAAGTACCGAAGCTGCCCGACGAAACGATTTCGGTCGATAATATGAAGTCATACGGCTATTCATGGGGCGGTATGCTGCCGATGAACGAAGCTGCCGCGCTTGAAGTCATGCAGAATTGCAATGTCTATTTGCTGTATACCGACAACACCGAGAGCATGGCGACTGACAAAACGCAGATAGCCGCCCACGCCGCGAAAGGCGGGATTTTCGGCGTTGAAAAGGTCGAGTGGATTCAGCAGCTCGAACGTGAGAACTATCTGAAATTCGCCGAAATGTCCACTGAGGACGACTACAGCATGATCGACGGAATCATCAACAATGGCAAGAAAGATGAAAAGCCATCGATTATTGAAAGGCTCAAGGCTGCAAAGTACGAACCGCCCAAAGCAGAACCCGAAAGGGCGGTGAGGGATTTATGAGCAGAAGTAAGCACTGGAAGTCCGAGTGGGAGATGTTCATCGGCTCGGACGGTCGCAGGAAGTATAACCCCCTTTGCAAGAAATGCGCCCGCGACTGCAAGCAGAGTTTTAAGGCTGTTGTGGTGGATTGTCCGAGTTACATCTCAAAGCGCAGGCAAGGCTGATTTACTGTCGCGATATGTGTCGGAAATCGGCATAAATTTGCTCTGTGAGGCGTTCTGGAGGTAGGGGCAGGGTAATTTCATTATAAGGCTGAAAAACGGTTTTATGTAAGAAAAAAGGTCAAAAACAACACATTTTATCCCCGACCGGTATCTTAGGGTATCGGTCGGGAATCAATTCATAATTACAAAGTTGATTATTGTCATATTGACTAAAAATCAGCTTTACACATGGAACAAAATCGTT
Organism: uncultured Alistipes sp.; assembly: GCA_947623305.1. Classification (GTDB taxonomy): domain Bacteria; phylum Bacteroidota; class Bacteroidia; order Bacteroidales; family Rikenellaceae; genus Alistipes. Next base: position 70 of record CANQGQ010000068.1, on the reverse strand, counting down.
AAAATTCACCATGATTTTTGCTGAAAAATGAAAAAATCTTTCGCAAAGTTACTACATTTGCGAAAGAAAA
>CANQGQ010000067.1 GCA_947623305.1 uncultured Alistipes sp. | reverse complement strand
AAGGAACCAGTTGCGAAGAAGCAAAGCGAGAGTTTTGTGTATCGCGCGAAAAGCGATTTTGCAGTTGGTCTCAGGAGCGAACAAAGAAGCTAATTCAGTAATTAGCAGAAATTCTTTGACAGCTACTCAAGAACCTAGTGACGATCAAGTTACTAAGGGCGCAGGGTGGATGCCAAGGCACTGGACGCCGAAGAAAGACGCGGTAAGCTGCGAAAAGCCACGGGGAGCCGCAAGCAGGCTTTGATCCGTGGGTCTCTGAATGGGGGAACCCGGCGGGAGCGATGTCCCGTCATCCATGAATGAATCCATAGTTCATGAGAAGGGCACCCGGGGAACTGAAACATCTCAGTACCCGGAGGAAAAGAAAGTAAACACGATTTTGCGAGTAGCGGCGAGCGAAAGCGAAGAAGCCCAAACCGGACGACTACGGTCGTCCGGGGTTGAGGGTCGGCGATATGTATGCCAACGCCTAGGAGAAGAGTTTTGGAAAGGACTTCCAGAGAGGGTAAAAGGCCCGTATCCAAAAGGCGAAAGCGACTAGCCGGTACCAGAGTACCACAGGACACGAGGAATCCGGTGGGAAGCAGGGGGGACCACCCTCCAAGGCTAAATACGAGCCAGTGACCGATAGCGCATAGTACCGTGAGGGAAAGGTGAAAAGAACCCCGGGAGGGGAGTGAAAGAGAACCTGAAACCCTGTGCCTACAAGCAGAGAGAGCACAACTGATGTGTGATCTCGTACTTTTTGTAGAACGGACCGGCGAGTTGCGTTATGCAGCGAGGTTAAGGACTAAAGGTCTGGAGCCGAAGCGAAAGCGAGTCTGAAAAGGGCGGTAAGTTGCATGACGCAGACCCGAAACCGGGTGACCTATCCATGAGCAGGTTGAAGTGGAAGTAAAATTTCATGGAGGACCGAACCAGACGTCTGTTGAAAAAGGCGGGGATGACTTGTGGATAGCGGAGAAATTCCAATCGAACCCGGAGATAGCTGGTTCTCCTCGAAATAGCTTTAGGGCTAGCCTCGCTTTAGTTTACCGGAGGTAGAGCACTGAATGGTCTAGGGGGCCTCACCGCCTACCGAAACCTATCAAACTGCGAATGCCGGAGAAATGATGAGCGGGAGTCAGGCGGCGGGAGATAAGTTTCGTCGCCAAAAGGGGAACACCCCAGATCGTCTGCTAAGGCCCCGAAGTGCGCGTTAAGTGGAAAAGGATGTTGGATTGCACAGACAACCAGGATGTTGGCTCAGAAGCAGCCACACATTCAAAGAGTGCGTAATAGCTCACTGGTCGAGTGATCCAGCGCCGAAGATGTAACGGGGCTAAAACGCGCCGCCGAAGCAGCGGGATGCTGGAAAGCATCGGTAGAGGAGCATTGTGTGAGGGGCGAAGCTCGAGCGAGAGCGCGAGTGGACTTCACAGAAGAGAGAATGCCGGTATGAGTAGCGAGAGGCATGCGAGAAACATGCCCGTCGAAGGCCCAAGGTTTCCTGGGGAAGGTTCATCCACCCAGGGTAAGTCGGGACCTAAGCCGAGGACTGAGGTCGTAGGCGATGGAGAGCAGGTGGAGATTCCTGCACCGCTAAAGGTCGAAATACGAAGCAGTGACACAGAAGGATAGGGCGAGCGCGGTGATGGTCAACCGCGTTGCCGAGCGAGGCTGAGGAGCAGTGAAGCACACTCCTCGAGAAGGCTGAGCGAAGGCGAGACCGAAAAGGAGTAGGGAAACGTCCGATTTCACGCTGGCGAGAAAAGCTGCTAAGGAGACCGAAGAGCGCCCGTACCGGAAACCGACACAGGTGGGCGAGGAGAGAATCCTGAGACGGACGGGAGAACTCCTGTTAAGGAACTCGGCAAAATGACCCCGTAACTTCGGGATAAGGGGCGCCTCGAAAGAGGCCGCAGAGAATAGTCACAAGCGACTGTTTAGCAAAAACACAGGTATCTGCGAAAGCGAGAGCTGACGTATAGGTGCTGACGCCTGCCCGGTGCTGGAAGGTTAAGGGGAAGTGTTAGGGGGAACCCGAAGCAGAGAACCGAAGCCCCAGTAAACGGCGGCCGTAACTATAACGGTCCTAAGGTAGCGAAATTCCTTGTCGGGTAAGTTCCGACCCGCACGAATGGCGTAACGACTTGTGAGCTGTCTCAACAGGAGGCCCGGTGAAATTGAAGAATGTGTGAAGATGCACATTACCCGCGACTGGACGGAGAGACCCCGTAGAGCTTTACTGTAACCTGACATTGGATCTTGATAACGGATGCACAGGATAGGTGGGACGCTAAGAAGTAAGGACTTCGGTCTATATGGAGCGGACGTTGGGATACCACTCTTCTGTTATTGAGGTTCTAACCTTAAGGCCGTAAGCCGGCGAAGAGACAGTGTCAGGCGGACAGTTTGACTGGGGCGGTCGCCTCCGAAAGAGTAACGGAGGCGCCCAAAGGTACCCTCAGAATGGATGGAAACCATTCGCAGAGAGCAAAGTCAGAAGGGTGCTTGACTGCGAGACCCACAAGTCGAGCAGGTACGAAAGTAGGGCTTAGTGATCCGGCGGTAAGGAGAGTGGAATTGCCGTCGCTCAACGGATAAAAGCTACCTCGGGGATAACAGGCTGATCTCCCCCAAGAGTTCACATCGACGGGGAGGTTTGGCACCTCGATGTCGGCTCGTCGCATCCTGGGGCTGAAGCAGGTCCCAAGGGTTTGGCTGTTCGCCAATTAAAGCGGCACGCGAGCTGGGTTCAGAACGTCGTGAGACAGTTCGGTCCCTATCCATCGTGGGCGAAGGACACATGAGAGGAGCTGCTCCTAGTACGAGAGGACCGGAGTGGACGCATCACTGGTGCAACTGTTGTACTGCCAAGTGCATAGCAGGGAAGCGAAATGCGGAGGGGATAAACGCTGAAGGCATCTAAGCGTGAAGCCCACCTCAAGAAGAAGTGTCCCATTCGAGAGAAGTAAGACCCCTTGAAGACGACAAGGTGATAGGTCACCGGTGGAAGTATGGTAACATATGGAGCTTGGTGATACTAATCGGTCGAGGACTTGATCCTAATAGGGAAGAGAGAGAAGAGACCAACGAAGCGGAAGCGCAAAGGTGAGAGACAAGATGTGAAGGCTCTGGATGTGCGGTTTTCAGGGTACGGGGAAGTACCCGAAGAGATTCCGGTGACAATGGCGAAAGGGATCCACCTGTTCCCATACCGAACACAGAAGTTAAGCCTTTCAGCGCCGATGGTACTTGGCTGGAGACGGCCCGGGAGAGTAGGACGTTGCCGGAAACCA
>CANQGQ010000066.1 GCA_947623305.1 uncultured Alistipes sp. | reverse complement strand
TTTTCCATGTATCCCACGTCGATCGGGGAGCTGTTCGCCGTGGCGGACGCGGGGCTTTTGATGCCGCCGAAGTCCACCTGGTTTGAGCCGAAGCTGCGCAGCGGGTTATTTATTCATAGAATTTAGGCACAATCCTACAGCAGACGTATTACAGAAAATCCATTGATATTTATTCTGGCCTGGCGTATAATATGAAGGAAAGAAAGTAAAGAATGTAGGGAATGGGTTTGGAAAGGACGATAATTATGGAAGTGGCGAAGGTTTCATCAAAAGGACAGATTACGATACCGGTATCGGTGAGGAATCGCTTGAAATTGAAGGCAGGCGACAAACTGGTAATCCTGGAAGAAAATGGCAGGTATTATATTGACAATGCAGCTTTGCTGGCATTCAGAAGGGTGGAGGATGCGTTTGCCGGGGAGGCCGTCAAAGCCGGATTTGAAACGGAGGCAGATATGCAGGATTATATGTTGGAGATTCGGAAAGAAGTAAGGGGGTATTAGGTTGCGTGTAATGCTTGATACCAATGTATTTGTCTCTATGATTTTCTTTCCATCTGACCAAACGAGGGAGTTGGTAAGACGGCTGGCCGGGAGGCATCGTATTGTTGTCTGCGATTATGTAGCTGAGGAACTCCGCCTGGTGACAGAACGCAAATTTCCCATGAAAAGAGCAGTTCTGGATCAGTTTTTCAGGGAACTTCCGTTTGAATTGGTATATACGCCACAAGCGCTCGATCTGTCTGAGTTTCCGAGTGTAAGAGATGCGAAGGATTCGCCAATACTGGCAACTGCTATTTTGGAAGATGTGGATGTCTTTGTAACGGGAGACAAAGACTTTTTAGTACTGGATATAGAGATACCGGATATAGTTACCATTGCGGAATTTCTGGAAAAATATTAGATTCTTTTGTTAAGAAAATGAAAATGGCGATATCCGAAGCAAAGAAAAACAGACAGCAGACACATTATGCAAAATTGGTTATTTATTTTTCAGAATTTTGATCAGATCAGTTATAATCGCAATTTCGTCTTCTGATAATCCGGATAAATCTGCGTCCTGATGATAATTAATCCCCAGAAGATAGTCCGTAGAGGTTTTGAATATTCTGGCCAGAGAAATCAATACATCGTAGGATGGCATACGAAGACCGGTTTCGTATGCGCTGATTACTGACTTCGTCAATCCCAATTTATCTGCAAGCTGTTTTTGCGTTAAATTATGCTTAATCCTCAGGGTTTTGAGTGTGTTGCCAAAGTATATCATGTCAATACCTCCATCCACAGTTTACTATATCTATGGACTTTAATTGGTTGATTATGTATTGATATAGTTGACTTTTGCAAAGAATTCGTTATAATATTATGTAATGGCAAAAAGAAAATCAGGGTGATGGGATTTTGCCCTGAGCGCTGCTTATAAAACAGGCGGAGGTGGTTGCATGTGTAAAATGACGACAAGCGATTACTACCGATACAGGTCCGCGATCCAGGCGGCCAATGATACCGGGGACAGGGAAGCCTTGAGACAGATTCAGAAGCAGCTTATTGCGAAATACGGATTGGATGATGAGGATGTAAGGCAGTTGTTAAAATATTTTAAATATTCCGTTTGATATATTCCGGAAGGAACAAGGTCGAGGATTCTTATAAAACAAATGAAAAGGAGGACGATTATGAAAAGAAAGATTCAGAAACTGGAGATCCCAACGCTCAAATTTAACAGCGATTATTTTGAGTGTCCGAAATGCGGATGGCGTTATCCCGGTCCTCTGCTTATTAAAGGAGATATCGCGCCGTCGACTCCGTGCCAAAACTGCGGCAATTCTTATCTGGTTCGTGTGAAATAATATGCGGTGCAGTTCTGCCGTAAAAGTTCTGCTGTTGCCAAAGGCATACTGTCAGATCAGAAGCGGGGTACTCGCTGTAAATAATGAATTTGAAATTGGCGGTATTCTTTTGGGATATAAATTCTTAAATCGATATTTTATTGCTGCAGTGACTGTTTCAACAGAACCGGCAGAGAGATCGAAGGTGTCATTTGTTCTGGATGGCAAATGGCATACAGCTCGCGTGAAAGAGTATATGCAGGAGTTTCGGTGTAAGCCATCTATATTGGGGATCTGGCACAGCCATATTTGTGATGTCGATACTTTTTCGGAACTGGACAGGCAGTCAAACAGACGGTTTGCCGAGACCTTTGGAAGTATACTGTCTATGATAGTGATGCTGACCATGCCTTCACGGGACTTGAATCTGACAACGTATTTTATACGCTCTGGGAGAAAGGAAACTCCTTGTCAGCTTATGTCTATGATCAGATAGCTCGTTTTACAGTAGTCTGCAGATAAAAGAGGGGCGAATCATGGGACGAACAATAAGAATAACGCGCCCGAAAAAGATGGCGGGGAGATTTGTTACGTATCAAATAACGATTGATAATATAATAATGGCTCAGATAGAGAATGATTCCACAATAAGTCTCACGATTGATTCATCACCACATGTCATCGGACTGGTCGTTCCAGACTGGTCTTCACCGGGAATCCAAATTCCGGAAGGTCGAGAAGGCTATGCTTTTTCTATTTCTTTCGTTACTGATTTCAGCAGATTGCGGTCGTGGGGGTTGACTACATCTGTTACGGTGGGTGGTCCCTGTCTGACGTTAACAGAAGTGCTTCCGGCGGAAGAACTCTCTGAAAACACAGAATCGGTGATGGATCAATATGCAGATTTTATCGCCTTTAGAGAGTCTTTGGTAAAGTTCATGATAAAGGTATTTAACGGACAGGGAATCATGGATCGGATACAGCTTGAAAACAATAGTCATCACAATATATACATAGTCGTACATGATGATTGTATTTCTGTAGAATATGAACCGATACATACGAGAGACGTTATTCAGTGGGCAACAGGGCGAATTGCTGAAAAGATATATTATAGCGAAATGGGCTTGGAATTACCGGCAGAGCTGCCGCCGCGCTGGTCTGAAACCCTTTTGCGGGAGATTACTCAGGGAATCATTTCCAGCAATCTGGAATTGAGTTGTGACGAATTTGGAGGAATCTGTCGGACAAAACTACATCGGTTATACTGAGAAAATTTCCATCTTTTACGGGAGGCGTCAAAATGAGCGTTGACGAGCGGTGCAGCAATTGTGTTTACTGGCAGAACAGAAAATGCACAGTGACGGGACAGATCAGGAATGATGGAATCTGTATCTGCGGAGAGTTCAAAAAACGCGGAGAGAATGCATAGTGAGGAGAAATAACAGTTTTTCCGGAGAATTTAAGAATCTACGGAATATAAAATCAGGCATGGTCAGTTGAAAGACTTTCCATGCTTTTTTATAAAATATCAGTCAATCCCTGTCTTGTCAGGCGGCGGCACTTATGCTATATTTTATATAGTTTGCGGTT
>CANQGQ010000065.1 GCA_947623305.1 uncultured Alistipes sp. | reverse complement strand
ATAACTATGTAAACAATCCTATTGCTTCGGATCGCTTGAATTACGATGTTCTCTTTCATACCGATTTGTCAAGAAACGGCGGTACCTCAAACGGGCTCGATCTGGATCGCTTGAACTGGGGGAATTACGACCTTGTCGTTATTGATGAGTCGCACAATTTCCGAAACGGAGTCGGCACCCACGCCAATACGCAGGAGAACAGATATGCCAAGCTGATGGAAAAGGTGATCCGCGCAGGCGTTAAAACCAAAGTGCTGATGCTCTCCGCTACGCCTGTAAATAACCGTTTTGTGGATTTGAAAAATCAGTTGGCTCTTGCGTATGAAGGCAAATCGGAATATATCAACGAACAGCTCGATACAAAGAAACCGATCGAGGAGATTTTCCGACAGGCTCAAAGGGCGTTTAACGCATGGAGCAAGTTGGAGCCGGAGGCTCGTACAACCGATGCCTTGCTGCGGACTCTTGATTTTGATTTCTTTGAAGTACTGGACAGCGTAACGATTGCCCGCTCCCGAAGGCATATCGAGAAATATTATGACACCGCAAAAATCGGCAAGTTCCCGCAGCGTATGAAGCCTATATCGCTCAGACCGAGCATGACAGATTTAAACGAAGCTATAAACTACAATCAGATTTATGAGCAGTTGATGCTTCTGACCCTTTGCGTTTATACGCCTTCAAATTATATCTTTCCGAGCAAACTGTCAAAGTACATAGACCTGACGCACAACAAAGGTAATAACCTGACACAGAGTGGTCGTGAGCAGGGCATTCGTCGGCTGATGAGCATAAATCTTCTGAAACGTCTGGAGAGTTCTGTTTATTCCTTCAATCTTACCTTGAGCCGCATTCTGGAGCTAATCAGGAGTACCGTCAAGGCAATCGATGATTTTGAAAAATACGGAACAGCCGACCTTTATATGTTTGAAGCAAACGAAAGCGATTTTGATATGGAGGACAGCAACACCGATTATTTTACAGTCGGCAGAAAAGTAAAAATCGACCTTGCCGATATGGACTATAAGTCATGGCGAACCGAGCTTCAAAACGATGCGGATACGCTGGAGCTGCTCACACTTATGGTGGCAGATATTACGCCTGCACATGATTTGAAATTGCAGATGCTTCTTAAGATTTTAGACGATAAAATGTGCCACCCAATTAACGAGGGCAATAAAAAGGTACTGATCTTTTCGGCGTTTTCCGACACGGCAGAGTACCTTTACGATCATGTCAGCAAGTACATGAAAGCCAATTACAACATTGATACTGCCGTTATCACAGGTTCTATTGACGGGCGCACAACCGTCAAGGGACTGAAAGCGACGCTGAATAATGTCCTGACCTGCTTTTCACCCATATCTAAAAGCAGGGATATTCTTATGCCGGACAGCAGGACAGATATTGACATTTTAATTGCTACCGACTGCATTTCAGAGGGTCAGAATTTGCAGGATTGCGACTATTTGATAAATTACGATATACACTGGAATCCTGTGCGTATTATTCAGCGCTTCGGGCGTATCGACCGCATCGGCAGCAGAAACCGATACATACAGCTTGTAAACTTCTGGCCTGATATGACCTTAGACGATTATATCAACCTGAAATCCCGAGTTGAGACAAGAATGAAAATATCGGTAATGACCTCTACAGGCGACGATGACCTTATCAATCCCGAGGAAAAGGGCGATTTGGAATACCGCAAACAGCAGCTCAAACGTCTTCAGGAGGAGGTCGTGGATATTGAAGATATGTCCACGGGCATCTCTATCATGGACCTTGGCTTGAACGAGTTCCGTTTGGATCTGCTGGAATATATAAAAACTCATGAAGATTTAAACAAGAAGCCGAAAGGTTTGCACGCCGTTGTCCCTGCCGACAGCGAAAACCCCGAGGGCGTGATTTTCGTACTCCGCAATATAAATAACAGCGTTAATATTGACAACCGGAACCGCATACACCCGTTCTACATGGTTTATATCGGGGCGGACGGCGATATTGTGTGCGATTATCTCAACCCCAAAAAGCTGCTGGATACGGTGCGTCTGCTTTGCCGAGGCAAAAAAGAACCTATACTCTCGCTTTGCAGGAAATTCAACGAGGAAACCGACGACGGCAGGAACATGCACGAGGTGTCGGAGCTTTTGAACGGTGCTATCAATTCGATCATCAATGTAACGGAAGAAAGCGATATAGACAGCTTGTTTTCCGCTGGAGGAACATCGGCGCTGATGTCAAAGATAAACGGACTCGAAGATTTCGAGCTTATCTGTTTCCTCGTGGTGAAATAAGGAGGTGCGCCTATGCTCGGACTGCCCAAGAGCACGGAATTCAATAAAAGGATTCCCAAGCAGAAATTTTATGAAAATCTCTCCGTCACGCCTGCCCTGAAACGGGTGTTTGTTGACGGCATAAAGGCGATTTACTGGCGAAACAAAATCGCTGCGACGACAACAAACCTCGCCGCCGGAAAATCCGTCACCGAGGTCGAAATCCTCGAAGTGCAGCTTAACGACCCTGACCCCGACGTGTCCGTTCTTCGGCAAATTGACAGGGAAATTCCCTATCACATCGTCTTTCTTTTGGAATACGGCGGGAAATATCAGGCTTGGACGGCTTATAAGGAGCAATCGGGCGGCGACGCCTTTAAAGTCGGGAATTATTATCACACCGACTGGCTGACCGTGACGGAGCTTCCGCTGAAAATCGACGGGCTCGACATGGACAGGGTATATGAAAACCTCGTGCGGCAGATTGCCGGAGAAGCACTGCAGACCGACACGGGCGAGACCTTAAAAGAGTCGGTCGAGCGGCACGAGCGGCGAAAGCAGCTTGAAAGGCAAATCGCCGCGCTTCATAACAAAGTCAGAAATGAAAAACAGCTGAACAAGCAGGTTCAGCTCAACTCGGAATTAAAAAAATTAAAGAAAGAATTGGAGGCACTTTGACATGACAAAACTAACCTTTGAATCCCCCGACCTCACCGCCCGCAACATCACCCGCATTGAGGAGCTTTTCCCGAACTGCGTCACCGAGGCTTTGGACGAGGAACGCAGCACGCCCGAGCGCAAGGTCTACAAAAAAGCCGTGAATTTTGAGCTCTTGAAGCAAATGCTCTCGCCCGAGGTCATCGACGGCGAGGAGGCTTATGAATTCACATGGGTAGGCAAAAAGGCGGCGATCGTCGAGGCAAACAAGCCTATCCGCAAGACGCTTCGCCCCTGCCCCGAGGAAAGCAAAAACTGGGACTCCACCGAAAACCTCTACATTGAGGGCGACAATCTTGAAGTGCTGAAGCTCTTGCAGGAGAGTTATCTCGGCAAGGTGAAGATGATCTACATAGACCCGCCGTATAACACGGGTCACGACTTTATTTACCCCGATTCGTTTATTATGGATAATGAGGAATATAATGACGGGACAGGGTA
>CANQGQ010000064.1 GCA_947623305.1 uncultured Alistipes sp. | reverse complement strand
CATTATCAGAACTTTTTGCGGCTACCGATTCCAACTCATAAAGTGTATACCATCAATGAGATGGCGGAAGAAAAGGTTCCGATTAAAAAGACAGTTGACCAACAGAAGAAGATGCGACTGAGATAGTTTTTGTTCAACCACCCCAGTCGCAATGAGTCTCTGTTTATTTTAATCCCATTATGGATGCAAGTGTATTATTATCCGCACTCTTCCATTTTTTCTCGGTCTTACGCTGGCTCTCGTTTTCAAGCGTTTCAAGAGCCTTTGACTCCTGTTCTGTAGTGACATCGAGATAGACCATGGTGGTCTGGATGCTTTCATGTCCCAGCAGATGTGATATCTGGGCCAGGTTCATTCCGTTCTCGAGCCAGTGGGAGGCCCGGGCATGCCGCAACTGGTGCGCATGAAGAGTCAGAGGTATTTCCGGGTCTCGGAGTCTTGCCTTGACTGCACAAGCCTTAAGCATCTTGTCAAAGTTACGTGCCGTTATGGAGGCATGTACTCCCTTGGTCGGGGAGTAAAAGACATACGCATCACTGTCATCTTTTGCGGGATGACCGGAGATGTATCGTTCCAGATATGCCGCAGGCTTTGCGGTGAGCGGTATCGTGCGTATTTTCTTACCCTTGCCTGTCACGGTGATATATGGCTTTGTGGAGCGTAGGTTCACATTCCCGATTTTAAGTGTCAGCAGTTCGCTTATTCTAAGGGCGCAGGAGTATGTCGTCAGGATCATCACAAGATTTCTGAGGCCCTTTGCCGATCTGTGATCCGGGATTTCCAACAGGTGTCTGACTGCACCGGTGCTTATGCCGGCAACTTTGGGCCTGACGGCTTTCTGATTCGGAACCGTCCGGCATTGTAGGAGCGCTTCGGTAAAAGCGATGTCGCTTTCACCAAGGTATCGGAGAAATGAACGCAGTGCGGCAAGACGGATGTTGCATGTGGCCGGTGTACAGTGACGGATATCCACAAGCCATTTTACCCAGTCTGTTATGTTGTCCCGGCAAAAGCACGAGGCATCGAGAGCGCCTGCGTCAATACCCTTGTTTTCCTCCAGATAGTCCATATATAATGCGATGGAGGTCTTGTAGTTGCGGATGGAGTGAGGACTTACCGCCTTTATTGACGGAAGATAGATGTCGAGCCACCGACCGAGTATCCGCGATATCGTGATGGCCTGAGTGGATGGTTTGCTCATATCTCAAAGATCCGGGATGATTGATTCGTCCATAGTTTCTGTTGTTCCCATTGATTCCGCCACAACCGGCGTAAGGGAATAATAACCCATAGTGCTCCTTATGTCCCTGTGTCCCATGCTCCGGCTCAAGGCAAGCAACTTGTCATGAAGTCCAAAACCTACATTCTGCCAGCTGTTTATGTTTACGACGGCATAGTTGTGTCGCAGTTCATAGGGTGTGGCTTTGGTTTCGCTGCAACGTTTCCACAGAACTTTGAAGTGATATGTGATCCATCGGGGACTGTGGGGCTTGTCATCACAGGTGGGGAACATATAATCCCTGCCGGGCAGAAGGTTCTCCATGCAGGCATCATATACACGCATCAGGTCAAGCATGGTGTCGTGCATGACAACGTAATGCTCTCCATAGCCTTTGCCAGCTTTTATGGATATGACACCTGAAGACATATCGACATCCCTGCATCTCAGCGCTATGGCTTCCGTTGTGCGCATACCTGTACTGTACAGCAGCCGGAAGATTACGGGCAGTTCCAGCCTCTGCAGCTTTGACAGGCCTCCTTTCCGTGGTTTTATCGTGTCACACGCGTGGAAAAAGCCTTTCAGTTCGTCACCTGAAAAAGCGTGCGGGATATATACGCGGCGCGTAGCGCGTGGTACCGGTGGCGGAACGACATCCGTCAGTTGTCTGTCGCGCATGTATCTTATAAGGCTTATGACAGGATATATACGTGAGATGCACGAGTTGCCTGTCTCTGCAGGGCGTCGGGCGCACCATGAGTCGACCATATCCTGTGACAGGACAGTCGCATCCGGATAATGGCTTGCGCAGTAATGGTCAAACAGGACGATATTCTTGATGTAGCTGCCGCTTTTCCGTCCGGAACCACTCCGGTATTTCTCATAGGCGTGTATGATATCCGCCAGGAATGAAGTCGGCTTCATTGTCCAAACACCTCCTTTCGAACAGGATATGCCGCTATACTGAGGCCACAGGCCTTGAGACTCTGCAGGTCGGCGTCCAGATAATGTCTGAGCGTATGCGGGGAGGCATGCCCCAGCGTGGAGCTTATAATCGGCTGTGACACTCCTTTGGCAAGCATCGATGTCGCGATATTATGACGGAACAGATGTATCCCCTTGCGGTCTTTCTTCCCGGTGCGGATGCCAGCCTTGTGCATGATTTTCACGCAGATGGCATCAAGATTGGACGTGTGCAGCCTGCGGTGCGGATGGTTCACGCTGATGAAGACATACGGGAGGTTCGTGTCTGGCCGTTCCTGCGTGATGTAGTCAAACAGCGCATTGCCGACGACCGCACGCATGGGCAGTTCCAACGGTCTGCCGGTCTTGGACTGTGTTATCGACAAACGGTCATTATGCCAGTCTATGGACGACATCCTGAGAGCGCATATGTCACCACCGCGCATCCCTGTATGGAGCGCGATTGTGATTATAGCCTTGTCCTGCAGGGAGATCGAGCTGTCCTGCGTTATTGTCCGGCTAATCGCCTGTATTTCTTCCGGAGTCAGGAACTGTATGTTCCTTCCGGTGGAAGGGATACATGGCAGGTAAGTTATGACCCTGTCTGTCAAGGCCTCTCCGAATACAGTCGAACATGCCCTGAGACCGTATTCCACACTATATTTGAACGAATGACTTTTTATCGGCGTGCCTTTCGGTGAGAACACATTCAATACCGCTTCCTGTGTAATCCCGGCTATAGACAGTATCCCTGACGATTGCAGGCCGGACAGGAACGAGACCAGTGCGTATTTTGCCGAAGATGGATTTTTGCCGTTGCCGGATATGGCCGAACATGCCGTATCGACAACTCTTTTGAACTCCACACTCAGGTTGTCGTAGCGGGATGGTTTATGGAAATGTTTGTGTCCGTCAGGCAATTCTCCGAGTTCATCGTAGCGACAAATCACACGAAGAACGCGAAGATGGTTGGTTAAGGTGTGGCGGTTGTGATACATTTCTCTCATTACGGCTTCAATCTCGGAGTAGTCGTTCCATCGTGTAGTGCCACCCTGGCTTATAATCCAATGGCCAAGACGTCTGATCTCACCTATGTAGGCGCCGGCGTAGCCGATGTCCTTCATGGACTGAAGGAGCTTCGGGAGTTTTGGTTTTAATCTTGATGCTATCATTTAATGTTTTAGTTGGTGAATGACCCAACATAAAATTAATCGGAACTAATGCAATAGCTGAATCATTAAATTTCAATGCGATATGCGTAAAAATCGGTAGCAGCAAAAAGTTCTGATAATG
>CANQGQ010000063.1 GCA_947623305.1 uncultured Alistipes sp. | reverse complement strand
GATTCAGTCACCGGCGCGACCATCAGCGCGGGGCCGAACATATATTGATCGTTTATATGCTTCACATTGTCGTCCTCGCGGAAATCGAATATAAGGGGTCGGATAATGGTGTAATCATCCTGCGTAACAGCTCCGGCAAGTGAGTAGATATAGGGAACAAGACGCTCGCGCAGATAGATAAAGTCGGTGATATATTTCTCATAGACCGGGCCGAACTGCCAGGGCTCTCTCGGATTATTTTCGCCGTGAGAGCGCATTATGGTCATAAAGGTGCCGAGCTGGATCCAACGAAGATACATTTCGCGGTCGTCATCATTAAAGTTATCGAATCCGTGATAGCCGCCAATGTCTGTTCCGAAATAAGGAAGCCCTGACGCCGAATAGTTCACTATCCCCGCAACCTCAGCCGCCAAAGAATCCCAAGTGGAGAAAATATCTCCCGACCAACTTTGGGCGCCGTATCTCTGGAGTCCGGCGGTCGAGCCGCGTGAAAGGGTGTTGACGCGCTTTTTGTTGCCCCTGATTTCTCTTTGATGCTCATAAACGCCCATATTCGTTAAAAGCGGGAAGAGTGCGCCTATAGTCTTGGAATTTCCGGCATAAATGTTCTCACTCGACGAGTTTGACGCCCAACCTGAAAACTCCGGCTCACAAGCGTCGAGCCATATTGAATCAAGACCCTTTGAAAAGATATTATCGTTTATGAGCTCCCAGTATTTGTCTCTGGCAGTGGGATTTGAAGCGTCGTAAACATATCCGAAATAGGGTGTGTCGCTGTGGATTATCCCTCCTGCCGAGTCCATTTCGGAATACGCCTCGGTGTCCTTATCAAAGCTCGGCCATACCGATATTGCGCAGCTGACATGGTTATCGTGAAGGTAATCCATCATTTCTTCGGGGTTGGTCCAGCTGCCTCCCCATTCGGTGATGCTGTTAAATGGACCGTTCCACCAGTAATAGTCGATTACGAGTCCGTCAAGAGGAATTTTCTTTATACGGAATGTGTTGAGTATATCCACAAGCTCCGCCTGAGATGTATAACGGTTGCGTGACTGAATATATCCGAAAGCCCTTTTTGGGAGCATAGTCGCCTTGCCGGTGACGGTGCGGTAGCCCGAGATGACGCTGTCGGCATCGGGACCGTAAAAGAAGAAATAATCCATTCTGTCTGCGGCAAATCCGGTGTAGCGGTAGGCGGAGTTCTCGTCAAGCCAGTCGAGCCTGCCGTTTGAGGTGATGTCAAAAAGTATTCCATAACCCATATTTGAATAAAACATCGGCGAGCGCTTTTCGGTGTTGAGTTGGGCGATGCTTATACTCTGTCCCTTTATTCCCATAATGCCGTTGATATTTCCGAAACCGTAAAGTGCTTCGTTTGAGTCTGATTCAAATTCCTGCGCCACTTCATACGACTTTTCGCCGTTGTCAAGGGTGATTTCTTTATAAGACCTTTCTCTTTCCGAAAGTATCAACTCGCCGGTAACGGCATCGTAATACGATATCTTCCCGCTTGATTTGTCGATCTCTGTGCGAATCTTTGCTGTCGTAACGGTTAAGAACCCGCCGGATTCCGAAACGTCGTAATCGTTAAAACTTTTGTCATAGTCTACGGTAAAAGTGTTTATACCCGGCTCACTTACCTCTCCGCTCGGGAAGCTCTGCACTCTGATTATATTCTTGGCGCAGACCTCAATGCGCATAGCCGCGCCGTCAACATTAAATGTCAGCATTTTCTCTTTCTCCTTGTCTTCTTTATTGCCCGCCTCGCAGCCGTTTAAAAGCAGCGAGGCGGCAAGAATAACTGCAATCAACTTTTTCATAGCTTTTCACCGCTGCTGTCAGAAGTGCGTTTTTTTCTACGGAATATCAAAACGCATACGACCGCGCAGACAGCCGCTGCCGCAGCGAACGCTATGATTGCAATAACGGAGCTTATTCCGCTCTTTTCAGTCTTCACAAATGGGTTTTCTTCCCTGACGGGTGCCTCTTCGGGAACATATTCTTCTTCGACTGCAAGGTCAAATTCTATTGTCGTAAGGCTCCGCCCCGGGAGTTCCATGCCGTCGGTATATTCGCCCATATCCTGCAAGTATTTATTTTTAAAGGCGTTTTCTGCGTCTTCCGTCGAAAGATACACCTTCGAGGACAAAACTTCGTTCTCTCCAAGGTCGAGAGTCAGGCTCTCTGCCTCTTTTGTGGGATTCATCGCGATGACGATGAGCTTGCCGCCGTTCGGCGACTTAAACGCCCCAAATTTGGTGTTAAGGCTGTCCTGAACGTCTACACGTTTATAGCCTCTGCCTATAAACGCCGAGAAATGTGACATTATGTAGTGATTCCCGCGGCGGGTGAGGGTGGTGCTGCCTCCGGTGCTTGAAACATCTAAAACGGCTCCCATAGGCCATACGCCATCCCAGTAGAGATAGGCGTTCACGCCCTCATATACAAGGTCGTCGAGAACAACCTCGGCGTTGCGGAAAAAGTCGCCCTCGTAGTATTCGGTCTGATATATTTTCAGGTCGGGGAAAGCTTCTCCGACGGCAGTCAGATTCCGCTCGCTGAAATCGGTACCGTAGAGGTGGTGCGCAACCACTTCAACGGTCTCAGGGCGGCTCTCAATGAGCGGGTCAAGATAGCCGTGCAAAAGATCAGGGTAAGCCGCCATTGTTTCAGCGCCGAGAAGCGAGGGAGCATATTCGCCGAAAGCCTCTTTAAAGGCGTCGTAGACGGCTATGTGTGCTTTCCAGTATGCCGCCTGATAGTCGGTCTCCTCTTTGCCGAGGAAGAATCCCGCCGAATCACGTTGACCGCCTTTCTCGTCGAGATGACTGTCCTGTAGTTCCGCTTCGTTTGTTATCGAGAAGTAATCAACAGGTATTCCCGCATCGAAGAAGATTTTAATTGACTCAACGCAGAAGTCGGCAAGAGCGTCATACATATACTCTCCGCTGCTGTCTTTGGCAAGGGTGTAATATGAGTATCCGTTTTCGGGATTCTCAACGAACTCCACCCAGGGCAGCGACCTGTCGTATTCACCCCAAGAGGTGACTATTACAAGCGGATCGATCCCGCGCTCGACGGCGGCATTGTAATAGAGATAATAGTTGCTTTTGTAGCCCTCCAGCACCTCGTCGCGGTTGTTTGTATAGACGCAGTTTAAGTCGCGGAAGCGGAGCATGTTGAACTTCGCATCGTTAAATATCCAGTCAAAGCCCTGCTGCGCGACCTCCGTTGTCGAAAGCTGTTCACTGTACCAGGTATATGAGGCACCGAAGCCGTCGATTGTCTGATAAGTCTTGTCGGTATCTATCACGACTGTGCTTTGATCTTCCGCGTAAATATGCACTGTTGAAAAAGCAAACAATGCCAATACGACGGCAGCTGATATAAGTCTTTTGAGCATTACCTTTCACCTCTCTGAAATGATTTTCGGTTTATTTATCAGCCGTTTCATTGATTATATTCGTCAATTAGAGCGTTCAGCTCGTCGAT
>CANQGQ010000062.1 GCA_947623305.1 uncultured Alistipes sp. | reverse complement strand
GCCAAACTCAGGTAAATATTATAACGGCTTTGGATTTAAGAAAGGAGGCGGTATAGCATGGCAAGAGTATCACGCAAAGGCGGATCGGTGAAAAGCACCGAAAAGTCCGCGATGCGTATATGGAACACCGCCTTGTATATCCGTCTTTCCGTCGAGGACAACGGCAGGGATTCCGATTCATTGGAAAACCAGACGGCACTTCTTGAAAGATATGTCGCCGACCGTCCCGAACTTAAAAGAGCCGAGCTGTTTTCGGACAACGGCTATACCGGCACGAACTTTGACCGCCCCGGATTTCAGAAAATGATGTCGCAGGTCCAAGCGGGAAAGATAGACTGCATCGTCGTAAAAGACCTCTCCCGCCTCGGCAGGAACTATATCGAAACCTCGGAATTCATTGAGAAGATCGTTCCGTTCTTCGGGATAAGATTCATCTCGGTAAACGACGGCTTTGATACTGAAAAGTCGGCAGACGCAGCGCAGCTCACCGTTTCGCTTCATAATATCGTCAATGATTACTATGCAAAGGACATTTCAAGAAAGGTCACGTCTGCGCTTCGGGCAAAGATGGAACGCGGAGATTACATCGGAAACTATGCTCCATACGGCTATCAGAAAGACCCCGAGAACAAAAACAGGCTTATAATCTGCCCTGTGACGTCGCCTGTAATAAGAAAAATCTTTGAATGGCGCGCGGCTGGCGTAAGCTATATGGGAATCAACAGACGGTTAAACGACCTTGCAATTCCCTCGCCTGGACAGTACAGAGCAATCTGCGGAATTGAAACCAACAATAACAAAAAGCGGTCGGCGGTTCTTTGGAACAAGCATATGGTGACAGAGATACTTCAGAATGAGGTGTATATCGGTCACACCGTTCAAAGAAAAGGCAGTCAGTGTCTTTACGGCGGTATTCCCTTTCACGTCACTGACAGTGCCGAGCAGATAACCGTCAGAAACACCCATGAGCCGATTATAAGCGACGAACTATTCTATAAGGTTCAGAGCGTAAACAAAGAATCCGCGGAGCGTTCAAAAGCTTCTGCCGGAAAGTACAGCAATCTGCCGAAGTCCGTAAATATCTACGGCAAAAAGTTTGTCTGCGGGGAATGCGGGAAAATAATGAAGCTTCACCGCTCAATATCCAAAAAGGGCGATAAGGCATATTTCATGTTCAAATGCCCAACCTACGCCGAACACGGCTCTCGCGGCTGCTTTGATGTGAAAATGAAACAGTCGGAACTCGACACAGCGGTACTTACCTTTATCAAGGCTCAGATGGCGGTTTTTATTGACGCCGAGGATTCTATCCGCAGGCTGTTATCCAAAAGAGAAGTCGCAGACGGCTCGGAAAAAGAAATAAAAGCCTTAAAGCAAAAGCTCGACAGCAAAAATACGCTTCTTCAAGGACTTTATGTAGACCTTAAGGACGGATTTTTAAGTCAGGACGAATACCTCCACCACAGGGCGGTCATTCAGTCGGACATTGAAACTTTGCAGGCACGTTTTGACGAGCTTGAAGCGGCAAAGAGCGAGCTTGAAACTCAGATCACAGGCGAAGCAAAATGGCGGCAGCTTATTGAAAAATACTTTGCCGCAGAGGAAATGAGTGCGGAGATCGCCGACGCTTTTATTGATTCGATCGCCATTTACAAAGACGGCAGTCTGAAAATCCGACCGAAATACATGGACGAGCTTAAGGCTCTCATGGAACGGGCAGAACCGACAGCGGAGGTGGCGGTATGAAAGAAAAATGTATTGCTGTTTATCTTCGCCTTTCTTTGGAAGATGTGGACAAGCGCACCGATTCCGTCAAGGACGACAGCAACAGCATAGTATCTCAAAGACTTCTTATAAACCGCTGGCTCGACCTCAATCCCGAGCTGTCTAAGCTGAAAAGATTAGAGTTTTGCGATGACGGATTCACCGGCACAAACTTTTCAAGACCCGGCTTCACTAAAATGTTGGAGCTTGCCAAAAGCGGAGAGATAGGCTGCGTTGCGGTCAAAGACCTCTCCCGTTTCGGCAGAGATTACCTTGAAGTCGGCGACTATCTTGAACACATCTTTCCTTTCCTCGGCATACGCTTTGTATCGGTCAACGACGGATACGACAGCGAAAAGCACAGGGGCAGGACGGTCGGCATGGACGTGGCGTTTCGCAATCTGATATACGACTATTACAGCAAGGACTTATCCAAAAAGGTGACAAGTGCCATGCGTATGAAGCAAAAAGAATGCGAATATGTCAGCTGCCCTCCGTATGGGTACAAGGTATCTCCCGAAAACAAGCACCGACTTGTTATAGACGAGCCTGCGGCTATGGTGGTAAGACGGATATACCGCGACATAATCGGCGGAAAGTCAAGCACGGAAGTCGCCAAGGCTCTGAACGAGGAGCATATACCTACGCCCTCGGAATACAAAAAGCTCGCCGTTCAGCGAAACAAAGCACCGCAGTGGACGCATACGTTAATTCTCGGCATGATTGAGAACATCAAGTACACAGGAACGATGGTAAATCACACCCGCGAAAGTCGACATATTCGCGACAAATGCCAACGTAAAACCGACAGGAGCGAATGGTACATCAAGGAAAACGCCCACCCTCCGATAATCTCCAAAGAGGAATACGACGCAGCTCTCGGTGCGATTCGCAGACGGCAGAAAAGCACATACAACAGTCACGACTTAACCGACAGGGTATACTTCTGCGCTCACTGTGGGGCAAAGCTTGAAAAGGCAAACGGAACAGTCTTTGCCTGCCCCTCCCACAGATACCACGACAGCAGTCCTTGTGAAAATGTTCGCCGTCGCAAGACCGAGCTTGAGGAGATTATCTTTGAGGCGCTGAAAAAACAGGTTCAGCTCGTCAGAATAGAACGCACAAAGAAAGCTCAAAAGGAGCAGTCAAAGCTTGGTGAAACGGTTGCAAAGCTGTCCACGCTCAAAAAGCAGATAGAAGTTATCGACAGCGAGA
Organism: uncultured Alistipes sp.; assembly: GCA_947623305.1. Classification (GTDB taxonomy): domain Bacteria; phylum Bacteroidota; class Bacteroidia; order Bacteroidales; family Rikenellaceae; genus Alistipes. The sequence continues at coordinate 725 of CANQGQ010000062.1, read as the reverse complement.
AGTTTAATCTCTATGGACAGTACCGCGAGGGCAGCATGACTGCGGAGGAATACCTTGCCGCTAAGGAAACGCTGACTAAAAAGCAAGCCGACATAAAAGAACAGCTTGTGGAGTGTGAGCGTCAGCTTGAACAGATGAACGTCCAGAGCGCAACAGCCGAGCGTCAGGAGGAAGTAAACCGTTTTTGCGGTTTGTCCGACGAGCAGCTTAAAGAGCACTTATATGATGCTGTGGAGAAGGTCCTCGTCTATGATGCAAAGTCCATCGAGATTATTTGGAAATTCCACGATATGACGGTCGGATCAGCGGCGACCGTTTAGGTGCAAATCTGAAATTAAAAAAATTTTTTGCACCTACTTGACATAATCAGACGACCTCGGCAGGGTCGTTATACCCAAGGAGATCAGAAGAACTATGCGGATCCGCGAGGGCGACCCGCTGGAGATATACACCAACAGCGAAGGCGAGGTCATTTTCAAAAAATACTCGCCGATAAGCGAGATGTCAGAGAACGCGGGCTCTGCCGCCGAGGTGATCCATAAGCTCGGGTCGGCGCCGGTCGTCATCTTCGACCGCGACCACGTCGTTGCGGTCTCGGGAGTGCAGAAAAAGGAATACGCCGAGCGCAGGCTCTCTCAAGGGCTCGAGGAGCTTTTGGAGACCCGCAAGGGCTGGGTCTACGAGGGCGACGGCAAACCGCTGCTGCCCGTCGAGGGCGTTCAGAA
>CANQGQ010000061.1 GCA_947623305.1 uncultured Alistipes sp. | reverse complement strand
CTCCTTTTGCATTTGCAAAAATTGGTGGATATTGTCATCTATTCTCAATACTAAAACGGCAACCAATGCCGTTTTGGACGAATACCCCAAGAAAAAAATAAAAAAATATTTATATGTGTCCCATAACGACCCCTTTTGTCCGATTAAAAAGCTTCCCTTTGGGCAAATCGGCGGTAATTGACAGCCAACAGAAAAACGGCATAAAAAAGCACCCGTCTGCACGAAGCAGATGGGCACGGTAATGAAATTCCTGTTATAAGTGAACGCCAATACAGATATACGGCTGTTTTCTGACATGATAGGACATTGAAATACACCTGTGAAGGACTTTTGATATTGTTTTCGATTTTCAGCATATCGACCCCCCTCTCAATTATATGTATTCTGATACATATAATTAGTGAATCATGTCGAATACAATCACGTTGCAGTGTATTGTAGAATATATTTGAGGTGAATTGTAATGACAGAATACTCTCGTCCGTTAGGTGACGCCGTAAAACGTGCGCGCGGAAGATTAGGTCTTACCCAAAACGAGGTTGCGGAGGCGGCAGATGTAGACTCCCGCACCGTTTTGAACATTGAAAACTATAAGGGAAACCCAAAGATGGAAGTATTGTTCCCGCTGATACGCGCTTTAAATATTGACGTACGGGAAATCTTCTATCCCGAAATATTCAGGGAAACGCCTGCTATTCGTCAGCTTAGGCTATTGATAGAGCAATGTAGCGAGGAAGAAGCTGCCGCATTGATACCTGTTTTTCAAGCCATGCTCACCGCATACCGTGAAAAAAACGCATTACATATCTAGGGCGGGGTGAAGCTGAGGCGTTGCGCGGATTTACGAGATGATTTTTGTCAGGGCAAGACAAAAATCCGCAGGCATACTTTGTGTCTGGCAAGGATTTTTAACGAAGCCATGGCAAAAATCTGCCGAAAGGACGCGTAACCGGTTTAGCGTCAACACGCCCTAAAAATGAGCCGACTTCTCCACCGAATGGTGGTAGAAATCGGCTCCGCGCTTTTTGCGTCAGGCTCATTTACTGATTACCATTTTGAATTGTATGACATCTATTCTTGTTTCTTTTTTACACTTCGGACAGTACAGTGGGAATTTCACAAGAGCTGTATCTTCATAGACTTTAGTCCTTGTCTTGCCCCTGCATATTGGACAGTGTATCCACCGTGAGTCTTTCGAGTCATCGTTCATTTTATGTACCTCCGCTATGGCATAGCTCTGTGTTGAACATCTGGCTTTTGCTTCTCATATCAAAATTCCTTTTATTTCACCAAGTGCTTTGCTCCAAGCATCGTCAGGCAAAACAAATGTAATCTGTCGTCTGTTTTCAGATGACCAAAACACTGTGTGTATTTTAGCATTTCCTACGAGTTATAGCAATAATTATGCAATCTTTGGTTGAAAAGCAAGTAAAATTGGCATTTATCAGGAATTCTAATTGATTTATTCAAACTAATATAGAAAAGAATGTTTGATATTCGTTCTCAGTTTCATCTTCCTTCAAATCTACGGCACTCTGTAAACGTTCAAACATCTCCATCGCCAACGTCATCATCCTGTCAGAATCAGGACTCGTTCTAAATAATTCCTGCTGGATTTCACGGAGATTTGAACCCATAGAGTAACTGGACATACCTTCCTCAGACATATCTAATATGTTGGAATAATAAACTGTACGCTGAAGGGCAATCTGATAATCTTGACGCTGCTTTACAAGCTCGCTTTGCCTTGTGATACTTGCTTCATATGCCTGAGCTGCCGTATTTATGGCGTTTTGGTAAGGCGTTAAATCTGTACCGTCTGGTGCATTTTAAGTCTATCCTGTGTACTTATCAGGGAATCTTCTGCCCGTGTAACGCTTGCATCTGCATCCGCGATTTGTGTATCTAACGATGAGATGGCATTTTGTAAAGCAGCTTGCATGGATTCAATAATCTCCGCTGACTGCTGCCTTGCGTTCTGTGATGAGTTCTCTGCTGTAGCCTGTTCCATTGCATCAATAATCGACAGCATGATATCTTTAGCGGCAAAATCGGCTTTGGTATAGATACTTCTTTCAATAGTCCAATCTAAATTTCCCGCAATGTCCACCTTATCGGAATCTATCTCTGATGCCTAAGTGTATAAAGATACAATCTGTTGCCTCGCTATTGTAAATTTTTCAAATCTCCAAGATTTCCGTTATCTCAATTCGTTGCTTTATTTACCTTGAGTTTAGGCGTTTTAACGAAAAACAGCTGACAAATAAAAATAAATATGCTATAATACAGACATTACCTTCAAGGTGGTGTTTTTAATGCGGTTTTTGTTTTGTTTTTGCAGCAAGGGCAAATGAGCCAACGGGATTCGGGGAAGATACTTTTGTTCATATACACCTCATATTCTGCTATAATCGCTGCGTCGTGCGTCTGGATTATAGGAAATGGAGTTTTAACAAATCAAGAAGCCTCATTCAAAAGCAATGAAAGAGGCTTCTTGTTGTCGTTACTTTAGTTCTTCCGGAACATCAGGCTGGTACGACGCAAACATACAAGTCGAGTTGACATTGCTGATTGCCAAAAGCACTGCCAATCCTGCAACCAAGCCCGAAAGTTTGAAGATTATTTTGCTAAACTTTGCTTTCATTTTTGTTTTCTCCTTTATAGTTTATTATTAATGCCGCAATCTGTGAAACCATTGCAGCAAAAACACCTAAATAAAACATTTGGATTCCGATGTGATGTATTGACAGTAGCCATACAATCACCGAAGCTATGGTAAACATTGTAATAATAACTATACTTCTCACTCTGTTCGTAAGTCTTCTTGCTTCATTAAGCGGCTTGCTAATAGCTTCTACGGGTGAAAACAGCAATATCGTCACTAAAGCTATGACAGATATAATTATATAAGTGATTGGTTGTATCTCCACATATTTGCAAACTACAATGCAAATGATATATGCAATAGCAAAAGTTATGTTACACCCGGTATGGGTGGCGGCGTGGTATCCTCCGGCTGTAGTTCTGAGCGGAATGAACGCCAACAAAAACGGCAACCACAAAAATGGAAACCCGAAAGTAATGGATATAGCAACAATAATGAGTATACTAATAATTGATGAAAGCAGTAATTCCATTCCAAACAGAATAACTGCTCGTTTATCTGGGGCGGCAGCGCCTGTATCTACCAAAAAATTAGCAAAAAATTCTGAAAGTTTTTTTGTCATATTACCACTTCCTTTATAATCATTATCCCAGAAATCACCGACAAAAACAATGCTTTTGTCGTAAGTGGTCGTTTTAGAGACGTAAGCGGTAAAATTCACTATTGAAATCATAGCGTTACTATGTTATAATAGAAGCATTACTTAATTTAATGTTCTTTCCAAATAGGATATACTGTTACATAGTATATCTGCGAGGTGGAAAGAAATGTTTCAACAACGACTTGCTGAGGAATTAAAACGCAGACGAAAAGAAATGGGCATTACACAGGAACAGTTAGCTGAAATGATTGAGAAGTCAACGGCGTTTGTAGGGCAGTTGGAAAGAGGAGTTACTCGTCCCAAAGTCGACACATTAGAGTTGATAATTACAAAGCTCAGTTTAGATGCAGGGTATTTGTTCGGAGCAGATTTATCAATTGAGGAAGATTATCAAAAAATTCATGGGTTAATGCTTCAAATGAGCGAAAGCAATCGAAAA
>CANQGQ010000060.1 GCA_947623305.1 uncultured Alistipes sp. | reverse complement strand
GCGGCAGTCATGTTCCTCATGGAAATACTCTGAGATCGCTACTACAGCGGCTCGGATATTCCGACGCGCTGATGCTTCTGCCCGCAAGCCGAGAGGAGTTTGAGATTACTCGGTTGCAGGTGAAAATCCGGCAACTTTACAACACCCGCGACCGCGAGGGCGCAAGGGAGCTGTTTGCAAAGCTCGGCGAATATAAAGATTTTTTCTCGGTCAGCGACCGGCAGTTTTATGAAGTTATGCACACTGTTTTTTATAAAAAAGATTTTACGAGTAAAGAAATTCTCAACAAGCTCGAAAGCGCTATACGTTTGACCCACCCAGACTATGGCGCCAGCAATCTGCCGAGAATTATTACATACGAAGAAGCTACGGCTCTTAACAATATCGCCATCATTTATTCCGAAATGGGAAAGACCGATTACACAATAAAAGTCCTTTATCACTTAAAGGACTTTTACGAGCACGACGTATTAGACATCAGCGAATCCATGCGCGCGCTTCCTACCATAATGTACAATCTTTCAAAATTCCTTGGGCTTTCCGGAAGATATGACGAGTGCATTGATGTTTGCAAACAATGTATCAACTTAATGAAAACTTATCATCGAACAGACCAATTGTCTCTTACCTATTATAATTTAGCATGGGCATCAGTAAGGCGAAATTGCGAAGACGATCTTAAGACGGCAAAGCAAGCTGCTATAAAATCATATTGCCTATCACTTGCACTTGAAGAGAGACCAGAATTTCTTGAAAAACTGAAAAAATTTTTAATAGATAATTTTAATGAGAATATAGTTTTAATCACCTAATATTTCTGAGGCATCTTCATCGCACATAAGCGAAATATCATAATTCCCCTCGAAGGATTCTTCTTGAGTAAAATCCCGAGTTTCCAAAACCGTATCGTTGGGAACCGGTACTGCGGTTACTACCGTGAGGACGGCCATCAATGATAGCAGTGCTGAAAGAAGTTTGAATTTTTTTGATTTCATATGGGTTCCTCCTAAAGATAGATTTATGATGATTATACCATGGATTTTTTCTTTTGACTATATCATTTCGTGAAAATAAATTTTCGCAAAATGATATAGACATTTCCGTGCTTATGTGTTATACTCACATTTAAGAATAAGTTGAAAAACAACGGTGGAATTAATTGGAAGCTTATGTAAAACTTTGTTTTACATAATGTAGAAAAATGTATGTTTTAAGCAACGTCCTTTCATATTGGTGCACCTATGATTAAGACTTTTTGCTTATTAACATAATACTATTTATAATAACGGAGGTACAATATGAAATTTAAAAAATTGTTAGTTGGTTTGATTTCATCTGCGCTATTGATTGCAACTTTAACTATCACTGTTTTAGCTGCAACAAGCCCTGTATCTCAAACCGTAACGTTAGGTAATGGCGCTGTAATAACAGGGCGTCTGACCTGGGATAGTTCAAGCGCATCTGCGTCTACCTCTTTAGGCCCTGTTCCGACTACTGTTGGCTGTAGCGCTTCTGCGTCTATAAGTGCTACATATTATCCGTCCGGTTCAGAAACTGAATTAAAAACAACCGGTAACGGATGTGGGGGTCAATTCGGTTGCACAACGCCATCAATAAGTAATGAATCCGGAAGATGGGTTAGCATTTCATCTACCCATACTGGAAGATGCGACGGACAATCTGCTACATTCCACCTCAACAACTAATAATGATTGCAATACATACCTATTTGCAATAGGTATGTGTTGCTTTTAGGTGTATTGTATATGAATGATCAACCGAATGTGACGATGAGATTGACTGCGAGAGCAGAGTATGTTAAAATAAAATGTGAAAATGTAATTTGAGGTGATTATCATGAAAAGACTGCTTGCCATTATCATGTCTGCCCTGCTTTTGCTTTCTTCCTGCGCAAAGGCTCAGTCTGAGCCTGAACCGGAACAGACTGAAAACGTCATGGCGGGACTGTTCACGACTTCGGGCTCTTCCGGCTCCGAAGCTTCGGAAACGACATCGCCGCCGGTCAGCGAAGCGGCTGTTATCACTTCGGAAACTACCGCTCTTACCTATGACGACGTTCAGGCGGCGTATCCCGAAAAAACCGTGCTGACATGGGCGGTGTATCCGTTCTTCGGGCTTGCCGAATCGGTGAGGGCCACTGAGGTCAACGCCTATCTCGACAGCCTTGGTAAGGACTACGCGGTGTTTTTCACTCCGGCTCTCGCTGACGGAGTTCAATACTGGAGAACATCGCTTGAGGAATGGGGAGAGAACATTGACTTAATTTCCGGCGCAAGTCTTGACAATATGATATTTTACGGATTCTTTTCAGACATCAGCGACTATATTTTGAACACGGATATCGGGCAGGAACTCTACTCGCTTATGCCCGAAAACTACTGGAAAGCCTGCGGCGACGGCGACAGAATATTTGCGGTAGGAAACCCGCTTGACATAGTCGGTTTGGATTATATATTTGACTATAACGAGGAGATTGCTCTAAAATATAATTACGACACCGAGAAATCGCCTCTTGAACAACTTGATATACTTGAGGAGATTAAATCAAATGAAAATCTTGCCTTTGTGCTTCCGCAGCATTTTGAGAGCATCGTAAACTTTACAAACGTAAGAAATCTGGAGCTTCCTCTTTATTGGGACAGCGAAGCAAATGAGATTAAATGTATATTCGATAATCGGGAATATTTAGACCGGATAAGAACGGTATGCGAGCTCAGAGCAGGAGGATTTGAAACGACCGGCGAGAACATCTTTGCAAAAGTGTCAAGAGAAGTGCTGCCCGATGAGGATATTGAAGGGTATATAAGGGATATTCAGACGGACGGCGTCACTTTGAAGGGACTATGGTATTGCAGCGGCGTAACGCCTATATCACAGACGCCGGACAAGGCGTTCGATCTTTTGGCAACGGTGTTTACCGACCCATATCTCAACAATCTTCTTACATACGGAATCGAGGGCGAGGACTATAACATCGTTGACGGCAGGGCTGACAACACCTATAATATCTGGGGTGAACCGGCCTTTGCAAACAGCCTGATTTGTCTGCCGAGCACTTCGCAGCCGAAGGATCTGCCCGAAAGACTGAGAAACGGCATTGAGAACGCCGAGCCTGATGACGCTTTGGCGTTCAGGATTGACAAGCGCGGCTTTCATGATAAGCTATTGGAGATTGCGAATTATGTGAGTGATTTTTCGGACGAGGTCACGGGTGATAACTTTGACGAAACCGTGCAGAAATACCGAGAAAAGCTCTTTGACGCAGGCTTGCAGGAAATAATTGACGACGTGAACAGACAGTATGCGGAATGGAGCGGTAAACAATGAAAAGGATATTTTTGGTCATCGTTTCGGCAGCGGTAATGCTCTGCTCCTGCGGGAAAGCTCCCGTCTCGGGGAACGGCGAAGTGTTGAAAGTCGCTGACAGAACCTGCATTTGCAATACGGGCGAGCTTTATCTCGACAGTTCTCAAAGGCTGAATTTTATCGACTTTACCACAATGCAGTTGACGCTTATCTGCTCAAAGCCGAACTGTACCCATCAAAGCCCCGATGAATGCTCATCATACGGTATGTCGAACGGCGCTTTTATCTACGGCAGCAATATCTATTATTTTGACAGAGAAGTGACAATGAACGGCAACAAGGCTAATTATGTCACAAAGCTGATGAAAGCAAATGTTGACGGTACGGGCAGAACAGTGGTGCTTGAGATAAAAGACCGCACCTCGCCGGACTATGGCAGGCGTTTTGTCGTGGGAAGCACCCTTTATTTCGGCACCCAAGAGACTAACTATGATGAGGACGGCAAAGAGACCTCTTTAGCAGGCTTATATCTTTGCTCTTATGACCTTGACAGCGGGGAATACCG
>CANQGQ010000059.1 GCA_947623305.1 uncultured Alistipes sp. | reverse complement strand
CTCCACTACAACAAGGAGAAGGTCGATAAAGGCGAAGCGGAGGTGTCCCTATTTCAGAAGATGCTGAACCCCTATGACCGGAACGGCCGGTTGGATGTCGATGCCTGCATGGAGAGTTTCATGCCCTACCTGCAAGCGAATCGCAGAACGAACAACACGGTATTCCATGCGTCGCTCAATCCCTCGCCGGAAGACCGGCTGACCGACGACCTGCTGGGCGAAATAACCCGCGAATATATGGAACGCATGGGTTACGGCGAGCAACCTTACATTGTTTTCAAACATCGGGACATCGCCCGCGAACATCTGCATATCGTATCGCTGCGTGTGGATGCCGAAGGGAGAAAACTTCCGCATGACTTCGAGGCGCGACGGTCGATGCAGATACTTCGTTCATTGGAACAGAAATACGGCCTGCACCCAGCCGTCAAAGGCGAGGAACAGGCCGATAAACCGGGACTGCGGAAAGTGGACTATCGAGCAGGCAACGTCAAACAGCAGATTTCGTCCGTCGTGCGATCGTGCCTGCGCAATTACAAATGCGCTTCCTACGGCGAGTTCCGCACGCTGCTGGAAACATTCAACGTGTCGGTCGAAGAACAGACGGGAACGATCGCCGGACGCGATTATGCCGGCATCATCTACGGGGCACTGACCGACGACGGATACGGCGTCGGAACGCCTTTCAAATCGAGCCGTATGGGTAAGGACATCGGGTATGAAGCCCTGCAAAAATACTACTGCCGGTCGAAAACGGCAATCAAGTCCGAAGGTGCACTCGACCACACCCGACATGCCGTCGGAAAGGCGATAAAATGTTGCGATACCCTGTCGGAATTCCAACAGATGCTCAAAGACGACGGTATCGAAGCGATATTCCGCATCAATCCGGCAGGGCGTATTTATGGAACGACATTCATCGACCACGAAGAACGCATCGTAGCGAATGGCTCGCGGCTGGGGAAAGAGTTCTCGGCGAATGTATTCGACGAACGCTATTCGGTCGGTCAAAACGAGATGCCTTACGATGAACAGCTTCGACCGACCAACACCGATAGAGCAACCGCTTTCAACCCGATAGAAGCCGTATTGGAATTGGCAGATATACGCGGGTTTGAAGAAGAAGAACAACAACAAATCAAAAAACGACGGAAAAGGGTGAAGCGCAAACGCTTGTGATTCCTTCCCTGCGAGCAGGTTCATTCATCCTCTTTTCCCGATTCGATTCGTTCGTTTTTTTTCACTGACAATGCTTGTCCGGCTGTCAGACGCGAAACGATCTTTTTGCCCGTTTGGGCTTCGATTTCACGGCGCGTATTGCCTGCAATGCGACCACCTTGTGCAGCTACGGCTCGGTTGGCAGCATTCGTGCGAGGCTTCTTCTCTTTGGAAATTTCGGTCGTCGTTGCTTCGGCAAGCATGTTGAGCACCAATTCGAGGTTGGTCATGTTGTCGCGCAGGCTCTCGGTTTTCAGACCTTTGTACTGCTTGTACTGCCGTGTCGTCATGCCCGACCAACCTTGCGTGATGATGTCGGTCAGTGTAGCATATTCCTGTCCTTTCTTCACACCGCGACGCTCCAATTCGTCGGTCAGCTCCTTGCGTACCTCGATGGATTTCAAACGCTGGTTGATCCAACTCTCTGAATAGCCCTTGCGGTGGTAATACTCCAACATGCGGTCGATGCCGATTTCGGGATCGTCGATCTCCTCCAACCGCTCGCGGCCCAACGAGGCCAGCCACAATTTGAACGGCTCGGCTTTGGGCGAGGGAATGGATTGCACGAGACGGAAAAGCTGCTCCGTATCTGCGACATCCGTCATGCGCATCTTGCCGTCGGCAGCAGGCATCTTCAAGGTACTACAAATTGTAGTACCTTCGTATCCCGCTTCCTTTTTTATTCGGGTTTTCAATACGCTCCAATAACGTTTGGGGTCGGGGCTGTCGGTCAGGACGGCCACTACGTCGATGATGGAACAATACCATTTCTGGGCTTTGTCATCCCACACCGTGCGTACTTTGCGTTCCTCGAAAAGTTGTATGGCTTGCTTTTGGGTCATGGCTACTTCTTGATTTGGCTGTCGTAGTAGGCGATACGTTCGCGACAAACGGTTTGCACGATGTTGCGAAGCTCTTCGACTTTGGGTAAAAGAGCATCGATGTCGGCTTTTGTAATCTCGAAATCAGGATTGTAGCGCGATTCGATATAAGCGCGTTGCAACAAATCGAACAAACGCTTTTCCTCCTCCGTATCTCGTGGAAATGTTTTATAAAATTCGGTCGTATGTTTCTTCGCGGCGTTCATCAATTCGGACAAGTCGTGGCTTTTATGGCCGTAGAGGATGAAAACCATCGGTATCGTGCGTAAGAAATTTTCAGCCGCCTGATGCAGATGGAACGAAGCCATTAAAGCATCACCGTCATCTATATCGTGTTTTGCACATCGGACGAAACTCAAAGCCCGGCCGAATTTGTCGTCGTAATATCTTTGCGCCCGTTCCTTGATCTCCTTGAAATTCAGTTGTTGTCGTCGAGCCAACTTATATGCTCCCGAATCATACAGAATAACGCCCTGATCCTTAATCTCCGTCTCGAAATAATGGGCTTTCGAGATAGCATAATTGAAATCGTCGATGCCGTAGTTGACGATCTGCGGGTGGGTATGGAATGGACGGTTTTTGTCTTCGAAGAAACGATCCTTGATTTTCTCGTAAAGTGAAGATTCTATGGTTCCGATCGGCTTCCGTGTCAGAATTACAATATCATAATCGCTCATGTAGTAGGTCGGAACGCCGAATTCGATTCGCTGGTCGTAATCGACATATTCGTTCCTCGCATAACTGCCGAACAGAATAATCATTTCGACCTGTTTTATATGCTCGCGAATTAAATCGACAAGTTGTTGCAAATCCTGTCGTTTATTTGGCGGTAAAAATCGGATACTTCGTTTCATAATACAAATTTATGAAAATTTCCGGAACTGCGTTTTGCAGAATCCATAAATATGATTATATTTGCCTATGGCTCTGTAAATAATCCACAAATGTTTCCGACGGAGGCGGCGGGTGCCGCTTAAAAGAAATGAGGTGGATTATGAAACGGAATATCGACGATTCGGCATGGCCGACGGACATACAAAAGGGTAAACAACTCTTTATACTTCATCGTAAACTTGGAGACCTCATTAGAGGATGTTTAGCATGGTATAATGGTTGTCAGTCCCAGTTTTGTCCTGCTCTTGTTCGAGCAGGGCAGGCTGGGCGCAGGACAGCTTCCATGTTAAAGGTTTCTCCAAGACCTACGATGAAGGAGTTGATACCGCGCCCCTTTTTTATTCTGCGGGCGCAATCACCAACAATTAACTTCACATAAGTTATGGTCAGCGCATCCCGAATTTCAACGAACATACAACTCGCTACCGATGATAGGCCGAGCATATCCGCGATGTGTACAATGCGGTGCGGAAACGCTTGCCGCTCCGTAATGAAGCAACATATACCCGAACGACGGGTCAATTCAGCTCACAATAGAAAAATCGTTTACTCTCCGTTGACCGCGAAAATTAGTAAAAGTTGTTTCGTATTGTGAGTAAGGAGTGCGAAACATTTCGGTCGATCCGATTTGTTTTGCACTCCTTTTCGATTTTCAAACAGGACTGCATATTTCCGAGGGCGAGGCGTGTAACGGGCAAACTCAGGCCAAGCTCGAAGAAAAGCAATCCTGTTTCTCTTTTGATATATTATGTTTTGTAAAAATATCGTTATTTTTGCAAAAATTATTCTCGGATAGCACGATATTTTATTTGATAAGCATTTTTCTCAAGTTGCCAGCCTGCTCACATCATTTGCCTGTTTATTATAAACTCCGGAACAAGTTACTTAATAACGGTCGACAAATACAGGCTGGCAACTTTTTCGTATCGCTTTCCC
>CANQGQ010000058.1 GCA_947623305.1 uncultured Alistipes sp. | reverse complement strand
CGACAATAAATGTGATATAATTACAAAAAAGTATCTCATTATTTATTAAATTTTAGGAGGTTTGTTTGTGAGCACTGTTTTATCCAAAAAAGAGATGTCAGAAGAAGATATAAAGCTCCAATACATCACTCCCGCTATTGCCGCGAAGTGGAATCTCGGGCTCGTTACGATGGAAACAAAAATCACCGACGGGCGGATAAATCTTCGGGGTAATATCACAGTCAGGGAAAAACCGAAAAAGGCTGATTATGTCCTCTATATCAGCAATAACAAACCTATTGCCATCGTCGAGGCAAAGGACAACAACCACACTGTTTCGTTCGGACTTCAACAGGCTATGACCTACGCCGCGATGATGGATATTCCTTTTGCATACAGTTCAAACGGCGACGGGTTTTATGAGCATGATTTTTTAACAGGCAAGGAGCGGGAGCTTTCTTTGGCCGAGTTTCCGTCTATGGACGAGCTTACCTCACGTTGGGAAGTTGGTGCTAACGAGGGTCAGGGAATATCTGACGCCGAGAAAACCGTGATTAGTCAGCCGTATTATACAAGCCAGACTACATACGCGCCGAGATATTATCAGCAAAAAGCAATAAACCGCACCGTCGAGGCGATTGCAAAGGGTCAGAACCGTCTTTTACTTGTAATGGCGACGGGTACAGGCAAAACATATACCGCTTTTCAGATAGTTTATCGGCTTTTAAAGAGCGGGTTTAAGAAGAAAGTTCTGTATCTTGCGGACAGAAATATTCTGGTAGACCAGTCCATTCAGCAGGACTTCAAGCCGCTTGAAAAGACGATCCATAAAATTAATTTTTCCAAGGACGACCCCGTAACCGTCACATCGCACGAGGTCTATTTTTCTTTATACCAACAGCTTTCGGGAAATGAGGAATCGGACGACGAGGAGAACGGCGATGAAGCGGTCGCTCGCTTTGCTAAGCTGTTTCAGAAGGATTTCTTTGACCTTATCATCGTAGACGAATGTCACCGCGGTTCTGCCAAAAAGGACAGCAACTGGAGAAAGATCTTGGAATATTTCTCATCAGCAACGCAAATCGGAATGACTGCAACGCCCAAGGAAACAAAGTATATTTCAAACATCGACTACTTCGGCGAGCCTGTTTACACATACAGTCTGCGCGAGGGAATCGAGGACGGCTTCCTTGCGCCTTTTCGCGTCGTCAACATCAAGACGGACATCGGCGAGGGCTGGCGACCTTTAAAAGGTCAGGTAGACAAATACGGCAACGAGATCGAGGATAGGATATATACAAACAGTGATTACGATTATAACATCGTCCTTGAGGACCGCACATATCAGGTTGCGAGGGAGATAACAAATTATCTGAAAAGCACCGACAGAATGCAGAAAACCATCGTGTTCTGCGCGACCGAGGACCATGCTGAGCGTATGAGAGTTGCGCTTTGTAATCTCAATTCGGACATGGTGAAAGAAAATCCCGATTATGTTGTCCGCATCACGGGCTCGGATACATACGGCAAAAGCAAGCTGAGCTATTTTATCTCCGTCGGAGCGAAATATCCTGTAATCGCTACCACATCGAAGCTGCTTTCGACAGGCGCGGACTGCAAGATGACAAAGCTCATCGTTCTTGATGAGATGATCAATTCGATGACCGAGTTCAAGCAGATAATCGGGCGCGGCACCAGAATCCGCGAAAACGAGGGCAAAATGTCCTTTACGGTAATGGATTTTCGCAATGTGACAAGGCTGTTTGCCGATCCCGCTTGGGACGGCGACATCATTCAGGACGACGGTTATGACCCCAACCGCTTGCCAAATCAGGACGGCGGCGACCCAGATCTTCCGCCTGCTCCTACCGAAGATAACCCGAAACCTATCGTTGACAGAAACGGGTGCAGGGTTGAGGTCCTCGGAAAATCGGTATCGGTCTATGACGCCGGCGGCAAGCTGCTGCGGCAGGAAAGCATTGTTGATTACACAAAATCAAACATTTTGGGGCAATACGCCTCGCTCGACAACTTCATTCAGAAGTGGAGTGCGGAGGAGAAGAAAGAGGCTGTCCGCGACCTTTTGAAGGAGCAGGGAATCGACCTTGAAGCGATGAAAGCGGAGCAGGGCATGTATGACGTTGACGACTTTGACTTTATCTGCCATGTTGCATACGACCGCAAGCCGCTTACAAGGCGAGAGCGCGCAAACGGCGTTAAAAAGCGAGATTTCTTGAGCAGATACAGCGGGGTTGCCAAAGAGGTCTTGGAGGCTTTGCTCGACAAGTATATGAACCTCGGGGTATATGAAATCGAAAAGACGGAAATTTTACAGCTCGACCCGTTTGTGAAATACGGCAAGCCCGCTAAAATCGCGTCGTATTTCGGCGGCAAGGACGGCTATCTCAGGGCGGTAAAAGAGCTTGAAGAAGAAATTTATAAGGCAGGTTAAATTATGAGCAACCTTTCGGGATTTGTAAAAAGACTTCGGGATATTATGAGAAACGACGCGGGAATCAACGGCGACGCGCAGAGAATCGAGCAGATAGCTTGGCTTCTGTTCCTTAAAGTCTACGACGCCAAGGAGCAGGACTGGGAATGGTCGGACGACGGCTATGCCTCGATTATCCCCGATAATTGCCGCTGGGCAAACTGGGCGCACGACGATAAATCGGGCAGCGCGATGACGGGCGACAAGCTCCTTGATTTTGTAAACAATACCCTTTTCCCGACGCTTCGGGGTCTTAACGTCGACGCGAATACTCCTATCAAAAAGGCTATCGTTCAGACGACCTTTGCCGACGCTAATAACTATATGAAAGACGGCGTACTGCTTCGGCAGGTAATAAACATCATCGACGAGCTCGACCTTTCGGATTATGAGGAAAGTCACGCTTTCGGGGAAATCTATGAATCTATCCTCAAAGAGCTTCAAAGCGCAGGCTCGGCGGGCGAATTTTACACCCCGAGAGCCGTCACCGATTTTATGGCGAAGATGATAAAACCGAAAATCGGCGAGCATATGGCTGACTTTGCCTGCGGAACGGGCGGCTTCATCACAAGCTGGCTCAAAGAGCTTGACAAACAGATCGTCACGACGGGTGACAACTCAGCAAGAAGCGAATCGGTCTACGGCGTTGAGAAAAAGCAGTTTCCGTATATGCTTTGCATAACGAATATGCTGCTTCACGACCTCGACGTGCCGAAAATTTATCACGACAACTCGCTGCTGCGCGACGTTTTGGACTACACCGAAAAGGACAAGTTTGAGGTCATTCTGATGAATCCTCCTTACGGCGGGAGCGAAAAGGCGGAGGTCAAGAATCATTTCCCCGATGACCTCGCATCGAGCGAGACCGCCGACCTTTTCATGTCAGTGATAATGTATCGCCTCAAAGAAAACGGCAGGGCGGCGGTGATTTTGCCCGACGGATTTTTGTTCGGCACCGACAATGCAAAAATAAACATCAAAAAGAAATTGCTCTCGGAATTCAATCTTCACACCATTGTGCGTATGCCGGGCAGCGTGTTTTCGCCGTATACGTCTATCACGACGAACATTTTGTTCTTTGACCGCACAAAGCCCACCGAGGAAACGTGGTTCTACCGCCTCGATATGCCCGAGGGCTATAAGCATTTTTCAAAGACAAAGCCGATGAAACCCGAGCATTTCGCTCCCGTGATCGAGTGGTGGGATAACCGCAGGGAGATCACCGAGGACGGCTCGGACAAGGCGAAAAAATACTCCCGCGAGCAGCTTTCGGAGGAGTTCGGCTATAATTTCGACCTCTGCGGCTACCCTCACGCCGAGGAGGAGATACTCGACCCGACAGACCTGATTCAGCGTTATCAGGAGGAGCGCGCCTCGCTCAACGCGGAGATTGATAGGGTGCTTTCGGACATCGCGGCGATTTTGGGAGGCGGCAAATGACACCTTCGGAGCTTAAAAACAGCATTTTGCAGCT
>CANQGQ010000057.1 GCA_947623305.1 uncultured Alistipes sp. | reverse complement strand
GGAGGGGTCTTTTGTATACAGCAAGTTTGCCATTGCTGTTATACGCAATGCCCGTCGCATCAGTACCTCTCGCCTCACACGCCGTTGAAAGAACATTGAGCATGCGGGTCATTTGCTTATTACTGAGAGAATGCTTGTAATCCAATATTCCAAAAAGGCAGCACATTATATTTCTTCCTCACTTTCTACGGGCTCATTGACGTAAATACCACGCTCCTTCAGGTACTGTATAAGCTCAGGCTCAGTGCAGTAATCAAGCACGAACGACGACCACGTCAAAGAATGAATGGTTTCATTAGAGGCGGTAACTGCTAAATCGCAGATATGATTTACAAGCTGCAAAGTAGCAATTATAGTGTTATACTTGAGCGTTCCTCGGAAAATGCGGAACTCAATGGTATTACTATTGCAAAGATTGATAGACGAATATCTACCCTCGCCGTAGTTCTTTACAAGGTCGATAAACTCATTCGGGCTGTCCTTATAACCGTACCTTGCCGCCCAACGATTAAGCTGAGCTTCGGTTCGACGACTAAACCTCAGCATTTCGCCCCAATATTTTTCGACGATATACAGAACACGAGCTATATTACCCTCGCGTTTGTCCAACGTATCACCAAATGAATCGCGATTAACGTGAACGTGAAGCCCGCAAGTGCCTGGCTGATGAGATCTGTATCCCATAGATATCGCTTTATTCGCGAGTTTTGCCCACGGCATACGGTGCATATGAAAATCGAGAGTCATAGGATGAGTAACGATTTCAAAGCCGTTATTTAGAGATCCGTCGTGCTTGCAATAAATAAGTTTATCGTCGGCATTTATGATATCCATTAAATCGTTTGCGTTGTCATCATCTTCGCCGCCTTTGTCTATCTCAAGCTCAACTCCAAAGTAGCGTGACCCTGAACCGTAGAAAATCGGATTAGGCTTATAGCTATAGTTGCGGATTCCTCCGTTTGTAAACAAAGAATTATAGCAATCGCAGCAATAATCGCACCCGTGTGCAGTATAAGCTTCAGAATATGATATGATTGCGTCGCAATTCTCACAGCGCGTGTAATAATTATCGAAGCAAGAGCGGCAGACCGTCATATTATCTGAGTTTTCTGCGTCATCTGTGTATACTCTTGCGCCGCAACGCTCGCAAATCACGGTCTCCTCAGAAGCACAACGACTGCAAATCATGTCACCGTTTGAAACTTCAACTAACTCATCGGCGGGTACTATTTCACCGCAAAGCTCACATCTCGCATAATAGTCCTCAAAGCATTCTCTGCAAAGCGGAGTGCTTTCAGAACCACTATTATTTGATTTGAGTATTCTGCGACCGCAATCTGAGCAACATACCGTGTTCTCTTCAAGGCACTCGCTGCAAACATACTCTCCGTCAACCCATAAGAGTTCCGAAATATCGTGAACGGTACCGCAAATTGAACAAACTGCGGTGCCGTCGCTGCTTTCCCGCGAATTATCTCCTTCGGGAGCATAATAGGTAAATACCATTTCTTCAATGTCCATTATGAATCCTCCTTAATTTATTTTTTTTGGCATAAAAAAACAGCAGTAACTCAACGTTGCTGCTGTTCAGTAGATATAAAAATACCGCCATATTTGGCGGTATCGGATTTAATTAAAGGATATGTGCTTAGTCATTTTGCCATGCGGTACTGTTGCCCATAACTTCTCTCGAAATCCTCGTCATAATGTATCTTGCCTTTCTGCTATCTTTACCGTCGGCAAGCATTTTTTTATAAGTGGTTTTTATAATTTTATATACCGTTTGGTCGTCAAGAGTTTCGGACGAAGCCTTTAAAGCCTCAATATATTCAGGCACATATACCATCATGGATATTACGCTCGGGCTGATTATGGACAGCTTTTTATACAAAAACCCGAAGTCCGCGTTATACCCGAATTTAATCTTTTCTGACAATGTAATCGCCTCCATATGATGATTATATCACATATCCTTAATAATGTCAACGGTTCACGGCAGATACCTCATAGGTTTGAGCATATCGCTCAATATACTCGTCGTCCGCATAGGTTATACAGGCGACAAACGCAAGGAGCAGCATTACCGCCATAAGAAATCCGAAAACATTCCTTATTATTCGCCTCATTCAGATACCTCCTTACTATCGTCGTACTCGACGACAATGCCCTGCGCCTCACGGCGCAATTTTAAATGCTCAGATGCGAATAAGCAAGCTGGAGCGACGCCATGACTGTACCACGCATAGCCGCAGTGCAGCTCACGCCACCTCGCCCAGCCGACCACCTCCGCACCGCGAGACCGCCCGCCCGAACCAAGTGGAGTGAGCGTCCAAACGTGGTTGTGCCAGTTCGGCAGGAAATTCTTATACTTTTGGCACTGCTTTGAAGAAAGCAAACCGCAGATATCAGTAAAATGTCTGCCTCCCGACTCGCCGTATGGACTTAAATCCATATCCATTGGCGCGAGAATTCTACTGTCAAGATGCTGTTCGGCAAACCGTTTGACCACCGTACATACAGAAGAATCGGGATAAAAATTTGTCCTTTCCTGGACATCATCGAACGGATAACTTCCTATTGTCTTTCGCGTTACGCACAGAAGATTACCATCGACCCTGCCCAGAAAAACAAAATTGATACCATTATGCTTAATGATATCCCCAGATTTGATAGTTATTGTTTCGCCCATAGTGTCCTCCTTTATATTTAAAACTGAATTTACCTCAATAGGTATAAGCGTTAGGCATTGCTGCCCGACGGAATTTTACCGCCCCATCGCTTTCGCGAATCGAACCTCGCCCTTATTAGGCAGGGTGGATTTCTGCCACATTTTTACCAGCGGCTTTTCCCGCCGCTTCTCGGAAAGAAGTGACGACTTCGTCATGCACATGAGCAATCGCACAAGCGTCACAATCAATTTTCATTCCTCGGTGGCAACATAAAAAGCACGAACGTCTGAAACGACAGACTGCCTCATACTCACTACAACTGTCAATTTGGCGATCCACCCCGATTTCCTCAAATTTTGTCGTTGCTATCACCTCCTGATGAAAATTGTAAATTTACGCAAACATATACTCTGCAATCTCGTCAAGCGAATACCCCGCGTCAAACAGAGCCTTGACATCTTCGGGAGTAAAACCAGCGTCATATGCATAGTTTGACAAGTCCTCATAGTACTGACGCTCCAAATCGTCGAGACTCGCAAGTCTCGGCGAAATATCACCTGTAGGAGTCATATACCAGTCGTCGTATCCGCCATAGTAACGGTTGTAGTAACGAGCATACAACCCAGAATCGTCGAAGACGGAACGGCTTATTCCGCCCACGCTGTTGATTCTCAGAATATCTCCACTATTGATAGAAAGCTTTTCATATTTGCCCAGCCTTATGCCTGATTTTTTCAGCCCATTTTTGAGGATTTCTTCGGTTGACGCATATATGTAAACCCTCTTTTTGGGGAAGTAATAAATGCACATCGGATTGTCGCCTTTGACAAAATAGAAGTTGTCATTTGCGTCCAAAACCGTGATGGTCATACTGCCGAGGAGCTGTTCTGCCATATACTTCAGGCTCTCGAACGACAACTCTTTCTGGCTTTCAATAAGCTGGACAGCAATATAACTGTCGGTCTTGATATTGGTATCGGGAAGTTCTTTTTGAAGGCGAATTTCCTCGTCATTATAAATCACGCCATTATGTGCAAGCGCAAAAGAAATGTTAGCTCTGCCAGGGAATGGATGATTATTGTAATTCATTTCTGCTGCACCCTGAGTTGTCATACGGGTATGACCCATAATGACTTTAGTGTCGGCAGGAACCTTAAAACGCATTTTGTGCGCTGGAAGATCTCTCTTAGAAATCGTCAGTCTCTCATCGGTGTTATATGCGATTCCCGTCGCGTCAGTGCCGCGAGCCTCACACGCCACCGAAAGAGTGCGAAGAATACGGTTCTTCTGCCATTTTGCGAGTGAATTATTGTGATCAAGGATTCCAAACAG
>CANQGQ010000056.1 GCA_947623305.1 uncultured Alistipes sp. | reverse complement strand
TACGAGCTCTCGTCGCTGATAAAGGAGCTCAGGGAGCCCGCCGAGAGCAGCGAGTTCAGAATGGACCTTAAGCTTGAGGACTTCAAGCCCTACGGGCAGGACATCATCGACAGACTGACCGAATACGCGAAAGGGCAAGAGGGCTGGAGCCTTGCGCCTTCAAACTTCGAGGGCGTGAGAGTTAATCTCGACAAATATCACGGGAACGGCTGGTTCCTGCTGAGGCTCTCGCTCCACGAGCCGCTTATGCCGCTAAATATCGAATCTGACGAAGCGGGCGGAGTGAAGAAGATTGCGGGCGAGCTCTGCGGGTTCCTTGAAGGGTTTGACAAGCTCGATTCCTCAAAGCTCAGCGAGTTTGCGGGGAAATGAAAGAAAAATGACGAAAGTTTTTTGCTGAATTTCGGAGCGCTGCGGCGAGTGAGGTAATAAAAAGCTTGCCGCCTGTCGGCGGGGAAATTTCGGCGAGCGCCGAGGCTTTTCGCTTCCACACCCCCTAGTCCCCCTCTCCCTCAAAGAGGAAGAGGGGGACTTCACCCTGTCACCCGGTCGTTCACCGTTCGGCGAACGACCGACCCCTCCCCTCAAGGGGAGGGTTATTTGGGTTCCTTGAAAACAAGTACAGCGTTTGGAATTCGGGCTGCTCTTTCCGACGCGTCTGCGCGCCGCCGAAAATCCGATGACTATATTTTTATCTTATATACTTTTAATAAAAATCGCTATTGTAATTTTTGTGGGACTATGATATAATAAACCTAATATGGAAAAGAGCGGGGGCATTTCGCCGCGCCTAAAAAGGGGTTGTTCTGAATGATAAAAAGCAGACTCGAAGCGAGAGCGCTGAGAATATGGCTTCTCTGCGTCGTCATATTTGCTGCGGCGGTGCTTATAACCGCGCGGCTCATCGGCTTTTACTCCGAAGATTCCTTCTACAGCCTTCTGCCCTTCCTCGACTTTAATTTAACGCTTTCGGGAAGCATCGGCGGGAAGGAGCTCCCCGCTTGGCTGACCGACAATTTCAGCTTTGCCTGCTCTCTCGCCTGCGTTATAGGCGCGATAGCCCTTGCCGCGCACATCGTTTACGTCTTTGTGCTCAACGTTTACCGCGGTCAGCGGAGAAAAGCCGCGAAGGTCCTCCGCAAAACGGGTTACTCTAAGGAATATTACGAGCTTCTCGAAAAAAAGCGCCGCAAGCTCTCGGGGACTTCTTTGGGAGCGCGCAACGACCTCTGCATCGCTAAAGCCTATTGCGACGGCAGGCGCTACGACGACGCTTTCTCGGTCCTGCGCGACATCGACCTCGACCGCTTCGACGCGAAAATGGCAGCCGAATACTACAATCTCTACACATATCTCTTCCTGCTCACCGGCGACGTTGAAAGTGCGCGCTCGACCGTAGAGCTCGGAAAGCCGTTCTGCTCTAAATACGCCGACCGCTCGGAGCAAAAGCTCACCGCCGCTCTCCTCAAATATGCCGACGGAGACTATGAGGGCGCGAAAGCGGGCTTCAAGGAGCTTCTGAACTGCCGTCCGACCGAGGTAAGAGTATGGGCGGGGCTTTATCTCGGGCTCGTTTATCTCAGGCTCCAGAAAAAGGAGCGCGCAAGAAAGCTCGTCGGGCTCCTCGGAAAGTATAAGAAGACCCCGCGCCAGAGCGAGGATATGATAAAGCTGCTCAAAAAGCTCGAGACCGCCTATGCCCTCGAAGCCGAAGAACAGGCGGAAGCCGCAAACGGCGCCGACGCGCCGGCTCCCCAGCCCGCAGACAGTGCGGCGGTTTGAGGGCGGAGTGCGCACTCGGTCTTGCCTATAATGAATAGCCCGCGGACGCAGGCACACGCCCGCGCTCATAAGCATAATATATCCCGAGGGGACAAAACACCCCTCGGGATAATTTTTTGAAAGGAACGGTTATGACGATGAATCTTACGGATATGCTTGTCGGGGATCGTGAAAAGCCCTGCACGAGCTGCCCGCTCAACAATACTATGAGCGCTTTTCCCGCAGAGACGCCGGTAGGTATGGCTTATGTGCCGTATCAGCGGTGGAAGAACGTTTACGAGCCGTCGGCGGCGCTCGACAGAGGAACGGTCTTTGAAGACCTCGACAAACCTTTTTTGGGGGAGAAAGCAATATGAACGACAGACAGAAGCTCCTGAAAAAAGTTCAGATGTATTCGTTCGCAGTCACCGACGCGGCTCTGTTTTTGGATACGCACCCCGACTGCGCCGAAGCTCTCGCTTATTACAACAAATACAAAAAGCTCTGCGAAGAGGCAAAAAAGCAGTATGAACAGGCATACGGACCTCTTTGCATCGAGTCGGAACAGAACGACGCCCGCTGGGCTTGGGTAGATTCGCCCTTCCCGTGGGAGCTTTCGGCAAACTGAGGAGGTAACGCACAATGTGGAAATATGAGAAAAAGCTTGAATACCCCGTAAAGATAAAGACCCCGAACGCGACATCGGCTAAGATAATCGTTTCTCAGTTCGGCGGTCCCGACGGCGAGCTCGGCGCGTCGATGAGATATCTCAGCCAGCGCTACACCGCTCCTACACCGGAGGTAAAGGCGATACTCAACGACATCGGCACCGAAGAGCTCAGCCATATGGAGATGGTCTGCTCGGTCATCTACCAGCTCACCCGTGACCTCACTCCGAAGGAGATAAAGGAGAGCGGCTTCGACGTTTATTTCGTCGACCACACCAACGGGCTCTACCCCGTCGCCGCCTCGGGAGCCCCCTTCTCGGCGGATATGTTCCAATCGACCGGCGACCCGATCGCCGACCTCTCGGAGGATATGGGGGCGGAGCAGAAAGCCCGCCTGACCTACGACAATATCCTCCGCCTCGTAGACGACCCCGATGTCAGAGACGTTATAAAATTCCTCCGCGAGCGCGAGATAGTGCATTTTCAGAGGTTCGGCGAAGCAAAACGGGAACAATCAAGTAAAAATACCACCCTAAAATACCCACAAAAAAATAAAAAAGATGTCTATTGTAAGCGCACCCGCTCCCCTGCATTATGCAGAACCCGAGCGGGGATTTTTTTCAAGATGACAGGAGGAAAACATGGCAGTTTACAGAGTAAACAAGACAAAAGGCTTCACGGTCATGGCGAACTACCATTTGCAGGATATAACAATATCGCTCAAAGCGGTAGGACTGCTGACGAAGATGCTCTCGTTCCCCGACGGTTGGAAATTTTCAACCGAGGGATTGGCGGCAATATGCAAAGAGGGTCCCGACGCTATTCAATCAGCTCTCAAG
This sequence comes from uncultured Alistipes sp., assembly GCA_947623305.1. Lineage (GTDB taxonomy): Bacteria > Bacteroidota > Bacteroidia > Bacteroidales > Rikenellaceae > Alistipes. The sequence goes on along the minus strand of CANQGQ010000056.1, from coordinate 834 downwards.
GAGCTTGAACAGCACGGCTACCTTGCCCGCCACCGTCAGCGCGACGATAAGGGCAGAATGGCTTGCACAGCTTTTGAAATTTATGAGAAGCCTCAAGCCGTTGCTCCACATGAGGAAAATCCACACATGGAAAATCCACATAGGGAAAACCCAGTTGTGGATAATCCAGCTGTGGAAAATCCACACGGGGAAAATCCGGGACAATCAAATACTTATAAAACAAATACTAAAAAATCAAATACTGATTCAATCAATCACCCATCTAAGGGCGATGGGGCAGATGAGATGAAAAATCGCAGCGAGTTGGAAGATGAAATAAAATCCAACATTGACTACGACATAATCGTCGAGAACAAGCAGAACGATAGGCGGCAGATCGACGAGCTTGTAACTCTCATGCTTGACGCTATTTGCTCACCCTCACCGACCGTCAGAATCAACGGCGCGGATATTCCAAAGTCGGCAGTCAGGGAGCGGTTCTTGCAGCTTGACAGCGAGCATATCGAATATGTACTGTTCGCTATGGAGCGGTCAAAACCCGAAATCAGAAACATTCGGGCGTATCTGCTGACCGCGCTGTATAACGCTCCTGCGACAATGGACAGCTACTATGCAGCACTCGTCAGCCATGATTTGAATCTGTAAAGGAGGCTTATGAACCCATACAAATACCCCGACGGTGTTCCGCCTTAGCGCGAACACCATTATTTTTTACCCGAAACGGAGGACAAGCGCGGCTCTGACCGTCTGCGAAAGTTTACTTTTGTCAGCCGCGCTGTGCAAAGCCCTTGCGGTCTTTGCCAAAATGCCCGAAAGGAGGAAGTATGCAAGATG
>CANQGQ010000055.1 GCA_947623305.1 uncultured Alistipes sp. | reverse complement strand
AGTCTATCACTTTGATTGTTGATGCTGAGGGTAAGGTTACCGGCGGTTCGGCAACGCTCACTGACGAGAGCGTTGTGCAGATTGCTGTGCAGACGCAGGAGTGATTCTGATTTACAAACTTTTTGTAAAACTGAGGTGTGTTTATGACCACTTCAACTATTTTCGCGAATATTAAGATAGAAGACGCTGAGACTGCGGAGCGATTCGTAGCCGCCTTAGAAGAATCCGAAAAAGAAAAAGACAGAAAATCATCTGCGCAAGCATACCCTGTATTGACTGATTTGGATGAAATCCGTAAATTGTTTGTCAAGAGGAATAACGCTAAATGACTTACTATAGATAACTTTATCATCGCGATTCAGACGTGCGACGGCGAAAGCACGTCGGTAAAATAAATATAGCCGAGTGATGATTTTAAAGAAAGCTTTGCAGTGCTGTTGCTTAAACGCTGCTTAAACAAGCACGCTTCACAATGTGCGGCAAAGAAACATTGTTTACCAATCTCCACGGTTTCAAGCTGTGGAGATTTAAAATAATAAAAAAGCACACCCATGAAGCATGGAATGTGCCTGATAAATATGGTTTATGCTGTAACGTCAGAAGCCTGAGATTTAAGTTCCAAAACTTCTTCCAGAGTAATGTCTGTTGCTTTTGCGATAGCCTCATCAGACATCTCGCCGATAGTGATAAGATTGAGAGCTATCTGATATGACCTAAGTCTTTCGGCTTCGTTACGCATCTCTTCGATTGCTTTGCACATAATGCACACTCCTTCCGGTGTTTCCTTGAAATAACGTGTTTTGTCTGCAAGCTCTTTTATCTTCATATCCTCTGCTTTTTTGCAACGGAAGTCATGAACGAGCTTCGCAAGTTCAGATGTATCTTCGGCATTATTATATGACCCATTTACAAAAATTATATGCGCACCGTCATTCAGCGGTGTCCCATTGGCAGTGTCTGTCCGTTCAAAGTTATAGATGAGCTTGTTTTCACCTCGTGTATCATTCTCGGTTATGAAAATGACGTATGAAACCGGCAGTTCTTCAAACTCCTCTTTGGATTTAAGAAACTCAACGTCTATTGCACTTGAGTGGTATCTTGCTCTCTGCGGCGTAGCTCCACGGTCTGCTCTCTGTATTTCAAGATCGAATTTTCTCCCATTGCTGTCTGAGCCAAACACATCAAGACATATAGAACGAGAGCCGAGCAGACGTTTCAAATCATACTGCGTTTCTTCTTTTGTGAGAACCAAATCATCAATACCTGTGATAATTCTCAGAACAAGCTGTGCAAGAGGAAGGTCGTTGCGGAAAAGTTCTCGCATAAAATCATCGTCGAGAGGGCGATAATTCTCAATAGTACGAAGATCATCTTCATGCCACTGGGTTTCAGTTTTCTTTTTTATGAGCAAGGTTGCACCAACTTTAACAAATTTCTTTGACATTTATATTATACCACGCCCAAAACAAAAAATCAATACCGTTTTTATATTACCTGTTTGAATTGAAAAGGGGGAAAATTTCATGGCTACAAGTACGTTTGACCGCAGAATTGAAATAACCGATTCGGAATCTGTAAAGAAACTTTTAGCTATAATGGCAAAAGAACCGTCAAAAGACCCAATCTCCAGACATCCGTACACAGAGGTCGAGAGGGAGAAATGCGACCGGTTAATAAGGCAATGCTTAATGAGGTCGCGCCAGACAACTTAGGAGATATTTATGGCAACTTCGAGTATTTTCACGAATGTTAAGATAACCGACCCTGAAAAAGGGAAGGCGTTTATTAAGGCTCTGATGGAATCTGCCAAAGAGCCGAAGGTTGAGCCTTCAGCACCTATTATTCCAACTATCACAGACTTAGATGAGATACGAAGGATAATGGCGAGAAGGCTATCTGACAGTTAAATTTTGTAAAAAGATAAGGCAGCTACAGAGAGATTCTGTGGCTGCCTTATTTTGTTACATTAAAGCTAATTGAAAATGTATGCTAATTGATTGTATTGGACTAACTTCGTTAAACATTTACTACACCATTTCTACACCATTTTCGCATCAGGTTATAACAACTTATAACAAGATACATAGAATTGAGAAAGTCGTCAAACTCAGCATTTATGCGGTTTTATGGAGATATAACAACTTATAATAACTTATGAAAAATAGGGATACAAATATCCTTAAATTGTTTATGCAAATTATAACGGACGCGAGAAGGGAAGTCAATGATTTTGAGGATACTTATGAAATTTAACAAGAACGGCGAAAAGCCCGAAATCAAGAGCAACCGCAACATCAGATTCGATGAAAACGGACATATCATCGTGTAAAACCCGCCCGCATATTGGATTCCTAACATCACGACTAAGCAAACAATCGGCGGGACGGAGTACACTGTTGTCGCAGAATTTGTAGGCGACGAGCCTTTGCACAAATAGTTCGAACGAATCATCGAGAACAATCAAAAATCATTGCTTTAAAGTGTTGAATTTTAAAAGGAGATGTGCTATGATAGAAATGCTAAATTCCGAACTGACGGTTGCAATGCAAGCCGGTTTTGTTTCTGCTCGACTGCCCTCGACAAACAAAGCGTTAAAACTTTCTTTTCGACTTCCCACGGCAAAACGACCGCCTCGGTCGGCTCAAAGAGTTTTAATCGCGTTGTTTTACGACCACCTCGGTTGTCTCGCAGACAAAGCCCGGCGTGCATAACGAAAAGGAGGTAAATATGGCAACCGGCAAAATTACGACTTTGTATTGCCGTCTACCCCAAGAGGATGCACTGGAGGGCGAGAGCGGGTCGATAGCCAATCAAGATATAATATGTAAAGGGGAGATTCTCCCAAAAATATTACATCATAGCTTACGGCTCATTTGCGGAAACAGCAAGTTATGACGTGGAGCAGAAAAATGGCAAAGGAGGGGCTATGGCTTACGAACCGAACGGCAAAGCATTAACACAGGATATTGTCACTAGACACCCGAGCCGAAACAATCTATCGCAGAAAAAATGCGATACTATCAGGAGAAGAAAAAGTAGAAACGCAAGGGAAAGCAAATGAGCAATACCTTTAATCAGTTTTACAGTCCTCTCCCCAGTTCATACGCTCTCGCCATATATTCCGAGTGTTTCGTCATCGCGGGCGTGCCGCAGCCTTTGCCGAGAACCGCGCCCATATCGTCAAAATTCAGATAGCGGACAAGCGTTTTGTAATGCGCTTCGAGAGCGTCGAAAGTCCAGTTGTCGCTATTCCACGCGGCGGAAATGAGCGCGGACTTCATATGCTTCCTCTGTAAACTGCCGTTGAACGCGCAGAAGCGGTCGACAAGCGTTTTGAGCTGCGCGCTCATGCCGTAATAGTAAAGCGGTGTGACGAAAACGAGCATATCCGAGCCGACGATCTGCCGACGAATTTCTTCAACATCGTCTTTCTGAACGCAGGGGCCGTCGTATCCGCAATGAATACAACCGATGCAAGGGTGAATGTCCGCACAGGCGGTATCAATCACCGCAACCTCGTGACCCGCCTCTTTCGCGCCGCGAATAAACTCGCCCGCAAGCATATTCGACGAGCCGTTTTTGTTGGGGCTGCCCTCTAAAACCGCGATTTTCACAGGCTCTCCACCCACGCTTTAAGCTCGCTTTCAGACAGCCTTCCGTTGAGGATCTTGCCCTCGGTTATTTGCGCGTCTGCCGAAACCGAGCCTTTCAGACCCTCGACGGTCTTGCCGAAACCGCTGCCGCCCGACGTCGCGAAAAGCACGATTTTCTTGCCGGAAAAGTCATAGCTTTCTAAGAAGGTGTTGATAATCGTCGGCGCGACGTACCACCAAATCGGGAAGCCGAGAAGCACCGTGTCGTAGTTTTCAATATTCGCGCTTTTGTCCGCAAGCTCTGGGCGGCTCGATTTGTCGCTCATCTCGACCGAGCTGCGGGATTTTTGGTTCATCCAGTCGAGGTCTGCCCGAGTGTACGGAACCGCAGGCTTTATCTCGTAAATGTCCGCATTTGCGGCTTTTGCAAGCGTTTCGGCGACCTTCGCGGTCGTTCCGCTCGCGGAAAAATATGCTACTAAAGTTTTGCTCATAATAATTCTCCTCGTATAATAAGATTTGCAGAAAGTTTTAAGTGCATCTGCATAGCACACTTGGATTTAGGTCA
>CANQGQ010000054.1 GCA_947623305.1 uncultured Alistipes sp. | reverse complement strand
CCGTGCAAGCACGAAAAGCTCACTCATTCCGTTGCTCGTCCTCTCCCCAAAAAGCCTAACGGCTTTCCGGGGTCCCCGATTAAGCATAAAAAAACAGCCCCTCTTGGCTGTAACGAGGAACAGAGCCTTGCGGCTCTATTCTTTATTGATTTGTAAAGGTTTTACTTCGCCTTGCTCATCGCCCAAGCAATAGCGTGTCCGTCGTCCTCGAACTCTACCTCGCTGACCTCAGCCAGCCCTAAGATTCCTTCGCAGGTGCGGTTGTCGCTCAAGTACTCGTAGGTGGCTCCAAAGTAGCAGGGCTTGTCGACTCCGTTGTAGTAGTAGCCGGTCATCAGAACTTTGTCGCCGAAATTCAAAACCTTAGTCCAGCGGCTTTCGAGGTCTTCCTTAGTGGTGGGGTTCGGCAGTCTGTACTTTCTCATCGCGTTGTTGATAGTCATTGTTTTTTACCTCCGTTATTATGTTGTTGTCTCGCCTGCCGGCTCGGTCGGTGCTTTTGCGGCTTTGCCGCAAAGGTTGCCACCGGCAACCCGCACCCCTTTTGGTGTACACATATTAACTCTAAAAAAGGATAATAGCAAGTCATTTTGAATAATACACTACACAAATATCCAAGTCTGAAATTGTGTAGTTTTAGGGGTCTTAGTTCTCTGCCCGGAGGACATCGACCAGCCATTCGGCTTCCTTGTGGTACTCGCCGGTTGCCTTCTCCAAAATGCAGCTGTCTTCATCGATGTAGCAAAGGGCTCTTCCAATCTTCACAAACCGAGCAGCCTCATAACCGGGAATGTCGGTACGGTAGACCCTGGCGCTGCGGCTCTCGCCGTCGTAGCTTTTGCCGTCCCAGCCGTTGAAGGTGAAGCGGACGCTCTCGGCAGTCTTGGTGAAGTGGTTCTCAAAATCGGCTCTGGTAATCGCGGTGTGGGCTTCCTTGAGTTCGAAGCAGTTTCTCATCTGATAAATGTTTGTCATTGTAGTTTCCTCCGTTTTGTTTTTGGTTCTGCGGCTCGTTGGCGCTCTTTTGCGTCGTCTGCCGTGGTTCTTTTTGCATACACATTATTGCTCTAAAACGGTAAAATAGCAAGTTATTTCGGGATAATATACTACACAAACATTTCGAGGTAAATTGTGTATAGTACAGCAACAAGAAAGCAACCCCTCCTCGCGGAAGGGCGGCTCAAGGGGCGGTTACTTTGCCTTGCGACCGGCTTCGTAGGCTTCCTCAAGGGCGGCTTCCAATCCGCCGACCGAAACCTCAATGAAGTCCTCGCGGTCGCTGTGCCTCATTTCAAGACCGCCGCGCTCTTCAACGGAAATCATGTGCTTGGCTGCAATTTCGTAAATCTTGCGGCTCCTGCTTTCCTGCGGGTTTTCGGCTTTCTGAATCTCGTGTTCATACTTTGAAATCGCCGCGCTTGTGTTCTTTAGGACCTGCGCTTTTGAAATTCCGAAGCAGGCGAAGCAATCTTCTTCCCTCATCTGTTCGACCGAGGCTTTGCTGTCTCTCATGATCTTGAGCATTTCTTTGGATTCGTTGAGTTTCTTCTTAGTCATTGTAGTTTCCTCCGTTTTGATTTTTTACCCCGCGGCTCGTCGGCGCTCTTTTGCGCCGGCTGCCGTGGTTCTTTTTGCATACACATTATTGCTCTAAAACGGTAAAATAGCAAGTCAATTCGTAAAATAAACTACACAATCTTAGGGTGCTGTTATAGTGCATTATGCAGGCGGGTCATTGGCGGTCAATGAATCTCAAAAACGTATGCTGGGCTCGTGTTGCGCTCATCGAAGTGAATTTTCTTGGTTCCGTACACCAAGGTCATGCCGGCTATCGTGCAGCCTTCCTGAACGAACTTCCAAGCGATCGTTGTCGCGTCGGTCCAGCCCGAGGAGAATGTGAACTTCTGAACACCTATCTTTTTCAGAACCTCGACCATCTCTTTTACCTGATTCCCGGCGTTGTCGTCAATGTCGAGAAGCGTGTTCCCGCGCTCACGCGAGGTACGGTAACGCTCAAATATGAAAGCGTAGATCTTGCCGTGGGAGTCTATCTCGGAGCTGAGTTCCTGATATGCGACTCTCGCTTCTTCCAAACCCTTGTCGTCACGTACATCATACGCCTTGTCATACTTCTTGGTTATCTTCTCGTATCTTTCGTAGTACCTTTCAAGCTCTGTCATTTTTGTTTCCTCCATGATCTTATTTTGTTTGGGTCTTTGCCCTCTTGGTAGACACATTATTGCTCTGAATCGGCACTATATCAAGTCATTTTGCGATAATATAGTACACAATGTTTCAGGGAGAAAACTGTGTAATTTACAGGCTCGGATTGTAGTAGCGGTGAATGACCTCAATGATTTTTTCCTGCTCCTCTTTGGAAACTCCTATGCTTTCAAGAGCCTCCCTTGTGCCGCAGTCGGGGCAGATAACGGTAGTGTTATCCGCCCTTGAAATTGCCGGCTCTCCTGCATAGATATGTCCGCACCTCGGGCAAATGGCTGTCCTTACTTCTTCACATTTCATTTTTTGCCATCTCCTTGCATTTGTCATAAGCGTTTAATAAAATCTGAGATTCAAATCCGAATGTGTCGTAACCCTCCAAGCAAGCGTTCAAATAAAAGTCGCTCGGAACTCCTATGGGGTTGCGCTCATTCATTATATACGCAAATGCGGTGACCGTTCTTTTTCTGCCGGTCTTGATTCCGGTGTAAGTCACGCATATATCTTTCTTGTAGTAAAAATTCGGGAATCCCTCATATCGGTCGAGGGATTGTTCGTCAGTCTGGGTCACTTCCCAAATCGCGACCGGGACCTCTCCACCCTTGCAGGGTTCTATCGTAAGGTAGGAGCCCGTTCTGCTGCCTTTAAAAAGCAGCTCCCAGTCTTTCAGAGTCGCCGTTCCGAGGATCACCGCCCTTGGGCAGCGATACATCATTTGCCTTGTGTTAAGGTTGCTTCCGTAAGCAATGTAGTACCTTTTTGTCATGTTGATGACCTCCAAAAAATTAGTAAGCAATCTGCTTCTACCACCTTAAGACCGCCTAAGCGGTCAGTAGGGGGCCTGCGGCTTCGTCGTCGCAAGCTTCGTATCGCTCACCCTGCCAAAAATGGCAGGGTTCACTCGCTCCGCTGCTCCGACTCCCCCCAAAAAGCCTAACGGCTTTCCGGGGACCCCGGATTACTTCAAGCAGCGCGCCCGTTTCGGAAGGCTGCGTCGCCGTCAAGGCGCTTGGTCAGGAGGTCTCTCGCGGTCTTGAACTCATCGCCTATGAATCCAAGCCTAAGGAGCCATGTTCTCATTGCGTATTTGGGGTTTTCGTTCTGCTGCGGTTTCGGGCTTGCCGAGCGCACTTCCTTTGCCATTTGGCTGAGCGCGAGGCAAAGCTGAATGTAACTCTTGAGCTGCCCGGCGTGAAGTCCGTTCTGCTTGCCGTTTGCAGGGGCGTCGAACTGGAAAAGTCTGAACTCTATTGTGCCTTTGGTGAAGGTGGCGTGGAGATTGAGCATATGGTAGCGGCTGCCATTGTAGTGTTCGTTTCTTTCGTCGTTCTCGCCTTGGCTGCCGTACCAAACGTCCGCGAGTTGCGACATTGTGCGAGGCTTTCTGCGGTTAAGCTGTGCAATGAACCTCGGGTCTACCGTGCGGCAGTAGTGGCTCATGCGGTCGCGGTCAATGTCAAGGGCGTCCGCAAGAAGCTCTTCGTGGCTTGCCATAATGTTGGCAAGGTTGCGGAGGGTCTGCGGGGTGTGTCCAGCGGCTCCGATGTGAATGTGAACTCCGCAGCCTCTTGTGGAGTCGCTCTTGGCTCCCGCGTGGCGAAGCTTGCGAATAAGGTCTTGCAGGGTTTCCATGTCCTCATAGGTAAGGATCGGGGTCACCATTTCACACTTTTCGCTGTCGGGTCCGTCAATGCTGATGTCCCGCTGGAATTTCCACTCGCGACCTTGGCTGTCCCAAGCGCTCCAGCAGCAGTATCCGTTGCGCCTTGCGGTGTTCTCGTATCTGCCTGTGCCGAAGTAGGTGGCGGCGACCTCTGCTGCGCGGCTGCGCTCGATGTTGTTCATCTCGACCTCGACTCCGATGGTCTGCTTCTTCATTTCCTCGACCTGTCTTGTAGTTCTTTCGCTCATTGTTTTATCCTCCGTTTTTATGTTTTCTTGGGGCTCTGTTCCCCTTTGGCATACACATATTCGCTCTAAAAGAGGATAATATCAAGCTATATTTCCAACAAACTTACA
>CANQGQ010000053.1 GCA_947623305.1 uncultured Alistipes sp. | reverse complement strand
ATATGCTCGATGATCGCCGTTGCTTTCTGATCGTTTATCAAGGCTGCTGCTTTCAGAATGAATTCTTCGGGATTGTCCTTGAACTGGTTAAAAACGGACGGTTGGATTCCCTTAAGAATTGCGATGACAGCCTTTCTTGTGAGACCTGTTTCATCAACAAGCTTCCCGATAAGGTCATATTTTACATTGGAATTTGCCGTGACCGCTATGCCGTAGTTTGAAGACTTTTCTTTGACAAATGATTCTCCGGCTAAAAGCTCGTCTTTAGACTTGATATTATCCATCGCCCCGGTCTCAACGCGGAAATAAACCTTTGATACACGCAGCTTGCTGTCGAGCGAAGCGATAGACTTTTGGATAAGCTCATCGGTGTCAAAATCAACAACATACACCGATTTTGCGTTTATTTTTGACCAAAGCGCCTTGAATTCGGGCATTGCCATTTTATCTTCATTAACACGAAGCTCAACATTATTGCTGCGGGCGTTTTCAGGCTGCATGCTTTGAGCGTCGTAAATTGAATCTATTATCTCTATAACAGACGCTGCGGAATCGGCGACCTCCTCTGCAACTTTTATCTCCCCGTTAGCTTTATCCTGATGATACTTTTCCGTCAGCGCGCCCTTGCGGTCGATATATCCGTTGACGATCATATCATAGTGGATAGCGGAAGCGGTATCCTGATCTATGACCTGCTCGCTGCCGTTTTCGTCTTTGATGACCTTGCCGACAAACAGCTCCACCGTGACTGCTCGAGGACGGTTTGCAACTGCCTCTGCCATTTCGTTTTGCAAGCCCTTTGCGAAGGATTCATAGCTTTCGCTTGCAATAACCGTCAGAACATTGACGTTATGCACATCGTTTCCGAGCGAGTTTGTGTCCATTCGCTCACCATCCTGATTGACGCAAAGGCGCAGACCGCGTCCCACCTCCTGACGCTTGCGAACTTCGCTTGAGCTTTGTTTCAGTGTGCAGATTTGGAACACGTTGGGGTTGTCCCAACCCTCACGCAAGGCAGAGTGTGAAAAGATAAACCTCACAGGCGACTTATTCGGGTCGCGGTCCAAGAGAAGCTCTTTATTTTTCATAATAAGCTCATAAGCGCTGACGTCGTCGGAGGTCGTTTCTTTTCTTCCTACCTTGCTGTTGATCATCTTCCCCTTGCCGTCTACGGAAAAATATCCGGCGTGGGTCTTGGAGGCGCTGATACTGTTCAGATATTTGATATAATCGTCCTCGCCGAATTCAATTTGAAGGCTGCCGACAATATCGTTATACTCTTCCTCAAACATCTTTGCATACTTGCCGTTCACGGGCTGACCTGCAGCGTCGTACTCGCGGTAATTCGCGACCTCGTCGATAAAGAACAGGCTCAGAACCTTTATCCCTTTATGGAACAGCTGGCGTTCACGCTGAATATGTGAAAGGATAGTCTCACGAATCTGTATTCTGCGGAGCTGGTCTTCATCGACTTTGCCGATCACATCTCCCGCAAAAATCTTTATACCGTTCAAGAACTCCACGGAATCGTCGCGGCCGTCGATCGACTTCACCACAAAGCCGTTTTTGTATTCTTCGAGACCGTTTGAGTAGTCATAGAGATTGTCCCCGATCTTGACTATCCTGCCCTTGGGCTTTGCGCCACTCGACTGCTTTACATCAAATTGCAGGGTCGCGGTGGGGTCTTTTTTGGAAAGATTTATGCTTTCAAGATAAACATAGCTGTTCATAGCGGTGCTGCCCGACTCGGAAATACCCTTGACGGCTATCTTTTTCACAAGCCGCTTGTTATACGCCTCCATAGCGTCGAGGCGGTAAACCATATTATATATGCTGTCACTTTTGTGAGTGGCGGAATAGCGCAGGGTCAGAAGCGGGTTGAATTCCTTCAGCCTCTCCTTGGTCTGCTTGCCCTCGACCGACTGCGGCTCGTCAATTATCACTATGGGGTTTGTCTTTGCGATAATGTCTATCGGTCGGCGGGAGCGGAACTCGTCGAGCTTCATATAAATTCTTCTTGCGTCCTTGCCCTTGGCGTTAAACGCCTGAGAATTTATTATCATGACATTTATCGAGCTGTCGGAGGCAAAGCGGTCTATCTCGGTGAGCTGGGAAGAATTGTATATAAAATAGCGAATCTTCTTGCCGTATTCCTCCGCAAAATGCTCCTGAGTGGTCTCGAAGGATTTATACACACCCTCGCGGATCGCTATGCTCGGGACGACGACGATAAACTTGCTCCAGCCGTAGTGCTTATTCAGCTCATACATCGTCTTGATATATGTATATGTCTTGCCGACGCCCGTCTCCATTTCGATAGTCAGATTATATCTCCCCTCTAACTTGTCGGACGGCTTTATCTGATTGGCGCGCTGTATCTTCTGAATATGCTCCAAAATAAGCGTATCGTTAAGCTCGGGGATAATTTTGTGATTGCTCCAGCCGGTATAATTCTCCTCTTCGTTAATTTTTGTCTGATATGTGCCGTCGCCGCGGTCCATCATATATGTCGGCGTGAGATATGGCTGACCTGCGAAAACGTCGACGACTGCCTTTGCGGCGTCTGCCTGAAATTTTTGGTGCTTATACTGTATTTTCATGCCCGCACCTCCTTAGATGACCTTTACCCTTGTGTCGGGGGCAAGCATTTTGAATATTTCACCGACATTTATCTTTTCGGGGCTGCTGTTAAAGCTGCTGTCGCGGAAAACTGCGCGCAGGGGCTGGCGCTTTGCGATCTCTTTAATAGCGGCGTCGGATATATTTTCATCGAAACAGGCGATAAGGTCGTCGCCGTTGTAGGTGTGAACGGTGAAGCCGTCGATTTTTTCGGAGGTATAGGGCAGCGAAAGCGGCAGACCCCAATCGAGAAGGCAGCCGAACAGGAGGTCGAGGTCGGTGCGGTCGTCCTTGATGTTTGATTCAAGACCTGCGAGCATTTCCTGATTATATTCTGCGGGCGAATAGTAGACGTCCTTCATGTTGGTGTCGTCGAGTTTCAGGACGCGGAAGCCGATGTCAAGGTTTTCGGGATGATACATGTATGAATCCGGAGAATAAGACTCTTTTCTTTTGTTTTTTCCATCGGAATCGGAAAATTCCAGTCCTTGCCCTTCTTGGTTATTCACAATATCTACTCCCTTATCCCACAACATTTCATTTGGGTCAGAGGGGTTTAACATTCCGGGGCGGAGGTATCTTTTTTCGTCTAAATCATTAACAATCTTTTCACCCGCGCGGCGGATACGCTCTTTGCCGATTTCGCAGATGTTTTTGTAGCCGGCTTTAAAGGCTTCGGAGTCCTCGGCACAGGGCTCAGGCAGCTGAACCATGATGAATTTGCGGTGACCGCCGTCCTCGGCGTTGAGCTGCATTACCGCGTGGGCGGTGGTGGCTGAACCCGAGAAGAAGTCGAGGATAATGGAATCAGGTTTAGTATTTGCTATTGTCAAAAGATGACGAAGTAATTTCGTGGGCTTTGGATTTGTGAATAGATTGTCATTCATTATTGTACGTACTTCATCAACAGCCTCATGATTATGTCCACCTATAGAAAATGGTATTATTGTTCTTGGAACAACTCCATCATTTTTCAAATCACATAGAAATGTTTTGCGCGAGGGGATGGCTGTCCCGTCTCGCCCAAACCATATTTCATCGTTCTCTTCAAACTTTTTCAAAGTTTCTGCTGAATATCTTGAATATGTTCCGACCGGTGGTCTAAATACCACACCATTTTTAAAAGTATATGTGAAATTAGCACCTTCAGCAGACCCACTTTTTGCGTGAAGTGGAGTTGCCTTCCAAGGACCTTTAGGGTGATTGTCAGGATTCTTGTATGCAGCGTTCATTTCGTCAGTGCGTGGCAATTTACCTATTGAAAATGTAGCCACATTTTTTACATAACATAAAATATGATCATGATTGTCCGAAAAGAAAAGAGCATCATTTGCAACAGTATACTTCTTTTCCCAAACTAAGTTTGCAAGGAAGTTAGCTGCTCCGAACAATTCATCGCAGATTTTTCTAAGATTCCCAACTTCATTATCATCAATCGAAATAAAGATTACCCCGTCGTCGGTGAGCAGGTTCCTCGCCAGCATCAGCCTTGAATATATCATGCTGCACCAGTCGGAATGATATTTTCCGGCAGCTTCACTGTTTTCTCGCTTGTAATTTACATTTCCGTCTTCGTCAAAATACCCTGTCCCGTCATTATATTCCTCATTATCCATAATAAACGAATCGGGGTAAATAAAGTCGTGACCCGTGTTATA
>CANQGQ010000052.1 GCA_947623305.1 uncultured Alistipes sp. | reverse complement strand
CCCCATGAAGCGTTTTGTCAAGTGCTTTTTTGAGTTATTGACGCAAGCCCTTATTCGTGCGGCAGGAAAAGGGGTCGCAAAACGCGCCTGTGGACGTTTAGAAGCCGTTTTCGCGGATGGGTAGTGAAAACCCTTGCCCTATTTTTTTTTTGCGTCTGCAACGCCTTAAAAATCAAGCATTCTCAAGCCATATTGCGTAATATTCTATTCTGTTCTTTGGGAGAGGTCGGGGGTGCGGGGGCAGAGCCACCGCAAAACCTACCGACAGTCTCCGTAGTAGTGCAGACGGTTTTGCTGTTAGAATGGAGCAGACGAAAGCGGGGGCAGGATTGTCAAATCCTGTTCTCCGTTTTCGGCGGCGAAATGGCAACGGCAAAAATCCAGACGGTCAAGGGTTTAAGAGTGGAGATTTTTTCGCGCCCTGTGCGAAAAAATACTTCTCGTCCCTTGACGGTCTGGATAGTTGGACATAAAATGGCGGCTTGCTTTCGTTGGAAAGATATGCTATACTTTTCAGAAAATTAATAGTTTTACTAATCTGTAAAATGTATAAACCGTTAGATAACATATGAAAGGTAATTTTGAATGAAAAAAAAAATATATACATTTCTTTTCATTTTGTATATTGTATCTCTAATATTATTTGTCATACTAAAATTTAATGGTAGCTTTGAACAGATAATAGAACTTCATCAAAATATAAAAGAAAGTGAACAATATGGTGCACGAAATATAAATATTGTTTTGTTCAGAAGCATGTCTACATATTTAGAAAACATCACAGAACCCCATGCTTTTTTTAACATTATAGGCAACATTATAGCATTTATTCCCTTGGGCTTTCTAATTTCTGCTTTTTTTAAGCAAAGTTTTTTACGGACAAATTTAACATGCGTGGCTATAATATTTATGATTGAAGTTGCACAGTTTATATTTAAAATAGGTTTCTTTGATGTGGATGACATAATTTTAGGTTTATTTGGATGTTTACTAGGATTTTCTATACAGTTTATTTTTCATAAGATTGACATATTCAAAAGGACATGATAGTATGTCAATGTAACAAAAAATATTTCATAACAGAAAGGGGAATTTCTATGAAACGACGTATTTTTGCATTAATGCTCTGTTGTAGTTTGCTTGTACCTAGTGAGGCAGTTTTTGCTGCTGAAACTGAGGCCGAACCTACGGTTGCCGTCGAATATCAAAATGACGATGTCCATGTATTGACCGAAAATTTAACTCGGGGTTCCAGTAAGCCTTCTTCCAATGCCTCTGTTCATGATTTGAGCGTAAATAATTACAATTATCAATTAACAGACTTTGGATATCAAGTGTTTACTGACAAATGGCTGGTAAGTAAATCCGGTGAAATGTCCGTTAGTTTGTATGATTTTGAAACTACTAAAGAATATGGTACCGCGACTAAAAATCAAATCACTTTTAAGTTATGCGACAGCTCGGGCGTTTTGGTTTCAAGTACAAAGACCGTTAGCGGCGGTTCCGCCAGTGTAAAATGGATTAATATTGATCCTGACAAAAAATATTATGTATGTTTCCAAGTTCCAACAAATGGTAATCGCTATTCTGGCAATGGAAGTATAAGTCAATAAGAACATATTACAATCAAGTTTTAAATTTTTTTATAAATGATAGGAAAAGGGTCTGGTGTTAAATCAGACTCTTTTCTTATAAATATCTTATATCGGAAACCATTACCATATTTAAATTTTCTCATTCTTAGATTTATGGAACGTGTTGGAAAACAAAAAATTTTTCTTTAATTATTACCTTTAACAGCAAGCGGAAAACCAGATATGGACAATGCAATAAAATCATATCAGATGTTCCGCAGGCAATTTTTAATAAATCTTTATGCAAACATTATCGTATACGGTTTAATGGAACAATGACCGTTTTCATTTTATCGAACTGGCAAAAGACAAAAACAGTGAAAACGGGAGTAATATTGATTATCCTCACCGCCCTGTTTGTTACCGTTCCATATCCTGTTTCCTGCGGGGTTGCTGCTCCCGCTGTTCCTGCCGCAAGATACTGTAAACGCTCTTTCTGATTTTCTCGGCTTCTTTCACTTCCTCTTTCAGCGCAAGATACCGCTGATTGAGCGTTTTCCTCTCGGCGGTCAGCTTGGCGTATTCATCTTTCCATGCCTTTGTCGGGATTGTGGTCTTACCATTCATCACGCCTTTGAGATAATCTTTCGCCGCCGTAAGCAGGATTTGCTCGGCTTCGGTCAGCTTCTTCTTTCCCTTGTACTTGAAATAAATGTCCGATTGCTCGATGTGCTTTTTCAGAGTGCCTAACCGCCGTTCAACAGGTTTCAGTTTATCCCGTATATCCATTTGTTCCCCTATCATGGACTTAAATTTTTCGTCAAGCCCCGCCATATCCATGATGTTGTTGGCTTGCAGGAAATTCAGCATATCCGCCGCGTCTTTGAGGTTATAGAGGGATTGGGAATATCCCGATTTCCCCGCCTGTGCTCTGCGTGACAAAATACCTTGAATGTAGTCGGCAAGGGTGGGCGGCTCGGTGTTCCTGTTTTCCTCTTTCAGCCAGTTTTGCAGTTTGGAGATACGCGCCTTTAACTGTCGCAAACGCTTATTCGTTACCTCGATTTCGCGGTTGAGGTCGCCGCGCTCGGTGCGTATGCCGCGCTTCTCCATAGCAGAAGCGGCAACGCCTAAATGGACGGTGGGTATCTGGTCGGCGGCAAGATTGCCGCTTTCCCTTTGCCGTTCATAACTGCGGTGGTCGATACGCTCGGCGTGTCCGTTCTGTTCTAATGCTTGATTACAAAGTTGCGCCCATGCCGCCCTCCATTCCTCCGCTTTGGTCTGCTCATTCCAGTCGGTAGCGGGAACGGATTTGCATTTGTACTGCCGCTTTTTCGGGTCATAGGTTTTATTCCCGTCCCTGTCAAGAATGTACTCCTTTTTCTGTTTTGCTCCCCACTCGCCGCCCTCGTCAAAAGGTCGCATAGTCAGCATGATATGGGCGTGGGGGTTGCCGCCGCCTGTATCGTGTAGGCATATATCGGCGCACATTCCCGCCGCCACAAAATGCCGTTTCACATACCCGCGGACAAGGGAAATGCTTTGCTCCCTCGTCAGTTCGCGGGGTAAGGCAATTTCAATCTCCCGCGCAAGTTGGGCGTTTTTCGCTTTCTCGATTTTCTCAACCTCGTTCCATAAAACCGCCCTGTCAGTATATTCGGCGGGGGCGTGATCGGGGAGTAAAATCTCCGTATGGACTATGCCGCCTTTGCGGGTGTAGTCATGTGTTTCACCGTCAAACTCGTTTGTGATTTTTTCCCCCGCCCGGTAAGCGGCGGCGGCAACAGCGGACTTGCCCTTGCCACGGGATATGACTTTGATACTGCAATGGTAGATTGCCATGCGTCACGCTCCTTTCTGCGGGTAACTCCCGCCGTTCTCTTTTGTGCCGATAGGCACAAAACGCCCTCGGCAGAGCGCACGATACCACATTTATGTGGTATATAAGTGCGCCCTTGCTTTAAGCAAGGGTATGGGCGCAAGCCCGTTACCCTTGTAGACCGCCCCCGTCCGCGTCCCCGCCTGCGCCGCTCTCGCGGGCTGTATGTGCGGTTTTAGCGGCGGGTGGCGTGTTACCCTGTGCCGCCGTTTCTGCGCCCTCTGCGTGGGCTGTGGGGGCGTTCTGGGCGGTCAGTCCGTCCAGTATGCGGCGGGCGTGGTCGGCGCATACGGTCTTTTCAAGAAACGTCTTGAATTGTTCCTCAGTCAGCGGTATGGTTTTGGGGACAAGGCTCTCAAAAAGCCCCATGCGGCGGCATAGGCGTTTTGTCCTGTCCTTGCGCTCCTGCGCCTTTTGCTCCTGTACAAGCTGTCTGCGCCTGTTTTCAAGCTGTCGGATTTCTTCCTCAATGCTCGTAATTTTTTCAAGTTTGGTCTTTGCCACGGGTCAATCGCTCCTTTCGTTTTTTTGGTGGAATGGATAGGATAGGAATGGATTTTTACAGATAATCGTTTTCCCGTTTTATTCCCCCTTGTCGGCAAGTATCATTTTCAGCAGCTTGTCGCGGAATGTTTCCGTGCCGTTGTGGTTGAAAAACAACTCCGCAACAATGGTCTGCCCGTTCCTCCGCGTGGTGATGATACCGTCCGGCTTTCGGGGCGGGGCGGGCGTTTCTTTCTTTTCTGTCAATGGGTCGCTCCTTTCTTTGGGCGCGGAAAAGGGATTTCCCGTAATTGGAAAATCCCTCTCTGCTTGTCGGTTGTTCAGTTTTACTGTGCGGTGGCGGCGGTCTGTGCTTTTTCCCTCGCTCTGTATTCCCTCGCTTTGATACGGTCATACTCCCGTTGCTTTTCAATATTTTTAGCGCGGTAGGCTCTGGAATATTCCCGGTGGTAGG
>CANQGQ010000051.1 GCA_947623305.1 uncultured Alistipes sp. | reverse complement strand
TTCGGTGTGGGGTTCAGCTACGGCTATGCGTGGATGCTCTCCAAACGCTGGAATGTTTCGGTCGAAGCCGGTATCGGATTGTTTCACACCAAAGACACATGCCGCGACCCGACGGTCGGAGCGTGGGATGACGAGTATATCTATCGCAGCCGTCGCTGGACGTTGATACCTTCACGGTTGGAAGTGTCGTTTTCCTATTTGTTCTGATGCTATGGATCCGAAAAGAAAAACGCACCTTTACGGTGCCGTATCGGGTTGTTGTCTGTGGCTGTTGTTCGGCTGCTCGGTAACGGGCTCTCTGCACCGGCAACAGGCAGCGGCTTCGCTCTCGCAGCTGACCCGTACCGAACGACAAGAGAGGCAGCAGGATTATCGGGCGCAAGCGATGAAAATCGAACGCGACAGCGATACGTTCTATCTGGTACCGGTGGACACGCTGGCCGACGGCGAACGGGTGATGGCTTTGGAAATAGAACAGGTAACGGTTACTTCGCGGATGCGTTCCATTCCCGAACGCAACGGACGGGTAATGCTCGATTTCATCGTAACGCTTCCGAAGCAACTCTTGGGCAAGAGCCGCAATGTCGTTATTACACCCGTACTCCACAAGCCCGATGGAGCCGAAGCGCTCGAAGACTTGGCGATTCGGGGCGGGCGGTTCTCGCTCTTGCAGGAACGGGATTATTGGCAATATGAAACTTATGTCGAACGGTTCCAGCCTGATTCCGCAGAGTGCGAGATCGCATTCAACCGCTTCGTGAAATTTCCCTATCCCGAAGATACGCGGCTGGATTCCGTCGTCGAGCGGCGTGGGGCGATGACCTACTACTATTCGCAGGAGGTGCCGACCGACGGGAACTCGCAGAAACTGCTCGTAACACTGCAAGGTGCCGTCGAAGGCATCGACGGAAGCGTCTATCGTATGCCTCCGTCGGATACGCTTATGTATCTCGTTTCGTCGATGCTCTCGTTCGTGGATACCTTGCCGCGATACCGCATCAAGGTCATCGACAAGTACGTTACCGTGACAGACCGCAACTACATTCGATTTCGGGCAGGGGATGTGCGAATCATCGATACGCTGGGAGATAACCGACAGCAACTGGACAAAATTGCAGATCTAATGACCCGCATCGTCGAGCAGGAGGAGTTCTACGTCGATACCATTACACTGACAGCCGCTTCCTCGCCCGAAGGCAGTTATGCGATGAACGAACGATTGGCGAAAGGCCGAGCGGAGGCATTGAAACGGTATCTGGCAAAACGTTACGGTAAACGCATCGACACGCTGCTGACGGTACGATGGATAGCGGAGGATTGGGAGGAATTAGCACGCCTTATCGCCGCAGACGGCACGATAACCGAGCGGGAAGCGATTCTCGACCTGCTACGTTCGGAGGACAATCCCGACCGTCGTGAAACAGAGTTGCGACGACGCTTTCCGAAGCAGTACCACGACATCCGTGAAAAACTCTATCCGCAGCTGCGCTCGGTAAACTTCCGGTACGACCTGCGGCGTGTGGGCATGGTCAAGGACACGATTCACACGACGGAACTCGACACGACCTATGCACGAGGTGTGAAGCTGCTGAACGACCGTAAGTACCCCGATGCGCTGCGCATCCTGCGCACGTATGAAGACCGCAATACGGTGGTAGCGCACCTTTCGCTGGGACATGACGAGCGAGCATTGGAACTACTTGCATCGTTTCCGAAAGATGCCATTACGGAGTATCTGCGGGCGATCGCCTGCTCACGGCTGGGACGCAAGGAGGAAGGACGGCGACACTTCCTGAATGCCTGCCGAATGGATGAACGCATGGAATATCGCGGAAACCTCGATCCTGAAATCGCCGAACTGATGAAAAACTGAAAAACGATTTTACTAATTATGAAAACGCTTAAATGGAAAAACACACTCCTCTACATCGTCGCAGCGACAGTGTGGGGGCTGTTGATCGCCTCCCTGTTTATGGGCTGCAACCTGTATGAAAAGGAAGAGGTGCAAGTTATCCGCTGTCCGCGTATCGAAACGGACACGATAACTGTACCGGAGTGGGAAAGTGGAACGGACGAACCGACTGAAGAAGTCGGACACTAAAACATTTTGGAATATGAAACGATACCTGTTTTTATTGCAGGGCATTCTTGCCCTCCTCGCAGCCTGTACCGACGCGCCGGAAATCATCGAACCGGACGATACGGCACGTGTGCTGCTGCGCATTGAACGAACCGGCTCCACAACTCGCACGGTCGATGAATATGCCGTAAAAGATTTGAATATCTATCTTTACAAAGACCGTATGCTTGTCCGGCATTTTTATTCCGACAAGATGGAACACATACTCGATGTTCCGAGAGGAAATTACGACCTGTTCGCCGTAGCAAACATGCACGCCGATATGGGCGAACTTTCCTGCGATGAATTGCTGGCGTATCGGACAGACGCACCGGTCAAAAGCGAAACACTTGTGATGTTCGGAAAAAAACGTACGGAAATAACCCCGTTGACAAAGGAGGTCGCTATTGTTCTGCGACGCAATGCGGCGAAGATCGTCTATGATATAACGACCGAAGCGGCCGGAATAGAACTTTGCTCCGTACAGCTATGCGACTTGCCGGACTGCGATTTTCTGATAGCCGATGACCGTATGGATGCGGCCGACCCGGCCTGCGGTTTTCATGACAGCGAAATCCATACGTTGGCCGCCGGAACGACCTCGGCGCGCGGTACGTTCTACATGCTCCCGAACCGTCGCGGCACCGCTCCGTCGATTCGCACGCAAATCGACAAAAGCCCGGACAATGCGCCGGCACATGCCTCCTATCTTCGCATACGGGGGCGCAGCGGCGAAAACCGCATGGTAGACTATCTCGTTTATTTAGGGCAGAACAACACATCGGATTTCAACGTCTGTCCCAACGACACGCATACCTACCGCATCCGCATCGTAGGAAACGCGGAAACCGATACGCGGATTTCCAGCTATCTTTTCGAGTGCACAGCTACGGAGGGGCGTCCGTACAACAGTACGGCCGACATAGGCATCTTTCGTTACTCGGTGGAGAACACCTCGAATCATACGCTATCGGGCCGATTTCGGGTAGTGCGGGGAGATGGCAGTAAAGTAACCGTAACCGACCGTGCTTATGATCGTATCGTTCGAGTGCCCTATGATTTCGTTCCGGCAGCATCCAACGAACTGACCGTAGCCTATATGCCGGAATTGGTCGAAAGAGGAGTGAACTCGACTCTGTCCTGCTCTCTGTCGGTGGAGGACGAGACGGGTGAGGAGATCGTCTATACATTCAGTTACGAATTCGCGAACAAGGTCGAAGTATTCGCTTCGACAGGAACGAATATCGACATGATAACGGTTGCAGGAGCACTCGAACAGGAGACATCGTCCGACCGGATTACGGCTTATTGCTACGAAGACGGCTGTACGTTGGCGGTGAAGCTCGGAACGGGAGAAACCTTTGAAGGTTGGTATGCCGATGCAGCCTACACGCAAAAACTGTCGGGCTCGACGACATTCCGATACGTTCCGACGCAAGCGGGAAGCACCGTTTATGCGAAAGTGAAACAACCGGAAGCGAACATCGTCTGTCGCGAAACGAACAAGAACGCCACCTACATGTTCAATACGAACCAAGCGGAACTGACCTTCGAAAACTATTCGGGCGTCATATGGATTCGGGCGACCTGTACGGATGGAGGCGTATTCGCGTCGGGAGCCTCACAGATCAAAACGATGTTGAACGGAGAACCCATCGTGTTCGATCCGATCGTCTTCGTGCCGACGAAAGCGGGAACAGTATCCTACACGCTCGAAGCGTTTACGGCCGACGGTGCGAGCATCGGTTCGAAAACGGTTACGAATACGATCGCGGCGACGGAGTTGACACCGCGAATCCGCATCTATTACGACGGTGAGAAAAAACAGGAAAGCTCTTGGTCGTTCGGCGGCGACGGATACCAATACTACTCGTGGTTCGGGTATGACCGGACAGCAGTGGATATTTCCTTTTCGCCGGCACTCGATTATCCCGAGCCTTTGGCGGAAACGACATTGCTGAACCTGAAATTGCGCCCCTCGCTCGAACTCGCACGTTATACGATACACGATGCCGAGCGAGAATTGGATGAAGGTGAAACTCACTACTACCTCGCGCCGAACGGTAACGAGTATTGGCTGGTCAGCGAAGCCTATGCTACCTTCGATTTTACTTCGGTCGGATTCGAGCGTTCGTTCGAGGTGAGCTATGCCGCTGCGACACAACCGGCTACGCACTGTCTGATGCCGATCTCCGAAATATACGACATCGGCTGGGTAAAGCAAGGCGTGGAACTGGACAACGACTATCCGCCGCTATTCGGAGCGTATGAAAGACATGACAATACCGGAGAAAATCGCCGCTTTTTTCAATTTTTCAGTGAACTCTCGTCGATGGTCCACTATAAAGTAGTCGACCGCTATTTCGCCTATTTCTTCCTCGATAAATCTATTACGTCGCGAGAGGTCGAATTGGT
>CANQGQ010000050.1 GCA_947623305.1 uncultured Alistipes sp. | reverse complement strand
AATTTATCGCCCTTTTGAACGACGTCGGGGGCGTATAAAATCGAGCCGTCGGTCGCGGTGTAGCATACGCCGTGATAAGTCCAGTCGGTCAGATCGTCCAGGGGCGCGCTCCAGACAACATAATCCCTGCCGCAGAACGAACTGCGCTCGGTGTCGTGCGAGCCGTAGACATAAAGCCGCTTTTCGCCGTTATACTCAAAAACTCTCGGTTCGCCGTCGGGGACGTGTTCCCAGAGCGGAAGATAAGGATTTGCCGATTTCAAAATTTCTTTCATAACAATTCTCCTGTCTATCTAAGATGATAAATGCCCGATGCAAGCACATAATGCGCGCAGCCGTTCTCGACGGTATAGCTGTATTTATTTTCTTTCGGGAGATTTTCGCCTATAAGCGGGAGATAAACGCTTGCAACGGAGTTTTCCGGCACCGTGACGGTCATTTCCACGCCGCCGTCAAGCTTATTCAGGTCCAAAGAAATTTCTCCCTTTGCTGACGGAACGCGGCATTTTACATAGGAAAGTCCGCAGAGCCTCGGCTTGATTTCAAACTCACTGTAAGCCGTATCGGTCGGACGTATCCCCGCGATATATTTTGACATCGTGATGAGCGGCCCGCCCGACCAAGCGTGATTAAACGTCCCCTCCATGCTCCAGTATTCCCAAAGCGTTGAGCAGTCGTATTCCACCATCTGCCGATAACGCTTTTTCATGCGCTCCACCGCCTTTTCGACTTCACCCATCTCGCAGAGCGCGTCCAGAACATACTTCTCCATATAGGGACTTGCGTTTTCGGTATCGGATAAAACCCTCGTTATGCCCTTATAGCTCTCTTTGCCGACAAGCCCCGAGAGGACTGCAAGGGCGTTTGCACGGTCGTCTGGAATGCCGTTTTCGGTGCGATCATAGATACAATCGCCATTTGAAAATGCAGGCTGGAAATTATCCCTAACCGATTTTAAAAGCCTGTCATAAAGCGGTATATCACCGTCTTTTTTAAGAAGTGCCGCCATATTTTTCAGAGAGCTTACAGCCATATAATACCAAGCGTTTTCCATAGGCGCGGTATCTGCATTTTCGCCCCAATCGACCCAATCCCAGCTGCCCGGCTTATGTATGATCAACCCGCTGTCCGAAAAGTCAAAGCTTTGCACATATTTTTTCGACATCTCGTAAACGCATTTCAGCAAGCTCTCGTCGCCCGAATAGAGATAATACTGCCAAAATCCCCATATTCCCGCAAGGTTTTGAAGCGGCAGCTCAAATTCCTCCGTGCCTGTCGGGACTACCGTCAGCATATGCCCCTTGTCCTCAGCCCAGCGTGCCATTTCCTTTGCGCCCTTTTTATATAGGAGCAGCGACCTTTCGTCCAGGCAGTAAAAAAGCATCTGCATATCGATATTTACGTCGCCCCACCACTGCGCGCGCTCCCTGTCGGGGCAGTCCATGAAACTGTCATGCATAGTGACATAAAGCGTCCGCAGGGATTTCTGCCAAAGGGTGTTAAGAAATTCATCGCTGCACTCAAAGCTGCCCGCAAAGTCGGTGTCATACCCCGTTTCTCGGTATTTGAGCGCGTGAACGGTCACACCCGCGGGGACGGTATAGTATATCCTCTCGCCGTTTATCCAGCCGAAGGATTCATATTCCTGCTCGCCGTCCTTGGTGTAATAGACCGCCATCACGCTCTGGGACACAAACTTATTTTCAGACTTTATCGCGATTCTTTTGCCCTTCGGGGCGGTTATTTTGAGATATGGCGTGAGCTGCGAGTTATAGGGCAGCCGCAGCTCTATCTCGGTATCTTCAACTGCGGTAAATCCCTCAAAATCCGAGCTGTTCAGATAATCTTTCAGCCCATAGTCCCGAAACATCGGTATCTCCCGCTTTTCAAGAGTGCCGTAACCGCCCTCGCCCGCGCCGCATATTTCATCGGCAAAATTCCAATCCTTTGGGTCAAAGTCGGGCGCAAACCAATCATCGGCTTTTTCTGCGTCATAGTAAATATTCGTTTCCGAAAGCCGGAAATTCGGGGGAATGTCAAACTCGTCCGGGGCGATATATGCGGGGTCTTTCCGCACACGCCAACTTGAATCGGATAATATGATTTTCCCGCCTATATCGGCTTCAAAGCATAGCCCGCCGATACCGCTTGAAATATGCGAAAAGCCGCTCTTTCCGAAGTATTCGACAAGTGCTGCTATGGTGTTCTCTCCCTCGCGCAGATACCGCGATATTTCCACCTCGTCATAATATGTGCCTTTTTCGGACGGACCCCGCTTTAAGCCGCCCTCGAAAACCGCAACCGCGCCGTTTATGTAAAGCCGATACTTTGAATCGGCGGCTATGCGGGCAACCGCCTTTTCGGGAATGCTCTCCAAGCTGAATTTTTTGACGAAATCCAGCCAAGTATTTTTGTCCTCACTCTTTTTCCAGATCCATTTTGCGCCGGTATTCAAATCAGCTCACCTTAACCCTTGATAAACTGCCACTCGTCGAGCTCGAAATCCCCCGACATGACAAAGTAAACGTCGTGAACCTTTTTTATTTCGACCTCGTCATAAACCGCGGTGAAATCGTCGCAATCAAAGGAAATGACGGCGGCGGGCTCGCTGTCGAAGCTGTCAAGGCGAATTTCTATGCTGCCCTCGCCCCTGACGCTTGCTGCAAAAATCTCGCTCCCGCCCTTGAAATCGACGTTTTTAAGCTCGATAACGCCGTTTTCAGAGCATTTTACATATATCTCCCCATAGTTCTCGACGTATTCGCAGTCGGTGAGATACGCCGTCTCGGCTCGGCTGACCGTATACGGGTCAAATCGCTTTATCTGCATATCGCCCTTGAGGTCAGCCTCGCACTCGGATATGACCGCCTTTTTCTCGTTCACCTCAACCGGCGCAACGCAAAGGCTTCGGAAACCGTGGTCGGTTTTAAGCTCTTTGTCGAGGGTCAGGGTGTGATACAGTAGATAATAGTCGCCGTCATATTTTTGCAGGTGGGTGTGATTGTTGCTGTAGCCAAGGCCCAAATCGCCGGGGTTTTTGAGATACTGCCCCTTATACTCCCAGCTGCCCGAATCGAGCGGGGTTTTGGTAGTCATATAGCACATCGAACACGCCGACGGCGCCTCGGCGCCGGTTATATCCCACTTGTCGCGCGAATCCCACGAAGAATTATAGGTATAGACAAACGTCCCGCCGATGTAATTCAGCTCGCTCGCCTCAAAGGAGTAGGGCGCTTTTATCTTCACAAAATCGCTGTCGACCGAAATCATGTCGCTCCCTAAACGGCATATTCTCATCGAGCCCGGGAGATAGTCGGTGCCGTCGCTCGCCCGACCTCCGCCGAAAGCAAGCCAGCCCACGCCGTCGTCGTCGATACACACGCCCGGGTCAAACGGGTTCGGGCAGTCGGTCAGACCCTCCATTCCCGCGTAGATAAGCGGCTTGCCGAGCGGGTCGCTCCAAGGTCCTGCCGGGTCGGTCGCGGTAAGAACGCCTACGCCTGCGCCGCTGTTCGAGAAGTAAAGATAGAAGTGGGTAAGACCGTCCTCCTCGACCCTCGATGTCACCGACGGCGCCCAGCTCGCCATTATCCACGGAGCGATTGTCGCGGTGTCGATAATGCCCTCAAACCGCCAGTTCACCATATCGTCGGTCGAGATGATTACAAAGGATTTTATGCACTCATAGGTGTTGTCCGAATCGCTCTTTTCGAGGTACTGCTGATTGTCGTTCGTGCCGTAGACATAGAGCCTGCCGTTATACTCGACGGCAGTCGGGTCGGCGCAGAAAATGTTTGTCAAAAGCGGACTTTCAAGCCCCTGCTTCGCCTTAAAAAGGGCTTTTGGGGAATAGTCGGTGACGGTCGCCGAAATCCCGCTTGATTTAACTATTGAATCGGCGGAGAGGGACAGGTCGGCAGTTCTCACTCCCTCGCCAGTCTGCGCCCCGCAGGCCGTGATATTCATCAGCGACAAGCCGACTGCAACGGCGGTGATTCTTCTAATCAGTTTCATTATCAATGCCCCTTTCATAGCTTTTCAAACCTGTATATCCTGACCCCGTGCCTCGGCACGTTTGCGGAGATCTTGTTTTCCGAGATTTTGCAGGTCTCTGCGCCCCAAAGTTCAACACCCTCTCCGGAGGGTTTTTCTGGCAGCTCTGCCGAAATTTCCGCGTCCTCATCGCCCAGATTGAACAGCGCGACCCTCACGCAATCCTTACCCTCAGATACCCAGACAGCCTCTTTATCGTTTCTCCTCAGCTGTCTCGCTTTTCCGTCAAACTCCATCGCCAAAATCTGAGGATTTGTTAATAGCCCGAAGTCCCGCTCGTTCAGCGTCGGCAGGTCTGTGCCTATCATCAAGGGCGACCGACAGAGGCACCAGAGCGTCATCATCGTCTTCAACTCGTCCTCGGTAAAATTGCTCGTCCACTCATGCCCGTGACCCTTGCCGAGCCTGCCGATCGGGAGCATATCGCAGTCAGCCCAGCAGCCCGCACGGGTGTGGTCCTGCCACTGCTCGCAGCGCCAGAACATGTTTTTGAGCAGCTCCCAGTTATCCCAGAAGTCGTCGGTGATCCTCCACATATTGGCATTTTCGAGGTAGTGGGTGGCGTTCTCGACATGCGCCGGTCCGGGGGATAAACTGAGGACTATCGGGCGCCCGCATTTGTCGATAGAACGCCTAAGCATGCGGGTTTCCTCCCAACCCGAGAACCGCTCGACCGGGTACATCCAGCTGTCGCAGATGTCGTCGCACTTGAT
>CANQGQ010000049.1 GCA_947623305.1 uncultured Alistipes sp. | reverse complement strand
AAAGATCCGCTCGGACGTTCCGCCAACGTCGATAATAATAAGGCTTTCGTTATGACTTATGCCGGTGCTACAGGTAATACGGTCTTCGATTGGAAGGCTACCGAAAATAAACCCAACATCATGGATACCGAGTTGTTAGGCGGCGAAGCGGTTGAAGAGAAAGATGGTAAAAAGTCCGATGTTTATATGATTGATTACGTTACGAAGCATCCGATCCAGTTCATTGTCGTGTCCGATGGTAAATACGATAACGACTGGGCCAGTAAGCAGAACGATTATTTGTGGGGAAATCCGCAGGGTTACAACTTCCCGCGTTATAGCACCTTGCATCGTTCGATCTTCGATCCGTGCCCGACCGGTTATCGCGTAGCTCCCAGAGACTTGTGGATCGGCTTCACCGATAACGACGATAACCGTTCAACCAACACAGCAAACCCTAGCACTTGGCCCAAAGTGTTCTTTAACATCTTAAACCTTTCCAAAGAAACTGCTACTGATGCTGGCGACGCTGGTAAATCCACAACAATAGAAACCCAGCGCGGTTACTTCTTTTGCTATCAGACCAACAACGATGGTTCCAAGAAGTGGCAGGAGGGTGCTACCGATTTCTATCCCGCTGCAGGCTATCGCGACCGTAAGACTGGCGACTTGTTGAGTGTCGGAACAAGCGGCTTCTCTTGGAGTAGTTCGTCAACTAATGCTAGTATGCACGCTGGGACCTTACATTTCGGCCTTGCATTCGTGAGCCCGATGGCCAACAATCTCGGAGCAAATGCCTTTCCGGTTCGCTGTGTAAAAGCTCAATAAAATTATCCTGTTTGGCTTGACGGTTGGTTGTGCGGGCCTCCGAACCGCATTTCGACCGCAAAACCGACAGCTTTGCAGATAGACCGATAAAATACCTCTGCCGAATGGCGACGGGACGGTTCGACGGACGGGAGCGATCCGCAAATCATTCCGTCCCGTTCGACAGAACAATGCCTGCGGAGGGCCGCTGTATTTTATACAGCGGCCCTCCGTTGCGTAAAGTTACGGCACACCAATACCTGAGCGCCGCAACCGAAATAAAGGAATATGGCACATCGGTATCCCTCTATTCGTATATCCGACACGTCTATTTCAGTCGCCGGCCCTATTTATCTACGGAAAATGTGTATATTTGCACGAATAATGTTCGAATAATGTGAAAACATGAACGCGGAGATTAAAAGAGATTTGATGTCGGCGTTGCTGGCATGGAAACAGCGGCCCGAACGTAAACCGCTCATCATTCAGGGCGCCCGCCAGATCGGCAAAACGTGGATCATGCAGAAATTCGGCGAGACGTATTTCGAACATGTCGCCTATTTCAACTTCGACGCTTCGGAGGAACTGTGCCGAGAGTTCGAGAACACGAAGAACCCCCGCCGTCTGCTCGATATGCTTCGGCTGTACACGGCCAGCCCGATCGAGCCGGAACGTACACTGCTGATTTTCGACGAGATACAACAAAGCAACAAGGCGCTCAACAGCTTGAAATACTTCTGCGAGGAGGCTCCCGAATATCCGATCATTGCGGCCGGTTCGCTGCTCGGCGTGTCGCTTTCGCAGGGCGATTCGTTTCCCGTCGGCAAGGTCGAATTCCTGCGCATGTATCCGGTCTCGTTTCGCGAGTTCCTGCGAGCGGATGCGCCGAAGATGTACGCCTATTTGGAAGGTTTGACGGAGATCGCCCCCTTGCCGGAGATCGTCATGGGACAGGTTTCGGAGGCATACCGGCGTTATCAGGTTTGCGGCGGCATGCCGGCGGCCGTTGCCGCGATGCTCGAAAAACGCGGAACGCAGGAGATCGAAACGATTCAGCAGGCGATACTTACGGCCTATTCGTTGGATTTCGCCAAGCACGCGCCGGCGAAGGACATTCCCCGCATTGCGGCCATCTGGAACTCCATCCCGTCGCAGCTGGCGAAGGAGAATCGCAAATTCGTGTACAAATTGGTCAAGACCGGCGCGCGGGCACGCGAGTACGAAGACAGCCTGTTGTGGTTGGAACATGCCGGTATGATTCACCGCCTGTTTTGTTCGACCAAACCCGGGTTGCCATTGAGTGCATACGACGATCTGGCGGCGTTCAAGATTTACCTGTGCGACGGCGGGTTGCTGCGTGCGATGGCGCAGCTTCCGGCCGACGTGCTGTGGTCGGAAAATCCGCTTTACACGGAGTTCAAAGGGGCGATGGCCGAGAATATGGTTTTGCAGTCGTTGGTGTCGCATTTCGAGGTGATGCCTCGTTATTGGACATCGGAGGGGAGTGCCGAGGTGGATTTTCTGTTGCAAAACGGAACGGCGCTTCTGCCGATCGAGGTGAAATCCGGCACGCGGTTGAGCGGCAAGAGTTTGGGCATCTACATCGGGCGATTCGATGCCCGGCTCGCCATTCGCTACTCGATGAACAACTTGAAGCGGGACGGTGCGATACTGAATATTCCGTTGTTTTTGGCGGATTGGACGGCGAAATTACTGGAGGCGAAGTAGTTGTTCGGCTCGCAGCCGACGAAAAAGCGGGGCGCTGCTTTTGCAACGTCCCGCTTCGGTTTATCCTGTCGGGGTTCGCGGGTATCTTCCCGGACGACTCCACTCATCGGCAAAACAACTCGCAAAGCCCCGAACAGGATATTTCGTTTTCGAAACCTATATTATTTAGTATTAGGTTCTTTAACACAACGAATAGCGAAGCCATGAGAAACAGGAGCTTCATTCGGGTTGATCACTGTAGTCTCGTCCGCACGCAACATACTGCTTTGTACCGAGTTCCACATACCGATATAGCATGCCCAGATAGAAATAGATCCACTCGTACCACGCAATCCTGTCATAGAATAAAAATCAGTTCTCACATCATCTCCAGTAGGAAAATTCCCATCCGCATCTCTTGAACCTTTGATATAGAAATTATATCCTTTATATGTCTTGATTATCGAAGAACTCCAGTTACTGCCATAGTCTTGAAAATCGATATTCCAACCATTCGTTTTATCCGTTGCTCCTGCAGGAAGAGAAAACGTAAAGTTGATAAATAAGTCTTTAGGTGGCACTCTGTACCCTTCGGGACACGGGTCAAAGATGGATTTATAAGTTTGACTTATTCGCGGATACTCGTTGCCTTTCGGATTGCCCCACAAATAGTTATTCAGTTGGCCCGTCCATCGCTGGTTGCAGGCACCCCCTTCATTAACATGTTTTGTCGGGTTAGCGATAGTCTTCTCTATCATGAATCGGTCGACTGATTTACCATCAATTTCTGTTACATTCAACTGCGATTCCCCTTCTTTTATATATCCTACTTCGGTCAATAATGTCGCCAAATTGAGGAGATTATTTGCTCCGTCATTATTATTGGAAAAAAATGAGGTGCTATTCGTGTAAGCAGAGATATCGGGTACAGCATTAGCGGCTACGTCGACTGCACGGGCAGTAGTAGTTGTCCAACTATTCAGTCTTCCCAGCGGGTCCTTGCGTCCCCATTGGTACCAGAGACCTGCGCTGGCAACATCTGCCGGCGTTTTTGCAGTACCGCTATAGATACCCACTTTGGTAGCACCGAGATTCATCGGCATGACGGTATAAACTCCCGAATAGGTGTTCTCATAAAGTTTCATGGCCTTCGGGTTGGTCGGATCGACAGCCAGCGTCGGGTCGTCCTCGGGTGCCCAGATATGGTACGACCAAAGCGGCGTATCGGAAGTCTCGCTCTCGTAGATGCCGACGAGTGCATTGCCGTACTTACCCGCAGGCACAGTAACAGTAAATTTGTTGTCGGTAATAGCGGCGGAATTACCACTATTATTGATTGAGGGCTCACCCATAGCAGTCTCGTACCAGATGACCTTAGCCCAGGTCGGAGCCGGAGCATCAGGTGCATCGGTCTTGGTATGATGATAGTAGGCATCGGTCTTGTAGGGGGTGCATTTGACCGTAACCGGTTGTCCGTTCATAGTCAAATAGCAGTTCGTCCCGCCGTAGTAGTAGAACGGAATCTGCGCCTTGTCCGTAACGGTGTAGGCCAAATCCTTGGAATTTTTAGCCGCTTCCTCATCTTCACCGAAACTCTGGAATCCGAGACTAATGGGGAAATGGAAGACCGTACCGGCCTTGAGTGCCTGTTTGGGCGTTGCATAGAACGTGAAGGTATGCAGCGTGGTTTCGGCCACGATCTTCAACCGCTGGTTCGACAGTTCGCCCGGGTAGAGCATCAACGAACGGGTGATCTGGATGTTCATGTTGGAACCGCTGTTGAACGTCCAGTCGATCTCCTTGCCGTCGCCCGAACTCGTCAGCGTGGGGTTGTTGGGGTCGGTAGTGAGGTCGACCTCGGCCGTGCCGGTGAAGTTCGTCGTACCGTCGACCGTCGAAACGGCGATACGCAGAAGTTGTTCCCGGGAGTAGGTTTCATCGGTCGAGAAGTCGAACTCGAACTTACACCAGGCACCCAACTGCCGGAACTTGAAGTTCGCCGAATTTACGTCCTTGCCTGTGGTCGTGGGCGTACACTTGTACGACACCTTGATGTCGTTCTCCTTGAAAGAGAATTGGGTATCTTTCGTCCAGCTCTTGATTCCCCTGTCTTCGAGCCACTTCTTCCATTCTGCCGCTTCGTCCTTGTCGGTGGTTGCGGGATCGTCCTCGGGATACCAGTTCTGGTTGATCTTGAACGAGAGTTTGTTGTTTTCGACGTAGGCCGCCGACACGGGATAGACCGCTATCAAGTCGCCGAAGTTCGGGTCATCGGACGAAGCCTCCCCCGTACCGCCGATGGCCGGCTCGAACTCGCCGATGGCCGAATTGGCACCTTTTACTAATTCATACTGCCATTTCGACCAGTTGGAGGTGTTGACGATCAGGATGCGATCCTTGGCCGTCCAGTTCACGGCACCCGTCGTGGCATTGGGTTCGCCCGTGCGGGTCTCGGCATCGTCATCGAGCGAGGC
>CANQGQ010000048.1 GCA_947623305.1 uncultured Alistipes sp. | reverse complement strand
GCTTAGGCAATAAAGACAAACAAGACACGGAAAGCTCCGCATCTTGTCCGTATTTATTATATTAGCAAAGGAGATATGCTATGATAGAAATGCTAAATTCAACGCTGACGGTTGCCGAAGATAAGGAGGAAATTATGGCAACCAACAAAATTACGGCACTTTATTGCAGGCTATCGCAGGAGGACGCGCTGGAGGGCGAGAGCGGGTCGATTGCCAATCAAAAACAGATATTGCTCAGCTATTGTAAATCCCAGCATTTTCCTAATCCGAAGTTTTTCGTCGACGACGGCTATTCGGGTACGAATTACGACCGTCCCGGTTTTCAAGAAATGCTTACGGAAATTGAGGCGGGAAATGTAGCGGTATGTATCACAAAAGACCTCTCAAGGCTGGGCAGGAACTCGTCGCTCACGGGATTGTATATCAACTTCACTTTCCCGAAATACGGCGTTCGTTACATCGCAATCAACGACCACTTCGACACCATCGACCCGAACAGTACCGACAACGACATGGCGGGTATAAAAAACTGGTTTAATGACAAATACTCATAAAGCATGACAACACTCAGCGCACACAATCAGAAATCCAAAACCGCCTTTTCCTGTGCTGCGCAGGAATGGGCGGTTATATTACATAATAAATAACAGAAAACCATCTAAACACTAACAGACAGCCTCGTCGCACAACGGCTATGTAACTTTGCTGCCCTGAATCATTCAAAATTAAGCCCCATTTTCTCTGAATTTTACTTAATTCCAGCTTGAAATTTAGTCAGTTTTTTGGTATAATCATAAAAAACTTTGGAGGTTGTGCCATGAAATATACCAAATCTGTTGAAAAATGGGGCTGTTTTGAGCTTAGCTGTGAGGGGCTTACCTCGGGGAATCCTTTCGTGGATTACCACATCACTGCAACATTCGAGGGCGAGCATGAGTGCAAAACCGTCGCGGGATTTTACGACGGCGGCGGGGTCTATAAGGTTCGTTTCATGCCGTCATATGAGGGCAAATATCGCTTCACTGTTTCGAGCGATTTCTCGGGCGAGAGCTATTCCGGCGAGTTTGCGGTGACCGCTTCGTCAGCCGGAAACCACGGTCCTGTGCGGGTTTGCAACACATATCACTTTTCATACGCCGACGGCACGCCCTACTACCCGATCGGCACGACCTGCTACGTCTGGGAGCTGCAATCGGACGAGCTTATCGCCCAAACGCTTAACACGCTTAAACAATCTCCGTTCAACAAGATCCGCTTCTGCGTGTTCCCGAAGAGCTACTGCTACAACTCGCGCGAGCCGAGGTCGTACCCCTACGAGTGCGTACCGATCGACGGAAAATTAGTTAATGAGGATAACGTCTGGGGCTTCGTACCCGATTCAGATGGCAATAATTGGGACTTTTCACGCTTCAATCCCGAGCATTTCAGGCACATTGAAAAGTGCATCCTTGACCTGCAAAAGCTCGGGATCGAGGCTGATATCATACTTTTTCACCCCTACGACAGGTGGGGATTCTCGACGATGAATGCCGAGCAAAATGAACTTTATCTACGATATATTGCCGCAAGATTTTCGGCCCACCGCAACATCTGGTGGTCATTTGCAAACGAGTACGACTTTATCGGCAGCAAGACCGAGGCGGACTGGGAGCGCTTTGCCGAAATAATCGTCGAGAGCGACCCATATAATCACCTCCGTTCGATTCATAACGGTGTTAAGTTTTATGACCACACCCGTCCGTGGGTGACCCATTGCAGCGTTCAGCGCTCGCCCGAGGGGACGACCGACTGGCGCAGGCAGTACGGCAAGCCGATAGTCATAGACGAAATGCAGTACGAGGGCAACATTCAGTTCGCGTGGGGCAACATTTCGGCGCAGGAGCTTGTCAAACGGCACTGGGAGGCGCTTTGCAGGGGTGGCTACGGCGGGCATGGCGAAACCTTTGTCGGCGATGATCTCTGGTGGGCGCATGGCGGCGAGCTAAAGGGCGAAAGTCCCGCCCGCATAGCCTTTATGCGCAAAATTTTGGAGGACGCTCCGGCGGGAGGCTTGAAGCCGAAAGCCATGGAAGGGGACGAAATCTGCGTTGTCCCCGAGGACGAAAAACTCGAAAAAGAAAGCGGCTATCACCTCTTTTATTATGGTATAAATCGCCCGTCGTTCAGGTGGTATCACATCGATGACGAAAACACATACTCGGCCGAGGTCATAGACACCTGGAACATGACAATCACGAAAATAGGCGAGTTTACGGGCAGATTCCGCGTAGACCTGCCGGGGAGAGAGTATATGGCGGTGAGGATAAAAAAGGCATAAAAAATTCCCCGAGCAATCGGGGATTTTCTCATTTTATGACCGATTTTCGTTTAACAAGCTTAGTAGAAACCTCGATTTTTAATGGGCATGCTCCTTTGTCCGCGATTATCTGCGCAAGCCGCTCGACAGCAGTTTTCCCGAGATAATCTTTAGGCACATTAACCGTCGAGAGCGGCGGGTTGAGATATGTGCAGAACGGCATATCGTCGAAGCCGACAATCGACACGTCCTCCGGGACGCGATAGCCCTTTTCAAGCAGCGCTTTCATCGCTCCTGCGGCGATGTTGTCGTTGTCCGCAAAGTAGCCTGCAACGGGCTTTTCGCCCTGTTCCAAGAAGTCGAGCATATCGCGGTAAGCACCGTCCAAAGAGGGCGTCAGGCGAATGACCGGCGAGCGCGAAGCGCTCAGTCCTGCGGCACGAACCGCGCTGAAAAATCCGTCGGCGCGCTCGTCGAAATTGCCGATCTGATAGGACGATTTCAGATAACCCGGCTGTCCTTTGATGCGCTTGATTAAATGCTCGGTAGCAGTGAACGCGCCCTGAAAATTGTTGATAATAACGCAGTCGTAGGGTATCGCGTGAAAGTATGTGTCGAGGACGACGATAGGCACTTTGATTCTCTCAAACGGCGCAAAATCGGCTCCTTTCATCTCCGTGCCGAGTAGGATTATGCCGTCATAAATCGGTAAAGCGTCGATCTGCTTCCCAACCTCGCCGTCGTCGTAGAGATAGCTGATGTGCAGGCGATATTTCAGCGTTTTACAGGCGCTCTCGATTCCCTCGGTGAGCTGGTTGAAAAACGGCGTGTCCGCGACAATCGCGCCGTGCTTTTTGTAGATTGCAAAGGTAACGTCCCCGCGGGACGAGCCCGTCGAAGCCTTTTCGGCGATTCGTGAAAAGTCGTATCCATGGGCTTTTGCAGCTTCGATGACCCGATTTTTCGTGGCAGTGCTGACCCCCCCGGTTTTCCGTTGAGAGCCATCGAAACTGCCGCCTCCGAGATGCCCAAAAGCTTGGCAAGTCCCTTGGAAGTTATTGACATAAAATCGCCCCTTTCCGAAATTATTATATACCGCGAGATGAATTAAGTCAAGAATTTTTTGAAAATTGCTGAATTATTTCTTGACATTCAGCAGAGGATTTATTATAATTATCTATAATCGTGCAATATTGCATACCGTAAAACTATATGTACGAACCGAAAGGACACTCAAATGAAAAAACTGTTTACAATTACGCTGTGCGCGGCAATGCTTTTCTGCACCGCCTGCGCAGGGGAGGAATCAGACGTGAAACAAACCGAATCGATGAAAAATGAAGCGGTCAAAACGGCTTCCGACGAGGACATTCTCGAAAGTCTGAGCGGCGGCAGCCCTATCGAAAAGGTCAGCGAAAACCTCTATAAAACCGCCGACATCTCTAATCCGCTTTCTCCGAATATCTACTGCGCTGATCCGACCGGAATCGAATACAACGGCAGGCTTTACGTCTTTGGCACGAACGATAACCAGCAATTTGAGGTCAAAGGCAAGGGCAACGGCGGCGGATATGAACACATTAAGTCGCTCGTTATCTTCTCGACAGACGACATGGTCAACTGGGTCTACCACGGAATTATAAATGTCGGCGAGATCGCGCCGTGGATATATAATTCCTGGGCGCCGTCGGTCATCTCTCGCGTTGAAAAGGACGGAAAAACGCACTTTTACCTCTACTTCTCCAACAGCGGCGCGGGGGTTGGGGTCATAACTGCGACCGACCCTCTCGGACCTTGGAGCGACCCATTGGGCGAGCCGCTTGTCTATCAGAATATGCCGGGGCTCGAAAACTGCCCTGCGCCTTTTGACCCCGGAGCGGTCATCGATGAAAACGGCGTCGGCTGGCTCGCTTTCGGAGGAGGAGCGCCCAACGGCGACGGTGTTGTTCACACCAATATACCGAAAATAGCTAAACTCGGCGACGACCTGATCTCCTTCGACAGTGAATTTGTCTCTATTGACGCGCCGTTTTTCTTTGAAGCGAGCGAGCTGAACTACCTCGACGGTGAATATATTTATACATACTGCAACGATTGGCAGGATCATAAGGTCGGCTGGGATTATGAGGGCATCACCCCGCCTCCGGGCTGCGCAATGTGCTATATGACTACCAAAACTCCGCTCGATTCTGAGAGCTGGGAATATAAAGGCGCATATTTCTATAATGCAGGCGAGAATAAAAGCGGGCAGTCGGGACTGCGCTGGTCGAACAATCACACACATTATATTGAGTATCGGGGCAGAAATTATATTCTGCACCACACCCAGCTTTTGGAAGAACTGAACGGCTCAAACGACGGTTTTCGCAGTTTGATGGTCGACTATCTTCCTATAAATGAGGACGGCAGCATACCTATCCAAGCAGCAACAAAAGAGGGGGTCGAGCAGATAAAGCCGTTTGACCCATATGCCGCAAACGCCGGTTCTACGATGCTTACGAGCGCAGACGTCGGTTTTGACGGAGATATAAACCCCGCCGCCGTGAGCAACGCCGAGGGCGCGTGGATATTCATAAAGGGCGCGGATTTCTTAGGCGGAGCCGCCGATTTTATCGCAAAAGTCAAGGGCAGCGGCAGGGTCGAGGTTCGGCTTGACGACATAAATTCCGAGC
>CANQGQ010000047.1 GCA_947623305.1 uncultured Alistipes sp. | reverse complement strand
CATGCAGCTTTGCAATCTGCACCCTTGCCTCATTCAGTTCATTCTGCTGTTTTTCCAGCATCCTGTCCTTTTCGGAAAGCTGTGCGATGAGGTTGCCCTGTACCTGTGCATCCTGCCCGGCAGTTCCGATTTCTTTGAGCTTCTCATTCAAGGCGTCATACCGTTTCTCCTGGCAGGAAATTTTCTCGACCACCTCATGGATCTGCTGCATAAGCTCTTTTGCATATGCCGCATCCTGCCCGTTCACTGGCTCCGCCTCTTTAATCTTACAAAGGACCTGTGAAAAAAGGCGTTTCATGGTGTATGCCGTATTTTCCGCACTGGAAAGCACTTCGGTTATGGTATCCATTGGGACGCCCTTTTCATAAAACTCCAGCGCCACCGCCATCTGCTCGCCGCTTAAACCCTCTTTTAAGATTGCCGCCTTTTCCTCTTTGCTGTAGCCGTTGCGCAGGCATCTGGAATACACGCACATCTGCCTGTAATCGTACCTGCCGCCGCTGTATTCCTCTGTTTCCTCCTTTGTCAGACCGAACCGCAGGTCATCTTCTATCAGCTTTACGATTTCCTCGGTATACTTCGGGTTCTGCCGGAGCCTGCCAAGATATGCTTTCAAATCCATGCCGCTAAGCACTGTCCGTTCCTGCATAAAACCTCCAATCCTGCCCGTTTTGGGCAAAAATCAAGCAGCCTTCCGGCTGCAATGTCCTACCTGCTTTTCTCTTTTCGTCCCCTCTGCTTTTCCTGCTGCATTTCCGGTTCCGGTTTTCCTGCCCTTTCCCCTGCCGTAATCTCCGCAAGGATGCGGGCGGCGATCCGTTCCTCTTTCGCCACAGCCTTTTCCTTTTCCCTTATCCGTGCGATCTCACTCCGGTAATGTTCCTTAAATTCCGCAAGCTGCGCTGCCGTGTACCCCTCCTTTTCAAGCCTTGCCGCCAGCTCCACGTAGCGCATATGCTCTTTTTCAAACAGGTTCTCCCCACGCTGGAAACAGTTTTCACATTCTTTCAGTCCTTCCAGTTCCGCCGCAATATCAAAGAGCGGCTTCATCCTTGCACGTTCCTTGAATATCCGGCTTTTTTCCCTTGAAGTCTCTTTCTTCATGTCCGCCATCTGTAATGCCGCCTGCCTTATATCCCCCACCGTGGATGCACCATGCCTTGCAAGGAAAAGGTAATCTTCCTGTAATTTCTGCATCTTCCTGATGTCGTCACGGTACTGCCAAGCCTTGCTGTACGGACGTTTCTTTAAAAGCCCTGTTTTGTAAAGCCTTGCAAAATAGCGTTTCTGTATGCCGGACATTTTTGCCTTTTTATAGCGTTTTACCCGGCACCGCACAATCCTTGTCTCCTGCACCGCCTGTATCTTCTTATAAGAAGAAAGGCTTTCCTGTTCAATCCGTTCCCGTATGCGTTCCTCCGTGTAGTTTTCCCCAAGCGACCTGCACCGCCGGAACCTGCCCATGCCCATAGGCTTGATTGCAAGATACTTCCCCTCTGTCCGGTATGCGTTCTTTATCCCATACCCCATGCCGGAAAGCACGGATAAAAAGGACTCATAGGTTGCCGACTGTATGATTGCTGCGTCAATGTCACGCTTTATCATATCCGCCCAAACAAATTTCCCGTCCCTGAAATCGTTCCATTCCTTGTAATTCTCGGACTTCTTTGTCCTGTCCTCCGATATTTCAATCGTGGAAAGCCCGTATTCTTCGCACAGGCGGTTCGTGATGGGCTGTATTTCCTTTGCCCAGTCCCCTTTCTTATAGCGGTACTTCCTGCCGTCCCGGAAACTGACGCTGTTAAAGATGATGTGACCGTGGATATGGTCCGTATTGTCATGCACTGCATACAGCGCCTCATAGTCCTTTCCAAGATATTCCTTTGCAAATTTTCCAATCACTTCAAAGGCAGTGTCCGCATCCACTTCCCCCTCCACAAAGGATATGATGAGGTGGTATCCCTGCCGCTGGTCCGTCTTGCCAAACTGTTCCTTTGTCTGCCGCATCTGCTCATACACCTGTTCCGGCTGGCAGTTCAGGGAACCGACGAGCCGCCCGCCGCCCGTTTTCTCCGGCACGGTGATATAGTCAAGCGCCTGCTTTAAGTGCTTCCCCGCATACCCTGCGCCGCAGTCCCCGATATAAAGTATCTTGCTGATTGCCAACCGTCCCTGCCCCCCTTTTTACTCTTACAGATTTCCTATCTTATCCGCAGCCTCCCTTACGGTCAGGTTGAGTTTTTTCATGCAGGCGCATAAAAATTCCCTGTCCTCCGTGCGGTACAGCTTTGAATTATAGTTCCTTGTAATCTGGTTGATGTTGTTCCCGATTGCGTTGACCTCATTGATCAGTTCTTTTAAAAGGATACGGATTTCAGGGTAATCGTTTGGATTTTGCGTAATCAGCAGGCGCAGGTAATCGGCTTCACACATTCCTGCCGCCCCTGCCTTTTCTGAAAGCGCCTTTGCCTCACCCGGCATGAGCCGCAGCGTTTTCCTTACGGAATGTATGCTGTCTGCCATTTACCTTGCCCTCCCTTTCTTCCCAGTCTGCTGCACGTCAGGTCTTTCCTTCCCACCATTTATACCCTGTACCAGTTCCTTCACCGCCCCGTCAATATCCCCCTTTGACCGTAAATTCTGGATAAACTGATCTACAAGTATCTCCGCTATATGCTCTATCTGTTCTCCGTATTTTGTCCGGTCAAACATGGCGTCAAGTACCTTTTCATCTGCACATAACTCCTCATAGCGGCTGCGCTTACCCACAAAATCAAGAAAGTTGTCCGGGTTTTCCATATCTGACCTTGCTTCTTTCAGAAGCTCATAATTCCATTCCATTGCGGAATCCACAAGGTCATCTATGGTAGTTTCCTCCCATACTGTCCTGTCTGTCTCCGCATTAAGGTCCCCCCGGCAGAGCTGCCCGTCTTTCTGCCCGACCACATAACCGTGACCGTCCATATAGCCGCATATCAGGTCTGCTTCCTTCTCATTCATTTGAAAGGATATGCCGTTTTCTTCCATGAACTTTATAAGCCCCGCCCCTGTCGGTATCGTTTCATATCCTTCTGCACCATGCTGTTCCTCCGGCTTTTTCCCCTGTACCTGTGAAAGATACACCTGTTCCCCGGTGTACCCGAAATCCTCATAACCGAATTGCAGCGTTTTATCTTCCCCCAGTTCCAGTTCCTCCGCAAGAATCACCGCACCAAAGTAGTTTACCCTGACACTTTCCTCCACGGACACCGGAACCCCGTCGTCATCGCCATGCCGCAGCTCATAGCAGTGCATCCCCTCCGGCACGGTTTCCTTATCCACACGCAGCTCCGTGAAATATCCTTTCCTGCCCAGTAAGTCTACTTCCTCAAGCACCTCTTTCTGCACATCCACGGTTTCCATCTGCAACCACCTCCTTATTCGTATGATATAGCCATGAGCAAAACTCTACACATTCAGAATTTATGCAGTTTTGCGAGGCATGGCAAACCTCTTTATCACTCCAAATTTATAGTAACAATCAGCTCCAAATGGTATAATTAAGTTGTCAAAATCAATCATACAGAAAGGAGCTGGTTGCTATCTATCGTCAAGAAATTTTAAAAGACATGCGTCTTTTCACTTCACAACCTGTTGCAAAGTTTTATGATTCGCTTTTCCTAAATCTCGATTTATCCGTTGTTCCTGAATTTCCTAAAACGGGAAGGAAAGGTTTTTCAAATCACGCTATGCTTTGTTCCTTCATTGTTATGAAATGCGAAGGTTTCTCCATGATCTCCGACCTCGTTGATTATCTAAACAATAACCTTCTGATTGCTCATTTTTGCGGTTTTGATATCTCACGTCCGCTTCCTTCTTATTGGACTTTTGACCGTTTCTTAAAGCGCTTCGATAATGAAATTCTCTCTGAGGTCATGAAATCCCAAGTGTTACTCCTTGCGGAAAAGGGAATTGTAGACACTTCTTTTATTGGTTTGGATTCAACCCCTGTCACCGCAAATACTTCGCAGAATAATCCGAAATCCTTTCTCTCAAATAAATTTAAACCCGACAATCAGCCAAAGGCTGATCCTGATTGCAGACTTGGTGTCCACACTGCATCCAATCAGACTAACGAGAAAAGGTATGAA
The DNA here is from genome assembly GCA_947623305.1 of uncultured Alistipes sp. Taxonomy (GTDB): domain Bacteria; phylum Bacteroidota; class Bacteroidia; order Bacteroidales; family Rikenellaceae; genus Alistipes. The sequence goes on along the minus strand of CANQGQ010000047.1, from coordinate 975 downwards.
TTTTATTGGGGCTACAAGAATCATGTTCTGTTAGACTGCATTTCAGGACTTCCCATTTACGAAATTACTACAACGGCTGAAGTTCATGACTCTACAGTTGCTCCGGATATCCTTGCTGATACACATCTTTTCCTGCCAATTACTGAGTGTACATTTCTCGCAGACAAAGGTTACGATGTTAAAAATATTTACAATCAGGTCAAGGATCTCTACAATGGAGAATGCATTATTCCATTAAACAAACGTAATACTAAAAATCCAAAACTTCGCCCTCAAGGAAATCCCATTTGTGAAGCCGGGTTTGCCATGTGGAAGGATGGTAAGTTTTCAGATAATGGCCGTACCCGTCAAAAGTTTTGCTGTCCTTTAAAAGCAAGTAAAGATGCTGACTGCCCATGCCATCACAAAAATTTCTATAATGGCAAAAAACATCGTGGCTGTACAAAATACCTCACCATTCCCGATGATTTAAGACTTTCCATCGATAGAGACAGCAAATACTTTAAAAGTAATTATTCGCTCCGCACAGAATGCGAACGTTACAATTCACGTTTTAAAAACACAGGGCAGGAACGGATGTGGATAAGAAATAAAGCATCTGTTACAAACTTAAACACTCTTGCCCATATCAGTTTACTGGCGGTTGCTGTCGCTGCAATCACTAACAGCATGGGTCTATCCTATCGCAAACTGAAATCCGTAAAGCGAATTGCATGATTCAAAGCAGTCTTATAGTATCTTATTTTCGTAAGATTTGGACTTACGTTAGCTTTGCTATGCCATAAAATCGCTACATTTTGATTTATGAAAGCTGACCGCCAAGTCCTTCTTTTAAATCAATGAGTTTTGCTCATCTCTAGTATGATATAAAGCCCCTGATTTCTGCCCCGCCCAAATTCCGATAGGAATTTGCCAGATACGCATGAGAGACGCCTCATGCCTCTGGTTAGGGGGCTGCCCCTAAAACCCCGCTTC
>CANQGQ010000046.1 GCA_947623305.1 uncultured Alistipes sp. | reverse complement strand
TCCGGTTCCGATGCCCAAGTGAACTTCAAATTCCGGCAGTTGGCTACGTGGTGCAACTTCGTTTTCAATTTCAAGGGTGTCCCTGAACACAAGTTGGAGAGCATGGAATCGTTGACGATCACCACGACCGACGGCAAGAAGATGATCTCCGGTACGGCGCAAGTCGACCTCTCCGATCCCAACGATCCCAAACTCAAGGAGGGTACCGAAACCTCCGTCGAGTGGACGACGACCGGCTCGTTGGACAACGCTGAATTGAGTAAACCGATGATGCTTTTCCCGTGCATCGACGGCGACCAGCTCAAAATCACAGTCAAATCCAATGCAAACACCTTCACGTTCTATGCTACGCCCGACCAGGCGCTCAAGGCCGGCACCGTGCTGCGATTCCTGTTCGATGTGGGCACGAAGTTCGAAAAGAGCAATGAGGCTACGGCTAACAACTTTACTTATCAGGTCATCCCTGTCGAGACCGATCCTTTCTACTATTACGGTACGGCCAACTGCCTGCTGCTTGCCGGCAAAAACGAGGATAAACTCGACGTTACGCCTTACAAAACCAATGCTTTCTATTGGAATACGGAGGATGACGGTTCGGCCGCTCCGAAACCCACTAAGGCCAAGGTCATCTGGCGCGAGGCGGGCATCACCTCGATGAACGAGCCTACGATTACGGAAGCCGGCGGCAAATATACATTGAACATTTCCGGTGTTCAAGGCTATGGCAACGCCTTGGTCGGCATCTACGAATCGGAAGCGACTATGAATGCCGATACGCCGCTTTGGTCGTATCATATCTGGAAACCGGAGATCGACCCGCGCACGGAGTTGCTGACCTACAATTACACCAATTCGGGTTCTTACGAGGTAATGCCCATTGCTTTGGGTGCGACCAACAAAGCTACGGTAACGGTGGATGGTACAGCGACCAACGAGACCAATGCCAAAGCACTCGGTCTCTACTATCAATGGGGCCGCAAAGATCCGCTCGGACGTTCCGCCAACGTCGATAATAATAAGGCTTTCGTTATGACTTATGCCGGTGCTACAGGTAACACAGAATTAGATTGGGCAACAGCTACCGTCGACATGTCGAGTGAAGGCGTATTAGGAGGTGACGCAGTTGAAGAGAAAGAGGGTAAAGCGGTGGACGATTGGATGATCGATTACGTAACGGAACATCCAACAACGTTCATCTTTTCTACTACTGATGCGAAATACAACATAGATTGGGCCGGTAAGCAGAACAACTATTTGTGGGGCAATCCGCAGGGTTATGATTTTCCGCGTTATAGTACCTTGCAGCGTTCGATTTTCGATCCATGCCCTGCAGGTTGGCGTGTAGCACCCAAGGATTTGTGGGTTGGCTTCACTAAGAGCGGAGAGGAAAATACGGTCGATCCGTCTAAAGAGGATACCTGGGCTGAAAATATGTTGAATGTCATGAATATCAATACGACTACGCACCAACTGAATGTGGCTACTCAGAAAGGTTGCTTTTTCTGCTACGAAATGAATAATGATGGTAGTATGAAATTTAGAGAAGGAAAGACCGATTTCTATCCCGCTTCGGGCTTTCGCCACCATAATGCCGGTGGCTTGTCAAGTGTCGGCACGGGCGGCTACTATCATAATAGTTCTCCGGCCAGCAAAGGTTCGGAGAGCGCTGGGTGTTTTGGCTTCCTCGCTACGTACGTGAAGCCGTTGCGCAGCGACAATCGGACGAACGGCTTTCAGGTGCGCTGTGTAAAAGCTGAATAAAAATTATCCTGTCGGGGCTTTGCGGGTTGTTTTTCCGATGAGTGGAGCCATTCGGTAACATGACCTGCGAAACCCGACAGGATAAATCGAAGCGGGACGCTGCAAAAACAGCGCCCCGCTTTTTTCAACCGAAATATCCGGCGAGGTTTATATTCAACGCCATTCCAACCGCTCCGCGACCCGGTTCAAGACTTCATCGACGGTGTCGAAATTCGCCAACCAAGCCGGTATATCTTTGTTGATCCAATATAAAACATCCAGAATATCGCGGTGCATACGCGCTATGTAAGTTTTGCTCCAACAGATCGGTTCATTGTGAAATACCCGATTGCGAAACGCGCGAAAATTATTCAGCGGCGCCGATATGTTTTTGCGTTGCCTCCGAACCTTGGGGAGGTACGGGAATGCGCGTCTCAAATCATGCCAGAGGATTCTTTCGTATTGGCTGTTCATCAGGGACACCCAAAATCCGAAGGTCAGTTCCGCCACGATCTTCGAGGCATTGACGATCTCGCCTCGATTGCTGATATGGCGCTGTGCTTCGGTAATGTAATAGTTCAAGCCGTTCAATCCCGGGGTCGAGGCGATGACCTTGTACCAATCCTCCCGCTTGAATAAGGTCGTCAACTCTCTGTTGAGCGCATTTCGGAGTGCGACCTCGAAAACCGAAAGGCAGGCATAAAACGAACTGGACAATTCGATATTGGCTTGATAGTGTACGATCGCCTTGTTCTCATCATTCGGATAAGCGGCATAGTATCGGCTCATTCGATCGGTAGAGAAAACTTTTTCGAAGAAATGTTTGTTTTGCATCGTTTTTGTTCGTACATTTGTAGTGCAGTCCCGGGTGTTCCTCTCCCAGTTTTCAGTTGCTGGTGATGAATCCGGGTTTTTTGTTTTCCTGCCTACAAAGATAATAGAAAATCCTTTTCTTTTCGCCGGAATATCGACATTACCGATTGTTTCTGCGGTTCGTGCGTGTCCGACTCCGGGGCTTTCCACAAACAGAGGGCCGCTGTATTTCATACAGCGGCCCTCCGCAGGCATTGTTCTGTCGTCATTCGACAGGGGTAATTATGGGTCTGTTATCGGTTATTCGATCGGGATGCGGCTCTCTGAGCCGCGCGGGCCGCAGGCTGCGTCCCACAAATGGCCATATTTTATTCAGCTTTTTTAACACAGCGTACCGTAAAACCTTGTCCTCGGAAACCGGTATGCAACGGATTCACTGCTGTCTTGACGAAATACATGCACCCACTACTATCAATAGAGTATAGAGAACTATTCCATGTGAAGTTGTACGAGCCAGCACCTGAAAGAGCGCCGCTTCTACATTCGCGATAACCCGAAACTAAATAAAAATCTATTTCCCCGTTTTCAGGTTCAGTATAGGTTTGATTACCACTCACACCTATCCCTTCGTAATAGAATTCAAATCCTCTCTGGAAAGCCGTAGCATCCATATTACCTTTTCCATTGGAACCTTTAACATTGAATTCCCATGGGTTCTGGGCAGACACTCCCGTAGTCGTAAAGTTGAGCCAAAGGTCAGCGGGAGCAACCCGATAACCAGCTGGACAGGGGTCGAAAATGGATTTATAGGTCTGGCTTATTCGCGGATACTCGGTACCTTTCGGATTGCCCCACAAATCGTCATTCCTTTGTCCAGCCCAATTATGGTTAAAACAGTCTTTTTTTATAGCAATAAATCGGGTCGGATTGGCAATGGCTTGTTCGATCATATAGCGATCGGCCGAAATGCCATCTATTTCGTTCACCTTCAATGACGCATCTCCTATATTATCCGTGTACCCTCCGGCCAACAACTCTTTGGTCAGATAGAGCACATTCATTTCGGTTTTCTCCTGAGCATCATTGTAGGTGGGATTATTGAAGAACGACCCCGTTCCTCCCGCAGCTTCGGTAACTGCATTGATGCCGTTGAGTGCATCGGGTACCGTCGTAACAGCTACGGTGTAATTATTGTTCCATTGTGCAAGACGCCCGAGCGGGTCTTTGCGGCCCCATTGATACCAGAATCCTGCCCCGTCGATGCGGTTCTCGTTGGAGGTTTCGTTCGGCACGGCAACCTTCGTGGCACCCAAAGCCATCGGCATGACGTCGTATGAACCGGACTTGGTGTTTTTGTAGGTAAGCAAACCGGTACGTGGATCGACTTCGGGTGCCCAGATATGATACGACCAAAGGATTTTACCGGCTGCATTGTACACGCCGACCAACGCATTGCCGTACTTGCCCGAAGGCATGGTAACGGTGAACGAGTCATTCGCAGTATCGTAAGTTCCGACAGTCGGAGCAGCTCCGAGTGCCGATTCGTACCAGATGACTTTGGCCTGGGTCGGGGTATATTCGGCGCCGAGCGTCTCTTTGCTAACCGCAGTTTTGGTGTTGTGATAGTAAGCGTCGGTCTTGTAAGGCGTGCAGTACACGGTAACCGGTTGTCCGTTCATAGCCAAATAGCAGTTCGTACCGCCGTAGTAGTAGAACGGAATCTGCGCCTTGTCCGTTACGGTGTAGGCCAAATCCTTGGAATTTTTAGCCGCTTCCTCATCTTCACCGAAACTCTGGAATCCGAGACTAATGGGGAAATGGAAGACCGTACCGGCCTTGAGTGCCTGTTTGGGCGTTGCATAGAACGTGAAGGTGTGCAGCGTGGTCTCGGCCACGATCTTCAACCGCTGGTTCGACAGTTCGCCCGGGTAGAGCATCAACGAACGGGTGAAAGCTGTGGTCATGGGCGCACCGCTGTTGAACGTCCAGTCGATCTCCGTGCCGTCGCCCGAACTCGTCAGCGTGGGGTTGTTGGGGTCGGTAGTGAGGTCGACCTCGGCCGTGCCGGTGAAGTTCGTCGTACCGTCGACCGTCGAAACGGCGATACGCAGAAGTTGTTCCCGGGAGTAGGTTTCATCGGTCGAGAAGTCGAACTCGAACTTACACCAGGCACCCAACTGCCGGAACTTGAAGTTCGCCGAATTTACGTCCTTGCCTGTGGTCGTGGGCGTGCACTTGTACGACACCTTGATGTCGTTCTCCTTGAAAGAGAATTGGGTATCTTTCGTCCAGCTCTTGATTCCCCTGTCTTCGAGCCACTTCTTCCATTCTGCCGCTTCGTCCTTGTCGGTGGTTGCGGGATCGTCCTCGGGATACCAGTTCTGGTTGATCTTGAACGAGAGTTTGTTGTTTTCGACGTAGGCCGCCGACACGGGATAGACCGCTATCAAGTCGCCGAAGTTCGGGTCATCGGACGAAGCCTCCCCCGTACCGCCGACGATAGGTTCGAACTCGCCGATAGGCGAGTTGGCACCCTTGACCAATTCGTACTGCCACGTCGCCCATTCCGTGTCCGTGTCCTCCGAGATGCGGACGATCAGAATGCGATCTTTGGCCGTCCAGTTCACGGCACCCGTCGTGGCATTGGGTTCGCCCGTGCGGGTCTCGGCATCGTCATC
>CANQGQ010000045.1 GCA_947623305.1 uncultured Alistipes sp. | reverse complement strand
CAAATCATCGACGACACGGGGAAATTGGAGAAAGACGGTTACAAGGTTATCACGGTTTACGCCGACGAGAGCGGCGATAAAAACCTCGAGTACCGTCAGGCATTGGCCGGCGATACGACCTTGTTGAAAGAAGGACTTTCTTATATCGTCGGGCAATTCCAGCAAGACGTCAAAGCCGGACGACCGGGCATCAAGGCCGATGCCCCGGGCGTATTCACCGGCGCCATGTTCCACCCGGCCGAAGCGCAAGAACTCGGACTGATCAACGGCGTGATGACGCTCTCGGAGTGCATCGAGAATGCGGCCATCCGCGCAACGTACGACCACTAATTCATTTTTTCGATATGGACATCAAAAAATTTCTTGCAAACTCCCAAATGGTACGGGTGGTTGCCAACTTTCTGAAAAAGGAACCGGCAGTCGACGACCAGGGAAAAATCGCGCTCTCTACGGAGGAGGAGGAGCGATTGACGCAGCATTTCGGGGCGAAGTTCGTCGAGGTTCTGAAAAGCAAGACCTTCGCGAACGCCGAAGAGAGCGCCACCGACCTGTACGAAGCTGCGGTCGCTCATGTTCGCGAAGAGGTTGAAAGTCAGTGTACCGGCACAATCAAGCAACTCCAAAACGATTTGGCTACGTTGGCCGCGCAACCGGAGGTACTCCCTGTTGCGGAAAAGGTACTCGGAGCTGCCGCCGGAATTGCCGCACGACAGAAATCGACGTTCAAAGCCGACATGTCGCTGGCCCACAACCGCGCCGCCGGCGCCTTCCTTCAGTCGGGCGTTATGACGGAAACGCCGACGATCGACGTCGGCGATCTCCGGAAAGAGCTCGGCCCGTACCTGTCGCAGGGCAACAACCTCGACATCCTCCAGCAGGTTTACCAAAGCTTCTCGACTTCGAAACACCTCTCCTGGAAGCGGGCCGTAACCGAATACAAGGCTGCATTGGCCCAATCGGTCGATCACGTCGTACAACAGTTCAAACCGCAGTGGACACCCAAAGGCGGCGCGAAATTCCAGCCACTAACCATCAAGAACTATCGGCACAAGGTCAATTTCTCCGTCATCCCCGCCGAGGTCGGCGAAAGCTGGCTCTTCTACCTTTACGACGAAGGACTGTCGCCCGACCAGATGCCGATCACGCGCTACGTCGTCGACAAGGTGATGCTTCCGCAGATCGCCGAAGACATCGAGAACGTGATGATCTTGAAGGCGAAGTTCGTCGAGGATTCCCAGAAAACGGAAGATACGATGGACGGATACGAGACGATTCTCGTCGAAGCAAAAAAAGCACATGACAAGCGTTTCCGGTTCTTCAAGAACGACAAGAACCTGCTCGAAGCGACCGACGACGAAGTGCTGGCGATCATCGACGATTTCGTCGCTTCGTTCGCGCCGCTCTACAAGTCGAAGCAGATGCCTGTCTTCCTGTCGTCCGACATCTATCTGAAATACAAGCGGGCCTACAAGAACAAGTGGGGCGCGGGTTCCGGAACGGAGAAGGCGAACTTCGGGGAAGATCGCGTCGACTTCTCGAATTGCTACCTGCAGGTGCTCGATTCGCTCTACGGCTCGCCGATCGTGTTCTCCACCCCGAAAGAGAACTTCGTCGGCTTGCGGCACAAGAACCCCGAACAGTTCATCTCGGACATCCAGAAACAGGATTACGAGGTGCGTTTCTTCTGCGAGTTCTGGCTGGGCGTCGGCTTCCTGCTCGGAGAGGCTGTTTTCGCCATCGTGCCGGATGGCTACGACCCCAAAGCCGCGATCGCCTCGACCCGTGAAGGAACCCCCGGCAAGTGGATCGTATTCGAAGACGAAGGCGCTGCCGACGCTGGAAAAGACGCGAATCAAGGAGCCGACCCGACGGGCGACCCCGAAACCGTATAAATCGACAATAGTATGCCGTACATCAAAAAATCGATCGGGCGGGTTACCGGCGGGGCCGGTAATCCCTCGCCCAAACATCCGATGATTCTGATTTTCGAATACGAGGATGTGGAACAGTTCCCGACCCGCGAGGTCGGCGTTACCACCTACGCGGAGGGCTTCGTATTGAAAGCGGGTGCGAAGCTGCAACCCGTCTACGCGACGCCCAGCAGTATCGAAGTGCTTCAAGAAGCCGAAGGCGACGCCGATGCACGAGGCTACAAGAAAGGCGTGAAGTTCGAACACCCGGGCAACAGTTCGGACATCGAGGACTTCATCGAGTACAACTCCAACCGCAACCTCGGCGCCATCGTGCGAAGCTGCAACGGCAAGCAGGTACGCATCTTCGGCGACCCCTGCAATCCGCTTTCGCTCAAAGCCGAGACGCAGGACACGAAGGACGGAACGAAGACCACGATCACCCTCCAGCAGGATGTTCGCGATGCCTACCGTGTGCTCACCTATACGGGCGAACTGCCGGAAATTCTCGACGAACCGGCCGAAAGTCAAACCGAAACCATCTGATAACCATGACTGAAAAGAAAAACGCAAACACTCCGGCGGCGGAAGTAAAACAACCTTCTGCTGCCGGAACTACCGCCGGTACCGAAATCGTACAACCGGCGGAAGCAGATGCCCCCGAACCCAAGCCTGAGCCCGAGCCCGAAGAATCGCATCAACCCGCCGAAGCGGAGCAGGCTTCCATATCGGAACCCTGCAAAGGTGCGCCGCTCGTTTTGTGTGGTACCGCCGAATCGATGACCGCCCTTACGAAAACATGGGAGCGAATGGCGGCCGCGGCAAACATCGCCAAGCGGCGCATCGACGAGAAGACCTTCCCCCAACTCATCGACGCGCTGATGGCCGATGACGACATTCCCGACACGTTCGTTTACGTGCCGGCGTATTGTTTCCCGACGCATCCGGTCGGTCTGGCCGATCTGATCGCATACCGAATCCGAAAGAAGGTTCGGAGCGGAAACACCGGCGACATGGAGAGCGTCAACAACACGGGGCTGCCGGTACTCCTGCAGGCGAAATTCATCCTTCAAACGCAGGAGAAACTCGGCGAAACGTACACCGAAGAGGAATTTTTCGCCGCATACAACGCGGTTGCGCATGCCGGCGAACTTCCCGAAGAAATCGGCATGACCTTCGGGAATACGGTGGCCTACGTCGTCAAACAGCCGAGCTGCATGGCACGGATGGCCGAGGTGCTGGTACGCAAAAAGTTCATTTGTGCTAACGCCGACGGCTTCCGCTTCATCAAGGGGAAACTCAAACTTCTTTATGGAAAAGAGTGATCTGGCGGCAGCCGTTCAGACGTGGATAAGAGCAGGAGCCGAGGTCTCGACCGGCCTCCTGCTCTTTTCGCAATGCAGTAAGAACACCCGCATTCCGGTGATGGTTCGCCGGAACCCGACGAAGTATCGGCCGCTGCTGATCGAACGGTTGTGTGCTGCCGCAGGCATCGAACCGCCGCGGATGGAACCGACGCCGACCAACCGCCGACGGTTCCGTGATGACTTTCCGTTCCTGCGAGACCCCGATTGTCCGGCCGAACTGAAAATACTGGCGACCGACAAAATTACGACGCACGAACAATACATTCGGGCCCATGACCGACTGTTCGACTGCACGTCGCTCGACGATTGTTATCGAACGGCGCGCGAAGCGATCGCGAATTTCCAAGAGAACCGCGCCATCTTCGCCGAACTGGACTACTACCGAGAACACCGCACCGTTCTCGGCAAACATCGGATATTCGAACACCTCCAACGACTGCGGGCATTCGAGAAAATGGGAATCGTCGAGCTGATCGCCGAACAGCGCCGCCTCCGGTCGGCCATCTGGCGGATCGACAATGAAATCAAAAAAGGCGACAAACCCCATCTGCGAACCGAACGGGAACAACGTCGGAGGCAGAAGGAAGGCCTTTTGACCGAAGTATCCAAACAGATAGATGCTTACAACCATGCCCGATAAACTTTTCGACATCCGCGATATTACGAACAAGGGATCGAACGAAGCCGACGCCCCCAAGCGCACCCATCGCCGCACGACCCAATGCTACGAACTTTCGACCAAATACCTGTACCGTCGGGCATTCTCCGAGATGTCGCTGCTCGATGCTTGCGGTGCGTTCGAGTTTCAAGAAGGGCACGCCTACCACTTCATCACCGGCGGCGACGTGGATTCCCTTTCCTATCTGAAAGCCATCCTCCGCCAACAACCGCTGACCTATTGCCTATTCTCGACATGGTGCATGGCGGCCGAAGATATTTTACAATTCGAAGAGTGGCTGCAAACAGGACGCATCGAACACCTCGATGCCTATGTCGGCGAGATATTCCCCAACTCTTACCGGATCGAATATCGCCTGCTCAAAGACGTATTTGCCAGAAATCGCGGGGGGGGGAGAATCGCCGTTTTCAAAAATCATTCGAAAATCTATGCCGGCGTCGGCCCGAAGTTCGCCTTCGCCGTCGAAACGTCGGCGAACATCAATACCAATCCGCGAACCGAAAACGGATGTATCACCATCGACCGCGGCATATATGAATTTTATCGGGAATTTTTCGACGGAATAAAATCCTTTGAGTAATGGCCGAATCCGTAATACATAAACGCAATACCATCGGGGATAACCTGACCCGCGATCAAGTCGAAGAACTCCAACAATTCGGCGCTCTCGAATGGGCGCCGCGCGACATCGCCATCTATTTCGGGTTCGACATCGAGCAGTTCACGGCCGAATACAATGACCCGGACAGCATCGTAACATTAGCCATCAACCGCGGCCGGTTGCAAGCGCTCGCTACGATCAACAAGGCGATTCTTACCAATGCCGAAGCGGGCGACCTCCCGTCGGTCAACCATCTGGAGAAAATCCGCCGCGAAAAGGCCTTCAAGACTTCGAAGCTCGATATTTTCGGGACTTTCGACGACGAAAAGTCGTTTCGTCGCGTCTATGAATACATTGCCGAAGGCCGCACGAACGACCTGTCGACCAACGAACGCCTCTTTCTCGACTTACTGACAATTATCAATTCATTCGACCGGCAATTCGGGAAACGGGCCACGATCAAATTTCTGACCCAGCAACTGGGATATTCGTACGACCGGGCCGTCGACTACTACAACCAAGCCGACGGACTTTTCTATTCGAACCGGAACACGACGAAGGACGCGCTGCGAAATAAATATGCCGAATTGCTCGAAGATTTGGCACACGCTGCGAAAAACGCAGCCACGACGCCGAAAGACTACGAAGCGGTCAGCGAGATCGTCGCGAAAGCGGCCAAAATCCGGAAACTCGACGAACCGGAAATCCAAAAGCTGCCGGCCGAAATGTACCTGCGTCAAGTGCGTGTGTTCTCGCTGACCCCCGAGGTGCTTGGGCTTCCGTCGATAAACCGCCAAGAGGTGAACGACCAGATTCAACAACTCCACATCCCCGAGGTGGAGAAGAACCGGCTCCGTCGCGAAGCGCTTATCGAAGACGTGAACATTGTCGAATTACTGGAAAATGGGAAATCGCGCGAAAATTAAGACACCCGAAAAACGATCGTACACGGATACGCAGTTTATGAACTGGTTTTCGCAGTTCTGCGCCATGATTCTGCCGCGGAAGCTCCGGATCGTGGCGGGCCGTGGTTCCGCCAAAACGACCGAAATACAGGTTGAACGATTGATCGCAATGGCTTACGACATACCCGGGGCGCCCGTGGCATGGGTGGCCGATACGTTCGCCAACCTCACAGCGAACGTACTCCCGATGGTATTCGAGGCATTGGAGCGAAAGG
>CANQGQ010000044.1 GCA_947623305.1 uncultured Alistipes sp. | reverse complement strand
AAAACTGCGGTTAGCAAAGAGACGCTCGGCGCCGAATATACCCCGACCCAGGCCAAAGTCATCTGGTACGAATCGGCCCTCGGAGCTGCTCCGACCGTCGGTGCTTACGATACTGCGAATGACTCGTTTACGGTTACCATGCCTGCGGGCAAGTACGGCAATGCACTCGTCGGTGTTTATAATGCAGCCGGTAAAATCCTTTGGTCGTACCATATCTGGGCACCGGAGGACGATCCGCGTACCGGTCTGCTCACCTACAAAAACACCAAGTCCGGCGAATACGATGTTATGCCCATGGCTTTGGGCGCTACAAAAGTTGCTGTGCCGAACGAAACCCCCAACGCGAACCGCATTGACGGGGCAGGATTCTGGTATCAATGGGGCCGCAAAGACCCCCTCGGTCGTCTTGCACAATGGAGCAATGGCTCTCCCGTAGCCGTTACGACTGTACCCGATGCACTCAACGGCATCAATGCCGCGACCGAAACCGCAGGAGAAATTGGGACGTTCTTCTACAATGCCGCATACGATGAAAGTGTAGCTAAAGAAAACATGAATGTTCTTTATCTGAACAAAGAATTGTTGGCTGGAGGGTATATCGATGATATAATAACTGCTACGTCATTGGATAGAACGGAGGTTGAAAAAGAAATCGACGGTAAAAAATATATGATTTCGGTCGACCGCTATATGATCGAACAAGCCATTGCCAATCCGACCCGATTTATTGTTACAAAAAATGGTTGTTTTAACCAGAACTGGGCGGGTCAACTGAACAACTATTTGTGGGGTAATCCGAAAGGCAACGAGTATCCGCGAATAAGTCAAACTTATAAATCCATTTTCGACCCGTGTCCGGATGGGTATCGGATGCCTCCTAAAGATTTGTGGCTTAACTTTACAACTACGGGAGCCGACGCCGAAAATAAAAAATGGGAATACAATGTCAAAGGTCAGAATGGGAAAGGACAAACGGATAATACGGCATTCCAAAAAGGATTCGAGTTCTATTACGAAGGAGTGGGAGACTCGGTAATCAGCGAAGACGGTAAAACCGGTACTTACACCGAGCCCGAAAACGGAAAGACGGATTTTTATCCCACTCCGGGTTTTCGCCAATATGGCACCGGTGCCTTTTCGTCAGTCGGCTCGTACAGCCTCTATTGGTGTAGTTGTTTGAACGCTTTGGACTTTAACGCAACGCGCCTGGTTCTATCGTATAGCTACAATCATGCCATGGCGTACGGCTTTTTGGTGCGCTGTGTAAAAGCTGAATAAAAAATACCCTGTCGGGATTTTTGCGAGTTGTTTTGCCGATGAGTGGAGCCATCCGGTAACACGATCCGTAAGAGCCCGACGGGATACCTTAACGGGAAGCGGAAAGCAGGGAGGTGTGGGACGCAGCCTGCGGATGGCACGCCAATGGGCGGGCCTCCGCTGGGCGGAGGCTGTGGCCCGTGCGGCTCAGAGAGCCGCATCGGACAGACTAACCGATGTTTCTACGGATAGCCGTTGAGCCTAACATATTCTAACAGAAGCGGGGATGTTGCAAATTGATGCAGCATCCCCCGTTTCATTTGCCTCGCCGCACACGAAAGTCTCTGCGCCCCGCAGAACGGCTGGCGTCCCGCCCCTTAATAAGAATTTTCCGGCCGAAAAGCGCTTTTCCCGATCTTTTTTCTAACTTTGTGAGTTGCTAACGCTACACGCAAGCCAAAACGGACCATTTCACTATGTACAGAACCCACACTTGCGGCTGTCTGAGAGCCGAACATATCAATCAACAAGTTACCCTCGCCGGATGGGTGCAGAAAATCCGCAACCTCGGAGCCATGACGTTCATTGATCTCCGTGATCGTTACGGCATTACGCAAATCGTCGTCGAAGAACATTCGCCCGCCGAAGTGCGCGAAACGGCTTCGCATCTGGGCCGCGAATGGGTCATCCAAGTAACCGGCACGGTCATCGAACGCGAATCGAAAAACGTTAAGATGCCGACCGGCGACATCGAAGTCTCGGCCTCGGGCATCGCGGTGCTCAACGAAGCCCAAACGCCCCCCTTCACCATCGAAGAAAATTCCGATGGCGGCGACGACCTGCGTATGAAATACCGCTATCTCGATTTGCGCCGTCCGCCGCTGCAACGCAACCTAATCCTGCGGCACAAAATGGCCCAGGAAATCCGCCGCTTCTTGAGCGACGAGGGATTTCTGGAGATCGAAACGCCCTATCTGGTCGGCTCGACGCCCGAAGGAGCCCGCGATTTCGTGGTGCCCAGCCGCATGAATCCCAATCAGTTCTATGCGCTGCCTCAGTCGCCGCAAACGCTCAAACAATTGCTCATGGTCGCTGGCTACGACCGCTATTTCCAGATCGTGCGCTGTTTCCGCGACGAAGACCTGCGTGCCGACCGTCAACCCGAATTCACGCAGATCGACTGCGAAATGTCGTTCGTCGAGCAGGAGGACATCATCGACGTCTTCGAACGATGGGCCAAACACATGTTCCGCACCGTTTTAGGCATTGATTTCGCGGAACCGCTGCGCCGGATGCCCTGGATCGAAGCGATGGAAAAATACGGCTCGGACAAACCCGACCTGCGTTTCGGCATGGCATTCGCCGAGCTGACCGACTTGGCTAAAGGCCACGGATTCAGCGTATTCGACGATGCAGAATACATCACGGGATTCGCCGCGACGGGCTGTGCGTCCTACACACGCAAGCAGATCGACGCGCTCACCGAATATGTCAAACGTCCGCAGGTCGGCGCCAAAGGCTTAATCTGGATTCGCTTGGAAGCCGGCGGTGCGGTCAAGTCGTCCGTCGATAAGTTCTTCACGCCCGACGAGGTGCGTGCGCTGGCCGACCGCTGCGGCGCCCAAGCGGGCGATATGGTGTTCATCCTCTGCGGCAAGAAGTTCAAGACTTTGAACCAGTTGTGCGCCTTGCGTCTGGAAGTCGCCCAGCAACTCGGGCTGCGCGATCCGAAAAAATTCGCGCCGCTGTGGGTCGTCGATTTCCCGATGTTCGAGTGGGACGAGGAGACCCAACGCTGGTATGCGATGCACCACCCGTTCACCTCGCCGAAACCGGAAGACGTGCAATACTTGGAGAGCGATCCGGGTCGGGTGCGCGCCAATGCTTACGACTTCGTTTGCAACGGCACGGAGATCGGCGGCGGTTCGATCCGTATCCACGATGCGAAGTTGCAGGCGCAGATATTCAAGTGTCTGGGATTCACACCCGAACGGGCACAGGAGCAGTTCGGATTCCTGATGAATGCGTTCAAATTCGGCGCGCCGCCTCACGGAGGACTGGCGTTCGGATTCGACCGGTTGTGCTCGTTGTTCGGCGGGTCGGAATCCATCCGCGACTACATCGCATTCCCGAAAAACAACGCGGGCCGCGATGTGATGCTTGATGCGCCATCTTACCTCGACCCATCGCAACTCGACGAACTCTATCTTGCCCTCCGCAAGCCGGAGGCCTGACAAACCTGAGTCGCTGAAAAAATCCACCCGACCGCAATGAAAAACGGTCGGGTGGATTTCATTTAACGGTGCAGGCCGCCAACGGTGCAGGCTGCGCGTATTCAGACTTCCAGCAGGAACCGGAACGGCTTCGCTGCCGGCCGGAACTGCGACGTAACATCGCCGACGAAGGTTTTCCCGCTGCCGGCCATCTGCAACACCCGTTCGGGAGTTCCCTTCGAGAAATCCACCTGCGTCAAATCGACCCAGAATACCTGCATGTGCAGGGTCGGTTCGAAATAATAGACTTTGTTTTTCTGGTCGCAGACCGAGCACCATTGCGTCGACGAGATATGCGGTTTATCGGGCGTCGTGATGCCGTTGGGCACCGCCACGTTGTGCATGACCGAAAAGACGGTGGGCACAGCGATCTTCGGATCGGAGCTCTGTGCGGCGGCATTGATGTAGAACGACGCACGTGCGAAACGGTCGGACGAACGGTTCGTACCCGGCAGCATGACCAGCCCGCCGATCTGCTGCCAATAGTCGTTGACAGCTAATTGTTGCGGATAGAACGGCGAGTTGGTTAGCACCTGATACTGACGGCCGTGATGGATATTCAGTTCGCCGTCGATGTACTCTAAGATGGCGCTGTCGCCCGAAGCGTCCGAGATCGCCATATGCAGACGCGACTGCTTGCCGCCCGGAAGGTCGGGAGCGTCGATGCGGAAGGTCTGCTTCGAAAGTTCGGCCACGGCTTCATCGACCGTCGCGAAATTATCCAGCACATATTGCGTCCAGATGCTCATGCCCATGATCGGGCGGTTGTCGCCGGGCCGTTCATAGACCGATTCGGGCAGGAAGAGCAGATTGGCGACCAATCCGGCTTCGTTCATGCCTTCGGACACGCCGATGTCGTAGCCGGTCGCGGCGATGGAGCCGTATTTCGACGTCCAGAATACGGTGTTGTCGCTGTTGGCGCCACGGCGTGCGATTCCGCGCGGGAAGAGATAAAGATTGGTGTGCAGGTCTTCGGACCAGTCCATCGTGCGACCGGTCGCGATCATTCCGTCGGGGCCCAGATAGACCGCCCGCGAACAGGCTAAACAATAGGGCCGTGCGAGCCAGAGGGTTCCGAGCAGACAGCAAAGCGAGAAAAGAAGCAATTTCATTTCGATAAAATTTAATGACGGATGTTCGTCTTGCAAAACCGATGCAAAACAGGCATCATTCGGTGGTCGACGGGCTTGCGGAGGGGTATTTCTTGCGCTTTTGCGGCTGGCGGGACGAATTTTTCCTGCATTTTTTTTGCAGATACGGATTTTATGATTACTTTTGTCCCCGCAATCGGATAGATTGATGCCTCTCTAGCTCAGTTGGTAGAGCACGACACTCTTAATGTTGGGGTCCAGGGTTCGAGCCCCTGGGGGGGTACACGGAAAGAGGGTTTTTCAGAGATACTGAAAACCCCTCTTTTTTTTCGGATCGTTTTGTGGAAATAAATGAAGCGGGGACGTTGCATCAATTTGCGACATCTCCGCCTCGATTTATTCAGTGGGACCCAGCCTGCAGAGACCCGACGGAATCATTCGATTGCTTACTGTTTATCTGCAAAATTACCGATTATTCCGTCGAAATGCGGCTCTAAAGAGCCGCATTTCGACGGTAGAACGTATTTTACGGATAATCCCGATAAACTATTCAGCTTTTACACAACGAACCAGCATACCGTACCCCCTACGGCTGGTGAACAACGGGTTCACCTGTGTGTCAAAAAAGTACAAGCTTCCACCTAACCCAGAACTGGCATCTGCTGGAGAACTACTCCAATAGTAGTTTTTCGAACCGACACCCGTCAAGGAACCATCCAAACATTGGCGAAAGCCCGCAGCGGAATAAAAATCGGCGTTGTCTGCAGTACCCTCCTGCCATTTCTTGGAGCCATCGTCGTTGGTCTGATAACAGAAAAAGTACCCGCGCTGGGTATTCATTGTCGTAGTTCTGCCGGCATTGCCTGCACCAGAGGCAGTTTCTTTAGAAAGGTTCAAGATATTGAAAACCGACTTAGCCCAAGTAACTTCATTATCTGTATTAACCTTACGGTTCTGACCGTTGTCAGTGAAGCCGATCCACAAGTCTCTAGGAGCCACGCGCCAACCTGTGGGGCACGGATCGAAAATCGAACGTGACAGAGTGCTTTTACGCGGAAAATCATAACCCTGCGGATTGCCCCACAAATAGTTGTTCTGCTTACCGGCCCAATCTATGTTGTATTTCG
>CANQGQ010000043.1 GCA_947623305.1 uncultured Alistipes sp. | reverse complement strand
GAATTGGGCTTACAAATCCGACAAGGAGTTTTGGGGTAAATCTGCTTACAGCATCGAGCCGCGGTTCTGGTTCAGGAAGGACGGTTTATTCCGCGGGTTCTACGTCGGGTTGTACGGCGAGGCGGGGGACTTCAACCGGCAGGAGGATCGGAAACCCGATGAAACGACTGCATCCAATTACACCGGTACATTCTGGAGCGCGGGTTTGTCGGCGGGTTATGTTCAGTGCCTTTCGAGACATTGGTATTTGGAATTGACGGTTCGCGGGGGGTATCGTTGCGCCGACTACGACATCTATGACCGTGATTTCAGCGACGGTCTGCACTTGTATTACAATAGTTCCGATAAGAAGAACGAGTTTACGTTGACGGGTTTGCGATTGAATGTGGTTTACCGGTTCGGACGTCCCGATCGGCGGCGATAAGCCGGAAACCCGTCAAGGTGTAGAGAAAAAAGGAGAAAAAGGATATGAAAGGAATAAAGAAAGGCCTGGTTTGCGGGAGCATGGTCATGGGCTTGATGCTGGCCGGGGCTTGTACTGAGGAGGATCTGGATAAACGTACGTCCGGATATGTGGAAATTGCATTGAATTGGGACAAAGGTTTCAATGCCGATGCGAACGCTTCGGTGGACGAATCGGGGAAGACGGTGCCCGACGGCGCGCAGTTTTTCTTTTATCCCGTCGATGGGGGTGAAGCGTTGGTCTATGGCAGCGATGCACCCGAGATCGTCTCCGATTCGAAAGATGGATTCAATGGATTTCGCGGTCGGTTGCCTGCCGGCAGTTACCATCTTGTCGTGATGAACCGCAATCATACGAATACCGAATTGCAGAATGAAAACAGTTACGAATCCGCCCGTTTGGTGGTCAAGGACGCTGCGAATGCCGCCGCTGTCGCTGCTGCTCGGGCTGCAGCAGATGCTCCGTTGATCGGTCAGCCGGCATCGGTCTTTTTATCTCATGGATTCGACGGCGGTAACGAGGTGTTGGAGGTGAAGGCTTCGCGCGACGAAAAGGTCATCGCTTCGACTTCGCCCAAGTCGATGGTCAAGCGGGTTCGCTTCACCATTACGGTGGAGAATTTCACGGTCCACGCATGTCATTGCGTGTTCGGGGGTATCGCTCGGGCGATCCAATGTTCGACTTGTCAGTGCATTCAGGAGCCTGCGCGGGTGATGTTCGACGCCTCGTGCAACAGCGACGATCCGGATTGCTTCACGGCTACGTTCAACGTGTTCGACTTGGTGGAACCCGGGGTGAAGACCCACCCGTTGGAATTGACTCTGGAGCTCGACGAGGGGACGAAAACAACGACCCTTGATTTGTCCGATAGCGTGGAGAAGGGCCTCGAAGGGAGTGGCGATTTCTCTTACGAGATTCCGCTCGACTTGGAGATCAAACTCACGGAGAACATCGACGGTTCCATCCACGCTACGGTCGAGGAGTGGGCCGGTGGCGGTTCCGGTTCGGGCGTCGGCGGTTACGACAAGAATTAACGCGCCCCGTGAAGATAACAGCGAGGGGATATATTAAAATAGGTGTAGATCATAAAATTCAGCAAATATGAAATTGAACGAAAAAATGGAATTGAAATTCTTGTGCGGGGCCTTGGCCGCATTGGTTGCATTGGCAGGATGTTCCACCAAGGAGGAGTTGGACACGCACGGCGAAATCCGATTGGGGGTCGCCAATGCCACACGTGCGGCCGTTGATTCATTCGAAGGCTTGCAGGGTATCGGCAATAATATCGGCATCTTCGGTGTCAAAACGGTTGCGCATACTTCCGACGTCGGCGCCGATTGGACGGATGCGGCGTTTAGCGAGACTACTCCCGACGCCGGCGGGCTTATCATGAACAACGTCCAGACGTCCAGTATCGACGCTGACGGCAGCATTCATTGGACTGGGACGTATTATTATCCGCTCGATGAAAACTCCGGCGTGAAGTTCTGCGCCTACCACCCGTTCACTACCGACATTACCGCTCCGGCTGCCGGACAGGCGCCCGTCGCAAACTTCAAATTGACCGGCGCCGAGGACTTGATGTATGCTGCGCCGGTCGTCGGTTGGCGGACGAAGAATTCGGAAACGGATGGACCCACGAACTTGGATTTCAAGCACGTGCTTACGCAGTTGACTTTCGTGTTGTCCGATCCCGAGGGCAATTTTGCAGGTAAGAAATTGACGAACATCAAGTTCTTGGAGGCCAATACGACCGGTAAGATGAATATCGAAACCGGTGCTATCGCCGATTGGGCGACGCCTACCGACCTTTCCGTCAGCGGCCTTGGCGAAGGTGTCGAGATCACTGCTGCGGCTAAAGTCAGTCAGGCCATCACCGGTGCCGAAATCATGTTGCAGCCCGGGCAGGCATCGTTCCCCATTACGGTTACGATGGGCGGCAATGAATACAAGAACATTACCATTCAGCCCACTGCTCCGGCTACGACTTTCGAAGCGGGTAAGTCCTATAAAATTACGTTGACTTTCAAAGAACGGGTGCCGATCGGCGTCAGCGCTTCGGTTCAGCCGTGGGTGGACGGCGGTACCGGCTTCGCCGAAGTTATGTAACGGGCGCACGTCCGTGCGGTTTCACCGCTCGGCCTCGCGCCCGCTAAGGCCGCCGGCTTCGCCACCGGCCCGCCGCAAACTCGGTCGCCTGCTAAGGCCGCCGGCTTCGCCACCGGCCCGCTGCACCGAATGTTCTCCGCGACTTTTCGGGTGCATCTGCGGTCGGGCCCAAGGATAAGAATGGGGGCGGTAATTGATAAATGGAATAGACAGGAATGCGATAAAATACGAATAAGCGCGCAGTAACGCAGTAACACAAATAAAAAAAGTAGTACAACTAAAGAAAACGGAAAAAACAGACGTGAGCTGGGGCAGCGGCCCTGGGCCGTCAAAAAACGAAAAACAATTTATTCACCTTAAAAAACAAAATTTATGAAAAAGGTATTTTTGATGCTTGCTGTTGTAGCAATGGCAAGCTGCTCGAAGAGCGAATTGACACCTCGTCCGGAAGTTGCCGGCGACGTCGAGATTAAGGCGGGTTCCACCGTATTGAGCATTGACACGCGTGAGCCGTACACGAATAATTTGAAATCTGACGGCCAAGATTTGGTGGCTCATGTTTATGCTGCGGTGAAGCCTACAAGTGGTACTGTCGATTATAAAGCAACATCGACGATAAACGGTTATATGCATTTTAAAAACGCAAGCGGTAATGTTGCCCCTGTCGGTTTCTCGAAATATGACGGTACTCCTGCTGTGTTGAAAGCTGATCCGAAGTATTATCCGGCAAATGGCGATGCTTTGCAGATGGTCGCTGTTTACCCGGCTGAGAGCACTCCAACTTGGTCTGCTCCTACCTCATCTTCCGATGTAATTACCGCTACCATTAATGGTAAAACCGACTTGATGGCAGCCCAAGTTGCTACTATGGATGGTACCGATGATGCAATTAATAAGAAGAATGCAGCAACGCAACATCCTAAATTCGACTTCAAGCATTTGTTGACTTTGGTGAATGTAAAAGTCAAAGTTGAAGTTCCTGATGGTAAGACTGCAGCCGACATCGTAGCCAGCTTCGGTAAAATCACGGACATTAAGTTGACGGCAGTGAATGAATCCAACGCTCTTTCGACCGATGGAGTTAACAGTGAGTATGAACTTGCTTTGAACTCGTTTGCATTTCAATACAATACTACTGGAGCCACTCGGGTATTAACAGGTGTAACTGGTGGCCAAGCTAAAACTAAAACAACGGATGGCATCCAATTCTATGGTTTGACCGAAACCGGTGGAGTGAAAACCTATTCGGGCGAGCCAATTGATAATTCGACTTACGCTATTACGTTGACTGAGAATGCTGCTTATGCTGCTTATGCAATCGTTGCTCCGTTTACCGTTTCAACGGCAGCTGATGATGATAATAAGTTGAATATGCAGTTGGTGGTAAAGACGGAGAAAGGTCCTGCCGATGGTTTTAAAGCTATTGTTAAGAAGTTGAAGAATGCGGATGCATCCGAATTTACTGGTAATACTATAGGTAAGCAGTTCGATGTTACGTTGGTATTCAAGGCTCAAGAGATTTTAGCTTCGGCTGAGGTTGCAGGTTGGGGTGATGCTGTGGTTCCTACCCAGGACGTTCCTGTTGAATAACACTGAAAATTTTTGGCGGAGTTTTTCCGATGCCGGTCGGTTTTTCCCGACTGCTGAATAAAAATTTCGCCGCCATGCTCCGGATGGATGGGGTCGAATTCCCCATCCATCCACCAACGGAGCGAGTGCCAGCCGTCCGCATCTTAAGGTGCGGTTCGGGGGCGCAAAAAATGATAGAAAAATGAAATTTATTGAAAAATTCGCCGCTCGCTTGCTTGTATGCTTCGCGGTCGGGGTGTTGGGGGTCGGTTGTTCGTCTTCGGCGACCGAGGAACCTCTCGCGCCCGTCGACCCCGACGAGCCGGTCGAGATCGTCTTGAACGGGGGGATTTCGATTTCGACAGCCGACGGCATCGCTTGCGCCGATTTGGATCCCCGCACCGTGGCTCCTGCCTCCCGTGCGGCGGTCAATCCCGAGCATGGTGAACTGCCCATCAGCATCTTGCGACGCGACCAGTCGGGCGATCCGCTGGTGTATCCTGTTTATAAAGATGGCGAACAGTTGACAGCCAAACTGGCAGCTTCGTCTTCGACGGATGCCGTGTCGGGTATTACGTTCGACGTTACGCAGTACTATCTGCCGGATGCCGCTAAAAAGACGAAACTCATCGGCTGGCATCCGCAGACGTCGGCAGCTCCCGCTACGGCCGTGCAGTTCAGCACGACCGACGGTACGGTTACCTTCGAGGTCGACGGTGCGTCCGACATTATGCTTTCCAATGAAGTCGAGGGCGGCAAAGACGACAAGTTCTCGACCGACGATGCCAAACAGCTCAAGTTCGGGCATTTGCTTACGCAGGTGCAAATCAAGGCCTATGCCGCTGACGATGCCGCTAAAACGAAGTGGGGCAAAGTCAAGAGCATCAAACTGAAAGGTGAAGGCGGGAAAAAGTGCAAGGTTACCTTGGCCGAAACGCCCACTGTAGCGTTTGATCCGGCGACCTCGCCTGCCGATTTGACGCTCCAGCAGGAGACTGCCGGCGAGGTTGAACTCGGCATTGGCCAAGCGAATGCTGTGGCATGTGGCTACGCGATGTTCGAACCGACGGCTTCCGGTGCAGCGATACCGTTGACACTGTTGGTCGAGACGGAGCACGGAGGAACGCAGACGGTAGAGATTGCCTCGGACAAAGTGGCTTCGTTCGACAAGGGCAAGGCCTACACCCTCAAGCTCAAGTTCTCGGTTACTGGTGTTGACCCCAATGGTCAGATTACCGGTTGGGTGGATCACACGTGGGGTACGAACCAGGGCGACTTCAACGGCGAAATCGAGCTTTAGAAAACTTTTATGAAAAAATTATTGATTTTAGCATCGGTGATGTTCGCCTTGGGCGGATGCAGCGAATCGGACGGCGGTTCCGGAACCGACCCCAATGACGGGAAGGTAGCGGTGTCGTTCGTTTTGCCGGGCATCGGCGTCGAGACGGGGGCCGGTGGTGCGGCCGTCGCGTCGAGTGGGAGTGCTTGCTCCGACGCCTGTGCGACCCGTGCCGATGGTGCGCCCGCGCCCGAACCGCTTGTCGAAGGGGTTACCGTGCGGATTTTGGCTTTCAAGCAGGGTACCGATCTTGCTCGCCCAACAAGCGACGGGTACGCTGGCGGGGCGACCTACGTGGCGACCGATGAGGGCGGTACGATCGTCTT
>CANQGQ010000042.1 GCA_947623305.1 uncultured Alistipes sp. | reverse complement strand
ATGTCGGGACTTATGGGAGCAGGAATCGGTCTCGGTCTCGGGGCAAATGTAGGCGGCGCGCTCGGCAAGCAGATGGGCGAGCTGTCAAAGAGCCTTAACCCCGAAGTTGAAACGGTAACCTGCCCCAACTGCGGGACTGTAATAAATCATAAAAATCCCAAATTCTGTCCCGAATGCGTCAAGCCTTTTGAAAAGGTATGCCCGAAATGCGGAAGCAAAGTCGTAGCAGGAGCAAAATTCTGCATGGAGTGCGGGGAAAAGATATGAAAGTATGGCAAAAGTTAGCCGCAGCCGCTATCGGGGGACTTCTGCTCAACAAGGTTCAGAACGCCCTTGAGAAAAAAGCCGTATGCGATGAAGCCGAGGCAAGACGAATTGAGCTTGAGAATGAACATTCCGCGCTTGAAAACGAGCGCATTCAGGACGAAATAGACAGAGAAAACGAGCGTGTAAAAAGAGAGCGGGAACGCCTTGAAGCAGAAAAGCTCAGGCAGGAATCTTGGAAAGGGTTTGAAGATGAAATATCCGAAAGCGACTTCAAACTGATGGTAGCCGCTGCCAAGAAGGGCATTAACAGATTGGTCAGCCTTACCAGCGTCGGACCTGTCGTATACGGAACGGTACTTTCCGAGAGCGGAGATTATCAGTGGGATTTTCAAGTGGACTTTAATGACTTCGGGCAGATTACCGGGACTTACTATGTATACGGGGAGCAAAAGTATGACGCCATTGTGAATAAGGTGGCAAATACCATTAAAGGCTATATTGAAAACTTCCCGTTTGAATATATAGACGACGAAGCTGATGACTGTTTGCAGGAAATACCGTACACCGAATTTAAATTCTGCCCAAACTGCGGGCACGAAATTGTCGTTAAGGGTTCAAAGTTCTGCACTTTCTGCGGAAAAGCTTTAATAAACACTGAAATTTAGACAAAGAGGGAGAAAAGGAGAAAAATGACTACCACCTGTCCGAAATGCGGAGCCGAAGTATACGGAAAATTTTGTGTAATGTGCGGAGAAAAAATCCCGGATGACGAAGAAACTCCAAGGGAAGTTAAAAGAATGCAGATGAAATGCAACGCCTGCAACGGCGTGATGACTTTCGATTCGGATCAGTCGATACTATCATGCCCGTTCTGCGGCTCTAAGGAAATCGTTTTGGAGAGCGACGCCGTTGCAGTTCAGAAAATAAAAAGCTCCGCTCAAAAGGAAATAGCGGTTGAAAAGCTTCATTCCAAGGAACGTCTCAGCGCAAGGCGCGACGATATACAGGTCATGAAGATGCGCTATAAGATACGCAATAATATAAGTCAGCACATAGTCGGCTTTTTGTGGCTAATCGTTGCCGTCGTCGCGGTTCTGATTCTCATATTTTATATGCGTACTCTTGCAAAAATGCCTTTATCAGATGACAGCTACATAAATCAGAATTGGCTTGTTGTAAAAGTCCAGCTGGAGGACGCAGGCTATAAGCATATATAATTTGTCGCTTCCGAAAAGGGTGACGACGCGAATCAAACGGCGGAAAATGGCAGCGTTTACTGGGTTACCGTAAACGGAAACCCCGATTTTTCCAAAGGAAAGCTGTATTCCAAGAAAAGCATTATCAGAGTTTATTATTATAGCAATGCAGCCAATGTCGGAAACGGTTCATAATCGGTTTTCGCGCTCTTGGTTCGGCAAAATCTAAATAACTATGGGAGAGATATATAATGAAAAAGCTTGTCGCTTTGATAACTGCCGTAATCCTGTTACTTGGACTTTGCTCTTGCGGCGACGGCGCGATCAAAATTCCTAACAGCTCAATTTATTACATGGGGCGAGATTATTCGCTTATAATATCTGAACTCACCGAAGCAGGTTTTACCAACATAAGCACAGAGATACTGGACGATTTGACCTCTCAAAGTTCACTTTCAGACGGTTCGGTCGAAAGCATTTCTGTTGACGGAAAGACCGAGTTTGAAGCCAAGGAACGCTTTTTGCCCGACGCACCGATTATAATAACATACCATATCATTCCAAAGCTATGCCCGCCTATATCTTCGGGCGAAATACAGAATATTTCTTTCACCGACATAGGCCAGAAATTTACCGATTCGGGCTTTACCAATGTTAAGGTTCGCGAAGAATATGATTTGGATCCCGATAATCTTCAGTCAGAATATAAAAACGAAGTAAAAATCAACGGAAATACCTCTTTTACAACCGCCGACAGCGTTCCTTTTGATTCGGATATTGAAGTTATTTGTCATCTTCCGTATGAAAAGTACAACGTCACCGTTGAAATAGACTTTATTCCGAATCTGATTTTCAGCAAGTACGACGTCGTCCTTTCCGTAGACGGTCAGGACAAGGAAACGCTCACGCACGGTCAGGACTATACATACACAGACATATTAAAAGAGGGAAAGCACACACTAAAATTCAGAAACTCCGACTCGTCGTCGGTGACCGGAGAAGTGACGCTTGATGTAACGTCCGAGCTTGACGCGATGTATCAGATAAGCTGTTACAGCGGCAGCATAGACGTCAAAACGGTTTATGTAGACTATAAGACAAACCTTGCAGAAGATGAAGCAAAAGTCATGCATTCGGAAGCCTCATACAAAAACTACAATTATAAAACGGTCGTCAAGGATTTGCAGGACGCCGGATTTACAAATATTACCGCAGCTCCCGTGTATGACATCATATGGGGAATCACGGAAGAGGAATCGGTCAAAAGCGTCACCATAGCGGGAAGAAACGATTTCAGACGCGGAGATATATTCAAAAAAGACGCCGAAATAGTCATTGTATATCATATGAGCTATGAGGACGATCCCGCAAACCAAACGCAAGCTCCAAGCCAGACGACTGCTGCCGATAAACAGGATGATACTCCAAAAACCACTGAAAGCGACAGCGTATTTTACTCCACAAATGACAGAAAAACCGTCAAGAACGGCAACTCAGGCGTTTATGCATACAAAAGCGATGGCGGCACTTATGACAATTACTGGATAATCGACTTTGACGACAAGTGTGTATATTTCTTCAGCGACGGAAACGGAGATTCGACCTGCAACAGAGTGCCGATGGTTTCGGGAGATTTGAACACCGTCCTAATAATCACCTATCACGATGTTGACGGCTCGGAGTGGTCATACGGTATGCACTTCGACTGGGCAAAGCAGCCGAATCATCTTGTGGTCGAGGACGAGAGCCACTATACCTATGATTATTATGTGACTGACCTGGAGGATGCACTGAAAATACGGGACGAAAAGACGATTTATGATTATTGATCGTCTTTTGCGGATTGTCAAAAACCGAGTGTTGCTTATATAAAAGCGCACTCGGTTTTATACCGTAAATATGGAAGAATCCAAAGAAACCGTCGGTTTCGTGGCACACGACCTTGCAGGCAAGGTCTAGTGTGTTATACCTTTTGCTGTTGACTGTCCCGAGAAAAGGTTTTTGTGTATATGCACACCCCCCACAAAGCAGGAGGCAGCCAAAAAGCAAAAGGCATATCAACTCTCAGCGTTTTTCTTATCCTCGCTCGGCAGACCTTTCAGCAGCTCTGTCCCGAACGACCTGATAATATTCTGCATATTCTCATCAATATTGCCCGATGATTTTACGACGTTAGCAATCGTTACGCTTATCTGCTCCGGCGTGAGTTTTGTCACGTCCTGAGGCTTAAAAGCCGCCAAAATCTTCTCCAGAAATTCTTTATTCGCTCTATTGTCGGCACTGGCGGCAGTGTTCTTCTTTATGTCCTTGACCGCAGCCATGAACTCATATTGTATGTTAATAAGTTGTTCGGCTTTGAAATTCGGCTTGGACAATACGACCACTTTCCTGACCTCTTTCGCCTTGGGGTTGACCTTTCCTGCATAATCTCGCATAGATTTAGTGAAATCGTTCTGCCCCTCGACAATCTGTGCGAAGTAGTCGCTCATATAAAAATCAATCAACAGCAACGCCTTAATAAAGTGCGGGTCAACAAGCAGTTCGTTCAAAATATCAATCGGAATGGTATGGGAAACGATGTTTGTTGCCGCGTTCTCGGTCAACCCCAACTCCTCCGCGTCAATTATTTGGTGCTTTGGTATATCCGTCACACCCAACAGATAATCCGTTGAGCAGCCGAAAATCTTGGCAAGCTTGACTATCTGCTCAATGCCGAGTGTATCCGTCTTTCCGCTCATAAAGCGGTTTAAGGTCGCTTCAGAGATGCCTATTTCCTTTGCAAGTTTCGCTTGTGATGACTTGTTATCTCGAATCCAATCGGAAATCTGGTCGCGGATCGTAAATTTTAAATATTCTTTCGGCATAAAATCGCCCCTTTTCATTGGTAGTTTCACTAACATTATACACCCTGCCGTAAAAGAAATCAATGCTTTTCAGAACATTTGTTCTGAATTTTCTTAGGATTTTTGCTCTCGTCTTGCAAATCTGCAAGATTTGAGGGCAAATTTTTTCGTTTTCCTGCGAAAATGACGGTTTTGGAAGATTTTCGCGTTTCTGCGTTATAATTTAATCAGGCGGTTGCCAAGAAACTTTAAGGAGGATTTTATGAAAATCAAACGACGAACGGACTACTTTCTCGTCCCGCAGGAGGCTCTTTGCGACAGGCGGCTGTCGCTTGAACAGCTCGGATTTTTATGCGCCTTGTACGACTTGCAGGGTAAGAAAACCGACGAGTGGAGTTTGGCAGGGCAGTGCAGAATAACGGTCGGGGATGTGATAGAAATGCTTAAAAGTCTGACCGATTTGGGATACTTAAGCAGGTGTGACGGCGGATATGTGCTCTACGACGTTCCCAATTTCAACCCATATTTTCAAGGAAGTTGAAAACAGTGAAGTTTTTGACGGCTAAGCGAACATATTTCGCCATTCAGCGGCACGTTGAGGAGCGAAAGCTATACGCTACAAAGCGTGAGATTACACGGGATGGCGCAAAGTCACGCAGAACAGCAAAGTTGGAATCCCCGCTTGCAAGCAACTGTTCATACCGTCAAAATGGAGAGGATGAAAGGGAAAAGAAAAATGCGTTGTATAGCGTAAGTGAGTAGCTATGTAATGCAAGCATTTCACCGAACGGCAAAAATTATTTTTAGGAGGAATTTATGAGTATCAGAAACGAAATCAAGGCAAACATCGTCCGTGCGGGGTTCACCATGCAAGAGATTGTGGACAAGCTGTCAGTCGATTACGGCTGGAGCGACAGCGTTTCAAACTTCTCTGGCAAGCTGAACCGCGAATCCCTGCGGTACAAAGAAGCCGCCGAGCTTGCCGACGCACTCGGATACGAAATTATATGGCAAAAGCGGACAAAGTAATCGAAAACTTAGCGAGGAGGTGATAAACTAAGTGAAATTGGAAGCCGCGGAAAATTGCATCTTGTAAAGTCTTGGAGGTACTTTTGAGCAGACGAAAAAAGTTAGTCAACAACACTGCCATACCGCAGCACAAAATTGAGGCTATCGCTCGCTGCCTGTTGCCCGACATCATCGCGTTCTACGAAAGCGAGGAGGGTCAGCGCGAGTTTGCCGAGTGGAAGCGGCAGCAGGAAGAAAACAAGATGCAGAAAAATTGAATAAAAGTACAGGCGTACCGAGCGGTGCGCCTGTTTTTTACTATGTCAGTTTTTTCTTTCGCGAACCCCGAGGCTTTGAGGTGGGCAAAATTTTCTTGCCGTTTCTGAAGTGAGTTATTTCATATCTGTCAAAGAAAACCAATAATCCGAACGTGTCGCCGATTGGGAACAGGTTCGGATTATACTGGTTTGGTGCGGGTAACAGGACTTGAACCTGCATGAAATTGCTTTCACATGGACCTG
>CANQGQ010000041.1 GCA_947623305.1 uncultured Alistipes sp. | reverse complement strand
GATAAGCTGGACTTTCTCTTTCAGGCCCTTGTGAAAACCTCCCGGCTGGAAACGGGCGTGATCCAGTTGGATAAGAAACCGGGTTGCCTCTTTGATACCGTGGCACAGGCCATGAGTGGGATCGTGTATGCAGCGGAGAAAAAGGAAATCGCTGTGTCCGTGGACTGCCCGGAGGATTTGACCGTTTCCCATGACAGCAAGTGGACATCCGAAGCCCTCTTTAATCTGCTGGACAATGCGGTGAAGTACACCCCGGCGGGCGGGAAAATCACGGTGTCGGTGGTGCTGTGGGAAATGTATGTGGAGATCAAAGTGACCGACACCGGCAAGGGCATTTCCGAAAGCAATCAGGCCGCTATCTTCCGGCGCTTCTATCGTGAGGAAGAAGTACACGAACAGCAGGGCGTGGGCATTGGCCTGTATCTGGCCCGCGAGATCGTAACGCGGCAGGGCGGCTATATCAAGGTGATTTCGGAGCCGGGCAAGGGTTCGGAATTTTCCATTATGCTACCTACAAAATAAAAAGTAAACAAGCGAGGTGTTTCTATTATGAATGAACGAGAAAAAACGATTCGACTGTGGTTTGATATGTGGCTTTATCAGAAAGATATGGGCATTGATGATATTTTTACAGAAGATGTCCTCTATACAGAAAGTTGGTGTCCCCAGTATAGCAATCGTAAAGTGGTAAAGCATTGGTTTCAGGAGTGGAATACCCGTGGAAAGGTGGTAATTTGGGAAATCAAGCAATTCTTCCATAAAGAAAATCAAACGATTGTAGAATGGTATTTCAAAAATGAAATGAACAATGGGGATATAGAGGAATTTGACGGCATTTCTTTGGTTGAATGGACAGAGGACAATAAAATAAAAGCATTAAAAGAATTTGGGTGTAACCGCAATACTTATAATCCCTATCAAGAAAGCGACATCCCTCAATTTAGAAATCAAAAGGCGAATTGGTTTTAGAACAAATCATGAGTTCCGGCGGACGGCCATTTCCGGCTGCCCGCCGTAAATTTTTTTTGAAATGTCCGAGCGTTGTAACATTTCACCCCGATTTTCAATGAAATTTTTTGGCCGCTGTAACATTTCGCGGACATTTGGGTTTTACAATGACCTTATCAACAGGCAGAAAGCCTTGAAAGGAGTTTTGAGTATGAGCGTTTTGCAGACGATTGACCTAAAAAAGCATTACGGTGCAGAGCCGAACATCACCCGCGCCCTTGACGGCGTGAACTTCTCCGTAGACGAGGGCGAATTTGTGGCCGTTGTGGGAACCTCCGGCAGCGGCAAGTCTACCCTGCTTCACATGATGGGCGGGCTGGACACTCCCACCAGCGGAACCGTGATTGTCCGGGGCGAAGAACTGGCAAAGAAGAACGACGAACAGCTCACCATCTTCCGCCGCCGCAACATCGGTTTTATCTTCCAGAACTATAACCTTGTTCCCATCCTGAATGTGTATGAGAACATAGTCCTGCCGGTGGAGCTGGACGGGGACACGGTTGATCAGAAGTTTTTGGACGAGATCGTTCACCTGTTGGGGCTGGAAGATAAACTGAAAAATATGCCGAACAATCTCTCCGGCGGCCAGCAGCAGCGTGTGGCGATTGCCCGCGCCCTGATTACCAAACCGGCTATCGTGCTGGCCGACGAGCCGACCGGCAACCTTGACAGCAAGACCAGCGCCGAGGTGCTGGGGCTTATCAAACGCACCAGCGCGGAGTTCCGGCAAACTGTCGTAATGATTACCCACAACAATGACATTGCCCGCCTTGCAGATCGGATTATCCGCATTGAGGATGGCAAGATTGTGGAATAAGGAGGTGGCAGGCTATGACATGGCCTTTTGAAAATGATACCAGCGCCATTACAAAGAAGCTGGCAAAGAAAAGTTTACAAAGCGAGAAGCGCCGGAATCTGATGGTGGTGATCGCCGTTGCGCTGGCGGCGTTTCTGATCTGCTTTACGGGAATTGTGTCTACCTCCCTGACACAAATGCAGCGCAATCAGGTTGTCGATACTTATGAGGCGGTCTGGCTGGGCGTAGAGGAAAACGACATTGAAACCCTGAAAGGACTGCCGGAGTTTGAGCGCGTAGGCGGCTACTATATGCTGGGTGAGGAACTTTCGGAACAAGGCTATCATGCGTCCTATGTGTATTGCGACGCGCAAATGATGGAGATTACCAAGGCACAGATGAAGTTGTTAGAGGGCCGGGTTCCTGAAAAAGCAAATGAAGTTGTCGTAAGCGAATACTTTCTTTCCACCTATGGAAACAATGCCAAGATCGGGGACACTGTGACCTTAGATACCGAGAGTTTTCATGGTGATTATGTCGTTACCGGCATTATGGACAGCGTAAATGAAAAAGAAGCGAATACCTGTGCCATCATTCTTTCCAAAGCTGCCCTGAAAGAATGGGACGGGTTTAACCCCGCTGGGTATCGCGCCTATGCCCATTTCAAAAACAGCGTTCAGTTGGACGAAGAACTGATGACCTCTTATTGCAGGGAGGTTGCGGAGGAATATCAGCTTTCTATGCCCAAAATGAACAGCAAATATTTTGCTTATGCTTCTAAATCCTTTGATTTTTTACCGATTGTTGGTGTGATTGCTATTGTTCTGATCGGCGGCTATATTGTGATCCAGAGTATCTTCCGTATCTCCATCAATGACAAAATCCAGAGTTACGGGCAGCTTCGGACGATTGGTGCAACGCCAAAGCAAATCAAGCGGATTGTAAAACAGGAGGGACACAAACTCGGCAGTATCGGGATTCTGATTGGTACAGTGCTGGGCGTATGCGGCGGTTTTCTCCTGTTTTCCAAGGGATTTAACGCTGTTTCCTATGTGACAACGGTTATTTTGACACTCATAAGCAGTTGGATCATGGTATCTGTTTCCATCCGTAAGCCAGTAAAGATTGCAGCAGGGATTTCCCCGATTGAAGCCGTCCGTTTTACCCCGGCGCAAAAGGACATCCGCAGTCGGAAAAAGAATATTAAGCTCAATCCTGTTTCAATGGGAATTGCGAATTTTAAGCGTGACCGCAAAAAGACAATCTCTATTATAGCGTCTTTGAGTTTGGGTGGAATTATCCTGCTTGTGGTATCCTCCGTTGTTTTGCTGCGCTCCCCAGAGACGCTTGCAAGACAGTTTTTCCCAGACGGTGACTATAAAATTTATTTGGATTCCGAAGTAACAGAAGAAAAAACTATGGCAGCGGGAAATCCTTTGAATGAGGAATTAAAGCAGGAAATCTTATCTATTGATGGCATTACTGATATAATTCCAAGCAGGCAATCTCTCCATGCAACTTATAAAACGGAGATTCATCAAGCTGGTGGTATGTGTGATATGCTGACCGACCAGAATTATGCGACCGTTGAAGCAGCTCTGACAGCGGGAACCATGCCAACAGATTCTCGTAGTATTGTAATTGACTATAATGTGGTAAAGAAGAATGAAGATATGGGGGTTGGCTCAATGGTTGAAATTTCTTTTGGAGAGGGACAGCCATCTGTTTCTGTTACTATATCGGGGTTATATGCTCCCGCAAAGGCATATTCAGGACATGGCAGGATGCACTTAGATGGAGCGACTCTTTTTGCACCAGAAGCGTTGTTCCATGAACTGCACCCGGAAATCACCTCTTTTGACTATTCATGGAGCATTGTAAATGACCCTAAAAAAACAGACTATGTGGGAGCTGAATTGAAAAATATTGTTGCCAGCCATAGTAATATTGCCTTAGATGAAATCAATACAGTGATTGAATATGAAGAAATGACAAATTCTTTTGCGTTTGGCAGTATGGAGATACTTTCATGGTTGGTATTTCTCTTTGGCGTTATCAACCTTATCAATACGACACTCTCTAACCAGATAGCCCGAAAGCAGGAAAACAGTATTCTGCGTTCTATCGGCCTAACACAAAAACAGCTATGTAAAATGAACATCTGCGAGGGGCTGTGCTATGCATTCTTTGCAACATTGGCGACGCTGATCGTTGGGCTTCCGGCTTCCATCTTTGCTTGCAGCAAATTTAGTGTAGGAGCTTTTGCCGGAAAAGTAGTGCCTTACAAATTCCCGGTTTTGGAAATGGGTCTGTTCATTCTGGTATTGTTCGGAATGGAGCTGATTTTGTCTGTATGGACAGTCCGCAGACAGAAAAAACAATCTCTGATTGAACAAATGCGGGCGATGGAATAATAGTATGGGATCGGCGGGGCGGCGTGTGCTGCTCCGCCTTTTTCGCCTTTTCTCAAAAAAATTTTTGAAATGTCCGAGCGTTGTAACAATTCAGCCTGTTTTTCTGTCGAAATCAAAGGTACCTCGGACATTTATAGTTCTTCCAAAAGTTT
This sequence comes from uncultured Alistipes sp., assembly GCA_947623305.1. Taxonomy (GTDB): domain Bacteria; phylum Bacteroidota; class Bacteroidia; order Bacteroidales; family Rikenellaceae; genus Alistipes. The sequence continues at coordinate 1,745 of CANQGQ010000041.1, read as the reverse complement.
GATGATAATATTACCATTCATGGAAGAAGCAATCTGTTATTGCAATAATGCGAAATTGACGATAGAAAGTTTTTCATATCTCGGTCAGCTCAACAATTACATTACTCTGCTGATACAGCCAGTCCGCAAATTCTTTCGGGCTGGCTGTTCCTGTTTTTACAGCCTTTTTTCTCTGTAAGGCTTCTTTCTTAAAGTCGGAAAAGGCAGCCTGTATTTTTTCCAGACGGTCAGCCGGAAAGCCTGCGGTATTTTTTACCCGGTTTATTTTGTTGCGCCAGTTCTGGCATTCATTTTTATAAAGCAGGTCATAGTTATTTTCTCTTGCCCTCTCGTCAAATTCCCGCTTGTTTTGAAGCGCCTGTGCTTTGCGGCACTTGTCGCTGCACAGCTCATACCGCTGGCTCTTTGCCAGAAAATATTTCCCGCAGACCTTGCACTGCCGGAAGCAAAGCCCCCAGTCATTCAGCCTGTTCAGATAATAGGTAATCAACGGGTAGAGGGACGCATAGGCAGACACACATTCTTCTGTGCGACGGTTGTCTGGATACCAGAGGTCAAGCCGTGTTTCCGCTGCCGGTACGGAGCCGAAAATACGGCTTGATATATGGAACGGTTCTGGCCTGCCGGTATCGCTGTCAAATTGCAGCGGGCTTCTCTGCTGAAACATCATGGTGAAGCGGCTCATTTTATCCATGAAGCGATCACAGGCTTTATCCCGCTTCGCCGGTTCCCTTGCCAGCAGATAGCCATTCCAGATACGGAACGCAGCATACATTCGCAGAGGATCGCCGCTGTCAAATTTCTTTTGGAGGAAGTCACCGGCGGCCTGCTCCAATGCTGGCTGCTTCCAGCGGTTCGAGTGCAGAGCTTCCTGCAGCGGAGCCAGCCCGAAGCGGTTCCATTCCCCATCTGGATCATGCTCAAAGTCCGCAAGGAAAGTGCCGAGCGGACGGGTTATGTCGCACAGCACATCCGCATCCATATCCCCTTGTAAACGGAAGCGCACCTGCAATTCTTCCCCAATCAAAATCCGCTCTTTCATTTTCTTTCTGTCCAGCGTCAGGACAAACAAAATCCGGTCATAACACGGCTCATGCCGTACAAATCCTGTTTCCATCCTATTTTCCTGCCTTTGCTTATGGTAATTTTATAATTTGATTACATCTGTTACACCAATAGTATCGCAGAAGTCTTGTTTTGTCAAGGAGAAGTCGCTATGATGATTGAAAATGGTAATTTCATTCCATGCAGTACCTTGACAAGTGAATGACCGTCCAAAAGGGATATGACCGGCAGGAGAAGTGACGCATGAAGCGCACCAATGCAGGGAAACACCGTAGAAATGGGGCAGGACAACGGCTTTTGGGGAGAACGGCAACAGGAAGCATTGAAACTGATTTTAAGTATGGAGGAACAAAATGAGCGATAACAAGAGATTGAATAACTATGATGAGCTGCCTCTGGTTTTGGATGTGGCGGACATCCGGCGTATTATGGGAATTTCCAGAGTGAGCGCCTACGAGCTGGTACACACGCCCGGCTTTCCGGCATTTCGGAGCGGCAGGTTGATTAAAGTCAGCAAAAAGGCGTTCTTTGACTGGATGGCAAAGGGGACTGAATCCGTACCGGGAAGCGACAAATGAGGGAAAGGTATCTTCCCCTGTCTGGAATACTGCCGCACTTTACAAAGGGGTATACAGAGGGAAAAAACCTTAAAAATGATACCGAAACGCTACACCAAAACA
>CANQGQ010000040.1 GCA_947623305.1 uncultured Alistipes sp. | reverse complement strand
AATTTGTTGTTTAGGGGTGTTATTTTAAGTAGCATACCTATCAGATAGCAGCATACTACTATCGGCGTTACCTGTGTAAGCATTTCTGTGATGTTCATAGCATTACTTCCTTTCGTTTTCTGATTTTATATCAAGATTTTTGACTCTTTCAAAAATCTCGGTGCCTGTTGAATTTCCACCAAGGTTGTGATATGCGGTGTACATATATTCAATGTTTTTAAGCTCGTTAAGAGTTATCTCGCCTTTAGATATGTAATACTCTCCGGCTTGCCATAATCTGTCGTGTAAAATAGCTTGTACACCGTCCTTGACATATTCCTGCTCTTTTATTTTCTTCAATATTCGGCGGTACAGGAATGATAACAGTGCAAGACAACCACCAAATATAACCTCTAGCCAATAATGTGCAATAAAATCAATCATCAGCCCCAAGCCTCCCAGTAGTGTTTTCCGGGGTTGCCGACAAAAGAAAAACCTGTTTGTGATACACTTGAAATTGCCCCGTGCGTACTTACCACAGTTCCACCGTCATACCACACACTACACAATTCTTTTGAAGAGTGACCGTATTCATTACTTTGGTCTATAAAGTATATTTTGATAAGCTTAGGTGTGTTTTTCATATTTGAAAATGTTACTTTTCCGGAACCGGTAGTAGCTATATCCACTGTCCCGCACTCTACTGTTGGAAGAGCAAATCCAGGAAATCTTACTTTCATAGTAGTGTGCCCATATGTATCAGTCGCACCTGTGGCATATAAGTTTGGGTTTGACCATGTGTCACCAAATTGTAAAATTGTTAAACCACTAGGACTTTGACTTGTTGAAACATCCATATGATGATTTGTCACATACGACTTTATTTTGCTCCATAGCCGTGACAACCCGCTCTTATCTAAATAACCCATTTAAGTCTCCTCCTATACGCATATTGCGTCTATCTCGGAATTTGTAATAGCGTCTATTTCAATGACGCCACCAAGCGAATCCCAAGAATCGCCATCCCAAGCGTAATTCATACCGCTGTCCTCGACATTGTATACATCTCCGGCAGTTGCCGATTGCGGAAGTTTTGATTGACTTGCTACACTACCCTTGAATTTATAAACACCGCTGATGTCGGTTTTTTTAGCGTAGGTCGTAGGCAGATTGTTGATAGTCGTCTTATCAGCTGCACTCAGTAGCCCCGCTTTTGTTGTAGTAGCTTCCTGATATGTAGTGTTTTCCGGAACTGCCCACGTACCGTCACCTTTAAGGAATGCCGCTTGCTTACCTGCCTCGGGTGCCGGGACAAGTCCCTGCGCTCCTGCCACAGTAGCTGATGCACCCGTCATAGGTGAATATTTAGTATCTGATTCGGGTATGCCAAGACCTGTTATATCGCTTTTTGCGACCTTAGTTGCCTTTGTAACATGACCCAATGTGTCAACCGTTACCTTGTAGAACCCTGCTGCTGCCGCTGTATGATTTGGGTGCGTATAATTGTTTGCATTATCCGCTATTCCATCAAGCTTTGTCTTGTCTGCTGCGGAAAGCATTCCGTCAGTCGATGTCGTAGCGGCTGTGTGCGTATGTGTCTTAGTAGCAAAATACGCCTTTGCCTTACCCCATAAATAGGTTACTCCTGTTAAATCTAAAAACTTACTCATCTTAAAAACTTCCTTTCAATAATTTTTATACAGTACAGATTTCGTCAATCTGCTCATCTGTCAATGGTTTTATTCCGCTGTCGTCTACCGGCAAATAGTCGCAGGCTTCGTCAATTTCCTCAGTGGTGATAGCCGAATTACCACCGCCCGAGCCGTTGCCGGATATTACAATGTTTGTGTCCTCGTCAGTCGTTACCTCAATACCGTCCTTGCCGTATATTTTCATCCAAGAGCGGTTTTCTTGTTCACCGAGCGTATCGAGGATAAGATGTACTATGCCGTTTGTTAAATTCGGCTGGTCCTTGCTGTCCGCCGGATATGCGCCTACAAACATTTTTATGTCGCCGATTTTTTCAATTACCTCATTTTCCAAGCCGTCGATTTTTCCGTCTTGGCTTTCAACATCTCTCCTGAGCGCCAAATCCTTAGCTATCAGCTTTGCGATAATTGCTTCCAACAGATCACCCGATTGGATCTCTTGATCAGTAATAACAGCCTTATCGTAATAAACCCTTATCTTTACATCGTCTTGCCTTATTGCCATAAGAAAACTCCTTTCCGCATTTTCTTTAGCATAAAGCATTATTTCTTAAATCACTACCCACTTATTCCCCAAAAAGAAAAAACCTCAGAAAAAATTTCCGAGGTTTAAAATGTACTTTAAAATTTTACTTTTCTCTGCTTCTGTTTAGTATCTCATTCAGAATACCTGTGAGCGACGCTCGATTATTGTTAAGCTCTCTGCACCACTTCTCCTGTTCCGACCCGTAATAACTATCGTCAACAGCGTATTTGCCGGCATACTTCGCAAATTTATAGATGTTTTCAATTACCGCCGCCTTTTCTGCTCCGTTCATTGATTCGTATACGGAATTTTCTTTAAGCTCCGCTATGAGATCGTGCTGAGTCTGTCCTTGCGCAAGAGCCGCAGTTGTATACTCATCTCCCGACATTTCTCTCTTTCCGTTTTTGTAATTTTCTTTGTCCTTGACGCTTTCATATTTCTCACCGTCAAAATACTCCACATACATCGTAAAGGACTTTTCCGGCTTCTTCGGAAGTAACGATTTATCTTGAAGTTCGTCGTACAAATCTTCAATTACATCTGTTGCATCGTCGCTGTCTATGGTTTCCCAATATCCGGGAGAGATAAAGTTTTCAAGTATTCGCGTTATGACATTGCCCTCTTTATCCTCGCGTCCCCATTCGTCAACAACGGGCTGTAAATCGCTGTACCAAAACGGTGATTTCTTTTGAACATTTTGTATGTTCCTCGACAAAAAGTCGTTATCGTCAGGATCAATATATGTCATACGACTCGTTCCGTCTAGGGTTCTAGCTATTTTGCCGCCGACCGTAGGTATAAATTGAGATGCATAATTTGATATTGCTCTAAATCCAAGCTCACCTATAGAGTTGTTTTCGCTGTACTTGATGCTCGTAAGCATATCGTTAAGCCCTTCAAGCATTGTCATATTTATAAGCGGGTCGACCGACCGTGAAACGATCTGCCATATGTTGTCGGTGAGCGATCCGTCAAATTCAAAATTGCCGATACCGTCAGAAAACTCCGCACCCATCATAAGCGGTACTATCGCCGGAGCAGACCAGTCTATTGTAAAGCTTTGTCCAAAGATGTTTATTGAGTTTTCTTGTATCTTTTTCATTTTGTCGATCTGATCGTCGCCGTCATCATCGTCAAACATTCCTTGTAGTATTCCGAGTCTCCTCAAAAGCAATCCCAACAGGAATACGCCTGTTCCCGTTATGCCGCTTGCGAAAGTGTCTATTATCTGATTCGCCGTTTTCTGATGTTTTATTCCGTCGTACACGATTTGCTTTATACCTAAGCCTATGCCGATCGGCGAATACTTCATCGACTGCACAAATATATTTGCAGGAGTTTTCTTAAACGGCATTACTGAATTGACTAAAATGTCAAAAGCTGCGTTTTTATTTGCAAGCTGAGTGAGGGCGGTTGCTACTGCATTAGCGTTTCTATAAGTGGCTATCAACGATTCCTCAAGCGCATATGCTCTGGCTTCCTCGATACGGCTTTGTCTCTCCTGCTCAAGCTTTGGGTCTGAATTTTCTTCGAGGGATATTTTCTGCGCCTGAAGATAACGCCCTAACGCTCTTGTGTAGGCGTATTTAATAAATATGCCGTCCTCAGCTTCAAGAGCCCACGAATTAAACTTTCTTACTTTCTCTATCGGCTTTCCTACTTTGCTTTTAAATATCTTTTTCTCCTGCATTATAAAGTCGTCTATATTGTACTTGCCGGACTTTCTCGCAAGAGAGTTAGATTTCTTCCAGTCCTCTTTTGCAAACTTTTTATATTCGTCTTTTATTTTAACAACAGTTGTAAGCTTTATCTTGCCGCCGGACGCCTTGTTAAGTGCTTTTTCAAGTCCTACTCTTACAGTGTTTTGTCCCTCTCTGAGTATTGCGAATATACCGTTTCCGACAAGGTTCCTTATATGCGTTGTCGGATTGGTAAGCATCGACATATACCGCCAAGCCTGTATTTTATCGGCTAGAGTTGAGTTTTCCTGTAAAGCCAGATCAGCCATTATTTTAGTCGAAAGCTCTGTTATCTCCTCTTCGTCTGTAGCGTTTACAAGCCTCTGCATAAGCTCTCTGTTAAGCACAAGCGGCTTAAACTCCTTGGGCTTACCAATATCCTCCCTAACATTGGTAATCCACTTTTTATCCCATTCCTTTTCAAGCTCCTTGTTGCGCCTTTGTACCCACTTTTCAAGATACAGGGCTTGTCCCGCCGAACCTGTCGCCCTAAGCATATTAAACGCTTGCGTTGTTCGACCGCCAAGTAGTCCATAAATAGCCAGGTCGGTAACTATATCTCTTACCGTGTCCTGATCTCCACGCCTTTGAGCTTCTTCGATAAGCTCCTTTGCGAGCGCCACCTTATTGGGAGTGTCGTCGGCAAAAGTCTTTATCTTTTCAATTTCCTTTTTAAATTCAACGCGAGCCTCATCGAAGCCTTTCTCCATAGCCCTCTCTGCGTATTTCTGAGCGGTTCTATTGGATTTTATCTCGTGCGATAGTGCGCCGTCAAGAATTGCGTCATTGATAGTATTGATAGTATTCTCGTCTGCAAAATCGCTCTCTATAATCGTTTTGGGAACTCGTGAAACCGCTAAGCCCCTGCTGTCTCTTTTGGGTACATATGCGTCGACCTTGCTGTATTCATTCTGCGGGTAAGCTCCGTACTTGTCAACAAGCTTCATTATCTCTTTGTTCCTTATCCGCTTTTGTTCGGGCCGCAGACTGTAAGCGAGCGACTTTGCCTTTTTGCTGTCAAGCTTTCTCTTGTAATAACTTTGTGTTCTTCTTAAAAGTGTATCTAGCTTTTTGACCTCTTCACGGCTTCTTACATAGCGCTCCCTCGCCGCCACAAGCTCGTCCCTGCTTGCTTCAAGTTCCCTATAAAGAGATTTCTTTTCCTCGCTGTCAGGATCAGCTTTTCGGTACCTTTCAGCTATTTTCTCGTGTTCCTCCTGAAGCCTTTGCGGAGCTTGTATAATAGCGGTGTTTGCGTACTCGTTTATGAGGTCTGCGGCGATGACATCATATATGCTCTCTCCGTACTCCTCGTAGACATTCTCACCGTCTGTAAAGCCGCTTACCTCTTTGCTCATAGCGACTATGTCTTTGGCTACCTCGTAGCTGTATAACGCTATCTGTGCGTCAACTGCGTCCTCTCTTGAGACATATGTATAGAAAGCGTACAGCTTATCCCGCAAAAGCTGTCTCATTTTCGCATCGCCGCCGAAATAATATCTTTTGGCTATCTTATCCGCAACAGCGTCTACGGTGGCTTTGTCAAGTACTCTTCCCGCTTTCTCGAAAAGGTCTTTTACTACCTGAGTGTCTACTTGTAGCTTTTTGTTGCGTTGATAAGCTTTCTTTGCAAGCCTGATGTCTATGTCCTCTAAGAGGGAGTATTTTCGGAATGGGTCTTTTTTGTCATCGGGCTGTTCTGAGGTAGCATTGTTTACATCATATACATCCCGTCGTCCTCTGCGATCATTTTCAGAAATTGCTCGTCTATTCTCCTCATTTCCTCCAGAGACATCAGCTTTTCGGGTTTTTTCTGTTCCTTTAATGAAGATTGGTTCTTCTCCTCTTCTGACATCGTTTGAGTAGTGCGAGTATCCATCAAGTAAATCTCCTCTCTCCGCTATTATGCGGTTAAATACCTCTGTTGGTTTGTTCTGATATTCGTATGGTAAGGACGGATTTAAGAAGCGTCCTTGTTCAAAATACCTGTTCAGCATTCTTCCAAGTGCCTTATTTTGCGGCACTTCGTTTAAGTGTAAGTGTACACTATATCCTACATTTTTATACTCCTCTAACCGCTTTACAAGCTTATTATATTCACTGCCAATAATAGGTAACACTACATTTTCGCCGTTATACATTGCTTTTTGGAGTATTTTATCATTTATAATTTTGCTTTCTTGATGAACATTATCAGACCCGTATCCCTGATTAAACTCGGGTAGTTTTTCTTTAATAATATCGCAGTCAACTATCCTTGAGCCGTGCTCATTCGAGAGCGGATCGGCGAATACCGTTGATTTTCCCACAGCAGGCAAACCGATAACAACATCAATGCGTTTTTCTTTCCTTATAGGATTATCATACACCCATTTTCCGTTTTCGTCAAGTCTTGCGCTTCCGAGCTTTTCCACATCATCTTGTATTTTAAGTCTTAAATTCTGTCTATATGGTGTATTTATATTGATTGTAGGTTCAAAATCTCCACGCTTAGTATATGCCTCATTGATTTCCTTGAGCATTCTGATCTGATCAAGTGGAATATACTCATTATTGGCAAGCCTGTCTAAAACTTTTTGAGTTCTTTCGGTGGGTTTAATTGGTGTCCATTTTTCTTTTAGCGAAAACTTTCTTGTATCATTTTCGCTGTTTTTGGATATATTACTATTGACAACAGTATCGTTTTGTGATATAGTGTTGTTAGATGAGGCGGAGTGTCCTGAAGCTAAAG
>CANQGQ010000039.1 GCA_947623305.1 uncultured Alistipes sp. | reverse complement strand
ATAACGATGGTGCCTATACCGATGCAGGTTATGCTTGGTAATAAGCATTCCGACCGGTTAACAAAAACATGGATTAGCAAACAAACCAGTTAATAAAAAAATGAAAAAGATTATGATTTATGCACTTGCGGCCTGCGCTGCGTGGTTCGCAGGGTGCAGCAAGGAGCCTGCGGGGATGGATATCTCCTCGCTCGACGGCGGCAAACATGTATTGACGGAGCTGTCGGCTTCGCTCGAAAGCGATACGGACGAGACCCGTACGAGCCTCCAGACATCGAACAACAACGTGGTCTATTGGACAACGAAGGATCGCATTCTGTTGGTCAACACCACGACCTACGATTCGTGGTACTACGAATTGACGGCGGGTGCCGGTACCTCGATCGGACGGTTCGAACCGTTGGGCGACGCCGCCACTTGCGAGGAGGATTTGAGCAACATCGTGGCTGTCTATCCGGCTGTCGCCGCTGTCGTCGATAAGCCGAACAAAACCCTGTCGTTCACCATCAACGAGAACTGGAACGCCACCGACGAGGGCAAAGCAAACCTCTTGGCCTGCAACATCCGTTCGTGGAACAACGACAGCCCGACAGCTTTCACTCATAACGACATCAAGGTGTCGTACCATGCCAACGGTACGGCAAACAGTGCCAACTTCAAGTTCCGGCAGTTGGGTACCTGGTGCACGCTCGCGTTCGACTTCACGGCCGATGCCACCGTGCGCAAGGAGTCGTTGCAATCCATCGAGATAACCACCACCACGGGCGATGTCCAGATTTCGGGTACGCAGCAGGTGGACCTCTCCGATCCCAACACGCCTGCGTTGGTAGCGAAAACTTCCGGGCTCACGGATGCCGACAAGACGGTCAAATGGACGTTCAACTCCCCTGCGAGCATGCTCAACACGTTCTCAAAATCGCTGATGCTCTTCCCCGGTCTGGAAAACAAGCAGCTCAAGATTACGGCCGAGACCAACCTGCGTACGTTGGTATTCTATGCCAAACCTACCGTTAAGTTCACGGCCGGCACCGTTTTGCGGTTCCCCATCGGCTTCAAGCAGAACTTCAACACCGAAATCCAGCCCACGGACGACCCCACTACTTATGCCCTCGCCTATACCAACACCGAGAAAGAGCTCTATCCTTTCTATTACTACGGCAATGCGAACTGCCATTTGATTACCGGCAGCAACACGCAGTGTACGATCGACGTTACCCGCCACAAGGCTTCGTCCTACTACGAGAAGAATGACGCGGAAGCTACGGCCGCTAAACAGGCCACTTGGGCGAAGGTCATCTGGTACGAGACTGCGATGGGCGCGCCCAGCATCAACGGTCAGGGTACCTCCGCCGCCATTACCGGCAACTCGTTCACCGTAACTCTTGCCGATGCCTCGAAGTACGGCAATGCGTTGGTCGGCATCTACGAGAACGAGACTTCCGACACGCCGCTTTGGTCGTACCACATCTGGCATCCCGAGGACGACCCGACGGACGAATCCAAACTGCTGAATTACAAATACACCTATTCGGGTACCTACCAAGTGATGCCTATCGCATTAGGTGCTACGGCAAAGGTTAATATCGGCCCTACGGATGCTGCAAACGATAGTAATCTGAAAACTTTTGGCTTATATTATCAATGGGGGCGTAAAGACCCACTCGGACGTCCTTCGAGTTCTGGATATGTTGAAACAAAGAATATTTCAAATTCTGTGATGTCTTGGATGGGTGACAATGTAATTAATGTTACCGATCTTATCGGTGATAATAAGCCGGAAGAATATAAAAATACAGAAGATGATCGTTATATGATCGAATATGCTATAAAGCATCCGACTCAATTCATTGCAGCAACCGCTACTCCTTACAATTGGACATATGTATCTAATATTAATCTATGGGGCAATCCGGACGGGAACAATTATCCGACAATAGGAGCTACTTATAAATCCGTTTTTGACCCATGTCCAGCAGGATATCGTGTTCCCCCGAAAGATTTATGGCTTACTTTTACTGATACTAACGAAGGTCGTACTGCGCAGGCCGATTCGGAGCGAGATGAGTATTTTAATGCAATCAATAGTCATACGGAGAAGACTCAATGGGGGTATTTCTTCTGTTATGAAATCGATACTGAAGGATTCTGTAAGTGGCAAACTGGTGAAACAGATTTCTATTCTGCAGGAGGATATCGTTTGTATTCAAATGGGACATTAATGCAAGTCAAGTCAGAGGGTAGGTATTTAAATAGTATGCCAGGTGGAGGATTACGATTCAATAATGATTTGGTGAACCAACTAAATGCGACATACCAAGTATTTGGTGCCAGTATTCGTTGTGTCAAAGAACCTAACCCTACTAATAATTAAATTTCGAAAACGAAATATCCTGCCGGGGTCTTGCGAGTTGTTTTTCCGATGAGTGGAGTCGTACGGCAACACGATTCGTAAGAACCCGACGGGATACCTTAATGAGAAATCGGAAAGCACGGAAACGAGGGACGCGGGGATGCAGGGAGGTGTGGAACGCAACCTGCGGATGGCACGCCAATAGGCGGGCCTCCGCGGGCGGAGGCTGCGGCCCGCACGGCTCTACGAACCGCATTTCGACCGCAAAACCGACAGCTTTGCAGATAGACCGATAAAATTTTCTCTGCCGAATGGCGACGGGACGGTTCGACGGACTGGAGCGATCCGCAAACCTTTCGTTCCGTTCGACGAAACAGAAATGCTGCTTGCGCAGGGACGTTGTGTAAAATACAACGTCCCTGCTTTTTACGTATATTCGAAACCGGCGAAATGCTCTCCAACCAGTTAATAAAACTCCTCCTTAAGTGGTCGAAAAATTGCGTTAAGGAGATACAAAAAGAAAAAAATAGTTCTCCTTAACTCATTTTTTTATATATTTGCGGAGAACCAAAACACGGATTATGGCAGCGCAAATCATCGGCCGGAAGCAGGAACAGGAGACCCTCGCCACCTGTTGCAAATCGGACAAAGCGGAGCTGATCGCCATTTACGGCAGGCGTCGGGTCGGCAAAACCTATCTCGTGAAAACCTTTTTCAAAGAGAAGTTCGATTTTTATGTAACCGGCATCTACAAAGGATCGAAAAAGGAGCAGCTCGCTTTCTTCAACAAACAGCTGTGCGATTATGCGAAAGTGCCTTATCCGCTGGCCGATAACTGGTTCGACGCATTCGACCAGTTGAAGCACTACCTGTCCGGCTGCAAAAAGGATCGGATCGTCGTGTTCATCGACGAACTGCCGTGGCTCGACACACCGCGTTCACGCTTTGTCAAGGCGTTCGAATTGTTCTGGAACAGTTGGGCCTCCGACCAGCCCCGCATCAAGTTGGTGGTCTGCGGGTCGGCGACGACCTGGATGATCTCGCACCTGTTGGGCAGCAAGGGCGGCTTGCACAATCGGGTAACCCGACGGATCAAGTTGTCGCCCTTTACGTTGGCCGAAACGGAGGCCTTTCTGCAATCGCAGCACATCGTCTGGAACCGTTACCAGATCGCCGAAGCCTACATGATTTTGGGCGGCACGCCCTACTATTTGCAGCTGTTGAAAAAGGGGTACAGCCTTTCGCAGAACATTGATTTTCTCTTTTTCTCCGAGAATGCCGAACTTCGGGACGAATACGGATTTCTGTTCCGATCGTTGTTCAGTGATTCGGCGATCTATCGGGCGACGGTGGAGCTGCTGGGTCGGAAAGCGAAAGGAATGACCCGTGCCGAGTTGTTGACGGCCTTGCGGCTTCCGGCCGGCGGCACTTTCTCGGAGATTCTGGAAAATCTTTGCAACTGCGATTTTATCCGCCCGTATGCGGCTTTCGGCAAAAAGGAACGCGACGTGTTGTATCAACTGACCGACCTTTTTACGCTGTTTTACCTGCGGTTCGTGCGCAACCGCAACGGACGCGACGAGCATCTGTGGTCGAACATGATTGATTCGGCCGAACGTCGGGCATGGAGCGGATATTCGTTCGAGCAGTTGTGCCTGCACCACCTTCCGCAAATCAAAACCCGTTTGGGAATCAACGGCATACAGAGCGACGTCTGTTCGTGGTTCGTTCCTGCGGCGGAGGGGCACAAAGGGGCGCAGATCGACCTGCTGATCGACCGCAGGGATCAGATTATCAATTTGTGCGAGATGAAATTCTCGACGAGCGAATACGAGATCACGAAACGTTACAACGACGAGATGCAGGCGCGGCGGGAGCTGTTCCGTGCACAGACGCGGACGAAGAAAGCGTTGCACTTGACGATGGTTACGACTTACGGCATCAAGGAGAACCCCTACTCCGGCATGATACAGAGCCAGGTAACGCTCGACGATCTATTCAGAGAAAAAGAATAGAGGACGTTCGGACGCTGCAGGGCAAATGAAACGGGGACGTTGCATCATTGCAACATCCCCGTTTCCCGTTAGGATATGTTAGGCTCAACGGCTATCCGTAGAAACATCGGTTAGTCTGTCCGATGCGGCTCTCTGAGCCGCGCGGGCCGCAGCCTCCGCCGGCGGAGGCCCGCCCATTGGCGTGCCATCCGCAGGCTGCGTTCCACAAAACACCGGCAGGCCGGACAGGATATTTCGTTTGCGAAACTTAATTATTAGTAAAGTTAGGTTCTTTTACACAACGCACCATAAAGCCGAGTGACCGGTAAACACTATCGAACGGGTTCACGGAGCCGTTCCAGATGGTCATTCTCCCAGCGTTTGTATTAATCGTAGAGCTATTCCAATACCAGCCATACGAACCGACACTTACCAAAGAACCATATACCCACTCGCGACGACCTGCAGCGGGGTAGAAATCCGTTTTTCCGGTTTGAGGTTCCGTGTAAGTGCCTGATTTACCGTCTACAGAAATTACCGATTCCCCCATCCCCTCGTAATAAAATTCGTATCCTTTCTGAAATGCCGTACCGTCCGTTTGTCCAACTCCATTCCGACCTTTGACATTGAATTGAAACTTATTCGAGGTATCGCCTTCCGTAGTCGTGAAGTTAAGCCAAAGGTCTCTTGGGGGAACCCGATACCCATCCGGACATGGATCGAAAATAGATTTGTAGGTCTGACTCATCCGTGGATACTCGCTGCCTTTCGGATTGCCCCACAAATTGTTATTCGTTTTACCGGTCCAATCATCGCAAAAATAACCAGTTTGTACAACAATAAATCGTGTCGGATTGGCAATGGCTTGTTCGATCATATAGCGGTCGGTCGAAATACCATTGATTTCGTCTACCGTCAATACTGTAGCCGTTATATTATCTATGTACCCTCCGGACTTTAACTCTTGGCGCAGATAAAGCACATTCATGTTTTCTTTGGCTACACTTTCATCGTATGCGGGATTATTGAAGAACGACCCCGTTCCTCCTGCGGTTTCGGTTGCGGCATTGATGCCGTTCGTTGCATCGGGTACCGTCGTAACAGCTACGGTGTAATTATTGTTCCATTGTGCAAGACGCCCCAGCGGGTCTTTACGGCCCCATTGATAATACAATCCTGCACCGTCGATGCGGTTCTCGTTGACGGCCTCGTTCGGCACGGCGACCTTTGTGGCGCCGATAGCCATAGGCATGACGGTATATTCACCGGAATAAGTGTTTTTGTAAAGTTTCATGGCCTTCGGGTTGGTCGGATCGACCGCCAGCGTAGGATCGTCCTCCGGTGCCCAAATATGGTACGACCAAAGGATTTTACCGGCGGCATTGTAGACGCCGACCAACGCATTGCCGTACTTGCCCGAAGGCATGGTAACGGTAAACGAATCATTGTCGGCATCGTAAGCACCGACGGTCGGAGCAGCTCCGAGGGCCGATTCGTACCAGATGACTTTGGCCTGGGTCGGGGTATATTCGGCGCCGAGCACGGTATCGGAAACAGCGGTCTTGGTATGGTGGAAGTAGGGGTCGGTCTTGTAGGGGGTGCATTTGACCGTAACCGGTTGTCCGTTCATGGCCAAATAGCAGTTCGTACCGCCGTAGTAGTAGAACGGAATCTGCGCCTTGTCCGTAACGGTGTAGGCTAACTCCTTGGAATTTTTAGCCGCTTCCTCATCTTCACCGAAACTCTGGAATCCGAGACTAATGGGGAAATGGAAGACCGTACCGGCCTTGAGTGCCTGTTTGGGCGTTGCATAGAACGTGAAGGTGTGCAGCGTGGTCTCGGCCACGATCTTCAACCGCTGGTTCGACAGTTCGCCCGGGTAGAGCATCAACGAACGGGTAATCTGGATGTTCATGTTGGAACCGTTGTTGAACGTCCAGTCGATCTCCTTGCCGTCGCCCGAACTCGTCAGCGTGGGGTTGTTGGGGTCGGTAGTGAGGTCGACCTCGGCCGTGCCGGTGAAGTTCGTCGTACCGTCGACGGTCGAAACGGCGATACGCAGAAGTTGTTCCTGGGAGTAGGTTTCATCGGTCGAGAAGTCGAACTCGAACTTGCACCAGGCACCCAACTGCCGGAACTTGAAGTTCGCCGAATTTACGTCCTTGCCTGTGGTCGTGGGCGTGCACTTGTACGACACCTTGATGTCGTTCTCCTTGAAAGAGAACGGAGTATCTTTCGTCCAGGTTTTGATTCCCCTGTCTTCGAGCCACTTCTTCCATTCTGCCGCAGCTGCTTCGTCCTCGGGATACCAGTTCTGGTTGATCTTGAACGAGAGCTTGTTGTTTTCAACGAAGGCTGCCGATACAGGATAAACCGCTACCAAGTCGCCGAAATTCGGGTCGTCGGACGAAGCCGCTTCACCGCCAACGATAGGTTCGAACTCGCCTATCGGCGAGTTGGCACCCTTGACCAATTCGTACTGCCACGTCGCCCATTCCGTGTTCGTGTCCTCCGAGATGCGGACGATCAGAATGCGATCCTTGGCTCCCCAGTTCACGGCACCCGTCGTGGCATTGGGTTCGCCCGTGCGGGTCTCGGCATCGTCATCGAGCGAGGC
>CANQGQ010000038.1 GCA_947623305.1 uncultured Alistipes sp. | reverse complement strand
TAAGCGGTAACTGTCAAGAGCTGCGAGAGCTCCGGCGAAAGATGTTAGCTGAAAGAAAACTCGACTATATCAAAAAAATGAAATCTTCTACAGAATCGGAGTAGTATAGACATACTCAAATCTCCCACAAAATGGAAAGACCGTCGGCAAAATCTGTCGGCGGCTTTTCCTATATGTCCAAAAATTTGGACTTATTCTCCGTCCAACTTTCGTACAACTAAGTTGCAAAAAGTTGTATAAAAATATAAAATGATATTAAACATTAGGTTTGCGCAAATCCTTTGTTATAGCCACTTTACAAGACATTTTAGCACGATAAAAAACATTAAAAATTGAACTCATAACCCGGAGGTCGTTGGTTCAAGTCCTTCCCCCGCAACCAAGTTAAAACCGCTTAGATAGGGCATTTGCCAGTCTAAGCGGTTCTTCTTTTTCTCTCTCAAAATCGGTTTTACCGCATTTTTACCGCACGACCTCAAAAAGTAAAGCGTCTATGTTTTGCATAGACGCTATTTTTTATTGTCCGATCTTTGATTAAAAATCATATCTGAAATAATGTCGCTCGACTGCGCGTCGGATTCTTTGATGATGTGAGCGTATATATCAGTGGTGGTGCTGGTCTTGGAATGACCGAGCCGCTTTGATACGGACACGATGTCTTTTCCGCTGTTGATGAGTATTGACGCCATAGTGTGCCGGAAAGCATGAGGATTGATATGCGGCAGTCCGTGCTTTTCCGAAAACTTCCTGAGCCACGCAGTTATGCTGTCAGGAATCATAGGAGTGCCGTCGTCCTTCGTAAAGCAATAGCCGGTTTCCTGCCACCTGTCACCGTTGTTGCGTTTAAGAATATCGTACCAGTCCCTGTACTCAGATAAGAGCTTCATTGTGTGCTCGGGCACTTTTACATATCGCACTGAGCTTTCGGTCTTGGTGGTGTCTTCATAAATGCCCCTCTTTGAGCTATACAGCAAATTGCTATCAATTTTTATTATGCTGTTTTCAAAATCTACCTTATCCCATTTCAAGCCCATTATTTCGCCCCTTCTGCAACCTGTAACTATCAGCAATTCGGTGATAGCTCGCCATTTTATAGGCTCAGTTTCTAAGGCGTCCATAATCCTGCTTATATCCTCCGGCTGAAAATAGTTCACTTCCTTGCGAGAGCTTTTAGGCGGAGAAGCTTTGTCGGCAGCGTTGTACGGAACGAGCATTTCCTTTTCGGCTTGTGCGAGGATAGTGTGAATCAGCCTATGATGCTCCAAAATGGTCTTTGATGAAAGTGTAGTTTTATCTGCGCTCTCAACATCGAACCACTCAGAAAAGTCCAGTCCAAGACATTCGCAGAGCTTTTCCGCTGTAGATATATTTACCGCCTTATTTTGGCACACGGCTCCTATCGTTGACGCAGCAAGTCCGCTCAACTTAGAAATCTTAGCCTTTGAAAGATTATTCTTTTTGAGCAGATCGCCTACGCTTTTCTTTGCGACAGCCTTAGACGAGAATGACGCCACTCCGTCTTCGGACAGATTGTCATAGAGGGCATTTAGGTGCTGAGGACGTATGTCAGAAATCCTGATATTACCTATAGCGATATTGATTCTTTCAAGAAGCTCTCTGTATCTCTCAATCGTCCTGAACTTGGCACCGGATTTGGCTTTGACCTTAAGCACATAATCGGCATACTCTGCGAATGTTATCTTGTCAACCTGATACCCGCTTTCAATGCTCCTCTCAAAGTCATAGGCAACCTTTTCAACAGCTTTTTGCAGTTGGTTTTCGGTCATCTTTTTATCGGGAACCCAAGTCATATATTTTCTTATCTGCTTGCCGTTGATGTCTTTTCCTGCGGAAACAGTGATAAGAAAAGAAACCTTGTTTTTTCCGTCGATTCGTTTAATGCTTGCCGTCTTAGTCACCCTCTATCTCATAGTTGGAAATAAAATCATCGAGAAACCGCATTATCTCTTGAGCAGCTCCCATTTCATAGAAGCGTATAGCCTCAGAATAATCAGCGAACAGTTCCCGGTCACTTTCGTCAATCTCCCCGGATTTCAGAGCTGAAATCTTGGAAAGGTAAATATCGATCATTCCGGCAATTCTCAGGTCAGAGATTAGTGCAGAATAAAGCTTGATATACTGCTCGGCATACTCAGACATCACAGGAGTGCCGTGTGAGCTTGCATATCTAAGATTCCTGAGCCTGTCAATAGCTTGTTGGTCAAGACCCAACTCGGAATATACGTCAGTGTCTACTCTGCGCTTGTTGGAATACTCCCCTATCAGATAGCCGAAGTCGCAGTCAAACAGCTCGCACATTTTCAGCAAATCATATAGCGTTGGACTTGATTCCCCTTTTTCCCATTTGCGGACAGTCTGCCGCGTAGTGTTCAATTCTTCGGCAAGTCTTTCAGCGTCTTTCCAGCCTTTGTGTTTTCTTTCGGCTTCTATTATTTTTCCTATGTCTTTTGCTTTGTCTGCGCTCAAAATGTTACCCATTTTAACAACGTCCTTTATCGCGGCTTATCTTATGTTACAAATATCCTCTTTACTTTCACAGGAAAATTGAGTAGAATTAAATTAAAGAATTTTAAGTCTAAAATGCCGATTGGTTATTTTAAGCTTAATAGGAGGTTATGCTATGAGAATGAGAACTCTCAACGAAGCATTCAAGTACATTCAGGACAACGACCCGGAAACCTGTCTTACTAAATCAGCTCTACGGCGTCTGGTCACAACCGGAAAGCTGCCGTCAGTCAAGGTGGGTACAAAGTACCTCATTTCTTTAGAGATACTTGAGTCAACCCTTAAGAGTGGCTTTTCGGTCCAAAAAGCACCGGAACCGCAGGGCAAGATAAGACCCATAAACATCTGAGAGCGAAAGCGTGATTTAATCACGCTTTTCTTTTTCTGCCATCTCGTGGCAGTCAAGAACGAATTTCTCCACCTGCTCGATGAGCTTGTCCCTGTTCTGCAAAGCAAGGGAAACATTGATGTAATAGCTTCTGTTTGCATGGAAAAACGGCTCTCTGTTTCTCTGGTCCTTCAACATCGGAATTAGAGATTTGCAGAAATCTTTAGCAGGAGCAGAACTCAGTCCGAATCTTTCAAAATCATTTATTACCCGCGAAGGAATGAAATAAAAGTCAGACTGCTCATTCCAAATTGATAGACCGAGCAGCGTATAGCTTTTTCCATTCGGAAGTGAAAACCTGAACTGAAGCTCGGTTGGAGCCATAGAGATGTAAATTCCATTTATTTGCTCCAAATCATAAACCAACTCGGTCACTTCGTCAGCGTCATATCCTCCATTATCCGCAAACCGAGAAATAAGCTCTCTGCGAGATAAGATGGGCTTAGAGTGCTTTTCGGAAGCTTCAGATATAATCACCGGTTCAGGGGAAAAGATATTACGTTCAATCACATCTGTCCTGCTTGTGATGTGTGGAACAATAACTCTCCGATCTCCGTCTTCGTAAACCTCAACTTCAGCAAGGGCAAGGTTAAACGCCATATTTGCGTTGCTCTTAAGAAAGTCCGAAATCTCCTGAATCCCGGTCCTTATTCCGTCGCCGACTATCATAAGCAGAAAGTTTGCTTTGGAGAGGTTAGAATTTATGCTGTCGTAGAAGTCAGCTTCGTCTTCCTCGGAAACGAGGTTCTTTTCTTTCAAGTGTTCAAATATGGTAATATTTGCCTCTCTTCCAAAGGAATTGTCAAAATATCCCTGAGCTATTTTGTCGAGCTTTTCTGCGTCCCATTTCTGGACCTCTTTGGCGTAGTCGATTATTTGGGCGATAACGGTCCTTCGTGCTTCCTGATTCCTGAAGAGCTTTGTTTCGACAATGACGATCATTCCGGACGGAGTTATATAGAGGTTGTCGATATATCCGGTGTTTTCTCCAGAGCCTACAGCGACCTCCCTGCCTATGCATATAAGAGGAGTATAATCCCCTCCAAGCTGCGAAGTCGGAATGATTTCTGGGTACTTCTCTATAAGCTCCTGTAGCCAGAGTTCGTCAAAAGAGCTTGCTGATTCCTTATTCGTAAAAGGAACGCGCTTAAGCTTTACAGATTCTCCGTTTTCGGTCAAAAGGAAAACATCATGAGTAGATTTTTCGTTTGAAATCATAGTGAATTATCCCTTGTACTTCGCGAGAACAGCGTGTACAACTCTCCTATCGTCTTCGTTAGCCAAAGAGTACAAATTAGCTATTTCCTGCACGTCCTTCGGCATTACGTCAAACTGGTCACCGTTCACTCCAAGAAGCCAGTCGATTGAAACCCCAAAGTGTTCGGCTATCTTTACGACGTAAGGAAGATCGGGCACCCTTGTACCTGCAAGATAGCGCGACATTGTGACAGACGATATTTCTATCTCCTCGCTGAAGTCTTTTATTGTCATTCCCCTGCCCTCAAACAGTCTGCGAAGTCTTTCGCGAAACACGCTGTAATCAAAAGTCATAATACAACCTCCTGAACAATTAGACTATATACGGTTTTATTTTAGCATATTTGAATTTGTTTTTCAACGAAAATTTTGAAAAAACACGAAAAAAATTATAAAATCCAAGGTCAAAACACTTGACAAATACCAGTTGGTATGGTAGAATAAACATATGGTATTTATACCCTCAAAGAAAAAGGAAGTGAAAAAATGGAGAGAAAAGATTATAACGGCGTGAGAGCCGCGAGATGCGGGTACAACTACAGCCAAAAGGAAGTAGCTGATATTCTCGGAATAGATGTCAGGACCTATCAGTACAAGGAAAGCGGACGCGGTAAATGGAATAACAAAGAAATAGCTGCCCTCAGTAATCTTTTCAATTTTAGTATTTCTGAGATAAACCGGTATTTTTATGACGGCATTCTACCAATCGGCAACGAGTAACTGAATAGTTGGTTATCTCGTTCCGCTGTTATAATCATACCTCGGAAAGGAGCAAGAATCAATGTCGAGAAACGTAACAAAAGCTATGGGAAATAGATATTGCCAAGCACGTTTAGAGGCAGCAAAGTATAACGAAAAGCTACTTGTCAGGTCAAGCGCAGTTGAATTTCTCCCCGGCGTAACTGAGGACAGCTTGAAAAAATATGAGTTGGACATAAACAGACCTCCGAACACAGTGGTAGCTCTCATGGCAGACGCTTACAGTGCTCCCGATCTCACAGCTTGGTATTGTGCCAACGAATGCCCTTTAGGAAAGGACAGAAGAGAAATTCCAAAAATGCCGGCTGAAAGAGCACTGATAAGACTTCAAAATTCGGCTGAGGACATGGACGATATAATCCGGTCCATTTCGCAAATCATGGACGACGGAGAAATCACAGGTAACGAGAAAGAAGAAATAGCAAAGCTCAGTGCGGAGCTCAAAGAATGCGGTCACAGAATCAATGAAATCACCGCCATTCTTGATAAGGCTTCAAAGCGCGGAGAGTTTGACAGGTAAGGAGAGATAGATATGTGCGCAGAATGCGGAAGCACTCCGTGTCTTAGCGGTTGCCCTAACAGAGTGGATAAGTCGATTGGCGTCTGCCCTTTTTGTAATGAGAAGATTCTTGATTACGAACCGTTCTTTGATTTTGACGGCGAGAAGTACCACGAAAGCTGTTTTCAGGATAGCGCAGTCAGTATCCTGATGGATATGGGAGCCAGATTCTATGAATGTTCAGAAGAGTGAGGAAAAGATGAACGAAAAAACGGTCACAAAGATTCCGGAATTTAAGGGATTCGACTTTGATGAAGAAAAACATCTGTATACTCTCAACGGAGTAAAACTTCCGAGCGTTACAGAAATTATGAAGCCACTTGCGGACAAAGAGTACAAGGCTGTATCTGAAGAAGTTCTTAATCACGCTGCCAAGAGAGGAACCGCAGTACATAACGCCATCGAGAACTGGATTAAATATGAGATCGATGACATCTCGGAAGAGAACCGAGGATATTTTAACAGCTTTCTCAATTGGTGGACAGAAAACACTCCGGAACTGGTGGGAAGTGAGATTCGAGCATATCACAAAAGACTTATGTATGCCGGAACGGTTGACTTGCTCTGCTACATCGGAGGCAAGCTGACGCTCGTTGATTACAAGACCACATACACGGTCCTTGAGAAAAACTGCGCAGTGCAGTTAGAAGCATACAACCAGATGCTCAAATCTTTTGGTATATGTGTCGAGCGCAAGATGATTTTACATCTCACAAAAACCGGAGAGCCGAAAGTCTATGAATATCCTGTGGCAGACCTTGAAAGGCTTGAGGTGTTCAAATCGCTCAAATGTGTATACAGCTACCTGAACGGATAGCTATACAAATATATTTTTAAGGAGACAAGAAAATGGCAAACGAAGTTGCAATGAAGGAAGAGTCTGTCATTGTTATGACAGACGGACGAGAAAGTGAGATTAGCAAAGAGGTACATCACTTTTGACAATTTCCAAGTATATGATGATGTCAAAAACGCGATAGAACGAGCTCCCGAGCTCGACTATGCTCCGGTAATTCATGCTCACTGGATACTCTGCGTATACGGTGACGGCTGCGTGCACGCAACTTTGTGCGGTCATTGTGGCATGTTAGGCAAGGAGAGCAATAAGTATTGCCCGACCTGCGGCGCGGTAATGGATTTACCGAAAGAATACAGGGAGGAAAGATAAATATGTTTGACAGGAATGTATGGAACGATTACCGCGCCTCGTTCGATTACCTCGTTTACAAGCACGATGAATTTACGCAAAAGTCCGTCAAAGACGAAAACGGGCATCCGCAGCTTCGGGACGAATACCTCATCGAAGGGATTCTGTGCAAGCCGGAGGGATTCGCCCGTGCCTGTCAAAAGACAAACAAGGCATTTCACAAGAATGAGAAAAGCGGCGAAATCAAATCTCACCATTACATCATAAGCTTCGATCCGCGCGACCGGGAGGATAACGGTCTGACTGCAAAAGAGGCACAGCGTATGGGTATGGATTTTGCGAGACGCAGCTTTCCGGGGCATCAGGCGCTCGTCTGTACGCACACAGACGGACATAACGGCTCCGGCAACAT
>CANQGQ010000037.1 GCA_947623305.1 uncultured Alistipes sp. | reverse complement strand
AAAGACCGATATGATTCAAGTGAACCGAATTTATTTAATTTTTAACCTTGTCCATTTTTAGTGGACAGTAGTGATATCTCTTTATCAAATAAGTTCATATCTTTTAGTAAATGTAATATAATTGCGATTGACTAACTATTAGATAGAATGGTTTATCTTTAGATCATTATATAAGGCCAGCCCTTTTGCTGTCAGCAAATATTTCTGCTTTGGATGATTGGGTTTATCGGGATATAGAATCTTGAGAATACCAATCTCGACAGCAGGATTTATGTAGTTTTCTATAAAAGTCGGGCGATGCTTCAAACCGACTCTCTCCATTAATCCTTTCAACGACAATTGTTCGTTTGACAAGGCGGACAACAAAGCGAGAACTTGTTCGGTTACTTGTACGGTAGGTTGTTCGGTACTTGTACGGTTATCATGTTGTGCTTGCTCTGTAACCAATTCTTTCGGTGCATTTACGACCATATACCGATTCCGCAGCTCGTTATTTTCGCCCAATAACAGATTGCGGAAAAATCGTTCCAAGTATTCGGAATTGCGCATAATGCCTTTTTGCACGTTTTGGTAGTTGGCGCGTACCAACGCATTACGGAAATACCACGAATAATTGGCGAATAGGTCATTTGTTACGTCAAAGCCCATAGAACGTAGATAGAGAATCGTGAACACGGCAGTTGTTCGGGTATTTCCTTCGCCGAACGGATGGATTTGCCATAGTCCCGACACAAACTTGGCTATGTGGCTCACTAATCCATTTCTGTCCACTTTTGAATAGTCGAACTGGCGTTCTTGTTCCAAATCATATTCAATCGCTTTGCGAAGATCGGGGGCGGAAACATAGAGCACTGTATCTCCACGAAGTACCCATTCCTTTTTCGTGATGTTGTAATCGCGTATTTGACCGGCAAACTTAAATACACCATCGAATATCCGACGATGAATTGATGTCAGTCCGACAAGCGTAAACGCAAATGTTTTTTCGGTAAGAAGTCGGCGAATGTTGGTCGATGCTGTATCCGCCTCGTGCATTTCCACATCTTCAGGTGTACGCGCTTCTTTCGACTGGTAGTAACTTTTTATGAGCTGTTCTGCTTCGTCAATCGTAATTTCGCCCTCAATATCTTTTCGGGCGGTTTCAATCAGATAGTGGGATGGCTTAAGTCCATCGACGGCCTGCAAGCCGATTGCAGTCTGCCACGCATAGCCTTTCTCCCGTTTTTGCGGTTCGTCTTGGCGGATGTATTCGTCGAAGTTTATCATAGCTCAATCACTTTATTCCTAATTTATTACACAATTCCTCTGTTGTCTCTGTGAGGTATGTATAAGATTGTGGAGCAGCAATATTATTATCCAAACACATTAAAGATTTCGGAGTCTTTAATTTGAAAACCGTTTTAAATTTAATTGCATAAGAATCTTGATGGTCGGCAAAATAAAGCATGAAAAAATCCTTGGAAACCCCGGCATGTCTTTTAGTTTTTTCCCACACGCTTTCTGGCGCCCCCTTTAAAATAGAATCAATCTCAATCAAGGCGACAATCTTTTTGATAGGCGCAGTTGCATATACAACAATATGTCGTATATCCGCAGGAATTCGCTTGCGATACTCGTATTGTTTTTCCCCAGATAATATTTTTTCAATATGATTTGGATGAATGGATAATATAATCGTTTCAGTTTTCATGTATCAATGCTGAATATTGTTGATTATCAATTTTTCTAATACTTTGGATATATCCTTCAACTTTGGCTTTAGCTATCTGTTGATAGGATATTTCTTTGTCAAGAGCTATATACCGGAAAAGTATTACCAACGTCTTTTTCTTCAGAATCTGCTGTAGATCCGAATAATTGTAGACGGTTCTTTTGGCAATGGCAGGAAATACTTCGTCGATATTTTCTGAAGACAAAACGTCTTCGACTATACCCATACATTGTATGGATTTGCGATCTTTGCTTCTATAGAATAGGACAATATCACCTTTCCGAATGGATTTGATTCGAGAATGACATAAATAAGCTTTTTTTATGGTGTTACCTTGACAAGAATATAACGATTGATCCTTCTCGAATAAAGAGCCTTTCATGCTACTGAAGTCCGGGAACAAATCTTCATGATATTGCGGTTGAATAGGAATAATGAATTTTTGAACGGATTCATTATCCCTGAAGTAGGGATAATACCTTATCAAAGAATCCAAACTACCGCAATTATCATCCATTAATTTCATTGGCTTGATATAAACATCATCTTGTTTATATTTACCGAGGCAATAAAAGCCATAATCTAAACAAAGTCCTACAAGTGTTTTCTGTTCTTCTCCGAACGTATGTAGATATACCCAATCCAACTTGTTTTTTACACAATAATCGAATGCGATATACAAAAGTCGCTCGCCCAATTTTTTCCCACGAGCCATTGTGTCAACCTTGAAAGTACAAAGTTTCAAGATCCGTCCGGGAATAATCTCTCCGTTATCGGTTAGTCGCGCATCCTGTTCGTTTTTGTAAATACAGATTGCGGCAACATTACCGTCTCCGTTTTCGATACACCAGCATTTTCGCTTGTCTGTGGCACATTTCTGAAACCATTGATCGAATCCAGCGTATGATTGACGCAAGGACCCGAAAAAAGGTTGATTCTTGTTTATTTCATATAAAAAACGTTCTTTTACACCGGTGTAATCAAAAGAAAACGGGACAGTCGTATATCGCCGAAGTAATAACAAGAATTGTTCTAATCGATATACTTTATCCTGCAAGCCAATCCGTAAGGCTTTTTTGTGTATGCCTTCATCATTTGTAACAAGAAGGTGTACGGCACCACGATATAAAGCGAACAATACATTATTGTCTACCTTGTCGTTGTCATTAGATTGTGACAAACCGAGTTCGTAGCACTCCTGAGCAGAAAGAATGGGAGGATTCTCTATTTGCGAATATTGTTTTAATCGGGATAATACGATTTTCTGTCTTTTTTGATTCTTGTCTCGGTTGATATCTTCAAACTGTATCGGATGAATATATAGACAATGTTGCTGTTCTGCAGATAATTTCCGCAGTTCGGCAAAGGAAGTGTCAAGAATCCTACTCGTATCTTCCAATGGGATAATGATATTCGTGTCTAATAATATATTCATCAGGAATATTTATTTTATTGGTTGTGTTCTTCGTTTTTATCTTTACCGACTTTTAAAGTCAACCAAAAATCGATAAGTATTAAGACGATTGAACAGCTCAAGACTATATTCGGAACTTTTGAGAATTTCGTATCATTTCATATGTTTGGGCTTATTTACTGCTGATTAAATCTTTCGGATTAACTTGTAGGATGTTTGCTATTTCGAACAATACATCTAAACTCGGCTGACGTCTGTTGCAGACATAAGAATTGACGATGCAAAAACTTTTTCCAAGTTTTTCCGCCAACCAAGTTTGCTTGATGCCTTTCTCTTCCAACACCTCTTTTATTCGATTCTTGGGCTTGTCCATCTTCAATGCTTTCGATATTTCCGATGCAAAGATATAAAATCTTATGCAATAAAAAGATAAAAATTAATGGGTGTTATTATCATGATAGAGTTTATTGAGAATTGCTGAATATTAGTCATTCAATATTGTATAAATAATGCTATAAATACGCTTGCTAACATTGTATATCTGCCGACAGGCAAATGTCTGTCGGGGTATTAGGCTCCCCCGAAAGGATTTTCGTGGACAACAAGCACGCCGATTTGTTTTCCGTGAATGGCAAGGTATTTACATTGAGATAGGAATATAATAATCTTCATTATACAACCTTGTTCCCATTTTTTTTGAGAATCATAGCAGGTAACCTTCGTTCATTTGCCGTGAACCATCTGGAGAGCGGATACATCTATCCGGATGCGTTCAATATAGTAAGATACTACTTTTACCAATTAAATCACGTCGATAAAGTAGTATCTCGCACCAATAATTCTATAGGCAAAACTTGGCTTTGCAAAAAAGATCAATGTATGCCAAACAAACTCGTTTCCCGAAAAAGCCATATTCATCAATGCAATGCCTTGGATGGACACTTGGCGTTCCAACTTTGTCTGTGCATTGGAAAATTTCTGTAACAGGTGGAGTATCGTGTAAGATACGAGCCTGATAAGTATTTATAAGTTTATTTTGTGCCAATATTTCGTAATTTTACTACGATAATTCGGATTATAATTCATACTATGGAATTTTATTTGTATCTTTGCAAAGTACAACGATAAATTCAAGGATTATGATAGCAGAATTCACCATTGAAAATTTTTTCTCGATAAAGTCTCCTCAAAAAATTAGTTTTGAGCCATCAACAGACACTTTTATGTCTGATGAATATTCGTATGAGGTTAAAGATGGGATAAGGTTGCTGAAAGTTGGAATCATCTATGGTGCCAATGCTTCCGGCAAAACAAATATCTTGAATGCTATCGAATTTTTCAAGATGCTTGTGCTACGGATGCCCAAAGACAGAAATGATAAAACTGGGGTTGTTCCCTTTATGCTGGATGACACTTCAAGAAATAAAACGACGAAGATGTCAATGATATTTTATATCAATCAGTCGAAGTATATCCTCAGTTTTGAGTTGGATGCAAAATATATTCATTCTGAGACATTGGTTGTTTATGACTCTATTCGTCCTACAAAGTTGTATAGCCGCAGTTATGATGCTGCAACGGATTCCACGGCTATAGATTTTGGAGGCAATCTGAAACTGACGAAAAAGAGCCAAGATGTGATTTCCGGTAACACTATCAACAATTGTAGTGTGCTTGCCGCATTTGGTAAAAGCAATGTGGAACGGACTAAACTGAATGACATTTACGATTATTTTGCCAAGCAGGTGAAGGACATATTGGCACCCGGTATGTCGCTCTCAAAATATGTAAAATCCCGTCTGGACAAGGATGAGAGTGGAGATTTGAAAAAATTCATCTTGAATTTTCTGAAAGCCTCTGATTTCAACATAGAGGATGTTGTCCTGCACGAAGAGGAAGAGTTGATTACTCCGGAATTGGAACAACTGATACAGAATGCCCCTATTGGCAATGAAGCAAAAGCTGAAATGCTCAAAAGAGGTAAAATCACAAATACCGAGTTAACATTCAAGCATAAAGCCGGAGAAGGATTCTATGACCTTTCAGAAGAATACGAATCCAACGGCACTATGCGATTTATGGGTTTGGCTGTGATTCTGAATTTCTTGTTAAAGACCAATCGGTTTGTACCTATTGATGAAGTCGAAACAAGCATTCATTATGAGTTGCTGGCTTATTTCATAAAAGTCTTCTTAGCGAATAGTGAAGGGACATCACAGATGCTGCTTACGACACACGACATCAATCTTCTTAATGAGGATTTCATTCGCCGTGATACGATATGGTTTACTGACAAAGATGAACTTGGCGAAACTAAAATAGTGCGTCTATCCTCTTTGGGACTACATAAGAATCTCTCTCCATATAACGCCTACAAGCAGGGGAAATTAGTAAAATTACCGTTCCTTGGCAGCCAGTACATCAATTTAAACGACGACTGACATGAGGCGAACAGTAACAAAAAGTATAGCAATCATAGGCGAGGGAGAAACCGAATGGTTTTATTTCGACTCTTTGAGGGTGGCGTGTCGCTATCCATTCAAGGTCGCACCTGATTTTCCGCAACACAGCGACATCAATCATATTTTGAAATTGGTAGAATCATACTTGGGCAAGCAATATGATTTTATCGTTTGCCTGTTTGATATGGACCGGCTTTTTCAATTTCCATCTGAAATGCAGTTGTATCAGCGGGCAAAGAGAAAGTATAGTGTAAAGAAGTACGCCGGAAAAGTGATATTTGTTGAGACGAATCCATGTACGGAATTTTGGTTTTTACTTCATTTCCTGCCTAATGTCGTTCGTCGGCGATATGAGAGTTACGAGCAACTGCTTCCAGAATTACAGAAATATATGCCGGGGTATGAAAAGACGAAGCGATATTTCATACGCACCAATCTTTACAAATATCTTACAGAGAATGGTGATTTGGAAAGGGCTGTCTCTAATTCAGAAAGGTTGTGCCAACTTTGCCAAGAATCGCTGGAAGACTTAATGGCATACTCGGAGATTCACAAAGTGATAGAATTATTAAATAGCTAATTACAAAGAAAGATATATTATAAAAGACATCGGCGTTTATAAATTGCATTTTAATAATGACTTATGTGGAGCTGAACAGCTTCAGAGTATAGTAGCAAAGAAAAACTCCGTCAATGAGTCAATACATAACAGCACAAAACCTCTCAACTTTGGTGAAAATGAAAATCTGAAGAGGGAGGGAAAGAATAATGATGGAGTTTAAGCTATAAAGTTCAGACATTTTAATTTATAGCAAGCATGGCATTAACATACAGCAGATTCTTCAAAGTAAAGCATAGGGATTTTCTTCAAAAAGGAGTATATAATGCTTTTTTGGATCAGGACTCTTTACTTCATATTGACCCACTTCTTCTTAAAGGAAGCGAGATACCCGAGTTTACGAATGCATATACAGAGTTCTTCAACTACTTTAAATTATTTATTCCTTTGGTAAAGGCTTCGAAAGCCGATAATCTTCAAGACCGCTTCTTTAAGAAAATGGTAAATCGGTTCACTTTCAAAGAAATTCCAAATACAGGATTGGGCTTTTCGAAAGGGAATACAAGAGGGAGAGGAATTAGCGGCACCATATCCATCCAGCTCGCTCATAGTGCATACACCATCATAAATGCAGGTCTTCAAGATCCTGAGATATTTGGTTTGATGCAATTAATAGAGGATAATATGGCAGCTGATAGAATTAGTGATATGACCATTGCAATCCTTCAAAAGCATTTCTTAGAGTATACGCAAAGGATAGCACAGGAAATGGAGTTGACAACTCATCCTTATACATTTGAGTATGGGGTTGTATTTCAAGTTCCTTATTACAACGGCAAGCCCATTCACTTTATTCCGGAATCATTCTTAGCAAATCTTCCAGTCGCACATGATTTTGAAGATATAGACACTGTCATTAGTGTCCACTAAAAAATCATAGAAGTTCTTTGAAATAATTGAAATTCAATTTGTTATAAGTGTTTTGTGAGT
>CANQGQ010000036.1 GCA_947623305.1 uncultured Alistipes sp. | reverse complement strand
AACCTACAAACTGAAATAGGGTAGCTGCCGTACAGGGTGCAGAGAAAGGCGAGTGGAAAGTGATTGCTTTTTGCCCGCCTTTTTCTTTGCCTGTTACGCAATAGAAGTTCATTTTTGAGGGTGGACATATAAAACCCTTGCCCTGTCGTTTTTGCGTTTGTAATACCGCATAAATCAAGGGCTTTTTACCCTCTACTGCGTAACATACCTATCCCAAAATCAATAGATTTATAAACCGGCTGGATTAGACATATTTTGAATGACGCATGGCTTCCGTTGTTGGATTTTCCGACATCGGGTTATCCGACATCGGAAAATCCAATGCAATTAAATAAAGATATATAAAGTAAAGATTAACTAAGTACGGATTATATCAATTACCCATTCCATTCCTATCCTTTCCCCTACCTCTCCCTTTAGCGGCAGAGCCGCCGGAACGGAAAAGAACGGAACAGAAGCGGCAATGCAAAAAAATCCTTTGCTATGTTACGCAGTAGAACGCCATTTTTGAGGGTAGACATATAAAACCCTTACCAACGTCATTTTCGCGCCTGCAAGACCGCTTAAATCGGCAGGAAACAGGCTCTTAATGCGTAACAGTCTGTCCCCAAAAAGAATGTTGTCGCTATAAAGTCATTTATTGCTGCAATATGCGCTCACCTACATTGGATTTACCTACGTTGGAAAATCCAATGCAATTAAATAAAGATATATAAAGTAAAGATTAACTAAGCACAGATTATATCAATTACCCATTCCATTCCTATCCTTCCCCCTACCCCTCCCCTTTGGAGCAAGGTATAGCGGCAGAGCCGCCGGAACGGAAAAGAATGGAACAGGAGCGGCAATACAAAAGTATCGTTTGCTATGTTACGCAGTAGAACGCCATTTTTGAGGGTAGACGTATAAAACCCTTACCTTGCCGTTTTTATGCCCGTAGAGCCGCTTAAATCACGGGGAAATCGCCCCCTATCGCGTTACATTCCATACTGGATTGAGAGCGCAAGCGGTCTATCCGATTGCGCTCTCTTAACTGCCACATAAGCAGGGACGGGAAAAGCCGTCAAGGACGCGAAGCGCGAAGTTTATCCTTGACGGCTTTTCCTGTCTCTGCTACCACCCGCTACCTGTCAAAACGGAATTGCAGGATAGATTTGATAAGGTGCGCTTTCAAGAGGTCTTGTATATCCTCGTTAGTACACCCTTGAAAAAATGACAAGTATTTGATATATCCTGTGTAGTGCTGCAATACGGCGTTCACCGCTTCCGGCTCTCCGGCAACGGCTTTTTCAATCATCTCAAAAGGTATTAAATTCTTATTCCTCATGTTCTGTTTTCCTCCATTCTTTTCGCAACTGTTTCAGTGCCGCTAACTTCCAGTAATTCGCTGTGCTTCTGCAATGCCCGTACTCACGCCCGATCTGTATATCGGTATAGCCGAGAAAGAAGTACATCAGCAGGACAATACGCCGCTGCTCTGGCAATCGGCACAATGCGTCTGCTAACCGTTTGCTTCCTACGATAACCTTTTTCCCTTTTACTACAAAGAGCGTCGGTGTATCGTACTGCTCAAAATAGGTGTCGGTAGTAAACGGCTCATAAGACGTTTCAGACATAAGGTAGTCAAGGGATATTTCATGCTCCTGTTTCCGTCTTAAATCGCGGTATGCGTTGATTGCGGCATTACGGAGAACGAGCTTGCAAAAAGCATTAAAGGTATATTCGATATGCTCCTTGTATTCTTCGGAATAACTCATTTTTTCCTCACCCCCTTTCTTCCCGGCAGGGGGCTATTACAACAAACGCCCATACAGCGCAAAACTGCATGGGCGTTTGGGTAATATGAGTTATTAAAGTCTGCTACATGAATTAACAGTTCATATTCGCGGGTAGGATATTCCCCGTCATTGGCAAGACTTTTTTTGATAGTCTGAAAGTGATTATACTTTGTCGATATGCCCCATGTGGCATGGCGGCTCCCCCAGTTAGCCGCCGTATCTATCAGCGATCAGCCATTGTCTCGATTGGGGGACAAAAAGAAACAGCGGCACTTTTTCTCAAAGTACCGCTGCCATGTGGAACGTGTATAAATCTAATGTGGAGCCTGTATGAAATGGGATTTATATTTATATGCTGTAAGAACTAAATCCTATAAATAGAACACCTCTCCAATCGGGTATCAACACTGTTACCTTGCACCTATCTGATATTTCAGATATGCTTTCTTACCAATAAAAAACAGGGCTACCGAAACGAGTAAGTATATCGCCGGGGCAATCTGATAATTTATTAGATACTTACCGAAAAAAGAGAATAATCTGTCATCCCACAACTCGCTGGTGAATAATAAATTTGTCGGCAATAAATCATATATCTGAGAAGCTGTTCTGAATTGGTAGGGTATATCAATCATCATTGTTAATACCATAATTCCAACAGGAACAGCCATAACCGCAACGCTGTTCTTTAATATTTCTGATAAAACCATGATGGCGACACTATATAAAACCGATATTATCAACAGAACGAGCAACAAAACCAATACGGATTCCCCAACCGTTATATTCCATGTTGATAATGGAAAGGCAAGCTGCAATGCTGCACCAAAACCATCGGCTCCATAAGCGAGTACACTGAAAATAGCTGTAATTCCCAAAAAGAGAAGTGACACAACGGTTCCAAATGTTACTCCCGCTAATATCTTCGCCAAGTACAAGTGTTTTTTCCCATATTGGCTGCATAGAATGATAGCGTCTGTTTTCCGCAAATGCTCCGTCGAAAACACACTTGAGAGGCAGATCGCAAGCATTAACAGTACCATGTCATTAACCGTACACGCATAAATCCACAAGTTTTTCCAGCCCTCTGTAATTTCATAAGTGAAAGGCGTTTCAATTTGACTCCCTTTTTCTTTCCAATAGTCCATTTCTTTTTCCGTAAGCATTTGGTCTGCCCGATTTTGTAAAATTACTTTTTCCCGTTCGTTATACAATCCATTTGAATCTGTTTCTAATGTTAAGTCGTAATTACTCGTGATTTCCTGCACATAAGAATAGATTGGGGCATATTCTGTTATTCCTTTATCAGCTTCATCCTCTTGTGACATATCAATGGAAATGGACACATCTCCGTCAGATAGAATACTGTTATTGTTTTGCATAACCACAGATTTTTTATTGCTATCATCAACAGTTTCTTTTGTATAGGAATCCTGCATTTCCCGAATCAGTGAATCATCAATCTTTCTTCCTGCAAAACTTCTGGCGTATTCTCTAACCGTTTTCATAGCGTCATAGCCACTTATATCATCCTCTCCATAGTAGCTGGAAGAAATCAAATCCCCGAACCCGCAAAAAGCGCATAACAAAACAATAATCAAACCAGCAATCCATACTATTTTACGGCTTGCAATCTTTTTGAGTTCATAAACATATATTGCTCCTATACGTTTCATCTCAATCCTCCTCAAATTGTTTTATGTAAAAGTCCTCTAAATTACCCAAATGCTCCTGCCATTTCCCTTGATAAATTAATCGCCCATCTTTCATCATCAATATGTTATCTGCAATATGTTCAATATCTGAAACAATATGGGTGGAAAGAACCACGATATTTTCTTTTCCAATCTCTGCTATGATATTTCTAAAACGTACCCGCTCTTTTGGGTCAAGTCCGGCAGTAGGTTCGTCTAAAATAAGAACCTGCGGATCATTCAGCAGAGCCTGTGCAATTCCCAGCCTTTGCTTCATTCCGCCCGAATATGTCTTTATTTTTTTATTGGTTTCTTCTTTCAAGGATACTAACTCCAACAACTCTATTGCTTTGTTCTTTGCCTGTGTCTTTGTCAGTCCCTTTAGAACCGCCATGTAGAGCAGAAAATCCATACCTGTAAAATCTGGATAATAGCCGAAATCCTGTGGCAAATATCCCAATTTTGCACGGTAATCTGCTGATGATATGCCCAGGCCATCAAAAGTTACGGTTCCGCTGTCCGGCTTCAAAACACCGCAAATTATCCTCATAAGTGTCGTTTTACCAGCACCATTAGCTCCAAGCAAACCATACACCCCCTTATGCAAACTATAAGATATATGGTCTACTGCAAATTTTCCATGATACTGTTTTGTTAAATTGTCTAAAATAAGTTCCATGCCAATTCCTCCGTTAAAGCCGACTTTTTTGAAATGCTCATTTTTTTACCTCCAACGTATTTTGCTGTTCATCTGAACGCGCCTTTAGAATAGCAGCCTAATGTGGAATGGGTATGAAACGGATATGAAATTGCGGCAGAAATGAAAAACTCCCCGGTTGGGGGAGCCTTTCGCATTTACAATCGAATAGTGAAACACATTCCGGGCGGTGACTTCATGGGCAGGAAAGAATAGGAAATGTTCATTGAAGTCAAAAGCGTCTTTACAATATGAAGTCCAAGGCCATTGCCGCCATTGTCCCGGCTTCGGGAATAATCAGGGCGGTAGAACGGCTCGAATAATCGACTGATCTCATTGTCTGGGATAGGGTCGCACTCGTTTTCAATTATAAGGCTGCGTCCGTCCAGATAGACAGAGACGGCTTTTCCTGCTTGTGTATAAGCGACAGCATTGGCAAGAATATTCGATACAGCTTTGCTGAATGAACCAACGGGCAATACAGCAGAAAATGTCTTTGACAAGTCAAGTGAAAAAGAAATGTGGTGTGCCGCTGCAATCATTTGATAAGGCTCGCATAACTTCGCCAACAGTTCGGAAACATCAACCGCTTTCGCTGGCTCTGAAATCACATTCAATTTTGATGTTTCCAAAATATCATGTATCATTGCTGAAAGCTGTTCAACTATTTCCTTACACTCTGGAAGTCTGGCGTCATAGTCTTGATACTTCCCAACGCCCAAAATCATGTTTTCTAAAGTGGCGTTCAAGGCAGTTACAGGGGTTTTCAGTTCATGGGACGCAGCCCGCATAAAATCTACTCTTGCCCGCTCCATTTCACTTACACGATCTTTTTCCTGCTCCAAATGCTCGATCGTAGACAAAAGGTTAGAATATAAGTCGATGATATTCTGGGCAAGCACGCCAATTTCATCTTCCGTGTTGACTGAACAATTTACTCCGCGTTGCAATTTCATCATCTGTTCTGTTGAATCAGAAACCCTTTTGATCGGGTCGGTAATTGTTTTTGTAAACAACAAGGCACACACCATAGATACAAGAAATGAACAGGTTAACGTAATCGGCAAAACGCTTCTCACAGCTCCCGCTATGATATTCACATAATCAATGTTTGCTGAAATTGTTTCCGGCACAGTATCTGAGGTAGTCACTTCAATGTGCATTCTCGGAGCAGACAGATAAATCAGCCCATGTGTGACAACAACGACAAACAGCATGATACTCATGGTATAAAGAAATATTTTCGGGAAAAGTTTTAATCGTTTCATGGCTGTACCTCATATTTATAACCAATTCCTTTGACTGTTACAATACAGTCAAGCCGTAGTTTTTTTCGCAGATTTTTGATATAGGTATCAATCGTCCTGTCGATGATCGGCGCGTCAATACCCCATAGATCGTCAAGTATCTGTGAGCGTGTAAGTACCAGTCCTTTGTGTTCAACTAATAACTTCAATAAATCAATTTCTTTCGGTGTAATATCAATTTTCCCGTTAAAGTCTTGTGCCGTATAGCCGGAAAAATCAACGGTTACGTCTCCGAAAGTTACGATGTCGGATATGAGCCCCTTTCCGCTTCTTCGTAAAAGTGCTGTGACACGTCTGCCAAGTAAAACCATAGAAAACGGCTTTGTCATATAATCGTCTGCCTGCTCGTCAAAACTTGTTACCTGCGTATATTCATCCTCAATCGCCGTAAGCATAAGAACAGGGGCAGAGCTTTGCTTCCGTATCTCATGGAGTACGGCAAGTCCTGTAATTTTGGGAAGCATTATATCTAAAATAACAAGGTCAATGTCCTCTTGATTGAAAATCTGTAATGCGTCCGCTCCGTCATAGGCAGGAATGATTTTATGTCCTGCCGATTTTAAGTATTCACATATAGCTTCGCTTGTCTGTTTATCATCTTCCACGATAAGTAATGTCGCCATAGAGACACCTCCTTGCGGCAAGTTTATCATTCCAATGTGGAGTGTATATGAAATGAAACTAATTTTTCTGATTTTTATGTCTTCCGTCTGCGGGCTTTTCTGCGTCTTTGGGTATCAGCCACATACGGCTAAACTTTGCCACGCCCGGTATGCGGTTTTCCTCGCATAATTTCTGTACCCGCCTTTCAGAAATGCCCCACTTTTTCGCTGCTTCCGGGGCAGAAATGTATTCAAGC
Source organism: uncultured Alistipes sp. (assembly GCA_947623305.1). Lineage (GTDB taxonomy): Bacteria > Bacteroidota > Bacteroidia > Bacteroidales > Rikenellaceae > Alistipes. Next base: position 1,041 of record CANQGQ010000036.1, on the reverse strand, counting down.
ATTTGGTCTATCCTCCCGACAATAATTTCTCTCTTGTCATTATATACGGTTGGCCGAATAGAATCAATAGCTGCTCTGTAAATTCGCCGCAGATGTACCGTTGCAGTCTTTGCAGATTGCAGCGTTTTTCTTTTGTCCGGCTTTGGCATTTCCGCAACTTTCCCGTGGTAGGAAGCAAAGAAAAGTTTTTGATAAAATTTCCCCTGCCCTTTGGCAAAATCGCCCTGCGCGGTGGTGTAGGTAGTGAAAGGAAAAATAGAGGGTTTGGGAAACTTCCCAACAAGCTAAAATGCACCGCATTTTACGGAAAGGGTACCCTTTTCCTATGCTTGCTGTGAAACTTCTCGATTTACAAAACTACGAAAGGACGGGAAAAGAATGGAACGGAAAAGGATAATCAAGGACGGGCATATTGTGGTGAAAAATCCGCTGTTTCAAGAGCTGCCCCAGCATGAAGTGATGATAAAATCCGGCAGGACGCTCTATCGTTTCACGGGCAGTTATGACGGGGAAAGGAGCCTGCCCCACAAGGTTTTACGCCTCATGGAGCAGGAAAAAGACAAGAAAGATGTTGAATGAAAATCAGAAGTCCGCTATAATAGCCACAAGCAATCCTGTATTGGCAGACTGCCCGCCGACGAAAGGAGCAGAGACTATGTTAAGGCAGTCTGACAAAATTACCGCCCTCTATTGCCGTTTATCGCGTGACGACGAATTGCAGGGGGATAGCAACAGCATTGTTAATCAAAAGGCGATTTTAAGTAAATACGCAAAGGAAAACCATTTCTCAAACACCGCGTTTTTCGTGGACGACGGGTACTCCGGGGCAAACTTCGACCGCCCCTCTTGGACGGAACTGGTGGAGAAAATCGAAAACGGCGAAGTGGCGACCTTGATTGTTAAGGATATGTCGCGTCTTGGGCGTGATTATTTGCGGGTGGGTCTTTATACAGACGTTCTCTTTCCCGAAAAGGGTGTGCGGTTTATCGCGATCAGCAACGGCGTGGACAGCGCGACCCAGCAGGAGAATGACTTTACCCC
>CANQGQ010000035.1 GCA_947623305.1 uncultured Alistipes sp. | reverse complement strand
GACTTTCGGCTCTGTTGTACCGTTCTATCCCGTTATCGGGACAGGCTGTGATTTCAAATCCACGATATTTCATAATATTCGCCTCCTGTTATCTTTTGACTTTTTTCACAAAACTATTGACATTTCTCCGTTTTCCGCATATAACAATATTGACAGAGCCCACCACGCATAAGGCGGAAACGCACTGCGGACCACGGTGGGACTTTTTCTGCTTACGGAGGAAGAATATGCCGCAATTAAAGCCTGCTTTGACATATTCAGAGCAAATTGAACGACTAAAAAATGTACATAATCTGACCATTTCAGATGACTCAGCAGCTCTTGAAATACTCAAACATACTATGTTTCCTTTCTGTTATATTCCAGTCCTCTTGAGAACAACCTCAACCTCTTTATCGTGATGAATGATTATCCTATCCACAAGGCTCCTTACCACCGATTCGTCAAACTCGCTTATCCCGCCGCGATACTTTGCAAGCTCGGTTTGAAGCTCCTTGACCCGTTCGGCGGAGGATTCGTCGCGAAGCGCGGATTCTTTTATTGCCTCTATTCTTCGGTTCAATTGCTCTATTTCTGCTGAAAGCTCGGCAAACTCGCCCTCGCGGCCGTCCGAAAACAGGTCGGAGCCGGTTTCGATGCTCTCGTTCATCAAGTCAAGTATCTGCTGATTCAAAACCTCTATCTGCGAAGTCAGCAGATCTATCTCGGTCTTGCCGTCGTTCAGCCCGATTGCGTCGTAAAGTGTGTCATTCATCAGCTTGATGTAGCCGTTAGGATCGCTTTGGCAAAGGTCGTTTATTCTGCCGACCACCTTGGTTTTTAGGTAATCCTCGGAAACAGTCGGCGAGCATTTGCAGTATTTGTGACCGTTATGCAGGCGGTTTGAACAACGCCAGACCACCCTCTTTTTTCCTCTGGCGACCCAAGTGACACGCCTGTACTTGCCTCCGCACTCGTCGCAGTAGACGAGGTTAGTTAGAGCGTATTTTGAATACTTGCCTTTTGCGGAAACAGCCCCTTTCGGCGATGTCGGCGTAAGGCTTCCGCGCCTTGCAAGCTCCTCCTGCGCCTTGTTAAACACCTCTCTCGAAACTATGGGAGGGTGATTGTTGCGGACATAATACATCGGCGCTTCGCCGGTGTTTTTCTTAACCGTTTTAGATATGCAGTCAACTGTTACCGTCTTTTGCAGTATGGCGTCGCCGCAATATTTTTCGTTTCTAAGAATGCGCTGTATCGTCGACACCGACCACTTTTGTTTGCCGCATTTGCTCTGTATGCCGTCGGCGAGCAATAAATCAACTATTTCCCGAAGCGTCGCGCCCGAGAGGAACATATCGAAAATGGCTTTTATTATCTCCGCTTCCTCGGGGATTATTTCCGGCTTGCCGTCCTCGCCCTTGCGGTAGCCTACGAGCTTGGAATAGTTAAACGGCACCTTGCCCTCTTCAAAATTCTTTCTGAAGGCCCAAGTAATATTCTTACTCATGCTCTCGGATTCCGACTGAGCAAATCCCGCATATATAACCAGATACAGCTCGCTGTCACATTTTAGAGTGTCAATATTCTGCTCCTCAAAGATGATACCAATGCCTCTGGCCTTGAGCATTCTGACATACTCAAGACAGTCAACCGTGTTGCGGGCAAAACGGGATACCGACTTGGTGATTATGTAGTCGATCTTCCCAGCCAGGCAAGCGTCTATCATCTTTTTGAACTCGGTTCGTTTATCTGCTCTCGTGCCGGATATGCCCTCGTCCGCGTAAATTCCCGCAAGCGTCCATTCGACATTAGAGTTGATCATCTCGGTGTAGACTCGCTTCTGGGTTTCATAGCTCGTGAGCTGCTCCGCCGAATCGGTGGATACTCGGCAATATGCCGCCACGCGCTTTTTGTTGAATTTTGAAAACCCATCGACAGAGCTTTTCGGCTCAATCATCGTGACCGTCTTTTTCGGTATTTTTATGACTTCCATATTTCTGACTCCTTTCGGATATTTCGGCGCCTGTCGTCATGCGGAGGGTGATAAAACCGTCGCGATCCAAATATGTTTTGTCTATGTGATCCTTAATGAAATCTGTGAGAGGCTTTCCGGCTACCATAGCTCGCTCTATCTTCTTGCGGAAGAGCTTCTCGTAAATCTCCGGTCCGACAGTCGAGGCGTTATAATCAATCCCGGCTATCTCGAATATCTTCGCGAGGATTTCGTCTTGGTCGAAGTCCTGACGAGAGAGTTCCTTTCGGAGTTCGTAGAGCTTTAGATCGGGTTTTATTGAAGGCTCGGAGGGAGTGAGGGCAGGAATCAGTAGGTTCGGATTTGAGGAAATGACGTCATAGAGATCGTCAAGGCGAGCAGATATTTCATCGGGCGTTAAGTGTATAATACAGCCGCAGTCTGAGCATTTCCAATACAGCTTTCCGCGGGAGCTTACACTATGCAGTCTTTTCCCACACTCTAAGCAGAACAGTTTGATGTCCGTTCGCACAGTACCCTTTCGGGAGGATTTGATCGAATTGGCGGTGTTGAAATCTTCCTCGGATATTATCTGCGGATAGCCGCCATGACCGACATATTTTTCTGTACTCAGGATTCTTGATACCCTTGACTTGTTCCACTCGCTCGTCATATCCGAATAAGGAATGTTTTTACGAGTGAGTTGTTCGGCGATTTTACCTAACGGCTGTCCGCTCAGATACATACTGAAGATTTTGCGGACCGTTTCGGATTCTTTTTCGCACAGTGCGATTCTGCCGCCTACTATGCAATATCCAAAAGTAAGATTTCTTTTCTTTTTCATTATCCCTCAAGCCTTTCTCTGAATCTCAATCCGCACTTGAATCTGACTGTTAAATTGCTGTCCGTATCAATAGAAAGCCCCTCGACAACATCTTTGAACAGCTGTTCATCGATTTCATCGAGGGGTTCGTTTATCTGATTTAATGTCGCTCTCAGCTTCTGTACCTCATCAAGAGTCGTGCTGACCTTGGAATCGTACAGTTTCTGCCGCTTCTCTTTGAGCCTTGCAAGCTCTCTTTCAATAGATTTCGTCTGGGCTTGGCAAACCTCCGGGGATAAGTAGCCTTTAGATTTAAGCTGTTCGATGCTCAGAAGCTTGGCGTTCAGCTCGGCGATAGAGGTGTTTGCGTAGGAAATGTCCGCACTGCCTCGGCGGGACAGGTTGACCGCTTCGGTCAGCAGTTGCTCGGTCCGGAGGAGGATTTTATCGTCGAAGCGGAGATTGTTGAAGAGTAAAACTATAGCGGCGTTTATTTCTTCCTCTTTATAATAATGTGACTTACAGCTTTCTGCATTATCAACTTTTTTGGAGCAAGCCCAGCAGATTTCGCCGTTTTTAATTCGTCTCTTAAATTTGGAATTGCATAGAGAGCAAGTGATCATACTTGTAAATGCGTATCTTGTTCTGACCTTGTTTCTTGCAAATCTGTCCCGTTGTATTTCAACCAATTTTTCGGCGGTACGGAATTGTTCTTTATCTATCAGCGGCGCGTGAGTTCCGGCGACATAGAATTTATCCTCTACGCCGTTGTTTCTCATTTTTTTAAACGGAAACGTTTCAGTTGAACATGTTTTCTGCAATAAGGTATCTCCGATACATGATTCGTTGGTGAGAATGTAGGTTACCGCTGACGGCCACCACTTCTTTTTTGATTTTGGCGCGGTGATATTGTCGCAATTAAGTCCGTTTGCTATTTCCACAGTGGATTTCCCGTCAAGATATTCTGAAAATATTCGTTTAACAATATTCGCTTCTTCCTTTGATACAGTTGTGTTCTTCTTACTGCTGCCGGTATATCCATACGAAGTGTGAGGACCAATATATGTCCCATTCTCCATTCTCTTTTTTATAGACATCCGAAGATTCTGCGAAATAGCAACCGACTCCTCCTGCGCTATGGCCGCAAATGTGTTCAGCAGCATTTCATCGCCAAGGGAAAGTGTGCTGATTCCCTCTTTTTCAAACTTGACCTCTACCCCGAGAAGCTTCAGTTTTCGGACATATTCCAAAGCGTCCTTGACGTTTCTTGCGAACCTCGAAACCGACTTGGTGATTATAAGGTCTATTTCGTGCCGCTCGCACATCGTTATCATTCGCTGAAACTCGCTTCTCTTTTCGGCGCTCGTTCCCGTAATGCCCTCGTCGGCGAATATCTCTACAAGCTGCCAATCCTTTCTGGCGTTTATCATCGCAGTGTAAACTCGAATCTGATTCGCGTAAGAGTTTAGCTGATCGGCAGAGCTTGAGGACACCCTGCAATACGCCGCTACACGCTTTTTGTCTACGGTCTGTTTCGTTGCGGGGGATATCATTGTAACTTTAGGCACCGGGTTCACTTCCTTTCAAAGCACATTATATCACCAAAAATCCAAATATCCAGCGAAAGAACGAAATAAATATGATAAAATTTTGTTAACTCAGTCGAAAATCGAAAGCGAAGTTCCGGTCGCTTTTGCATAGTACCTCTTGGCTCGCCTATACTCAAGTTCGGTGATAAGACCTTTGTCACGCAACTTTCTGAGCGCGGATACTATCTGAATGTAAGCTATGTCGTTCACTGCTTTTCCTCCTTTGTGTGTTCGATAACTATATGTGAAACGTCTTTCGACCAAAGCGTTCTCATCATCTCGGCGTCGAGGTCTTTCGGGGAAAGATAGACCGACAGCGAGTGGTTATGCTCCTCTGTCCAAATATCCACCGCCCTTTGGCATTTAAGTTTTTTCAGCTTCTCGCGGACTTTTTTATTGCGAAGCTCGGCAAGCGGCATTTTTGTATCGTCGTATCTCAATCGCTCAAACAGGCGAATCAGCTTGTCCGTAATCCCGACAGCGTCGGCATCGAAAACGATGTAACCGTCCTTGCTGTCGCGAGAAATATCTTCAATCGCTTCAAATAACCTATAGGCGGTTTCCCCAGCATCTTTGATGAGCCGCTTGTCTTTGTCCGTTTTGCCGACTGCGTCAGAAATGCACTTTCGTATATCCTTTTCGACCAGCTTATCGCTGAAAACGGTTTCCGCCTCTTTATAGAGCTTATCTCGGTCATCTATGATGGCAAATCCGTCGAAGGGCGAAATGTGATTATTTTCGGAGTAGGTCGATGACATACTCCTAAGATAGAAACGATGAGTCATAATTTGAAAAGTTATACTCTCGTCCTCGTTGACCGCCGAGATAAACTTCCTGAATCCGCATTTCTTTCTTTCGTCGCATTCGCGGCAGGAATCTCCTACCGACAACTTCTTGACGGCATAAACGGGAAGATTCAATCCGTCCATATCCACAGGCATTCGGCAAAGCATATTTTCTGTCACCTTTCCCTCGAGGCAGCCTTTGTCTTTGAACTTCATATATCTTTTAAGGCAGACATAGCTTTCTTTTCGTTTCCTGACGACGGTTTTAAGCGGCGCGTCTATAATTCCCGATCCGTAAAGTATAGAGGATATATCCGCAACAGTTCTTAAAAACTCGGAGTGAAGTCGCTTGTTCGCAACTATTACAACAGCTTTTTCGTTGTAATATTCCGAGATTCTGTATTTCCTTGCAACGTATCCCGCGACTATGTACGGAACAATAACCGCTTTGCCCATACTCGTTGTCCCGTATGTGAGCTTGGTGGTTGTAAGGCTTCGGAAGATAGATCTGCAAAGGGCAACCTGCGATTCGGTGATATCATAACCGCTCATAGGCAGAATCTTCCGCATAATGTCCTCGATAGCTTCGTAAGGCTTCAGCTTAAATCCGCTGTCCTGTCTGACGTTCCCTAAATATTGCAGGGACCTGAACATCAGCGGGATCAGCCTTCCGAGTTCGTTAGGGTTATACTCGTCGCCTATCTTTCGGTTTGTGACCCTCGAAGCATATCCCGTTGTAAGGTCGATAACGTTATACGCAAGACGCTCTTGGATTTCGACATGATACACCAAGAATCTGTTTTCGTATGTAAAATCATAGACGGCTCCCGAATATGCCTTTTTCGATTTGACCAACTCATCCAATAAATCTTTGTCCGTAAAAGTAATTTCAAACATTTGACTTCCTCCGTTTTTTTAGAATTAATCCAGCACCAGAATGGTATGCAGGGGCAAACCCCTGCACAATAGTTCCACTGCCGGGTATTATTCGGCAAATTTAACGCTCTCCCTCGGCTTTCAGAGCAAAAGCCATATACGGCTCGGCGACCCCATCGCCGACGCCGTATTCCGTCCCTTTATCTCAGGCGGACTGCAAAAGCAGAAGTATCATTATTCTCGAAACTGTCATCGCTTGCGGGGCGCAGCTCACACGTCCCTCCGTTGCGGGAATTTATCGCTCCGTGATATAATTTCACATCTTGGCGCTTCCACGCTCGGTAGCTTGCCTTTCGGCATTCCGAGGTTATGTTTCGGGAAAGCAGTATTCAATTTTCAAGTTACAAAAGGCTTCAAAAATTGCCCTCTATATAATAAGGAAAGTTAGAAGGCGTTTTACAAACACTTTCAAGAGATTTAAGAGCATTTAAAAAATCCTCTTTAACGATCTGCTCTTATGCTGCCCCGCCGTTATCTTGCGGCGCTTTCTTTGTCAAGGCGCTACTAACCTAAGCTTTGATATATGATTATCGCCGCTCGGTCAGTCGGGTTGTATTACCCTAAAAGTCAGAATCTTGGTAATCAGCTTCGTTTCAAGCCGTCGCCTTAATTCTTCGTCAATACACAAAAAGGGACAACCGTCCTTGTCATATAACTCACGCAAAGACAAGTTGTATATGTACCCTTTATAGTGATTGATAACGGTATTGATTGCCTCTGCATCACCCTTTACAGCTCCATGAATGATAGATACAGGCAATAGACGAGCTTGTTCATTTTTGATTGTCATCTGATTATCCTCCCATCAGTTCCTTCAAAAGCTTGATAGTGCTTGTCCGCTGATATTCGATAGATGTGCGGGGTATATGCAGAAGATTTGCTATCTCATACTCTGACTTATCAAGAAAGTAGTACAGAAGTATGACTTTTCTTTTCTTGTCAGGTAGTTCTGATATAGCTTCGGCGAGATCATCGTCGTCGATATAAACAGCATAATTCAATACACCAAAGGTTTTCTCTTTTTCAAAATAGCGATCACAAGTTGACAGCTGCTCCATAATTTCAATGGGCAGTTCCGAAATGATAACCTCCCTATTTCTTTTATGCCCAAGCTCATCAAAATAATCTCGCGCTTCGTTGCGAAGTACCTTTTTGCAGAATGAATCAAAAGTGCATTGAATGCTTTTATCGTTTGAGTTGGTTTTCATTATCTCACCTCCTTTTGCATTTGCAAAAATTGGTGGATATTGTCATCTATTCTCAATACTAAAACGGCAACCAATGCCGTTTTGG
>CANQGQ010000034.1 GCA_947623305.1 uncultured Alistipes sp. | reverse complement strand
GCGGAGTCAAAACTATCGCTTTATGCAACCAAGACAGATAATTTGAGCGAAACGGTTACCCAGTTGGGCATTGATTTGGACGCAGCAAATTCCCGGATTGATATTTATGCTGACCGATACAATACGTTGAACGGAACCGTCACCCAGCTTGGCGTCCGTCTTGATGCCGCGGAGTCAAAACTATCGCTTTATGCAACCAAGACAGATAATTTGAGCGAAACGGTTACCCAGTTGGGCATTGATTTAGACGCGGTGGAAGGAAAGTTGTCAGTCTATGCGACCAAAGAAGAGGTTGACTCGCTCGGAAACAGGATTACAACGGCCGAGGCCCGCATCGATGTGCAAAGTACGCAGATTTCCATGAGAGTGGAAAAGGACGGCATCATTTCGGCCATAAACCAAAGTGCCGAATCTGTCAGTATCAGTGCCTCGAAAATTAACTTCAACGGAATGGTGACTATGAACAACTCATTCCGGGTGGAGGCGAATGGCACTACCCATATTGGAGGATTTGTAGTATCCGGGAGCGGATTGACAAATAGAAATGATGACGGTACATTTACCAACGACGCCTATATCATTTTCCGCAATGACACGACCAAGTGCTTTGCCGGTATAGGCGGAAATGTGCTCCCCGCGACATCGGGTGTTCGCGGTGTGGCCAGATTCGAAAACCACGATGAGAGCGACCTGTGGTTTCTGGGCGCGAATTATGCTGTTCTTGTTTCCGCCCGTGGGGCCAAGGATAACAAGGCAATTTATATTGACGGTGGAACGGTTTCTGGCTTTGCCATGCAGAATTCCCTCGTTAGCACGTCGAAAGTCATCGGACGAAATGAATACAATATCGTCTGTATTAATACAAGCGATATTACGCTTACACTTCCGACCATGCAGCTTTACGATGACGGTCATGTTATTCGAATAAAACGGCTGGGAAGTGGCTCCGTTAAGATTGCCCTGGGCTATTGCTATACCTATGGTAGTAACGGTGCGAGCCAATACAAACTCCCCTGTCTTATATATAATCAGAATTCCACACTGACGGGATCCAATACACTCGAAATTTCCAGCCCGTGCGACTCCATGGAGCTTGTATGGTGCAGGGATATTATCCGTACCGTAAACTCTACGTCGTATTACGGTTGCTGGGTTCAATATAAGCTACCCAGAGATTGGTAGGACATTTAACACCAAAAAAGAACGAATATGAAAGTGAATTTTGACAAAGCCTTCTCCGATTGTTTCGGAAAGGAAATTAACGGTGGGCAAGGTGGCTGCCAGAACATCGCAGAAACGCTTTGCACCCAGTTGTTCAATCTTTCAACACTTCGCGGCACTCCTGTGCCGGCGGAGAGGAAGTATCAGGCGTATAAACTGTGCCAGCGTATAGCCGCCAACCCGAGAGAAGTTGAACTGACAACGGAAGACTGCTCGCTTCTGAAGGAGGTGGCATCCGAAACCTACTCCGCTGGAGCCTATGGCCAGGTGGTGGATTTGATTGAAGCGAATGTTTAACCAAATAAAAGGAAAAAGTTATGAAAAAGAAAGCAGAAAATTCTACCGTAAACTATGACCCCGAGAAAGTCACCGAGAGCGTAGAGATTACTTTCACGAAAGTAACGGGCTCCGGAAACACGACCATCAACGGCCAAATCCGGAAAGAGGGTGCCGTGGTGGGTTCTGTCAGTTATGATGAGCGCGGCGGGTTCCTTATCACCTCGCTGAAGCCGTATGCGTCGCTGACTTCTGAGGAGGTATCCGCCGTCCACTCGTCAATACCCGGCTATGTTCAGGAAATGCTGGAGGAATAATAGGGGTAGGAGGTGAGTGATGAGCCAGCAGATACAGACATCGCAGCTTGAACTGGAGGCATTGTGCAGCCAATTGGCGCCTGTGTTCCTGGAGTACTTGCGCACCCATGGCACGGCAGTGGACAGGATCGAGGTCGCCACGTCTCTTGATGGTATTACATCTCTGCCCGCTCGGTATAGCCTCGGTGGCGTTGAGAAGAATGTCCTGGCCCCACTTACGCTGCTTACCAAAGACGTGGACATCAAACTTGATGAATGCGTCAGGGCCACGACGAACGCCAACACGGCGGCGGACGACGCCACTGCGGCGGCCAAGAAGGTGACGGATGCCATCACGGACATCTCCGTCGAAAAGGCAGCCGCACAGGCCGCCGCGGCAGCGGCCAATACAGCCGCAGCCAATGCTGACAGTAAACGGAAGGAGCTGGAGTCGAACGAGGCCCAGCGTCAGTCCAATGAGCAGACCCGGCAAAGTCAGGAGTCTGCCCGTCAGACCGCCGAAGCCACCCGCAAGACTCAGGAGGACACTCGTCAGAGCAACGAGATCAAGCGACAGACCGAAGTGGACGCCAAGATCGCCGAGTTGAATATCGCCAAAGGCAACGCCGAGGCGGCCACCCTTGCGGCGAACCGGGCGGCTACTGCGGCCAACACAGAAGCCCAGAACCTCTCGACACTGAAAAGCGAGACCCAGAACGCCGGAGCATCGGCAAGTGCCGCCGCCCAGACTGCCGAAGAGAAGATCACCGAGCTTGAGGCATTGATGAAAGCCGTTAGCGGCGAGTCAGCAGCCTCCCCGGCAATCCTTGAAGTGTCAGCTCCGGTGACCATCTCCACCAAGAACAAGAAGGCACAGCGTATCGATGCCCGGCTCTTGCCGAGCTATGTCATGCAGAACCTTCTTTATCAGAGAGAGGAGGGGAGCAGCCTCAAAGTCGATCCATCCGGAAAGCTGACAGTCGCCGGTACTGGCACGACCACCTTTTATGTGATCCCGCCCAGCAACACCGAGCTGTGGAAGGAGGTCAGCATCACGGTACGACCTCCGAGGATGCGCCTCACTTCCACCGGCAAGATCCGGCGCAGCACGAGAATGAGAATAGTATAATAAAATTCAAACACCATTAAAACGAAATTCAAATGGCATTAACAACACAGCAGGAATCGGACCTGTTATCAATGCTCGCCGCCTATCAGAACGGCGAACAGATAGACGACCTCCCGGCAGCGTCTATGGACGCTACTGACAAGAAGATAGAGGTATTCGACACAAAATCCGGGGCCAGTCAGTGTATGGACCTGACAACAGCCGTGGATATGGCAAACGCCCCGTGGTGCGGTCGTGTGTGGCGTACCGACCTTTCAACCCCGACTGCTGAAACTTACTGTGGCAGTCTTGAGATGCTTCGTAACCTTGCCGATATTTTGGGCTTGGGGTGCTATCTTGTGAAGAATGACCATTCCCGCCGTAAACTTGATCCCACGAACCACTACCGTTTTGCCAACGGGGAGACCGCAAAGCTCGATGGGTCGATGGGGCATTACCAATGGGGCTGGAACAAGCCGTTCTACTATGCGAAGTGGACGGTTGGCGTCCGTGAGTATCAGGCAATCTCTTTGTATCCTATCAAGGGTCAGTATAATTATCGTATCCCTGTGGGCTCACTCAGCGCAACCGGATTGGCCGCTCTTGATCGTACCAACGATACCCTCGTCAGCTATATCAATGATGATGCCCAGTATCGTGGCGGCAATAACACTCCGGGATGGGACGGAACGTACCGCACCCTGCTTGGACGTTGCGCAACCAACCGAACGACGGCCCAGTTTGCGGCCGCGGCGCACAAGAATGGCGCGGGTTGGCTTGGCGGTACCATGCGAGGGGCCGCGGTGGTGAAGATCCTCGTAGAGATAATTATGGGTACTCGTAATGTGCAAGCAGCCTATAATGCCTCTAAAGATGCCAACGGCCTTTATCAGGGCGGTTTTGGCACGGGTGTGACGAACTGGAACGGTACGTCCTGGAATAATTACAACGGTTACAATCCGTTCCTTCATCTTTCGGCAGCTGTCGACATGGGTGACGGTGTCGGAGTTAAGGCCGTACCTGTTCAGGACGAAAGCGGAACGACCGTATTTACGGCTAATGTGCCGGTGTTTTTCGGTCTAAAGAACTTCTTCGGCTATATCTGGCGGGTGAGTGAGGACGAGCTTGCAGAGGCGAATGCGGACAAGTCGATGAAGCACTGGATAATTCCGAGTATCTATGAAACCTATACTTACGGCTCAACATCCGGCATGTCGCTAAAATCGACATCTCCGGCCAGCTCCGGCTCCTACATAAAGAAAATGAGCCGAGACAATCTGGAGATGTGGCCGACCGAAGTTGGCGGCAGTGAGAGTACCTACGAGGCTGACTATTTCTGGAATGGTAGCGGTATCACCTCGGGCTTCCGTGCCGTTTTCCGTGGCGCCAATACGAGCGATGGTGGCTATGCGGGCTGTGGCGCGGTCAGTGTGAGCCGTGCTGTCGCGTATGCCTATGCGAGCATCGGCTCGCCCCTCTGCGAATTCGCAGAGGAGTTTGCCCTGGAGCCGGAGTATTACGGGGTGGCATAGGGTGGTCCTTGGTGGGCGCTGGGAACGGAGTTTTCGTGGTGTTCGATGAAAACAAAGAACCCGGCGACCGCAGGGAGCCCCCGTTGCGGCGCATGCGCCGCAACTAAATAAAAAAGTTCTTTGACATATTTCATATTAGTATCGGGTTTTGTTGATAAAAAACGCTAAATTTGCAGTGGCGAGTAGCCGGGTTGCTGTCGCTCTCGAGCCGGTCTCGGGCTTCCGTGCCGTTTTCCGTGGCGCCAATACGAACAATGGTGGCAATGCGGGCTGTGGCGCGGTCAATGTGAACAATGCTGTCACGAATGCCAATGCGAACATCGGCTCGCCCCTCAACTTTTGGATAAGAGCAGGGCGACAGGACCTCACCCCATGGTGAAAAACAAACGAAAGGCGGGCAGTGCTGGTAGACGAGGAGACTCGGCCGAAGGTAACGAAGCCAAGAGAAAAAAGCAGATAGAATAATCTGCCGAACCGAAGACACCGAGACACCAATGACACCAACGAATGAAAAGGAGAGGATACATATCTCCTCATATTGAGACACGCGAGAACTTTGAGGCAGCTTTCAGGGGATTCGCCGAGGATAAGGAGAGCCGAGAAAATGTGCGGCGCTTCGCGGCGAACCTTGAAGCTAACCTCGAAGAACTTTTGTCCGAGTATCGAAATGAGTCCGGCCAAACATCCCCCTACCAAGACGAGGAGATATTTGAGCCAAAGCGGCGCATCATCAGCAAGCTGCCGACCCGTGACCACGTGAGGCAATGGGCCGTACTGCTGCAAATCGAGAAATTCCTTTGTGACACATACATTCGTCGCTCCTGTTCCTGCGTGAAGGGGCGGGGGACCCATGACTTCGTAAACCTCCTCCGCGAGGAGCTTTATAAAGACCCCGATGGGACCAGGTATTTTGTACAGTTGGACGTCCACCACTATTTCCCGAATATAGATCACGCTTTGATGCAAGATCGGGTCAGGGATAAAATCAAAGATCCGAAGCTCCTGCGTTTCTTGGATGAGTTTATTTGCAGCTTCCCGCAGGGCCTCCCACTGGGTGTGAAACTCTCCCAGATTCTCGCGAATTTCTTTCTGGCTCCATTTGACTACGATGCCATTAACCTGTTTGGTGTGGCATCCGATGCCGATAAAATGGCATACTGGCGTGAACGGTACATAACGGACAGCTTTCTGACCTGCAGGACGCAGGCACAGGCTGATGAACTTGCCAAGGGAGTGGCGTATATGTCCGCCAAGTTTGACAGGTTTGCCCGTCAGCCTATCAAATACTTTCGTTTCGCAGACAATATCGTGATGCTCCACGAGGACAAGACATTCCTGCATCTTGTAACGGAGATGTGCATCATGGTATTGGCCAGGGACTACCTCCTCGAAGTGAATCGCAGCTGGAATGTCCGCCCGGTGTGGAGTGGGGGAATCGATGTGTGTGGGTATGTTTCATATCAAACTCATCGCTCCTTGAGAAAGCGAAACAAGAAAGCTCTATGTCGGCAGGTGGCTAAATGCAAAAAGAAAGGCATGAGTCCGGAGGAGACGCGGAAGGCCTGTGCCAGTCGCATCGGCTTTGCCCTTCACGCAAACGCACATAATTTATTAAGAAAACTCGATATTAATATGGAAAAGAGACTTGGAAAGGTTATCAAGACCCGTCGTGCCAATATCCCGTTCAAGGGTATGCGCTACGACCAGAAGCGCCCATTTACAGATCTTGTATGTAAATCAGAGGCCGATGAGGATAGGTACAAAATCATGCTGTTGGATTATGCCATCGAAGACAGCAAAGTTGAGACTGAGGACTATTTTGCCGAGGTGACGAAAGAGGATGGCTCGATCAGGCAGGAGAAGCGTACACGCCCGAAGAAGTGTCTTGTGATTCGATATAAGAAGATTATTCAGGTGCAAAGCCGGTTGATTGCCGATGGCAAGGAGGAAGAGACATACATCTATGAACAGGAACGAGATAAGGATGGAAACCCGACCGGCCGGGATGCGGAGTACTACTCCTATACGGGCAGTTCCGTTATGCTCGACCAGGCGGAGAAGGACTTTACCAAAGATGACCTCCCATGTCCCACTGTCATTATGGAACAGGTAAACAAGCAAAACAAGAAATTTTACAAATTCACGTAGAAAATGAAACGAGTGATTTATACTGAGCGTAAGACGTTTGTTAAATACGACGACAGCCGCTATATGGTCTACCTCAATGAAGAGGTTGTTGAGGGATATGTCCCCGATACAAATGAGGGAGAACAGGCCCCTGAGCCGGTGAACGGATATGCCTACACCGGTCCTGAGGCAGACGGCGGCACCCTTATCGATGCGGTATCGGCCGACCGGGACAGCCTTATCAACGGCATTATCCGGAGCCGTTACACGCAGACCGAGGAGGATGCGATAAAGACGCACCAGATTGAGGTACTCCGAAATGGTAGCATTCCCAAGGCCGAAGAATATAATGCGGAGTGGGAAGCCTTTAATAGTTTCCGAACCTCGGCCATAGCCACCGTAGACAGATGGCTCTCCGATTAAACAGCCGCAGAACGTCATTTGAATGGCATTAAAACAAAGTCGCCACGGCCTCATTCTCGGGTCGTGGCGATTGTATTAGGAGGGGGATTTCCCGGATACGTTTCGTTTTGCGTTTTTGAGCACTTCGTTTTTCATGAGTGCAACATTTCGTTTTGCGGATTATACACACTTTCTCTTTTTTATCACTACTTATTACAATCCGTCGCGAGGAGCCGAGGCGACAAAAGAATCTTATGCGTATGAATGTACGTATTTGCGATTTGGAGGGCGTCTTTTGTCGAATGACTGTGCTGTTCGCATGCGCTTTGTTTTCAGCCTTTCCATCCGTATCCGTTTGCGGAGCTTCATTAAGAGAGACACCGGAGGGGAGTTTGTCGGTGAGCGATTCGAATTACCGGCAGGTAATC
>CANQGQ010000033.1 GCA_947623305.1 uncultured Alistipes sp. | reverse complement strand
GAATTGGGCTTACAAATCCGACAAGGAGTTTTGGGGTAAATCTGCTTACAGCATCGAGCCGCGGTTCTGGTTCAGGAGGGACGGTTTGTTCCGGGGGTTCTACGTCGGGTTGTACGGCGAGGCGGGGGACTTCAACCGGCAGGAGGATCGGAAACCCGATGAAACGACGGCATCCAATTACACCGGTACATTCTGGAGCGCGGGTTTGTCGGCGGGTTACGTTCAGTGCCTTTCGAGACATTGGTATTTGGAATTGACGGTTCGCGGGGGATATCGTTGTGCGGATTACAAGGTTTACAGCCGCGACTTCAGCGATGGTCTGCACTTGTACTACGATCGGTCGGATAAGAAGAACGAGTTTACGTTGACGGGTTTGCGATTGAATGTAGTTTACCGGTTCGGACGCGACTGGCGACGATAAACTGGGCAAGGGTTAAGAGAAATAAGGAGAAAAAGGATATGAAAGGAATAAAGAAAGGCCTGGTTTGCGGGAGCATGGTCATGGGCTTGATGCTGGCCGGGGCTTGTACCGAGAAGGACTTGGATAAACGGGCCGAAATCGGATATGTCGAAGTTGCTTTGAATTGGGGGAACGCGCAGCCGACCGGCAAACAGTTCTTCTTTTATCCCGTCGATGGGGGTGAAGCGTTGGTCTATGGCAACGATGCGCCCGAATGCAGTTCGGAGGGTGGATTCAATGGATTTCGCGGTTGGCTGCCGACCGGAAATTACCGGATGCTCGTGATGAATACCGATGGGGCGAATCTCGAATTCCGCAACATGGGCAAATACGAGACGGCCGAAGTCGGCGTTACGAAAAAATCGAAGGCCAAGGCGGGCCGGTCTACACAGCAGGAGGCGTTGGCCAACCGCATCGAACAGGCCAGTAATCTGATGTTCGCCAATGGATTCGACCATCCGGAGGGGTCGGAGGACGATCCGACAATGCTGACGGTTCCCTATCAGGAGACGGTCAAGAAAACGGCCGCTCCGCACCTTTCGGTCAAGCAGGTGCGCCTCTATTTCAAGATCGATCGTCCGGAAGTCATCACGGCTTGCAGCGGGGTGTTCACGGGTGTTTCCGAATCGCTCAATCTTTCGACGGGACGTTGTTCGACGACCTCGGCGAGTGTCGATTTCGAGGCACTGCAACCCCAACGGGACCAATCATATAATTTCATCGCCGGATTTTCGGTGCTCGACCTGTTGATGCCGCAGGGCGCTGCAGAGGGCGTCCACGTCGTCTATCTGAAATTGACCAAATCGGACGGGACGACGTTGGAACTTTCGATCGACGTTACCGGTACGATGGAGAAAATCATCGAGGCAGGGGGCGGCATCGTCCCGATCGACATTCCGTTGGAAGTGGAGCTCAAGATGCTGGAAGACGGGACGTTGCAATCCGATGTTCGTCCGTGGACGGGCGGTACCGGTTCGGGTACGGTCGTCGGAACCAAGAATCAACAATGAACAAACAGATAATTATGGAATTGAAAAACGAAACTTCGATTATGAAATCGGTCGTTGTACTCCTCGCCGCAGGGTGCTTGTGCGCGGGTTGCTCGACCAAAGAGCATTTGGATGCGCGCGGCGTGATTCGCTTAGGCGTAGAGAATGCCACCCGTGCGTCCATCAACAATGTGAGCGACCTGGCGACGCATGCGGGCGACAAAGTGGGTATTATCGGCATGGAAACCGACAGCCAGACTCCGGCTGCCGGCGTGTGGAACGGCGCGCTGATTATGGACAATGTGCAGACGTCGGGTATCGACGCCGACGGTACGATCCATTGGGCGGGCACCTATTATTATCCGATGGAGGCCGACCATTTCGTCAAGTTTTGCGCCTATCATCCGTATGCCGCCAGCGGTACATCGGGGGATAGCTTCGTAGCGATGCCGACGGCCGGACAGGCACCCGTGCTGCATTTCGTCTTGGATGGACAGGAAGATGTGATGTATGCCGGGCCGGTCGTGGGCAGCAGCAAGGTGGCGCCCGACAAACTGACGTTCAAGCACGTGCTTACGCAGCTGACGTTCGAGTTGGAGGATCCGGACGGCGAGTTCACCGGTGCGACGTTGGAGGGGATCACTTTCCAGGATGTCAATACCCGCAGTTCGATGGACATCGAGACGGGGGCGCTGGGGGCATGGAGCGAGCCGAAATCGGTGGATATGCCGGGCATCGCCAGCGTGCCGTTCGCTGCGAAGGATGCGAAACAGCCTATCGACGGCGAAATCATGTTGCAGCCCGGGCTTCCCGAATTTTTGATTACGGTCAGGACCTCGGTGGGCACGTTCACCGATGTCAAAATCACGCCGACGCAGAACAGCGACGGGTCGGCTGCGGCGACGTTCGGGGCCGAGCAGTCGTACCGCATTTCGTTGCGGTTCGCCAAGAAGACCTTGATTTCGTTGGGCGCCACTGTTCAGCCGTGGCAGTTCGGCGGCACGGGCTCCGGCGTAATCGAATAATCGAACGTGGAATGAAACACATCACTAAAAATAACTACCAGATTTACAGATTTATTAACCACTTTTTTAACAAACACATTATGAAAAAAGTATTTTTGATGCTTGCCGTTGTAGCAATGGCAAGCTGCTCGAAGAGCGAATTGAGTGAGCGTCCCGTAGTAGCCGGCGACGTCGAAATCAAGGCCGGTTCGACCGTGTTGGGCATCGAATCGCGTGCTCCGTATGAGGGCGAGACTTCAACTCTTTCTACTTACAACTTGACGGCTCACGTCCTTGCTTCGACGACACAGGGCACATATAAGGATGGCGATGCTTCGTGGTGGGGCGAAAGCGACATCACATTCACAGATGCTAATGCGAAGGGGTTCAATACGCCGTTGTACTACCCGGCCGATGCTACGACACCTGTGTATCTGTTCGGTTACTATCCGACCACGGGTTGGACTATCGCTCCCGACGGTCTCTCCGCAACCTATACCATCGACGGTAAATCGGATATTATGACGGCTGCAACGGCTACGACTACGAAAGCCCAGGCACAGGCTACACCTGCAGTTTACCCGGAACTCTCTTTCCAACACCATCTTACTTGGTTGGATATCAAGGTCGTTGCTGAGGAGATCACTCCAGCAGGAGGAAGTTCGGATAACGGCCAGGCAGCTATTGATGCGTGGGGTGCAATCACTGGAATCGAATTGGTGAAAGGTCAGAACAATGCACAGCCTGCCAACAGCTGCACTGTTACGTTTGACACCAATAATGTTGCTTTCAACGGTACCGGTGCCATTCCGTTCTACGGCATCGACGCTTCGGGTGTTTATCAGGATTATAAGGTCGGCGAAGATGCAACCAAGTACATCACGTTGACCCCCACCGAGACCAAGGCTGCTTATGCAATCGTAGCTCCCATTACGTTCAATACAGGCGATAAATTGTCTTTGAAGGTGAAATCCGAAAAATTGACTGGTGGTACAGATGATATCGAAGTTCCCCTTACCATGACTGCAACGGGTACTACTGCCGGTAAAAAAATTACGATTACGCTGACGTTCAAGGCTACCGAAATGCAGGTAGAGGGCAAAGTTACCGGTTGGACGGACGGCGGTTCGGGTAGTCAGATCGTCGCCTAATTGCGACGCTCGCTTCCCGGAGCATCATTCTGACAGGAAATCGGATTTCCGGTTCATTGGATGGATGGGGTTGAATTCTCCCCATCCATCCCCTGGAAAAACATTTTTTAAAGTTTATAAAGTTATGAAATTACACGCAAAATCGATTATTTGGTCGGCCGCGGTTCTGGCAACTGCGGTGGGAATGACGGCTTGTTCCGATTCGTCGTCGGAATCCGTCGGGCCCGAACCGGAACTCGTCGAAATCCAACTGAATGGAAATGTCTCCGGCTCGCTGGTCGCCGAAACGGCAGTTTTGCCCGAGAGCCGGGCCATCATCAACGCAACGCACACGCAGGCCGTGCCGCTCAGCTTTGCCCGTCTCGACATGAATCGCTCCGACGGCAGTTATCCTGCGAACGGCTATGCTTCGGTTACCTCCGCGCTTTCGGCTTCGCTTGCCGCAAGCAGCGACGGGTCGGCTTCGGCCATCACGTTCACTCCGACGGCGTATTACCTCGTCGGTCAGACCAACAACAGCACGAAGCTCGTGGGTTGGCATCCGGCCGTCGATGGAACTTCGGTTACCTATGCCGCAGGTGTGGTTACGGTGCCGATCAACGGCGAGAACGACATCATGCTGTCCGGCGAAAAGGTAGGCAGCAAAACGAGCCCGTTCGATCCGTTTACTTTCGCGCACAAGCTGACGCAGATCAAGATCGAAGCCTATGCCGTGAGCGAGGGGGCCAAGACGCAGTGGGGCAAAATCAAGACCATCACGCTGAAAAACCAGAAACCGACCTGCAAAATCGAACTGCCTGCGACTGTAAAGTTCGAGGGTACGGCTGCCGATCTGGCGCTCGTACGCAAAAAGGCGACGGACGATAGCGCTCTCGATGCGGAGTTGGAGCTCGGTGTAGCGACGGTCAACACCACCGACGGCAGTATTACGGCCACGAATGCCGTAGAGTGCGGTTATGCGATGATCGAACCCATCGCTTCCGGTTCGACGCTGTCGCTGGAAATCGAAATGGCCGACGGCTGCAAGGAACCGTTGACGATCAATGACTGGACGACCGGTTATGCGGAGAGCGAGGCTTATACCATTACGCTGAAATTCACGGCCACCGAGATCAACCCCCAGGCTACGATTTCCGACTGGACGCCGCACACGTGGGGCACTAACCCTGGCGACTTCAACGGCGAGGTTGAGCTTTGATAGCCAAAAAACACGTTATGAAAAAATTATTGTTATTGACAACGGCGATGTTCGTGCTGTTCGGGTGCAGCAAATCGGACAGCGGGCCTGATCCCAATGACGGAACGGCCGCCGTGTCGTTCGATTTGGCCGGAATCGGTACGCAGGTCGTGCCGGACGGTCAGGTCGCAAGCGACGGGCGGACGAGTCAGGGGCCGAGAACGCGTGCGGGAGCGCCTGTTCCGCTCGACGAAAACGTTACCGTCCGCGTCGTGGCCTATCAGCGCACGGGTACGAATGCCGACATCGCCAGCGACCGGTACGTTGCCGACATGACGTATGTGGCAGTCAAGGAGAGCAGCGGAGCTATTGTTCTCAAAGCCTGCACCATCGCCAATGACGGTACCGTTACCGTGAATGCGTCGGAGTGCATGCGGTTGCGCTTCGGAACGTACGACTTCTATGCCATTACGCCGGGCCTGACGCTCGACGCCAATCATCAGAAAGTCGACGTGAACCACGGCGTGGATTATGCCGCATCGCTGACCGAAAACGTCGCGGTGGCGCTCCAGCCTGGCGGCGCCGCACAGCAGGTCGCGCTGACGACGTTGGATCGCAAGTGTACCCGATTGCACTTTTCGATCTCCCGTTCGCATCAGAATGTACTCAAAGCCGTGTTCAACTCCGTGAAACTCGACAAAATTGCCCAAGCGCCGGCCTCTCCGCTGTTGGGAGCCGCCATCGCTCCGGGTGCCAACACGGGTTCCTATGAATTTCCTGCGGGAACGTTCGCCGAGTTGAACGAGACGTCCGAGTTCCTCTCTTCCGGTGCCGGCGAGGTGCTGCCTAAGAGCGAGGCCGCGTTCGATCTTACGATGAATGTGTCGTTCAACGAGGCCGCCGCCAAGGAGTTGAAAGCCGAGATTCCGGCGCTTTCGTTCGTTCCCGGGTATCAGTACTGCTTCGGTTTGCACCTGAAGGGAAACATGCTCGAACTGACGTTGCAGGTTACGGATTGGAACGCCGTTCCGGAATGGGACACGGAGATCGGCAGCCCGGGGGCTTCGTTCATCGTGAACGTCGGCTCGTGGACGGTTTCGGGTTGGGAGACCTCGGTAGGCGGTCAGTTCTCGCCGATCATCGCGCCCGACAGCTGGACGCCCAGCGAGTGGGATACCGATATCGACGACTATTTCGCCCCGATCATCGGCCCTGGTCCCTGGACGGACCAAGGTTGGGACACCAATGTCGATGACCATTTCGCACCGATCGTCGGTCCCGACGGTTGGACGGATCAGTCCGACTGGTCGTCCGACAATGTCGGCCAGAAGCAGTCGTAGGGTAGTTGCTTATGCGGGGTGCATCCGTCGGCGGGTGCATCCGAAGATAGGAAGAAACATTTCATGTAATTCATTTAATAGTATGGTTATGAAAATTTTAAAAAAGACGATGCTTATGCTGTCTGCGACTTTGCTGGTCGTCGGATGCAGTAAGGACGCCGGACAGGGAGTCTTGCCCGACGATCCCGCTTCCGATGACGGGAAGGTCGAGATGACATTCGATCTGGCTGCTTCGAGTTTGTCGGGGGCTGCGTCTCTGCCTGCATCGGGGCTGACTGCGGATCAGGAATCCGCGGTGAATAACGTATGGGTGTTGCAGTTCGACAACACCGGCAAATTGGTGCTCCACGAGTTCTACGATCAGTTCACTTCGGTGTCCGCAACGGATAAGAAGTTGAGCGTGGCGCTCATCGAGGACACGAATTCGAAAGTTTACTTCGTGGCCAACGCGGGGGCGGATTGTTTTACGACGTTGGCGGAGGCTACGACGTTGGCTGCGTTCGAGAAGCAGACGCTCGATTTGTCCGGTTGGGCGGGCAGCGCCGGCACCACCGGTTTGCCGATGGTGGGTGTCTATACCGGTTCGACGACCGAGGCGCCTTCGGCAGTGGTTCCGCTTACGCGCCTGGTTTCGAAGGTCGTGTTCACCTGTACGGTGGCTTTGAATTCCACGGAGACGACTTTGTCCAACGGCAAGACGTTGCCGGCCGATGTATTGTCATTGAACCGCGTGCAGATCACGAATGCCGCTTCGAAAGTGCAGTATGCAGCTCACGAGTTATCGGGGACGGATCCGGTCGTTTGCCCCGTCTTTCCGGCCAACGCTACGAATGCCGATCTGGCCGACAACTATTTGAGTTATGACGAGGATACGTCGGTGGACGGTCAGACGACCTTCACGTTCACGTGGTACTTGCCGGAGAACCTCAAGGGGGCTGTCGCAGGGTTGACCGAGACGACCAAAGGGCCGAAGAATGCGCCTGCCGGAAGTACGTGTATCGAGATTTCGGGCGACTATACGACCTCGACCTACGTTCCGAATGAAGACAATACGGACGAAGTTTTGGCTACGACGATCAAGGATGTAACCTATTGCATCTACCCGGGCCAGAACGCGACGACCGACTTCAATCTGATTCGGAATTATTCCTATACGATCACGACCACGATCAAAGGCATCAGCGATGCCGATACGCGCGTGGTTGTCGAGAAGGGTATTCCGGCCGGCGAGTACATCGACGGCGTATGGCCCGAAGACGCTCCCGCTGGGGAATAAGAGCTGGATTTAATCAAAGACTATGACTATGAAAAAAGTATTAACAGTGGCACTTATCGGCTTGATGGCGGTAAGTTGCAGTAAAGGCGAGTATGCCGGCCCGGGCGTCGATCCCGAGGACGGATACATGACCTTTACGGCCGATGCACCTGTCTCGACGAGGTCTTATTTCCCCGGTGCGACCGGAACGATGTTTTGGTCGTCGTACGATAACCTCGGGGCCTATGCTTTCAAAGCAAGCGGCGGAGAATTAATCACTTCGGACCTGTGCTCGATCGACGGAGCGAGCATCGGAACGAACG
>CANQGQ010000032.1 GCA_947623305.1 uncultured Alistipes sp. | reverse complement strand
ACTTGGGAGAACGCCCGGCCTCGCAGAGCGAGCACCTTTGTCGGACAAACGCCAGTTTGTCGGACAAAGGTACAGCTTGCTACCGTCGGGCAACGGTATGGAACGGAATTCTGTTTCAGTGGGGAGAACATCGCATTATCATCGCATTCGTGAAAGCACTCGTTCATGAATGACGGCGCATAGTCGGGCCCTATTTCAGTCGCTTCCGCATGATGGGATGAAGACGATATTTCACGTAAGGATGAATGCTCGAATGAATCAGCTCTTGAATGCTTGAGTTCAAGCATTCAAGAACTCAAGAATGCGCTTTGCTTGCAGATTGAGTGGCATCGCTCCCGACGGCGACAGCTGACGGGGGATTAGGCTACCCATAGTCTTGAAAAACCGTACAACAGACAAGCTTTCAAGGGATCTTTAATGGCAAAACTTTCGATTGCAAGGTGTAGATTCTCAAAGTCGTTCAGTCGTATCATCGTGCCGTGATTTTTACGTGGTACAGAGTAAAGGCGTTCGCAAATTATGATATTAATAAAAATGCAGTCTGAACAATCGCAAATTTTAGTAAAATCGTTATATTTGTAAATTATTATATTGGGTGAAATGTGTAGGGCTATGAACGGGTATTCTCAAACGCCAAAGGAGGAACGCCTCAAAATATTGCAATCGGTTATGCCTGAAATTTTTGACGAAGGGAAAATCGATTGGGAGAAACTGCGTGCGGTGCTGGGTGAAGATGTGAACTTTGCCGACGAACGCTACCGGCTGAATTGGGCGGGTAAGAGCGATGCTTTCCGGGTGATGCAGGAGGCGTCGGCGGCTACGCTTGTGCCGTGTCGCGAAGAGTCGGTGGATTTCGACAACACGCAAAACATCTTCATCGAGGGTGAGAATATGGAGGTGTTGAAAGTGTTGCAGAAAAGTTACTTCGGCAAGGTGAAGATGATCTACATCGACCCGCCATACAATACCGGCAACGACTCGTTCATCTATCCCGACCGTTTTGCCGAGAGCCGCGAAGAGTATATGCGTCGTGTGGGCGACAAGGACGAGGACGGATATCTGTTGCGCGACGGAATGTTTCGCAAGAACAGCCGGGAGAACGGGCAATATCACAGTAACTGGCTCAATATGATGATGCCTCGCCTCTATCTGGCAAAGTCGCTGTTGCGCGAAGACGGCGTTATCTTCGTCTCTATCGATGATAACGAAGTGCATAATCTTCGGTTGTTGATGAATGAAATTTTTGGAGAAGAGAATTTTATAGGTCAACTTACTTGGTTGAAAAAAAGAAAAGGTAGTTTTTTGACAGAAGGTGTAATCAGTCTGACAGAATACATCTTAATATATGGCAAATCGTCAAGTTGCACACTTTATGGAGGTAAGGCTAATGAAAGCGAATCACAGCCGTTGATAAAACGTACCAACTCGATAAAGACCTTGTTTTTCCCTGCAAATTTGGTTAAAACAAAGCTGGAAGATGGCGTATACCCTGCCGGGAAATATGGAGTTGGTTCCAGCGCGGTTAATTTACAAAATGATGTACATATTGTTAATGGAATAATTTGCGACGCTTTTTCCGTAACAGGTCCTTTTATATGGTCACAGGAGAATCTGGATAAACAAATTGAGTTAGGAGCCTCTTTTGTCATAAATACAAAGAATTTTCAAATTCGAACTTATAAGGTCTTTCACGAAGACCATCATAAGGGGTTATCGTCTTTTATTGATGGTGTGCAAATTCAAGGTACCAATGAGGACGCGTATGAGCAAATGATTGAGATTTTCGGATATGAAAAAATAATGGATTATCCCAAACCTATTAATTTAATTAAAGGTCTGGTAGAAAGCGGAGCTCACTTTGATAAGGATGCATTTATTCTCGATTTCTTCGCCGGTAGTGGTACTACGGCTCACGCAGTAATGCAATTGAATCGGGAAGACGGCGGGAATCGGAAATATATCTGTGTGCAGTTGCACGAACCTTGTGATGAAAACAGCGAAGCGTATAAAGCCGGATATAAGACAATTGCCGACATTGCCAAAGAACGTATTCGACGTGCCGGAGCCAAGATTCGTGCAGAGATAGAAGCCGAGCGGGAAAAACAGAACGGGCAGTTGGATTTTGACGAAGCAAAAGAGGTGAAGATGCCCGATTTTGGATTCAAGGTATTCAAACTCGCCGACAGCAATTTCAAACAATGGCGCAAAATTCGCGGTTCGGATACGGAGGCTTGGCAGCAGCAGATGATTGAGTTCATCGACCCCGTAGCCGAGCACGCCACTGTCGGCAATATGGTGTACGAAATTTTGCTGAAAAGCGGCAAGGACTTGAACAGCACGATTGAACATAAGGAGAACTATTATGCCGTCAATAGCAGTGAATTGATATTGATGTTGGAGTCTGCAACGCAGGAAACGGTAGATGCCGTATTGGCGGCACGCCCCAAGAAAGCCTTCGCGCTCGACCGCCTGTTCGAGGGCAACGACCAACTGAAAACCAATACCGTGCTGCAGATGAAAGACGCGGAAATAGATTTTAGAACGATATAAAATTAGGCGTCATGGGACAATATATTACCGCTGTAGGTATTTGGTATGCAAATGAATTACCAACGATAAGGAAGAAAAAAGACACTCCATTACAGCCTATATTTGAGGCTTTTACTAATGCATGGGAAGCCATAATAGAAAAATATACTATTGAGCATTTAAGAAATGGTCATTTGACTGTTGATATTTATTTGCGACGGAATTTGCATTCTAATGAGAATCATACTTATGATTTTGATAAAATAGTTGTAACAGATAACGGTATAGGTCTAAATGATAAAAGTTATGGGCGGTTAGTAAATTTGCGAGACAATAGCAAAGGTGTTTTAAATAAAGGAACCGGCCGCATACAGTATATTCATTTTTTTGATGATACAATAATAGAGAGTGTATATAAAAGTAGTGAAAACAGTACATATAAGAAACGTAAAATAACCTTATCAAAAAAAGAGGCATTTTTGAAAGAGAATGCCATTCTGCGTTTAGATGAGGATTCTATTGTGGATGCTGAAGATTCATACACTATAGTAACATTTCGGAATCCAATAGAAGCGAAGGAAACGGAGTTTTATCAAACAATCACAAGTTATGATGTCAAAAAAGCGTTAATAGAACATTTCTTATCAAAATTTTGTGACAACAGACAATGTTTGCCTCAGATAACTATACATAAATGTGTTGATGATGAAGCAATAGAAAGTTTGAATATTGTTAGTGAAGATGTTCCGCAACCGGATAAAGAGGATTCTGTTATAGTGCATTATAGTAAACTTGATGAGCGTCGAAAGATTGTCTCTGTCCCAGACAAAGAAGAAGACTTTAAATTGCGTGCATTTGTACATTCCGAAGAGCTTTTGCCCGAGAATGTCATATATCTCGTTAGCAATGGAGCTACTGGGGCTAAAATTCACTTGGATAACATCTCTAAAACGGATAATGTAGATGGGAAACGATACATGTTCCTATTATCAGGAAATTACATTGATAACAATGATCGTGATGATAGAGGAAATATAAATTTAATTTCTGCAACTCAATTCAAGAAGCAACAGGAAAATATCTTATTCCCAGAAGAAGTAGTCTTGTTGGATGATATTGAAGTAGAAACCAATAAAAAAATCGGAGAAATATATCAGGAAATTGCGGAAAAGAACAAAGTAAAGTTACGCAATATCGAAGATTTGAAACGTATGTTCTTATTAAACCCGCAAACTGTCGACACCTTGAAAAATAGAATCAAGAACACAGATACCGATGAACAAATCTTGCAGAAAATATATGAAAGTGATGCAAAAATTAAAGCACAGCAGGATGCAGAGATAAAACAACAGGTTGACAATATCTCCGCGCTGATGCCTATCGATGCCGATTATCAAGAGCGACTCAAAGAACACATAGACGAATTTGTTCGAACTATTCCGTTGCAGAATCGCACGGCATTATCGCAGTATGTTGCACGGCGTAAACTTGTGCTTGATATATTTGAAAAGATATTGGATAGAGAGTTAGAGAGATTACGGAATGGAGAGCGAATCAATGAAGATATATTGCATAATCTTATTTTCCAGCAACACGCCAATAATACAGAAGATAGTGATTTATGGTTAATAAATGAAGAATATATTTATTTTAGTGGAGTCTCAGAGCATCGCTTTATAGATATTGAATATAAAGGAAGAAAAATCTTTAAAGATGATCTTCCTGAAGATGAGGTGCGCTATCTTAATTCATTAGGAGAAAAACGGTTGCATAAGCGCCCTGATGTATTACTGTTTCCTGAAGAAGAAAAATGTATAATAATCGAGTTCAAGGCTCCTGATGTAAATGTATCGGAGCATCTCTCTCAAATCGATTTTTATGCTAATCTACTTCGTAACTATACGATTGATGAGTTGCAAATAACATCTTTTTATGGCTATCTTATCGGGGAAAGCATAGAGGATAGGGATGTCAGAGGGCGAGTTAGCCGATTTGAATATTCGCCTAAATTTAATTACTGGTTCAGGCCATCTGAAAAAGTTGTGGATTTTAGTAATAGAAATGACGGTAATATTTATATGGAAATTATTAAATATTCGTCTCTGTTACAAAGAGCAAAATTGAGAAATAAAATTTTTATTGAAAAACTAGAGAAAGGCAACAACCCATGAAACTGACCTTTGAGCCCAACTTAAAGTACCAGCAGGAGGCGGTCGGGGCGGTTGTCGGATTGTTTGAGGGGCAGACGCTCAAAGATTCCGACTATCGCTACGGAATGCGGGAAGAGGGGCAGTTCGATTTCATCGACGGAATCGGAAATCATCTTGTGCTTACCGGCGAACAGTTGCTTACTAATCTGCAAAAGGTGCAGCAGCATAACGATATTGCTGTTTCGGAGTCGTTGGAGGGGATGCACTTTTCCATCGAGATGGAGACCGGAACAGGCAAGACCTATGTCTATCTGCGTACCATCTATGAACTGAACAGCAGATACGGGTTCAAAAAGTTCGTTATCGTGGTTCCGTCCGTGCCGATTCGCGAAGGCGTGCTGAAGAATCTGCAAATAACGCACGACCATTTTCAGACGCTGTACGACAATACGCCCGTCAATTACAATGTTTATGACCGCACCCGCATTTCGCAGTTGCGCGGTTTTGCGACAAACGACAATATCGAAATTCTGGTTATCAATATCGACGCCTTCGCCAAAGACGAGAATGTCATCAACAAACCCAGCGACAAAGTCAATGGGCGGGAACCGATAAAATTCATTCAATCGACCCGTCCGATTGTTATCGTGGACGAGCCGCAGAATATGGAGTCGGAGAAACGGTCGGCAGCCATTGCCAATCTTCATCCATTGTGTACGTTGCGCTATTCGGCAACGCACCGCAACCGTTATAATCTGATATACAGTCTCAATCCTGTAAAGGCGTATGATATGGGATTGGTCAAGCAGATTGAGGTGGATTCGGTGCTCGAAGAAAATTCGCAGAACGGAGCTTTTATCGAATTGATTGCGATTACAGCCACCAAGACAAAAATCACAGCGAAAGTTCTGATCGATGTCAACGACAAGGACGGCGTCAAGCGCAAGAGTGTTACGGTAAAAGTAGGCGATGATTTGTACGACTTCTCCAATCATCGGGAAATCTATCGGGATGGCTACTTGGTAGAGGGCATCGATATGTCGAACGGTTTTGTCGCCTTCGCAAACAAGAAGGTGCTTTATCAAGGACAGCGACAGGGCGGTCAGAACGACGAAATCATGAAGTTCCAGATTCGCCGCACAATCGAGGAGCACCTCAGCAAGGAGTTGAAGCTCAATAAACAGGGTATAAAAGTGTTGTCGTTGTTTTTCATCGACCGTGTGGCGAATTACCGTTCCTACGATGCGCAAGGGAACCCCGTTAAAGGCAAATTCGCCGTATGGTTCGAGGAGATATACAACGAGTTGATCGCGAACCCGATCTATCAATCGTTGAATAAATACCCCATAGAGAAGATCCATAACGGCTATTTTTCGCAGGATAAAAAAGGGCAGTTGAAGGATACATCGGGAGAGACGCAAGCCGACGACAACACCTATAACTTGATTATGAAAGATAAGGAGCTGTTGCTGGATATCGACAATCCGCTACGCTTTATCTTTTCGCACACGGCTTTGCGCGAAGGCTGGGACAATCCGAACGTCTTTCAGATTTGTACGCTGAACGAGACCAAATCCGAGTTGAAGAAACGGCAGGAAATCGGACGCGGTTTGCGACTGGCGGTCAATCAAGCCGGAGCAAGAATCTATGATAAAAACATCAATCGGCTGACGGTTGTGGCGAATGAAGCCTACAACGACTTTGCAAAGGCGTTACAAAGTGAACTGAAAGAGGATTGCGGCGTCGATTTTGGCAACCGAATCAAGCCGAAGCGAGACCGGATCGCTGTTGCTTACCGAAAAGGATTCGAAGCGGACCCGCTGTTTCTCGCTATTTGGGAAAAGTTGAAAACCCGAACAACCTATCGGGTGAAATACGATACAGAAGAACTAATCCGAAAAGCGAGTGCGGCGATTAAAAATCTGCCGAAAATCGAGACGCCGTCCGTCCATTCGGTCAAGAACGAAGTGGTCATTACCGGTTCGGGGATTTCATCGCAGTACAAAGGCGACCGTGTATCGGCTTATCGGTCGGACTATACGATTCCCGATGTGCTCGGATATATTCAGCGGCATACTGAATTGACACGCGGTACAATCATGCGCATTATTGTTGAGTCGGGACGCATGGATGATTTGGCAGTCAATCCGCAGTTGTTTATGGATTGGACGATTGCCGCTATCAAGCGTGAACTTCACGAAATGATGATTGACGGCATCGAATATCGTAAGTTGGGAGATTGTACCTATGAAATGAGGCTGTTTGAAGACCGGGAGACCTACAAGAATGAAGATACGTTTGAGGTATCGAAAAAGGATAAAACCATTTACGACAATTTTATCCCGCTGGACTCTGTTGTTGAGCATCAATTTGCCAAAGATTGCGAAGAGAGCGAGCAGGTCAAATTCTATTTCAAACTGCCCGGCGGGTTCAAGATACCGACCCCGATAGGAACATATAACCCAGACTGGGCTGTCGTCTTCGAGGACGATAGGCGAATTTATTTTGTCGCAGAGACGAAGGACACCGGAACCCCGACGGTCGATATGTCAAAGTTGCGCCCGGATGAACAGGCGAAAATCAAATGCGGGGCGGCACATTTCCGATTATTCCCCGAGTTTGATTATCAAGTGGTTAACAGTGTAAAAGGATTAAAGAAATGAATGAAATAATTGATTTGGGATTTATAGCGGCGAAATTAGCGACTATAAAAGATGAGAAGGCAAGAATGATGGTGGGCGGCGCATCATTGATATATAATGCAGCACAAATTGCCCGCTTCCGCTCAATGATAGTTGAACTATCTCAATATTGTAATTGTATCGTATTTTCGGCTCGGATGCGAGGGGGATATACCGAAGAAGAATATCGTATAGTAATGGATTGCCAAAGACAAATAGAGGAATGCTATCAGCAACTGTCCAAACATAGTACGATGACATTACTTGATAGTATCTCGTTGTTAATCGATGGATTTAATCAATTATCAAGACAATAAGATTATGAAAGACAAGTTGCAGATTAGAAATAGCACGGCGGAATTTCTGATATTTCAGATAGACAGCAAAGCGGAGGGTATAGAAGTCTTATATCAGGACGAAACCTTGTGGCTGACGCAGGAGGCTATCGCCGTGTTATTCGACAAAGGTCGCTCGACCATTGCCGAACATCTGCAAAATATCTTTCAATGTCAGGAGTTGCAGGAAGATTCAGTTTGTCGGAAATTCCGACGAACTGCCGCCGACGGAAAAGAGTATGCGACCAAATACTATAATCTGGATGCTGTCATTTCCGTAGGTTATCGGGCGAACTCGGTTCGTGCCACACAATTCCGTCAGTGGTGTACTTATGTATTGCGGCAATTTGCCATTCGCGGATATGTAATCGATAAAAAACGGATGAAGAACGGGGCATTCATCAACGAAGACTATTTCGAGCATCTGCTTGCCGAAATACGGGAAATCCGATTGAGTGAGCGCCGGTTCTATCAAAAGTTAACAGACATCTATGCCACGAGTATCGACTATAACAGGGATGCTCCGACAACTCGCTTGTTTTTTCAGAAAGTCCAAAACAAAATGCACTATGCCGTTCACGGACACACGGCAGCCGAGTTGATAGTGGAACGTGCCAGTGCGGACAAGGAACATATGGGACTTACCTCGTGGGAGAAAGCACCTCACGGCAAAATCGTCAAAACCGATGTGTCAATAGCCAAAAATTATCTGAAAGAGGCAGAATTGGAGTCTATGGGAAGAATTGTCAATGCTTTTCTCGACTTGGCTGAGGATAGAGCCAAACGCCATATTCCGATGACGATGGAAGATTGGGCTGTTCGCATAGATAAATATTTACAGAGTGATGACAGAGCTGTTTTGCTTGATGCCGGAACTGTGTCGACAGAACAGGCAAAGGAGTATGCGGAAAGTGAGTTTGAGAAATATAGGATAATACAGGATCGTCTGTTTCAGTCTGACTTCGATCGACTTTCTGACAATCTGCTGGATTTCGATGCCGATACTAAATAAATCGGCTGCCATATCTTTATAACAATTTGCTTTCCCAAAAAAGAAATCTTATCTTTGTATCGTAGTATAGAGATATATTGCAGCGCAAGATGGACGCTACGGGTTCGTGACCTAAAAAACGTGAGTTTGCCAGAACATATTGATACATAACGGAAAGAAGCATATGGTTCAGTTTCCGTTTTCCGCTCTGAAACAGGAGGATTGAGGAATCAGTCCTCTTTTCTTTTGTCAGTCAGCGAGTTGCAAGGAAATAATCTTTTCTGTTGTTAACGATCTGTTAATCGATCTTTTGCACTGTTTTGCTGCAAATCTTCATCTTGAAAAAGAACTCTCTATGCAAATATAGGGAAATTCTTGCCGAATCGGAAATCATCTAACTTTTCATCTCGGTCGTTTCATCCGCAGTGAAGTGACATAACCCGACGTTATGCCCGGATTCTCGATTCCTCCATCCTACGGGACATGCAGATCGTAGCGAAGAACAGGACGCTATAATTTTTCGGACCTTTTCACAATCAAACGGTTGTGTACAAAATTATCCCTGTCCGATTCAAATCTTGAAGATCGGGCCGGAGGTTTCGTGCAACTTTGCAACGGACAACCAAACCGCTGCAAAGTCATGAACGAACAAACGACAAACAACATCACACGCATTCTGGAACTCTCGGTCGAGATTTTGAAAACGGTGCGCAGCCTCAAAGAACGGCGAAGCGCCTACGAAGGAGAACCCTTGTTCGATTTCTCCGAAGTCTGCCAACTTTGACATCAAAGCGAACGCCAGGTGCGGCGCTATCGGGAGCAAGGGCATCTCGTCGGCTTCACCATCGGACGCTCGACGCCTTACGCAACTTTTTCGGACGATCTCCACCCATGCGGGTCGTTTTGTCCGAAAAAGCCGCCCAATCCGACAAATGCAGATAGCTTGCGAGCAGAACCGTGAAGGTCGATTTTCCGATGCCGCCTTTCTGATTGCAGACTGCGATGTTTACAGGTGTGTTTTTCATAGTGCAATACATTTATTGGGATTTGTTGGTATCATTCGTCATCGGACTCTTGGATTCGTTCTTGTGTTCGTGAGTTCATGAGTTCATGAGTTCATGAGTTCATTCATTGTTGAACTCACAAGTTCACGCATTCGATTGTGTATGAACGAGAGCATGACCGCTTGCGGGATTGTATTCGAGAAATAGTGAATACAAGCGTGTTCGATTGAACTCATTCCGTCATTCACGAATGCACGAACGAATGAATGAACGAATGCACGCACCAAGATAGAACCCCTTTTGTGCGGAATCATTCGGATGTCCCGTCCAGTCCGTTTATGGCCGGAAACAAGGCTTTCGCGACTCGAAAAACCGCTGTAACATTGCATGGGAAACGGCACCGGCTCCAAACTCCGCTTCGAGGATTTGCCGAAACTTCCGTCGGAATTTCTTCGGAGCGGATTTTTACCGTCGCCAGACGGTAGCGAGCTGTACCTTTGTCCGACAAACTGGCGTT
>CANQGQ010000031.1 GCA_947623305.1 uncultured Alistipes sp. | reverse complement strand
TTCAACTCATCAAGCGCGATCTGCAAGCCGTCCGAGTTAGCCTCTTTAAGCTGCGCCCAAGAGGAGATGTCCTGAATAAAGCCTTGGCTCTCAAAGTTGTTGTAGAATGAGGCTACACTTTCGGTGAGCCCGTCGCCGTAGATGACTAAAGATGTGTCGTTGGCGTTTGCAAGCGCATAGCAGGTGTCCCACATATCAAGCATTTCCTCGGTCCAGAGGTATTTCTCCATCTTCTGCTTCTTGTCGATATTTATGACTGTCGGGTCAACTACCTTGAACCGTTCACATGAAGCGAACAGCGCTACGCCCTCGGGGTTTTTGGCGCCCTTTACGATGCAGTAGCCGACAGGGGAGCTTTCTATGTAATAGTTGCCGTCGCCGTTCGGGTCTCTCGGGACGGGCACGAACATCAGCTCGTTTTTGGTGACGTCGCCGAATACCGGAGATACAACGTCGACTTCGTCGGTAAACGCCCAGTCGCCCGAGATGTAGAACAGTAAAAGTCCGTCCTTCATGCCGCCGCCGTTAGTGTCGTTTCTCTGTACCCAGCTCTGATGATGAGCAAGATATGAGCAGTCGTTCTTTATCAGGTCGTAAAGGAGCTGATTTGCGCGCTCAAGTTCGGGAGCGTCGACGTTGCTGACATATTCCATCAGATTGGTGTCATATTCAACGACCGAAGTGCCGCAGGAGTGAAGAATCCCGGCGGGATAGTACCAGCCGTCGAGGGCGAATCTGTCCGCGTCTCCGTCCGAGAAATCAACGCACATTTCATAAAATTCGTCCCAAGTCCACTCATCGTTTTTGAAAAGGTCGGCGGGGTCATCATAGCCGTATTCCTCGATAACGCGGCGGTTATAGCACATGACCGTGCCGTAGGAGGTGTCGGTTACGATGAAGTAGGGGTGACCGTTTAAGCTGAAATAGTCGTAGGTGTAGTCCTTCATTGCCGCCCAAAGCGGGTCGTCATAGTCGATATAGGGATCTACCGGCTCAAATATCCCCTTGATAGCGCCGCTCGGGAAAATGCCGGAGCCGCAGGGATAGAAGTCGGGAGCAGTACCCGCCAAGACCTTTGCTGCAAGATCGGTCATCGCGTCCGCCCAAGTTGTTTCCTCCCATTCAATTTCGCAGCCGTATCTTTCATGGAAAGTGAAGTAGCCGGTGTTGACGGTCTGCCCCTCGCTGTAGTTGTGGAAATCGTCATACCACGCGAACCATGTGATACTTGAGCCCGCGGCTGGGGTCTCCTCCACGGTCGGCAGTCTGATTCCCGCAGCGTTGAGGATAGCCTCGGAATCCTCGCTTGAAAGCGTCAGCTCGATGATCTGCCGCTTCGCCTTCCCGCAGCCGACGAGGGAAAGGATCAGCAAAACCACTGTAAAAATCGCAAAAAATCTTTTCATAAAGAAAACTCCTTTTGTTGATGTTATCTATATGATAACAAAGAAAGGAGCTTTGGTAAATAGCATAAATTCAGAGATGAGATAACGAAACGAGCAAATTAGAGGATAGATGATTAGAAGATAGATGATAGAAATCCACAACTCTCAAGTGAGCGTTTCTATCCTCTATTCATCTAACTTCTACCATCTAAATCACTTGCCTACGGGTTGGGTCTTTCGGTACTCGGTCGGGGTCATGCCGACATATTGCTTGAACTGCCGCATAAAGCCGTAGCTGCTCTGGTAGCCGCATTTTTCGCCGACTTCCGCAACGCTCAGGTTCGTCGACAGCAGCAGCCTTTTCGCGCAGCTCATTCTGCTGTTGATAATATCCTGCTTGATGGATATTCCGAAAATCTTTGTGTATAAATGCTCAAGACTCGAAAGGCTCATTCCGAACGACCTTGCAAGAATCGCAACCGTCGGCACGTCCTTCGGCTCGTGATATATCCACGTCCTGATATAGTGGAGATTTTCCTTTTGCGCGGTCGAAATGCCCCGCTCCGAAAACGTCCCCTCGATTATGCTCCGGGAGATCATGTTGAGCAATATCCGAGTGTAAAGCTCAACATTTTCGTCATGATAAATATTTGCAGAATAAAACTCGACCGTGAGGGTATATATCAGCCCCGAAACGGCGGCAAAGCTGCCGATATAGATCGGCTCGTCGACGGTGATTTTCATGCTCTTGAGCCGCTCGGTTTCCTCCCCGTCCATGCCGTCAAAATAAAACCAGTCGTCGGTATATTCGCCGTCCTTGGCGCGATAGCTGCAAGGGGTGCTCGGGGAGATAAAGCAGACCGTCCCGGGCTTGACAGCGTATTCCCTGCCGCGTAAAGTCAGGAGCGCGTCGGATTTTATCAGGAGAAAAAGCCACGCCCCCGGACCGTTCGGGTTATCCGCGCAGAAGTTGTCTTTATGACAGTAGTTGTAGCCGATCGCGCCGATTTTTATCATCTTTGACCTCCGAAAAGTGTAATCTTATGTTATTATATACTTTTTTCGGAGTAATGTCAACGAGAGCGGTTCGGAAAACGGCAAAGGGGAAAGTATGTCAAGCTTGACAGAACGCGCTGCAAAGCATTTTTTAGGCGATTTCGGACACTTTTTGATACAGCAAATCAGCGCCATTTCAGCCCATTTTTCTTGGCATATTCGCTCGCTCTTTTCCTGCGCTCCTCGCTGTACGGCTCCGTCAGTCTGAACGACAGGCGACCTTTAGCTATCTCAAATTCCATGCAGCCGAACTCTGGGTCATCGTCGAGCAGTCTGCACTCGGTCGGGAATTTCTCAGCATAAACGGCAAGCCGCTTCTTTAGGTCGGTGTTGTGCGTGCGAACGTGAATTGTCGGTTCTTTTTCGTTGAACCAAATCTCGGTAGTTTTCTGCGCTTTTGTTAGTCCTGTTTTCATAAAATTGACCTCCTGCTTAAATTTTTCTGTATTTTCAAAAACGGGGCGTTTTTCGGCGATTTTTCTCGGCTCTTGAATTGATAAAATTAGAGATTTTCCCGCTGCATACCCTCGTTTGATGAGTTTATCGTAATCATAGATTTGAGCCGAAAAAGTGCGTTTTCTTCGGCTCTTGACTATAAATTCAGATCCCGGCTGACGAGCGCGGAATAATAGCTATCCATCGTCGCGGGAGCATTATACAGCGCGGTCAGCAGATACGCCCGAATATTCTTTATTTCAGGTTTTGACCGCTCCATAGCAAACAACACATACTCGATATACTCGCTGTCAAGCTGCAAGAACCGCTCCCTGACTTCTGCTTCTGGAATGTCCGTTCCGTTGATACGAACAGTGGCAGACGGCGAGCAGACCGTATCAAGCATAAGCATGACAATTTCGTCGATTTGCCGCTTGTCGTTTTGCTTGTTCTCGACGATTATGTCGTAGTCGATATTTTCCTTGATTTCTTCCTCAAAGTCTGCGCGTGACATCTCATCTACCCTATCGCCCTTAGATGGATGATTGATTGAATTAGTATTTGATTTTTTAGTATTTGTTTTATAAGTATTTAATTGCATTGGATTTTCCAACGTAGGTTTTTCCAATGTTGGGTTTTCCGACGCAGGATTTTCCTGTTGTGGCTGCTCATAGATGACATACTCCGTACCTTTCAAACGTCCCTTTTCATCACGCTCGCGGGTGCGGACGATGTACCCAGCGTTTTCAAGTTCTTTGATAGCTTCACGGACGGCGTCGATCTTCTCGCGATTTATGAATGATAATCCCGCGAGGGTGTAATCCCATTCCTCGGGGAGGGATAACATCTGCGATAGCAAACCTTTTGCCTTGAGTGACAGATTCTTATCGCGAAGATGATAGTTGCTCATGACGGTGAAGCCCGTGGTGTGTTCTACTCTGAATATTGACATAATTATCCTCCTAAATAAAAACACCGCTCATATTTTGCATACTGCAATGAGCGGAAAAGTAATGCTAAGCGCCCATAAAATAAGCCTTTCAGCGTTTTCCGAAAGGCTTATTTCTTCAATTAACATGGGTGCAGATTTTAGTTTCTTTTTTGAAAGTAAACACCGTTTTCCCACCTGCTGACCGCCTGACGAGTGACAAAAAGCCGTTCGGCAAGCTCTTCCTGTGACATGTCTGCGCTTGCCCGCAGGTTGCGTATTATGTCTTTTGTCTCATTCATAAAATCACCTCGGTGCCATTATACCACGATTTAAAAAGAATGGCAAGCAACGCGGTGTTGCTGCAGCCGGATAAGTTTATGGCTTTTAAGCCATAGTTAATTGTGCGGTGAAGCCTTGGGAATTATTCGCAGAGAAGCACTTGAAAACGGCTCAGAAAATGGTATAATCAATAAAAGCCGGTTTTGTTCCCAATCGACCGTCCACCGGACGCTCTCTTGGACAAAACCCCGCGTCTGCGGGAACCCCGCAGGGGTGCCCCACACTTGCCGAGCAAAGCTCGGCAAAACAGCAGCGCAGTCTTAAAAAGCGCTTTGTGCCTCATAGCAAGGGAAATACAGGAGCCCATGAAAGTATGAATAGCACTCCCATACCCGTCTCTCCCTTTGTCAAAAGGTATATCAAATATCCAATTTAAAGAAAACCCTCCCTACCCACTCCTTGGCTAAAAGGTATATCAAATTCCCGCAGGGGCGGAAATTTGATATGCTGTTTAAAGCAGACCCCCACCCCCGTTGAAGTCTCTACAGACTTATAGTAGAGCGTAGCCCCCTCCCCCTGAAAGGGGGTTCCCCACACTTAAAGACCCTCACCCACCCCCGCTTACATTACGCTCTACCCCCAAAAGGCTTTCGCTCTCTAAAGCAAGCGAAAGCCTTTTTCGACAAATGAAAATATCTTATTGCTATCCATTCCGAGCCGTGCTATAATTATTACATCATATTAAAGCATCAAGGAGGCGGCTTTATGTCCCGAATCGGAGTGTGCGACGACAATCCCACTATGGCTAAAAACATCTCAAAAATCGTGAGCGACTGTTTTTCGGCGCATGGCGGTAATTTTTGCATAGAGATGTTTACAAGCGGGAACGTGCTTATAAATCAAAACAAGCTGGAGCCGTTCGATGTGCTGTTTTTGGATATAGATATGCCGAAGGTAAGCGGTTTTGACATTGCAAAATCCTTGCGGGATGATTTTTCGCACTGCCTGATCGTTTTTATTTCGCTTCACTCCGAGCTTGTTTTTGAGAGCTTTGAATATCAGCCGTTCTTTTTCGTCCGCAAAAACTGCGGAATACCCCTTGAAGAAAGCATTCCGCCGATCGTTGAAAAGCTCGTCAAGCATCTCAAGCAGGACGACAAGGTCGTTTTGGAGGACGCAAACGGCAGGAAGAAAGCCGTTTCCATAAGGGATATAGTCTGCATAGAAGTCAGCGCGCATTATATCACTTATGTTCTTAACTTGAAAGGAAAGACAGAAAAAATTCGCACGCGCGGCAGTATGCAGGAATGTGAAGAAAAATACAAGGCTTATGATTTTGTGAGAACGCACAAAAGCTATCTTGCAAACCTCAAATATGTCACCCATATTAAAAATGATACAAAAGAGGTCGAGCTGATGAACTGCATAAATATTCCGCTCAGCAAGTTTTACAAAAACGGCGTTGATGAGGAATATACAAAATATTTGAGGACGAGAGTATGATTGTTTTATGGACTGCATTTGAATTGCTTGTAAATATGTATCAGGCCGCTGCTTCGGCTTATTTTGTCTATGCCTTTTTAAGCGGTAAAAAATTAAGGAGCTTTATAAATGTCCGTAATTTATTATCGGCGTTTATGATTTTTATAGTTATCTGTCTTGATACATACATTGACTTTGGCAAATTTAAGCCTGTATTTTCGTTAATTTACATGGGTGCTCTAATTGTCTATTCTGTTGTGAATTTTAAATGTTCTATATTTAAAAAGCTGTTCGCATCGGTGTTTTCATGTATGATTATTTTGTTGCCGTCCGCACTTTGCGGTAATATTGCAGCCGTGATCTTTGACGAAAATCTCGCGTATCTGATGGCTGTTCCGAGTTTTGAACGCTTTTTGGTGATTATCAGCACTCAGCTTCTGATATTTTATACCGTATATATTGCTCTTAGGTTGTTTAATCGGCGCGATATGAGCGCGGAGCAATCCGTATTTCAGTGGGCGATAGTTGCAGTGGTGCTTTTGATAAGCATTATCATCGGCGCATATATAAATTTTGCCGCCCTCGGCAAGGGAGATAAAATGGGCGTCTACTCATTGTTTGTGTTTATGTGCGTTATCCTGATGAACGTCTTGGTCTGTTGGCTTCTGATGAATTTTTTGGACAAAAGCCGCGAGGCCCGCGAATTTGAGCTTTTGAAGAAAACTCAGGAATATACCAATCAATATATTGACAGCCTTCGTTCGGAATACGAAACCATGCGGAAAATGCGGCATGACTATAAAAACAGCTTTATTACGATTCGCGAGCTTCTTTTGAGCGATAAGACTTCGGAAGCGATCAGTCAGATTGATGAAAACATCGGCGAAATCTCCGAAACTGAGGTGTTTATAAATACGAACAATCCAACGGTAAACGCGGTAGTAAACGCCAAGCTGTCGAGCGCCAAGTCGTTCGGTATCGAAAGCAGCTGTGCCTGTGCTTCGGATATTTCGGGTGTTTCGGATATGGATCTGACCCGCCTTTTGTCAAATATCCTCGATAATGCAATAACCTCCTGCCGCGAAAACATCGGCAAGAGGCAGATAAATATTCATATTTCGGCTGATAATTCGAGTTATCTTATTTCGGTGAAAAATACGATTGATAAGTCGGTCATCGAAAGCAATCCGCAGCTTATGTCAACAAAGAGAAACAAATCGGAACACGGCTACGGTATAAAGATAATCCGTGAGATAGCGGAAAAATACGACGGCAGAAGCGATTTTTATGAAGAAGCGGGAATGTTTTGCTGCAATGTTGTATTGAGAAAAAAGCCTGTGGGATAAGGTATTATAAAATATATTTCGGGGAGCGCAGACGAGCGTTCCCTTTATTTTTTGCGCCTTGTGCCTAAAATCGGCGTGTTGTGCCTAAATCGTTGACTTAATACAAATTACAAATTATAATCGGGTAATTGAGGTAGAAATAAAAGATTATTTACCCCGCCGGAAATAATATATTTTTTTGAGGAAGTGATTGAATGACAAACGTATTTTTAGTGTCATCATTCCCTTAGTGATAAGTTTATAATTGATTATAATCCAATCGCAAAAAAATAATACAAAGTTTAATTTAAAAGGAGACAACTACCATGAAAATAGCACCTATTATGTTGACGTGTATGCTGCTGTTTAGCGGTTGTTCATATAGGGAATTCGATGACAGATTACAAAGCGGTATAAATGATTATATTCAAACTGAGCCAACCATGCCGACAGTAATAAATGAAGATGGCGAAGCTGTTGAGGTCACCACTCTGCAATCTGAGTGGGAGGCGGACATAAATATCAAGTATGTACCTGTCGGCGAGCAATTTTCTGATTACTACGCCTATAACGACAGTTATGGCACATATGACGGCACCGAAGGATTAAGCTTCCGTGTTGATTCGGTAACGGTATACGACTCGGTCTACGAAAGCGAAATACCGATTGAAGAAATAAGGGAATATGCTCTTGACAATTTTGCCGATAGAGCAAAGTTCATTGTAGCAGATATTACGGGGGAATATCAGAATCCGACCGGTGAATCCGCAAATAACAGCATTATTTGCAGATTCATGTGGAATTCAGCCGTTCGCTATGGTGCTGATTATGAATATTATTCTAAATATGACGATAGCGAAAATGCAAATTGTTCAGATGTATGCTATTTCAGCGAGTGTCCCCATGAAGGTGATATTAACGCTTTGACCGGGAAGGAATTTGATCCCGATATGGACTTCTACACATTCAAAACTCCTCTTGTTTCGGGCGAAGAATTTAGTTTCAAAATAGGTATGTTCTATCAGCAGACGCTAATAGATGATAAGAATGTGTATCTGGCAAAATACTCAAAGAAGCCGTCGGAAAGCGGCGACGCGATAGTTTTTGTGGATCTGCTGGGGAGATTTGACAATGATCAGAAATGAAATAAAGCGTTCAATATGCTCAAAGGCTTTTTTGTTTGCTCTCGTTATGATGACACTGTTTGCAGCTCTTAGTGCATTGTACTATATTGAGTCTTGGAGCGGATACAATCCGGAAGAACTAAACCATTATGTTGATGCTGAAGGAAACAGTAAATACAGTCCTGATTTTGCAATAATGTCATTGTTCAGTGCTTGGCTTGGAGGAGACATGCTTTCGCTCGCATACACTGTTTTCTTTACGCTGATACCGATAGGGGCGGCAATACCGTTTGCTTGGTCTTACCATGTCGAGCGAAAATGCGGATACCTAAAAAACGTTGCTACAAGAACAGAGAGAAAAAAATACTTGTTTGCCAAAACCTGCGCGGTGTTTTTAAGCGGCGCTGCAGTAATACTCATTCCCTATATAATAAATATACTGATGGTATCGGCATATATCCCATATCATATGCCGTGGGCAGGATATAACTTCTTTAATATTGTGTACTTTGGAACAATGTGGGCAGATCTTTTCTTTACTCACCCTTTTTTACATATGTTCCTTTTTGTTATGCTTAATACTCTTTACGGAGGTATATATGCTCTGTTAAGCTATGCAATATCGTTCTATATTAAAAATCTTTTCGCAACATTATTTATGCCGTTTGTAGTAACATTGGCAGTCGGTTATGCGGAGAATGCGTTATTCAACAGATTCAGAAGTACAGTTACTCCTTATGAGATTGACCCGACAAAATTTCTCCACTCCCGTTCGATTCAATTTTTCCAAAACTCGAAGGTCATTCTTTTCATAACTGTCGCACTGGTTGCCTTTTCACTCGGGACGGTTTTTATTAAGGGGCGCAAAAATGAAATATATTAAGTTTCTGCGCTTTGATCTTCGTAACGGTTTGTTAAAAAAGTACATGAGCTATATTGGCATAGCACTGTTTACTGCTATTGTGTTTTTAGATTGCCAATCCGTTTGCCGCTCTTTTGATACCGGTTTTACGCTCGGCGAATACTTTATGTATTTATACGGAGGTATTAAAAAATATGTACCTACTCCCGGAGAGCCGTTCAAAGTTCCGTATCTATGGCTGTTAAATCATCTTTTAATACTCTATTTCACCCTTAACTACACTTCCGCTGATCTTAATGGGTTTGGGCAGCAGACAATATATCGGTCAGGAGGCAGAGTGACTTGGTGGCTTTCAAAATGCAGTTGGCAAGTAATAGCTATATGTATGTATTACTTTGCTTCGTGGGCAGTGCTTGTGTTATTGGCAGTTGCAAGCCGAGAAACAATTACTTTAGAAATAACTCAAAACGTACATTTATATCTTGATTTCGGAAAAACCTTGATACCGTTTGAGCAAATCGACCTATCGACGGAGCTGTTGCTATTACCGCTCCTCTTTACAGTGTCGATAGGCTTAATGCAGCTGACACTCAGTATAATCATCAAACCGGCATTTGCGTATATAATCTCTGCGACAATCTGCATAATGTCTTCGCACACGCAAAGCCCTCTCCTGTTCGGCAACTACGCTATGGCTGCACGCTGTAACAAAGTAATCACAGATGGAATGAATGCAACAGTTGGCGAAGTTTCGATGATAACGCTTTCTGTCCTTTGCGTGGCTTTGGGCGCGGTCAGGTTCAGAAGATATGATATTTTAAGTAGGGAGGAATGAAATGTGGCAATAATTTTTGATCATGTCACAAAAAAGATAGGTAAAAGCATTGTCATTGACGATTTTGACATA
The DNA here is from genome assembly GCA_947623305.1 of uncultured Alistipes sp. Classification (GTDB taxonomy): domain Bacteria; phylum Bacteroidota; class Bacteroidia; order Bacteroidales; family Rikenellaceae; genus Alistipes. The sequence goes on along the minus strand of CANQGQ010000031.1, from coordinate 1,930 downwards.
GAGATACAGTCAAATAAGATAACCGGTTTTAAGGGCGTAAACGGGTCAGGTAAGACTATGCTGATGCGTCTGATAGCAGGACTTATTTACCCGACAACAGGAACGGTTTCTATAGATGGCAAAGTACTCGGCAAGGATATAACTTTCCCGCCAAGTATTGGTGTAATGCTTGAAAATCCTGCCTTTTTAAATGGATATACGGGTTATGAAAACCTTTGCCTTTTAGCGGATATAAAGTCGGAAATAAACGCAGACAGAATTAAAGAAGTGTTTAATATAGTTGGTCTTACGGAAAATATGAATAAAAAGTATCGCAAATATTCCCTTGGAATGAAGCAACGACTCGGTATCGCTGCTGCCATTATGGAAAAGCCGGATATTGTTCTTTTGGATGAGCCGACAAACTCGCTTGACGAAAGCGGAGTTGAAATGGTCAAGAGGATAGTACGCGCTGAGAAGGAGCGCGGGGCAACAGTTATAATCTCATGTCACGACGGTGAGGTACTTGATGAACTGGCGGACGATGTTATCTGCATTAAGAGCGGGAAAATTACGGACAGGTACGTTCCGAATGAAAGCGAGGTATAGATTATGCTTTTCAGACCTATGACAAGGAATAAGCGGCTTGCAGCTTTTATTTCATGTGTTATTGCTATACTGCTCTTGATAGTTTGGGCAGTAAAATGCTATGGTGTGAACGCTAAGGCGTTTAGATCAGAAGTTGAAATATATCAGACCGGCGAGTTTGTGCCGCTTGACGGCGACTTTATCACGACAAGCGAGGAGAATACCGCCGGGTACTCAATCAGGGTGAACAAAGCCTATCTTGTAGACTATACGGAACTAATGAATAGCTACGAGGCAGAGATTACGAAATATGGTTTATTCCCAATACATACTTATTGTCTAATGGTCGAGGTCACCGTCAAAAACGAAGGAAATGAGTCAGGATACATTGACTGTCTTGGACTGAATGCTTATAACGGTGCGTTAAAGGTGCCTGTTGACTATGAAGTTTGGCGTATTATTGACGAAAATTTCAAAAGTACTCAGCTGCGGCTCAGACCCGACAGCGAGGCAACAATAATACTTCCGTATACAGCTCAACTACTTGATGAAGCGATGAATAAAAAAGAATTAAACCGCCGGCTTGAAGATGAAACGTTGCTGCTCTGTGTGAGCGAATTTCCAACTATCAAGCTGATAGAGGTGAAAACGGAAAAGTGAGAATTATATTAGCTATAATGCTACATAGCAATTCATGATTGAGCTCTGCCTAAGTTTCTCGCGATAGGCAGGCTTTTTATGCGCTAAAGATTATCTCAAACAGATTTTATTTATTTTTCACGAACCGGCTTTTAAAGTAAAATGTTATATTTAAAATATAATACAGATATGTTTTCTCAGAGCAAGATTCTACCGCGGGACCAAATTTCGCAAATTGCTCATTTGGTCTTGCGCGGGAATCTTGTTGGGGAGTGGCCTTCCCCAAACCCTGCACGTCGTCGCAAGCTCCATATCCCTCGCCCTGCCGAACTCGGCAGAGCTCACTCATTCCGCTGCTCCTCCTTTTCCCCACAAAGTCTTGGGACTTTGTGGGGGCCCCTAATTAAAAATGCCAATGTATCAGATCTGGTACATTGGCATTTTTTTATTTTTTTCACGTCAGTTGCTTTTTCTCAAATTCAAGTGTTATTGAAACAAAAGCAGTCGCTAAAATTGCACAATAAAACAATCGCTGAAAAATTGTCCGTTGTAATATGAAACCTGCAAATAAAAGTCAATAGGAAAATGAAAAAATATATGAAGAAGAAAAAAGCATAGCAAAGCAGGCGATGCCTAAAACATCACCTAGATATGTATGCAATCATAGTTACGGTTTAACCGTTTGCTTCAGTCAGGCATTGTTTAACTCTCGCGTAATATATGC
>CANQGQ010000030.1 GCA_947623305.1 uncultured Alistipes sp. | reverse complement strand
GATGACGATGCCGAGACCCGCACGGGCGAACCCAATGCCACGACGGGTGCCGTGAACTGGACGGCCAAAGATCGCATCCTGATCGTCCGCATCTCGGAGGACACGAACACGGAATGGGCGACGTGGCAGTACGAATTGGTCAAGGGTGCCAACTCGCCGATAGGCGAGTTCGAACCCATCGTTGGCGGTGAAGCTGCTTCGTCCGACGATCCGAATTTCGGCGACTTGATAGCGGTCTATCCTGTGTCGGCGGCCTACGTCGAAAACAACAAACTCTCGTTCAAGATCAACCAGAACTGGTATCCCGAGGACGAAGCAGCTACGGCAGCCTGGAAGGAGCGGCTCGAAAGAATGGGAATCAAAACTTGGAACAAGGACACCCAATTCTCTTTCAAGGAGAACGACATCAAGGTCTCGTACAAGTGTACGCCCACGACCACAGGCAAGGACGTAAATTCGGCGAACTTCAAGTTCCGGCAGTTGGGTGCCTGGTGTAAGTTCGAGTTCGACTTCTCGACCGATGAAACCTACTCCCAGGAACAACTTCTGCGCATCGCCGTTTCGACGGTCGACGGTACGACGAATTTCACCGGCGCGGCCGAGGTCGACCTCACTACCGACCCCAACAACCCCACGCTGACGAGTTCGGGCGACGGCAAGGAGATCGACTGGACGTTCAACAGCGGTTCCAACATGAACATCCAGATCACTCGTTCGTTGATGCTCTACCCGGGCGAACTGTCGAACCAGCGGTTGAAGATCGTGGCCGAAACCACGTTGCACACCTTCACGTTCTATGCAACGCCCAAACAGGCACTCAAGGCCGGTACGGTCTTCCACTTCCCGCTCAGCGTCAGCGGATTCACGAGCTTCGGTGAAAACGATGTCGATGCCGCCGCTTCCAAGGATTTGGCCTACACCGTTACGGACAAGGCACAGATTCCGTTCTACTACTATGGCGGTACGAACTGCTATTTGGCCATGAACGGACAACCGGTTACGGTGTACTGCACGCCCTACAAGACCGATGCCTACTATCATCATACCAAGACCGATGTTTCCGATGACGTGCTCGGAGCCGAATATACCCCGACCCAGGCCAAAGTCATCTGGTACGAATCGGCCCTCGGAGCTGCTCCGACTGTCGGTGCTTACGATGCCGACAATGATTCGTTTGCCGTTACCATGCCTTCGGGCAAGTACGGCAATGCGTTGGTCGGCGTCTACAATGCCGCCGGTAAAATCCTTTGGTCGTACCATATTTGGGCACCGGAGGACGATCCTACGCTGGCCGTCGATCCGGACAACTACAACCCCAAGGCTCTGAAACGCTACAAGAACACCTATTCCGGCGAGTACGATGTTATGCCGATGGCGATCGGTGCCACCAAAGTTGTATTTGCTAATGATACGGATGATGAAAAACTCAAAGGAATCGGATTCTACTATCAATGGGGCCGTAAAGACCCGATGGGCCGTCCTGCGCAGTGGAATAATAACGGAACCGTACCGGTAACGGTTTTAGCGAACGCGCTTCCGGACGATAATCTTAAAGCAGGGTTCACGAATAGTGCAACGTTCTTTACGAATAAAACGGACGGGGTAAATAATCTTCTTGATTTATCAACGGTATTGACTGATGCACACTATATGACGGATGCTACTGCTACGATATTAGATAAAACGGAGGTTGAAACGACTATCGACGGTAAAAAATACATGATGTCGGCCGACCGCTATATGATCGATCAAACCATTGAAAATCCGACAAAGTTCGTTTGGATAACAAATGGCGCTTGTAATAATGACTGGGTCGCTCAAACGAATAACTATTTGTGGGGTAATCCGAAAGGTTATGAATATCCTCGTATAAACCAGACCTATAAATCCATTTTCGACCCGTGTCCGGATGGGTATCGGGTGGCACCCAAAGATTTATGGATTAACTTCACGACTACGGGAAACGATACAGCGAATAAATGGGAGTTGAATGTCAAAGGCCAGAATAGAGTTGGACAAACGGATGATACGGCTTTCCAGAAAGGGGGCTGTGAATGTTATTACGAAGGAATGGGCGAATCGGTAACCGCTGAAGATGGTAAATCCGGTACTTACACCGAACCCGAAAACGGGAAAACAGATTTTTATTCCGCTTCAGGTTATCGCGATTTGAGGACCGGTGCCTTGTCAACGGTAGACGGAACGCTCGGCAGTTCTTGGAGTAGTTCGCCGACAAACGGCTCGACAGAAGTTGGGCTCATGGCTGTCAACACTAACACTATTTGGACGCTGCTCAGTCGCGTCCGAGCGTACGGCCGTCCGGTACGTTGTGTAAAAAAAGCTGAATAGTTTATCAGTTTATTCGCAAAATTACGCGCTACTGTCGAAATTGCGGCTCGGAGAGCCGCGCGGGCCGCAGCCTCCGGCCGCGGAGGCCCGCCATTGGCGAACCTCCGCAGGCTGTGGCCCACAAATAACCGTTAGGCCGGACAGGACGGTTACATGATTAGGGCACTTTGCGAATAGATGAATGGAATCGGGACACTGCAAAAACAGTGTCCCGATTCCTTATTGTATTAGGCGAGGCGGCGAATCAACGCATCAACACCGATGAATCGCCGTAACTCAAGAACCGAAAATCATGCGCCAAGGCGTAATCGTAAATCTCCCGCCAAGCGCTGCCCACGTAAGCCGATACCAACAGTAACAGGGTCGATTTGGGCTGGTGGAAGTTGGTGATGATGTTCCGCACGATGCGGAATTCGTATCCCAACGGCGTAATCATAATTTGCGTCGCCGCTTTCATTCGGTCGAGCCCAGCGCCATCCATGTAGTCGAGCAAGGTCGCAAGCACCTCGCGGCCGGTGAACTCCGTCGGAAGATCGTACAATTCCCATTGCCCGATGACCCGTCCGGGCTGCGGATCGCCGCAAGTGCGAATCCGCCATGCGAGTGCCGACAACGATTCGAGCGTCCGCACGGAGGTCGTCCCGACGGCCGTGATGGCCCCCCATTTCTCCAAAAGCCGCGCGACGGTCGACCGCCGTATCTCGAAGTGCTCGGTGTGCATCGGATGCTGCGCGGCATCGTCGGTTTTCACGGGCAGGAAGGTGCCGGCACCGACGTGCAGCGTAACCTCCTCGAATGCGAAGCCGCGCGCCTGCATCGAGGCGATCAGCTCGGGCGTGAAGTGCAACCCGGCCGTGGGCGCGGCAACGGAACCCTCGAACTTGGAATAGACCGTCTGGTAACGGGTGTTGTCGACCTCCTGGCTTTCGCGATTGAGGTACGGCGGGATGGGAATGCGGCCGAGGTATTCGAGCAACTGGCCGAAGGTCATCGGAGCCGTCCACTCGAATCGCACGGTCTGTTCGCGTCCGCCCTCGCCGACGCGCCAGGCCCGCAGGCAGGCTTCGTGTCCGTCGTGCTGGAAGTTGATCTCGACCGGGCCCTCCTTCCACTTCTTGAGGTTGCCGACGATGCACGACCAGACGCAACTGTCGCGGACGGCGAACGCCCGTTCGTAGTCGGCCGGTTCCTGCGGCTCCAAGCAGAAAACCTCGATGCGCGCGCCGGACGGCTTGTGCATGATGATACGAGCGTGGATGACCCGTGTATTGTTGAACACCAACAACTGGTCTGCAGGCAGGACGTCGCCCAAGTCGGCGAAATGCCGTTCGGAAATTGCGCCCCCCTGCCAAACAAGCAGTTTCGAAGCCGATCGCTCGGCCAACGGGAATTTGGCGATCCGCTCGTCGGGCAGCGGATAATCGAAATCGTTTATTGCGATGTGTCGTTCCATGGCGTGGCTTATTCGAATGGCAAAATTAAGAATAATCGCCGAAAGTTCGTAACTTTGACTTCGTCGAAGATACGCCGTCTCGGCATAATCAAGCTACCGCTTGCTTCTGCGCTCGACTTTTTGTATCTTTGCACGGCCGCAAGGCTGAAATTAACCTCTCGAAAATCATGAAAACCGACTTCTTAGTCATCGGTTCGGGTGCTGCAGGGCTCACATTCGCACTCAAAGCCGCCGCATATGGTCATGTAACCATCGTTACCAAAGGCGAAATGAACGAATGCAATACCAACTACGCCCAAGGCGGTATCTGCTCGGTAACGTATGCTCCCGATACGTTCGAAAAACATATCCGCGACACGTTGGTCTGCGGGGCCGGCAAGTGCGATCCGGCGGCGGTCGAATTGGTCGTGCGTCGGGCGCCGGAGCTGATCGCCGACCTGATCGGATGGGGCACCCGATTCGACAAAACCCCCGATGGCCGATTCGAACTCAACCGCGAAGGCGGTCATTCCGAGCACCGCATCCTCCACCACGAAGACCTGACGGGCGCCGAAATCGAACGGGCCTTGATGGAAGCGGTTCGCAAACATCCGAACATCGAGGTACGCGAGCGGCATTTCGCCATCGACCTGCTGACGCAACACCATTTAGGCGAGTTCGTTACGCGGCATACGCGCGGCCTGGCCTGCTTCGGTGCCTATGTTCTCGACCTCGATACGAACGAAATCGAAACCATGCTGGCCAAGTTCACGGTCGTGGCGACGGGCGGCTGCGGCAACATTTACTCGACGACCTCCAATCCGGTCGTGGCGACGGGCGACGGCATCGCCATGTGCCACCGCGCGAAGGCCATCACCGAAAATATGGAATTCATTCAGTTCCACCCGACTACGCTCTACCACCCGGGCGAAAAACCGAGCTTCCTCATCACCGAGGCGATGCGCGGATTCGGCGCCATCCTACGCCTGCAGAACGGCGAAGAATTCATGGATAAATACCATCCGATGAAGTCGTTGGCCCCGCGCGATGTCGTGGCTCGGGCCATCCATCGCGAAATGTCGAAGCGCGGCGAAGAGTTCGTCTACCTCGATGTGCGGCACAAAGACCCCGAATCGGTGCGCAGCCATTTTCCGAATATTTACGAAAAGTGCAAGTCCATCGGCATCGACATTACACGCGATCTGATCCCCGTAACGCCGGCAGCGCACTACTGCTGCGGCGGCGTGAAAGTCGATACCAACGGCGAAACCTCCGTGAAGCGGCTTTATGCGCTGGGCGAGACCTCCTGCACGGGCTTGCACGGAGCGAACCGATTGGCCTCGAACTCATTGATCGAAGCGTTGGTCTATGCCGACCAGGCGGCACGCCATGCGTCGGCCCGCCTCGACAAAGTGGATTTTCAGGAAGGAATTCCGGATTGGGATTTCGAGGGCACGCAGCATGCCGAGGAGATGCTGATGATTATTCAGTCGAAACGCGAAATGCAGACCATCATGTCCAATTACGTAGGGATCGTGCGGTCGAATCTGTCGCTCAAGCGGGCTATGCGGCGTCTGGAAATCCTCTACGAGGAGACCGAGGAGCTCTATAACAAGACGAAACCCAATCGCGACTTGTGCGAGCTGCGCAACATGATTGCGACGGCCTATTTGGTCATCAAGCAGGGCCGCGAGCTGAAAGAGTCGGTCGGCTGCCACTACAACATGGATTATCCCCGAGCGTAACGACTTGTCCCGGCCTGCGAAAAAATGAACGAGGCGAATCCCATACGGGAATTCGCCTCGTTCATTTCTATTTTCCGAATGCGTTATTTGCGAAGCGAGATGCTCCAACCGTCGTGCGGAGCTCCGTCGAGCCACAGCGGCGTAAAGACTTGCGGATCATTCACATGCCTCCATATAATATAGAGGTCGAAGCGCACGGTATTCGAAGTACCGTCGCCCCATTCGATCGTGAACTCTTCGCCGTGCCAATCGTCTATCGGTGAGAACTCGCCGAATTCGAGGCAATACTTGCCTTCGACCTTTTCCCATCGGCCGCTTATGTACTGGGGAATATAGGAAAACCATCGCAAAGCCAAAGGTTTAGGCGGCAGTAAACGGGTGTCGGCCATCGGAACGGGTTGAGCATATTGCGCTTCTTCGACTTCGTATCGGACACCTTTGTACACGACCGCAATCGGTCGGTCGAGGAGGTTGTGTTCCGCATCGGGGTCGAGCAGATTCGCACCCGTCGCGGAATCTAAGACGAAGAAGCGAACCGAATGACAGACGAAATCCCATATCATTGGTTCTTCAGTTTCTTCTTTGTCGCAACTTGTGGCAAGGGCGAGCACGATCGCCAAGGGAAGCAGCAGCAGTCGTTTCATAAGGCAGGCGATTTTGTGTTGAGATGTTTTGACAAATATAGCAAATGCGTCGGGATTTCCCAAAAGTTTTGCGTATTTTTGGCTACACCGAAAATACTCCCGCTCGGCAATGCTCAAATAAATTTGGCATTGCGCTCGCTTATGTGTATTTTTGTCCGACCGAAAAATAGGTCGGGCGGCGGCGACGGACGCCGGCACCCGTTTCCTCACACATATTTATGACACAACAGGAAGAGATTACCCGCCGGCGGACGTTCGCCGTGATCGCGCATCCGGATGCCGGTAAAACCACGCTGACCGAAAAACTGTTGCTTTTCGGCGGGGCCATCCACGTGGCCGGTGCCGTCAAGAACAACAAAATCAAGAAGGGCGCCACATCGGACTTCATGGAGATCGAGCGGCAGCGCGGCATTTCGGTCGCGACCTCGGTCATGGGATTCGAATACGAAGGGACGAAAATCAATATCCTCGATACGCCCGGCCACGAAGACTTCGCCGAAGACACCTATCGCACGCTGTCGGCGGTCGATTCGGTCATCATCGTCATCGACGGAGCCAAAGGCGTCGAGGCGCAGACCCGCAAACTGATGGAGGTCTGCCGGATGCGCTCGACGCCGGTCATCGTCTTCATCAACAAGCTCGACCGCCCGTCGAAAGAGCCGTTCGACCTGCTGGACGAGGTCGAAAAGGAGTTGCACATCGGCGTGCGGCCGTTGGCTTTCCCGATCTCCAACGGTCCCGATTTCAAGGGTGTGTACAATCTTTATGAGAAAAATCTGTCGCTTTTTACCTCCGACGAACGGCTGACGGCCGATGCCTCGACGGTCGAAATCACCGACCTTGCATCTTCCGAATTGGACAGCCGCATCGGCAAGAAATTCGCCGACCAACTGCGGGCCGACGTCGAATTGGTCGAGGGCGTTTACGATCCGTTCGACCGCGATGCCTATCTTCGGGGCGAAGTCGCACCGGTGTTCTTCGGTTCGGCGGTCAACAATTTCGGGGTTCGCGAGCTGCTCGAATGCTTCATCCGCATCGCGCCGTCGCCTTGTCCGGCTCCGACCGAAAGCCGCACGGTGGAACCTTCGGAGCCGAAGATGACGGGCTTCGTTTTCAAAATCCATGCGAACATGGATCCCAACCACCGCGACCGCATCGCCTTTCTGAAGGTCTGCTCGGGCGTTTTCGAGCGCAACAAGAACTACTTGCACGTACGCAGCGGCAAGCAGATGAAATTCTCGTCGCCGACGGCGTTCATGGCCGAAAAGAAATCGGTCATCGACTTCGCCTACCCGGGCGACATCGTGGGTCTGCACGATACGGGCAACTTCAAGATCGGCGATACCTTCACCGAAGGCGAGAAACTACGATTCACGGGCATTCCGTCGTTTTCGCCGGAGCAGTTCCGTTACATCGAGAACGCCGACCCGATGAAATTCAAGCAGTTGGCCAAAGGCATCGACCAGTTGATGGACGAGGGCGTGGCGCAGCTTTTCACCTCGTCGCTCAACGGCCGGAAGATCATCGGCACGGTCGGCGCCTTGCAGTTCGAGGTCATTCAGTATCGCCTGGAGCACGAGTACAACGCCGCTTGCCGGTGGGAGCCGATCTCCATCTACAAGGCCTGCTGGATCGAAAGCGACAACGCCGAACAGCTGGCCGACTTCAAACGCCGCAAACACACGAATATGGCGGTCGACAAGCATGGACGCGATGTCTTTCTGGCCGATACGAGCTATGCGCTTGCCTTGGCGCAGGACAATTTCAAGGAAATCCGCTTCCACTTCACGAACGAGTTTTAAGCGGGGCGCATTGCGTTTCGCGCTCGATTTTTGCCTGTCATCGACTTGCGTATGGCCGATTCCGAACAACCGTCGCTCAAGGAGCAAGTGGCTCTGCTGCCGCTTTCGCCCGGGGTTTACCAGTTTTTAGACAAAACCGGTACGATCATCTACGTCGGCAAGGCCAAAAGTCTCCGCAAACGGGTCTCCTCCTACTTCGTGCAGAGTAAGGAACACAGCGCCAAAGTGCGCGTGTTGGTGAAACAGATCGTCGAAATCCGGCACATCGTCGTCAACAGCGAGACCGACGCCCTGCTGCTCGAAAACTCGTTGATAAAAACCCTTCAGCCGCGCTACAACATCCTTTTGAAGGATGACAAGACCTATCCGTGGATCGTCGTCCGCCGCGAGCACTTTCCGCGCGTGCAGTCGACCCGCCAGCTTCAGCGCGACGGTTCGCAGTATTTCGGGCCTTACGGATCGGTGATGATGCAGCACAGCGTTCTGGAGTTCGTCCGCGAGGTGGTGCCGCTCCGCACCTGCAAACTCAACCTCGCCCCCGAGGCGATCGCCCGAGGCAAATACACGGTCTGCCTGCAATACCACATCGGCAACTGCAAAGGGCCTTGCATCGGAGCACAAAGCGAATCGGAGTACGCTCGGTTGGTCGACATGGTAACGTCGATCCTCAAAGGCGATCTGCGGCCCGTGCGGCAGTACCTGGAGCGCGAGATGGCCCAAGCGGCCGCCGGCCTGCGATTCGAGTTGGCCCAGCGTTACAAACAACGGCTGGACGCCTTGGACAATTATGCCGGCAAATCGGTCATCGTCAGCGCACGGATCGTCGACATCGACATCTTTTCGTTGCTTCCGGACGACGACGTGGCGTGGTGCAATTTCGTGCGCATCCGCCACGGGTCGATCGTGGGCGTCTCGACCGTGAAACTGGCGACGGGCGCCGAGGGCGACGAACGCGACATGTTGACGCTCGCCATCCAGCACATCGTCGAGCACATTGCCGGCGGCGAATTGGCTCGGGAGGTGATCGTGCCGTTTTTGCCCTCGACGACCCTGCTTTTCGACGGAGTTACGTTCATCGTTCCCAAGCGGGGCGAAAAATTGGAGTTGCTCGAATTTTCGCAGAAGAGCGCCCGCATCTACCGCGCCGAGCAACTGAAGAATCTGGAAATCAAGAATCCCGAACGCTATACCGAGCGACTGTTGAGCGCCATTCAGAAAGAATTGCACCTCGACAAACCGCCGCGCCACATCGAGTGCTTCGACAACTCCAACTTGCAGGGCTCCAATGCCGTAGCATCATGCGTCGTCTTTCGCGACGGCAAGCCTTCGCGCAAGGAGTACCGTCATTTCAACATCAAAACCGTCGTAGGGGCCGACGATTACGCTTCGATGCGCGAGGTCGTTTTCCGGCGCTACACACGTCTGATGGCCGAGAACGCCGAGTTGCCCGACTTGATTATCGCCGACGGCGGCAAAGGGCAGATGGGCGTGATCCACGAGGTGCTGGAGATGCTCGGTCTGAACATACCCATCGCCGGTCTGGCCAAAAACGACCGACACCGTACCTCCGAATTGTATTACGGATTTCCGCCTTTGTTGGTCGGCATTCGGCCCACTTCGCCGCTTTTTCATTTCCTGTCGCACATTCAGGAGGAGGTGCACCGCTTTGCGATCGGGTTCCATCGGCAGAAACGGGACAAGGCGTTCATCCACAGCGAACTCGAAGCGATCGAGGGCATCGGTGAAAAGACGATCCGCACCTTGTTGCAGCATTTCCGTACGGTTTCCAAGGTCGCTGCAGCTCCGATCGAGGAGTTGACGGCCTTGGTCGGCGCGGCGAAAGCGAAAAAAATCAAACGATTTTTCGAAAAATAGTTTGCCGTAGTTTGGTAATTCGCAAAGAATGATATATCTTTGCTGTCCCGATTCGGAGGTATGCCCAGATGGCGGAATCGGTAGACGCGTTGGTCTCAAACACCAATGACAGCAATGTCGTGCCGGTTCGACCCCGGCTCTGGGTACTGCGCAAACGAAAGCCTCTCGGTAAATACCGAGGGGCTTTCATCGTTTCGGGTGGTTGTCAGCGGAATTCGGACGTGTGCAATAAAAAAGCGGGGCGCTGCTTTTGCAACGTCCCGCTTCGGTTTATCCTGTCGGGGTTCGCGGGTATCTTCCCGGACGACTCCACTCATCGGCAAAACAACCCACGACGGCCCGACAGGATATTTAGGTTTCGAAACTTAATTATTTGGTCGGTCCTGGCTCTCTGACGCAACGAATCGGAAAGGCGTACGCCCATTGGCTACTATGAAACACATCAAACATTTGAGAATTATTAAATGCTAGATAATTGCCACCGACAGAGCTCCAAGCATCCGATTCAGTGCTAACGTTTGACAAGACTCCATAGTAACGGCGAAGCCCCACTGCGGGATAAAAATCCGTTCTCGCGTTTTCGGGTTCGGTGTAAGTACCGGTTGCACCGCCTTCAGCGGTTACCGATTCTCCCATTCCTTCGTAATAAAATTCGTACCCTTTTTGGAATGCCGTACCATCTGTTTGCCCCTTTCCATTCTTGCCTTTGACGTTGGCATTCCATCTGTCTGTGGTATTTGTACCCGTAGTCGTAAAATTGATCCATAAATCTTTGGGTCCCACTCGATATCCATCTGGACAGGGATCGAAAATAGATTTGTAGGTCTGACTCATCCGTGGATACTCGCTGCCTTTCGGATTGCCCCATAGATAGTTATTCTTTTGAGCAGTCCAGTAACTACTAACGCTCTTCTGCGCAACAATATATCGTGTCGGATTGGCAATGGCTTGTTCGATCATATAGCGATCGGCCGAAATGCCATCTATTTCGTTCACCTTCAATGACGCATCTCCTATATTATCCGTGTACCCTCCGTCCTTCAACGCTTTGGTCAGATAAAGTACATTCATTTGGGTCTTATCTTTTGTATCGTCGTATGCGGGATTATTGAAGAACGACCCCGTTCCTCCTGCGGTTTCGGTTGCGGCATTGACGCCGTTAAATGCATCGGGTACCGTCGTAACAGCTACGGTGTAATTATTGTTCCATTGTGCAAGACGCCCCAGCGGGTCTTTACGGCCCCATTGATAGTATAGTCCTGCCCCGTCAATGCGGTTCTGGTTGACAGCTTCGTTCGGCACAGCAACTTTTGTAGCGCCCAAAGCCATGGGCATAACATCGTATTCGCCGGAATAGGTGTTTTTGTAGGTAAGCAAACCGGTACGTGGATCGACTTCGGGTGCCCAGATATGATACGACCAAAGAATTTTACCGGCGGCATTGTACACGCCGACCAACGCATTGCCGTACTTGCCCGAAGGCATGGTAACGGTGAACGAGTCATTCGCAGTATCGTAAGTTCCGACAGTCGGAGCAGCTCCGAGTGCCGATTCGTACCAGATGACTTTGGCCTGGGTCGGGGTATATTCGGCGCCGAGCGTCTCTTTGCTAACCGCAGTTTTGGTGTTGTGATAGTAGGCATCGGTCTTGTAAGGCGTGCAGTAGACCGTAACCGGTTGTCCGTTCATAGCCAAATAGCAGTTCGTACCGCCGTAGTAGTAGAACGGAATCTGTGCCTTGTCCGTAACGGTGTAGGCCAAATCCTTGGAAGCAGCGGCATCGACGTCGTTTTCACCGAAGCTCGTGAATCCGCTGACGCTGAGCGGGAAGTGGAAAACCGTGCCGGCTTTGAGTGCCTGTTTGGGCGTTGCATAGAACGTGAAGGTGTGCAGCGTGGTCTCGGCCACGATCTTCAACCGCTGGTTCGACAGTTCGCCCGGGTAGAGCATCAACGAACGGGTGAAAGCTGTGGTCATGGGCGCACCGCTGTTGAACGTCCAGTCGATCTTCGTGCCGTCGCCCGAACTCGTCAGCGTGGGGTTGTTGGGGTCGGTAGTGAGGTCGACTTCGGCCGTGCCGGTGAAGTTCGTCGTACCGTCGACCGTCGAAACGGCGATGCGCAGAAGTTGTTCCTGGGAGTAGGTTTCATCGGTCGAGAAGTC
>CANQGQ010000029.1 GCA_947623305.1 uncultured Alistipes sp. | reverse complement strand
GAGCAGATTTATCAATTGAGGAAGATTATCAAAAAATTCATGGGTTAATGCTTCAAATGAGCGAAAGCAATCGAAAAACCCTTCTGAAAATCGCTGCTGTTCTGCTTGATTCTGATATGTAACTTCCAAATCTCCGCTCGTTGTTGGAGCTTTTATGAAAGGATGTATTAAATGAAACTTGCGATATGTGATGACGAGCAGAAGGACTTACAGCACCTGAAAAATCTTATTCTTGATTACGATGCTAAAAGGACATTTAATATCTACGAATACTCAAATGCCGATGATTTTCTGCGGGATTGTAATGATATTGGTTTCGACATCGCCTTTTTAGACATCGAAATGAAGGGTACCAACGGTTACGAAGCAGCAAAGCTACTGTCGATTCACGAAAAACGTCCTTTGATGTTTTTTGTGACCAACACCTTAAAATATTCCATCCAGGGCTATGGGCTGGTTTATCGCTATCTCACTAAGCCGCTGTCCTTTAAGCTTTTGACCGAAGCCTTGGATTCCGCAGTTCGAGAGGTAAACGTCAACAGATATACTTTTACGGTTGATGACAAACGTCACGTTATCGGCATAAATGACATCTACTACTTTGAAATATATAACCACACCACGGTTTTGCACACAATGGATCAGACCTTTTCCATGAGAGCTACCCTGAAAGAGGTTATGTCGCAGCTTCCTCGGGGATATTTCGGAATGCCGCACCAAAGCTATGTTGTAAATTTCAGCCATGTCAACACATCATCTGCAGCGGGCGTTTCAATGACCAATGGTGCAGTTATTCCTGTGAGTAGACGGAAATTTCATGATTTTAGCTGCTCGCTTCAGATGTATTTGGGGAGATAGGAATGTATTATTTTGTTGAGATCCTGTGTGTAACTGTCGAGATTGCTGTATGTCACATTTTCTTTCAGAGTTTTTTCGGCAAATCAGTAAGAAGCAGATTGGTAACATCTGCTTGTTACAGTATTTTCGGAATCGTTCTTGCTACACTCTCTTTTGTTTCAGATGCGTCTATTTTGCGTATTATATATTGCTTTGTAGGACTTACGGCAATTTCAATCTACTTGTTCAGGGCAAAATTCTTTTTTGCGATTTTTGCAGGTATTACATTTTTAACGATCTATGCATTGACAGATGTTGTGGTGATTGTAATGCTGTCTGTCCTTAACGTTGATACTCAGCTACTATTTTCATACGGTAATATACGTTCGTTGTTTATCGTTATCTCTCACCTGATTCTTTTGGTGATTATTCTATTCATTTCATTGTTTAACAAAAGCAAGCAAGGCGTTGTTACCATTCAAACGGTTGCATTTTTATTTCCGAGTTGGCTTTCCTGCATAGCGCTGTGTTGTGATTTGGTAACGCAAGCAAACAAGCTTCAAGCTGACTTCCACCCCATCTATCTTATTGTGATTCTCGGACTGCTCTATACAAATATCCTGATGATTTACTTTGTAAACCGTATAAGAGAGCAGGATCGTCAGAAGCATGAATCCGACTTGACAGAACATCACTACAATATGGAGAAAGAATACTACGAACAATTCTTTGCTCAAAAGGAACAGATAAGAGCCTTATGGCACGACATCAGCAAGTATATGAAGGCTATGCAGGCTCTTGTCAGTGATTCAAAGTCATCAGAAGCGGAGAAAAATTATGCAGAGGCGCAGGCATTGGTCGATGAAATTCCCGACGTTGTAGACGTGGGCAACCGAGTTGTCAGTATAATCCTCAACGAGTATATGAACCTTGCGAGGAATGAAGGAATTGACCTTAGGCTTGATGTCAGCGTTCCCCCTGAACTGTTTATCCCAACGGCAGACTTATATGTTATGCTTGGAAATACTTTGGATAATGCTATCGAAGCCTGCGCTGAGCTTGAGGATGACAGGCGTTACATAAACCTAAGATTGAAAATGCACAACAATATTTTGCACTACATGGTTGAAAATCCATATGCAAAGGAGCATCTGTTAAAACAACGCATAGGCGTTCACGGATACGGCTTGAAAAATGTTGAGCGGTGCGTTGAAAAGTATGGCGGGTTTGTTCAGAAGAAATCTGAGAATGAGAAGTTTGTGGTTAATATAACATTGAGCAAGGTTAAATGAATTGAAGTGCTCCCGATTTGGCAGCTGCCGAGTCGGGAGTTTTTCATTGTGAAAATGTACAAAATATCAGCTAAATTTTCTACATCTTACCACCTACGCCTCTAAAACGACCACCTACGACAAAGGCATTGAAAAAAATAAGACATGTGTTATTATGTAATTGAACTTAGAAGCAATTAACAAATTTACTTTTTTATTCAGCCTGATAAACCATGACTTACAGTATCGAAGTCTTTGATGTGCTATAAACAAATTCAGTGACAAGAAAAAGAATTCAATAGCGCATATGCTTAGTATGTATGTTGCAAATAGCATCATTTTCATATTGGTGCACCTATGGGAGTCGATGTTATTTGTTTACATAGAAATGATATTAATGGAGGAATTTCATATGAAAATGAAAAAGCTACTTTCAATTCTGTTAGCTGTGGCAATCGTTTTTACCATGACGGTTTCCGTCAGCGCTTCAAAAAGGCTTGATATTAACGGTGAAATCGTTATTGGAACCTTGGTATGGAGCGGAACCCCGTATGAATTTGAAACATTAACCGCAACGACAAAAATGCGAGTTTCAGATCCTGCATATGGTCTGCGGGCAAGGCTTTATGGGAGGTATAGGTTTAACAATGGAGGACAGACTGTCGCTATAGAATACTATCAGCCTCTTGATACTGGAATTCAATATAACCTTCCTTACCCCGAAGTATCAAGAAGCTACACCGTAACTAATGGATGCTGGCTGGAAGGAGATGCCGATTATGATGCATATTATAGGGGCGATCATACATATGAACATGAGCATAGAAGCTGGAACGTTTAAATACTAAACTTTGAGTATACTAATACGTTTCAGAACAGGTGTATTAGCAGTTTTGCTTGAAAACTGATTTTAGCTTTTAGTTAGCTACTCGCCTTACCTGATTATTATCTGTAGGGCGAGGAGCAATGGTATTGGAGGCAGATTACGTTGAAAAGACTTTTAATTATTTTTTGCATACTTCTTACATTATGCTCATGCAGCAGTGCAGCTGTTGATTCTGAGCATAATAACGATTTTTCCGAACAGAACAGCGATCGGCTGTCAGAAGGCATTGCAAGCTATGAGGAGGTGTCAGAATTATACCCGGATAAAACCGTTCTCGTCTGGGCTGTCGAAGGATATATTGGCACCATGAGAACAACAGAAATAAACCAATACCTCGATAGTCTCGGCTGCGATTTCGCTGTTTGCTTTTTGCCTGTTAAGGATACTGCCGTATCTGATCAAATATCAGAAAAAAGCCACCTCCAGCTGGTAGAAGATATGACAAAAAACAACGAGCGGATAGATATAGTTTACTCTTCAAATATCTTCATTGGAATTGATGATTGTACCGATAGCTTTCATCGTTTGATTGACGACGGTCTTCTTTTATGTCTGGACGATTATCTGAATAATACGGAAGCAGGCAAAAGGCTGTATAGTCTTATGCCTGAAAAGCATTGGGAGGGGCTGAAAAGTTCGGGTCATATCTACGGCGTTGACGGCTCTATGAACACCTTATCCTACTACACCGGCTACAGCATTGATAAGACCATCGCAGATAAGTACGGGTATGATGTAAATGTCTCTCCCATTGAACAGCTTGACATTTTGGCTGAGATTGCAAAGGAGCATACCGTATGCTATCCTCAGTCATTTAGCACGCCAAGTACATATGCTCCCGTGTATTCAATAACATCAGCAGTCTATTGGGACAATTCACAGAATAAAGCAAAATGCATTCTTGAAAACGAGGGCTTTTTGCGGAACTTAGAGATGTATTACGCTTTGATGAAAAACGGCTTTGTATTTGAGTCTGACGGCAGCAATCCTTTTATTTACTTTGAGGGAAACAGACACGGCTCTGCTTCGGCCATCGCAGGAGATAGGTATTGTGAGTTTGACCGAACAGTTTATATAACTCCCACATGGTCAGCAAACGGAATATCTGTTAACTCAAAGCACCCCGATAAAGCCTTTGAACTTTTGGCACTCGCACAGACCAACCCTGTTCTCAATAATCTGCTGGTTTACGGTTTGGAGGGAGAAGATTACACTATTATCGATGGCAAGGCCTGTGGCGACGACAGGAGATTCAGATTGCGTGCAGATGTATTTGCAAACAAGCTCATTTGCCTTCCTGATGAATATTCCCCTGCAAATGCTTCTGAGATTTATCGTGACACTCTTGAAAACGCCGAGCTTGTGAGTTGCACAGGATTTTGGTTCGACGAAAAGGAAATGTTTCAAACTGTTCAGAAAACAGATTGCTTCTTTTTACTTAATGAATTCGGCAAGCTTCTCAACAACGGCGAATATGAAAGCTTTGACGCCTTGATTCAAGCCTGCAAGGATAAGCTTGATGAATACGGAATGAAAGAGCTGCTTACTGAGATCAACAGGCAGTATGAGGAGTGGGCAAATGAAAATAACTAAGCTTATGTGCATGGTTTTGACTGCTGTATTGCTTGCTTCCTGCGGTGCTACAAAAGCCGATTCTCAAGAAAAATATCGTGAAATATCAGCTTTTGCAAATATTTGTTTCACCGATAGCGTTGCGGGGGAATTTTACTTAGACGAGAACGACGCCCAACATTTTGTGGATTATAATACCTTGGTGGATGTACTTGTCTGTGCAAGGCCAAATTGTCCACACAAGTCAAATTATTCTCATGAAGAAGCGGAATGCTCTGCTTACGGTCTCGGCGAGAAGCCTTGCTTGTACGGAAATAAGCTCTATTATATGACTAACGAAATAAAAATGAAGGATAGCAGCCCGGTTTTGTCTATCAGTCTTAGTTGTTGCGACATTGACGGAACAAACAGAAAGAAAATCGCCGAGCTGGAAGGCTACTGGTCTTGCGGCATTATGGATTATCTTGTTGGTGATAAACTTTATTTTGTGGCTGCCTATGAAGAATTTAACAGGTATGTTGAATTTGAGGGCGAAAATAGCGGGAAAGCTCAATACAGTGAAAGCGGAATATGGTGTTACAACTTCTCAGAAAACAAGTTTGAGCTGATTTACGACAATTACAATGGCAACTATAATTCCATAGGACTTAATGGCTATTGGAAAGACAGACTATATTTCTCCTGTAGTGAAGTTGACCAGAAAAGTGTATTGACTGGTGGTAGATATGTAATAGATTTGGCAAGTGGCGATGTAACCGAAGCAGAAAGCGGGTTTGTAGCTGTTTCGGGAGAATATCTTATTACCCTCGAAAACGGCACATTGGTTTTGCACAAAGACGATGAGACGCAAATTGTCGCAGAAGGCTTTGATTACGGTTCGGGCAGTAGCTTATCCATAGTCAACGGAAAGCTGTTTTCGACGAAGAACGACTACTGCTTCGATATAGAAACAGGTAAATGCAGAAAGGTAAGCCTTCCTAAAAATACAGAGGTGAGGTCTTATATTGACGGTTATTATATTATTTACGGATATGATTTTGAAAAGCAAAAACCTATCTACGCAAAAGTTTCAGAATCGGAGCTTATAGGAGCTGAGATTAAGTGAACACCCTTTCCCTCAACGGCATCAACAAGCACTACGGAGCAAAGCACGCCTTAATTGACTTTGACTACAACCTTGTTGTGAAAACCATTTCCACCGATTCAGACAGTAAGGTTCTTAGAATCTTTATAGAAGAATAAGAACTTCGCTGCCTTGATAAATACAGGACCAGTAGAGAGGACTCTAATTTGTTGTATTGCGGCATATATCGATTATTATATATATCTTTAGTTTCTATGCGAAAAATACTATATTATACTTGAGTGAAATAAAGGGTACAAAATAAATTATTTTAACAAGAAAGGTTGAACACAATGGTACAAGACAAAATAAAAAAGCATATTCGCCATATTTTAGTAGGCACAATATCAGTAGTGCTTATTGCTACTATGTCTGTTTGTGCATTTGCAAACGACACAGGAACATTTATGTACGGGACTAATCATACCGCTGGATATAGTTTAAGTGGAACACTTACGGGCCCAAGCATTTTTGCTTCTACAAACATGATATCCGGATCAGCAAGTGATACATTATCTGTGTATCTTAGAGGTCAGTATTATGATTTGCTTAACAACCAATATGTTCCAGCTGCTCCGAGCCAAGGAACTGCGCAGGGCTCAAGCGTAACGACAATAATAAGTAAGCCAAGTGGTGTTTATTATCTCTGGAATGTTGCTATTTCTGAACACCGAGCGCAGGATGTAATGGGAAACTCTAATAGAGCTATTGCCCAGATAGGCTTTGAGTGGCAATAATAACAGTTTTTGTACCCTTTATTTTTGCTTTGTTAGTAGGAGTATAAATGAATAAACAACGTTTAAGAAACATATTAATTTTACTTTCAATGAGCATATTTCTATTGACAATATGCTTATTGAACTTGAAACAAACAACTGATACGTTTTTGAAATCGAATAATAATATTTATTTTTCAGAAGAAGGTATAATATACAACGGTAAAATCTTGTCTATGTCAGATATAAATGATATGATTTTATCTAATTATCCAACATTAGATGAAGTTAAGTCTGACTATCCCAGTAAAACTGTCTTAACATGGATAGTGAGCAGTGTAAACATTTTAGACGCGATAACGAAGGCTCCAACTAATGCTGTTAATAAATACTTAGATAGTCTTGGGCTTGATATTGCGGTTTGCTTTATTCCTATCATCAACCATGACGATTTTTATTGTGATATGATAAATCAACTGATCAATAGTGGCGAACAAGTAGATATACTTTCTCCATCTTACAGTTGGAGTTATGAGGGCTTTGAAAACAACTACCAGCGCGATGCATTATTAGGAATTCTCGAACCATTAGACAGCTATTTTTTATCCTCAAGCAGTGGAAAATCGTATATGAGATCTATGCCTGAAGATTACTTTGACGCTTTTAGAATAGAGGGAACAATATACGGAATAAGTGGTACAGCAACTAATATATTAACGCCAACAGGATATAGCGTAGACAAGGAACTAATGGAAAAATACGGTTGGAATGTTAAAATGTCAATATATGAACAAATTGATATATTAAAAAAAGCGCAAAATGACGACGAAAGCCTATGCCCGGTATATTGTGAGAACTTTGGCAATCCACTATATTATCCTTATCGTTTTGATAATTGGGCGGGAGTTTTCTGGAACAATAAAGAAGGTAAAGTAGAGTGCATTACCCTATCTAAAGAATATAAAGCTCAGTTGTCATTACTATATTTTTTAATGCAAAACAACATGCTAACTTATAACGAGACACTTGATGCGTCGTCATGTTTTATTTATCTCAAATTACAACAATACACCATGAATAATTTACCAATAGACCAAGTGGCTGGTAGTATTGAATCGGAAAGAATACAGGTTCCGTATGATAATTATAAAATTACAAATATATCCAACGCAATAGGGATTAGTTCTAAATCCATTCATAAAGAGAAGGCGTTTGAACTGATAATTCTCACGCAAACAGATAAGCAACTAAACAACTTACTAATATTTGGAGATAATAGCAATGCAGATGTAAATTTTAATGAAACTGAAATGGGGCAGCAAAACATTCTAATAAATTTTTTACGATACGGAAATCTTTCTATATGTAAATCATTTCAAGAAGTTGACAATTCAGCAGATGCAGATTATTATAATTTATATGTAGATTTGGATTATGTGCCATATACAGGCTTTGCGTTTGATGTAGAGCCTGTTAAAAAAGAATATATAAAAATAAAAGAAATAATGTTTACCCATGATTTCTTGAAATATTTAAGTGCTGAAGAAAGCATAAAAGCTTTGGAAGATAAACTTAAAAAAGCGGGCGTTGATAAATTTATCAGCGAAATCAATAGGCAGTACACATTATGGAAGGAGAATGACATACAATGAGAAAATTTATTATATCAACACTGATTATCGCTTGCTTCTTGCTATGCTCCTGCGGCGAAGCGGCGCAAAGGGAATCGGAATCCCCGCGCACCGTTGAGCCGGAGGCGGTCGTTTCGACCGACGAAAGCTCGGTCATCAACACTCATAATCGTATGCTTGCGCTTAACGGCGAATTTTACACCGAGCAGGTAATGACTGCGGCATTTGCGGATTTCAGACTTAATTTCGCCGATTTTGACACACTTGAAACTACCGCCGTATGCTCAAAGCCTAATTGCTCTCATTCCGACCCCGAAAGCTGCTCCGCGTTCGGTATGTGGAACCACCCGACGGTTGTTGACGGCAAGCTTTATTTCTTTAAAAACGACCCCGATTGGGGCACCGAGCAGACCGTCAACATTTTCAGAGCGGACTTAGACGGCACGGGGAGAGTTAAGCTCGCCGAAATCAAAAACTGCGCGGCGGAATATACCGCGCCGATCGCAATAATCGGCAAAACTCTGTATTTCACGGCGAGCGAGTCGGAAATTGACGACGATGGGTTTACCGCAAGCGGGTTTAAGACCGTTCGGCTTTACTCGTTTAACTGCGAGACCGATAAAGCCGAAACCCTTTGCGAGCTTTGCCGCGGATATGACACGTCCGCGGAAATCAGAGGAATTTTTGACGCAAAGCTGTATATCAGAATAAGCTATAAAGACAAAGAGCAGGAGCCTTTGGACTTCTCAACGGCGACAGACGAGGATTGGAGCAATTATATTGCCGAGGGTCAGAAAATGACCGTAAGCGCATATAAGGTATATGATCTGACAGGCGGCGAGCTTGGAGATTCGCCGTATGAAATCGACCCGGTGGCAGAATTTTTCGCCTGTGGCGGGATACTGTGCTATCAGGCGGGTGATAAAGGCGTATTCGTTAAGCAGGGCGGAGAAGCCGTGGAAACCGACTTCGTTCCGAATATCGGCAGCTGTCTTGTAAACGGATTTCTTTTCAATACGTTTTACGGCACGGCGCTTGATACAAATACTCTTGAAGTCCGCAGGCTTAACGCCGATATTGTAACCTCGGGAGATTTTATTTTGGATTACCGCGACGGCTGTTACGTCGTAAGAACGCTTATTGATTACAAAAGCTATCGCAGGCTTTCACCCGAGGAAATTTTTGAGGAGGCATCATGAACACCCTCTCTTTAAATGGCGTGAACAAGCACTACGGCGCAAAGCACGCCTTAATTGACTTCGACTACGAATTCACCGACGGTGTCTACGGTCTGTTGGGTCCCAACGGCGCGGGGAAGTCCACGCTGATGAACGTAATCACCCAAAATATCCCAGCCGACCCCGACGGCGAAATCCTCTGGAACGGCGAGGACATCGCGAAGTTGCAAGCCAAATACCGCCGCAGAATCGGCTTTATGCCGCAGCAGCAGGAGTTATATCCCTCGTTCACCGCCTCACGGTTTGTCGGCTATCTCGCCGCATTAAAGGGCATAAAAAGGGAGAAAATAGAGAGCGAGGTCGAGCGAGTTTTAGATTTGGTGGAGCTTTCGGAGCAAGCAGATCAGCGGCTCGGCGGCTTTTCGGGCGGAATGAAACAGCGCGTTCTGATCGCCCAAGCCCTTCTCGGAAACCCTAAACTACTAATCTTAGATGAGCCTACTGCGGGGCTTGACCCGAAGCAAAGGGTCATCACCCGTAACCTCATCAGTCGACTCTCAAAAGATAAAATCGTCATCATCTCGACTCACATCGTTTCGGACATCGAAACCATCGCGTACAAGATATTGCTGATAAAACAGGGCGAGCTTATCGACGAGGGCACGGTCGCGGAATTATGCGAAAAGGTTAAAGACGGCGAGAAGAATCTTGAGAACTTATATATGCAATACTATGGTGATCAGTGATGATATACCGCAATGAGATTTACAAACTCCTGCACGAGAAAATGTTTCTTTTGGCGCTTATCTGCGCGGTTTTGCTGAATATTTATATATCCTTCTCGCAGAATTTCGGCATGCGCTGCCCCGCGAAGGAGTATAAGGAATACTACGAGTTAGCCGACGGCAAGACCTTTCAAGAAGCTTACGATTATTCAATCGCTCGGCGTGACAATATGTTCGGCGGGTGGGAGAACGGCGCGTGGGAAGTCCGCTCGATGATGAACCAAGAAATCGAGCAACTCAAGGCAGTCGGCACCTACAAAAGCTATCTGAAATCAATCGACGACACCGCCGCGACCATGACCGCCGTCTCGATTTTCGCCGACCCGAACAGCTTTGCGTACCGAAATATAGTGAAAACTCCCTCGGCGTATGATAAAGTTCGAAGCGTTCAGCCTACATTTGCGCCCTCTTACGGTGTGCTTTTAGCGATTGAAAACGTGCCGTCTGACATACTTCTTTTATTCATAATTTTCTCCGCCGTGACGGTTATCTTCTACAAAGACCGTGAAAGCGGCATCGTAGGATTGCTCAAACCTTTGAGATTAGGCAGAGCCAGACTTTCGCTGTCAAAAACTGCGGCAGTCTTTTCGGTATGCCTTGTCTGCGGGAGCGTTTTCTTTTTGCTGAATCTGTGGATAGGCTCCGTCCGCTTCGGTCTGGGCGACCTCTCCCGCCCCGCGCAGTCGCTGAAAGACTACCTCGGCTGCAATCTCAGAATATCCGTCAGAGAGTTAATGCTTTTAATCTTCGCATATAAAATCGCCGCTATGTTTGTCTGCGCACTCATTGCGCAAAGCCTCTTTATACGCCTTAAAAACGTCACTTCGTACTTGATTCTCCTGCTTGCCGGAGGGATAGAAACCGCGCTGTATTTGCTCATCAGCGACACCTCTATCCTCTCGCCGATAAAACAAATCAACCTTGCCGCGTTCGTCAACTCAGCGCACCTGTTTAAGACATACACCAATATAAATCTGCTCGGCTACCCAATAAATCTTTTCGGATCAACTTCGCTCTTTCTGCTTATTCTCACGGCGGCGTTTGTGCTGCTGACGGTCAGGCTGTATGAGAATATATCAATCTCAGAGATAAAGAAAACCCGCCGCAGATTCATTAAGCGTAAAGCTCCAAAAGAGCTTTTCAGCTACACTCTATACAAAGAATTTGTCATGCACAAGGGCGCGCTGATTCTAATCGCCGCGCTCGCATTCCAGATATATTCGGCATATAACTACAACCGCCCATACAATCCGAGCGACAACTTTTACCGTGCATACGCAACCGAAGCTTACGCAAAAGCAAGCTCCGCCGAAGTATATGACTACATAAAATCCTCCGCCGACGAGCTTGCCGAGGGCTATAAAGCCGCGACGTCGGGCGGTTTCACTGACAACGAATATTGGTCGAGGCGGCAGGGCTTCGAGAAAATGCTCGCTCAATATAACAACGCGGTTAAGCTTTCGGGCGGCAAGCTCCCAGAATATATGTACTACACCACCGGCTGGGAGCAGCTTTTCGGCGTAAACGGCTTCAAGAGCGACTATAAACTCGGGCTTGTGGCAATACTCGGAATCTGCCTTGCGATTTCGCCGCTCATAGCCTACGACAACCGCGCGAGAATAGGCTTTCTCCTATACACAACCAAAGCGGGCAAGCGTACCTACTTTGCCCATAATGCAATAACCGCCGCGATATTCACAACTCTGATTTCTCTTGCGGTTTATATTCCGAACTATGTTCAAATGCTAATAACCTATGGCAGAGTCGGAATATTTGATCCCGTCTCCGCGATAACAAGCTATTCAAAGCTTGGAGGGCTTTCGGTCTTAGGGTACATAATTTTGCTCACGCTTTACAGAATTATTTCGTTGATAGCCTTTGCAGAGCTTGTGCTGTTCGTGTCTTACAAATCCCAAAGCCCGACGACCGCGACAGTTATCACGCTTGCGGTGTTTGCGCTGCCCATCGTCATCTATCTCGCCGGCGCGGATTTTATGCAGTGGCTCTGCTGGAGAGTCAGCGGGAATAGGGAGTTTCTAAATCTTTTAAGTTGATGCTAAATCGGTGAAATAATTTGTGCCGATTTTGCCCCGCCTCCTGTCAAGTCAAAATTGAGTGATTTTTAAGTTCTGCAGGGTCTATCTTCTTTTCAGTAATATATATATCTTAATATTTATACTTTATGGTCCAATATGAGCCATACCCCTGTCCAACGTTTGGGCAGACTCCTCCCTTGAAAGCTCAAAATCTTTTTTAAAAGCTATTACAAGCAAATATAAAGGTTAGAGCTTCTGCTCCCGTCGCTTTTGCGGCGGGAGGTTTTTTCTATGTAGCCCTTGGAAATAAGCTCGGAAAGCGCTCTCTTGACGGTTGACACACTGCACTTGTTATCCACAGCAATCCTTTTGAGCGAGGGAAAACATCTGTCGTTTTTGCCCTGCCTGTAAAGAAGATAACGGTAAATCATCACCGCTTTGGCAGACACATCGTCACGAATTATCCTCTCTAAACCTGTCAATAAGCTCCACCTCCCCGCGCTCTCTGATGACTGTCATATCTACCTCCTGCATCTCGCGCTTTATGGCGTGAACCCTGCCCGAGTGACGGTCGGTCCGCTCGGCTTCGTCAGTCTCTGTTGTTTTGGGGTATTTCCTCTCGATCGCAGCTTCTATCGCCTTTTTGTCGGCATATTCAACCTTACGGTTTCCTCTGTCGGCGACGGTGTATACCTCTTTCGGGAAAACAATACCCCACTTGAAGAAGAGTTTGAGCTTTACCGTCATCGGGTATGTACCCGTTTTCATCACTACAAAAGTCCCTTTCGGAAGACTTTTCAGCTCATCGGGAGTTAAAAGCGCGCGCTGAACCATCTGCAAGGATTCGGACGGATCCTTGTTTCCCCGACTGACAGATCCCGATTGAACGGTTTTGTTTCCGAGAGCTTTGGAAAGCGTTTCGGCAGAGCCGCTGTTCGGAGCGAAGCCGCCGAAGATGGTAAGCTGTGTGTTGTCGGTTATTATCTCACAACCCTCTTTGCCGTAGTTCTTCTGGAGCTGTGCGAAGGATTGAATTATAGCAACTATAGATACTCGCCTCGAGCGTGAAGCCGAGAACATCATCTCGGCGGATTCTATCTTCGGTATGGTACCGAACTCGTCGAGATACATCATCACTCTGTTATCAAGCTTGCCGCCTTTTTCGTCGGCTACGGCAAGTATCTCACGGTATAGCTGCTGAATGATTAAGCTGACCATAAAGTGCTTTGAGGTGTCCTCCTCGGGGAGAACAACGAATATAGCAGACTTTTTCGAGCAGAACAGTTCGGCGTCTATTGCAGTATCAAAGCAGAGAATCTGCTCAAGCTCCGAATCAAGGAACGCATTCAGTCTCGAAAGAGCCGTGGACATTACAGAGTTCATCGCCTGTTCGCTTGTATTTAGGGCGGAACCTGCAAACCATCTCGCCTTGTGTTCGGGAGGAAGCTTGTCCATAAGAACCTGAAACTGAGTCTTTCCTCTCACTCTCGAAGGAGCGAGTAAATCCTGAATAATCTTGAATACCGAAACAATGTGACGCTCGCCCTTGCCGCAAAACTCCGCTACAAGAAGAATCGCCGCAGTCAATAATCCCTCCGCCGCGTCATAGAAAAACGCATTTTGACCGTAGGAGGAACCCTCCATTCCCGACTGGACAATTGTTTTTGAAATTATCTTCGCATACTTCTCTGCCTTTGCCTTGTTTGAAAGATTGCTCGGCACGGATATCCACTTGTCCATATACTTGTTCACAAGATGTAAAAGGTTGTTGCCGTCAGACCTCGTCGGGTTTCTGAGATCGATTATAGCTACCTCGTAGCCGTAGTAATCCTTTGCAATCTTTCCGTAGTGACGGTACAGATCGCCCTTAGTATCCGACGTGATGAAACTCATACCCGAAGCGCAGGCATATTCGAGATTGGGATATAAAAAGTATGCCGTCTTGCCTACGCCGGCGGCGCCTATCATAAGGGCGTGAACGTCCTGAGAATCAACGATTGCAACTGTCGAGCCTTTACCGTTCTTACAGCCTACAACAATCCCTTGCTGAGACTTCTCCGGCAAAGCTTTTCCCTTTCGCCATTGAGCGGGAGTATAGGGTATATGCCTGTATGTATTTTTTATTTCCTTCTTGGAAGCCCACCTCGCCGTTCCGTGCTGACCGTCGCCTACGGTCTTAGATTTTATACTGTTGAGCGAGTAGATGTGGGCAAGTAAGGTTATAAGCCCGAGAACGGTAAACATCGTTCCCGCGACTAACGCGAGCGCTCCTATCGGAGTCATAGCGTCACCTCCTGTAAGAATATATAAGCCGAATACAGTCCGCGGACATACTGAGTATAGGGTCGAGAAAAAGATTTCTGTCGCATTCAAGCGTTGTCTGGGCATAGACGTAGGACAGCTTCTGCATATCCGCGGACAGAGTTCCCGACTTCTCGGTGACAATCTTCTGGCAGAGCATATCCGAAATATCTGCCCAAGTAATGGGTGCAAGACACTTTCTCGCCTCGTCTTTGGCAAGCTGCAATAATAAAACAAGCAGGTTTTCCGCCTGCTCAATAGGTCTTTGGGTTCTCGCCTCGTTCACCGCCGTATACGCGCACTTTACTTTTTCTTTGAGCATAGGC
>CANQGQ010000028.1 GCA_947623305.1 uncultured Alistipes sp. | reverse complement strand
GTGGTCTTATACTTCTTGATAGTAACGCCTTTTTTTCTTTGTGTAGTATCACTATTTTCGTAATTTTTGCGTATATTACTATTGACAACAGTATCATTTTGTGGTATAGTGTTGTTAGTAGGCGTTGCGCTTCTACTGCTCTTCACTTCTTGTGATTGGGCGGTATGCGCGCCTACTTTTTTTATTTTTAATGTTGTGGGCTTGAAACCGATAACATCATACAAAACCATTTCACTGCTTGTAGTAAAACCTACAATTACATTAGCTGTATAATCATTACTACCGACCCTTATTAGCACATCTCCGCGAGCGAACTCTTTAAAATTGTCATTACGATTATGCTTCAAATCCTCATTAACATAATTGGTTGATGCAAGAACGATTTCATCAAGATTATTTGCAGACTTAAATTTATCCGCATATATTTGTCGCTCACGTTCTTTATAGTGTATTGTGTTCTTTGAGTTTGTATATTCTTTTCGTGTTTTGATATTTACTTTTATCAATCTTCCGCTTATAGGAATGCCACCTGAGAATTTCTCAGATATTACATTTTTAACAGTTTTTACCCAATCATTTTTTGAAACTCCGTCTAAAATATTATCTTCTATAACTACGACTGGCTTATTTTCAGTTGTATATTTTATCGAATACTTCTTTGCTAAAGCATAGCCCGTCTTAGCCGTCTCAGGCACTCTCTGAGCGGTTTTATTTTTGCCCTTATCATTTTCCCTGTTTGCCTTTTGGCGCTCGTTCTGGCGCATTCTCGCCTGTTCTCGCTCGTGTCTGGCTTGCTGTCCAGCTTTACGAGCAACATTGAACACTTCTTTGCCAAGAGCCTGCTCGATATACTTAACGGCATCATATCTCTCATCCTCCGATAGCTTGCCTGTAAGTTCAAACACATCGTAAACATTTTGAAATTGCTTGATATATGTATCTACATCTACGCCGTTATAGCCGCTTATAAAAGCCGCTTTGACATTATCCTTATATCCGGCACTGGCGCTGTAAAGCTTTTTGGTCGTATCTGAAAGCCTGCTGTCATTTTGAGATAAAAGATCGTCGGTAACAGGTACGGTAACGCCGTTGTCAAGAGTGATTGAATTATCCTTTACCGTAACGACATTCTGAGGGTTTACAACATCCATTCCCGTAGAAGCGTTTCCTGTGATTATGCTGTCGTGTGCAGCAGGCTCAGACGCTTTAACGGGGTTCTCGGCTTTTATCCTGTCAAGCTCGGTGATAACGCTGTTAGCTTCGGCTATTATTTTGTCAGCTGAATAACTGCCATCGTCCTTTAAGTAAGAGTCTAAGCTTTTGCCTGTTACAGACAAATAATCGTCAAGCTTGGCTGTCTTATCTCTTACACGCTCGATAGCGCCCTCATCTATTTCACGAGGACTGTTTGTGTTTACAGGTCTGCCGACCTGATCTATTGAAATGTTGCTGTTGTCCCTTACGCCGTTTGAGATATTGATGCTTACCATTCGTGCAACTTCTCTTATAGTGCTTACAGGTGTATATTCGTTTATTCGGCTCTGAAGCCCTGCGGACTTAGTCAGTATTTCTCCCGCAACAGGATTATGCTTTATATGTGTTGCCAAAGTGTCGCTTAAGTAATATTCGGGATTGTTGATTATCTGACCTATCGCAGTATAAATTTTAGACGCTGTTTTGATATTCGCTTTTGTATCGTCTGATTTTTCCGCATTTGCTATTTTGTTTATAACTGCGAGCTGATAGGCTCTTTCAGTTTTCTGCGCGAATTTTCCGAGAGTTACGCTTGCGATACTGTCGAGCTTGCCACGATCCAGAGCGTTAAAGATACTGGTTGCTTCGGACATAATCTTGTCGTTACCTGACTTCATTCCCATATCTATGTAAGCGGCAAGCGTATTTTCATCGCTTTTCATTGCGTTTCCCAGGGCTTTTCTCTTCTGTGCGGTGGTTATAGGATTAGCGGAAAAGTCAATAAGCTTTCCGATACCGCCGCCTGTTGCGCCTCCTAAAGCTCCTCCTACAAAAGACAAAGCAAGCTCTTTGAGGTTAAATGCTGCGTTACTGCCGTCAATGGAAACAAGCGGTATGTCGGGTACTGTCGCTACCTTCATAAGACCTGATACTGTTCCCTGATATATCTCTTCAGCGCCTTCCTCTAATGCTTCTCTTAAAACGCTTGAAGGACCTGCTTCGATACCGCCGCCCATTTCTATGGCGGAATTGACAAGTGAAGCAAATATAGCCCAAGCACTAGCCGTTTTCGGGTCCGCTCCCTGCTCGACTGCGTCATCGTAATTGCTGCCCAGCTCTGTGATAAGCGTTGTAGTAAACGTCGGTTTTTTAGCCCAAGCCTTATACTGCGCCGCAACATCGGTAGCTATCGTTTTAAGAGACTGCCCTACCATTGCGAGCTTTGAGCCTTTCGCCGCCGCATTTGTAAGATTCATAGCTCTTTTTGCATTAGCCATACTTTTGGCGGCATACAAGGCTTCGCTTGAGCCTCCCGTCGCCACAGCCATAGCTACTTGAGGTATAGCCTGTCCCACAGCTTCTTCTAAGCTTGTAAGTATCTCGGCGGCTTCTCGGCTCATACCGAGATTCATATTATTTGCGACTGCTTGATTGTGCATATCTTCGGTCGCTTTATGCCACTCATCTCCGCTTCCGGTTTTCTCAAAAAACTCTTTGGTTTTCTTAAAAAAGTCAGTATTAAACCCAAGTAGATCGTTACTTAATTTGTCTCCTGCCCAGTTTATACCCTCCATAACTTTATCAAAGCCGTCTCCTACATATCCGACAAGCTCCGTGAATAAACCGGTAGCTCCTGATACCAAAGCGCTTCCGACTGCGGTCGCTTTATCCCCCGTATCTCTCATTACCTTGTCAAGTTTATCTGCCAAAGACAGATTTTTAAAATACTCATTATCCATTTTGGAAGTGAAAGTTCCGTATTTTGGTTTTCCTGCGCTTAGTAGATCTAAATTCTCATCGTCTTTAAATTTGACATATTTCTCCTTTTGCTCATCTGACAATTCTGCTCCCGCTTTAATGGCTTTATCAGCAGCAAAAACATACATCTTTTTGTTAGCCGAGAGTTCAACATTATGGTTGCTCATTTGGTCTACTGTATTTATATATGCCTGTGCTTCCTCTTTACCGTTTGGAATAAAGCTTTCCAGTTCTTTTTCGGACATATTTTTAATGTCCTGCGCCGTTTTACTGATACCCTTTTTGACTTTTTTATCAAAGCTTATTTCCGCATTTTTACGGTATATTTCTGAGATTTTCTTTTCTGTCTCCTTGTTGTCAACACCCAGCTTTTCTAAATCTCTCTTTGCGGTCTGCTCGGCAACCTTCTGAGATGCAAATCTCATTGTGGGACTGTTTTGGACCTTAGCGACAGTATCCTTACCTATGCGCTTTTCGTCCTCCCTGTTTAAAATGCCTGTACTTTCACGCATAGTAAATCCGTCTTTGTTATAATTTCTAAACGCCTGATTTTCAGCCGCTTTTCTTGCTAAGCTTTGAATAGCGTTTTCCTTTGACTGTGCTTCGAGCGTCTTAGTTCCCGCCAATACCGCCGCCTTGCTTGCTGTTTCGAGTGCATTTTTGGCATTATTTCTTTGCTCTTGCTCCTGTTTGGCTCTTTGTTCTTGCTTTGCTTGTCTTTGCTCTCGCGATATATTGAATCTGTAAGCCCTAATTTGTTGTAAGCGTTCTTCCCGTTTTCTGTCTATACCCATTTTTAAGTTCCTCTCTATGATCTGTCAAAAACATTATTCACATTTATCACTTTGTGCTTGTAGGTTTCTTCGTCTATTTTCCCGTCCAGCAACCATTCATCAAGCTGTTTCATCGCATTGTTATATCTTGCTGTTTCGTTAATATACGCACCTGTTCCGTTCTCAATAATTTCGTGCGTTTCTTTGTCTCGGGTTGCGCCCTGCTTTTCAAACATAAGTTTACGCAGTGTGTCTTCAACTTCTTTATCGGTTAGTATAATGCTTTCCTCATTCTCAGCTGCCTGTCTTGCAAGCTCCCGAAGCTGAAGATTATAATTCTGGTCGTACTGTCTCTTTTGCTCCGCCTGACTGGCGTTATACTGCCTTTGCTGTTCTGCGAGGTCAGAATTATACTGCCTTTGCTGTTCGGCAAGAGTAGCGTTATACTGCCTTTGCTCCTCGGCGAAATTCTGATTGAATTGCCGCTGCTCTTCCTTGAGTTTTGCTTCGTCAAGCTCCTGCTGCGCCCAAGCGATGGCGTTGTTTATACCGTCCTGCTCGACCTGTCTGTTAAACTCGTTAGCCCATTCTTCATAGGACATAGCTGTTTCAATATCCGTCTGATACATCTGTATAGTGTTGTACATCTTTTGAAGCTCGGTGTCATAAAGCTGCATATCTCTGTCCTGAGCCGCGAGATACATATTCTGGTAAAAAGTGCGGTTGTCGGTATACTTTTCATAATCGAGCTGATCCTGATTCTGATACGCAGAAAGTAAAGCCTGTTGATTGCTTGTCCATTGCTGGCTGAGCTGCGGCACAAGGTCATAAAGCCCCTGCATAGTGTTCTGATATGCTTGATTTGCCTGTCTTTGAGCCATAGAAGAAGCAGCGCCGCCGTTTAATGCCGCCTGTCTTGCAATTATATCCCGGCTTGCCTGTTGTGCGTTCCTCGTGTATGTCTCCTGATACTGTTTAAAATTCGGATCAGTGTTAAGATTGTACCCTTTTTGTAAGCTGGAAAGAGTGCTGTCTATCTGCGGCTTATACTGAGAATTATAATTTTGCATATTCTCAAGGGCTTTTTTGTAAGCCTGCGATTCCGTACTCGGCTTATATTCCGCCGCTTTATATGCTGCCGCAGCGGCGTTTTTCTGATTATTCAACGCTCCCGTGTCCGCAACGGTAGTTGAGACCTTTTCAGCCGTTTTGATTTTCTGCTGTGTTGCCATTCACCTTTTCCTCCAATTCTGATATTTTTTGACTTAGTCTTGTGTTTTTCACCTCAAGACTGTTGATCTTCATTGTCACCTCATCGACAAATCGCTTTAAAAAGCGTTCAAGTTCATTCCTGCTTTTAGGCATTGAGTTGTTTATTATCATCTGTACTCCGTCCTTTCAGATACGCTTAACGTAATGCTGTGTATTATACAAAAGCCTTGTCCCTCAAGCTTTAGTTTTACATTGTCGCACCTTAACGGCTTTAGCGGAAATTGAAATGTGTTAAGCTTTCTCGGTTTAAATTCAAAGCTTGCTATTTCGTTTTCGTTTTCATCTGCGATAAGCGTTGCTTTAACGCTGGTCCATTCGCTTCCTTCTGCTCGTATCTGTATCTTGTTTATTTCTTTAATGTTCGGCGTAGATAATGTCAGCCGTCCCGATATTACACACCAGTCAAAAATGCTTTCGTATGTGTAGCCGTCTTTATAAAACTCATCTCCGCCGCAAAGCGGTATAAACCTTATATCCTTGTAGTCCGCGTGATAGTCCCCGTAGTAATTCGGTATAAGTGCATATATATCCTTTGAGGTTTTTACTAAATCTGTTATTGTTTCAATACCTCTTGGGAGTTTTTCAAGGTTTTCCTCACAACACCATATCCCATTTTGTATATCATATGTATAAAGAGATGTAGCGCCGATAGAATTGTCGTTTACCAGACAATAATACTTACCTTTATAGATCACCGCGTGATACTTTGCGTCTTTTGGGCGAATATTCTCTCCGTCTACTGTCCTTTGTGTAAAATGCGTACCTAGATTATCGGATATTTTCACAGAGGACGAGCCGTCAAAGTAATAAAAACCAT
This sequence comes from uncultured Alistipes sp., assembly GCA_947623305.1. Lineage (GTDB taxonomy): Bacteria > Bacteroidota > Bacteroidia > Bacteroidales > Rikenellaceae > Alistipes. The sequence continues at coordinate 9,102 of CANQGQ010000028.1, read as the reverse complement.
CGGTTGATTTATATATGCAAATATCGTTTTCAACTGCCAGTGAACCGTGTGCGCCGTCCTCGACTCCGTTTATCGGAAGCATAACTAGCTGCCAGTCGCTTGGGGAGCTTCCGTAAAGCTTGTGTACGCAGTTTTCTTTGAAGTAATAAACATTTCCCCCGAAAGCCGTAATCGCAGTAAAAACTCCGTTTGAATTTACCTCTATCCAGTCGGCAGAAGCCTCACCGTCCTCAAGTGTTGTAAAATCATAGAGCCGTCCGATAACTGATGAATATGTGCAGTCACCCTTTGCGTTACAGGCAAACATACGGTTGTTATAAGGGAGTAAGAATTTAAAATTGATACCCTGATTTGAAACAATACCGCCCAGCTCTCCGATAGGGTTGTTTTTATCAAACTCGCTGTCTTTAAGTTTCGCCGTAAAGTAAGTGCCTGTTTTTGAGCTTGTTGTAACATAATTTTCAATAAATTCCTTAAGGTTCTTGTTTTCTTCTTTTTGCAGATCATTCAGGCTGAAAGTTGTTGATATAAAGTCAAAATTATCATTTTGTCCGTCACAAATATCAAATGTATATTTCTTACCATCCGCCGTTATAAATGTAAATTTCGGATAGCTTTCGGGAATATCCTCCTTGTAACGGGTTTTTATAATAAACCGATAACTCGGGATACGATTTTCCGGACATTCTATTGTCACATCATTAAAAAAGAATGTTTCTGCATGATTTGCCCCGTATATAAGCTTGGTGTCAAGGTTATATATCGTTACAGGAGTATATATAACAATATTGCGTCCGGAAAGACTGATCGTTTTGTTGCCCGAAAATTCACCCTCTATAAGTATTTCCTCATCAGATAAAGACTTTGTTTTTTTCCTGCAAAGGGAATTGTTGCGGATATAGTAAATATACCCGTCTGAGATTATAGTATTGCTCTGCGGCATACCGATTACCTGTACTGTCAACATATCCTCATCAGAAAGCTCTTGGGGTCCAGAAGAACCACCTGAAGTGCTTAAAGTTAAATTCAGATCTTTTTCTGCCTGCTGTATAAGGTCAAGGTCGTTGTTTTCAAAGTATGCCCAAACATAAGCATTTCCATACGGAGGTCTGAACTGTACCTTTACCTCATATTTAAAGATTTTACCGGGCTGACTTGCCTGAGTTACCAGAGCATAAAGGTTTGAACTGTTAGACAGTAATAAGAGCTTACTAACATTTTCGTCTGTTTCGTCAATAAGAAGATTAAAACCGTATGGGTGCGATATATATTTTTTTGTGCTAGCTTTAAAGTAGCAAAACGGTATCGTAAAAGTTGCCTCGTACTTTCTTGCCTCTCTCGTGGACAAAAGCGGGTAATTATCACTCGTCATATTTTTCATATAGCTAAACTCGTTAAATCCGCACGAGGGCTTTAAGTTTAGCCCGCCAAATTCTGAAACGGTGGTCGTTCCCTTTGCTATGCTGTTTATATAAATTTCAGACATATCCTCGCTCCTTAATAGTTGTGAAAATTCGGTGTCGGCGTATACGGGTAAATGCTTATGTAATAGTTTTTAAATTCCTCGTAGGCATTGTTGAACTTAGCCGCAGAGTTGTTATATCTGTCTACCTCGTTGTTGTAATAGTCGATCTGCATACATATATAGTCGATATAAAGGTTGTTAAGAGAGCTTTCCTCAAACTCTCCCAAAAGAGTGTATTTCTTATTTCTGCGCTCAAGCAGCAGATCTATATCACGAATAAGACCGGGAATAATAAGCTCCTTGCTAAGGTCATCCTCCGTGTAAGCTATATCCGCGTACATTGCACCTATCGGGCGTAGGTTGATATTGTCTTTTTCGTTGTCGTCAATTATTATTGTGCAGCCGCCTGTTTTGTTATTCTCTATCGTCACAGACGGTTCTTTAAAAATATGCCGTAAGTGTTTATATATTATGTCGTGGATTATTCTGCTTTCGAGCTGATTTATCCAAGCGATTTTATCCTCGACCGAATAATCGTTGTTCTTTTTTAGGCTGTCAACTCTTTTGATAACTTCTCCTACTGTCATATTCATTTCCTCTCATAGTTAGTAAAAAAGGGCGGGTAAGACTGATCCGCCCTTATTTTTTACTGATTCGCGAGCTGCATATCTTTTACCTTTTCATACTCCTCATCGACCTTAGCCTGCGCCGCAAGCGATTCGGAAATGATGTTAAAAAACGGTTTAGATACCTTGTGCGATTTACCTCTCTCGAAATAATATCCCTCTCCGTTTACCGCAACATATAAAGTCTGCTTTTTAGTTTTGTCGGTAGGGTCCTTCGGGATAAATATCTCGAATGTTTTTTCTTCCTTTTTTGCTGTTGCCATTATTTTTTCCTCCATTCTTTTTACAGGCTTACGCTCCGGCGCAAGGAGGTGAAGCACCGAAGCTAAACCCTGCAAGCGTTATCTTAGTTAGGCTGAGCCCCGGAAACGATGTCAGTCATCGACTCTACCTTAAGAAGATATTCCGGGTTTAAAATAGCCGTTGTCTGCATTGCCTTCCAGCCGATAGTACCCCTCTGGTTGAGTGGGTCGTGACCGTTTTCACCGAGGTCCTTTATGATAGACTGCATACCCATTCCCTCGGGGTCTGCAACGCCGTAAGCCTTTGCTCCGATAAACAACGATGAGTACACCATCTTTCCGTCCCTGTCGGTGATTTTCGCCTCGCTTGTCTCGACAAAGCGACAGCCCGCGATCTTTCCTACCTCGCCCTCGTAGATTTTGGTAGTATTAGAGTACTTCTGGACATCTATCCAGCCGTTTTCCATATTAGCTACCATAAGCGCGGTAATAACATCCGGGTGGGCGATACACACAAATGATTCGCCTATCTTCTTGGCATTCTTACGCTTGAGGATATTGACAGCCTTGAATACTTCTTTGAGGTTAAGCACGCAGGTGCTGTCCATATCCGAATAGTCTGTTACTGCCGTTTCGGTGCCGTCAGCTGCCTTCTTTGAGCAGTACATAACATTTGTAGTGGTACACAAAACATCACGACATACGCTGTCCATTGTAAGTGAGCCCGCCGCTCCGAGAGCCTCGTTATACTCTGAAACAACAGGGTCAATGGAAGCAAATTTAAGTACATCAGTGTAATCCGTCCACATACCGAACTGATTAAGCTCTGCCTTTATGGTTGAAAACGCCATTTCCACCGCCTCGGGAGTAACACCCTCGGTGAGCGGAGTTGTGTTTTTAGCAACAGGCACTACCTTTCGCCATTCTATCGTCTTGCCGTTTCCTCTCGGAACAGGCTTTTTGTCGCCGAACTGCAAATGTACAAGATTCGGCTTAAAGTCCTTAAGAAGCTCCTTGACATAATACTCCTTGATCTCGGGTTTGAGCCTTGTCTCGGAAGTCTTATTGGTAACTTCAGGATCTGCAAAGTACTGTAAATTGAATTTAAACATTATAATTCTCCCTTTCTGTTTAGAGAAAAGGAATTAAAACGAAATGCTTACTCCTTTTCTCGTTAGTCTCTGAATTTCTTCTATATCAGCGTCGGAAAGCTCCGATACTGACTTTTTTACTCGTAAAGGAGTGCTTTGCTTGCCGTCACTCTCGTGCGGTCGTAATCCTTTGGCGCGAATATCGTTTACCGTAGCCTGCTTTGCCTGGCTCGCCGTCTTATTGCGGACATCTGATACAATATCGTCAAAATGCGTGAGCCTGTAAGCGTCAGCTATTGATATTCCTTTGGTTATCAGGTCGGTAAACTTTTGATTAGAAGCTATCTCGGTCTGCAAATTAAAATCGGGGTAATCCTTGCTTAAATCCTCGGCTTCGCTTTGCCATCTGTTTTGTATCTGGATAGACCGATCGTTCGCCTCTTTGTCGCTTAGCTCCTGCTGCAACCGGCGGCTTTCGTTCTGTGCGCCTATGTACTTGCGATAAGTCTCAACATTCATACCGTTTTCAAGGGCTTTTTCTTCCAAGAGCTCATTGTCTTTTGAAATAGCCTCCGAAAGCGCTGATATGTCGTTTCTGTCGACACCGTACCTTACGCTCAGTAAGTCAAACATCTTCTGCGCCTGAGACAGCTTTTTCTCAGCGTCCTTACTTGATTTCAGCCGTTCCTGAACGATTTTTTGTGTTCTCGCCTCATATTCAGACCGAAATCTGCCGTTTTTGCCTATAAGGTCGTCAAAGCTTTCCTCTACTTCTACTTTTGGAGTCTGGGCTTGCTCCTCGGTGACGCCCTCCTTGTTTCCCGTCTGCTCGTCAGCTCCGTAAAACAAATCGTTGTCATACCCGTTTGTTGACTCGGCGTTGTCAACCTCGTTTACGCCTGCTGTTCCTGCCTCGTAAGCCGCTCCGTCTGCCGCTGCGCCCTCGGCAAAATATTGCAAGCTAAGAAACAGCACATCATTTTTTGATGCCATATAATACCTCTTTTCTGCCGTCTTTCCGGCGTGTCATTGTCTTAAGTATAAAAAAATAAGCCGGTGTAAAAAACCGACTTATTCCCCATTTTGAAAAAATATTTGTACATTTTTCGGATAATTTTCCGCAAGCAGCTCATATCCCTTTAAAATTGCCACCGCTCTTTCGGCTGCAAGCTCGTTTTTCACACGCACAGAAAGATATATCCGTCCGTTTTCGTACTTTTCTTCATATCTGTCTGCGGTATTATCTCCTATCGAGGTTATAAAGGCGGAGCGCAGAGTAAATGCTAAAATCGAAACTGCGCTGCAAACAATGTCCTTTCCCGCCTCTGCCTGTCCTGCGTGACCGCTTATATCAACGCTTATTATGTCTTTACATCTCTTATATGTTACAGTAGTCATATCATTATGCCCTCGGTGTCGCCGCTTTCTGTGCGCTTTCTTTTGCTCTGTTTACCTGTGCGTTTTTGCTGTCTCTTACCGCCCTGCCGAGGGAGTTGTTTTCCATTTGTCTAAGATCTTGCGTATTGTCCTGAGGCATCGGCTGAGAAGCGTCCGGCGTCGGCTGTGTCTGTCCCGTTATAATAGCCTGAAGCTGAGCTATCTGCTGCATTGCCGCCTGAAGCTGTTGTGCTAATGTACCGTTTTGCTGGATCTTCTGCATTATCTTCTGCTTGCCCTCAAATTCGAGCATATCTATGCACGCCAGCGACTGATCCGCCATTTGCGGATTAAAGAACCCTAGTTGATAAAACTGAAGTGCAAGCTCGTTTTGAGAGACCACGCTGAAAGGATTTGACTTTTGCGCCGATACCTTGATGTCGTATATCGGAAGCCGCTCAAACACCTCGTTTCCGACCGTTCTTTTGTCCTGCATCATAGTGTTGTTAAACTCCTGATACTGCTGTGTTCCGTCCTCACCCGTTATGCGAAAACACCTTGTGACATCGTAAAACTGCCGTATTAGCTCGATAATTTTAAGACATATCCTTGTAAATGATCGATAGCTTGCTTTTATGTTGTCGCGTGAAAGCTTGCTTCCCGCCTCCATAAGTGACGCTATTGCGCTTGCGGCTGTAACTCCGCTTGTCGTTCCGCCCTGAGAAAAGTCCCTGTTTCCGACTGTTTCCTTAAGCTCGTCTATTTTGTTGTTGAGCATTGTGACATATATCGGCGGAAGCACGCTTGCCTCAATAGGCTTTATATCCTCAATATTTCCGTTGTATTTCACAATATCCTTTGACAGGTCGGTAAAATCGTCCAGATTTATTCCCATACCCTCGTTTACAAAATATCGCGGTCGTGAATTTACAAGGGCGTTTTTCAAAAACACATCGTTTATCCGGTCGATATATTCCTGCGGAGAGCGACATACATCAACAACTCCGAACCCGAGGGGGCTATGTTCTTTTATGTACATTCTATCAAAGTCGTAAGGGTACATTCCGCTTTCATAATATCCTGTATCAGCATATCTCTGGTCGTTTTCGGAGGCGTAAAGTATAGCTCCGTGCGTGAATTTGATATAATGCACAGCCGTCCTGCTTCCGACCTTTTTCTTGTAGTACCAATCTACGACCTCGACCTTTTCGTCGGTAAAATCCGTGGATATTCCGTTTATCTGGTCGTATCTTCGCTCCCCGTAAAATTCCTTAGTTGTATCGGGATTTTCTATAAACGGATATTCCTCTTTTAGAGCCTCTTTATCAACGAGATACACCTCGAAAATGTTTGCGCTGTCCTGTATGTCGTTTACGGTAGCCTCGTAGTAAAGACTTAAAAGATCAACCTTTGTAATATCAATATCGCCAAGTCCGTTTTCCAAATCCTGATTCCAGAATACTTTTATACAGCCTGTGCCGCTTTTTAGCTTGTACCACCACATATTCGAGTATGTTTCCTCATAGTCCCTGCGCTCAAGTATGCAGGGAATTATAGCCGAAAGAGCCTTAGCGGCGTTTTCATCGCTTTTTTCTCTGGGTAATACATTCGGCTGAGGGTAATTATCCATAGCGTCGGCGTGCTTGTTGGCGATAGCGTTAAGCGTCCACGCACTTGTACTTTGACGCTCCGTACCCGTCCTTGCGCCGTCCTTGTCCATTGCCCGCCAGTTTTGTAGCTGATACCAGCGCTCATTTTCAATCAGCCGTTCGTGTTCGCTCGCCAGTTGATTTTTGTAGTTTAACAGCAGGTCTGCTCCTTTTTTCGCCCACTCGTCACCTATTTTTCCGTCTGCGCCTATTTTATTTTTGTGCCTGCCGAAAAGCTTATCCGGGCTTGTGTCGGGAGCTTCTTTTGTAAGGACCTCATTAAGCGCCTTTTCATCGTCATTCATAGTTTTAGCCATTTACCTTTGTCCTTTCCTGTTAATATTGAGCGGATCGAATGTGTCTGCTGAGGTTGTTGTCTTAGGCTTCGGCGTGATTATCCGCGTCATCAGACCGTATCTCACCGCATCGTATATATGATCCTCTCCGTCAGTATCTATATCCTCCGGGTGTGTATCGCTGTATATAAGATCGGGTATAGTGCGTATAAAATGTTTACAGGTACTAAAGACCTGCATCATACAGTCGCCGTCACTATCAAAAGCAAGCCTGTAATGATACTGCATTTTACCCGGCAATCGGTTATTATCGCCCTTGATAAAATTCAGGTGGTACGGCGGTTTAGCCATCATATCAGCCACACTGTTACCTCGGGAACGGTCGAAAATTGCGGGGTCTGCGACACCGATGATACTGTTGTTCGGGAATATCGCCCGTTCATATTCACATATTGTTTTTGCTATTTCTGTGGGGTCTTGTTTTACGCCTATGTTGTTGTTACCTCCGTACACCTCTCCGCAAATGTACATCTTCCCGTCCGGGTCAACCGCTATGTATTCGCACGCATAGGGCTTTGTGTAGCCGTGGTCGAAGCACCGTATTATCTGCCAGAACGACGGTATCTTAAACGGATTTATAATGTGCGTAAACTTGCCGTCTGCGTAATGCTCGGGGTCGTTTCGCCACTCGGTAAATACCTGTCCCGAGAAGCTGTCCCAGTTGCCGTATAAAAGGGCGTTTCGCTCCGCCTCCGGAAGTGACGCCAGGTTAGCTATGTATTCGGGGTTGTTTTTTAACAGTGCCGCATTGTCAAACACCGTACTCGGCACAAACACACGATTTCGTTTTACCTCTCCGTACCCTTCGACAAAAACGGTTTCCGTTACAGTCTTAAGCGGCTCGGCGGCAGTTATAAACCGCTGTTTCACCCAAGCGTGACCTATTCCGCCCGGGTTAGCCGTTGCCCGTATGTAGCAGCGTATATCAGGGTCTGCGCATCTGCACCGTGAATGGAGATACATATATTCGTCGTATGTGAAATGCGTCAGCTCATCAAAACCGATAAATGCGTATTGATGTCCCTGATAGTTGTACCTGTCGGACGGATGATTTAGCGAGCCGAAAATTATTTTAGCACCGCTTGGAAAAATCCACTCGTGCTTTGAGTCATTATATTTTGCCGAGGGCGATACTGCGCCGTATATTACACGGGAGCGATCTATAAGCTCTCTGAGCTGAGGATATGTCTTACGAAGGAGTAAAGCTCTGTAATTTCCGTTACCTATTTGCCTTAACGCTTCGGCAAGAAGCGCATCGCTCTTTCCGCCTCCTGCCGCACCGCCGTATAAAGCTTCAAACTCCGGGCGTCTCATAAATTGTGCCTGTTTTGGCTGTGGCTGCCATATGATATTAGTCTGCATTTTTATCGACCTCCGGCAGTATTACAACATTGACCGCCTTATCGTCGGGATTTACCTCGACCTCTCTCTTTTCTCGCCACCTGTCAGGACGACGGTTTTTGAGCCAGAATATCTGTGCGGTCACATTTCCCGAAAGTGCGGACTCGTACAGCGCGTTTTCCACCTCATAGTCAACTATCTCCTTTGTTTCTTTTAAGGCGTTGTCAATCTCGCAGTATTTATTTTTCCAAGTGTAAAGCGTAGCGACATTGATACCGATATTATGTGCTATCTGCGCATCGGTGAGACCGTTTCTGGCCCAGCCTCTTAACAGTATCAGCTTATCGTCTTCAAGCCACTCTTTATATTTTCCCTTTGCCACGCTTTTTCACCTCACTTTTTTTAATTTTCCCACGAAAAACTTATATTTACTACCCACTTATTCCCCGCAGAAAACAAAATTATGAGGCTAATAGCTGTCTTTTTTCATAATCTGTTCGTATATCGGACATTCACGGTATGTATTTGCACAATACTTCTTTCTGTGTTTGTTACACTTTGCTTTGTTGTCAAATGTCATAATATTGTGATACCCGTCCTTGATCAGCGACTCGCAGTGTAAGGTCAATTCCCCTCGTGATATAAAAAACGGGCATTTAACATCCGCATTTTTTGAATAAGAAAACTGCTTAGGTAAGCTTGTATATTTTTTAGACATCTGATCTCCTTTCTTGCATAAACATTATCCTGCTTTGGCTAATGTTTATCCCCTCCCAAAAATAAAGTCACGCGTTATGTACTGACCGCATAACGACGGCGCATTCAGGCAGTGGTCATCGCATTTATGCTTGTCCTCACAGTAATAGCAGCACTTATGATAGTTGTGCTTGTCGCATTTAAAAATACGGCATTCCTTTTCGTGTTCTGTTTTCATTTAATCTCCTTTCTCCTTTTC
>CANQGQ010000027.1 GCA_947623305.1 uncultured Alistipes sp. | reverse complement strand
TTTCATGGTAATGGTTATTAGGCAATCTCGGTTAGTTGGGAACCGTACAACAAGCAAGCCTGCACAAGTTCTACAACCGGCAATGAATTTTTTCCGACCAAAAAATACGATTCGGCATCTTTTCTCTTTTAGCGGTCAGTCTTACACAACAGCAAGCATACCGAAATACAGTTTAGTTTACAATATGGTATTAAGCGTATTAGAATATTGTTATTGTCGACTTCCTCCGTTCGTTTAGCGGGAACAAGCTACACGTTCCGTGTAAAATATGTCGCCATAAAGTAGCATATCGGACGGAAAATGCAAAAAGCGGTCGGGACGGATAATAAAAGCAGGGCGAAGAGTGCGGAGGACGCCAACGGCGGGCCTCCGCGGGCGGAGAAGTCGGCCCGCGCGGCTCAAAGAGCCGCATTTTTGTAAACGTGCAGGGAGTGTCAGAGGTATCCCTCCTCGGCAAATTCGCGCACCGAACGGATGTAGTGTTCGATGGTCTCTTCCATCGACACGAACGACTTGCCGCCCGCCGCATTCTTATGTCCGCCTCCGTTGAAGTATTTGCGGGCGAAAAGGTTGACATCGACATCGGCCCGCGACCGCAGCGACACGCGGATGAATTTGTGATGGGCGAGGAACATCGCCGACATTTTTACTTTCTTAATGGTTAATGGATAATTAACGAAACCTTCGCTGTCGCCCTGCTGGAAGCGGTATCGGCGCATTTCGTCCTCCAGGAGCGACATGTAGGCCGCCTTGCCCTTTTCGAGGGTCTTCATCTTGCGGTGGATGACGTAGCCGAACAGGCGGGCGCGCCCCTCGGTGTAGGAGTTGTAGACGCTGTTGTGGATTTCGGGGATGCGGATGCCCCGTTCGACCAACACAGCTACGGCGCGGAACAATTCGGGCGTGAGGAACGAATAGGCGAAGTTGCCCGTATCGGTCATGATGCCCACATAGAGCAGTTCGGCCATCTCTTTGGTGATGGCTTGCGTGCCCCACAGCGCCTCGATCAGCGAGTAGACGATGAAACAGGTGCTCGAGCTGTCGGGGAACGACAATGCGAGGTCGAATCCCGTCCCGGGCGACAAATGGTGGTCGATGAGCACCCGTGTGGCGAGGGGCTGAAAGTCGGCTTGCTGCGTCCTATCACGCTCTATCCCTTCCCGAAGAGACAGATCGCCGAGCTGGCAGCCCGCGGCGTGAAGGGATTCCTTTCCGCCGAACTGAATGCCGGTCAGATGGTCGAGGATGTCCGGCTCGCGGTCAACGGAAAAGCTCCCGTAGCGCATTACGGACGTCAGGGAGGGATGCTTTTCAATCCCGACGAGGTGCTGGAAGCGCTTAAACGACAACTTATTAACAAGTAACGACGATGGCAGAGGTTGAGATAAAAGCGGAAAACAGGGTCTATGCGAAGCCGCGATTGATTTTAGATAATACGATGCACTATTGCCCGGGGTGCAGTCATGGTACGGTACACAAGTTGGTCGCCGAAGTCATCGACGAATTGGGCCTGGCCGAGCGGACGATCGGTATTTCGCCCGTCGGGTGTTCGGTCTTCGCTTACAACTATATCGACATCGACTGGATCGAGGCCGCGCACGGCCGGGCACTGGCGGTCGCTACGGCGGCCAAACGGCTCAATCCCGACCGTATGGTCTTCACCTATCAGGGCGACGGCGACTTGTCGGCGATCGGTACGGCCGAATCGATCCATGCGGCGGCTCGCGGCGAGAATGTCGTGGCGATTTATATCAACAATGCGATCTACGGCATGACCGGCGGGCAGATGGCGCCTACTACCCTGTTGGGCATGAAGACGGCGACGACGCCGTATGGCCGTGATCCGCGTTTGAACGGCTATCCGTATAAAATCGCCGAGATGCTGGCTCATCTGGACGGCGCGACCTATATCACGCGCCAGAGCGTACACAAACCGGCCAACGTGCGCAAGTGCAAGGCCGCCATTAAGAAAGCGTTTCAACATGCGATGGACGGAGAGGGCTTTTCGCTGGTCGAGGTCGTCTCGACCTGCAACAGCGGCTGGAAACTCTCGCCCGTGGCAGCGAACGAGTGGCTCGAACAGCACATGCTGCCCTACTATCCGTTAGGAGATATTAAAGACGAAAATTTGGATCCGACACGATGAAAGAGACATTGATCATAGCAGGTTTCGGAGGACAAGGCGTCCTTTCGATGGGGAAGATTCTTGCCTATTCGGGCGTGATGCAGGATTACGAGGTAACGTGGATGCCCTCTTACGGGCCCGAGATGCGGGGCGGTACGGCCAATGTAACGGTCATCCTCTCCGACCGGAAAATTTCGTCGCCTATTGCGCATGAGTTCGACACGGCGATCATTCTCAACCAGCAGTCCATGGAGAAATTCGAGCCGATGATCCGGCCGGGCGGCGTGTTGATTTACGACACGAACGGCATCACGCGGCATCCCGTGCGGACGGATATTTCGGTGTATTCGATCGACGCTACGGCCGAGTGCGCCCGCATGGGGCAGTCGAAGTTGTTCAACACGATGATTTTGGGCGGATATTTGAAGATTTGTCCCGTCGTCGAGATGGAAAATGTGATGATCGGTCTGAAAAAATCGTTGCCCGAGCGTGCCTGCAGTCAGTTGTCGCGGTCAAGGAAGAATATCGGAATGTTCGCCAAAAAGAGGTCGCGGCTGCCGAGTGCCGGGCGCTTCGCAATCAGCTCGCTCAACCGCACGTCGCCGATGACGTAATTGCTCTCCTCGCTGGTGTACTGCTCGTGAATACGCTCAAAATGCAGCACGTCGAATATCGGCGTTTCGCGGTATCGGACGTAGATTTTCAGCGTGAGGTCGGTCGTGTAGTCCGGTTTCTGGATGTAGCTCTGCTTCTTGTACTCGTAGCGATAGTCGTGCAGCCGGGCCATGATGTCGCTCAAAATCGACGAGGCCGTAGGCAGACTTCCGGCACCCTTGCCGAACATGAACTGGCGGTCGTAGCACTCGCCGCGAATCACCACGCCATTGTACTCGTCGTCGACACTGTAGATATACTTCGAGGGCGTAACAAACTCGGGCATGACAAACATGGTGAAATGCATGTCGCTGACCTTGACGACCTGTGCCACCAGCTTGATTTTCACTCCTTTTTCGCGGGCATAGCAGATGTCCGACTCGTGAATGGTCGAGATGCCGTAGGTGAAGATGCGCCCGGGGGCCACGTAGGTGCCCAGCGCATGCACCGTAATGATCACCAACTTGAAGAGCGAATCGTAGCCCTCGATGTCGAACGAAGGGTCGGTCTCGGCGAATCCCAGCTTCTGTGCCTGCGCGAGGGCGTGTGCATAGGTATCCCGGTGGTCGAAGACGCGTGAGAGAATGTAGTTCGAAGATCCGTTGAGGATACCCTTGACTTCGAGCAGCAGGTCGTTGTCGTAATACTCCTCCAAATTGCGGATGACCGGAATGGAGCCGCACGATGAGGCGTCGTAGAGCAATGCCACGTGCCGCTCCTTCTGGATGCGGATGAGCTCCGGAAGATGCTGCGCCAGCATGGTCTTGTTGCCCGATACGACGGGAATGCCGCGCAGCAGGGCCTCTTTGACAATGCGGTAGGAGGCCTCGGCGTCGTTGATGACCTCGACAATCAGGTTGATGCGCGGGTCATCGAGCACCTCCTCTGCAGAGCCGGTGAACAGCTCCGGGGCTGCCTGCACGGTGCGGGGTTTCTCCGGATGACGGACGCAGATGCGGAGGATCTGGGCGTGCGCGTTCTTCGATTTGCGCAACACCTCGAATATGCCCTGTCCGACGACGCCAAAGCCGAAAAGTCCGATGCGTATCTTATTCATAATCGAAAGGATTGGATGTTTCCATGAAAGGGCGCAGCAGGCGGTTCAGTTGCGCATGCTCCACCAGAAAGCCGTCGTGTCCGAACGGCGAGTCGATTTCGCTATAGCAGCTGTGGGGGATGCACGCCTGCAAGCGGCGCATCTCGGCCGGCGTGAAGATGATATCGGTCGTGATACCCACGAGCAGCGTGGCGGCCGTGATGCGGGCCAGCGCAGCCTTCGTGCCGCCGCGTCCGCGTCCGACGTCATGCGTGTCGAAAGCGTCGAGAATCGTGTGGTAGGAGTAGGCGTTATACCGACGGCACAGCTTCTCACCCTGATGCCGCTGGTAGCTTGAGGCACGATGCACTGCGGGCAGCTCTTCCGCATCCTGCTGGGTCAGGTTGTAGCCCAGCGAACCTCGGTAGGTCAGCAGCCCGATAGCCCGTGCAGCGGCCAGCCCCGCCATGCCGGCGTCGGCGCGATCCTCTCCGAACGAGGGGTCCGCTTCGATCGCCATGCGCTGCGTCTCGTCGATAGCGATGGTCCACGGCGAAGCCGCGGCATCGGTGGCGATGAGGATGAGCCGTTCGGGACGCTGCGGCTCGTCGACGGCCCACTCTATGGCCTGAAAGCCTCCCACCGAGCTGCCGACGAGTGCCCGCAGGCGGCCGAGGCCGAGGGCGTCGGCCAGCAGACGGTGCGCCCGCACCATGTCGCGGATGGTCAGCGCCGGAAAACGGCCGTAGTAGGGACGTCCCGTCCGCGGGTCCGGATGCAGCGGCCCCGTAGTACCATAGTGCGAACCCAGAATGTTCGCACACACGACATAGTAGCGCGAGGGGTCGAGGAAACAGCCCGCCTCAACCGTGTGCGGCCACCAGTCGGCGACCTCCGAATTGGCGGTCAGCGCATGGCAGACCCACACCGCATTGTCGCGTGCGGCGTTGAGCGTGCCATACGTATGGTAGGCAATCACCAGCTCGGCCAGTTCGCCTCCGCGCTCCAGAGGGAAGGGTGCTGCGGCATGGAAAAGTTGTGCATCCATCGTGCGTGCGATACATTATCCGACGTGGCGGAAAGCCTGTTCGAAATCTTCTATCAGGTCATCGGGATGCTCCAGGCCAGGCGAGATGCGCAGCAGCGTCGGTGTAACGCCTGCGGCGGCCAGGGCCTCTGCGTTGAGTTGCTTGTGGGTCGTCGAAGCCGGATGCGTTACGACCGTAATCGAGTCTCCTATCATCGTCATGTGGGCCGCCAAACGGAGCGATTCGACGAACCGCACGGTGCTTTCGAGTGTTCCCGCCAGCTCCACCGAGAAGACGGCCGAGGATCCGTAGCGGTAGTATTTGCGGGCATTCGCGTGGCTGGGATGCGTTTCGAATCCCACGAACCCTACGCTGCGCACCTTCGGGTGGCTGCGGCAGTATTCGGCGAGTTTCCACGTCGACTCGACCTGCTGCCGAACGCGCAGCGAGAGTGTTTCCAGGCCGAGCATCATCAGATAGGAGTCGAACGGCGAGGGACAGCAGCCCACGTCGCGCAACCCATCCGCGCGGCACTTCACGATGAAGGCGGCCTTGCCGAACGTCTGGCGGAAATTCAGTCCGTGGTATCCTTCCGAGGGCCCGTCGATTTGGGGATAGCGCCCGTTCGACCAGTCGAACGTCCCGCCGTCGACAATAATCCCGCCCATGGCCGTGCCGTGGCCGTTAATCCATTTGGTCGCCGAATCGACCACAATGTCGGCGCCCCACTCGAATGGGTTGCAGAGGTATCCCGCAGCCCCGAAGGTGTTGTCCACTAAAAACGGCACGCCATGACGGTGTGCCACGGAGGCCAACGCCTCCAAGTCGGGCACCGCGCAGGTCGGGTTGCCCATGCTTTCGACATAAAGGGCGCGGGTGCGTTCGTCCACGAGGGCCTCGAAAGCCTCCGCCGTCTCGTTCGGAGCGATGCGGCAGTCGATACCCAATTTGCGGAGCGTGATGCGGAACTGGTTGTAAGTCCCTCCGTAGAGATAGGGCGACGCGACAATGTTGTCGCCCGCCGCGGCCAGCGACGTTACGGCAATGAGAATGGCCGACATGCCCGATGACAATGCCAGGGCCCCCACCCCGCCATACAGCGCGGCGATGCGCTCCTCATAGGCGGTTGTCGTGGGATTCTGCAGACGGGTGTAGATATTGCCCGCCTCGCTCAACTCGAAGAGCTTCGCCGCGTGATCGCAGCTGCGGAAACGGTAGGCGGCCGTCGGATAAATGGCGGCACCGCGGGCGCCGGTCGCCTCATCGGGCCGCAGTCCGGCATGAATCTGCCGGGTTTCAAAACGGTATTTTTTCTGTTCCATAATGCAAAAGACAGATACTGCGCTTCGCCGGCAGGCAGCTGGCATGGCAACGCCCATCCTGCGGCTGCCGGTGCGGACAAAGCCGTGTGCAACACGGACGCCGCGGCAAAGATAGGAATTTTTTTCCAGCCAAAAAAGCGCCATCCCTCACCGTTTCATTTATTTTTTATTATCTTTGTCCTGTTCATCCAACCGCTTGATTATGGTCTTACCGGATTTGAAAAGCATCGATTTCGGACGCTTCCGGCGTTTTGCAGAGGCTATAGCCCGCCGCGCTGCGCAAATCACTCCCCGCAACAGATACCTGCTTGGCACGGGAGCACTGCTGTTCGTGGCTGCCGCCGTCGTGCTTGTCGTGGTGCTGCGGGCACGTCCCGAGACACCGTTCCTGCCCACCGTGGAGGTCGAACCGGTTGCCTCGGACGATGTGCGCATCTACGGCGATTATGTCGGCCGCATCCGCGCACAGCAGATCGTTGAGATACGCGCCCGCGTCGAAGGCTATCTTGAGAAGATGCTCTTCGCCGAAGGCTCCTACGTGAAAAGCGGACAATCCCTCTTCATCATCGACCCCAAGCTCTACAAGGCCCGCGTCGAGCGGGCGAAAGCCTCGCTCAACAAGGCCAAGGCGCAGGCTCTCAAAGCGGAGCGCGACCTCAACCGTATCCGGCCGCTCTACGAGCAGAACGCCGCCTCACAACTCGATCTTGACAATGCCGTGGCCACCTATGAGAGTGCCGTGGCCGACGTCGTGGTGAACGAAGCCGACCTCACGCAGGCCGAAATGACCCTCAGCTACACCGAGGTGCGCTCACCCATTGCGGGCTACGTCTCCGAACGGAGCGTCGATATCGGCACGCTCGTCGGCCCGGGCGGCAAGTCGCTGCTCACCACGGTGGTCAAGAGCGATACCGTGCGGGTCGACTTCAGCATGACTGCACTCGACTACCTGCGTTCGAAGGCGCGCAACGTCAATCTGGGACAGCGCGACTCGACACGCAACTGGGATCCCTACATTACTGTAACGCTGGCCGACGGATCGGAATACCCCTACCGGGGGTTGGTCGACTTTGCCGACCCCCAGGTCGACCCCCAGACGGGTACGTTCTCCGTGCGTGCGGAGATGCCAAACCCCGACCATGTGCTGCTACCCGGGCAGTTCACCAAAGTGCGCCTGCTGCTCGACGTGCGCGAGCGGGCCGTCGTCGTGCCTACCAAGGCGCTGATGATTGAGAAGGGCGGTGCCTATATCTACGTCGTGCGGCCGGATAGCGTCGTCGAGCGCCGTTTCGTGGAGACGGGACCCGAGCTGGACAACCGCACAGTCATCGAGCGCGGCCTGGCCCATGGAGAGCACCTCGTGGTCGAGGGCTACCACAAGCTCCAGCACGGCATGAAGGTGCGCCCCGTAGCTTCTTCCTCCGAGGATTCCGTAAACGAGCCTTCGTAAGCCATGAAATCCGACTTCTTCATTGAGCGGCCGGTCTTCTCGACCGTTTTGTCCCTCATCATCGTCATTGTCGGGGCGATCGGACTGGCGCTGCTGCCTATCGACCAGTATCCGCAAATCGTGCCGCCCGTAGTTACGATTTCCGCCTCCTATCCGGGTGCCGATGCGCAGACCGTAACCCAGGCCGTGGCCACTCCCATAGAACAGGAGCTGAACGGCACCCCGGGCATGATGTACATGGAGTCCTCGAGTTCGAATTCGGGAAGTTTCTCGGCGACGATCACCTTCGATATCGCCACCGACCCCGAGCTGGCAGCCGTGGATATCCAGAACCGGCTGAAACGCGCCGAATCACGCCTGCCCACCGAGGTGGTGCAGAACGGCATCTCCGTCGAGCGGCAGGCCCCGAGCAAGCTGCTGACCATCACGCTCCAATCCTCGGACCCCAAATACGACGAAATCTACCTCTCGAACTACGCCACACTCAACGTGCTGGACATGCTGCGCCGTGTGCCGGGCGTCGGACGGGTCTCCAACGTCGGCAGCCGCTACTACGCTATGCAGATCTGGGTGCATCCCGACAAACTTGCGAATTTCGGACTGACGGTCAAGGACCTGCAGTCCGTGCTGCTCGACCAGAACCGCGAATCGGCCGCCGGCGTGCTGGGACAGGCCCCCGCCGAGGGGATCGATGTTACGGTGCCCATTACGGCGCAGGGACGTCTGTCGTCGGTCGCCGAGTTCGAGCAGATTGTCGTGCGGGCCAATCCCGACGGTTCGATTATCCGTCTCAAGGACGTGGCGCGCATCTCGCTCGAAGCCTCGGCCTACCTCACCGAGAGTGGCATCAACGGCGGTGATGCCGCCGTGCTGAATATCTTCATGCTCCCCGGTGCCAACGCCATTGAGATCGCCGACGCCGTCAAGAAGACGATGCACGACATCAGCCTCAACTTTCCGGACGGCATCACCTACGACATTCCGTTCGACATGACCACCTACATTTCCGCGTCGATTCACCATGTCTACCGGACACTGTTCGAGGCGTTGCTGCTGGTGATTCTGGTGGTCTACCTCTCGTTGCAAAGCTGGCGGGCGACGCTGATTCCGATTGTCGCCGTGCCCATCTCCCTCGTCGGCACCTTCGGCGTGATGCTCGTCTTCGGGTTCTCGCTCAACATGCTGACGCTCCTCGGCCTGATTCTCGCCATCGGCATCGTGGTCGATGACGCCATTGTCGTGGTCGAGAATGTCGACCGCATCATGAACCAGCAGCACCTGCCGCCCTACGAGGCCACCAAGGCGGCGATGCGCAATCTGGGCAGCGCGCTGATTGCCATGTCGCTGGTGCTGTGCGCCGTGTTCGTGCCGGTTAGTTTCCTGTCGGGCATCACGGGACAGCTCTACCGTCAGTTCACCATTACCATCGCCGTGTCGGTCGTCATCTCCACTGTCGTGGCGCTGACGCTCAGCCCCGTAATGTGCGCATACTTCCTGCAGCCCGACCACGGACGCAAGAAGCGTTTCTTCCGCCGCATCAACGTCCTGCTGGCCCGCGGCAACCGCTTCTACGGACGCATGATTGTCGGCGGGCTGAACCGCTCGCGCCGCATGTTCACCGCTTTCGGCATCGTGATCATCGGCATCTGGATGATGAACCGCCTGCTGCCCCAGAGCTTCATGCCCCAGGAGGATCAAGGTTACTTCACGGTCGAGCTCGAGCTGCCGGAAGGCGCGTCGCTCGAACGCACGCGCGTGGTAACGGAACGGGCCATGAACTTCCTGCTGCGCGACCCCGATATAGCCTATGTGCTGAATGTTACGGGATCGAGCCCGCGGCTGGGCACGAATCAGTCGCGGAGCCAGCTGACGGTGATTCTCAAGCCCTGGGACGAACGCAGAACCGGCGATTTGGCCGATGTCATGCGGCGCGTGCGCGAGGAGATAGAGGAATACCCCGAAAGCAAGGTCTACCTCTCCACTCCGGCTGTCATCCCGGGACTGGGCTCCTCGGGCGGCTTCGAAATGGTGCTCGAGGCACGTGGGGATGCCACCTACGACGACCTCCGGCGAGCGGTCGACACGCTGCTGTTCCATGCCGCGGAGCGACCCGAGCTGGAAGGGCTTGCGGCCTCCATGCAGCGTGATATCCCGCAACTCTACTTCGACGTTGACCGCGACCAGGCACGGTTGCAGGGCGTTGCCATGTCGGACATCTTCTCGACGATGAAGGCCTTCACGGGATCCGTCTATATCAACGACTTCAACATGTTCAACCGCATTTACCGTGTCTACATCCAAGCCGAGGCTCCCTACCGCATGCGGCGGGACAATTTGAACCTCTTCTTCGTGCGGGGCGCGGGCGGTGCCATGATTCCAATCACCTCGCTGGGGTCGATGCAATATACCACGGGGGCGGGAACCATCAAGCGTTTCAACATGTTCACGGCCGCCCTCATCACGGGTGAGGCGGCCCACGGCTACAGTTCCGGACAAGCCATGAGCGTGCTCGAACGTCTCGTGCGAGAATACCTTCCCAAGAATATAGAGGTCGAGTGGCGCGGGCTCTCCTATCAGGAGAAACACGAGGGCGGCAAGACCGGCGTGGTGCTGGCGCTGGCGCTCCTCTTCGTCTTCCTCTTCCTCGCGGCGCAGTACGAGAGCTGGACGGTGCCTGTTGCCGTCATACTCTCGCTGCCGGTTGCCGGTCTCGGCGCCTATCTCGGCATCTGGTTCTGCGGTCTGGAAAACAATATCTACTTCCAAATCGGATTAGTCATGCTGGTGGGGCTGGTAGCCAAGAATGCCATTCTTATTGTCGAATTCGCCAAGGAGGAGGTCGAGAAAGGCCGTGATATCGTAACGGCCGCCCTCATGGCCGCGCACCTGCGCTTCCGCCCTATCGTCATGACCTCGCTGGCCTTCATCCTCGGGCTGCTCCCTCTGGTGCTCGCCTCGGGCCCCGGGTCGGCCAGCCGCCAAGGCATTGGCACGGGCGTATTCTTCGGTATGATTGCGGCGATTACCGCAGGCGTCGTCTTCGTACCCTTCTTCTTCGTCTGGATTTACAGAATCAAAATGCGACTGAAACGATGAAACCGATGCGTCTCCTTTCGTGCATGCTGCTGCTCGCGCTGCTGGCCTCCTGCTCGGCGGTGAAAAACTGCCGGACTCCCGAGCTGCAGCTTCCCGGGCAGCTTGCCGGACGTGCCGACTCGCTGACGGCGGCAGATAGGGCTTGGTGGGAGTTTTACGCCGATACGGCGCTGTGTCGGCTCATCGAGCGGACGCTGACTTACAACCGGGATATCCGCGCCGCAGCGGCCCGCGTGGAGCAGGCACGCCAACTATACCGCGTGCGCAAGGCGGAACGGCTGCCCGCGGTGTCGGTCGAGGTGCTGGCCGAGAACGAGACCAACGACTACCAGGGTGAGGCATCGGTGCGCGACCCGCAGTTCGACCTCACGGCGACGGTGCGCTGGGAGGCCGATTTGTGGGGCAACCTGCGCTGGGCCAAGCGCCGCGGCGCCGCGGAGTACATGGTGACGGTGGAGGACGAACGGGCCATGCGCATGGTGCTCGTGGCTGAAACGGCCACGGCCTATTTCCGGTTGGTCGCCCTCGACAACGAGCTGGCCATCGCGCAGCGTACGCTGCAAACCCGCCGTGAAGACGTTGCAAAGGCAAAGCTGCGCTTCGAGGGAGGCCTGACCTCCGAGACGGTCTACCAGCAGGCGCAGGTGGAGTATGCCACGACCGCCGCGATGATTCCGGACCTTGAGCGGAGGATTGAAATCACGCAGAGCGCCCTGTCGCTGCTGACGGGCGACTATCCCGGTACCCGGATGCCGCGCGGCACCATCGAGTTGGTCGATATGCCGCTCGATGACCTTCCGGTAGGCATTCCCTCCGAACTGTTGCAACGCCGGCCCGATGTGCGGGCCGCAGAGGCGCGCTTGCGTGCGGCATTGTCCGGCGTGGGCATCGCCTATGCCGACCGTTTCCCGCGCCTGGTGTTCCGACTCACGGGCGGCTGGGAGAACGACGCCGTGCAGGGACTGCTGAAGTCCCCTTTCTCCTATGCCGCGGGGTCGCTTACGGCGCCGATTTTCGGATTCGGACGCAAGAAAGCGGCCTACAAGGCAGCCATAGCAGCCTACGAACAATCCCGGCTGGCCTACGAACAAAAAGTGCTGGATGTCTTCAAGGAGGCAAACGACGCAATCGTAACCTATCGGAGCGTACGCGGAACGGCCCGTCTGAAGGCAGACCTGCGCAATGCGGCCCGCGAGTACGTCCATTTGGCGAATTTGCAGTACCGCGGCGGGAGCATCAACTACATCGACGTGTTGGATGCCCAGCGACGCTATTTCGACGCCCAAGTAGGGTTGAGCAATGCCATTCGCGACGAATATCTGGCATTAGTCGCACTCTACAAAGCCCTCGGTGGCGGCTGGCAGGTAGAGTAGCACCCGCATGTAGGAGACCGAATTTGCAGGAGCGGCAAGCGGAAAAACAAAGTGATTATCCGCAAGGAGGCGAACAATTCAGGTCGTAATCTTAAGGGAAAGCAAGGCCACAAGGCGGGCCATCTGCGCATGGTCGTCATAGGGAATCTTGAGGCGGATACTGTAAAAGAGACTGTGGATGACGTTTGTGAAAAGGAGTCCACGGAATTCATCACGACTGAAAAAAAACTGCTAACCCGGGTGAAAGCAGGGGACGAGGCGGGACATATCCGCAATACCCATAGGATTTGGCAATGATGCAAAAAGTGGCTCTTTTTAGTTGCAAAAATAAGGGCGAGAAATTAAGTTTTTCTCGCCCTATTTTTTGCTTGGTATTCCTTGATTACTTTGCAGAAAAAGATACCACTTCACAAAGTCTTTGAAATGTTCGTTGGATAATCCTCGATGCAATCGCAAGTTGTCTTTCAAATGCCCGAAAAACGATTCTATCGAGTTGGATGTTTTCGGTACATTCGGATACCTCGTATAACTGAACATATCAGGCATCGCCCGCATTATATGTGTCGCGCTACGATGCAGCATCTTGTGTGTGCCACCATCGTCCGCTCTCTTCATCCATGCTCTTCGCGTTTATAAACTCCTCGTATTTCCTATACTATTCGATAAACGCCCTCATCCATATTTGGGCATCTTCATTAGTCTCCACATAGGTCAGATACCGCACTATTTCCAACTGTTCCCGTGCGGCATCACTCTTGGGTTCCTTCGTCAGCCAAGCCTGTATTTCGTGTGCGACATGGAACGTGCATCGCTGTAAAACAGCCTCCGGACACACCTCTCGCACAGCTCTGATGATATTAGCAGCGCCATCACAGGTTACGCTCTCTATCGCTATACCTTACATCCTTGATTGCTTGCAAGTCCTCTTTTTAATCGCGAAGAGCCTCTCGCTTGGTAAGGCGATAAAGAATCGTCATCTTGATATTGTGGTCTCGATATAATAGAAGACACACCTTGTTTGTAAAGTATGTTCCATCTATCAAAAGATTGACTTGTTCTCGTTTCTGAATCTGCCAGGTTGGGCAGGCAGGTAATACTTTGTAAAAATAATTTTTTAGAGTTCGTTCGCTATAACCACTTTGTTCTGCAATCCGGGAAATACTCAATTTATCTCGTACCCAATATTCTAACCATACAAACATATTTCGCTCTGATATATGAGGTCGTCTATCGGTGAAATAGCTCTTGCAATTCTTGCAAAAATAACGAGAATATCCTTTGCGTTTCCCCTTCTTGATAGTGTCTAAAATCCCACAATGAGGACATCTAAGTTTACGTCTTTTTACCATAAAAATAGAGATTAGTAGAAACCGGTTTCTACTAATCTCTAAAATATCGCCGTAATATACAAATATACAGCCGATTATAACCCTATCCAAATACCACTTTTTGCATCATTACCTAGGATTTGCACCGAGGTGATGCGCTGGACAGCCGCCCGCAACGCATCATAGCTGGGCTCTCGGCCAATTGCGGCCGTGGAATTGTGCTGCGCCGCCCTATGCGCTGAATGACGGCACGCGGGGCGGTCAGTCCGCCCCGTCCGTGTCGGGAAAGAGACTCTCGATTTCTGACGGCAGGGCCTCGCACCGTTCGTATACCGAGATATCATGCTCATTGCCCACTGCCACCCATGTCATGCTGTGCTGCGTCAGGTCATGCACAACGTAACGGTTGTTCCACTGTTGATTGTATGAGAAATCGTACTCTCCATGAAGGATGGCACCGAGGTGCTCGTCTGTCGTAATTGCAAAACGTCCACTCTTCTGTACGGGCCCAAAGCTGTCGAGATTCTGGTACAGCCTGAACCGCTGGTCTTTGCGGATGAACTCGATGTATACGAAACTCTCTGCAGGGCGTTCGGCCTCCTGCCATGTCTTCAGACGCCATACCCCTGCGAGGTTGTTGGCCGTAACAGGCAGCAGCGGTTCCGAGGGCATTTCGTCGCTGTCGCTGCACCCTCCGCACACGATGACAAGCAGTACGGCAAGGGTAATGTACGCAAATGTTTTCATCTTCTAATCTTTTCGTTCGTTTAATTCAGGACGCGTGTCCCATCACTATCGGGCAATCGGACAACGTCCCTCTGTTTTCTCGCCTTTTTTGCAATTCACTGTCTTTGGAGCGTCTCACGGTCATCTCCGTCTCTCTCTTGATATCCTCCGGTGCACAGCAGTCCTTATTGTCATTCCGTTTCCGGTCCGACAGTGCCGAATCGAAGGAGGACGGTGCGCTGTCGTGGTGCCACGTCCTCATCGCCTGCTCCGCCGGTCAGCATCAGCGGCAGGCGATCGGGCAGCTTTTCCGGTGCTCTTTCGGGGAGGAAGCGGATGACAATATCCCCCTCGGCATTCGGTTCAAGGTATTCCGGCTCGCAGCTTACCGCGATGTAAGGCGGTGTTAGCAGACTATCCGCCTGCACCGTGCGCGGCACATCCCCGGTATTCAGGCAGACGATGCGTTCGATCTGCGTATGCGTGCCATCGAAACGCACCTCGCCATAACGCAACCGCAGCGTCTTTCCTACTGCTACGGGATAGGCATATGCCTGCTCTTTCGCAGGCTCCACGAATCCCGTCAGCGAGAGGATGGCCGTCGGATGTGCCGCCGAGAGCTGCGTGTAGACGAAAATCCGGCGGTCGAAGTGTCCCGGATGCCGCTGCGGGTGGTAAACCGCCTCAATACGTCCCTCACCACCTGGCGGCACAGGCTGCCGGTCAAATTCCGCCGTGACGCAGCCGCACGAGGCCGCGACTCGCGTAACGACGAGCGGCGTGGAGCCTACATTGCGCCATACGAATGTGCAGACGGGCGGCACCGTCTCCTCGGACACCGTGCCGAGGTCGAGGCGTTCCACATTGAATCGCATAGACTCATGCCCTGCGACCCGACGGGGGTTTACCACGCTGTCGATGCGTGCGCGCACCACGTCCGTCGTCTGCGCATCTGACAAGGCTGCTGACCCCATCGTCAGCAGCCCCAGCAGCATGATATGACAGGGCCGTCTCATCCTCTACGCTGTTTCGCCGCTGCACTACAGCCAGCCGTTTCCGCTGGCATTGCGGCGCACCGTGATGCAGAATGCCTGTGTCGTGCCGTTGCTGGTACGAATGGAGGCCATCGTAGTGCCCTCCTTCAGTCCCGTGAAACGGAGTTTCGGGCCTACAGCGGTGCAGGAGGCCACCGACGTATCCACAATATCAACCGTATAGGTGAGCGACTCACCGTCCGCAAAATAGGCTGCCGGCGTCAGTTCGACCGTCTTTTCCGGTGCAATGTAGAGGTTGGGGAAAGCTACCGGGCATCCGTTCGCCTCGTCCCCGACAGCCTCCAGCAACCGCGCGGCATCCGCCTGTCCACCGCCCATGCGGCCCCGGTAGGCTGAAAGCATCAGGTTCTGACGGATTTTCGTTCCCAACTCCATAACGTAGGTATAGTAGGTCTTGCTCCCCGGCCAGCCGGTTTCAAGGTCTCCGACAAATGGACGGGCCGTGCTGATAAGCAAATTCCGGTATTCTTCGGCCGTGAAGTGCTTACGCAATTTCGCGGCATACGACAACCCTAACGCCGCAACGCCGGAGACATGCGGACAGGCCATGGAAGTGCCCTCCATGTATCCGTAGCCCGAGGGGCTGACGGTTTTCGGCAGGGTCGAGAGGATGCATCCCAATTCGCCGATCGTGTGTTCGTCGTCCTGCAGCACGGAGACGCCGACCGCCCGGGCGACAGCCTCGGGGCCGTAGTCGTAATAGTAATTCTGGTCGCCGCCCGGAGCTGCGATGTCAACGCCCGTACCGTAATTGGTGTAGACGGCAGGCGTGAAGTCCGCCGCCGTCGCCGAAACAGCAATGCACATATTCGCCGCACCGGGGAAAGCGGCCATCGGCGCGGATTCATTGCCACTGGCAAAGATAACCAGGCCCCCGTCAATGGGTCCGTTGGGCGATCCGGCATGGTGTACGAAATATTCGAGGGCCAGCTTCTCTAACGGCGAGTAGGTTTCCCACTCCTCCTCGGTCGAGTACATGGGTACATTTTCGTAGGGATTGGAGGCGCCCGAAGGGTAGCCCCAGCTGCACTGCAGAATGACGGCTCCGTTGTCCGCGGCATATTTCATGGCCCGCACGGAGGTCAGCACGTCCGCGGAGATGCTGCCCGAAAAGATCTGGCAGCTCATGATGCGCACTCCTGGTGCCTGCTCCGTACCGCCGGCTATGGAGCCGATGCCGGTGCCGTTGCCATTGCAGGCAGCGATGAGTCCGGCGACGTGCGTGCCATGCCCCGTGTCGTTGATGTTGTCCCATGTGATGATGCCCGTGCCGTTGGCAAAGTTGTATCCATACCGGTCGCCGGCGTATCCATTGCCGTCGTTGTCCTGCTGCGAGCGGTCGATTTCATCCTCGTTGACCCAAAGGCTGTGCTGCAGGTCCTCGTGTTCCAGGCAGACTCCCTCGTCGAGCACAGCGACGACAATCGCAGGATCGCCCATGCACTTCTCCCACGCTTTCAGGCACTGTACGTCGGCACCTGCCACCGACTTGGGCGTTGTCGGCTCCGGCAGGCCGGGGTCGGCATACCGGCCGTCGAACAACGTGCCGTCGTTGGCAAGGTCCCATTGCAGCGGCAGCAGCGGATCCGTACCGCCCGCCCGCGTCTGCCGTTGCAACAGCGCGGCATATGCCGATGCCGACAGCGGATGTGCCGTGCCCGTGTAGGCCCGCTGCAAGGTGCGGTTGACCGATATCTGCTGCACTTCGCTCACGGCCGAAAGCCGCGCCGCCACCTCTTCGACGCTGTGCGAGGCATCGAAGCGCACCACGTACCATAGTTTACATACGCAGCCAACAGTAGTCAGGATGATGACCAAACAGGTATGGGTACAGGTCAATATACCAGTCAAAGTGTAGGCGAAGCAGACGAACTGCAAGCAATCATGGATGATTACAATGAAATGTTCGGAAAAGCTTTCACTACTGAGAATTTCCGAGCATACTATGATGACATCAACCTGCGCATGAAAAAGAAGAAAGCGGACATGAAACCGCTTGACCTTTGCCTTGTCGTGGGTATGTTCTTGACCGGTTTCGACAGCAAGAAACTGAATACGCTCTATGTGGATAAGAATATGGAGTATCATGGTTTGCTGCAAGCATTCAGCCGTACCAACCGAGTATTGAACGAGAAAAAACGTTTTGGTAAAATTGTTTGTTTCCGTGATTTGAAAAACAATGTTGATACGTCTATCAAGCTATTTAGCAATTCTGATAACCTCGAAGACATAGTACGTCCACCGTTTGAGGCAGTAAAGCAGGAATATAGGGCTTTGACAACAAGGTTTCTTCAAAAATATCCTTCGCCCGGCAGCATAGACTTTCTGCAAAGTGAAAACGACAAGAAGAATTTTGTGCTTGCTTTCCGTGATATTATCCGTAAGCACGCAGAGATTCAGATATACGAAGATTATAGCGAAGATGCAGATGACCTTGGTCTGACAGAGCAACAGTTCAATGATTATAAGAGTAAATACCTCGACATAACAGTTGGCTTTATCAATCCTCCAGCCACACCATCAAGCGTAGAGGAAGACCCTGCACCATACGGTAATAATCAAGGATTGGAAGATATAGATTTCTGTCTTGAACTCCTGCACAGCGACATTATCAATGTGGCTTACATCCTTGAACTCATTGCCGACCTTGACCCATATAGCGATGATTATGCAGCCAAACGCCAGCATATCATTGATACAATGATTAAGGATGCCGGGATGCGTGGTAAAGCCAAACTCATTGACGGCTTTATCCAAAAGAATGTGGATGAAGACAAGGAAAACTTCATGAATGGGCGCAATAAGGCTGACGGCACAAATGAATTAGAGGAGCGTTTGAACCGGTATATCGTATCCGAACGCAATAAGGCTGTAACAGATTTAGCTGATGAAGAACAGATTTCAGCCGAAGTATTGAATCTCTACATCAAAGAGTATGACTATTTGCAAAAGGAACAGCCGGAAATCATACAAAAGGCACTCAAAGAGAAGCACCTCGGACTGATTAAGACCCGAAAGGCGTTGACACGAATAATGGAGAGGTTGCGCAGTATAATAAGAACTTTTAATTGGGATTAAATATGAGCGAAGAATTACAACAGAAACTCCGTGACCAGCTTTGGGAGGTAGCAAACCGTTTGCGTGGCAATATGTCGGC
>CANQGQ010000026.1 GCA_947623305.1 uncultured Alistipes sp. | reverse complement strand
ATCTGTTCGTAGCAGAACCAGTAGATGTTGATTACGACGAACAAGATGCTCAATGCCCGCATGAAATCCATGACTTTGGCCAGACCCCGAAGGTCGTCTTCCTGTTGCATAAGAGTGAGTTTTAGTGATGAATAAATTCGGTTTATAATTTTCTGTTTCGTGCGTTTCTCGTTTTGCGTTCTTCGCTCGGCCTGTTTTCCGGCTCCGACCGTACCGAGCGGGTATCTGCACCGGCAGTTTGCCGCCTGCCGAACCGCGCCTCGAACGCATTGGCCGAGTAGGCTTTGCCCAAGCGCGAACCGTTCGCAACGCAACGGTTTTCGTGGTCGATGAACGTAACGCCCACGATACGTCCCGTATCGTTGCGCCGCAGATAAAGGTCGATGCGGAACGCTTGCAGGCGTTCGCGCAAGGTCTGTTCGGTCGTCGCTTCGCTCAATGCTTCATCGACCCGGTGCCGAAGTCGTTCCCGTTCGTCGCTTTGTTTGAAGCGTTCGCCGCAGCGGGCCATGTGCCGTTCCAGTTCTTCGAGGCCGACCGCCTTTCCGAATACGGATGCTTTGAGCGGAGCCGCCACGGCCTTGTCGCCGCTTTCGTCCAACGCCGTGTAGAGCAAGCCTCGATACGGTATGCCGTTGCGCGTGCCGCGCACCTCCTCCACCCCGACGTTGTATCGTGAGAGCAGAGCTCGGAACTCGCCGAGTGTCTGGAACTGATATATGGCGGCAGCCGGTTTCACGACGGCTCCGATCCGACGTTTCAAATCGCCTTTGGAGATGTCGACGGCCGTCAACCGCCAATCCTCCGTTCGCTTCCGACTTTTGGCCGGGCATAATCCGTATTCGCGTTCCAGCTCTTCGGTAACGGCGACGCTGCGTTCGTTACGATGGCTGTCTTTAATTTTGCGTCCGTCTGGCCCGACCTGCATCGATACGATGTGAATATGCCGGCGGTCGATGTCCGTATGTTTGAATACGATGTAGGGTTGTTCGCCCCAGCCCATACGCTCCATATATTTCTCGGCTATTTCGGCAAACTGTTCGTCGGTCAGACGGTCTTCGGGGTCGGGATTGAGCGAGATGTGGACGACCGGTTTTTCGGTGCGGTAGTGCTGCGGCATCCAGCGCAAAAGTTCTTCGGCCGTCTGGGCGACGTTGAACAGTCCGTCGGTCGGCTCCCGCAGAATATGCGTCAGAAGCACCTCGCCGTTGCCACGATTTACTTTCTGCTGGTTGTAGGCAAGTGCTCCGTAGATGTTATTTCCGGTGGTGATCTTGGCTACCATCGCTCTCTGAACTCTTCGCAAAGCGCAATGATCCGTTGCCCGACCGCAGCCAGTTCGCGCGTTTCATTCTCCAATTTGTAGAGCATAGCGAGTGCTTTTCGCTCCGAAAAATGGGTGTGCAGCAGCTTCACGATTTGATTATAGTTGGTTCCTACGGCTCGGAATTGAGCGTGGAACTGCGTCAGCTTGGCTACATATTCCATCGTTCCGCGGTCGTTTTTTATCACACGGAACACGTCGCCGAAGACTCGTGCCTTGATGAAAGCAGCTTTCGACAGCAGTCCCGATTGCTCGTACATCGTCAGAAATCGGGCGTGTTCCATATCGGTGAATCGTACCATAACGCAATGCGAAGCGGTATCCGTTTTTGCGGGTCGGTCTGCTTTTCTCCATAATCGAAATTTTTAGGGTGAGGCTGTCGCCTCGCCGATTACTGAAAATTGCGATTCGTTCGTGGCGAAGCCGCCTATCGAAAAGCGCCGACTTCGGAGGTGCTTTCACCCCCTTGCGGGCAAGCTGTTTTCCGTTACGGAAATAGTTTCGGGTAACGGAAAACACAGCTTGCTGTTTGCCCTTTGCAAACACATTTCGTCCGCCCGTCGGACGAGCTATCGAACCTGCCGCCGTAAAAACGGGCAAGGCGGCTGCAATCCACGTCGGAATCGTTTCACGGAGCAAAGATACCGACCTATTCAATCGACTGTATAACATGACATTGTGCCGATCGATGCCACTTCGATGCCACAAGCGTCCATAGCGAAAAGCGAGCGTATAATGGAGCCCGACAAGGGCTTTCTTTGTTCTCGGAATCGATCATACGACTGATTATGCAATCAATCGAACATACAACCATACACCCGGCTGACCGCATAACCACATATCCGGCTATCGGGTTATCCGACCGACAACATAGTTGTATGAGCGTTTGCCCAGTCATACGGCCAGCCGGTCAAACGATAAAACGGTCATACAGTCATACAACCGACGATAGGACCGTATGTCCGGCCGATAAGACGATCGGTCGAATAGCTGACTGACCGACCGACTGACTGAATAACTGTAAATACGATCAACCTTATGTATAACTGTAAAAACGATTGAACGATGGAAAAGAAAAATTTGTGCGTTGCATTCTCCACCCAAAAGGGCGGAGCCGGCAAGACGACCCTTACGGTACTGGTCGCTTCGTACCTGCATTATGTGAAAGGATACGATGTGGCTGTCGTGGACTGCGATTATCCTCAATACAGCATCGCCGAGATGCGGGAGCGGGATCTTCGCATGGCTACCGAGGACGACTACTACAAGATGATGGCCTACGAGCAGTTCACACGGCTGAACAAGAAGATGTATCCGGTTGTAAGGAGCCTCCCCGAAAAAGCTGCGGAGACGGGTCGTACATTGATGGATAAGGGGAAGTACGACTTCATCTTTTTCGACCTGCCCGGCACGGTGAACAAGGAAGGCGTCATCTATACGCTTTCGCTGATGGATTACATTTTTGCGCCCATCAGTGCTGATCGGGTCGTGTTGGAAAGTACGCTGCGGTTCGCGTCCCGCTTGCAGGAGAAAATCATCGCTTCGGGCAAGTCCCGCATCCGAGGGCTGCACCTGATATGGAATATGGTCGACGGACGCGAGAAGTCGGAACTCTATGCCGTGTACGAGCAGGTCATCGCGCAGTTGGGTCTCGATGTTCTCAAAACCTTTCTGCCGGACAGCAAGCGATTCCGCCGCGAGTTGCCGACGTCCCACAGGGCGCTGTTCCGTTCCACGGTCTTTCCGGCCGACCGGTCGTTGCTCCGAGGCAGCAATCTGGATACGCTCATCGAGGAAATCCTAACCATCGTAAACCTGTAATATCATGGCGAAAACGGTAAAAAAAGAGGACATCGACGAAAAGTCGATCATCGCCTCTTTCTTGCAGGACGAGCCGACCGAGCATGACGCACTCGTTCGGGAGAACGATGCCGACGATGCGCCTGCCCGACCGGAGGCTGTTCGGGAAGATACCCGCCGCAGGCGCAGCAGGGAGCAAGACTACGAAACACTCTTTATCCGGGAGCCGCGTACTATCGCCCGTATGGGTAAGATGGTCTATATCCGCCAGGAGTTCCACGATACGATCCAGTCCGTCTGCCGGGTCATCGGGGACGGCAAGGTGTCGTTGTCGGGGTATATCGACAATGTGCTGGCGCACCATTTCGACACTTACGGCGGTGAAATCACCCGTCTCTACGACGAAAAACATAAAGGCATCAACATCTTAAAAAAGTGAATCCATGTCAGAGAATATCATTATCATCGCTACGGTCGCAGCGGCTACTGCATTGGTCGCCGCACCATTCATTTTCCGTGTACTCCATTACCGCCGAAGAGTGCAAAGTGCACTCTCTGCAAGCGGACCGATCGAAGAGAAAACCGTGCGGACGACACCCGTCGATACCGTTCCCTGTGCAGTTTCTCCAAAGGACGATACACGTCGCCGAAAAGGCAAGGGCGCGGATTACGAAAGTCTTTTCATCCGCCATGCGGCCTCCAACACCCGCAGCGGCAAGACGGTCTACATCCGCAAGGAGTTCCATGAACGCCTTACGCGCATCGTGCAGGTGATCGGCCGAAACGAGGTGTCGTTGTACAGCTACCTCGACAACGTGCTGGAACACCATTTCGCCACCTTTCAGGAGGAGATCTCCGAGTTGTATAAAAAACGTAACGACGACATTTTCCGATGACAGTCATGACAACGACCTGTATGTTGTGGACGCTTACCGTCGCGGCTGTCGGTTACGCCTTGTGGACAGCGTATTATCTCTTGCGGGAGAGCAGGAACGACAGCACGGGCAAGCCCCCTGCGCCGGACGAAAAAGTCCGCCGCCGGGAGATCATCGGCAAGAGCCGTTTCGTCCTCGACCGACGCCGCTCGCAGCCACAAGCGGCCGTAGCGGCGGAAACCGAAAAAGGAGCTGAAAAAGAGCCTATATTTGCTTCCGCAAGTGTACCCGAACACCCCCGGCAGATACCGCCGGAAGACTTGGACGAGGTATTCGGCGATGCTCCCGCGGGCGAGGACAACGAGCCGCTGGACATCTACTATCCGCTTTACGACGAACCTTTCCCGGACACGGAAGCGGAAGAGCCGGACGACGAGGACGATACCGAAGAGCTGCCCCTTCTTGGGCGCTCGCTCGCACAAGGGGTCAGTTTCGAGCAAATGGGCGAAGTCTACCGCCATGTGGTACACGATCCACCTATCACAGATGAGCAGAAGGAAGAGACGGGACGCATCCTTCTGGGCCTGAAAGAGACCGACTTGTTCGAGGCGATCGTTTCGGGCTGTCCCGACGGGAACGACAGGGTGAAGAACCTGATCGACACCTACCTCTCGGCATTCCATCGGCGAATGACCGCAGCGGGTGCGGAAAGCCCATCTCCGCAAGGTGCTGTTCCCGACGGATTCGACGTCCGCGATTATGTGTAACCGAAAATGCAGAACAAGATGAAAGAGCGGGATTACGGATAGCGGCGAAATCATTCGCAAGCCACTGAAAAATCCGACAAGACAAGTTGAACCCGGTGCGGGGCCTATCGGCCCCGTGCCACAATCGAAACATCATCGAGTTATGAAAAAGAAGAAGATTCTCACCTCGGCGGCCCTGTTTCTGTCCGCCGTCTCCTCCGCTTTCGCACAAGGAAACGGATTGGCCGGTATCAACGACGCCACCAACATGGTAACGAGCTATTTCGATCCCGGCACGAAACTCATCTACGCCATCGGCGCCGTCGTGGGCCTTATCGGCGGCATGAAGGTCTACAACAAGTTCAGCTCCGGCGACCCCGATACCTCCAAGACGGCGGCCTCGTGGTTCGGGGCCTGCATCTTTCTCATCGTCGCCGCTACGATCCTGCGCTCTTTCTTCCTGTAATCCGGTCTGACTATGGAATACGGAATCAATAAGGGAATCGGTCAGAGCGTGGAGTTCAAAGGGTTGAAAGCGCAGTACCTCTTCCTCTTCGCCGGAGGTCTGCTCGCCGTGTTCGTGCTGTTCGTCGTCTTCTACATGGCGGGCGTCGATCAGTGGGTGTGCATCGCTTTCGGCGTGGCGGCGGCTTCGGTGCTGGTGTGGCTGACATTCCGTCTGAACGCCCGCTACGGCGAGCACGGACTGATGAAGCTGCTGGCCAAGCGTCAGCACCCGCACTACCTCATCAACCGCAAGGCTCCGCGCCGTCTCTTCCCCGCAAAAAGAAAGGAGGAGCAAAGATGAGAAACCTACTGAAAGCCGCCACCATCGAGAGCAAGTTTCCGCTGCTGGCGGTAGAGAACGGCTGCATCGTCAGCAAGGACGCGGACATCACGGTCGCCTATCGGGTGGAACTGCCCGAACTGTTCACCGTAACCTCCGCCGAGTACGAGGCGATCCATGCCGCGTGGTGCAAGGCCGTCAAGGTGCTGCCCGAATACTGCATCGTCCATAAGCAGGACTGGTTCATTCGTGAGCAATACCGCCCGCAGACGGGCGACGGGGAGATGAGTTTCCTCTCGCGCAGCTACGAGCGGCACTTCAACGAACGGCCCTACCTGAACCACTCGTGTTTTCTGTTCCTGACGAAGACGACGAAAGAGCGGATGCGCATGCAGTCGAGCTTCTCGACCCTCTGCCGCGGCAACATCATCCCCAAAGAGGTCGACCGGGAATCGACGACGAAGTTTCTGGAAGCCGTAGATCAGTTCGAGCGTATCCTGAACGATTCGGGCTTCATCACTATCACCCGCCTGTCGGGCGACGAGATCACGGGCACGGCAGAGCGGCCGGGGTTGTTGGAGAAGTATTTCTCGCTGTCGCTCGCGGATACTACGTCGCTGCAAGATGTCGAGCTGGGGGCCGAAACGTTGCGTGTGGGCAACAAACGGGTCTGCCTGCATACGCTCTCCGATACGGAGGACTTGCCGGGTCGCGTCGGTACGGAGATGCGTTACGAGCGTCTTTCGACCGACCGCTCGGACTGCCTGCTGTCGTTCGCCGCACCGGTAGGGCTGTTGCTCTCGTGCGACCACATGTACAACCAGTATCTGTTTTTGGAGAGCAGCGACGAGAACCTGCAAATGTTCGAGAAGCGGGCGCGCAACATGCAGTCGCTGTCGCGCTACTCGCGCTCGAACCAGATCAACAAGGAGTGGATCGACCGCTATTTGAACGAGGCGCATTCGTTCGGCCTGCAATCCATCCGCGCCCACTTCAACGTCATGGCGTGGTCGGACGAGGAGGAGGAACTGCGGCATATCCGCAACGACGTGGGCAGCCAGCTCGCACTGATGGAGTGCCGGCCGCGCCACAACACCGTGGACGCCGCGACGCTCTACTGGGCGGGTATGCCGGGCAATGCGGGCGACTTCCCCGCCGAGGAATCGTTCTATACGTTCGTCGAGCCGGCGGTCTGCTTCTTCTCGGAGGAGACCAACTACAAGTCTTCCGTCAGTCCGTTCGGCATCAAGATGTGCGACCGCATCAGCGGCAAGCCGCTCCATCTGGACATCTCCGACCTGCCGATGAAGCGGGGCGTCATCACCAACCGCAACAAGTTCGTGCTGGGGCCGTCGGGGTCGGGCAAGTCGTTCTTCATGAACCACCTCGTCCGGCAGTACTGGGAACAAGGCACGCACGTCGTACTCGTCGATACGGGCAACAGCTATCAGGGTTTGTGCGAGCTGGTGCGCCGCAAGACCAAAGGCGCCGACGGCATCTACTTCACCTACACCGAGGAGCGGCCGATCAGCTTCAACCCCTTCTACACGGACGACTACATCTTCGACGTGGAGAAAAAGGACAGCATCAAGACGCTGCTGCTGACGCTCTGGAAAACCGAGGACGACAAGGTTACGAAGACCGAGAGCGGCGAGCTGGGCAGTGCCGTGAACGCCTATATCGAGCGTATCCGCCGCGACCGCACGATCGTCCCCTGCTTCGATACTTTCTACGAGTACATGCGCGACGACTACCGCCGCGAGTTGGAGGATCGCGACATCAAGGTCAGCCGCGAGGATTTCAACATCGACAACATGCTCATCACCCTGCGGCAGTATTACCGGGGCGGGCGCTACGACTTCCTGCTCAACTCCAAGGCCAACATCGACCTGCTGAACAAGCGGTTCGTGGTCTTCGAGGTGGACGCCATCAAGGAGAACAAGGAGCTGTTTCCCGTGGTTACGATCATCATCATGGAGGCCTTCATCAACAAGATGCGCCGATTGAAAGGCGTGCGCAAGCAGCTCATCGTCGAGGAGGCGTGGAAAGCCCTGTCGTCCGCCAATATGGCCGAGTACCTGAAATACATGTACAAGACCGTGCGCAAGTATTTCGGCGAGGCCATCGTCGTTACGCAGGAGGTCGAGGACATCATCTCCAGTCCGGTGGTCAAGGAGGCGATCATCAACAATTCGGACTGTAAGATTCTGCTCGACCAGCGCAAGTTCATGAATCGCTTCGATGCCATACAGTCGCTGCTCGGACTGACGGACAAGGAGAAAGCGCAGATTCTCTCCATCAACCAGTCGAACGACCCCTCGCGCAAGTACAAGGAGGTGTGGATCGGGCTGGGCGGCATGCAGTCGGCGGTCTACGCTACGGAAGTCAGTCGATCGGAGTACCTCGCCTATACCACCGAAGAAACGGAGAAGGTCGAGGTGCAGCGTCTGACCGAGCAACTCGACGGGGACATCGAGGCGGCCATCCGGCAGATAGCCGAACGCAACGGGTAAACGAAAGGAGGCAGGCCATGTATTGCAGACGTATCGGAGACCCTATGGCGGCACACCTCGACTTTCGGCTGTGCGAGGTCGTCGGAACATGGGAGAGCCGCGAAGGCGCACCCCGCATCCGGATATTCCGCAACCGCACGCGCAAGGGCGGAGGATATCATCTGGAACTGTCGTACGACGCAAGGACGCGCTACGTGCTCCCCATCCGGAAATATTGGGGTAACATCCGGTATTTCGACCTCTACGGCTTCGTCGGGCTGGCCTACGATGCCGGGCGGGATGTGCTTCGGCTCTCCCTCTACGGCGATTATTACAGAACGGACGAACAGTCCGAGTATTAACGAACGAAAAACGAAATCATATGAAACGATGGATAATGACGGTGTGTCTGGCCCTTTGCGGCTTCATGTACGAGGCACACGCGCAGTGGACGGTCATCGACCCGTCCAACCTGACGCAGAACATACGGAACGTGATCCAAAGCTCGACGACGGCCAGCAACATGGTCAAGTCGTTGCAGGAGAGCGTGAAAATCTACCAGCAGAGCAAGGCCTACTACGACGCCTTGAAGTCGGTGAGCAATCTGGTCAAGGATGCCCGCAAGGTGAAGATGACGATCGAGATGGTCAGCGGAATCACGGACATCTACGTGTCGGGCTTCAACAAGATGGTCTCCGACCCGAATTTCACGGTGGACGAACTGGCGGCCATCTCCGCGGGCTATGCGCGGCTGTTGGAGGAGGGCGGCGCTCTGGTTACGGAACTCAAAACGGTCGTTACGGGCGGCAACGGTCTTTCGCTCTCGGACAAGGAGCGCATGGAGGTGATCGATCAGGTCTATAACCGTATGCTCCAATACCGAAACCTGACGCGCTACTTCACGCGTAAGACGATCTCCGTATCGTATATCCGCAGCCGCGACAAAGGTGATGCCGGCCGCGTGCTGGCTCTGTACGGCAGTCCCAACGAAAGATACTGGTAGCCATGATGCCGTTAGCTATGAACTTCGACAACCTGCATCAGGTGCTGCGGAATCTCTATGTGGAGATGCTGCCCATGTGCGGCGATATGATCGGCGTGGCCAAAGGCGTGGCCGGTCTGGGCGCACTGTTCTACGTCGCCTACCGCGTGTGGAAAGCGCTGGCCAATGCCGAGCCGATCGACGTCTTCCCGCTGTTGCGGCCTTTTGCGATAGGTTTGTGCATCCTATTTTTTCCGTCGGTCGTGTTGGGGACGATCAATGCCGTGATGTCGCCCGTGGTGCAGGGTACGCACGCCATCTTGGAGGGTCAGACGATGGACTTACGGGCCTACCAACAGCAGAAAGACGATCTGGAATACGAAGCGCGGGTACGCGAGGGCAAGGCGTGGCTGGTGGACGATGAGGCCTATGACGAGAAGCTCGCCGACCTCGGCATCACGGATTTGGGCGAGATCGTCAGCATGTGGGCCGAGCGGACGTGGCACGACGTGAAGATGTGGTTCCGGAAGTTGGTGCGCGACTTTTTCGAGTTGCTGTTCAACGCCGCGGGGCTGACTATCGACACGCTGCGGACGTTCTTTCTGGTCGTCCTCTCCATTCTGGGGCCGCTGTCGTTCGCCCTGTCCGTTTACGACGGATTCCACGCCACGCTCACGAGCTGGATTTCGCGCTATATCAGCGTCTATCTGTGGCTGCCGATCGCCGACCTCTTCTCGGCCGTGCTGGCGAAAATCCAAGCCCTGATGCTCGAAGCGGACATCGCCGCACTGCAAGACCCCGCCTATATCCCGGATGAGGGAGGCGGCATCTACATCGTCTTCCTGATTATCGGCATCATCGGTTATTTCTCGATTCCCACCGTCGCCGAGTGGGTGATCCAGTCGGGCGGTGCCGGCGGCGCGATGAGCGGCATCAACCGGGCCGGTTCCTTTGCCACGGGCGTCGCGGGCGGCATGGCCGGCAACGCCATCGGCCGGGCATTCCACCGCAGCGGCGGCAGCTCTTCGGGCAGCGGCGGGAGCGGCGGCGCACCCAACGGGCAGAATCTGGCCACACGCGGATAACAAATCAATCTTAAACAATCGGAATTATGGAATTCAAATCATTGAAAAACATCGAGAGCAGTTTCAAACAGATACGGGTGTTCAGTCTCGTCTTCCTCGCGCTGTGTACGGCCGTGGCGATTTTCAGCGTCGTCAAAAGCTACCGCTTCGCCGAAGCGCAGCGGCAGAAGATCTACGTGCTGGACGAGGGCAAGTCGCTCATGCTGGCGCTCTCGCAGGACTTGTCGCAGAACCGCCCCGTCGAGGCACGGGAGCATATCCGGCGTTTCCACGAGCTGTTCTTCACCCTCTCGCCCGACCGGGCAGCCATCGAGAGCAACATCCGTCGGGCGCTGTTTCTGGTCGACAAGAGTGCGTTCGCCTACTTTCAGGACATGCAGGAGAAAGGCTACTACAACCGCATCGTGTCGGGCAACATCAACCAGCGTATCGAGGTCGATTCCGTGGTGTGCGACTTCGAGCGCTATCCCTATCGGGCGACGACCTACGCGCGGCAGATGATCGTCCGCGAGAGCAACATCACCGAGCGGAGCCTCGTAACGCGCTGCGATCTCATCAACTCGGTGCGCTCGGACAACAATCCGCAGGGCTTCACGATGGAGCGGTTCGAGATTCTCGAAAACAGGGATTTGCGGACTTTGACGAGGTAAGCCATGATACGCAAGAAAATCGACATCCTGTCGGAGCGTATCGAACGCTTCCTACGGCGCAAGTGCGAGGCTCTGCCTCCCGACCGCCGGATCAGGGTCGTCCTGACGATGCTGGTGCTCTTCACCGGTTTGTCGCTCTACTTCACGGTAGCGTCCGTCCGTCGCTTCGGGCAGGGAACGGACGACGGAATGCGGATCCGACATATCGAGTATTTGACATCGGAGCGGCCGCAGGAACCGACCGAAACGGACAGTATAAAACAATCAAACGATTCCAATTATGACAACGAACGAAAAACAGAATGAGCGGCCCGAACGCGAAGAGCGCAAGGAACTCACGCCGCAACAGCGGCAGGCCCGGAAGAAGATGGTGATCTTTCCGTTGTTCTTTCTCGCTTTCGCCGGGTGCATGTGGCTGATATTCGCTCCGAATAGCGAGGCGGAGCAGCCAACCTCCGGCTTCAACACCGACCTGCCGACACCCGAACAGAGCGGTATCGTCGAGGACAAGCGCGATGCCTACATACAGGAGGAGATGAAGCGCAAGCAGCAGGATAAGATGCGCTCGTTGCAGGACTTCGCTTTCGAGCTGGACGGCGAGGAGACGGCGCCGGAACCCCAAGTCGCGGTCTATGCCGACACGCCTGCCCGTTACGGAAGCCGAACCTCCGGGAATGCGTTCCGGTCGTCCGCCGATGCCTATGCCGACATAAACCGACAACTTGG
This sequence comes from uncultured Alistipes sp., assembly GCA_947623305.1. Lineage (GTDB taxonomy): Bacteria > Bacteroidota > Bacteroidia > Bacteroidales > Rikenellaceae > Alistipes. Next base: position 7,773 of record CANQGQ010000026.1, on the reverse strand, counting down.
TAGCTTCTATACGGACAACTCCGCCGATGAGGATCGGCAGAGCGAGATGCAGGTCCGCATCGAGGAGCTGGAACGTCGGCTCGAAGAGGAGCAGGAGCGCAAAACCGCACAGGAGGAGCAGGTCGCGCTGCTCGAAAAATCCTACGAGATCGCCGCCCGTTACATGAACGGCGGACAAGTCTCCGCACAGGAGGCCGCCACGCCGCAATCCACCGCCGTAACGGGCAAAGCCGTCGTGCAACCGGTCAAACAGGTGCGCCGCAACGTCGTCTCGCTGCTTGCCGCCCCGATGCCCGATTCGGTCTTCAAGGCCGAGTTCGTGAAGCCTCGCAACTGGGGGTTCAACACGGTCGGAGCGGAGACCCCGGAGCCGGAGCGTAACGGCATTCGCGCAGCGGTCTATCGCACCGTTACGATTACCGACGGCGGGCAGGTCGCCCTGCGGCTGCTGGAAGCGATGACGGCCGGCGACATACTGATTCCCGCAGGAACGGTGGTCGTGGGGGCCGCCCGCATTGCCGGCGAACGGTTGAACATCACGGTCAGTGCCGTGCAACATGCCGGAACGGTCGTTCCGATCGAGCTGCTGGTCTACGACATGGACGGCAACGAGGGTATCTCCGTGCCGGGTTCGGAGGAGATCGACGCTGTGAAGGAGATCGCCGCCAACATAGGTTCAGGCATGGGCAGCAGCATCACCATCACCGACGATGCCGGCTCGCAACTGCTCTCCGACTTGGGACGCAGTGCCATACAGGGTGTTTCGTCGTATGTGAGTAAGAAGATGCGCACGGTGAAAGTAACGCTCAAAGCCGACTATGCCGTGCTGTTGCTGCCGCCGCAGAAATAACGGGAATCGAGCCACTGAAAAATCCATTTATCAACCATTAAAACAGTAAAAGACATGAAAAAGATTCTTCTGGCACTCGCTCTTATCGGGTGCATGTTCGCAGCTCATGCGCAGGAACAACCCTCCACGGGCGATCTGTTCGAGGGACTTACCCGTCCGCTGACGTTCGACCGCATGATTCCGCCCTATGCGTTGGAGGTAACGTTCCATAAGACGACGCATATCATCTTCCCCGCGGCTATCCGCTACGTCGATCTGGGGTCGGCGGATCTGCTGGCGGCGAAGGCCGACGGCACGGAGAACGTCCTGCGTGTGAAGGCCGCGCTTCGGGACTTCTCGCGCGAAAGCAACCTCTCGGTCATTACCGAGGACGGGGCATACTACACCTTCAACGTCAAGTATGCCGACGAGCCGGTGAAACTCTCCGTGGAGATGACGGACTTCCTGCATGACGGCGAGGCGGTGAACCGTCCCAACAACGCGATGGAGGTCTACCTGCGGGAGCTGGGCAGCGAGTCGCCGCTGCTGGTGCGTCTTATCATGAAGTCCATCCACAAGCAGGACAGGCGCGAAGTAAAGCATATCGGCTGCAAGCGGTTCGGGGTGCAGTATCTTCTAAAAGGCATCTACTCGCATAACGGACTTCTCTATTTCCATATGCAGCTGAACAACTCGTCCAACGTGCCATTCGATGTGGATTACCAGACGTTCAAAATCGTGGACAAAAAAGTCGCCAAGCGCACGGCCATACAGGAGCAAGTCGTCTGGCCCGTCAGAGCGTATAACAACATGCAGGTGATCGGCGGCAGGCACAGCGAACGCATGGTCTTCGCCCTGCCGAAGTTCACCCTCGCCGACGACAAACACCTCGTCGTCGAACTGCACGAACAGCAGGGAGGCCGTCATCAAACATTCACTGTCGAGAATGAAGATCTCGTGCGTGCTCGCGTTATCGACGAATTAAAGGTCAAATAGCATGAAACGGGCGATATTCATTCTGACGCTGGCCCTGTGCTTCGTCATCCGATACGAGGCGCACGCCCAGCGGGCTTTGCCGGGGATGCGGGGCATCGAACTTCGGGGCGGCATGGCCGACGGTTTCTGCACCTCCGCGAGCCGCGATGCGGGGTATTATTTCGGCGTAGCCATGCACCGCTACGCGAAGCACGCCGACAAGTGGGTCTTCGGCGTCGAATACCTCTCGCGCTACTATCCCTACAAGCAGGGACGCATTCCGACGGCGCAGTTCACGGCCGAAGGCGGCTACTACTACCGGTTCTTCGCCGCCCCGTCGCACACGTTCCTCTTCTACCTCGGAGGCTCCGCCCTGACAGGCTATGAAACCGTGAACTGGGGCGACAAGCGGCTTTATGACGGCTCCACGATCCGCAACCGCGACCGCTTCCTTTACGGCGGTGCCGTTACGCTGGAAGTCGAAGCCTACCTCACCGACCGGATCATCCTCTCGCTGTCGGGGCGCGAACGCTGCCTGTGGGGCACGACGACGGGCCGGTTCCACACGCAGTACGGCATCGGCGTGAAATTCATCATTGATTAACTATGCAACCCGATATGATATTGAATACGGATGCGCTCACCGGCCTGCAAGGGCTGGCGGACGAAAGCGTGGACTGCATCGTGACCTCGCCGCCGTACTGGCAGTTACGAGACTACGGGCTGCAACCCATCCTCTTCGGCGGCGACCGCACGTGCGCCCATGCATTCGATGCGTTCAACGTGTGTCGGCTCTGCGGCGGCTGGTCGGGAGAACTGGGGCGGGAGCCCTCGCGCGAGATGTTCGTAGAACATTTGGTACAGATATTCGGCGAATGCCGCCGTGTGCTGAAGAAGACGGGCACGCTGTGGGTGAACCTCGGCGATTCGTATTCCAAGCACAACAAGTACAACCGTCCGAACGACTGGCCGGGTCGGAAGAACGCCTTTTGTCTGAAAACACCGCGTGTGGATATGGCCGTACATCGTGTGCCCCACAAGTCGCTGTGCAATATCCCTGGTCTGTTCGCCGAGATGATGATCGGACAAGGGTGGATACTGCGCAACGAAATCATCTGGTATAAACCATCGGTCATACCCATGTCGGCGAAAGACCGTTTTACGGTAGACTTCGAGAAGCTGTTTTTCTTTACGAAATCTACGAAATACGACTTTCGGCAGCAGTTCGAGCCGTATGCCGATTGCACCATTCATCGGTATCGGCAACGGTTCGCCCCCGATGAGACCTATCGAAGATACGGTTATCCGGTCGGGACAATAAATAGCAACCCAAACGGGCGTAATAAACGATGTGTTTGGAGAATTACGACGGAGCCCAGCCGCAGACACCACTATGCCTCCTATCCGACTAAACTTATCGAGACACCCATCGAGGCCGGCTGCCCGCCGGGTGGTACTGTTCTCGACCCGTTTTTCGGCAGCGGCACGACGGCTATCGTCGCCCGACGTTTGGGACGACATTACATAGGTATCGAACCGAATCCCGAATATGTAAAAATCGCAAAATCCCGGTTGGAGAAAACAGTCTCTGGCCATAATTGTTAACCGCTACGCAAGTAGCATAAAATCAATTTATCGTATGAAAAAGTTATTTTTGGCGGCTACGGTCGCTCTGGGACTTCTCGCGTCCTGCACAAAGGAAAATGAAGGGAACATCACTCCCGCGATTCCGATTTCGGACACTCCGCAGGTGTGCATTACATTGGCCGATAATGCCGATACCCGGGTGTTCTTCGACGATACGGCGGCGGCCGAAGCGTGGGAGAAAAGTCTCTCGTCGTTCACTGTCTTCGCATTCGACACGGATTCCGACCACCTGATTCTCCGGCGCGACTTCACCTCCGAAGAACTTGCCGCCAAAAGTGCAACCTTCGCACTGCCCAAATCGCTTGCCGGCAAAGCCTGTGCATTCTATGCCGTCGCCAATTACGACGTCCCCACCGTGCAGACACGGGCAGAACTCCTTGCGCTGGTCGAACGAGCCATTGCCGACTACAACGGTACGTTCACCGAAATATCGACTTCGGCCAAGCGATCGGGCGGCTTCGTGATGACCGGCATGAACATCCTCAATGTCGGGGCCGTCAACACCACGACGAACGTTCCTATCCGCTTGTTGCGCAACGTCGCGAAAGTCGCTGTTCAGACGACCGTCGACCCGACCTTCGCACAGAAATACGGCGGAACCATTACTGTCAATTCCGTAAAACTTTCCCGTGCCGCTTCGCAAACACTGCTGTTCTACAACTCGAATCTTTCGACCGGTGCGATGGACTTCACCCATACGCAGGTGCCCGCAATGGAATCGGGCGAATACCATTCGCTTTTTTACTGTTATGAAAACGGCGTGTTGTCCGAAAGCGACCGTGTGCTGCTGGAAATCCATGCCACCTACGACCTCGACGGAAACGATGCGACGACGGACGACCGTTCGGAAGTGGTTTATCCCATCGAACTGACGGGCAAAGAGGCAGGCCGAATTTCCCGCAACGGTTATTACCGTATTGCTGCCACTATCACCGGTCTGGTCGGGCTGGATTGTCAGGTTTCGGTAACGGTCGCTGACTGGGAATCGCCCATCACGCAGACGGTCGAACTGGGAGCCTAAACGCTTGTCATCCGGCTGCCACCTGTTCATCCGGCGGCAGTCGGATTTTTATTCATTCAGCAATCACAATTATGAAACATTTCCTTGTCCTTTTACTGACTGTCCTCCTTTTCGGGCTTTGTTCCTGTACGGAAGTCCAGTTGGAAGAGCGACCTGCGGCGACCGATTCGGTACGGGTCGAATTGCAGGTGTTGCCCGAAGCTGCGGAAAGCGTTACCCGCACGACGGATGAAAACCACATTGCCGATGTCAATCTCTTTCTTTTCGGGAAAAGCCATCCGGCCTGCGTCCATCTCTACGGCACGACTTCCCGTCTGTGTTTCAAGTGTCCGGCGGGCGAATACGCACTCTACGCTGTGGCGAACGTCCATGCCGATATGGGCGACCTCTCGGAATCGTCCTTACAGGCCTATGAAGTTCCGTTCACCTCGAATCGCTCCGACCTGCCGATGGCAGCTGCGACGACCGTTCGTATCGAACCGTCGTCCGGCACGGTTATGCTTCCGGCCATCGAAGTAACACGGCAGGTCGCCAAAGTCGCCTGCCGCATCTCCGTCGGTTCTGCCGCGGGCGACATCCGCCTGCAATCGGTCTGCTGTTACAACGTGCCGCGCCGAACGGCGCTTTTCGACGAATGCTCTCCGTCATCGGCTTCGGCCGACTATTGCTCGGCCTGCTACACGGATATTCCACTTGATTGCGCTTCGGCCTATGAAGCTGCGTTCTACCTCCCCGAAAACCGACAGGGCACGGTGCCGTCGATTACCGACCAGCGGCAGAAAGACAGCGCCCATGCACCCCGATACGCCACCTACCTGTTGATTCGGGCCACGCGTGGCGACCGCATCCTCGATTACAAGGTTTATTTCGGCGAGAACAATACGTCGGATTTCAATCTGCGTCGCAACACGTTCCACACGATGAATATCATCGTTTGCAACGATACGGAAGTCGATACCCGCGTGAACAGCTATACGCTCGCCATCTCGGACACGTTCGAGCAGCAGGCCCTGAACGGTTGGTGCGTGCCGGGCGAGTACGACGTAACGGTCGATGTTGCGGGCAACAGCGCAGGGCTCGGCTTCGAGTACGAAATTGAGGCTACATCGGGCGACGGCAACTGCATTACGTTCGATCGGTGGTATGCCGATACCTATTTCTGTTCGCAGCTCTTCGACAATCGGGGTAAGAATCGCATCGCATTCGAGTATGCACCCGTCGTCGTAACGACGGACAATTCGTCGTTGGAGTACGAATTTCGGATTCGGGATGATTACGGCTTCGAGCAGTCCCGCCGGTTCTCGCACCGCTTCGCCAACGAGGTGCAGGCCCGCTGCGCGAGCGGCAAAGGAACGGTACAAGCGACCGGGGTGTTGACCGCCGAGCCGCTTTCCGATAAGCGCGAAGTACGTGCGTTCTGTTACGATACGGGGTGCACGTTCACAGCCATACCCGATAACGGATACCGGTTCGCCGGATGGTATGCGGACAGTAACCTTACGCAGCTGCTCTCCGGTGAAACAGCCTATTCGTTTCGCCCGTCGGCTGCCTCGTCGGAGGTTTACGCCACATTCGAGCAAACCCGAGAATCCGTCATCATCGAGGCCGATCCGTTCAGCACCGAACTCGTTTGCAATAAGGGCTGCGAAGAGGTGGATATGGGTGTTTTCGTCGTCCCGTACGGCAGCGAATGCAAACTTACCGAAATCGAAAATCCCTACTTATTCGAGGAGTGGTACGACAGCCGCGATGCCGCATCGCGCAAACTCATCTCGCACGACAATCCCTATACGTTTACGGCAACGGAGGACAGGACGTTCATTCCGGCCTACCGAGCCTCGACCAATTTGTCGAATCGGGGTACAGCGAACTGCTACATCGTCTCCGAATCGGGTGCGAACTATCATTTCGCTGCCACCGTCATGGGCAACGGTCGGGGAACGACGGGCATAATCCCGAAACCGCTGAAAGGCGTGCGGGCCGAAGTCCTCTGGGAAAGCAGCTTCGAGCAGGAGTTCCAGCGTGGCGCGGTCATCCGCGAGGTCGCCGCATCCGGCGGGTGGATCTGTTTCGTAACCGGCCCGGACGAAGGCAATGCGCTGATCGGATTGTTCGACGCCCAAGACAACTGCATCTGGTCGTGGCATATCTGGGTAACGAGCTATGACCCGGCAAAGAGCTGGCAGACTTATTCCAACGGCAATGTGTTCATGGATCGCAATCTGGGTGCGGCCGCCAAGGGCGACCCCGGCATGTATTATCAATGGGGCCGCAAAGACCCGTTCTCCGCATCGCCGTATTCGGTGCGCTATCATCCCGACTACGGTTACGACACGACCGACCCGACAATGGGATACGGTGCCATGACCGTCGACTATGCCATTGCACATCCGTGGGCATACATGAATCATGTCCTCTTGGAAGACGATCGGGAAGACGATACGAACGATTGGCTGGCGACGCAGAACCCCAATCTGTGGGGCAACAAAAGTTCGGCGACACGATGGTCGGCTGAGAGTTCCAAATCCATCTACGACCCCTGTCCGGTTGGCTGGAAAGTACCCAACCACATGGGATTCGACCGAGCACCGTACGGCATTTCCAGCACGTATGACGGCTATTACATGGTGTGGGTGAGTGCAGCAGGGAAAGCCTGCTATCCACGCGGCGGGTACCTGATGAGCGGAATGCACAGCAATTCCGACCGGGCATCGCTGCTTTGGACGAACGCACCGGCTTATTACAACGGGCTGACCTACTACAAGCATAACGCGGCAGCACTGAAAATTTCCGCTTCGGGCATCGAATCGCAGGCGCGGTACACCCGCGACAAGGCTCTGCCCGTGCGGTGCGTGAAAGAATAAAAACCGAAAATTATGAAAGCATACAAAATCATCTTGTCGTTTCTGTTGCTCGCGGCTCTGTGGGGTTTCCCCAGCAAAGCTACGGCACAGATTTTCGCCGTGCGCGTCAATGCGCTTGGCTGGGCGACGGGAACGCTCAATGCGGGTGCCGAAGTCGCCGTATCCGACCGGTGGTCGGTCGAAGTTTCCGGTTACTGGAATCCTATCGACACGCCGAAGCGGTCGCTGAACTTCGCAGCCGTGCAGGCAGGAGGCCGATATTGGCTTTACGAAGCCTTTGTCGGTCATTTCTTCGGCGGTCAAATTTCTTATGTCGATTACGACCTCGGCAGTCGCACGCGACGTTACGACGGTCGGGCCTTCGGTGTGGGGTTCAGCTACGGCTATGCGTGGATGCTCTCCAAACGCTGGAATGTTTCGGTCGAAGCCGGTATCGG
>CANQGQ010000025.1 GCA_947623305.1 uncultured Alistipes sp. | reverse complement strand
TCAACTTTTTAAGCTAAAAAATTATGAATTGGTATTTGAGTTGCTTGAAAGAGCATTACGCTGATTTCAAGGGCCGCGCCCGCCGCAAAGAGTACTGGATGTTCGTCCTGTTCAATTTCATCGCATCGTGGGTGCTGGTGATTCTCGGCAGTCTGATCAAGTTCCCGTGGCTCAGCTATCTCTACACGTTGGCCGTGATCGTTCCGAGTTTGGCTGTGATCGTCCGTCGTCTGCACGACACGGGCCGCAGCGGCTTTTGGTTCTTCATCGGCTTCGTGCCCATCGTCGGCGCCATCTGGCTGCTCGTACTCATGTGCCTCGACAGCCAGCCCGAAGCGAACAACTGGGGCGAAAATCCCAAGAAAGCCTAAAGGCATTTTTTCTCGTAACCAAAAGGCGACTCTCAACGGGAGTCGCCTTTTGGTTTGTTATCGAAAGAACGGACGTCAATCGAGCAACGTATCTGCCTCATCCGACTGCGGACGGTCGCCCACGTCGAACAGATCGGTATCGTCGACCCCCAACGAACGATAGTATTCGTTCAATTCGCGCACGATGTCGTTCCGACCGGCATAAGCCGCCAGTTCATAGACGTAGCTGAGATCCCGCAACCGCTCGTCCAATTCACCGGTTACCATATCGGCCTGTACGCCCTCGAAACGAAGATAATAATCAATGTACTCGATGAGCGTATGAGCGTATTCGAGCAACAGGGCATCGCCTTTCTGCGTCGCATCGGGTGCGCCCATTGCGCCCGCCGCATAATAAGCCTCCAGGAAAGGATAGGTGTTGTCGAAAGTGAAGCGAATTTGGTTCGTCGGCAGCCGTTCCAATCCGAGGTCGAGCAGTTCCACAGCCTCTTCGACGCGATTCTGTTCCAACAGCGCTTTGGCGACGCGCGCGAACGACGAACGGGCATGCGAAGCGTTGAGATTGTATTGCAGGAAGTAATCGACGTCGACCCGCGGATCGGCCAGATTGCCGTAACGGAACGTATCGCGCAACAACGGCGCCGCGTAATCGGGGTCGATGCGCCCCACCTCCCGCATGCTCTTCACAGGGGTGCGGATCGGCACGAAGCGGTAGGCGTATCCGTCGAACTGGAGGTAATCAATCAGCCCGAGGTCATAGAACATGTAGGGCTGCGTCATGAAAATCGGCCGTTTCCAGTCGAAGTTGGCCAGCATGTCCAACAACATCAACTGGCTCTTGTCGATGGCGCTTTTGGTCAGCGAAAAATAGATCGTATCGACCATCTTGTCGCGGTCGGCCTCCTTGACGATGCCCGAAGCGATGGCATTCTCCTTGTTCACCGGCAACGCGAGCTGTTTGGTCGGGATGTAATCGACCCGTTCGCCCTCGTCCGTGCCGTTTTCCAGCCGCCACTGGGTGCGGGGATCGTCGCTGCGGATGAAGTCGATGACCTCTTTCAATGCGACAGGCCGATCAATACGGTCGCTCACCGGCACAAAGTCGTTCATGTAGGTATATTTATACTTGGGCAGCGAGAAAGGCACGCCCGCCGCATCGTTCGCGCGGGTTTTCATTTCATCGACGTACCACTCGCCGCCGAGGTAAGAGGTGTTCATGATGCGCACGTCGGGACGCACGCCGTAAACCTCCTGGTTGTTCCACAACGGGAAGGTGTCGTTGTCGCCGTAATTGAGGATGATGGAGTTCGGAAGCGTGGACATCAGATAGTTCCAGCCGATGTCGCGCGACATGTAGCGGTGCGAACGGTCGTGGTCGTCCCAGTTCTGCGCGGCGAGAATCGTCGGCACGCCCATACAGAGCACTGTGGCGGCAGCGGCGACGGCGGTCGTATTCCGGCGCGACAGCCGCGCAAACAGGTCGCGGAAGGCCAACACACCCAACCCGATCCAGATCGAAAAGGCGTAGAACGAACCGGCATAAACGTAATCGCGTTCGCGCGGCTCGCCGGGCGACGTGTTGAAGTAGACGACCAAAGCGATGCCTGTCATGATGAAGAGGATCATCACGATGGAGAAGTTGCGCTGATCGCGGTTCAACTGGTACAACAGACCGATCAACCCCAGCAGGAACGGCAGGAAATAGTAGGTGTTCCGCCCCTTGTTTTCGGCGATTTCGCGCGGCAGGTCGTCCTGCGGGCCGGTGAAATGACGGTCGATCCACCCGATGCCCGACAGCCAGTTGCCGTCGGTGATGGTCGACTGCATCGGCTGGATGTCGCTCTGCCGCCCGACGAAATTCCACAGGAAATAACGCCAGTACATGTAGCTCAACTGGTAGTTGAAGAAGAAGTTGAGATTTTCGAGGAACGTGGGTTCGACGACGGTCTGCATGTCGCCGTATTCGTCCTCATAGACCCGTTTGCGACCGAAGTCGAGCACGACGCCGCGTTCGGGACGGCCCTGTTCGTCGCGCAGGATTTCCCCGTTTTCGTCGCGCAGCGTCTCGATCTTGGTGCGATAGGCCGCCCACTGTTTGTAATCCTCGGCCTTGCGGGCGTCCCACATGCGCGGGAAGAGGTGGATGAACTGCGGTTCGTACTTATAGCTTGCAAGCACGCGGGCGGCCTGATATTTCCCGTCCTCGCCCAAGTAATAGACCGTCTTGTACTTGTAGTCGTCCGAACGTTTCGGCGCCGAATAGTAGGCCCCCGCGACGAGCGGACGATCGCCGTACTGGTCGCGATTGAGCAGCGACAACAGGGCCTGCGGATTGCTCGGATTGTTGGAGTTCATCGGCGGATTGACCGCAGCGCGGATGGTTACCGACGCGTAGGACGAATAGCCGACTAAAATCATCGTAATACAGAGCAGCACCGTGTTCCAAATGACCCGGCCCTTCCGATGAGCCCGCCACGCGAGCCAGCCCATGCCGCCGATCAACGCAAGCGCGAAAACCGCCAGACCCGAATTGACCGGCAGTCCCAAAGCGTTGACGAAAAAGACGTCGACCATCGCGCCGGCCCAGACCGAATAGGGAATAATCAGATTGTTGATGAAGACCAGCACGGCGCATCCGATCGCGAAAGTCGCTGCGATTCCCTTGACCGTCGTGCGTTCGGTGCGGCGGAAGTAGTAAACGAACGCCAGTGCAGGAATGGTCAACAAATTGAGAATGTGCACTCCGATCGAGAGGCCCATCAAGTAGGCGATCAAGACAATCCACCGCAGGGCGCCGGGTTCGTCGGCATGGTCCTCCCACTTGAGCATCAGCCACACGACCAGGGCCGTGAACATCGACGAAAGCGCATAGACCTCGCCCTCGACGGCCGAAAACCAGAACGTATCGGTAAAGGTGTAGGCCAACGCCCCCACGACGCCGGCGCCGAGAATGGCCCACGTATTCGCAACAGTCAATTCGCCGCCGTTACGGGTTACGAGCCGCCGCGCAAGATGCGTAATCGTCCAAAAGAGAAAGAGGATGCAAAAAGCGCTCGCCACGGAGTTCATGGCGTTGACCGCCGCGCCCACATAATCGGGATTCCCGAATGCAAAGAGCGTGGCGATGCGGGCCAGCATCATGAAAAGCGGAGCGCCGGGCGGATGACCCACCTCCAATTTATACGACGTGGCGATGAACTCCGAGCAGTCCCAGAGGCTCGACACCGGCTCCATAGTCTTCAGATAGACGAACGCCGCAAGGACGAAAACCGCCCATCCGACGAGGTTGTTCCAGCGTTTGAAAAGATTCATGTATGCAAACGGATAGTTTCGATATGCAAAAGTAATCAATTAACGGAGAATAACAAGGATTTATTCGAATTCGCGTTGCGCGAGATCGGGCGCAGCAAGCGACGATGACCGGCCGAACAACGGAACGACCGAAACGACGACAGAACGCAGACCCAACCGCCCCCAAAAAAGCCGAATCGCCCCCAAAAAAGCCGCACCGCCCCCCGAAAACCGCACCGCCCCCCGAAAACCGCACCGCCCCCCGAAAGCCGCACCGCCCACACAAAAAAAGGGCCGCTCCCTGTACGAGGAGCGGCCCGAACACAGTTCGAATCAGGCAACCGTCAGAAACGGAAGCCCAGTTTCAGCGTGGGACTCGAAAAAGCACGTACGTTGGAGTACGACGTGCGATAACGGCCCGTCAGCTTGGGAGAAATGGAGAGTGTACTGTAACAGTAGGTTACGGGATTGATTTCCAGTCCCAGCACCAGCCCTTTGACCAACACGCATTCGACGCCGGCCACGGCCCCGAATTTCATGCCGGTGAGCGTAGCCCCCGATACCGACGGGAAATACAACTCCAGAGGATCGGGATCTTCGTCCGGCGAACTGGGCTCGATCGTAATCCCCGTGTAAGGCAATTTCTGCTGAACCGTACCCATGCGGAAACCGGCCACGGCCCCCACATAAATCCCCACGCGCCCGCTGCGCGTCGTGAAATGGTAGTTGGCACCGACGTCGACCATCCAATTATCGGTAACATTACCCATGATGTACCGACTGTTCGGTGTATTCAACTGCGGCTCGTCCGCGTCGATGACGACCCCTTCCTCGTAGTCCTTCGACGGCGAGAAATTGAGGTCCATCGCACCCGAAAGATTGATTTCCCAGGCATCGGTTACAAAGTAGGAGAACTGCACGCCCGCCATGTTCAACAGCGAGTTGCCGTTCAACGTACCTGCACCGCCGAGCTTGAGCACGGTCGAGACCTCTCGGTTGATCCCCACGTCGTTCATCGCTCCCGACCCATCCCAGGTCGGCAGTGCGAACGAGAGGTTCTCCGAACCGAAGAACTGACCCTTACCCAGCATCAGCGAAACCTGCCAATCGCCTTTTCGGGGTTTGAGCGACGATTCCGCGTCGGTGCCGGACTGCGCCGACACGTGGGTCAGCGCAGCCGCCACCAGCAGCAGAGTGAATATGACTCTTTTCTTCATCATCGGAAAAAGAGAATTATTCGTTCTTCAACAGCTCGAGAAGCTGATCTTTCTGGGCTACGAGTTTCTCGTACTTAGCCTGCTCGATTGCCAACTGAGTCTTCGCATTTTCGATCTGGGCCTCGTGGTAAGCAACGATCATATTCAGTACATCACTGGTGAAGCCGGTCTCCTCGTAAACCTTCATCAGGTTCTGAGCTTTTTCGAGATCAGCCGTCTCGTCGATCAAAGTCTCATTCAAGGTATCGACATAGCCCTTAACATCAGCTACGATGACAATAGTGCTATTGGTACCGGTGGTATCGGTCTCGCCATAGCCCTGGTTGATATAGCCCTGGATGCGTGTTACATCAGCCACGTAGAGGTTGTACTCGCTTGTAGCAGCATTGACAGCAGCTGTTGCCTCCTCTACAGCGTTCTGGGCATCCGTTTCTTCCACCTCGATAGCGGCAACGGCTTTCTCAACCGCCAGATCAGTATCTTTGTACTCTTTATAAATATCCTCGGCAGCCTTCACTACAGTAGCGATATCGGTCTGATGATCGAGCTCAAGTGCCAATTCTTCGGATTTAGCCTTAGCGATCAACGAATTGAACAACGAGCCCGCACCAATCTGCACAGGATTCATCCAATTACCAGGAGCCGTATAAACCTTGATCGGATTGATAAACTCAAGATACGAATCGTCGCTGGTATAGAATTGGAACTCGTCGGCCTTGATTTCGGTCAATACCCAAGCACCGAGACCGAAAGCCTTGAAGGAAGCATCAGTCAATGCACCCGTTACGGTCTTCGGATCGGTCAGATTTGCATCCGTGATTTCTGCGGCCGTAAGAGTCTTAAGCATAGCGCAACTGCTATTTACGTACGTTTGGGCCACAGCAGCATCCGAAACCATGTAGTCCGAAGTCAACATCTCTTTTCCATCAGCCGTTGTTATCTTGGCATCAATATTGGCATCGAAGGCACTGCGCGTTTTCACGTACTTCGAAACACGCTCGACGATAGCCATTACATCGCCTGCTTTCGGAGACTCTATCTTGTTGAACTCGTCGATCGCTGCGTTGACCTCATCGCGCAATGTCTTTTGACCGACAATCGCCTTCGTCCAGTCGAACTTGTAGACAGCAGCAGAGTCCTTGAATGCCTTCAGCGCTTTGTTGAATGCTGCTACATTATCGGTATGGGTCTTCGCTGTTGCAGCGGCATCGGCTTGCGCAGAGGCCAGATCCTGCTGAGCAACGGCCAGATTGTTGCCCGAAAGAACGTGGCTGCGAAGATCAAAGATCAAGCCGTCGATGGGAGTGTCGTTTTCATCGGCATTCAACACCAACATATCCAGGACTTTCTCTACATTCTTATAATTGGTGTAGTCAGCAGACAAATTATACGTATATGCCCCAGCCAACTCGTCGTACTTCCAACCGGCATTGTCAAAATCATCGCCGAATACCTTTGTCAAATCCTTGCTGACCGGAATCGAAAGAGCGACTGCCTCAGCGTACGGTTTTTTAGCCTCGTTCTTCTTAGCGGTGAATGGCGCCAGTGCATTTCTAGCCTTTGCTTCGGCCTCTTGCAACTCAACGATTTTGTTACCGGCAGCCGCTGCTTTGTCTTGAGCCGCCTTCAGTTCCTCGGCCCACTTCACGTCGTTGGCCTCCGAAAGAGCCGTCCAGTAAGCAACCAAATCGGTATAGACAGCCACTTCTTTCTCTGCCGTGGCAATAGCAATCTTTTGATTGCTTACCCATTTCTTTTCATCGGTCTGAGCATTGTAAAGCTGAGCCGTTGCGTCGGCGATGTTTTTCTGATACGTGGCAATAGCAGTGCGCGAAGTCGTCAACTGCGTAATAAGGTTGCCCAGCGCAGCCGTATACACCCCATCCGGCCCGGAAACCATCCATGCCTGCAACTGGGCCAATGCCGTCTGATAGGCAATCTCGGCTGTAGCCGTTTGAGCCTGGGCATTCAACAAAGCACCCTTGGCTACCTCGGCATCCAAAGCCATCCGCTGTTCGATCTTGGCTATATCTGCAGCGTACTGAGCCTTCTCCTTATCATTTTTAGCCTGCTCAAGCTCTACTCCCAGCTTTTTCAGTTCGGCTTCAGCCTCTTTATAAGCAGCTATTGCCTCCTGCTGGCGCGTCAAAGCCTCCTGATAGGCAACCTGAGCCTCTTTGATCTTAGCCTCGGCCAACTGAACGGCAGCCTCCGCTTTCAACAGTTCGGCTTTGCCCTTGCGCATCTCCTCGATGCCTACCGGCTCGTCGTTTTTGATACATGACGGTGCAGCGAGCATTGCGGCTGCAACCATCACACACAATAAGGTTTTTTTCTTCATAATGTGTTGATTTTTAAAATGGTTGGTAATCCTTCTTTTTTCTGTTTCAAACCTGCTTTCCGGTATCATTTATGATACGGCAATTGCAAATATAAAGCATTATTATTGTATGTCCAAATTTTGGACTGCAATTTTTTTCGGGGGGGGGATTTTATGAGCTATCAGGATGAAATTAAGGCGGTTGCACGAAGAATTAGGCAATTCAGAGAGCAACGCAAACTGACAGTTCAGGAGTTGGCCTACCGATGCAACATCGAACGTTCGAACCTCAGCCGAATCGAGGCCGGCCGCTCCAACTGCACCATCAAAACCCTGGTGATCATCTGCGAAGCCCTCGATATCAAACTCGCCGATCTGTTCGTTTCCAGCTACGGCTGACCTATATATTATATAATATGTCCGGCATACGGCCGCCCCGAAAAGACCGCCCCCGCGAATGACCCTACGAAAATACCACGACCGCCTACCGCCCTAACGAAAAATTTCGTATCTTCGCAAAAAATTCGTGGCTATGGATTCCGAACTCCTACTCTACAATACGCTGACGCGACGCAAGGATCGTTTCGAACCCCTCACGCCGGGACGCGTGGGCATGTATGTCTGCGGCCCCACGGTCTATGGCGATCCGCATCTGGGGCATGCCCGACCCGCCGTAACCTTCGATCTGCTGTTCCGCTACCTGCGCGCGCTGGGCTACAAGGTGCGTTACGTCCGCAACATCACCGACGTAGGCCACCTGGAGCACGATGCCGATGAAGGCGAAGACAAAATCGCCAAGAAGGCCCGCTTGGAGCAACTCGAACCGATGGAGGTCGCCCACTACTACACCGAACGCTATCATCGCGCGATGGATGCGCTGAACGTCTTGTCGCCCTCGATCGAACCCCATGCCTCGGGCCATATCATCGAACAGATCGCTTTCGTGCAGAAGATTCTCGATGCCGGCTACGCCTACATAGCAAACGGTTCGGTCTATTTCGATGTCGAAAAGTACAACGCCGCCTATCACTACGGCCGCCTCTCGGGCCGCAACCTCGATGACATCGTCGCCAACACCCGCGAATTAGACGGCCAAAGCGACAAACGCCACTCCTATGATTTCGCCCTCTGGAAAAAAGCCTCGCCCGAACACATCATGCGCTGGCCCTCGCCCTGGAGCGACGGATTCCCCGGCTGGCACATGGAATGCTCGGCCATGTCGACCCGCTATCTGGGCGAACGGTTCGATATCCACGGCGGCGGCATGGACCTCATGTTCCCCCACCACGAATGCGAAATCGCCCAATCGACCGCTGCCCTCGGCCACGACTCGGCCCGCTACTGGGTGCACAACAACATGATTACGATCAACGGCCAGAAGATGGGCAAATCGCTGGGCAACTTCATCACCCTGGAGGAACTTTTCACCGGTTCGCACAAGCTGCTGACCCAGGCCTACACGCCGATGACCATCCGATTCTTCGTGCTGCAGGCCCACTACCGCTCGACGCTCGATTTTTCGAATGAAGCGCTGCAAGCCGCCGAAAAGGGGCTCGACCGCTTGATGAAGGGCATCGAAACGCTGCACAAGCTCCTCCCCGCGGAGACCTCGACGGTGAACCCCGCCGAACTGGAGGAGCGCTGCCGCACGGCAATGGACGACGATCTGAACTCGCCGATGGTCATTTCGGCCCTTTTCGACTGGGTGCGCATCATCAACCAACTGGCCGACGGCAAGGAGACGATCGCGGCGGCGGATCTCGATGCGCTGAAAGCCACCGTGCAACGCTATGCGTTCGACATCCTCGGTTTGCAGGACGAGAAGGCCGCCGGAACTGCTTCGGGCCGCGATTACGTTACGCCGTTAGTCGAAATGCTGCTCGCCGAACGGCTGAAAGCACGTGCCGCCAAAGACTGGGCCGCCTCCGACCGCATCCGCGACGGCCTGCTGGCAGCGGGCATCCGCGTGAAAGACGGCAAAGAGGGCACCTCCTGGGAGCTTGATTAACTCGGTTTCGCTGCTTTCAGAAAGGAACGGAAAAGCGGGAGAAGCGGGAAACCGAGGAAACGACAGAAAAAGCGAGCGGAAACGCCCGACGCGCGGACATTCGAAAAAATTTCCGTAATTTTGCGCTGCGTTAAGAATTTACTATGACGAATCCCCAATCGGCAGCGCTGGCGCTCGGCACCGAACGCATCCGCAAGCTGCTCGTACAATATGCCGTTCCGGCTATCATCGCCATGACCGCCTCGTCGCTCTACAACATGGTCGACAGTATTTTCATCGGTCATGGCGTCGGGCCGCTGGCCATCTCGGGACTGGCGCTGACCTTCCCGCTAATGAACCTCGCCGCGGCATTCGGTTCGCTGGTGGGCGTCGGAGCCGCTACGCTCATCTCCATGCGCCTCGGCCAACGCGACTACGACACGGCGCAGCGCGTACTGGGCAATGTCGTGATTCTCAATCTGATTATCGGCGTTTTGTTCGGCGCGACCGCCTTGATTTTCCTCGATCCGATCCTCTACTTCTTCGGCGCGAGCGAGGCGACCATCGGCTATGCCCGCGAATACATGTCCATCATCCTGTGGGGCAACGTCGTAACGCATATGTACTTGGGGCTGAACTCCGTACTGCGCGCTTCGGGGCACCCCCGCAAATCCATGTACGCGACGATCAATACCGTGTTGATCAACACGGCGCTCGACCCGCTGTTCATCTACGGATTCGGCTGGGGCATCCGCGGAGCCGCCATCGCTACGGTGCTGGCACAGGTCATTTCGCTCGTCTGGCAGTTTTATTTATTGTCGGATAAAAAAGAGTTGTTGCATTTTCAGCGCGGCATCTACCGGCTGAAACGAAAAATCGTCCGCAACATCATCGCAATCGGGATGTCGCCCTTCCTGATGAACCTGGCGGCCTGCTTCATCGTCATTCTCATCAACAAAGGGTTGAAACAATACGGCGGCGACCTCGCCATCGGCGCCTACGGCATCGTCAACCGGCTGGCCTTCTTCTTCGTGATGATCGTCATGGGCATCAACCAGGGGATGCAGCCCATCGCGGGCTACAACTTCGGTGCGCGGCAGTTCGACCGCGTGCTGCGGGTGCTGAAACTGACCATCATCGGCGCAATGACCGTTACTTCGTGCGGATTCGTCATCGGCGAATTTCTGCCGCGCGTGGCCGTCTCGCTCTTTACCTCCGATGCCGAACTGATCCGCATCTCGATCGAGGGCATGCGTCTCACCTTCATCTTCTTCCCGATCATCGGGTTCCAGATGGTCTCGACCAACTTCTTCCAGAGCATCGGCATGGCCGGCAAGGCGATTTTCCTCTCGCTGACGCGCCAGCTGCTTTTCCTGCTGCCCGGATTGATTTTCTTGCCCCCGCTGTTCGAACATTACACCGATTGGGACGGCAGTTGGGGCGTGTGGTGCGCCCTGCCGCTCTCCGATCTGATGGCTTCGATCGTGGCGTTCATCCTGTTAACGCGCGAGCTGCGCCGCTTCCGAGCCTCGATTCAACCCGCAAATACGACCTCCCATGCAAAATAAATTCGTCATCACCATCGGCCGGCAATTGGGCAGCGGCGGACGGGCCATCGGCAGACGCATCGCCGAACGGCTCGGCATCCGGATGTACGACCGGCAGTTGCTCGATCTGGCCGCCGAACAGAGCGGACTGGCCCCCCAATGTTTCGAGAAGGCCGACGAAAAACAGTCGCGACGCATGCTGTCGACCCTCATCGGCTACCTCCGCAGCCCCTTCACGGGCGACGCGGGAACCGTCAACAACGTGCTGTCGAACGATGCGTTGTTCAAGATTCAGAGCGACGTCATCCGCCACGTGGCCGAACGCGAATCGGCCCTGTTCGTCGGGCGGTGCGCCGACTACATCCTGCGCGACAACCCGCGCTGCGTCAGCGTATTCATCACCGCCGACCGCGCCGACCGTATCGAACGGCTGTGTCGGGCGGAAGGGATTGATCCGGCCGAAGCCGAACTGCGCATGGAACGCATCGACAACCGACGCGCCGCCTACTACAACTATTACAGCTCGGGCGCCTGGGGCGAAGCCGCGACCTACGATCTGTGCGTCAATTCGTCGCGCTTGGGCATCGAGGAGACGGCCGCGTACATCATCGACTTCACGCAGCGTTTTATGAACGGTCGTCAGAAAGAGACCGTAAAATAAAGACCCCCTTAATAAAAAACCGAAAAATGATCGTTCTCGAACAAATCAAGGAGTTGGAAGATCGCCGCGAACGGCTCGAACAGTGTCTCGACATCGACCAGAAACGCATCGACCTACGCAACGAGGAGGAAAAGACCCAAGAGCCGAACTTCTGGGACAACCCCGAAAAGGCCCGTGAACAACTGCGCAAGGTGGCGGGAATCAAGGCGTGGGTCGAGGATTACGACGAGGTGCGCCGTCGGGTCGAAGACCTGCAGCTGATGCCCGATTTTTTGAAAGAGGGGGTCATGACCGAACAGGAGATGGACGAGCAATACGCCCGTGCGCTCGAATCGGTCGAACAGTTGGAGATGCGCAACATGCTGCGCCGCGACGAGGATAAATTGGGCGCCATTCTGGACATCAACGCCGGAGCGGGCGGCACCGAAGCGCTCGACTGGGCGTCGATGCTGCTGCGCATGTACACGCGCTGGGGCGAAGCGCACGGCTACAAGGTCAAGGTACTGGACTACCAGGCCGGCGACGAGGTGGGGGTAAAATCGTGCACGCTCGAATTCGAGGGCGAATATGCCTACGGCTATCTGAAAAGCGAAAACGGCGTGCACCGCATGGTGCGGCTTTCGCCGTTCAATGCCAACAACAAGCGGCAGACGACCTTCGCATCGGTGTTCGTCTCGCCGGCGGTGGACGACACCATCGAAATCACGATCAACCCGGCCGACATCGACTGGGATACGTTCCGTTCGTCGGGCGCCGGCGGGCAGAACGTCAACAAGGTCGAGACGGCCGTGCGGCTGCGCTATCACGGCAAAGACCCCGATACGGGCGAACCGGTGGAGTTCCTGATCGAGAACATGGAGACCCGCTCGCAGTTGATGAACCGCGAGAACGCGATGCGCATCCTGCGGTCGAAGCTCTATCAACGCGAATTGGACAAACGCATGGCCACGCAACAGGCATTGGAAGCCTCGAAAAAGAAGATCGAGTGGGGTTCGCAAATCCGCTCCTATGTCTTCGACGATCGTCGCGTGAAGGATCACCGTACGGGGGTGCAAACCTCGGCTGTGGAGGCGGTGATGGACGGCGACCTCGATGCCTTCATCAAAGCCTATCTGATGGAATACGGCGGACAAGCCTGACGGACAAGAAAGGATCCGGACGAACGATGCAGCCCTTCGGGCTGCGCGAGCCGCAGCCTCCGGCGGCGGAGGCTCGCTCACCGCTCCCCTCCACAGGCTGCGTTCGCAAACAAGATAACCGGTACAAACAACCGAACCATGAACAAACGATACGAGAAAGAGGAAAGTTTCGATCCCGCGACCCTCGAAGCGCTGAAAAGCCACTATACTGAAATCCTGCGGCTTTTAGGCGAAGACCCGATGCGCGAAGGGCTGCTCAAAACCCCCGAGCGCGTGGCCAAAGCGATGTCGTTTCTGCTGAAAGGTTACGACGACGATCCGCTGGAAATCATCCGCTCGGCGATGTTCCGCGAAGAGTACAAACAGATGGTACTGGTCAAGGAGATCGAGTTGTACTCGCTGTGCGAACACCATCTGCTGCCGTTCTACGGCAAGGCGCACGTGGCCTACATTCCGAACGGATACATCACCGGACTGTCGAAAATCGCCCGCGTCGTGGAGTGCTTCGCACGCCGGTTGCAGGTACAGGAAAGGCTGACGGTGCAGATTCGCGACTGCATCCAAGAGGCTTTGCAGCCGATGGGCGTGGCCGTGGTCATCGAGGCGAGCCACATGTGCATGCAGATGCGGGGCGTCGAGAAACAACAATCGGCCACGACGACCTCGGCATTCACCGGCATCTTCCTCTCCGACCACCGCACGCGCGAAGAGTTCATGACCCTGATTTCCCACCGATACAGATAGGCAAACCATGAATCTGAACCGTTTCGAACGCCGCAGGACGCACGAGGTGCGCATCGGCAGCGTCATCATCGGCGGCGGCCGTCCGATTGCCGTGCAGTCGATGACCAACACCGACACCAAGGACACCGAAGCCAGCGTCGCACAAATCGAACGCATCGACCGCGCCGGCGGAAAAATCGTGCGGCTGACCGCCCAGGGCGAACGCGAAGGCGAAAATCTGCAACAGATCGTCCGCCGCCTGCGCGAGGACGGATTCGATACCGCGATCGTGGCCGACATCCATTTCCGGCCCGAAATCGCTGCCATCGCAGCGAAATACGTCGACAAGGTGCGCATCAACCCGGGGAACTACCGCGCCGCGCACGGCGAGTTCGAGGCGTTGATCGAGCAATGCCGCCAACGGGGCGTCGCCCTGCGCATCGGCGTCAACCACGGTTCGCTGGCCAAACGGATTTTCGACCGATACGGCGACACGCCCGAAGGGATGGTCGTTTCGGCGATGGAATTCCTGCGGGTCTGCCAGGAACGCAACTTCGATCAGGTGGTCGTCTCGATGAAATCGAGCAATACGCGGGTGATGGTCGCCGCTTACCGGCTGCTGGTCGAGGCGATGGATCGCGAAGCGATGCACTATCCGATCCATCTGGGCGTTACGGAGGCGGGCAACGGTCTCGAAGGACGCATCAAAAGCGCCGTAGGCATCGGGGCGCTGCTGGCCGACGGCATCGGCGACACGATCCGCGTCTCGCTGACCGAGGCCCCCGAAAACGAAATCCCCGTAGCGCAGCTGTTAGTCGACCATTTCAGCGACCGGACGGGCGAATTTGCCGTCGTGCATCCGGAACGTTATTCGCCGACCCGTTATCGGCGCCGTTCGCGCATCGCGGTGCCCGTCGTACACGATGAACCGATGGAGGGTTTCCGCATTCTCGAGGCCCGTTCGAAAAATCCTACGGCCGAACTGCGGGCCGCCATCCTGAACATGGAGGGCACCGACCCCGTCGTCATCAAACGCCGCTACGACGACACATCGCTCGAAGCACTGGCCGTGAAGGCGGCCGCCGATCTGGGCCCGCTGCTGCTCGACGGACTGGCCGACGGCCTCTGGATCGACGCACCGGCCTTCGGCGAGGCACAACGGCGCGAAATCGAGCTGATGATCCTACAAGCGGCCCGCGTGCGGTTCTCGCACACGGAATACATCGCCTGTCCGAGCTGCGGCCGCACGCTCTACGACATCGAACGGACGCTGGCCGAAATCAAATCGCGCACGTCGCATCTGCGGAATCTGCGCATCGGGGTCATGGGCTGCATCGTCAACGGCCCGGGCGAGATGGCCGACGCCGACTACGGTTATGTCGGAGCAGCCCCCGGACGCATCACGCTCTACAAGGGGCGCGAAATCGTCGCCCGCAACATCCCGCAGGAGGAGGCGCTCGACCGGTTGATCGACCTCATCCGCGCGAACGGCGACTGGCGCGAAGCCTGACGCGATCGCAACGCCCTAAAAAAAGAACAAAAGGGGCCCCGACCTTGCACAAGGTCGGGGCCCCTTCGATTAGCGTCTTTCGAGCAGCGGACTATTGAGCCGAAACGTCGTCGAGGACAAAGTATTCGGGATCAAGAGACCAAGGACTCTCGCTATCGTAATAGATGAGCGTAAAGATAAATTCCCGATTTCCATCCCAAACACAGGGATAAGCGCCCAAAGCTGCGGGGTTACCGGTATAGTAAACAGCATCCGAGAACAAGACATCTTCACTGCCGGTAGATACCGCCGTCGTCTGTTCCGTAATGGAGCAAGTCAGGTACTCATTCCCTTCGATCGTGATTTTCTCGTCGGGATTGACGGTGAACATCAGATTGACATCATTAGCCCAATGATTGATGCGGAAAATCGTAGTACCTTCGGCCCGTTCGAGCGTCAGCCCAGAATCCACAGACAATCCGACTTGATTCATAACACCGTGATAATAATAGGTACCGGTCTGTTTCAGCGGGGCACCGTCGGGGCCGAGCACGTAATCGGCTTCCGTGAGGGAGTTCGACAAGAGTTTGGACGGGTCTTTCAAGGCATAGACCGGCACCCACGTCAAGGCGATCGTGGTCGAGACAGTTACCGAAGCGTACTTCGACGCGATGGACACCGTTCCCTCGACCGCTTCGTGATCGGGGTTGACCACGTCGATCTTGGCCGAATAGGTTACACCCGGGGCATAGTCCTCCACGCTGTGGATGCTGACGGGAATCGAAACGCCGTACTCGCCGGCTTTGAAAGAAGCGCTCGTCGGAATTTCGTAGAACTCGGCGGTAGCCTCGTCCATCGTAACCTCCAGACCGACGGTCAGGTCGCCCGCAGCGCTCTGGCGGAGCAATTTGACATAGACAGTCTGATCGCCCTCGGCCGTCGTTTCGAAGCTTTCGGAGACGCTCTTCTGCGCGAAGTAGGCGGTTTGGGCATCCTCGCCCTCGCCGGTGAAGGTCGCAGTGAGCTGATCCTTGTCGCATCCGACTGCCGCGAACACGAGGCCCGCGAACAAAAGGATTTTATTCAGTTTTTTCATATTCTTCTAAACGGTTTGATTGATTATTGTATTAATCGGTCTTCTCGTCGCGACGGGACGGATTATTCACCGGCACTGTCGCCGATCGGGTTCTGCACGATGTTGGGGTTACCGTCGAGCTCCTGCTGCGGGAACAGCAGCACCCATGCGAACGTACCCGGGGTCTCGGTGTCGTGATTGTTGAGCAACGAAGCCGGATCGAAGTCGGGATTGTCGGCCTCTTCGGAAGCCACGCGCTTGAAGCCCTGGCCCAGACGCTTGATGTCGAACAGACGGCCGAACTCGCCCCACAGCTCGATACGACGCTGGATGAGAATCTCCTCCAACAGCGAACCGGTCATCGAAGCGCCGTCGCTGCCGGCGGTCAACTGATTGAGCGCCGTGCCCGATTTGCTGTCGGCAGCCGTATAGTTGGGGTCGCGCTTTGCCATGAGTTTCTTGAGGTAGACGCGGGCCTGCGCATCGTTGCCCTCCTGGCAATAGGCCTCGGCAGCGGTCAGCAGCATCTCCTCGGCACGCATGTAGATGTAGTCGCCCAGCCACGAAGAGCCCTTGAACTTGAATTTCACCTGGCAGTATTTGATGGCTTCGCCTTCGGCTTGATAATTCGCATTGTCGAAGTTGCCGAGCCACCAAGCACGGCGGGCATCCGTCGGACTCATCCGGCTCCAGAGGAACGCGGTGCAGCAACGGCGGGCGCCCCGGGCATAACCGTCGTGGCCGGCATCCATCTGGGACTGGAACGAAGAGTACATGCCGTAGTTGTCGGGCGTCTTGACCTCGCCCCACATCACGCTCGACAGCGTAACGACGTCGTTCATGCCGTCGGTGATCTGCGAAGGATCGAGCGCCTCATTGCCGACGTATCCCTTCAAAGCCTCCTCGGCTGCAGCGTGCGCATCGGCCCACTTGTGCATCACCAGAGCGACGCGGGCCTTGATGCCGTTGGCCACGTAGTAGTCGACCTCGGTCTTCACGGAACGGGTTACGCCGCCCTTCAAAGCCTCCTGCAGCAGCGAGATCGCCGTCTCGAGATCGGGATAGATGACCTCCTCGTAAACCACCTTGTTGGTCGAACGGGCGGCACCCTTGGTCTCCGAAGTGGTCGGTTCGGTGTAAACCGGCACGCAGAGGTCTTCGGGATAGTAGTAGTAGGCGCGGGCGTAGATCTGGGCCAGCATGTGGTAGCTCAAGGCACGCAAAGCGTAAGCCTGACCCAGGACGTATTTGCCCTCGGCGCTCTCCGAAAGCAGCTCGCCGGCACCGATCAGCTCGTTGCAAGCGTTGATGGTGGTGTAGTAGCAGTTCCACGTCGTCGCGCACTGCAGGCGCTCGTCGTCGAACCAGCTCTTGATGTTGTAGGCATAGGTCTGCCACATCCAACCCGAGCCCGAACCGGACAGCACGTAGTCCTCGGCCAATGCGTCGCCGGTCAGGTAGGTGTCCAACAGGCCGAAGCCCAGACCCGAACTGTAACCCTGGGTCCAAGCCCAGGCACCCAATCCGGCGATCGTACCGGTCAAAGCGGATTTCGCGTTATCGACATCGCCGTAGACGACGTCGGCCGGAACCGAATCGGTGGGGAAGGTCTCCAACGCGTCTTTCGAACAAGCGAACGACAACGTTGCGATAATGCTCAATATGATGATTCTTTTCATACGCTGTAATAATTAGAATTTGATGTCAAGACCGGCGATGAAGCTGCGCGACGGCGTGTAAACGTAACCGGTGCCGCCGGACAACGAATAGGTCGGGTTCATACCCTCCATGTGAGTGAACAACGCGAGGTTGTCGAGCGAAACGTAGACGCGCACGCTCTTCAGACCGATGTAGTTGGCCGCTTTCTTGGGAATGGTGTACCCGAGCGTGATGTTCTTGATGGCGAAGTACGAAGCGTCGACCAGGAAACGATCCGACGTGATGCTGCTCGTGCCGACCTCGACGCGCGGAACGTCGGTGATGTCGCCCGGCTTCTGCCATGCGCGCAGCTGATGGCTGTGGAACGTCTGACCATAGTAGAACGGATTCATCAGACCGCTGTAAACCGAATCGTAGACCTTGCCGCCGATCGAGTAGGTGGTCAGAACCGAGAAGTCGATCCCTTTCCACGAGAAATTGGTGCCGATGCTGCCGAACAGGTCGGGAATACGGTTGCCGCAATAGTAGCGGCTGCTGCTTGCGATGTTGGTATTCGAGGTGATGTATTCATCCACTTCGTTGCCTTTGGCGTCCTTGTAGGCGTAGTAGAGCGCCGCACCGGTCGCAGGATCGACGCCGGCGAACCGCGGCATATAGTAAGTGTTGATGGGCAGACCCTCGCGCGTAATGTACGAACCCGAGATGATTTCGGGCGTTTCGGGTGTCAGTGCCAACACCTTGTTCGTCTGTGTGGCGGCCATCACGGTAAGGTCCCAACGCATGTCCGGACGGCTGATGAGCACGCCGTTCAACGAAATTTCCCAACCCGTGTTGCGCATTTCGCCGATGTTGTCGAGATAGGAGTCGAAGCCCGACGAGAAGGCCATCGGCCGAGCCAGCAGCATGTCGGTCGTCTTGCGGTTATAGTATTCGACCGTCGCGTTCAACCGGCTGCCGAACAGCGCGGCTTCGATGCCGACGTTGACGTTGGCATTTTTCTCCCACTTCAGGTTCTTGTTCTCCAACTGAGCGACGGAGAAACCGTAGTCCGTACCGGTCGAGCTGATGTCGTAATAGCCCTGCCAACCGTAGAAGTTCTCGGTACCGTCGCTATTGAGCAGACCTTCGTTACCCTGCACACCGTAGGATGCTTTGAGGGTCAGGTTGTCCAACCAATTGAGGTTCTTCATGAACTTCTCCTGCGAGATGCGCCACGAAGCGCCGACTGACCAGAAGTTACCCCAACGCGTGTCCGGAGCGAAACGCGACGAACCGTCGGTACGCCAGCTGGCGTCGACGTAGTATTTGTTGTCGAAACCGTAGTTCAGACGGGCGAAATAGGATTCGATGCGGTGATCCTTCGTACTGGATTGAGCCGAGTTGATCGTAGCGCCGACCACCTCGTAGATGCCCTGCACGAGACCCGAACGGCTCGCTTCCAGATAGTTCTGCTCGTAGCTGTAGAACTCGTGGCCCAACAGCACGTTCACTTCGTGCTTGTCGTTGAACGTACGGTTGTAGTTCAACAACTGGTTGAACGTGTAGGTCATATAACGGTAGTCGTATTTGTAGATCAGACCGCCGTTCGAAGCCTGGTTACCATGCAGACGGTTGTAATACTGCATGTTGTTCGACGACTGGTAGTCCACGCCGAAGTTGACCGTAGCTTTCAGACCCTTCAGCGCACCGGCCTTGTCGTCGTCGCTGCCGAACGTCAGATAGGTACGGGCCGAAAGACTTTCCACTTTGTTCGAGGTCGGGTCGTCGTAGAAACCGGCGATGCAGTTGCTGTTTGCGTCCTGCGGACGGGTCTCGCCGTAGTCGAACTGGCGTTTGCCGTTTTCGTCGAGAATGTCCTTACCGTCGGCGTCCTTCATGTAGACCGGATAGATCGGCGCCATCAACTGAGCCGTATAGAAGACGTTGGAGTTCGACGATCCGGTGTAACGGTTCGAGTTCGACTTCGTATGCGCGAAGTTGACATTCATGCCGCCCTGGAACCAGTGCTTGGGCGTCGTGTCGTAGCTGACACGACCCGTATAACGCTGGAACTTCGTCGATTTCAGAATACCGTCCTCGTCGAGGAAGCTCAACGACATGCTGCCGCGGTGGATATCGTTGCCGCCCGAAATCGAAGCCTGATACTCCTGACGAAAAGCGGAATCATCGGTTACCTCGTCGATCCAGCTCTCGTCCCAGGCCGAAACGGCATCGGCGCGGACCTTACCCGTTGCAGGGTCGACCAGATTGGCCCACGAGTAATTCTTGAAAGGATTGTAGTTGTTGCCCAACGTACCGCCCAGACGGGATGAAGCGTAATTACGAGCCGCCGTATCGCTGTAACCCGAAGTGAAGTAGGCCGAATTATAGAGCGACTGCCAGTTCAACTCGACATATTCGCGCTGATCGACCAGATCGTAGTTGGGCACGGCACGCGACGAAACACCGAGCGTAGCCTTGAAATTGACCTCGACGTTACCCTGCCGACCGCGTTTCGTGTTGATGACGATGACACCGTTGGCACCGCGAGCGCCATACAAGGCACCGGCCGAGGCATCCTTAAGCACCGTAATGGATTCGATGTCCTCGGGGTTGATGGCATTGATCGAACCGCCGTAAGCGACACCGTCGACTACATAAAGCGGCTCAGAATTCGCCGTAATCGAACCGAAACCGCGGATCGAGATCGTAGCGCTCGAACCGGGCTGACCCGTACCGGATGTGGCCTGCACACCGGCGACCTGCCCTTCCAGCGCTTTCGAGACGTTCGAAACAACGCGTTTCTCCAGATTTTCCTGTTTGATAACGGCTGCCGAACCCGTAAAAGATTCTTTTTTTGCGGTACCATAGGCTACGACGATGACATCTTCGACAAGTTGCGTATCTTCGTGCAGAACGACATCAATCGCTGTTCGGCC
>CANQGQ010000024.1 GCA_947623305.1 uncultured Alistipes sp. | reverse complement strand
CAAAGGTATTTCATATAAACTAAGGAGGAACATTAAATGAAGAAGATTTTGGCAATTATACTGGCGCTTGCCGCCGCAGTATGCTGCCTGACGGTTTCGGCATCTGCCGCCGGTTCGTTCAGCCTCAAAATCGATGCTGATCCCTATACCTTCGGCACCGAAAAGCTTACCGCACGGGTAGTTATAGACGGAAGCACGCCTTCCGAGGGCATAGACTTGGAGATAAAATATCCCGAAGCGTTTACCATTGAATCGGACAACGATGTTACTTGGAACGATGACATTATTGGTTTGCTCACCAGATTTAACGATTATTGGACTGTTACGCCGAATACTGGGCGCCATAACGACACTCATACTCTTAATCTCAACTTTGCCTGTGTTCCAAAAAACAACAATCCCGAGTTTACACTTACCGGTACTGTTGTTACGATCGTATTTAAGGTTGACGAGAGCAAGATAACTCCCGATTCCGACCTTACGCTCAGCTTCACCAAGAACGATATCAGCGGCGCAGACGGCAAATCCCTTACCGGCGGCACCGATTTCGAAGTCAACCCCGACCCCGAAGACGGCAAGATCGAGCTCACCTGCGAGGAACACGACTTTGAAATAAAGTACGACACCGAAGGGCACTGGGAAGAGTGCAAGAGGTGCGGTCATAAGGAAGCGAAGACCGAACATGTGAACAGCAGCGAGCATCCTTGTATCGCCGGCAAATGCACCGGCTGCGACTATGTAGTGCCCGCTGCCGAACATACGCCGGTCCTCAAGTACGACGAAAATCAGCACTGGGAAGAGTGCAGCGAATGCGGAACCGTTACCAAAGATAAGGAAAACCACAAGGGCGGAACCGCTACCTGCGCCGAAAAGGCAAAGTGCAGTGTATGCGGAACCCCCTACGGCGAGCTTGACAAGACCGCCCATAAGTGGGAGTTTGAAAAAACGATTGAGGAAGCCACCTGCACCAAGGAAGGCAAGGCTCAGTATAAATGCAGCGTCTGCGGCGAGACCGAAGAGCGCACCACCGACAAGGCGCCGCACGTTGAGTCTGAGGATTATAAATCCGACGGCGAGAGCCATTGGCACTACTGCGTGAACTGCAACGCCGTCATCGGCAATAAAGAAGCTCACACGCCCGACAGCGATTGGCACTATGGCAAATCCGCCGCCGACGGTCACTATCACATATGCTCCGTATGTAAAGCTCCTGTAGGCACCGAGGATCACGTCGATAAGAATTCCGACGGCACCTGCGACGTCTGCGAGGCACCGCTTCACGAGCACGTCGCCGACGAGTCTAAGTGGCTCAGCAACGGCGAGTATCACTATCACCCCTGCAAAGTTGAAGGCTGCACCGTAGAACTCGGTGCGACTCCTCATATTGAAGACACCGTATGGCACACCGAGGAGGGCTCGGCTGAGCACTGGCACATCTGCACCGTATGCGGCGCAAAGATAGACAAAACCGTTGCAAAGCATAGCGGCGGCGAGGCAACCTGCACCGAAAAGGCAAAATGCGCCGACTGCGGCGCCGAATACGGCGAGCTTGACAAGACGAACCACACCGACGGCATTGACGAAACGGTATGGGAAAGCGACGGAACAAACCACTGGCATGTCTGCAAATACTGCGAAGCAAAAGTCGGCGTTGAAGCTCATGAGGGCGGCACCGCCACCTGCGCCGAACAGGCGGAGTGCAGCGTATGCGGAACCGCCTACGGCGAGCTTGACAAGACAAACCACACCGACGGCGTTGACAAAACGGTATGGGAAAGTGACGGAACAAATCACTGGCACGTATGCAAATACTGCAAAGAGAAAACCGATGTTGAAGCCCACAAGGGCGGCACCGCCACCTGCGCCGAACTGGCGAAGTGCAGCGTATGCGGAACCGCTTACGGCGAGCTCGACAAGACCGCTCATAAGTGGAACGGCGGAGAAGTTACCAAAGAAGCCACCTGTATGGTGGACGGCGTAAGGACCTACACCTGCACCCTCTGCAGAGATACCAAGACCGAAACCATCAAGGCGCTCGGTCACGATTACGACGAAGGCAAGGTCACCACTCCCGCCACCTGCTTAAAGGACGGCGTAAAGACCTATACCTGCAAGCGAAACTGCGGGCAGGAGGGCGCAACCAAGACCGAAGTCATCAAGGCTACCGGACATAAGCCCGCCGCCGGATATAAGTCCGACGCGACCAACCACTGGCAGATCTGCGAGAACGAGAACTGCGACGCCGAAGACCACATAATCAACGTCACCGCCCATACATATACCGCCGGTGAATACGAACACGACGCCGACGGACACTGGCAGGTCTGCACCGTATGCAAAGCCGCGAGCGAGCATGAGGAGCATACTAAGGGCGATATGACTCAGGACGAGAGCGGACACTGGTATAAGTGCTCGAGCTGCGACGAAAAGCTTGATTTCAACGCTCATACCAATGCGACCCTCACCGAAGCCGTCGAGCCCTATAAGGACGAAAGCGGCGCTAAGCACGACGGTCATATGGGATATTGGTACTGCCCCGACTGCGGCAAATACTTCCTCGATAACAACGGCAAGAAAGCCGGAGTATTCGACAATACCGACAGCTTCACCGTAAAATATAAAGACGACTGCAGCGATCTTGGGCATACCCTTACGGTCATCTCGTCTAACGAATTCTCCCACACGTTTATGTGCACGAGAGAATGCGGGCTTGTTTACACCGAGGCTCACGTCTTTAACGAGCGCGGCGTATGCAGATTCTGCGGATACAAGCTTCCCGGATTTGAAGAGACCAAGCCCGACGACACCGTTGAGATCGACTCTCCCGTTGAGGGGACCGAGCAGGGCGGCGACTCCGAAGGCGACGAAATGAACGCCGACGACATCGACGATACTCCTGCCGAAGCTCCCTCCGAAGCCGAGCCCGCTCCGGCACCTGCCGAGACCAACCCCGAGACAGGTCTTGCGATGTCCGTGATCCCCGCGATTTTAGCGGCGGCAGCGCTCGTTGTAAAGAGAAGATAATTTCAAAACCCGACCGCGGGAGGCGATAAGCTTCCCGCGGTTTTATATTTTCGGTCAAGGCAGGATACTGCAAAAAAAGAGCAGACAGTCAATTTCTGCTCTTTTTATATGTCGGAGTCCGTACTTTTGGACAGATGATATGCTATAATCACATCATACCCCAAAAATTCACAGGGAGGGTTGCTTTTGCGCCCGAATTGCAGTATAATAAATAATATACTGCACGAAAGGAGGCGCCGTTCCGTGGAAAAGCTGATAGACATCAGAAGCCGACCCGTCCTGAATTTTCTCGACCTGCTGCTTTTTGACAAATCCACCCAAAAGAACATCATCTGGGCGACGGATACATACGAAAACTTCGGCAGCGAATTTTTGGACGACGCCGAAATCAGTGCCCAATCGCTTTTATGGCACCCCGACCTCATCTGCCCGCGAATACAGAAATCTCAGGAGGCGCAGGCTCAGCGCACCCGCAAAAAAGCCGAGGTTTTCACCCCCGCGTGGCTCTGCAACAAGATGAACAACTACTGCGACAGCGACTGGTTCGGGCGGGAAAATGTCTTCAACCGCGAAAATGGCGACGGCACCTGGGAGGTCAACCCCGAAAAAATCGAATTCCCCGAGGGCAAAAGCTGGCAGCAATACGTCGATTCGCGGCGGCTTGAGATAACCTGCGGCGAGGCGCCCTACCTCGTTTCGCGATACGACGTTTCGACCGGCGAGCTGATATTTCCGACGGTGCGGCGAATCGGGATTTTAGACCGAAAGCTGCGTGTCGTGAACGAAAACGCCGACAGCTTCGACGATTGGCTGAAATGGTCGCTGCGGGCTTTTGAATCGACATACGGCTACGAGTATCAGGGCGACAACGTTCTGATAGCGCGGATAAACCTGCTTCTAACGTTTTCGGATTATTACGAGGAGCGTTGGAGCCAAAAGCCCGCGGACATGCTGCTAAGGCAGGTGGCGAACAGGATAGCCTGGAACATTTGGCAGATGGACGGGCTTAAGGGAACCGCGCCGCTCGGGAAGCCTTATGAAGAGTTTGAGCAGCTGGCGCTTTTTGAGATAGATGAGCCAAAGGCGCAAGCCCTGCCCTGCATGATATTCGACTGGCGAAGCCGGCGCTCTTTGAGATTTTTGGATATAAAGGAGAATTGAGCCATGGGAAAGAAACTGTTTGATTATGTGATCGGGAACCCGCCGTATCAGGACGAAACCGTCGGCGACCAGAAATCTTTTGCACCGCCGGTTTACAATCTTTTTATGGAAGAATCATATAAATTAGCCGACCGCGTTGAGCTTATTCACCCTGCACGTTTT
Organism: uncultured Alistipes sp.; assembly: GCA_947623305.1. GTDB lineage: Bacteria > Bacteroidota > Bacteroidia > Bacteroidales > Rikenellaceae > Alistipes. The sequence continues at coordinate 17,825 of CANQGQ010000024.1, read as the reverse complement.
TTGTTCAATGCTGGAAGCACCCCAAAAGCGTGGAATCAAAAAATGTTGGAAGACCCACATTTTAAGGTGCTTTTTCACGAACAGGACAGCTCAAAAGTATTCTCAAATACCGACATTAAAGGCGGCGTAGCAATAACATATCGCGACGAAAATAAAGATTTCGGCGCTATTGAAACATACACTGCATTTGAAGAATTAAATTCAATTTTGCATAAAGTCACGCACAACGATTCATTTTCATCGTTTGCAGACATTGTCTTTTCGAGAACTGCATATAGGCTCACGAACACTATGCACGAAGAACACCCTGAAGCTGCAAGTATGGTAAGCAAGGGACATTTGTACGATATGTCGACGAATATTTTTGAAATCTTACCGCAGCTATTTTTTGACGAAAAACCGGACGACGGAAATGAATATATCCAAATTTTCGGGAGAATCGGCGGGGAAAGAGGCTATAAATATATTAGAAAAGATTATGTAAATAGTCCTATAAATTTATATAAATACAAAATATTTGTCCCTAAGTCCAATGGTTCTGGTGCCTTAGGAGAAGTTTTAACAACTCCCGTCATCGGGCAGCCCGTCATCGGGCAGCCCGTCATCGGGCATACAGAATCATTTATGAGCATTGGCTCATATGAGCATATGTGCGAGGCTGAATCTTGTTATAAGTATATATGCACAAAATTTGCAAGAACTATGTTGGGCGTGCTTAAAGTTACGCAGGATAATCCGCCGGATAGGTGGAAATACGTCCCTCTCCAAGACTTCACCGAAAATTCCGACATCGACTGGTCGAAATCCGTCGCCGAAATCGACAGACAGCTCTACCGCAAATACGATCTTTCGCCCGAGGAGATCGACTTTATCGAAACCCATGTAAAGGAGATGGCATAATGGCAGCTCTGAATATAAAAACCTCCTCAAAGGTTGTCACGCAGTGCTATGCCTACACAACTCCCGGCGTTCCAGCCCACAACGGCTGGACAAAAATCGGCTTCACCGAGCGCGACGTCGAAACCCGTATCAACGAACAGACCCACACCGTCGGCGTCGCCCATAAAACCCATTGGGCAATGCGCGCGGCGTTTATGACCGAGCCTTACGGCACCTTCACCGACAAGGATTTTCACGCATACCTTAAAAAGCTCGGCGTTACCCGCGAGAGCGGCACCGAATGGTTTTTCATCGAGCCGAATAAGGCCCGCGGCGATTTTTTGGATTTCACCCAGAACCACGGCGTTGTTGAGTTTGATGATTTAGATGCGGCTATCCCCTATAATCTTCGCGATGAGCAGGCTGAGGCGGTAAAAAAGACCGCGGAGTATTTTAACGCCCGCAAAAACTCCGAATTTTTGTGGAACGCAAAGCCGCGCTTCGGCAAGACCCTTTCGGCTTATGATCTGTGTATGCATCTCGGCGCGAAAAATATCCTTATAGTCACAAACCGCCCCGCGATCGCGAATTCCTGGTATTCCGACTATGAAACGTTTTTCGGCCCGCAGTCGGGATATATCTTCGTCAGCACCGTCGACGGCATCAAGGATAAAAAATACGTCTATACCCGCGACGAGTATGTCGACATGGTCGACGACGATGTAAAAGGCTGTATTGAGTTTGTCAGCTTGCAGGATCTAAAGGGCTCGATTTACTTCGGCGGAAGATATGAAAAGCTGTCCGAACTAAGCGCAGACAAGGGTATCGAATGGGATATACTCATTGTCGACGAAGCCCACGAGGGCGTTGACACCTATAAAACCGACACGGCGTTTAACCATATCCGCCGCAAGTGGACGCTTCATCTTTCGGGCACGCCGTTCAAGGCTCTTGCGAACGATAAATTCCCCGACAGCGCGATATATAACTGGACCTATGCCGACGAGCAAAAGCGCAAGCGCGATTGGGACAGCTCAAGCGAGCAGGAGAACCCCTATGCGAATCTGCCTCGGCTTTCGCTGTTTACATATCAGATGTCGGACATCGTCAGGGACAGAGTGAAAAACGGAATTGAGCTTGCCGACGACGATATAGAGGAATTTGCCTTTGATTTGAACGAATTCTTCGCCACCAACGAGCAGGGAAAATTTGTCCACGACCGCGATGTGGATAAGTTCCTCGATGCCCTTACGCGTCAGGAGAAGTTCCCGTTTTCAACGTCCGAGCTGCGCGATGAGCTCAAGCACACATTCTGGCTTCTGAACCGCGTCGCAAGCGCAAAGGCTTTGGCGAAGAAGCTGAAGCTTCACCCCGTATTCAAGGATTACGAGGTGATACTTGCCGCCGGCGACGGCAAACTTGACGACGATGATGAAAACGAGAAGTCGTTTGACAGGGTAACAAAGGCGATTTCGGAATATGACAAAACGATTACGCTGTCGGTAGGTCAGCTCACCACCGGCGTGACCATTCCCGAGTGGACGGCTGTTTTAATGCTTTCCAACATGGCGAGCCCTGCGCTTTATATGCAGGCGGCATTTCGCGCTCAGAACCCCTGCCTCTTCCGCGACAGCGACGGAAACACATACAGAAAGCAGAATTCCTATGTGTTTGACTTCGATCCTGCCCGCACCCTCACTATCTTTGAACAGTTTGCAAACGACCTGATTCCCGAAACTTCGGGTGAAAAGGGCGATTTTGACGACCGAAAGCGCAACGTCAGGGAGCTTCTGAACTTCTTCCCGGTCTACGGCGAAGATGAAGACGGCTCGATGATAGAACTTGACGCCGAGAAAGTCCTCACGATCCCTCGGAGAATCCACGCAAGAGAAGTTGTTGAACGCGGATTTATGTCCAATTTCCTCTTTGCAAACATCAGCGGAATTTTCGGCGCGCCGAAAGAAATCATCGAAATCATAAACAATATGCAGGCGATAGAAGAGCCGAAACCTCTTGCACCGGCACCTGTTGATGAAACCACGGCTGACAGCCTGCATTTGAATGGCAGCGGCGAGGTTGAAATACCGAGCGAAATAATCATCGGCACCGCAGGCGATGTTTTCGGCGATAGGATTTACGGAGATCTGGAAGAAAAGCTTACGGAAACCGTCAGGAAAATTCAGGATAATGCAGAGCTGACTCCGGATCCTAAAAAAGACGAACTTAAAATCTTGCGAGAGCAGTTTTCTAAGCCCATTGCGGATACACTTATGGAAACCGCAAAATCGCAATACGGAGATGACCTTAAGAAATCCACGCAAAATCAGTTGGAACGCAAGATACAGGAAGCTACCGACACAATAGTGAGCCGTGAATTCGGCGACTATACCATTCGGGATCATCAGCTTATCAAGGAGCAAGAGGACAAAATCCGGAAAGCACAGCAGTCTGGCGCGACAATGGCTGAAATAACCGAGATCGATGAAATGTATAACGAAAGACGCATTCAAGGCTACCGTGATATGGTGGATAATATCCATAAAAAGCTCCGTGGCGACGAAACGGTTAAAAAGGTCGCCGAATCTATCGTGGAAACGGTAGAAACCGAAAAGTTAAATGCAGAGAAGGATTCCATCGAGGGGAGCATCAGGGATCATCTGCGCGGATTTTCAAGAACCATTCCTGCGTTTTTGATGGCATACGGCGATGAAAATACCACTCTTGAAAACTTTGATTCTCTTGTACCGGAAGAAGTTTTCTGGGAAGTAACCGTAAATCCTCAAAATGGGCAGGGCGTGACGCTTGATCAGTTCCGTATGCTGCGCAACGGCGGGGACTATGTATCGGACAGCGGCGAGAAGAAACACTTTGACGGTCATCTGTTTGACGAAGTAGTGTTTAACGATGCCGTGCAGGAGTTTATGAGAAAGCGGACCGAGCTTGCAGATTATTTTGAGCCCGATCACACCGGCGATATTTTTGATTATATTCCTCCGCAGAGAACCAACCAGATATTCACGCCGAAAAAAGTCGTGAAAGATATGGTGGACAAGCTGGAGCAGGAGAATCCGGGCTGCTTTGATGATCCGAATGCTACGTTTGCGGATCTATATATGAAATCGGGAATGTATATAACCGAGATCGTAACAAGACTTTATCAGAGCGACCGTCTGAAAGCGCTTTATCCCGATAATGCCGAAAGACTGAACCACATCTTTGCAAATCAGGTCTACGGCTGCGCTCCAACGGAAATCATATATAGAATATGCCTGCGTTATATTCTCGGATTCAGCGACGAGATATACATTGAAAAGAATAATATCCGCTTGTGTGATACATTGGAATTTGCCAAGAGCGGAACAATGGAAGAAGAGCTGAGAAAACTGTTCGGAATATGATTCTATAAAATGAGGCATAACCGCATTTTTTCCATCTTAAACCATATATTATCCTCCTGAAGCGTCGTTTCAATAATACTTCAGGAGGATTTTTATGTCAAAATTAATGTGTTGGGTTTTGAACAGGTTGAATTAAGCGTAATCGCCATTTTTCCACTTTCCACTATAAATGACGTTTCCGTCAATGTCATATTCGGTTCCTGATCCGTGATATTCGCCGTCTTTGAATTCACCCTTATATTTTATCTGACCGTTTTCAAAGTATAAAGTGCCCTTGCCATCGTATAGGTTATCCTTTTCTTCGCCATCATAAAATAGATATTTTCCTGAGTATTCGGTGAAGTCGCCATTTTCTTCATCATCTTTAAAGATGCCGGAACTTACTGCGTTAAAATCTACTTGATCAACTACGGGCAGTTCTATAAGCGGCGCTAACGAAACCATTAAGTCGAGTTCCCTTGAAAACAGATTTCCTTTTCCATCGCGCTTTCCTTCTTTGAACATACCTTCATATTCCACAAAATTTACCCATGCAGCGTAATAGTTTGCGTATTCTTGGCTGTCCTGACTGTATTTGCAGAACTGCTCAAAAGATCCTTGCTCATATTTTTCCGGCTTATAAAATTCAAGACCGTATCCGTCGAATCTGCCGTCCTTGAATTTGCCGATATACAGAATATCATAAGCGTGGTTATTATATGTAAAAAGTCCGTAATACTGTTTGGCTTGTCCGTAAAGTATTCCGTATCCGGAAGCAAGATTATCTTTTGTTTCTCCCATATATAAGTAATCGGTGCGCTCTTTTGTAATCTTATACTGTGTTTCTCCAAACAAGTTGCCGCGTTCCATATAAGTTGGAGTTATTTCGGAGGTATTATTGAGCCAATTTGCTAATTTTTCTTGCTCAGAATCGAAATGATATACAGACATATTGTTAGTGTTGACCCAGTTTTCTTGATATTGCAGAAAGCTTATTTTTCCACCTGAGGAATTTTGAGACGCATTGTCCTCAGCTGTTTTGATTGATGTGTTGTGATTATATACAGCCCATATAATTACTATGAATATTATGACACCCAAAACATTCCAAATAGAATTATATTTTTCTTTTTTGTCGCTTTTGTTGCTCATTGTTTTGCCCTCTCTTTAATCAAAATAAGAAAATAATATATCATATGGTTCTGCGTATGGATAATATCTGGTAACGCCTAATATATTTGCTATGCAAAAATCATCACCAACCCAGACACTACACATGTCGTTATTGTATTCTATTGATGATGAATATTCGCCACCGCTATATGTAATGGTTTCGGTGCCTTTAAATAAATAATAGGTTGGCATGCCAAAAATAGTATATTCGTCTGCACAATTCATACTTCTTTGACCGTTGATATATAAGCCTACTCCTTCTTCTGTCGTTGGCTCACCCCATGAATCATACTCGACATCTTGGCTTAAATACATTTCAATCATAAGATCCCTGACAAGGTCGGTTTTTTGAGGCCTGGAATAATTTTCATCCATTCGATAAAACCAAAATCCATATGACGGATATTTCTGAACCATTTCGCCGTATGTTATGTTGCTGCCGAGGTCTAAAGCCCAATCGGTTATAAGCCCCGACATATTTTCATAATCTACTATTTTAAGCTCAATTAAAGGCGGTTCAATAATATCGCCTACTTTTACTGCGTAAAGATAACTTCTGTATCTGCCGTCTTGTTCTTCTTCGGGGCAATATATCTTTTCAAGTTCATCTTCATAAAAGTACATTTTTCCCATAGGATTGAAAGGATCACTGCATTCGTAAATCAGTTTTCGGTCTCTGTCAGGAAGATTTATAAGTGTTTGTTGTTCAAATTTTGAGGGATCTTTAGCGAAGCGCATATGATAAAGCCCATCGTTTTCTTCATAGCCGCTGAGAAAAGATGTCGAGAATATATCATTTGTAAATGTTAGGTTATACTGGCATTGAAAAATATCCAAGTCATAAAAATATAGGAAATAATCCAACTCATACATTTCTTTTGGATTCAAAAATCTTATGACAGCATAATTCATTTTATCTTCTATAAGCTCTGTAACGGTAAAATAAATTTCGCTTGAAAAAGCTTCTCCGTTATCATCTTGTCCATATGTGGCAATTATTCCGCGATTTTGCGATGAATCATATCCTAAAAAATCAAGAGTAATGTCTGCAACTTCACTATGATATTCTCCTGTGGGTACCCACTTCGGAATAGGCTGAGTTTGCAAAACAGTCTGATTATATTCGGTTGCTTCAGTGCTTTCGTATTGTGACTCGCTGTTTTTGGGGTGTTCGGTTTCACCGGGCACTGACGGTAACTTAATGTCGTTATAAGTTGCTTGCGGCTGCTCAGTGGCGGCAGCTGTTGATGCTGCATTTGGAATTCTTTTTTCGACATTATTATTTGAAGAATATGATTTATCTGCGCATGAGGTCAGTAACATCGTCGAAACAGATAAAACGACTACAAAACGCGCAATACGGCTTACTATCGGTGCTTTCATTACGTTTCTCCTATCAGCTGTTATCTTTTTCATATTTTTCAACTTTTTCAGCAACTTCAAGTTCCTTTCGAGCATTAACTACGTCGTTATACGTTTTGGATACATTATTTTCCATATTCAATATTTCTTTATTTTTCTCCATAAAGAAATCTCTTGCAGTAATTGCATTTTTGTTTGTCTTTACAGTGACGGCAATGCAAGCAGTGAAAAGTGCCAAGGAAATTATTACAGTCAATACGCTTTCGGCATCCATTATCATAGCAGCAAAAAATCCGCCGGTAATTACAAGAAGCAAGACAAGCCAACCAAAATAATTGTTGTAGTTTAACAAGGCTTTGGCACACTTTTTCTCATATTCAGTGCCATTGTCAATATAGTATTTAAGCGCTGCGACATAATTTTTGCTTGCATCATTGGAATCATTCTCGGCTTTTTCAAGGCTCTGTTTATAATCCGAATATGCTTTACTGTCATCAAGCATCGCCTTATTTTCCAGATATTCCTGATGCTCTGCTTTTTCTCGCTCCAAAGCCTGCTGCAATTCTTTTTCCTCGGCTTCATATTTTGCCTCTTCTATTTTGTCGTGAATATAGTAAGACAGCTCGGTCTTGAAAAATTCCCATCTTTCACGGTTTGTTTTCGGCTCGTCATATGACATAAATCTTATCACTCCTTATAATAGTGCCGCTGCATTCAGCCCCTATCGAAACTGTCGATCGAATAATAATATTTGTCCTGGTCGTTTTTAAAATGCGCCGAGTCCATTCCGATTTTTTCTCTTATGACGTCATAATAATATCTGACAAGACCGGTCATTCCGTTTGGTATCCATCCTACAGTTACAACGTAGTCATACTCTTCTCCATCAAGGTAAACATATGATGTGACGGTGTAAGCTTTCAGAGACACGTTACCTTCTGTTGTTGCATCAAACGGGTCGGAAATATATTCAGGCGAGAATTTCGGAAAACTTAATTCATATCCGCTGCTTTCGCGTATGATTGCTTCTTGTGCAAAGCTGTATGCTAGGCGCATTTCCTCAATATTGCTAAAGTCTGAATATGGGTCGCACATTCTGATTCCTGTCATAATAAGCACGAGCAAGACAACAGTGCATATGATTTTATGCTTGAATATTTTAGTTAGACAGCCGCTTTTCTCTTCGGAATTGTTTTCAGCGATCGCCTTGCTTTCGGTGTTTTGACGCTGAGGCGTGTTGCTTCCTTGCTGGGGAGCGGGAGGCTTTGGAGGCGCCTCACGCTTCTTTTCGTCAGCATCCTTAACTGCATCGCTCATAAGTGATTGAAGCTGTGAAAGAACGTCATCGTCAGCTTTTTGAATATTTTCGTTATTATTCTTTTCTTCGTCCATTTTGTTGCCCTTCGTTTTTTATTTACTGAATCCGTAAGCGTCGTAAAGCCTTGCGTAGTATTCCGATACCTCTTTATTACTAAGCCCGAACTCATTTGTCTTACTTTCACTGTTTTTGTAATGGAATGCCATAAAAGAAAGTGCGGATGGGAACAGATGCTTTGCGGCAATACTGATATATTCAAGTGCTGTATTATTTGAAATACCTGATGTCCATGGTTTTCCTAAAGGGGTCTTTCTGCTTATCGATTGCATGCCAATATAGAATACAGGAGCAATGCAGCAGTAAACCTTATCGCTTTCTTTATTTTTTCTGGCAAGAAGATCTACGGTCGCCAAGAGGTTTTTATTGCCTATTTCATCTTCTGCAAAAAGAACAGTAAACATCGCCAGGATACTATTTTTTCTATCTTTTACTTTTTGAAGTATACTTGCAATTTTGTCATAATCGCGTCTGCCGTCATCAGTCATGCACTGTTTGCATGTGTCGAGATACAGGTTAACAAGCGCGTCTTCAGCAAATACATTTCCACTTTCAGCTATTTTCCATAGTGAATCGGGATTTCGTGCATCAGCCGTTTTATAGAATTCGTCGCAATATTTGTTGATTAATTCTAACTGTGATTTTTCTAAAATAAGAAGCTCTTTTTGTGCAGTCTTGGTGTCGATGGTTTTAGAAATGTTATAATAAGGATTTTCGCTCTGCACTGCTTTTAACTCTGTGATTGCATTATCGAGTTTTTCAATCGCATCATCGCTGGCGGCGTTGTATCCGATACTCAGGATTTTCTTGACTGCTTCAGCCGAGAGCTTATTTATAAAAGGAATATAGCTGTTAGTCTGATAAAAATATGCAGCCATTTCATTCAAAATAGGTTTGTCTTCCTTGAGCAATGGATATAAGTCGCAATAAAAGTCTGAAATATATGGGTTGAGATTTATACATTCGCAGAGTACATCAATTACTTTTTCGTAATTTCTTTCGCTGCCGTCCTTTTTATATAATGATAAATAATTTTTAACACGTGCGGTCAATATATTTTCTTCAAATTCGACAGCAGGAATTTTTCCTGTATCAAAGAGAATTTTGACAACTGTGTAAAAGACATACTTTGAATAATCGTTTACAAAGTTGCATAGGCAATTAAAAACTTCTTCACTGTTGGTAAAAGCTTCTCTTGCTTTTTTAAATTTGGAATCTGTAATAGAATCGGAAATGGTATCACCTATGCCGCGAACTATGCCTGTTCCTGCATTTAGAAGACCCGCTTTAAAAGATCCTACTATAGCGCCTTTGATCCCGAATCCACCGCCTTCCCAATAGCTGCGGTTTGAACGTGATATTTCTTTATCGCGTAAAACTTCACTTTCGTGCTGAAGAATGCTATCGATTCCGTTTGAAATATAATCAACAGAATCCTCAGGATTTCCGTATGTTTCAGCAATCGTATTCAAAAGCCCGTCAAAATCAATGTAATCAACCCCATAGTTCATCAAAATTGCTATTCCGTATTCAACGGCATCTGAATATTTAGAAATTGCATTCCTCAGATCCTGTTCTACAATAGTATCAAAGGTATGGGTCATGCTCTTGTAATCTTTTCTGAAATCAGCAACTAAAGCGTCAGCCTTTTTCATGAAATCGCAGTATAATTGATTATAGTTACATAAATTCTTATCGAATTTTATAGTTCTGCCCTGAATAGTAAAAGATTTTTCGATTTGCAGAGGAACGGGCAGACTCTCCGAAGTGTTGCTGTAAACCTTATGACCACAGAAGGGACAGAAATTCTGACCCTCAGAAAGTTCACTTTTGCAGTTTTCGCAAATCATTGATTTAACTCCTGTTCTTTGAAAACTTGTCAGATGAAGAGCTCAAACCCAATTCTATCAATTCCTTAAGCAGTTCATTTTGAGCTTTTTTAGGGTGTTCAGCCTTGAGCTTTTCTATTTTTTTATTCATATCCTCCGGCACAGAAATGGCGATTCGCTTTGCCTCAGTCATTATACGTTCCTCCGTGATATACTGTAATAAGTGGTTCACTGCACCACTTATAATTATACAGTTTCAGTGGCTCACTGTCAAGAGGAAAAGCAATTTTTCGATGTTTTTTTGCAAAACACTTTACAACTTTGCTCCATCGGTGTATAATGTAAATAAATATATGTGAGGTGATATGATGGCGACTGACAAACCGCGTTATACAGTATCTGTAGATAAAGAGCTTTTCCGGAAGATAGAAGATTTTCGGTTTGAAAACCGCTATCAAACTCGTTCTGAAGCAACCGTAGAGTTGATTCGCCTTGGTCTTGAGGCATTAGAAAAAGAAAAGTCACGATTGGATAATGCCGGTGATTCAAAAAATAATAAATAGAAATTCAGCGAAGGCATTACGCCTTCGCTGTTTTCTTGTCCAAAGAAAACCACCGGCACTGCCGGTGGCTTCAAAGAACTTTAGTTTTGCCCAGTTAAATATCCGAGCGAAGCGAGCGCCGCAAACAAGCAACTTACTAAATCGCCGCAAATTATCGTTAAACCGAAAACGGCTATTTTAATAGCGGTACCACATGCTAAAAGATAAAAGCTCGTTTTACATGCCTAATTTATCCGCAAAATCAGCCATAGCTTCGGAAACCTTGATTTGCTGCGGGCAGACGGCTTCGCAGCTTCTGCAGCCTATGCAGGCGCTCGGCAGCTTGTCGTTCGGATATGAGGACAGCGCCATCGGCGCGATAAATCCGCCTTCGGTGAAGCAGTGTTCGTTATATAAAGCCAGCAAGGTCGGGATATCCAGTCCCTGCGGACAGTGGCTTAAGCAGTAATGACAGGCGGTGCAGGGCAGGACGATTTTCCGCACCATTTCATTCGCCATAGCCAGCAGATTTTTCTTTTCTTCCTCGGAAAGGGGCTTTTCTTCACAGAATGTCTTGATATTTTCTTTCATCTGCTCCATGTCGGACATGCCGGACAGCACGACAGTCACATCGGAAATGGACTGTAAAAAGCGGAATGCCCAGGCGGGGATTTTTTCATCGGGACGCATGGCTTTTAGTCTTGCCTTTTCCTCGTCTGAAAGATTTGCCAGACGACCGCCCCGCAGCGGCTCCATCACCCAAACGGAATATTGTATTTTTTCAGAAGCTCTACCTTTGCTTTGGCGTCCTGGAAGCTCCAATCAAGATAATTCAGCTGAATTTGGCAGAATTCCATGCTGCTGCCGTATTTTTGCAGGAAGCGTTCCATCACGTCATAACTTCCATGCGCGGAAAATCCAAGATGACGGATCCTTCCGTTTGCTTTTTGCTTCATCAGGTAGTCATAGATCCCGTACTTTTCGTCCAGATATGCGTCAACATTCATCTCGCAGACATTGTGGAACAGATAGAAGTCAAAGTATTCCACCCCGCAGTTGTCCAGCTGCTCTTGGAAAACGGCTTCCGCCTTGTCCTCGGCGGGCGTCTGGAATGTGGGAAATTTCGACACCAGCAGGAAGCTCTCCCGCGGATGGCGCTTGACAAGGGCTTCCCTAATCGCGGTCTCGGAAACGCCGTCATGATACACATAGGAGGTATCAAAGTAGGTAAATCCCCGCTTTAGGAAAAGGTCTACCATCTGTTTAAACTGTTCCATGTCGATGTCTGTTGCGTTGTCGCTTTTCTGGGGAAGGCGCATCAGCCAAATCCCAATTTTTTGATTTCACTCATTGTCGGTTCCTACTATTATTTATTTTTCATTGATATAGGGTCGTATCATGGTCGGTAAAAAAAATCTGCAAAATTCTTTTGTGCGTTCCTCAAAGCTGTATGCGCCGCCCGACATATCCCAGCAGAGCATTTCACCGTAGATCACATCTATCAGCGCGACCGCGAGCGCGTCTACGGGCGTATCGTCCGTCAGCTCGCCCCGCTCGATTCCCGTTTCGATCATACCCTTCATGGAATCAATATCCATGCGGAGTTTGTCCGTGTTGTACGGAGCCTCCACGAGATCGGGGTCTACGGTGTTCCGCACCCATTCCTGGCAGAGCTTCAGCCCGTCCCGTTCAATATGCCCCGAAAAATTCACCATGTAAAATTCCAGCCGCTCCATAAACGGACCGTCATGGACCTGCGCTTCCTCATAAATCCCCTGATACATCTCTCGGCTCAATTCAAAAACAACGTCCTCCTTGCGCTTGAAATAGGTATAGAACGTGCCGTTTGATACGCCGCAGGCTTTTGTGATTTCTTCGATAGATGTGTTTACCAGACCTTTTTCACATATCAGCTTTTTCGCCGTCTCCAAGAGCTTGCGCCTGGTTCCCAGCGCGGCAATCTGCCGGTTTGTCATTTTCTTTTCCACGACATCATCTCCTTTGACGATTTCATTATATCATATTCAATGAATGAAAGTCATTGACTTTTATTCATTTTTCTGCCGAGTAGGAATTAGGAAAAATCGAGCGTATATAATAACTCCCTCCAATCCGAAAACTCGGAATGGGGGAAAAGGTATTTTATTGTTTCTATCAGATCGCCCTAGCCAGAGCAGCCGCCTTTTCGCAGCCGTCAGTCTTGGCGACATTACCGACATTCAGCACTCCGGGAACAAGCACTTCGCCCACCATCTTCCATTTATTCAAAGCACACATGCGCTCCATCGGAATGCGGACGCCGTCCATAACAGACATATCATCTTCCTCACAGGTGATAAGCGCACACTCATTGCCGGAAATATCCTTGCCGCCCACAACCAGAGAGTAAATGCGGTCGATGACGCCTTTGATTTGCGCCGGAATGGAATACCAATAAACTGGCATGGTGAAAACAATAGCGTCGGCTTCCAAAATAGCCGGGGCTATTGCGTTGAAGTCGTCGTCAAAGGTACAGGCTTTTCCGGTGGAGTAGCAGGTTTCGCAGGCGTGGCAGCCGCCTACTTTTTTGAACGCTGCGTCGAATCGGGTGACCGCGTGTCCCTTTGTTTCCGCTGCTTTGATAAAAGCGTCGGTCATTGCAAAACTGTTTCCGTTTTTGCGGGGACTGCCGGTAATGACAACTATTTTTTTGCTCATGATTGTCACCTCCAGTTTCTGAGAGATTGACTTTTTCCCATTTCATACTATAATTATATAGCCAACTCATCAAAAAACAAGTACGCACATCTCTGATTTACTTGCTCTCCCAAACCTCGTCGCGGTCGTATTCGGTCATTTGGCAGTCGTTGCAGAGGTCTTCCGCAAGCTCCGAAACCGTGTCTTTCAGCTCCAGATTTTCAATGAATTTTTTGGGAATGGCGTCATACCCGAGCGACGCGCCAAGGATATTCCCGGCTACCGCGCCGGTCGAATCGCTGTCACCGTCGTGATTTACTGCGGCGATAACGCCCTTTTCAAAGTCATCAGCATATTTCAACGCGCAGTAAACGGCGATCGCAAGCGTTTCTTCCGCGACCCAGCCCTCGCCGAGTTGGCAAATCGCTTCGAGGTCGGAAATGTTTTGCTTTGACAAGTCAACCGCTTTTTGAACGAGCACCATAAGCTTGCCCAAATGCTTCGCATTCGGGAAGATGATCGGAATAACCCGCATCGCATCGCTTACCGCCTCTGAAATGCTGTCACTACGCTCGGCGATTCTTAGAATTATGTGTGTAAGCATTGCAGCAGGGATATAACCAAGTTCGTGACCGTGGGTCAATGCCGCTGATTTCGCGGCAATCATATCGACCTCGCTCGGGTCGAGACCTTTATCACAAAAATGCAATCCGATAGGCGCGACGCGCATAATCCCGCCGCAGCCCTTGCTTTGATTTATAGGGTTCTCAATCGTGCCGCCCCCGCCCTGAGATAGCGCAGAAAGGCAGGTGTTCCCGGGGGCTCTGCGGCTGAACATCTGCGGCAGATTCACGAGCCAAGAATAGTGGCAGCCCTCGGGGAGCGGGTAACTCTCGGTCTGCGTGCGATACCAGTCGAGGTAGCTGCGGGCGATGTAGCCGTCATAGTCGCCCATGATTCCGCGGGTCATTCCTCTGGTCGTTCCGAGCAGCAGGCCGGTGGCGGTAAAAAGCGTCATCTGCGTGTCGTCCGAGATTTCGGCAACGCCGTTGCGAAGCTCATATTCCGTGATACCGCCTGCACCGTATTTTTTGAATATTGAGGCGGCTGGCATAAATTCGACCGCATAGCCGAGCGCGTCGCCGACTGCTCCGCCTATAAGACAGCCTTTGAATTTATTTAAATCGCGCATTGGTTGACTCCTTTCGTCTTTTGTAATTATATCACACCCACACTGCAATTTCAACCGATTCGGTGATGGAGGACAAGAATCTGGGCGCTAAACTGATGTATGCACTTTTTCAGTCCGTATTCTTGGACTTGTCTTGCTAATAAACCGCTTGACAACTCGCAAAATATGTGCTATAATGCAACCACCATAAAGAGTGACGCGAGGGACAGACCCTATGACCGTCCGGCAACCTGCAATGCAAGGTGCCAAAGTCTGATCGATGGGTAAACAAGACTTTCAGCCCATCGGACGATGGGCTTTTTTCGTGCCTCTTTCTGGAATAAATTTTTCGGAGGACGAAAGTATGTTATCAAACAAACTCAAAAGGGAAGACAAAATTTATTCCGTCTGCAAAAAGAGCGGCAGCATCAGTGCCGGTCAGACTTTCAAGGGCATTCGGCTCGCCGATGAGGACGGTATGGAGGATTTGCGGGATTCGGCTCTCACGCACGCAAATACCGTATGCTGCGGAAAGGTTAGCGGAGATGAGCTCCTGTTCAGAACGGAGGACGGCAGATATTACTTCTCCGTTTGCGACGGCTGGGGCGAGGAGAACGGCGTTCTTTACGGGATAGAGCTGGGCATATTCTATGACTTCGGTCACCCGACTTCGGTGGAAAACATACCGACCGAGTGCAGGACTGCGCTTGAATCCTGCACATATAACTCTTGGGCGGGAGCTATGGCTGCTCACGCCAAGAAAGAGGAGCTTGAAGCCATTGAACGGGTCATGCGGAAATACGCGAAATGAAAACCCTGCTCCACATTCCGCACGCTTCGCTGAGCGTTCCCGACAGCTTCTATGACGGACTGCTCATTCCGAGGGAGGAGTTCAGAAGATACAACCTGAAGATGAGCGACGTCGGCGTTGACGAGCTGTTCAGAGATGTCAGCGGCGAGAGGGTCAGGTCGTGCTATTCAAGGCTTTTCTGCGATGTCGAGCGGTTCCGCGACGATGAAAAGGAAACGATGTCTCGCTTCGGCGAGGGCGTTGTGTATACAAAGCTATACGACGGCAGGGATTTTCACGCCCACGGCGACGGCTATAAAAGTTCGGTTCTTGAATACTATGACAGGTATCATGCCGAGCTTGACAGAGTGACCGAATATCTTCTGCAAAAGGACGGAGAGCTTCTTATACTTGACTGCCACAGCTTTTCAGATGAAATGGCGTCCTATTTCTTCAAGCCGCCTTTCCCCGACGTATGCATAGGTGTTGAAAAAGACTATTATGACCGCGGCATTGTTGACGGCATCGTGTCAGAAGTCCTAAAAAGAGGCTACTCCTGCATGATAAACCACCCGTACAGCGGCAGCCTTGTTCCCAATACGGTCATGTCGGGCAGAACTGCCGGCAGGGTCGTGTCGGTTATGATCGAAGTGAATAAGAGAATTTATCTGTAAATTGCAAAAAGTTGCCCTATCAGTCTGTGCTTTTGGACAGATAATGTAGTATAATCCTAATCGGAATTCAAAAATATCTGCATTTTTAAGGTGACTATTGACACGGCATTTTAGTTATGCTAATATATAGATGCAATTGAACAGATTACAACTGTATTTTTAAAGATTGTTATTATGTGCCTTTGTATCAAGAATATGAACTTGACGATTGGTTGCTTGGTCATGTTCCGCATACAGTGTTGTGGATTATTTCTATCATGAAAAACAGCGAGTCGGACAATATCTGCAGGAAAAATGCGAAAGCGGTGGTGAAAGAATGACACAATCCGAAAGAAGAACATTTCTGGTTCAAAAGCTGCTTTGTGAGCACTCCCAATATAGAGATTTGCATATCCCGTCGGGCGAAGCGGAGCAGAAAAAGCTTCTGCGCTCGCTGATGAACGTCCGCCCGCCGCGCCATATTGGTGAGGATTTTCTGACGGTTCAGGACGCCTATTTGCAGGAGGAAACCGCCCGAAAAGGCGTTACGGATATATCCGATCTGACGCCCGCCGCGCAGGGTATCTATCTCTGGCAGGGCGACATCACGACCTTAAAATGCGGGGCGATAGTTAATGCTGCCAACAGCGGTATGACAGGCTGTTACGCGCCCTGCCATGGCTGTATCGACAACGCAATTCACACATTTGCGGGGGTGCAGCTGCGCCAAAAATGCGCGGAAATAATGGCTTTGCAGGGTCACGGCGAGCCGACGGGTCAGGCAAAAATCACACCCGCCTACAATCTGCCCTGCGACTTTGTTTTGCACACGGTGGGTCCGATCGTTCGCGGAAATGTGACCGAAAACGACTGCGAATTGCTTGCCTCCTGCTACCGTTCCTGTCTGGAGCTGGCGCAGGAAAACGGCATAAAAAGCGTGGCGTTCTGCTGCATTTCGACCGGCGAGTTTCATTTTCCAAATGACGAAGCCGCAAAAATCGCCGTTGACGCGGTGCGGAAACACAAGGGAAATACGGAGGTAATTTTCAATGTTTTCAAAGATGTCGATTACAAAATCTACCGGAAGTTACTCGGATAACATCAGGCGGCTCCAAGAGGCGCTGGACAAAGCGGACGCCGTTGTGATAGGCGCGGGGGCGGGGTTATCCACCTCTGCCGGCTTTACATATTCCGGCGAGAGATTCAATAAATATTTCTCCGATTTTGCCCGAAAATACGGCTTTTCGGATATGTACTCGGGCGGGTTTTACCCCTATAAAACGCCCGAAGAATTTTGGGCATACTGGTCGCGCTACATCTTCATCAACCGCTATATGGACGCACCGAAGCCTGTATATAGCGACCTGCTCGCACTGGTCAAAGACAAGGACTATTTTGTCATCACCACGAATGTTGACCACTGTTTTCAGAAAGCGGGCTTTGACAAAAAGCGCCTTTTCTACACCCAGGGAGACTACGGCCTGTTTCAATGCTCCGAACCGTGCTGTCAAGAGACCTTCGATAATGAGAGCCTGATCCGGCAGATGATGGAACAGCAAAAGGATATGCGTATCCCATCCGAGCTATTGCCCGTCTGCCCCCATTGTGGCAAGCCGATGACGATGAACCTGCGCTCGGACGACCGCTTTGTCGAGGACGAGGGCTGGCACGTTGCTGCCGCGAGGTACAGCGATTTTATCCGCACGCACACCGGGCGGGTGCTCTACCTCGAGCTCGGCGTCGGTTACAATACGCCGGTCATTATCAAGTATCCGTTTTGGCGCATGACCGCGCAGAACCCGCGGGCGACGTACGCCTGTATCAACTACGGCGAGGCGGTCTGCCCGACCGAAATTGAGGGGCGGGCGATATGTATAGATGCCGATATTGCGAAAGTGATATCGGAAATAAAACGGTGAATTTAAAGTCCTGCGAAGATTCGTAACCTTCGCAGGGCTGTTTTTTATGAATTCCGGGTTTTTTTAGTTACATATTATC
>CANQGQ010000023.1 GCA_947623305.1 uncultured Alistipes sp. | reverse complement strand
CCATTGGCTATCTGTTAAATCACTTGTATATCTCATACTTCTTATTATACCATATTTTTTCTATGTGGACAAGTTCTCAATTGCTTTTTGCTCTTTATCCATGTTTCAAAATCCTTTCTTAAAAGCAGGGTTAATCCCCTGCTTTTTCTTTTATCTTTTCTTTGCGTTTACGGAATATAAATTTCTCCTCGATAACTGTAGTAATAAAGTCAAAAACCATAGATATAAAATAGCCAAAGACCACGCCATGAAGAAAAATTTCATAAATGAATTTATCATCTATAAACACAAAATCACCTCTTTTTCTTCGCCGTGAGGTCAACAAAGTTCTTGTCAAAGTTCAGAAATACAGTTATATCCTTGCATACCTGTTTCATGAGTTCAAGCCGTACCAAAGAGTATTGTAACTCGTATATGTCCGACAGGTCGACCTTGCGAAAGCGGCATTTTGTTTGCAACTCGTTTACTGTCTCTTCAAGCTGTGTGATCTGTGTGTTGAAGTACGAGGATATAAAAATCTTCTCATTGTTTCTCATCTTCTACACCTCGTTCGCGCTGTAAGGGGTCTGCGTTGCGTTGTGCGGCGTTCTGTGCCTTCTTGGCTGTTATCCTGCGACGGACGTCTAAAATCGTTGTAACAAGCCATACAGTACCAAATACGCACATCAGAACGATACCCCATGTCTCAAAGTGAAAGATTTCCATTATTTTTTACCTGCTTTCTTTAAAATTTATGTAAAGCGTTTTGCGCTTTATCATCTTTCTAAACATTGTATTCTCTGCTTTTCTTCCAAAAAATCAATTATTTCATCATCATCTTTATCAAAATCAATATCCATATCTGAAAAGAAACTATCATATTTAAATCTATAAGATGTTCCCGGAGGAGTCTTCTCTTCCTCGAGGATCTCTCCGAATCTCGTTCGAGTTAATATTACTTTAGGTTCTCGTTCAATGTTCTTACTGCTCCAATAAAATTTCCCGAATATCTTTGTTTGCTCCTTGGTTATGTATTTCGTTACATAACGCGCAAGCTTTAATTTGTTGTTGTCGCATGGAATAGCGGTTGAATAGCCAAACTTCCAATTGTCTATGTTATATATCTTCTTGAAAGGCTCGAAGCTGTCGCGCTCTTTCAAAATATCTTCCTCTTTCCATGCTTTGCCCTGATACAGCCGCCGACCCGAATACGTCAGCGGAAGAACGTCATTAACAAGCGCGTGAATATGTATTCCGCCCTTCTTGTGCCGTTCTGCTGTCAAGACGTACTGCAAGCCGTTTCGCTCTACACGATGATGTAACCAAGTCAAAAGCGGCTTGATAACTTCCGAAGCTTCCGAACGGTCAAAACTTTCGTTTTCTGCAAATGTTCCCGTTATGAAATACTTGAAATCATTCAACAGAACAATATCAAATATCTTTTCTTTTGCTCTTTTAAGGCTGTCAGCTCGAGGATCTGCCGCGTTGCTCTTGTTTGCTTTCTGCCGTTCCTGTCGTTTCTTTTCCTGCTGTTCCTTGTAATGCTCTGCATATAGTTCTGTTGTGGGGTCAAGTGCAGGAAGTTCAACGGGGCGGGGAATGTTGCTTGCTCTTAAATTGTCGCTCTTTTCAAAATCGGGATCGCGGAATATATCGTGGTTACAATAAGTCGTATTTGTATATCCGTTCGGATAAATCTTTACCTTGGTGTTATACCGCGCTTGGAACTCGGAAACAGGCAACATTAACACCTCTTTTCGATTTGGTATTTTTTAGGTGGGCTTTTTTTGTGGTTATTATCAAGTAAAGGGGAGACACGCCGCCCCGCGCCGAGACACGCCGCAAGCGGCGTGTCATTCGGCGGGGGCGGTGCGGCTCTCCCCTTCCTCGCCGTATCTCTCTGATTTAGGCTTGAATCCCTTAAGGTTGAGCCGCTTAACCTTTGCGTATGTGTCATAAGCTTCGCGGAGTTCGTCAGAATGGACGAAGAAATAACAGCCTTGAAGCTTCATGTTTGAAATTTGCCCGTCCGCGTCCACTTTAGGCTTATACTTTCGGACAATAGTAAGACAACCCATTATTGTCATAGGACGCATTAACCACGTAGTTTCCTGCCGCAACTGCTTTGACATTCTGTTAAAGCGTTGAGTTGTGCCGATAATAGCCTTTGACTGTTTGCGCTGTTGACAAAGTTCCCCGACAAACTCAACAGGTACGTTTTTACTTTCGTTACTGTTGAACCAGTTCTGCACCTCGTCAAGAAGATTTAATTGTCCATAAATGCCGTTGTCACTCTCTATGATCTGATTAATATCTTCCAGAAGTTCAGACTGACCCTTGACGTCAATATTTGCAGAGAACTGTGCAAGAGGATATTTGCGGAGCTCCTCATAAATGTATTGCACTGCCGCGATAGTTTTACCGCTTCCCTGCTCTCCTTCAAATATGATTATAGCCGTATTTTTATAACGGTCGGGGTCTTGTGTCAGTCTGTCAAGGATAAACCGCTTCGGGAAATCCCAGAACAGGCGCACAAAAAAGTTACGCTTGAAATTTGTCGGAGGGGCAAGTCTTTTAGGTAGCGGCATTTTCTTGACAAAGTGATACCACACAAAGAAAAAAGCCATCATCAGCAATATCGGAGCAAGTGCGATAAGTAAAACAACAATAAACTTCTCCAAAAATGCCCAAAAGATTTTTAAAAGCCCTGTTAATGCCTGCATATAAACACCTACTTTTTAAATATTGAAAGGATAAATCTAATAAGACCAAGAATCAATTTATAACCATAAAAAATAGTTGTTAAAGTGGCAAGAGTCAACAAAAAATCTACAGGGATAAACTCATTGACCCAAGCGAAAATATTATATACGCCAGAAGCATTTTCTATAGCAAGCTGTAAATCTGATACGTCAAAACCGCCAATATTGAATTTACTTCTCAATAGACCGCCTAAAGCATTAAGAAGAGCCAAAATAACAAAGCCGACAATACTCACAAATTAACCCCCAATCATTGAAGCGGCTTTCTTGCGCATAGCTAAAAGCCATGAATAACCTATAACAACAAGAAAAACCCTAAGAATAGAAAGAGCGTTTTTTACATACTCATTTTCAAGAAAAGAAGCTGACAAAATAGTAGCTTCAAATCCTTCAATTTCATCAGTAGCATTAAATTTTAAAACTATATCCTGCGGCTGACTTGTATTAAAAACAATTACTTGAAAAAGTGGTATAATAGAAGCGATAGAAGTATACGGAACTAACTGGGAAGTAAAATTAAATATAGAATCAACAATATTATCAAGCTTTTCTTTTTGTGATGATGTTAAAGAAGAAAAATCAAAATTTGCATATATATTCGTATTTTTAAAATCTATATCAACATCATAAATACCGTCATAATTCATATCAACATAATAATACTTACCATCTAAAAGTAAAGTACCATCATCTTCAAGGTAATAAACTTTTCCCTCATACTCAACACGCAAATTTTGCTTATCTGTAACAAGATTCTGCAAGAAATTCTTATCAAGCGGCTTGACATTATACAAAGTTCCCGCTATTTCTTTTTTGTCAGCAGTACCGCCGCTATCTCCGCCAGAATCACCGCCGCCGACATCTCCGCCGCTTTCTTCTTTTTCATCTTCCTTACCTTCACTATTTTTCAAACCGTCTCGTATCTGATACAATGCATTTACTATTTGCTCTGTATTTGAATTACCCGAGGATAACAAGGACATTATAAGAGCATTACATTGATCATAAGTAATCATCTTACTATTTATGCCTGTACATTGATAATATATAGCTTTTAATATTCCCTCAATGCTTGAAAAATCAGGCTGTTGCCTGTTAAGTTCTTCTATAATTTTATTAAGTAAATCGTCAAGGTCTTTATATGTTGAGTCGGTAAAGTCATAATCTTCCACTACTACATATTCGTCATTTGTTGGAGCTTTTTCACCGTTGGTATATCTGACATCACCGTAATAAGACAAAGTATAATAACGAGGCACCCATTTAAAACCAAAAACTTGAGGTAAAGTAGTATACCATTCATTATCAATATGACCGTCAGAATTCCAGTAACGATAAATAAAACATTCATGTCCATCAATAACACGTGTAGCAATACCATCATCAGGATTAATTTCAAGATAATCGCAATAATAATAATCAATATAAGGATCACGTTTTACCATAAGAAGCGCGCCATAGCCCTTTAAATCTGTGGTGGATTCCTCACGTAAAACTTCATAATCAGAAAGAAAATTTTTAAGATAATCCTTTATATAATCAAGACCATTCTCACCAAGCTCAGAATAAAAATTACCCATCTTTGCAACAATAGCAGTAACTTTAGTTGTAAAATTATCTACACCATACTGAAGCTTACCATCAATTGTATTTGAATTTTTATAATTTTCGGTAAGTGAATCTACAATTTGACTAAATGATTCATAAGACATATCACCATCTGCAAATGAATCAATTGCTTTCCAAACCTCATCAAGATATTTATCAGATGTAGAAACATCAGCAAATGAACCGCTCATTCCGCCATGCTCGTGTTCTTCCGCATATACAGGAAGAACATAAAAAGATGATAACACAACAACAATTATAAGAACTATAAGTTTTTTCAAATATATCACTCCTTTTAAGATACAAAGAGGGCGCACAAGAGGTAAACCAATTGTGCGCCCGTCTTAGGTATTCGCAAAGCTACAAACCGATTAACAGCCGCGAATTGTGCCGATAATAAAGCTTATAGCCTTGCGGATACCTACGACCGTAACAACCACGGGAAGAACCTGAGGAACAGCATTTGTAATTGCTGTTACAAGACCGTCAAAATTAACGCCCGAGAGGTCGATTGTGGGGTTTTCAACACCTTCAACTGCCGCAAACGCATTCATTGAAACGGTTGCAAGACCCATTGCCGCAGAACCTACTGCTACAGAAGCCTTATCAATTATGCTCCTTGCCTTTTCAAGTCCCTTTGCAATATTCATTTTTGTGATAGCCATAGTTTTATGACTCCTTTCATAAAATTTTTATGTCAGCGGGAGCAATCAGCCCCCGCCAAACATCGAACTGAATACACCGCTTAAAAACCTATACACGCCATACAGCAGAAGCGCGCCGAATATTATTCCGACAAGGCTATTAATCTCTGTAAGCTCTGTATTAATATTTTCAAGCTGTTGGATTATTTCGGCTTGATTTCCAACAACGGTCTCAAGGTCGCCGTTCTCGGTTTCGAGTGCTTCAAGCATTTCAGAATTCGTTGTTACGGTGATCTCCTCGCCGTTTTCTGTTGTCATGTTCAAGCCGTTTCACCTCTTACTTCTCATTAGGGAATGCTTTTACTTCGGGGAAAAATATCCGCTTGATAGTTCCCTTCTTATCCCACAGCACCGAACAAGGACACATCACATACTTTGAAAGCTCGTTTGCAGAAGCTACATTAAAGCCGAATATGTTTGAAACTTCGTCCGCTTTTACTTTGCGCTTGTCTACAAGCTTATCATCTGCGCCCTTATCGAGTCCGAGACACTCAAAGCCGCAAGCCCCAAGAGTATTGGAAGAGACCGACAGGTCGGCTATTGCAATATTCAAGATGAAGTTATGAAACTGCACGTCCTGCCCTTCCTTGTTCTTGAATGTTCCCTTGTTTTCAACTGCTCCAAGAAATATGTCGGGATATTCTGCATTTGTTTTGATTTTTTCTGCCATTGTTTTTAGCTCCTTTTCCTATTTTTCCCTATGTTTTGGTTTTTCCCTCGCCGCAGACATAGGTAACTGCGGCGGGAGAAAGTTCTATAACAACACCTCTACGGCGTTATTACCTACAGTGTGGACAATTGCAACAAGTCAACAATGTGTTTTCAACTTCTATCGGCTGTATTTTAAAATTAACATAAACACAAACAGATAAACATGAAATAGAAGCTATAGCAAGTATATATGCTATTACTTCAAAAAAAGTAGATAATTCATCGTTAACATAATAAAACCACAATAAAAGCGTTCCATATGAAACAATCATTGTAAAAACTTCAAAGTTCATACTTATTACCGCCCTATGTTTTATTTGCAATCTACCAAATATGATAGATTAATATTATAATACAACATATAAGGAAGAATGTCAAGCATAAATCTACCATTTATGTTATAATTGTGTAAATCAACAAAAAGGAAGTGAAAAATCTGTATATGTTTTACCAAAGATTAAGAGATCTGAAAGAAGATGCAGAACAAAAACAGGCAACAATAGCAAAAATAATAAACGTTTCTGAAAATCAATATGGAAGATACGAGCGCGGAGAAACTGACTTACCACTTGAAAAGGCGGTTAAACTTGCAAAATTCTACAAGGTCTCTATTGACTACATTGCAGGACTTACAAACGACAAGCGCGGGCTTACTCGTTCCGAACTGTCTGACATGGAAACCGATGTTATTAAAAAAATGCGCTCTCTTTCCGGAGAACGCCGTGGTATGCTTCTTGAACGGCTTGCCGTTCTCTATTCCGAACAAGAGGACGAGGACGCCAAGGTTAAAGATATAATATAGAAAGGTTTGACTTTTCATGAGAGAAAGAAAATGCAGGAACTGCAAATTAACTTATAAAGGGCTTAAAGATCACTGCCCATTCTGTCACAAATTAACAAAGATTGGTTACATAAATAAAGTTATGTCCTTTTTCGGTTATCTCTTCTTTTTTATTATTTTAGTTTTCTTTGCATACTACATTTTGTTTGATACCGTTGTAAAGTCTATCTTATTAGCTCCGCTGATTGTTACATTAATTGTTATAGCTGTAATCATAGGATTATTATATTTAATATTTAAATAGCTTTTATTTTTTTCTTTCTTGGGGGGGAAGTCTCCCCCTACGCCCGAACCTGCTAAAACATAAAATTTAAACTTCGCTCTCGCTCGTTTAAATTTTTGTTTTAGCGTTTCGTTCTACCCTCTCTGCGGGGGAGTTCCCCCGCAACGCCCCCCAGCATGGAAACTATTATTTCATGCCTTCCGACAGTGCTGTTTTATCATCTCTTTGCGGCTTTAACTTCCTATAATGCGCGCTTTTTCCCTTTCTTGTTGTCTGTCGATTATACAGCAGAAGCCGCCTTCGTCAAGGGGTATCTGTAAATATTTTGTGAATTGCTCACTCGTTCGCAATTCACAAAATATTTACAGACGTTCCCCTATGACTTCGGGCGGCTTCTGCTGTTTTTTACAGACAACACAAGAAAGGGAAAGAATATTGATAAATGCGGCAGGCGCGAAACCGCTCGAAAGCGATCTCCGCCCGCATTTTGATTTTGTGCCGCATTTCATGCTTTTTAGCATATACGGAGCGAGTCGCTTCGGCGGTTTGCGCCTGCCAATTTAAATTTGATTGAATTGTTAAGTGTTTATGTATAAATAATAAAAGTTTAGCGAAATTACTCAGACTGAAACACGTTATGTAAAAATACAGTCCTTGAGCTGCGCTCAAGGGCTGTATTTTTACTTTTAGACATTCGTTGCGTTCTCAGGTCAGTGTCTGATGTCGTTGCTACGATGTCACGCTTTGATGTCCCGCTTCGATGTCATTCTCCGTACCGCATATTACAGCTTAAAGCATATATGAATGACTAATCATTTGTTCCCAATTTTCGAAGTGATGGCTATCGCCTTTCAGTGGAAAGTATAGTACATTGTACCTTGGCTTCGCCAAGGTAATGTACCCTGCGGGGCTTTTGTCGACAATTTCGACAACTGCTAAGCTCTTTTACCAAATGCTTCCTGCGTCTTAAATTATGTTAATTTTTTGTGAATTTTTAGGCTGTCGATAATGCAAGGTATATTGCTTGATCGTAGACGTTGGTAAATTCTTGAAATTTGACAAGCTGTGTTCATCAGAGTATAATTAAGGTACAAGTATACCTTGGGCTTAATGACACCATGAAAGGACTGATATTCTTTGCATAACCAAAAGATAAAGCTTACCGATATTCGTCGGGTAATGAAAGAAATCACAAGAGAAAGCGATCATTATCAGAATGATGTTGACCCTGAAAGGTCTTGCTTTAATTATCAATTCAAGGCTTACCACGACGTAACACGTGATTACACTGATATTACTAAGCTTACAGGTGATGATATGTATTCATGTGAAAGACTGTCTCAAAGAGCAGAAGGCTACATCTACCCTCTGAAATTCAGAAAGACCAAAGCAACTGTAGGGCTTTGCAATTGGGTTATCACAGCGCCCGATGGCTTGGACCCGAAGAACACGAAAGATTTTTTGCTTTTGCCTACAAATTTTTAGTTGAACGGTACGGAGACGATTCCGTTCTTCCGGGTACCGTTCATAACGACGAGACAACTCCCCATATGCACGTGCCTTGTATTCCAATTATCCATGAAACTACGGGAGACAGGCTTAACGCTAAGGAGTGGACTCACGGGCACCCTACGATGCGTGGTAAAAACGGTAAATGTCACGACATCGAATTGGAACAATGTCAAGAGGATTTAGACAAAGCCTGTGAAATTGAATTTGGTATTCCTAAACTCATTCTTAACGGTAAAACAAAGTATGGCAAAGTCACCATAGCGCAGATGAAAGAACTTGACGAAAAGCATAAAGAACTTGATACTTTGAAAACCGACTTACAAACACGTTACGCAGAAATAAACCGCATGATAAACGATCTCGAAGACGAAAAACTTAAAGAAAAATGGAACAAGCGCTTGTCTCAACTTAGCTCCCCCATTTACTACGGCAACGATATTGAAGTTTCATTTTCAAAACAATGATCGTTGCTATGGGGAAAGGGAGCCTCGGCTCCCTTTCCCCTGTTACCTGCCGTGGGCTTTAGCCCACGGCTCACCTCTAATCATTGGTAAATATAACTCTCTTATCACTATCAACTGCATAAAATGTTTGTCGAATTTTGTAGTCAACAGCTAACATATTAGCTGGTAAACAGCTAACGTATTAGCTGCTTTTTGAAAAATTGACACGCAGCAAGGTACCGCAACATACGTAGAATCGGGGTTTGTTGGAACGTTGTGTCATCGTGTCTTATACATTCTTAGTCTTTAAATTCTTGTCTTACTACTATGTTACATTATATGCTTATTTGGTAATTAATGTAAAAAAGAAAGGAGTCATTATTATGGTAAATTATGACATTAATGGTTATGGTTTTCTAACTAAATGTTATGAAGAATACCAGACCGAAAAATACAAAAAGCAAACTGAAGAAAACGAAAAGCAAGATGAAGAAACTGAAAAAGATGAAAAGCAACTTAAAAAACGCAATGAGAGTATCTTTAACCGTTGGGTACAGCTTAATTTAGAAGTCATTCCTGTTCTAATAAGACTAAGTATTAAATGTCCCTCTGCAATTGCAATATTTTTCTTCATATTAGATGAAATGAATAACTACAATGCTTTGATTTGCAGCAAAAAGTTAATGGGTGAAATAATTGGTATATCATTAGCTTCTGTTACTAATGGAATTTCTGCTTTAAAGGAGCATAATATAGTCTACGTTTACAAGTCGGGAACCACTAACGTTTATACTCTAAATCCCATTACATCATGGAAAAGTCGGTCTGAAAATGTAAAATATTGTGAATTCCCGAATAGTAAAGTTATTATAGGTTGGAATGAGAACAGCAGGAAGTATAATAAGAAACCCATTATTGTTAAGCAGGACAAAACGTAAGACAAGATCGTTGCTTTCACAGGGTTGGAAGACCAGATGTTATAGCTACGATGTCACAGCTACGAAGTCGCTCAGATGGACTTCCGCTTTTGCCCCCGCTTTGATTATCCCGTAATTTAAGCTTTTTGCCGTCGTCATAACGCTCGCGTACTATCTGCGCCTCAAAGGGCGCAAGCGTTCTTCCGACGTCAAAAAGCCGCCAAACTTTAGTTTCGCGCCGTCCCTTGGCGCGGTGACGGGACGCGCACTCTATGTCCATTCGGACCTTGCTGTGTGCGCGTCTGACGCGAAACGGTGAGTTTAGCGAAATTACTCAGACTGAAACACGTTATGTAAAAATACAGTCCTTGAGCTGCGCTCAAGGGCTGTATTTTTACTTTTAGACATTCGTTGCGTTCTCAGGTCAGTGTCTGATGTCGTTGCTGCGATGTCAAGCTACGATGTCATTTGCTGAACCCGTAAGTGCCTTCCGTTGATAACTGATTTGCCGTGTATGATTGTTGTGCGTCTGCGTACATTTTTGCATATTTGCGCCTGAACTTTTCAGCTTGCTCATGTCTGTCGGCGTCTTCGATGTCTTTGATAGACCTTAAAATCTCCTGTTGATTTAACGTTTCCGTATTCTTCTGTATCTGATCCGTAAGGTTTTCGTTATCTTCTTGCAGTTTATTGTTAATTTTTAGGAGTTCGTTGTTTTTCTCGATCAGCACATGGCGATGCTCTTTTGCTCGCTGTTCTTCTTCTCGCGCATACACCGCACTTTCTACTTTTAGCTGTTCCACCGTTCTCCATTTCGGATAGCGTTCTTCTTTGCTGTTCCCTTTTTGCTTTCTGCGCCGTCTTTCTTTGTTCTCCTTTGAATTAAGGTTGTAATGCAATCCGTAATCACGCATTGTCATTTCCTCTATGGCGTCATTTAAGCCGTAAAAATAATTATCATTAGTGATCCCCTTACAGTTAAGTTGACCGTCTTTTGTGATAGGCACAAATACTATGTGAAGATGTTCCTCTGATGTAGTCTTTTCCTTTGTCTGCGGATCGTAATAATCGTGTACCTCGTCAACGTGTCCATAGCCTTGTATCATGTTTTCTTCACCTACATAGTCACTCACTATGTTGTATACCTTTTGACACCATTCTTTGAACTGTTCCTTGGGAAGTCCTTTAGGACAATTGTATACGTTTGTTACTCCTCTTACCGCGTCGACGCGTATCTTGCGTTTGCTGTTCTTTTCTGCTTGTTCCATTGCCTTATCATACATTTGACAACATTCTTCATAACTTCGGTCAAGTATTTCAAAATTCATACTTGTCAGTGCGGGGTTGATGTCCTTGTTGCTATGCTCTTTTGTCTTTGCTCTTTGTTCAGTATCGCAATGCCTGAGCACCGCTTTTACCTCGCCTGAACTTTTTAATTTTTTAAAGCCTATTCCTGCCATTAATTGTCATTCCTTTCTGTCACAATTTTTTATGGTGGGGAAAATTTCCCCTTTTACTTAGAGGTCTTAGTCTTACACTTAATACTTAGTTCGCTGCGCTCACTAAGTAACAGTGCCAAAGAGAGGGGCAACCCCCTCTCTCTGGACTCTCTCCCCGTCATTACATATCGCTTATTGATTCATCTTTGAACTATGTATTCTCGATGAAATCAACTAAAGTCATTTTCTCTATCTTAACTCCGAAACTGTCTGCCACATCAAATCGCAGTTTTAGTGTTCCGATTGCACCTTTTTTGTATTTCTCTAAATTTGAAAGGTCTTTGTCCCGTATAACTATTCGCTCTAAATCCGATGTGTCACAGAAAACATGAAGAAATTTAACATCGATTTCCTTGCCGTCTTTTACAAAACTTGTGTTCACTTGTTCGACTTTTCGGATCTCCACGTCCTTTAATTCTGCAATAAAATGAAATGTGTATGTATCAACTTGCTTTGTAGCCATAATAAAGTCTCCTTTCAGTTATGTCTCAATTCGTACTCTTTGCACCCGTCCATTCGGGTTAAGCCTATGCCAATTTTCATGCAATAATGATGTGATAGCCCCCGGCTTATTGGTAATAACCAAAATATATTCGGTTTGTCCGTCGTAAAACTCAAAGACCTCATTCCAAGTCGTCAAATCATTGTTACGGATAGTATTTACCACCTCGTTGTACAAAATAGACTGCTCATACTTGTTAGCTTCAACTACAAATCCGTTCAGCCTGACAATGTCTTTCTTGAAATACCCTTGATATTTCTCCGGATTATTGATATGCAGAAAATAATCAAACGATCCTTTTAAAGAACGACATTTCTGAATATATGGGCAGCATAACATATTTTGTAAATATGAATTCATTTCGTTCCAACTTACTCTGACGTCGGATTTAACTATACAATGAAAATGCGGCTTTTTTCGGTCTCCTGCTTTGTATCGCGATCCCTTCGGTATGATTGCACCGGTCTCACGATCCACCATTGCAGGACTGTCATGATCCCAAAAATCTTTATCGTGCAGTGGACTTATGGCTATCTGCATATGTGTGGCTTGCAAAAGCTCTATGAAATTAGTCGGAGCGCTGTCGGGATAAATGATACAGTTCCACCATAATGACTGCTGTTTTATCCGCTCGTCTTCGTAAGTGAGGTGATATGTCCAGCCCTCAACATCGTCCTCATAAAGGTCAGCTTCTTTTTCGTATTTTTTTACAAATTCCTCTTCCCTTCTGGTATAAATTGTGGTATAATTAATTTGTAAGTCCGTATCCTCTGAGTGTGCCGATAATATCGGCAATTCAGGGGATTTTTTTATATACTCTCGCACAGTCTTGACAGACAGCCCAACATCGTCAGCAATATCTTTTTGCTTACAGCCCTGTAAATGGAGTTTGCGGATACGGTTCTGTATCTCCTCGCTTACTGTTTTTCTCCCCATTGTCGCCATCTCCTTTGCTGTTTTGCATTGCCTGATACTTATGGACTATGCGAATCATATGCGGCTTCGTAATGCCTTCCTGTTTCGCCATTTGCTCATATGTCAGGTCATTTGTCAAAAACTTCTCTACAATGGCAATATCCTTCTCCGTGATTGGAATACTGCGATCTCCGCGTTTTCTCATAAAAATCACACTCCTATAAGATTGATTTATTTATTAAAAAAACTGCTGTCGAAATATCCGACAGCAGCTTAATAAACATCTTAAAAATTTTTATTATGTACTTCATGCTGTCATTTAATCTTGTTATATTTATTTTATCACATTAAATTCTCTTTGTCAAGAGTTTTTTTCAAATTTTTTTTAATTTTTTAATGGAAATTAACTGGTGTCATATGTCCATATATGTCCTTATTTATTCATAATTTATCCAAATTTATTTTTCCTCTTTTTAGGTAATTTCTTGCTTTTTTTAATGTTTTCGCAAAAAGGGAAATTTATTTTACCGCCTTCAAACGGCTATTCTATGTGCTTTGCTGGTTTTTCTTCCTTTTTTCCCCTATGTCAGACATAAGGGTGTGTCGTAGTGACACACCCAATCTTTCTAACTTCTTTTTTATTTCTTCTCTTTTTCTTTTTTCATAACCAAAAAAAATAATAAGCAAGACCGCAGCAAAAGCGCAAAGCGCAATATGTAACATACCCTGTTAAAGCTAACGGTTCACACATTGTAGGGATAACAGGGGTTGAAGAGGAACGTTGTAACACAAAACGCTCTCAGACGAACGCTATTGCCCCTCTAAGGCGTTTTCTTACTTCGATGTCATAGCTACGATGTCACGGCTACGGAGTCACTCAGATGGACTTCCGCTTTTGCCCCCGCTTTGATTATCCCGTAATTTAAGCTTTTTGCCGTCGTCATAACGCTTGCGTACTATCTGCGCTTCAAAGGGCGCAAGCGTTCTTCCGACGTCAAAAAGCCGCCAAACTTTAGTTTCGCGCCGTCCCTTGGCGCGGTGACGGGACGCGCACTCTATGTCCATTCGGACATTGCTGTGTGCGCGTCTGACGCGAAACGGTGAGTTTAGCGAAATTACTCAGACTGAAACACATTATGTAAAAATACAGTCCTTGAGCTGCGCTCAAGGGCTGTATTTTTACTTCTGGACATTCGTTGCGCTCTCAGGTCAGTGTCTGATGTCGTTGCTGCGATGTCACGCTTTGATGTCCCGCTTCGATGTCATTCTCCGTACCCGTAACTGCTTTCCGCTACCGATTGTTTAGCTGTGTAAGGCTGTTGCGGTATGTTGTTTTGGGTCGTTGCTTGTCTTCGTATAAAATTGCCAGTCAAAACTTCCTTACCTTGTTTGACTAATTCATCACGTTCTTTGGCATTGCTGATCGAATTAGCAAGTCTTATCAGTCGTTCTTGTTCTTCTATACGTTGTCTTGACCATGCTTCATTCAGCTTTTCGGCTTTGCTTAGCGCTTCTTCACGTTCGTTTACCGTTTTTTCTCGTTCGTCTAACTCTGCTTTTTTGTGCTTCATTGATATTTCAAGCTCTTCATTCTGCTTTTTTAGTTCTACGTTCTGTTTCCTCAGGTCTCCATTATGCTTTCGCAGGTTTATGTTACTGTTCATCATAGCAGTTTGTTCATTAACCAATTTCATACCTATTTGTTTCTGTGATGAAATAACTTTGTTTAATGTTTCAATTTCAAGCTCTTTCTTACTCTTGTTTCCGCCGTCTGTTTCTCCTGTCAGTAGTTCTACAGAACAATCAAGTTCTTTTTCCAAGTAAACCTGCAGTTTTTTATGCATTGATCCAAGGGTTGACGGGGTTTCCATATTCTTAGCACATAATTTCTTACCGCCGTTCTTCTCGTCCGGAACAAACGGCATAAAGTCAAAATGTAAATGCGGCGTTGTTTCATCTAAATGCACATTCGCAGCTATAACGTTTTCTTCCCCGTATGTATCGCGTAAAAACTCATATGATTTTACGAAAAACATATCCTGTTTGTCTTTAGGCAAGTTTTTAGGCATTGTAACGACCCATTCACACATTGAAACGGCATCGTTTTTCATTGCCTTTTTAGTCTTAGTGTAATAGTCTTCCTCTGCCTTAGCAAACCTGCTGTGGTAATATTCGTTTGCAGACATACCGTTTCTTAATTCTTCGGCTAAATCGTAATTTAAGGGCGTTCTGGCGGGGTCTATGTTCTTGTTACCTCTTACCCTGTCGTCTATTACGTTTCTGCAATTGTGTTCCAACAGTCTTCCCGCAGGCGGTTTCTTAACCTCTTTGGTAGTCGTCTTTTTTGTCTTAGGATTTGTCTTAGTGATCTTAGATGTTTTTTGCTTATTACCATATTTTTCAAATCGCATAGCTTTATGTCTCCTTTCAAATGTCAACTTGGTGTCATAATTTTGTTAATATTATTATACTACGGTAAATGTAAAAAGTCAATATTTTTTGAGTAAAAGTGTAGTAATAATTCTTCTATTAGAAGTGTAGACAAGCTACACCTTACTTCGTAAGGTCGCTTGCCAAAGAGAGGGGTAAACCCCTCTCTCTGGACTCTCTTCCCGTTCAAATTTCCGCGCCAACTTCTTTCACAGAATTGTTTCGGATAGCAGTAGAAACAAGTTCGTCCAATGCTTCGTTCAATGGCATGATTTTTTCATTTCCAAAGTTGTATGTTAAGTCAAGTGATTTCGATAATGTAATATCGTTGTACTTGGACGTAACCGGCATTTCTTTGGTGTGATTTTCTTTTTGGCTGTCGCAAATCTTGAACATATTATTCTCGAATTTGTCGGCAGGAATTATCTGTACATACTTCTCTATACGCCGTATGAATTGATCCATAGTTTCCGCACCGGTCATACCCTTAGTGTAATAGAAAAAATTATAGAAATCTTTCTCGGACGTAATGACAATGACACGAGCCGTAACAGCTTTGTTTCTGTACCGCGCGGAAGATGGCGTCATATTATACGGGTCAAGCAATTTCAACCAGTCGTTTGCTAACATTCCGTTTCCCCTTGAATCGTCCATGAAGAGAATTTCTTCACCCGCATAGTCGTCAACAGGATTTGTTGCGGCAGTTTCGCATATTCTCCATTTTTCACCGAATTCTTCACGCGCGCGTTCGATGAGCTTACCCATAAATGTGCGGGCAAACTTACTCTTGCCGGCACTTGTCCTTCCTGTTATAAAATAGACCGTAACTTTTAGTTCGCCGTTGTCTAACGCCTGTAAGGTCTTGTATATGCACCGTTCTGAATATGTAGCAAATGCGTCATCACATTGCCGTTTGTTATGTGCATAAACGTTATAATAATCGTCTGTCAGCACCACTTGATCTCTCGATACTTGTCCTGTAAGGATTTGCTCAACAAGCCAATCAACGCTTTCGCACGCTTTTTTCTTTTTTTTCGTAGCGCGTCCTCTTTCCCAAACTGCATGCCGTTCTGCGTATATATCCATATAATTCCGCACTTTTTTCTTTGTAACGTTCTCGTTGCTGAGTGTTAAAACCGCCGTAGGATCATATTGATACTTGTCGGTATCTTTAATATGAATGAGGTACGCAAGCATATTGTCATATGCGTACCGTCCCCTATCAGGTTTTTCAATTTCGTTTGGCTGAACACCGCAAGCAGCTGCAATAAAACTTAAAAGTGCTTTCGGATTAGGACTACCGTTTACAGGTGCAAGTTTTGTCAGCAAGTGTAAATGTGTCGGCTTAGCCTCAATGACATATGTCTTGTGTGCCTCGTCCCATACTTCACGATTATCAGAGTTGTGTATAATCGCATAAATTTCAAGTGGAACCAAACCGTTATGGTTTAGCTGTTGCAGGATAATTGTTGCAAGTGGAAGTGGATTACCATTCTGTGCGAATACGAGGGCATTGTCAAGTGTCTTAATCAGCCCGTTTCGTATATTTTCGTCTTGTTCTGCTGCGCACATATCGTACAATCCCTGCCAATGTTCCTTTTCAAGCTGATTTACAAGCTGAAAAGCGCTCAATGGAGCTTCTGTTTTTGCCATGTTGCGTCACTCGCTTTCGTTGAAATATAATGTCATACATTGCTGTATCAATTCTAATTATACCCATAAAAAATGGTTTGTCAACACATTTTGAAATTTCATGTTACAAAATATCCCCCAATATTTTGGTTAAAATAACCATAAAATGCAGTAGGGATATTTAAGCCGATTTTCTAAACCTATACTTAAATATGTACTTAAATATCCCCACGGTCTGTGCGTCACAACCCGCTGCCCCCGCGTTTCATCGACAAGCCCTGAAACGCGGGCGTAGAAACAATTTAAAAGCATTTGTATGTAAAATAATTTGTGTGTCATTATACCCAAAAGGGATAATTAACATCTCTATACAAAACTTTTTGATGAACATTTTATGAACGTCTTTGAATGGCTGCAAATGTCCTTATTTGTCACAATAATTATTACTCATTGTCGGATATTTAAAACATTACCCTGTTACAACTAACGGTTCACACATTGTAGCTTTCACAGGGTTGGAAGACCAGATGTTATAGCTACGATGTCACGGCTACGAAGTCGCTCAGATGGACTTCCCTTTTTGCCCCCGCTTTGATTATCCCGTAATTTAAGCTTTTTGCCGTCGTCATAACGCTTGCGTACTATCTGCGCTTCAAAGGGCGCAAGCGTTCTTCCGACGTCAAAAAGCCGCCAAACTATAGTTTCGCGCCGTCCCTTGGCGCGGTGACGGGACGCGAAACGGTGAGTTTTGCGAAATTAGAAAAGTTGCTTTTTCCAGTTCCTTCAATCCTGCAAAGGGTTTGCACCGTTTTTACTGTTTTTTTCATGTGAAAGTTTTTATAAAAAATGTCTCCACATCAGCAGAGACAAATTTTATAATTAATCATCATCTACATAATGATCAGGAAAAACAGTTTCAAGTATTTCAATATGTACTTATAATATTGAACGTCCTTCATTTGCCATTTTCTTTGAATATGTTCTTGCACCTCTTATATTAGCGATGATTTTTTATTGCAATTTTAATGTGAACAGGCTCTAATTCTTAATGAGTTTGAAAGCAAATAATTTCACAAAACACAATTTTTAAATATAGTCCTTGAATCATATTATAAAAGGCACACAACTAATTTTTCAAAAGTTGTATGCCTTTTTGCTTGCAATTATTCTAACGATGTGATATACTTTAATTAAAATTTTGTTTAGGAGAAAATTATGTCTGAAATATTAATAATCGACGATGACCTTCACATCGGAAATCTTCTGGAGGAAACCCTTACCGCTGAAGGATATTCCGTTTCCCGTGCGTATTCGGGAACGGAAGCAATGCTTATGCTGTCAAATAACAAACCCGATCTGATCCTGCTTGACCTTATGCTCCCCGGACTCAGCGGTGAAGAACTTCTGCCGCAGATAAAGGATATTCCCGTAATTGTTGTAAGCGCTAAAATTGACCCGTCCAATAAGGTGGAACTTCTCCTCGGCGGCGCAGCGGATTATGTTACAAAACCGTTTGATATGCAGGAACTTCTCGCAAGAATTACCGTTCAATTGCGGAACCGCAGTAATTCCCCCGACAGAAATATCCTTACTTACGGGAAAATTTCCCTGAACACCGATACACATATCGTTACCGTTGAAAGTGCCGAAATTCACCTTACACGGACGGAATTTGCCATTTTAAAATTACTTATGCAAAATCCCGATCAGGTCGTTGCAAAACTGACTATTCTTGACAAAATAAGCCTTGACACTCCCGACTGCACCGAAAGTTCTTTGAAAATACATATCAGCAATCTGCGGAAGAAACTTCGTTCCGTAAATGACAAGGACTACATTGAAGCCGTATGGGGCATAGGTTTCAGAATGAAAAAATCTTAACCGTATCTTTACTGTTTTCTTAACCGATTTCTTTACAGTTATCTGTTATAATGTTTTCAGTAAACAAAAGGAGGTCTTTTATTTGGACTATGTTCTGAAAACAAACAATATTTGCAAATTTTACCGTAATTTCAAGGCTCTGAACGGTCTTACCATGAATGTTCCCAAAGGTTCGATCTATGGATTTGTCGGGAAAAACGGCGCGGGCAAAACTACTCTTATCCGCCTGATATGCGGTTTGCAGCTTCCCACAAGCGGAGATTTTGAACTTTACGGCGTTAAAAATTCAAATAAGAATATTTCCCGTTCCCGCCGAAGAATGGGCGCAGTAGTCGAAACTCCGTCAATTTATCTTGATATGACCGCTGTTGAAAATCTGAAGCAGCAATACCGCATTTTAGGAATGCCGAGTTTTGATGGTATAGACGAGATACTGAAACTGGTGGGGCTTGAAAACACAGGCAAAAAGAAAGCAAAGAATTTTTCCCTTGGTATGCGACAGCGTCTTGGAATTGCAGTCGCTCTTTGCGGAAACCCCGATTTTCTTGTTCTGGACGAGCCTGTAAACGGTCTTGACCCGCAAGGAATTATTGAGATCCGCGAACTTATCCTTAAACTTAACCGCGAACGTGAAATTACCGTTCTTATTTCAAGCCATATCCTTGACGAACTTTCCCGACTTGCGACCCATTACGGATTTATTGACGGCGGACTGATCGTAAAAGAAATGAGCGCGGAAGAACTTGAAGCCGCTTGCAGAAAATGCGTAAGAATGACCGTTACCGATACGTCAATTCTTGCAAGAACTCTTGACGGTATGGGGCTGGAATATAAGATTCTTTCCGACAGCACAGCCGATGTTTACGGCAAACCTAATTTTACAAAGCTTACACTTGCCCTCGCAAACGATAAATGCGAAGTGCTTTCCATGGAAGAACATGACGAAAATCTTGAAAGCTTCTATGTAAACCTCGTTGGAGGTGCAAAACATGACTAAGCTTCTGAAAGCCGATTTTGCAAGACTGTTCAAAAATAAAGTATTCTTGCTGGGAGTTATTGTTCAGACTTTACTTGCCGTAGACGCTGTTTATGTTAAATATATATACAGGCGAGATTTCCCCGAAGAACATATTGTTCCTGACGGACTGATACTTGCAGGCGCCGAATTCGTAGGAATTATCATATCGGTTTTTATGGGCAGTTTTATAGGAAATGATTACAAATGCGGAACTATACGCAACAAGCTTGCAATAGGTCATTCAAGGCTTGCAATATATTTTTCAAATCTTATAGTATGTTCGGCAGCGTCTCTTATACTACATTTTATATGGTTTGTCATTCTTTTTATCGGCGAGGGAACGGGTCTTACAAATAAATTTGAAACTCCCGCTTCCGAAATTGCAAAAATGATCTTTATAAGTTCATTTGACGTTATTGCATTTGCGGCAATATTTCTTGTTGTGTGTATGCTTGTTTCAAGCAAATCGGCGTCCTCTGTTGCCGCAGTTCTTATGTCGTTTGCAATGATAATGATCGCGCTGACAATTGAATATAAATTAAATCAGCCCGCATACTATCCCGATGAAACATATATTACTGTTGACGAAAACGGCGAAACGAGAGAAGAACATTATGAGGGCGGAGTAAACGATGATTATCCGACCGAAACGGAAAGAAAAATTTATGAATTTTTTAATCTTCTGCTCCCTCAGAACCAGATACGGGATTCAATTTACAGCGCAAAGCAGAATATGTATCTCCCCCTCTACTCCCTGTCACTGACCGCAGTTTTAACGGCAGCGGGAGCAGCGGTTTTCAGCCGAAAAGACCTGAAATAACGTGACCATATAATTTTGTAGGAGGTGTATCATGTGAATAAACTTATCAAAGCAGATTTTGCAAGATTATTTAAAAGCCGGATATTTTGGCTCGGATCAATGTTTATGATAATTACCTCATTATATTTTACCTATCATTATGTGCAGAATATGAAATATACTCAGATATATGTGCCTACTGACGGTATATTTTCAGAGGGCGCAGATCACATTTATTTTATTACGGCGTTATTGATAGGAAATTTTGTCGGAAAAGATTTTGCATACAATACCATACGCAATAAAATTGCCGTCGGATATACGAAAAAGGAAATATATCTGTCCGATCTTATTGTCTGCCTGTCCGCATCGGCGGCTATCTATGCTGTAAAATATATTATTTTTCTCGGAGCTGAATTTCTGGGATTTATAAGAAAATTTGAAATGCCATATGAAACTATATTTAAAATGATAATATGCAGTTTTATATTCCTGCTTGCATTCTGGGCATTGATCATATTTATATGCACGCTTTCCGCAAATATCGCGTTATCTTTGGCGATACCGCTTATTCTTGCATATGAAGTTTATGAAGTCTATGATTCAAGTTTTTTTGATATGAGTTATCCTTTAAAATACCTGATCTTTGCTTTAGCCGTTACTTTAGGCGGACTTATAATATTTACGCGAAAAGATCTTAAATGAGGTGATAAAAATGAGCAAATTATATTCGGCAAATATGTCGAGACTTTTTAAAAGCGGAATTTTCCTGCTTTGCATAGCAGCAATGCTGATATTTACATTATTTCAAATAAAAAACGGGATAGATTACCTTGAATCGGAACGAAAGGCAATTTCTCTCGAAGATTGTTACTTCAATGACGGACCGTTTTTCACTCTGTTCTTCTCGGTGTTTATACCAATGTTCATGGGCAAGGAATATTCTTTTGGAACTATCCGCAGCAAGCTTACTGTCGGTCACACCCGCGGAACGGTTTATCTTGCGTATTTTCTGTCATGCCTTACGGGAGTGGGTATTCTCCTTGCGGTATGGTTTTTAGCGGGGCTTACGGGTATTCCAAAACTGGGAATGTGGCAGGCGGACACAGTGACAATTATTTCGCAGTTCCTTATAACAATTCTTTATTCGGCAGCGCTGACAGCAATATTTACATTTTTCAGTATGATGATAACAAGCCGTTCCGCATCGGCAGTTTTTCAGATATTTATGGCTCTGGGAATGATAGTATTAGCAAGTATGTGCTACAATACGCTTTGCGAACCGGAATTTTCAAGAGAAGTAGTTTTCATAAACAATGCTATGACTCTTGCCGAACCAAAGCCGAACCCTTATTATATCAGCGGTATTCAGCGCACTATCTATATTGATCTTGTTAATATTCTGCCGCCGGGTCAAGGAATACTTATGCTCCATGATGAAACTGCCTCTTACGTTCCAAATATGCCGATAATGCAAATAGTTTCGTCAATTGTGACAACATTTATTTTCACAATTGCAGGAATGTTTATTTTCAAAAAGAAAGATATAAAATAAGAGGGAAAATTATGGTTTACGGTGTTCTGGTGATATTGCTTATTGTTGTAATAATACTTTCGGTGAAAATTTATCTGCTGAAAAGATCTGCAAAGGAAATTTCCCGCGAATTCGCCGACAGGCTGAATACGGATACCAACACCGTTATAGGAATTTCAAGCGGCGATAAGGATATGCGGGAACTTGCAGACAGCATAAACAAACAGCTTAAAATTCTCCGCAGGGAACATCTGAAATTCCGGCAGGGCGATTCCGAATTGAAAAACGCCGTAACCAACATTTCCCACGACTTACGCACTCCCCTTACCGCCATAAGCGGCTATCTGGAACTTCTCAGACGTGAGGAAAAATCCCCGCAAGCGGAACGTTATATCGGGATAATTGCCGACCGCACCGAACTTATGAAACAGCTTACCAACGAACTTTTCACCTACTCGGTAATTCTTTCCGAAAATGTCGGGGACGAAAAGGAAGAAGTTTTCGTAAATCAAGTCCTTGAAGAAAGTATAACGGGATACTATGCTGCGCTCACCGAACGCGGCATAGTACCCCGTATTGACATTTCCGAGAAAAGAATAATAAAAACTCTTAACCGTTCCTCGCTTGCAAGGATATTTTCAAATCTTCTTAACAATGCCGTAAAATACAGTGACGGCGATCTGACAATAATACTTTCGGACAGCGGAGTGATAACTTTTTCAAATACCGCAAAAGGACTCTCCCCTATCCAGACCGAAAAGCTATTTGACAGATTTTACACAGTGGAAAATGCAAGAAATTCCACAGGACTTGGACTTTCCATTGCCAAAACTCTTGTGGAAAACATGAAAGGCAGTATTTCCGCTGAATATGACAAAGACCGTCTTACAATAACAATATGTTTTTAATGCATAGATCAGGAGTTCGACTTTATGAAGAACTACAAAGCATAAAGACCTTTTTCAAAATCAAAAACAAAAGCCTTGGGAACAACGCTGATACGTTGTTCCCAAGGCAATAAGCTGGTGGAGATAAGGGGATTCGAATCAAAGAAAGTGCTTATTGTAAATTATCAAGATTTGTTTTAAGTCCCTATTTTACGCAGTTTGACAAACATTATTTTAACATAATTTTCAATAAAATTCAATGTCTTATCTCTACTTTAAGTACCAAATAAAGACCAAAGGCATATTCCAAAAATTTAATATAATATGCTATCCCTATCACTGAAAAATCAGTGATAGGGATTTTTTGTCGAAAAATAAAAAACATATCAGGCGGTTTGATGAAAGTCAGACCGCCTTTTTTGTCAGGAGGTAAAATTTATGAATACATCTTACAGCTTGTCGGCGATCATTGAACTTCTCAATCCCGACAATACAATTTCTGCTCATAGATATTAAACAAACTGCGCAGCAGTTTTGTTTTGCTCACAGCAATAGGTATGACAGAAACAATTATCTATTCCGCACTGATCGCAAAGCAGACGTATTATCTGAAAAATTCTATGCTCTGCAAGGACGGTTGGTTTTACAGTACAGTGAACGACTTGCAGGAAAGCACCACTTTCGGAATTAAAGCACAGCGAACTGCGATCGCTCATCTTGTGGAACACGGACTTGTTGAATTTGAAATGAAAAGCATACCCGCAAAAAGGTACTTCCGCATTTCCGAAAATGCGGATAAAATTTCCGAGCTTATCAAACGCGGAAAAGTTATTGCCGAAAATCTGCGTAGCAAGGCAGTTGTTAATAATTCCGAAACAACAGAACCGTCAATCAACGCAGAACTCAGTTCGTGCCAAGAGGCGCTATCAAGCGAGTGCCCTGCGCACTACAAAACTAAAGATAATAAAAACCAAAGAAATATTGATGTGATAGA
Source organism: uncultured Alistipes sp. (assembly GCA_947623305.1). GTDB lineage: Bacteria > Bacteroidota > Bacteroidia > Bacteroidales > Rikenellaceae > Alistipes. The sequence continues at coordinate 5,033 of CANQGQ010000023.1, read as the reverse complement.
TCGATCATCGATCGATTCTGCAAAATCGCAAAATTTTGAAAATGCGGAAAGTGTTGAAAACTCAAAGTCAATGAATTTTGCAGATGTTCTTAAAGCTATCGGCATTGACTGTACAAGAATGACCGCAGACATACCGATTTCCGAAAAACATTTTGAGTTTTGGAGCGAGGAAGAACGTAAAACGCAGAACTGCAAAATCCCAAGTTATCTGAAAAATGATAAGACGGTTTTTAAGAACGCTCTGAAATATCTCTGCGGTTTCAGTAGTCATGGCGGTCTGGAGGTTTTTTGACACTAATATAGAAAGCTTAGAAAAGGCATATGCCTTTTCAAAATTCAATCAGCACTCATTCAAACTTAAAAAGTCAAATTTCCGTGTCAAACCGCTTTTCATGCACTGTAAAGTCCTTTTCGTGAACTTCGTAAAAATCCCCATTAGATGCGGCTATACCGTTATTTGTGAATGCAAAATAATTCGCGCCGTTCAGTCCTATTGTATAGATAAGTTCGCCTGTTTCGGCATTGCGCACATCAACAAAATGAAATGGCTCTGTTCGTGGCTCGTTATATTTGAACCCCAGACCCATAATATAGTTAAATTTTTCACTATAGGCTATCCGTTGATAATGTTCGTTAAGTTTGCTGTCCGCAGACCAGAGTTCCTTTTTGGTTTTTGAAAAGCATTTCATTCCCCCACCGAAAAACGCGCAGTAGACCCGACAATTTTTCGGGAACATATCCATTACACGTTTTTCGAGTTTCAGAATTTTACCGGGGAATTTGATCTGCATTTCATCTCCGGAGAGCGTCAGCGACATTTCCTCATCGGGATAATAATCGCTTATATTATGCTTAATATCAAGCATTTTTTCACCCAATGTCCTTGTGTACATAATGTCAGAATAGAAAACGAAAAGTTGTTTTTTGTCGAGTGAAAAGCGCAGATTTTGCGTGTGAAAAAACGTATCGTCGTACAATATCACTTTGCCCGTTCCGGTTTCGTAAATCGACACACTGCCGCTATAACTTCCTGCGGCGAAATATTTGCCGTCGTTGCTTATGCACATACGCCGTCCGCCAGATTCAAACTCCGTTTGATACGCTCCGAACCGTTCACCGGTTTCGGAATTGAACACGATAATTTTCTTGTCTGATGAGCCTGCTATAAAAAATTTGCCGTTATCTGATGAACGCATTTCAGTGATTTCCATTGGATTACCTCCGCTTGTTTTTCAAATTTTTATTGAAAAGATTTTACTGATGCTCGAATATTTTTGACAAAAATATTATATCATTGTATGGCAAATAAGTCAAGCAAATTTTTTAAATAACACATTTAATAAATTGCAGACAGAGAAAAAATTATTGAAAGCGGATAAAATTTCCCACGCGGGAACAGTCAACCGAACTCTACAGTTTAGAGTCTGTTCACATTAAAATAGCATCAAAGATCATAGCTAATGTGAGATTTCCCAAATACATAACATCAAGCTTGTCATAACGGGTGAAAACACGTCTGAAACGCTTTATACGAAGAAAATATCTTTCAATTTCATTACGGCGTTTATAAAGTTCTTTATCATATTTCCAAGGATCTTTGCGATTTCTTTTTGGAGGAACAACAGGAATAAACCCTTGCTGCACGGCAAGCTTGCGTGTTTCATTATCTTCATAAGCTCTGTCCATAAGTAAATGATGCTTATCATCGGAATAAAAACTTTCAATCAATTTTCTTCCTTCGGGTGCATCATGCCTATTTCCGGCTGACAACCGAAAAATTATTGCATATTTCGCAGACGCGGAAGCCAAATGAATCTTTGTTGTGAGCCCCCTTTTGAACGTCCTATGCTTTGCTCGCCGCTTGATTTTCTTGCTCCTGCTGCATCGGGATGGACTTTTACACTTGTACTGTCAATACAGATTATTTCCGTACGTATTTCTATGATATTTTCTTCTTGTAAAGTCTCAAAAATCCGGTCAATTACTCCGCTTTTACACCAACGATTGAATTTGACATATATCGTGTGCCAATCTCCGTACTCGTTCGGCAATGCCCTCCATTTGCAGCCGTTTTCGATTATATACAGTAATGCACACAAAAAATCATAATTCGATACTTTTGGCTTTTTGCGAGGTGTAGGCATCAAATGCTTTATTTTCGCAAATTGTTCTTTTGTTAATCTCATTCTTTTATTATACCATATTTATTTGAAAAATGCAATAGTTTTATGTGAACAGACTCTAAAAGACTTCCGAGCTTTTCACTTGCAGTCGGAGGAAGATATTGAGAAGTATCGGCAGGAACTTTCTAAACTGAAAGCAAAACTTCCCCAAGCTGATGAAGAACTTCAAGCTGCCGAGAAAGAAAAAATGAACCCATTGAAATTTTACCAAAAGTCTTGATTTCAGATTTTGCTTGTGGTATAATGAAATCAGTGAAAAGAGTTGGACTCAGGTGACGGAAGTTTCCGGTTACGAAGCGGACACTGTCAGAAAGATTTCCAACGGCATGACAGATCCGAAAAGCGATAAGGCTTGCAAAATGTTCATTTCGTTGAAACAGGTAACAGCGCGGATTACAGAGCCTGCGCGCATTACGGTTCGCTGTATTGATCTCGTGAAAAATAAGCAGCTGACTGAAAGGTTAATTAAAATGAAAATACATAAAATTACAGCAGGAATTGCGGCGGTAATGCTCCTTACCGCCTGCAATTCCGCAACGGGATCGGATATTTCCGATACGGTGCCGGAAACAGTCAGTATTTCGGACGCTGCAGATGAAACGACCTCCGCAGCGACTACGGCATCTATAACCACGACCGCTGCCGCAGCAGCGGAAACCGAAGCCGCGGAAGATACTACGGTCACGGAGGAAACCACTGTTTCCGAAGAAAGTTCAGAGATCGTGACGTCCGCCCTGCCGGAGAATTTTGACCTGAGAGAATATGTTGCCGAGAAATTTGAACAGGCAGACCCGGCAAGTTACGAAGTTATCGAAATGTCAGATGCTTCCGGCATAGATAGTGAAGCGATAAGCGCTGCATCTGCTGCAATAAAAAATTCCGGATTTTACGCTGCGGTCATAGATGAGGCAAAGGAACTTCTCGTTTACGAAAACGGCACTCATTCTGCCGTTGAGGAGAGCTTTCTTATTGATGATTATCTGAGATTTTTTAACGGTGAGGGTTCCTCTAAATTTGCTTTTGAGCCTTTACCGGTATATGGGGCAAAGGCTGAGTTTGACGGTGAAAATACAGGTTCTGTCATAATTTTTGAAATGCCGCTTGCGTTTGATTTTCTTGAATGGAGCGGAACGGGAACATTCTATGTGTCTGCATATGTTAATTCTAAGGGAGAAGCCTTTATTCTTAACAATGCCTGCAATCAGACCATGCACGACCCGGTGATTATGAAATATTCGGATAACAAATGTCATTTTTGTTTCCAAATGGGACATACTGACGGAACAAGCCGTATTGCAATTTACAGTTTTGACGATGAAACGCCTGCCGCTGCCGCTGAACTTTATGGCAATATGGAATTTTCACCTGATAATGTTACATTCCGTACCTGTAATTATGTTGGGTATGGAGATATTTTCTTCCGTGACAAAATAAAGAATTCATATTTTGCTTTAAAATGTGCGGATATTTCTCCGGAACTGAAAGAATATCTTTTTTCTGCGCCTGATGTTTTAGAGAAATTCCCCGAAATAAAGAATGACTCCGATGCTCGTATAAATGTTTACGGCGGAAAATTTATTGCAATTAACGGAATGGGTTTTGAAGTAAAAAACGGTGAAATAAAGAGTACTGAAAAACGTTTTTATCAATCGGATCCTTCTGAACTGCCTTGTATAAACGCAGATCTGAGCGGTTTTTAATATAAGCAAGGCTCAGCCTGCCTTGGAATTTTTGCTATGAAGTCTTGATTTCAGATGTCGCTTGTGGTATAATAAAATCAGTGAAAGGAGTTGGACTTAGGTGACGGAAGTCTCCAGTTACGAAGCGGACACTGTCAGAAAGATCTCCAACGGCAGGACAGATCCCAAAAGCGACAAAGCCTGTAAGATGTTCCTTTCTTTGAAACAGATAACAGCGCGTATCCTAAAAGCCGTTGCGAAAGAGTACAAGGATATTCCGATCAACGAGATAATATCGCTGATGTCCGAGCCGCGAGTTAATGAAGATACACTTTATCCGAACGTTGAACCGCCCGTGATACATACCGACAACAGCGAGGACAGTTCTATTGACGAGGGAACGCGGTTCTATGACATTCGTTTTACGGCAAGAGTTCCGAATGATGACAAAGATGTTCAGCTTATCATAAACATTGAAGCGCAGAACGAATTTGACACCGAATATTCTTTGATAAAACGCGGAATATATTACTGTTCAAGATTGATTTCGGGACAGTACGGAACGGTTTTTGAGCATATGGACTACGACAAGATACAGAAAGTCTATTCCATATGGATATGCACGACTCCCACGGAAGATTTTGCCGACAGCATAAGAACATATTCCTTGAAAAAGGAACTGCTTTACGGCAGTGATGTGGACGGCGAGAACGCAGTAAAAGAAGCGGAAAAACTTGACCTTATGACACTTGTTCTTGTGTGTCTGAAAAAATATGACGAAAACGACCGCTCAGCAAATGAACTTATAGATATGTTGACAATGATGCTTTCGCCGAAAGTATCTTCCGATGATAAGATCAATACTTTGGAAAACGACTATGGTATTCCCATGACAAGGGAAATTTCAGAAAGGGTGAATAGTATGTGTAATATAAGCGCAGGATTTTTCAGAGATGGTGTAAGTGAGGGATTTTTCAAGGGAAAAGACGAGGGTAAAGCCGAAAGAGATGTTGAGATAATAAAAATAATGCTTGGTGATAGACACACAGTTCCCGAAATTTCAAAGTTACTACATCTTCCTATTGAAACAGTGGAAAAGGTTCAGAAAAGCCTTACGCCCTGATAAAAAAGCCGTATAATCCAAGAGCAGATAGACTATTGAAAGTTTTAT
>CANQGQ010000022.1 GCA_947623305.1 uncultured Alistipes sp. | reverse complement strand
CCGTATGAGGGGAAACTCTCATGTACGGTTCTTAGGGGGGAAGAGGGCAGCAATGCCCTTGACCTACCCGATCGACCTTCCGACCTTGCGCAGCGCGACGGACGTGCCGTGCGCAAAGGCAACGAAATAGCCAAGTTGTATGCTGGGAATAAAGTCGATGTCATCATCTATGCCGTCGAGAAATCGCTCGACAGCTACAAGTTCAACCTGCTGCACTGCAAACAGACCTTCATCTCGCAGCTCAAAAGCGGTGCGATGGGAGCGCGAACCATCGACGAAGGGGCGATGGACGAGAAATCGGGCATGAACTTCTCGGAGTACATGGCCATTCTCTCCGGCAACACGGACTTGCTCGACAAGGCGCGATTGGAGAAGAAGGTGGCGGCGTTGGAGAGCGAACGCAAATCGTTCTACAAGGCCAAGAGCAACTCCGTATGGAAATTGGAGGAGTACACTAAGGCGCTTGCCAGCAACAACGAGTGCATCGCCAAAATGTCGGCAGACTATGAAACGTTCCTCGCGCGGGTGCAAACCGACAAGGAGGGCAACAAGCTCAACGCCCTGCGGCTCGACGGGCTGAACGCCACCGACCACAAGAGCCTCGGCACGCGCTTACAGGAGATTGCGAAGAACGCCACGACGGGCGGCGAGTATCTACGCATCGGCGAACTGTACGGCTTCCCGATTCTCGTCAAGACCGAATCCGCCCTAAAAGAGGGCGTAGAGGTCAAGCAGAATCGTTTCTTTGTGGAGGGAGCCTACAAGTACACCTACAACAACGGGCAGATAGCGATGGCCGATACCAAAGCAGCGGCAATGAATTTCCTCAACGCACTGGAACGCATCCCCAAACTCGTAGAGCAATACCGCGAAAAGAATGTCGAATACGAGCGGGATATACCTATCTTACAAGCGACGGTCGGCGGAGAGTGGAAAAAGGAAGACGAATTGAAGCAGTTGAAATCCGAAGTCGCGGCATTGGAACGCAAGATTCAGTTGGAACTGGCACCGCCCATGCCCGAAGCCGCGCAGGAACAGCAGGCCAACGGCGAAGCGAAACGAACTGTTCCGACAGAAACTCCGCCGTCCGAAACTGTCGAAAAATCGCAATTCCTACGGGAACATGTACAATTCGTCAGACCGCAATTTACCGAACATAACAAGGGGATCAAGGTATAAATACGAGAATATTGATATAGCTTTTGGTTGTCAAATAAGTACCATCAAGATTGATTTATCCATCGAATCATAGACCGTTGAATACCCCAAATAGCTGCGATCTCATGCACACAGTATTTTCTTCGATGAAAAAAAGCGGAATGGGTCGCGCAGATTGAATAGTTGTGTTGACGTATATCGCACAAAAACGAACTTTCGTTTTTGTGAAAAAAATCTTATATTTGTATTCTGAAATGAAGTTCAGACTACAAATATGGTTCATTGCGTTATGCGGATATATCGGGAGCTCATTAGCTGCCGAACCTTGCGATTACGGACTTTATTTCAAGGCGCATGAAGTCCCCGGGCCAGAACGAACGACACTTTATCTGGATGATGGCCGGATGTTTGCGGTCAAAAAACAGTTTGCAATATCGTTCAAATTTCGGGTGCGGAATAATGAGCCCGATTTCGGCTCGATTCTCCATTTACAGACCAACACGGGACAAATCATTCGTTTTTCGTTTGTCTCGGGCGAAACCCAGCACTTCCCAGCATTGGTACTCAATGAAGGCATCGTAACGATTGACATGCCGATTGAGCGCGAAAAGTGGCTGGATGCGACGATCACTCTACGCGTGAAAGACAATGTGGCAGAGATCGAATACGATGGGAAACGGGTTTCGACAATGGTGCCTTTGCAGGGAATGACCCGTATAGCAGCCTTGTTCGGTGAGATGCAGGGGTATTTGGCCGATGTCGCGCCGATCAATCTGCGAGATGTTCGCGTGATCCGGGACGGACAGCCGATTCGGGAATGGAAATTACGGCAGCATAACGACGAAATCTGCTATGACGAAATCGCCGGTGTCGCGGCGCGTGCAGTACATCCGTTCTGGTTGATTGATCATCATATCGAATGGAAAGAATTATTTCATAGGGCTATGCCGGAAAATACGGACATCGCTTTCGATGCTCGGAATGCCGAACTTTATGTCGTTACGCCGCATTCGGTGGAGGTTCGAGATGAAAACGGCACGGTGTTGCGCAAAATTCCGGTCAGGGGCGGTTACCGGGCTGTGGAATATCCCAACCATCTGCTTTTCGATACGTTGAGCAACAACCTCGTTTCCTATTTCCCGAAAGATGGTCGTGTTTCCCGATTTTCATTCGATTCGGGACATTGGAGTCGGCCGGTGCAGAATACCGAAGAGCCTGAGACCTACAATCATGCCCGAACGTTCGATCCATCGGATTCGTCGTACTATTTTTTCGGTGGGTACGGATTCTATCAGTACCGCAACGAGCTTTTTCGATTGAAGTCAGATGCGAAGCAGGTGGAGCGAATCGATTACGAACTGCCGTTTTATCCCCGTTATTCGGCTGCAGCGTCGGTGGTCGGCGACGATCTTTATATTTTCGGCGGACGCGGTAACAAATACGGTAAGCAGGAACTCTCGTCCAACTACTATTTGGGATTGTGCGCCTTGAATCTCAAGACGCGCAAATCACGTTTGGTTTGGAAAAAATCGGATATCAGAGAGCGGACGATCATGGCTTCGTCGATGTATTTCGAGCCTTCGGACAGTTCGTTCTATGCCGTGTCGATGGAGAAAGGCGGCGTGCTGTGGAAGATCTCGATGCGTGATTCGGTTTACGGGGAGGTTTCCAAACCTATTGGCAACGACCGGATTTATCAAGATTGCAATTTCAGTCTTTACACTTCACCCGCACGCAGCAAGATGTATCTCGTGCTCGATAAAATTCTGAGCGACAAGACCCACGACGTAGCCGTCTATTCGATCAACATGCCGCTGTTCGACGAATCCGACATCTGCCAGATTAGGTCGCAAGGCGGGCGAAATAACAAATTACGATCGGTACTTATCGCGCTTTGCGTGCTGGTGGTGCTGGGCGGTGGCGTGGCCTATCGTCGCAGGAAGAAAAGAGCGCTGCCGGATCGGATACCGGAGTGCGAATTTCCGGCAGCAACGTATTCGACAGCGGCAGAGCCTGTCAAGCCGGCGGTATCGACGCATTACTACGATTGCGGCCGTTCGGCGATTCTGCTGATGGGAGCGTTTCGCGTCTTCGACAAAGAGGGTACGGATATTACGGCTCATTTCACTCCGCGTCTGAAACACCTGCTCATTCTGTTGATTCTCTATTCGGAGAAGGACAAGCAGGGGATTCTGGTTTCCAAAGTTACCGATATTCTGTGGCCCGACAAGGATGCCGGTTCAGCGCGGAACAACCGTAACGTCAGCCTCCGGAAACTGCGCGTATTGCTCGAAAGCATCGGTGATGTGGAGATTGTTTCGGAGAACAATTTCCTGCGGATCGAGTGGGGACAGAACGTGTTCTGCGATTATCACACGGTGCTGACCAGCATTGAGGAGTTCAAGCAGCATACAGGCGACGACAAACTGCTCGACCATATTCTGGAACTTTTGCTTTACGGGCCCTTGCTGCCCAATACCATTTTTGAATGGCTCGACAACTTTAAGGATGCCTATTCGAGTCTCTCCATCGATTTGCTGAAGAACCAGCTGGAAGTCGAGCGGCAACGCGATAATCAGGAGATGGTCATCCGTATTGCCGACATCGTGTTCCTTCATGATCCGCTCAACGAAGAGGCTTTGGCCGCCAAGTGTGCCGTACTTTCGGCGCAGGGCAAGAACGGTATTGCCCGCAATGTCTACGACCGTTTTTGCAAGGAGTACCGGAAATCCCTCGGAGAGGAGTTCGGCAAGACTTTTTCCGAACTTTGAGGCCGAAAATGCGGTCTCTCCGTATTGCTAATTCTGAATTAAGCGCGTTTTAAGTTCCGATTAATATCGGTATTAATTCCTGTATGTTATTTTTGTCCGCAAGAAAACCGTGCTTGCGGACTTTTTCATTCAACCTAAATAATACGAACTGATTTCATGAAGAAATTGCTTTTACTCTTGTTGTCGAGCATTACGTTGACGCTCCATGCACAGGAGCCTCAGAAAGGGAATTTCGATTATCCCATTACCAAGAAGACGAGCAATCCGCTCTTCGTCGAATTCGATTCGCCGATGTACGGTTCCGACGAAATCGGCCCGCTTTATACGGCCGATCCTTCGGCCCATGTCTGGACGATTGATGGCAAGGAGGAGCTATATCTCTATGCTTCGCACGATATGGCGCCGCATCGCGGCTGCGACCGCATGGACCGCTACCACGTCTTTTCGACAGAAGACATGGTTCATTGGACGGATCATGGCGAGATATTGAATGCCGACGATGTTCGCGAGCAGGGCGGTTGGGGAATCGAGGGCTTCATGTGGGCCCCCGATTGTGCCTACAATCCGGCTGATGAGACCTATTATTTCTACTTCCCGCATCCCGATTATGCGCCCGATGGCTCGCATATTTGGCATATCGGTGTCGCGACGAGCAAATTCCCCGACCGCGATTTCAAGGTTGTCGGATGGGTCGAGGGCGCACCGTCGCTAATCGATCCATGCGTTTTCGTCGACGATGACGGACAACCCTACATCTATAATGGTGGTGGTGCTAAGTGCTACGGCGGCAAACTCCGCAAGGACGACTGGACGAAACTCGACGGCGACATGAAGCCCATGGAGGGACTGGTCGATTTCCACGAAGCGACATGGATTCACAAATACAAAGGCAGATATTATCTCTCGCACTCCGACAACAACAATTTCCGCGACGGCAATCAGATGAAATACGCCGTTTCCGATTCGCCGCTCGGGCCATGGAAAGATATGGGAATCTACATGTATCCGACCGGTGTAGAAACCAACCACGGTTCGATTGTCGAGTTCCGCGGCAAATGGTACGCATTCTACCATACGGGCAATTACTCGGGGATCGGAGCCTTGCGCTCCGTCTGCTTCGATCCGATCGAACATGACCGGAAAGGTCGGCTGCAAATCGTACGGAACTATGGCAATCCCTATCGGAACAAGTGGCCCGTCATTGGCAGCAACAGGAAACACGTAACCGTTCAGGCCGAGCACTACAATGATGGCGGCTACCACTACGCCTATTTTAAGCATCGGGATGCGCGTCCGGGCAATGCTCCGGCTTATCAGCCGACCGATGAACCGATGGGTATTTCGACCGCAAACGGCATTACTTATATAAATGATCTGACCAAAGGCGAATGGGTTCGCTACTCCGTCAAGGTAAAGGAGGCAGGGCGTTACGATATCGTCTGCACGATGGCTACCGCTGCCGATGGCACAAAGTTCCATCTTTGCGTGAACGGACACAACAAGTCGGGCGAAGTGAAGCTTGACAGCAGCGGCTGGTATCCCATTGAGTTGCGGGGAATCGAATTACAGGCCGGAGAACAGTACCTCGATTTCAGGATAGACAGCGGACGGCTCGATTTCGACCGTATGGAGATCATATCGGAACATACCGAATAAATTACAAATTTTTCTTATTGAGAATAAGTGCGCTGTGAAAACAGCGCATATTTTTTTGTCAGGAAAGGATTTTTTAAGATTATCCCGCTTAATTTTGTGATTAATCTATTTTTAATCGTCGATTAATAGAAATGATTGTATTGAATTAATATCGGGAGGGTTACTTTGTTCTCACAAAATCGCACGGATCTCGGAGGTTCGATCGGCCGAATGTAGATCCGACGATGGAAAAACCAACCTAAACCCGAATCTATGAGAAAAAAGATGTAATTGTCTTGCCCCGTTCCGAACGGAGAGCGTGTCGTTTTCGACCAAAAACAACATTTTACTAATCAAAAACCTTCAATTTCAATGAACACGAATTTTTACAATGATAAGACCGGACCGGTTACCCCCCCCCCGCAAAAGGGGAGGAATGCATATTGTCGGCTGGTTTTGTCTACTGTTGATGCTGTCGTTCTCGACAGTAGCCAATGCCCAAACCCGGGAGATTTCGGGGAAAGTTACCGATGAAGCCGGTATGGCAGTCATCGGTGCTTCCATTAGTCTGATAGGTGAGAATGTCGGCACCATCTCTGGAATCGACGGTTCGTTCAATATCCGGGTTCCGCAGGAGGGATCCCTCGAAGTATCGTTCCTTGGATATAAAACGCAAACTATAAACATCGGTGCCGCCACGACATTCTGCAACGTAGTGCTGAAAGAGGACAGCAATACGCTCGACGACGTAGTGGTCATAGGTTACGGTACGCAGCGCAAGGCCACGCTGACGGGAGCCGTTTCGTCGGTATCGAGCGAGGACTTGATCGCTACGAAAAACCAGAACGCCCAGAATATGCTGACTGGTAAAGTGCCGGGCGTGCGTGTGATCCAGAAGACTTCGGAACCGGGCGAATTCAATAACCAGTTCGATATTCGCGGTTTCGGCAGCCCGCTGATCGTCATAGACGGTGTGCCCCGCGGCGACATGGAGCGCATGGATCCCAACGAAATCGAATCGATGACCGTACTGAAAGACGCTTCGGCCGCTATCTATGGTGTACGTGCGGCAAACGGCGTTGTCCTGATTACCACCAAGAGAGGTAATCGCGGACGTGCACGCGTGGAGTATAACATGTACTACGGTATTCAGGTTCCCTCCGAGGTGTTGAAACCTGTGGGCGCCGTTGACCGCATGACCCTTTTCAATGAGAAAACCATGCGCGATCTGGTGAACCCGACGCACAAGTATTCGCAGGAACAGATCGATGAATTCCTTACAGGCAAGCGGCAATCGACCGACTGGTATGCGGCCATCATGCGGGAGCACGCTCCGCAGCAATCACACAACGTGTCGGTGAGCGGCGGCGGCGAAAAGGTGGACTATTTCGTCAGCTTCGGGTACATGGACCAGAAAGGTTTCTTTACCTCGAATTCTATGGATTACAACCGCTACAACATCCGTTCGAACATCAATGCCCAGCTCACGCGCGACTTGAAACTCTCGGTCAAACTTGCGGGTATGATCGATGATCGTACGGGCAATTCGAAGGATTCGTGGGAAATCTTCAAGAATCTGTGGCGTTCGGCTCCCGACCAGACGATTTACGCCAATGATACGGCTCCTTATTATATCGCTCCCGAGAGTGCCGACGACAATCCGGCAGCTTTGATAAACAAGGACGTTACCGGTTACAAGCAGCGCGGCAACAAGTCGTTCAATTCGTCGATCGAGGGCGAATATACGCTGCCTTGGGTGAAAGGACTTTCGGTAAAAGCGATGTTCAGCTACGATACCAAGGTGAACGACGAGACGAAATATACGAAATCGTACAACCTATATACTTATAACGAAGCGGCGCAAAGCTACTCCGGAACTGCCCGTTTTGCACCCTCGAAGTTGGAGCGCGTTTACAACAACTCGTTCAGCACGCTGTGGAACGCTTCGATCAATTACGAAAACACGTTCGCCGATCACCACGTATCGGGGCTCCTGCTCTTCGAGGAGGCCCACAGCAAGGGCGACAACCTTACCGCATCGCGCAACATGTCGATCGACCTGCTCTATTTGTTTGCTGGCGAGGACAAGGATCAGATCGGTACCGCCAATCCCAACAACATCACCGAATATGCCTCGCAGGGTCTGGTCGGCCGTTTCAACTACGACTACAAGGGCAAGTATCTGGCCGAATTCTCGTTCCGCTACGACGGCTCGTCGAAGTTCCCCTCCAACAGCCGCTGGGGCTTCTTCCCCGCCGCTTCGATCGGATGGCGTTTGTCTGAGGAAGGCTTCATCAAAAACAATGTGAAGTTCATCGACAACCTGAAACTTCGTGCATCCTACGGTAAGATGGGCGACGACGGCGCCGCAGCTTATCAGTTCATCTCGGGCTACGATTATCCCAATACTTCGGGTGGCACGAACGCTAATTATCCAACGGGCTATATGTTCGGCGGAGCTTACGTCAATGCCCTCGGATTCAGGGCCGTTGCAAATCCGAACATCACGTGGTACACGGTGAAGACGCTCAACATCGGTCTGGACGGCGACTTCTGGAACGGCAAGCTGGGCTTCACGTTCGAAATTTTCCAGCGCGACCGCGACGGCCTGTTGGCCGACCGTCTGGTTTCGCTGCCCGGTACGTTCGGTTCGACGATGCCTCAAGAGAACTTGAACAGCGACCGAACCAAGGGCTTCGAAATCGAGCTTCGGCACCGCAATCGCATCGGCGAGTTCAATTACAGTGTGAGCGGACAGGTGTCGATCACGCGCGGCATGCGTCGTTACTATGAAGCTTCGCCTGCCGGCAATTCCTACGACTATTGGCGCAACCGTACGCTGAACCGCTGGAACGATATCTGGTTCGGTTACGGCGAGGCGGGCCGTTTCACCAGCTACGATCAGATTTACAACTCCTACTATGCCGACAGCAGCACGCTTCCGGGCGACTATATCTATGAAGACTGGAACGGCGACGGTACGATCGACGACAAGGATATGCACCCGATCGCCACGACGACCAATCCCGGCAGCGATTGGCAGGACAAGAGCAACTACCCGCTGATGAACTACGGTTTCACGATTTCAGCCGATTGGAAAGGCATCGACCTGAATCTGCTGTTCCAGGGGTCGGCCATGTCCTACGTTGCCTATGGCGAACAGTTGAGCGCGCCGTTGCAGTTCAACGGAAACGCACTGGACATGTTCCTCGACCGGTGGCGTCCGGTCGATCCCGATGCGCATCCCTACAATCCCGCCACCGAGTGGATTAGCGGTTACTACGCATTCGGAGCCAAGACGCCGGAGACGAATTCCGAATTTATGATTCAGAAAGGCAACTATCTGCGTCTGAAATCGTTGGAGATCGGCTATACGTTCCCAAAACACTGGTTGAGCAAACTGGGCGTATCGAAATTGAGAATCTATTTCAATGCCTACAACATCTGGACGATTACCAATGTAAGAGGGGTCGATCCCGAAAAGCCGACGCAGCAGTACGGATACATGTACCCGATGAACAAAACTTACAACTTCGGTGCTAATCTCACATTCTAAGCATAAGGAGGAACGAACATGAAACGACTTTGGAAAAAGATATTGCTTTTCGCTGCGTCGTGCAGCACCCTGGCGGCATGCCAGGATCTGGACATCCCGCCACGGAACATCCTTTCAGGCTCGGATATCTATAACGAAGGCGGCATTACGGCCTATATGGCCGGTTTGTACAACCACCTGCCGATGGAGGATTTCAACATGGGCGACGACGGAGGTCGCGGCGGATTCTTCTGCTGGAATTCGGAGAAGACCACGATGGGGTCGACCGGTGAGTTCGCCAATAACCAGATGGGAAACAACTGCATCTATGGCGACAAAGGCTATTGGAAGCCGGCCTATCAGATCATCCGTCAGGCCAACTCGCTGATCCAGGATTTGCCCAACTACAATCTGGAGGGGGCCGAAGAGTGGATCGCCGAGGCCCGTTTCCTCCGTGCTTATACCTATTTCGCTCTGGTGAAACGCTACGGCGGCGTACCGCTGCTGACGGAACCGCAAGCTCTCGACGCCGATTTGATACTTCCGCGCAACAGCCATCAGGAATGTGTGGATTTCATTCTGGAAGATCTGGACTATGCCATGACGCATATGACCTCCAAGAAAACGAACGGTCGTGCGAACAAGTATGTAGCCGCTGCGTTCAAGTCGCGGGTGGCACTCTATGCCGGCTCGGTCGCCCGTTACGGCGAGGCATTCATGTACAAGGGCGAAAGCGGCACGCAGCTGTGCGGCATTCCCGCCGATCTGGCCAACGACTATTTCCAACAGGCCTATGCAGCGGCTGTCGCAGTAGATGCGGGCGGATACAGCCTGCACAACGGCAGCAACAAGCGCCAAGCTTTCCGCGAAGTCTTTACGAAGGCTGCGACCAGTCCCGAGTCGATCTTCATCCGCGAGTATGACATCAAGAATTATGTACACAGCTGGGATCGGCTGATGGCACCCGACCGTATGACCAACGGAAGTTACGGAGGTCGTCATTTCGTGCCGCTGGACTGGGTGGAACTTTTCGACGGTCTGCCCCTCGACCCGGCTACGGGTCATCTGAATACGCTCGATGCCGACGGCAACTATATCGTCTACGACAATGGCCATGCACTTTATGACCATGCCGAACCGCGTCTGTTGGCCAGCATCATGGTTCCGGGCGATACTTATTACGGGTTGGAGCTGGATATGCGC
Organism: uncultured Alistipes sp.; assembly: GCA_947623305.1. GTDB lineage: Bacteria > Bacteroidota > Bacteroidia > Bacteroidales > Rikenellaceae > Alistipes. The sequence goes on along the minus strand of CANQGQ010000022.1, from coordinate 21,428 downwards.
AACGGTCTGATTACCGATGCAGGTCCCGATACCAAAATCAAGAAGATCACGGTCGACGACGGGAAAACCACCTATTCGCAGGATAAAATTCTCGAACTGTTCAAGAAAAATGGCGTAACGGTCGTTCGTTCGACCAAGAAACCGCGTGAAGCGGAAGTGTATAAGGATACCGGTGTCGCGATCAACGGTCTCGACGGCCCCGCCACCTCGAACGGCAATATCTGTACGACCGGCTTCTACGGAGCGAAGTGGATGGCCTACGAGTCGGCGGTGCCGGCCCTGCACATGAGCACCCAGCCTTGGATCGACATCCGTTATGCCGAGGTGCTGCTCAACCGGGCCGAGGCTGCCGTAGAGCTTGCACAGAACGGTATTGCAACCTACGAGGGGACGAATCTGCTGGATGATGCCATGGATTGCATCAACCGGGTGCGCGAGCGTGCCGGTGCCGACCTGCTGACCTCCGCATCGCAGCTCGGCGACACCTCCGGTGCGGTAACCGAACACCACACGGGCAAGAATTCGTTCGTCTTCGCGCCCAATGCCGGTCTGCATATCGTTCGCGTGGAGCGTTACAAGGAGCTGGCTGTCGAGCACAAGCTCTATTGGGATTTGCGCCGCTGGTTCACGGCTCACGAGCAGATGTATCAGGTGCGCTGGAGAATGCTGGCTCCCTACATGTTCCTCGAAGGGGCCACCGTCGACCAGGCGAGCGGCATCCCCCACGGCAAGTATATTTTCGATGTCCGTACGACCGTCCACTACAACGGTCAGCACACCTTCGACTCGAAGTATTACTACGAAAAAATTCCCGATTCGGAGCGTTCGGTGAACTACCTGCTTGAGCAGAATAACAGATATTGACCCATAAATTACGAATAACGATGAAAAAAGTAATAAACATATTGGCATTATTCGTCGCTGTGCTGGGATTTACGGCCTGTGAGACAGACAACTATGATGCTCCAAACGCAACGCTTCAGGGCCGGTTCATCGACCGGATGACCGGGAAGTTGCTGGAAACCTCGCAGGGCACCGGTAACATGACGCTCCGCATCAAGGAGATCAGCTATGCCCACGGCGACGAATCGGTGGTAGTGAAAGAGCAGAATTTGAATGTCATGCAGGACGGGACGTTCCAGAATACGAAACTTTTCGCCGGAACGTATGAGATGTGGCCCTACGAAAGCTGCTGCTACGAGGGTCAGCAGGCGATGCAGACGGTCGAACTGCGCGGCGGCAAGACCACGGAGATCGAGTTCGAGGTAACGCCGTTCTTCGAGGTAGAGTGGATCGGCGAACCTTGGCAGGATGCCGACGGCTATGTCTATGTCAAGTACAAGTTTGTCTGCAATCCGCTGCCGGAAGGCGACTACACGCAGGCCGTACCCGACAAGGCGAAGCTCTTCATCTCTACGAGCGTCAAGGTCGGAACCAACTCCGACAGCCGTTACACGGACAACGACGTGAACATCACGGCCGCCGACGAGGGCAAGGAGCTGACGGTGAAAACCAAGGCACCCATTGATTTCTCGCAGAAATTCTGGCTGCGCATCGGCGTGAAACCCAAGAACGACAGTGCCCATGGCGTACTCGACAAGTATTGCTTCAGTTCGGTGAAAACTATCGATGCGACGGGACATGCAAAACAATAAACAGGTTGGTTTAGTTTAGGGGGAAAGGAGAGGCCGATCGTTCGTGTCGGTCGCTCCTTTCTTGTTGGAAACGAATCGAAACGAAATAATCCGATACAATACCGAAATTCTCATGAAGAACCTTTTGAAAAGAGGACTGCTCTGTCTCGGCACGGCGCTCGCATTCGCGGTGCAGGCACAGACGGACGACGAATGGAACAACGACTTCTCCGACGCTTCCCAACCTTTGCAGACCGTAGGCCGCGGGAGCTGTTCGATAGCCGACGGCGTGCTGCGTTCGCGCGGCTCTTATGCCGTTTTCGGCGCCCCGGAGTGGACGAACTATACTTTTTCATTCAAAGCCCGTGCGCCCAAAGAGGCCGAGCAGGTGCAGATTTGGGCCGGATTCCGCGGTTACAACCGCTTCGACCGCTATGTGATCGGCATCAAGGGCGGTTTGCAGGATGATCTCTATCTGATGCGTACGGGCTACATGGGCACCGACGAGTTTATGGGCGTCCGTCCGCTGGGCTTCCACCCCGTTCCGGGCGAATGGTACAAGGTCAAGGTCGAAGTTTGCGGTCATCGCATCCGCGTCTTTCTCAGCGACGAAACCCTGCCCCGCATCGACCTTGTCGATCCGAATGGCGATGCCGTGCCTTCGGGCCCGATTTCGTTGGGCGGAGGCTGGATCGAAACGGAGTTCGATGAAGCAGCAGTCGCTCCGCTGTCCGATGATGCGCTGGCGAACGTGCCGGTAGTCGAATACGAAAAGCGGCTGACCCCGCAGGAAAAAGAGACACTGCGCCGTGAGGAGCGGGCGCATTACAAACCGGTCGAACTGGAAGCCTGCACGGGTTCCCGTACCGAGCTCTCGCTCGACGGCGAGTGGCTTTTCATGCCTGAATACCAACTCGGCGACAAAGTGCAGGCAATCGCCGTGGCGACCGACGATACCGATTGGCATGTGATGACCGTTCCGAATTTTTGGAATCCCATACGCATCTGGCTTCATGGCGAGACGATGCCGTCGCCCAAGGGCCCTCAACCCAAGGGTGTTTCCGACACCTATTATCAGCAAGAAACCGACCGCTGCGAGAACTATACATTCGACTACAGGAAGACCGGTGCGGCTTGGTATCGTCAGTGGATCGAGCTGCCGGACGACATTGCGGGCAAGCGGTTGACCTTTGCGTTCGATGCGGTTTCCAAACTCGCCGAAGTTTACGTCAACGGTCGTCTGGCCAGCACGCACGTCGGTATGTTCGGCAATTTCGAGGTCGATGCTACCGGACTGCTGCATCCGGGACGGAATCTGCTGGTTGTCAGGGTTACGCGCGACATCAAGGGCGCTGCGGCCCAAACCAGCGATGCAATGGAGAATTACTATTCGTCGGTACGCAAGGAGATCGACGAGAACAAGGACGATGCACAGGCCAACAAAGCGGTGTTGACCGACGTGCCTCACGGGTTCTATGGCGCCAATCCGGCCGGTATCTGGCAGCCGGTGAAGTTGGTGGTGAGCGATCCGCTCAAAATCGAAGATGTTTTTATCAAACCAGCCTTGGACGGCGCCGAGATAGATGTTACGGTGAAGAACAGTGCTGCAGGGAAGCGCACCTTCGACCTGTTGACCGAAATCGTTGACAAGACGACGGGCGAAACCCTTTATGCCGGTACGCTTCGGAGCGGGCTGCAGCTGGCTGCCGGAGCGGAGGAGACCGCGACCTGCCGCATCGACGGCCTGCATCCCAAACTTTGGGAACCGGCCACGCCAAACCTCTACGACTTCCGCTTCCGACTGGTAGAAGGGAAGAATCGCGAAACCGACCGCTTGACCGTTACGTCGGGTTTCCGTACTTTCGAGACGAAAGACGGCTTCTTCTATCTCAACGGCCGCAAATATTGGCTACGCGGCGGCAATCACATACCCTTCGCATTGCGTCCCAACGACGAGCAGTTGGCCGACCGTTTCATGCAGCTCATGAAAGCGGGCAATGTCAACGCTACTCGCACGCATACTACACCGTGGAATGAATTGTGGGTGTCGGCGGCCGACCGCAACGGCATTGCCATCAGTTTCGAGGGTACGTGGTCATGGCTGATGATTCACTCTACGCCGATTCCAGACCAAGGCGTTTTGGACCTTTGGCGTACGGAGTGGTTGCAGGTGATGAAGAAATTTCGTAACCATCCCTCAGTCTTCTTCTGGACGGTTAACAACGAGATGAAGTTCTACGACCTCGATGCCGACAAGGAGCGTGCGATGAAAAAGTTCCGTATCATCTCCGACGTCGTGCAGCAGATGCGGCAAGTCGATCCCACGCGTCCGATGTGCTTCGACTCCAACTACATGCGCCGCAATGGCATGAATCGTTTCGGCAAGGAGTTTATGGCGACGGTCGACGACGGCGACATCGACGACAACCACGCCTATTACAACTGGTACGACTTTTCGCTCTTCCGCTTTTTCAACGGCGAGTTCCAGCGCAATTTCAAGACGCCGGGGCGTCCGCTGATCAGTCAGGAGATGAGCACCGGCTATCCCAACAACGAGACAGGCCATCCGACGCGCTCTTACCAGCTCATACACCAGAATCCCTACACCCTGATCGGTTACGAGGCTTACGACTGGGCCGATCCGGCTTCGTTCCTCAAAGTGCAGGCCTTCACGACGGGCGAGCTGGCCGAGGCGCTCCGCCGCACGGGCGACCAGTGCGCCGGCATCATGCACTTCGCCTACATGACCTGGTTCCGTCAGTGCTACGATCACGAAAATATCGCTCCCTATCCGACTTACTATGCCTTGCAGCGGGCTTTGCAGCCGGTGTTGGTGAGCGCCGAGTTGTGGGGGCGCAACTTCTACGCCGGCGAGCGGATCCCGACGCGCATCTATGCGGTGAACGACCACGAGGAGGGGCGCGACTTGAAACCGATGAAACTTTCGTGGCGAATCGTCTCCGGCGGCGAAGTATTGGCCTCCGGTTCGGAGCCTTTCCCCGCCGTGCCTTACTATGGACGTGCATTCATCGAGCCGAACATCGTTCTGCCGACCGCGCTGCCGGCTGAAAAGGTCGCGGTCAAGCTGGCTCTCTCGCTCGAAGAAGAAGGGCGTATCGTCTCAACGAACGAATACGATCTCCTGCTGGCCGAGCGGAACTGGAATGCCGGCAAAGTGAACGCGAAAAGTCGAATCGTGTTGTTGGACGGCGACAACATGAAGCCCGTATTCGACGCGTTGCAGATTCCCTGCAAGAGCGTTTCGAGTGTCGACAAACTCTTGGCAGCGGGCCGAAAAGCCGACCTTTGCATCGTTTCGGGGTTGACCGAATGCACCGACCGGGAGGCCGCTGCGTTGCGCGCCTATCAGGCTGAAGGCGGCAAATTGCTCTTTCTCAACAGCAAGGAGACGGCCCAAGCGGTCTATCCCGAATATATTACGGGGTGGATCATTCCCACCGAGGGCGACATCGTGGTGATGGAACGCGACGACGCACCCGTTTTCGATGGAATCGGCGTACTCGAACTCCGTTATTTCAACAACAACCGGCGCGAAATTCCCACGGCTTGCAACGCGACGATGAAAACCGTGCGTCATCCAGCTCTGACCGAATTGGCCGGGCAGATGAAGATTCATGCTTACATCGACGGCGGCAAGCCAGAGGCACGCATCGAACGGATCGAATCGATACGCGGCCTTACGCTCTTCTCCATCGCCGACGGCAAGGGCCGGGCGCTCGTCTCGACCCTCTGCACCGAAAAGGCAGCGACCGATCCGGTTGCAGGACACCTGCTGGTGAATATGGTAAATACGTTGACCGACAAGAGATAGCTCTATGTTGCGGACGATTGCATTTACACTGGTGCTGTTATGCGTGCTTCCGGTGCGGGCGGCCAAGTCAGGTATCTATAAGAAAGATTGGATCGACTTCAACAAGAACGGCGTAAAGGACCTCTACGAAGACCCCACGGCTCCTGTCGAAGCCCGTGTCGCCGACTTGTTGTCGCAGATGACGGTCGAAGAGAAAACCTGCCAATTGGCCACACTCTATGGGTCGGGCCGCGTGCTGGCCGATTCGTTGCCGACCGAAGCGTGGAAAACAGCCGTCTGGAAAGACGGCATCGCTAACATCGATGAGCAGGCCAACGGTCTCGGGCATTTCGGTTCCTCGATTTCATGGCCCTATGCCGCAAGCGTGGAGAACCGACAGGCAATTCAGCGCTGGTTCGTCGAGCAAACTCGTTTGGGGATTCCCGTCGATTTCACCGACGAAGGTATCCGAGGCCTGAATCACGACCGAGCCACCCTGTTTCCGGCCCAGTGCGGGCAAGGTGCGACGTGGGACAGGGAGCTAATCGGCGAAATAGCCCGCGTAACGGCCGAGGAGGCCAATGCGCTGGGTTATACCAACATCTATTCGCCGATTCTCGATCTGGCGCAGGATCCCCGTTGGGGCCGTGTGGTGGAGTGCTACGGCGAAGACCCCTATTTAGTCGGCGAGCTGGGCAAGCGGATGATTCAGGGATTGCAGGCCGCCGGGCTGGTCTCGACGCCGAAACACTTTGCCGTGTACAGCATTCCGGTCGGAGGGCGCGACGGCGGTACGCGCACCGATCCCCACGTAGCGCCGCGCGAAATGCGAACACTCTATCTCGAACCGTTCCGCAAGGCGTTCTGCGAAGCAGGAGCACTGGGTGTCATGAGTTCCTACAACGATTACGACGGCGAACCCATAACGGGTAGCCGACGGTTTCTGACCGATATTCTGCGGCATGAGTGGGGCTTCCGAGGCTATGTTGTTTCCGATAGCGAGGCCGTCGAGTTTCTTCATACGAAGCATCGAGTTGCCGCGAATGCTGTCGAAGGAGCAGCTATGGCCATCGAAGCAGGGCTCAATGTCCGGACCACTTTCGCATCGCCGGACAGTTTCATTCTGCCCTTGCGCGAAGCGATCAACCGAGGGTTAGTGTCGATGCAGACCATCGACAGTCGCGTTGCCGACGTGCTGCGGGTAAAGTTCTGGCTGGGGCTTTTCGACAATCCCTATAAGGGAAACACTGCGCAAGCCGCACGGATCGTCCACAGTCCCGAACATCAAGCCGTCTCGCTGCGGGCCGCATTGGAATCCATCGTACTGCTTAAAAACGAGGGCAGAATGCTGCCTCTCTCCAAGGAGTTGAAGCGCGTAGCGGTCATCGGTCCCAATGCCGACGAGACAACCGATTTGATCTGTCGTTACGGACCGGCCAATGCTCCGATCCAAAGCGTCTATCGCGGCATCAAGGCGTATCTACCTTCGGCCGAGGTGCGTTATGCCAAAGGGGCCGACATTATTGACCGCTATTTCCCCGAAAGTGAACTCTACGATATCCCGCTCGATGCCGATGAACAGGCTTTGCAGAACGAAGCCGTGGCGTTGGCGGCAGCTTCGGATGTGGCGATTCTGGTATTGGGAGGCAATGAAAAGACCGTGCGCGAAGAGTATTCGCGTACGAGCCTCGACCTTTGCGGCCGTCAGGAAGGACTGTTGCGGGCCGTATATGCCACGGGAACACCTGTCGTGCTAGTATTGCTTGACGGGCGTGCTACCACGATCAACTGGGCTGCGAAAAACGTTCCGGCGATCGTTCATGCGTGGTTCCCCGGCGAATTTACGGGCAATACCGTGGCGCAGGTGCTTTTCGGCGACTATAATCCGGGTGGCAAGTTAGCCGTAACGTTTCCCAAGTCGGTCGGACAGATTCCTTTCGCTTTTCCATTCAAGCCCGGTTCCGATTCCTCGGGCAGGGTTCGGGTCGCGGGGAGGCTGTATCCGTTCGGCTACGGTTTGAGCTATACGACTTTTGCTTACTCCGATCTGCAAGTTGAAAAACCGACGATCGGCGTGCAGGGTAGTACACGAGTGAGCTGTCGGGTGAAGAATACGGGCAGCGTCGCTGGCGACGAGGTAGTGCAGTTGTATCTGCGCGACGATCACAGTTCCGTTACGACCTATGTTAAGGTGCTGCGCGGTTTCGAGCGTATTCGCCTGCTGCCGGGCGAAGAACGGGAAGTCAGTTTCAATCTCTCGCCGCAGGAAATGGGTTTGTGGAATAAGGAGAACCGCTTCGTGGTGGAACCCGGAACGTTCACCCTTATGATTGGAAGTTCATCCGAAGATATAAGGTTGACTGGTACACTGAACGTAGAATAGAAAAAAGGAGAGGCCTCGCACGCTTCTCCTTTTTCTTAATCGATATGGCTTGTCAGGAGCTTCATCGTTCCGTCGGGCACGAAACGCACTTTTTGGGTCGAAGCGGGCACGAGCACCGTTTCGCCCTGCCGGAGCGATGTTTCGTTCCCCTCGCTGTCGATCAGCGTGCCGCTGCCGCCGATGCAAATTACGATAAGGAACGAATCCAGCGTCGCAAGCTCCTTTTCGGCAGGTGCATCCAAATCGTACAGCGAAGTCGTGAAATAAGGACACGACACCAACGGTGTTTCGGCATTTTTCTGCGGTTCGTAGTGCGTGCGGTAGTCCGGCAGTACGGTGTAGTCGATAGCCTCTTTCGCCAGTTCGGTGTGCAGTTCGCGGGGTTTGCCGTCGGCCCCCTTGCGCCCATAGTCGTAGATGCGGTACGTCACGTCGGACGTTTGCTGAATTTCGGCGACGAACGACCCGCCTCCGATGGCGTGGATGCGTCCGGCCGGCAGGAAAAAGAGGTCGCCCGGTGCAACGGGGTAATCGGTCAGCAACTCCGTAATCGTGTGGTTTTCCACACTGGCGGCGTATTGTTCGGGCGTAACCTGTTTCGAGAAGCCCGACAGCAGGTGTGCCCCCGCGTCGGCTCCGACGACATACCACATTTCGGTCTTGCCGTTCTTGTTGTGGCGTGCTTTCGACAGGGCGTCGTTGGGGTGCACCTGAATCGACAAATCCTGCCGTGCGTCGATGAATTTTATTAAGAGGGGGAATTCTGTTTCATGTTTGGTGTAAACCTTTTCGCCGACCAATTCGCCCTTGAATCGGGCAATCAGTTCGGGCAGCCGCATTCCGGCGTATTCGCCCGAAGCGACGACCGACTCGTCGCCTGCGACGCCCGACAGTTCCCAACTTTCGCCGATGCTGTGCTGCTCGGTCGCAATCCCTTTGTACGGGGCGATTTTCTCGCCGCCCCAGATGACCGATTTCAGAATCGGATTGAATTTCAGCGGTTTCATCGTCCTGATTTTTCGTTTTCGTCCAACATCGACAGCGCGAACGCATAAGCGCCGATCGAAATCGCTTGGCTGGCGCCCAGTTTGGAAATCGTTACGCCGATGCGTTTCTGCGGGTCGTAGGCCACGAAACGCCCCGTGCCGTACACTTCCAGCGGCCGCATGTTGCCGCGCGCGAACTCCGCGAACTGCGCTTCGTCGTCGAGGTCGTAGACCGTCGACTGCACCCGTGCGACCTCGTCGCCGCCCAGCGTGTGCAGCTTCGAGCGCAGCTCTGCCAGCAGCGACGGCATGATGTACTTGCGGGCCGCCGTGATGCCGCCGCCGATGACGATGAGCCCGTCGACCAGCGACACAGCCGTCGCCATTGCATCGCCCGCGATTTCTCCCATCTCGGCGAAGGCGGCTTTGGCGGCTTCGACATCGCCCGCGCGTTTGCCGTCGGCGATTTCGCAGATGTCTTTCGGTTCCAAACCGTGCTCGGCGTTGCCCGACCGCTCGCCGTAGACGCGTTTCACGGCACGGACGGCCACGCCCTCTTCGACGATTGTGTCGGCGAACTTTTTGTGTTTCAGACAGAACGTTTCTACGCACGAATTATCTCCGCGATTCAGCCGCCGGTCGATGACCATGCCGACCCCGAATCCCGTGCCGAACGTGTAGCCCAAGAGGTTATGATAGCGTTTCGGGCTGCCGGCTTTTTCCAGTCGGGCATTCACTTCGGGCAGCGCGCCGCCCAGCGCTTCGCCGTAGGCGAACAGGTCACCGTCGTTGTTGATGAAGACGGGCAGTCCGAACGTGGCTTCGAGGAACGGCCCTAATGCCACTCCGTCGCGGAACGACGGGAAATTGGGCAGGTAGCCGCCGATGATGCCGTTGGGATAGTCGGCCGGTCCGGGAAAGGCGAACGAAATGGCGACGGGCTTCTCCGCGAGGCGGTCGATAATGTGTCGAAAGCCTTGCACCATTGTGGCAAGGCAGGTGTCGAGGTCGTGGGCATTGGAGGGCATCGTGAGGGGTTCGACGATGAAGCGGTTGCCCTGCATGGCGCCGAAAACGAAGTTCGTTCCGCCGGCGTCCAACGTGATGACGGTGCGATTGTCGTAACTGTACATTTTTAGGCAGTTTTTTGGTTGTGTTATTCGCATGGCAAAGTAAAGGGGGGGGCTATTAATAAATGACAGTCGGCGAACTTAATATCCGATTAAAAATCGGACGGACGGGAAAAAATGTTTTCCTACTGCCGCATTCAGTTTTGCAGTGAGCACGGATGAGGGTCGTTTCAGTGAGGGGAAAATGACAAAAAACACCTTTTTTCTGCTGCTTAATCACATTTTAAGCGGATATTAAGCCCCATTTTCCGCCCTTTTTAATAGATGAAAGTTTTTTTTGCACAAAAAACGTAAAAACCTAAATTTACAACTGTAATGAAAAAACAACTGATTCTATTAGGCGGTTTGCTGTTCGGGCTTCTCGGAGTTCCGGCATCGGCGTCGGCTGTTCCGACGGACGGCAAACTCGTTTATCCCTTTGCATTCGCACCTTCCGAGGGTTTGGTGAACCGCACCGAACGGGATTTCCGTAGCGAAATTTGTTTGAACGGTTATTGGGAGTTCCTCCCCGTAGCCTTGCCCGACGACTACCGGCAGGGACGAGGCCCCGTGCCCGAACTGCCGTTGCCGACAGCCGATGCGGCATGGAGCGAAACGCGTATCAAGATACCCTCGCCGTGGAACATCAATGCATTCGCCTATCGGAATCTCGAAGGCCCCGATCACCGCAACTATCCCTCTTATCCCGAAGCGTGGGAGCAGGTGAAGATGGCTTGGATGAAGAAATCGGTAACGATTCCCGTTGACTGGGCCGGTCGGCGGATCGGGCTCTATTTCGAGGCCGTGGCCGGTTGTACAGAGGTCTATGTCGACGGACAGAAAGCGGGCGAGAATTTCGACCTTTTCCTGCCTTTCAGCTGCGACATTACCGATCTGGTATCGCCGGGCAAGACGGTCGAGGTGCTGGTGGGCGTGCGTAGTCAGGCTCTTTTCGAGGATAATTCGACTGTCGGGCGCCGCATCGTGCCGGCCGGTTCGATGTGGGGCTATACGATCAACGGGATATGGCAGGACGTCTATCTGACAGCCGTTCCGGAAGTCCATATCGAAAACGTCTATGTAAAGCCGTTGGTATCGAAAGGCGCACTCGAATTTGACGTTACTGTCCGAAACGATACCGACGAAAAGGCTGATCTTCGGTTGCAGGGCAGCGTCCGAGAGTGGATCAATAAAGCAGGAACCGATGTGAATTCAGCGCCGGTTCCCGCGTGGACGCTGGGCATCGAGGCTTTGCAGGTCGCACCGACCCGAATTTCGGTGGCTGCTCACTCATCGCAGTGCGTAACATTGCAGGTCCCCGTGAAGCAGGACGAGTTGAAATATTGGACGCCCGAGCAGCCGAATCTCTATGCGCTGCTTCTCTCTGTCAAGGACAAAAAACAGACCGTCGATCTCAAATACGAACGTTTTGGCTGGCGCGAATGGACGCTGGAGGGTACGACACAGTGTCTGAACGGAAAGCCTTATGCGTTGCGCGGCGATTCGTGGCATTTCATGGGAATTCCGCAGCTGACGCGCCGCTATGCGTGGGCGTGGTTTACGGCCATCAAGGAAATGAACGGCAATGCGGTGCGCCCCCATGCGCAGGTCTATCCCCGTTTCTACCTCGATCTGGCCGATGAAATGGGTATTTGCGTGCTCGACGAAACGGCCAACTGGGCCAGCGACGGAGGGCCGAAACTCGATTCGGAGAAATTTTGGGAGAAGTCAAAAGAGCATCTCACGCGTTTCGTGCTGCGCGACCGCAACCACGCTTCGGTTTTCGGCTGGAGCATCAGCAACGAGAACAAACCGGTCATTCTGCACGTCTACAACAAACCCGAACTGATGCCGCAACAGATGAAGGCATGGGAGGAGTGGCGCGACATCGTGCGCAAGTACGATCCTACGCGTCCTTGGATTTCGTCCGACGGCGAGGATGACGGCGACGGCATTTTGCCTGTAACCGTGGGCCACTACGGCGACATCAACTCCATGAAACGATGGGTCGGCATCGGCAAGCCGTGGGGTATCGGCGAACACAGTATGGCTTACTATGGAACTCCCGAGCAGGTGGCGAAGTACAACGGCGAACGCGCCTACGAGTCGCAGGAGGGCCGTATGGAGGGGCTTGCCAACGAATGCTATAACCTTATCGCCAGTCAGCGCCGCATGGGTGCGTCGTATAGCACGGTCTTCAACATGGCGTGGTACGCACTCAAACCATTGCCGTTGGGCAAGCGAGACACGGGTACGGCGCCGACCGTCGCCGAGGACGGTGTCTTCTTCGGCGAGTACGTCGAGGGCCTTCCGGGCGTGCAGCCCGAACGTATGGGCCCCTATTGCACGACGTTCAACCCGGGTTACGATCCCAACCTGCCGCTCTACGAGGAGTGGCCGATGTACGCCGCCATGCGTGCGGCCAACGCTCCCGCAGGTCCGGCTTGGTCGCCTTGGGCCGAGGTCGACAAAAAGCGATATGAGGCGCCCGAAGCCGTTCCGGCGGCCGAAAAGTATGCTGAGGTCGTTTTTGTCGGTGCTGCGGACAGCCGCGTGAAACAGGTCATGGATGCGCAGGGCGTAAAGTTCGTCGGCAGGATGACGAACCCCGCGCAAGCGCTTTTCATAGTTGATGGCAGCTGCGCGCCGAGCGAAGCGGAGAAAAAAGAACTGCGCAAACAACTCGCCAAAGGCGCCGATCTCTGGATCTGGGGGCTCGTACCCGAAACCGTCGTCGCCTACAATGAATTGTTGCCCGCTGCCGTGGCTTTGGACAAGCTGAAGCGTTCATCTTTCCTGCCGGTGCAAAAGTCATGGATGCGCGGATTGAACAATTCCGATTTCTATTTCTGCGAACTTCAGAAAACCGACGCTTCGCGCTATTCGCTCAAGGGTGCTTTCGTCGAGGAAGGGGAGGTGTTGCTCAATGCTTGCAAGACCGACTGGCGTCGCTGGAACAAACGACCCGAGGAGATCAAGACGGCCGGCACGCTCCGCAGCGAATACGAATGCACCGCTGCAACGCCTGTCTGGGTAAAATATCGTCGTGGCGCTTCGACCTGTTATGTCAGCACACTGACTGAGTTCGCCAACTCCGAAAAGGGGTATAACACCCTTTCGACCATTCTGAACAATGCAGGTATCGTTTGCGAAAAGCCCGAAACTAATATCGACGAGGTCTTCTTTTTGCGCGACGAACAAGTGAATTTTCCGGTGGCGACCAAAAGCAAGATGATTCGGTCGGACAACGGCTGGACGCTGGAGTTCTACGTCTTCAGTCCCCGCCCGCTGGACGATCTGCTGATCGAACCCGACATGCCCAAACTCTCGCTGTTCGTCAAGGCGAAGCAGCGTACGTTGTCAATCAACGGCAAACCCTATGATACTGTTTCGCACAATGGCCGCAACGAAGTCGTGTACAAAGAACTGCCGCTGTTACAGGGCTGGAACAAACTGGAACTGACGATCGGTACCGGCGACCGCAACAATGATTTTACGGCCTATTTCAAGTGCGACAACCGCAAGGAATTTCAGCCGTTGTTGCAAGCCTCGTTCACTAATCCCGAAACCGAATAATACTCCGTTATTACCATGATTCTTTGCGAACAAACTTGGCGTTGGTACGGGCCCGACGATCCCGTCAGCCTTTGGGACATCAAGCAGGCCGGAGCTACCGGCATCGTCAACGCGCTGCACCACATTCCCAATGGGGAGGTGTGGCCGGTCGAAGAGATCATGAAACGTAAGCAAATGATCGAAGCCGTCGGCCTTACGTGGTCGGTTGTGGAGAGCGTTCCCGTTCATGAGCATATCAAGACGCAGACAGGAGATTTCCGACGCTACATTGAGAATTACAAGCAGAGCCTGCGCAACCTCGGTGCCTGCGGCATCCGCGTCGTTACGTACAATTTCATGCCTGTGCTCGACTGGACACGCACCGATTTGGCCTACGAACTGCCGGACGGCAGCCGAGCCCTGCGCTTCGAGCGTGCCGCCTTCATTGCATTCGACCTCTTTCTGTTACGGCGTCCCGGCGCTGAATCCGACTACACCGCTGAGGAGCGGGCCAAAGCCGAAGCACGGTTCAAACGAATGTCCGAGGAAGAGAAGCAGCAGCTCGTGCGCAACATGATCGCCGGTTTGCCGGGTTCCGAGGAGAGTTTCACGCTGGAACAGTTCCAGCAGGAACTCGATCGCTACCGGGACATCACTCCCGACAAGTTACGCGAGCATCTGATCTATTTTTTGCGCGAGATCGCTCCAGTGGCGGACGAGGCTGGTGTGAAGCTCGTCATCCATCCCGACGATCCGCCTATGTCGATTCTCGGGTTGCCGCGTATCATGAGTTGCGGTGAGGATTTCCAGGCTTTGATCGATGCCGTGCCCAACGAAAGCAACGGTCTTTGCTTCTGTACCGGTTCGTTGGGCGTGAGCAGCGCCAACGATTGCGCCGCCCTGATGGAACGGTTCGGCGACCGCATCCATTTCGTCCATCTGCGCAGCACGCAGCGCGATGCCGAAGGCAATTTCTACGAAGCCAACCATCTCGAAGGCGACGTCGACATGTATGCCGTGATGAGGAATTTCCTCGCTTTGCAACAGCGCCGCGGCGTTTCGATCCCCATGCGTCCCGATCACGGTCATCAGATGGTCGATGATCTGCGGAAAAAGACCAATCCGGGCTACTCCTGCATCGGACGTCTGCGAGGCTTGGCCGAGTTGCGCGGTTTGGAACTGGGTATAGCCAAAACCCTCTATGCGAAATAGTTATGAAAAAATCGTTTATATCCCTCTTATTCACCCTGTTATTGTTCGGAACAGGCCGTGCCGATGACCTGAAATTGCGGTATGCCCGGCCTGCCGTCGGCAAAAAGAGCTACGACAGCTACAAGGGGCTTGTAATGGCCGGTTATCAGGGGTGGTTCAATGCTCCCGATGACGGTGCGAACCGTAAGTGGCACCACTACACGGGGCCGAACGGGTTTAGGCCCGGTTCCTGCACCATCGACCTCTGGCCCGATGTTTCGGAGTATGAAAAGACTTATTCCACCGAATTCCGTTTCGCCGACGGTACTCCGGCCCGTACCTTCTCTTCTTACGACGCTTCCACGGTCGACACACATTTCCGGTGGATGTGGGAGTATGGGCTCGACGGGGTTTTTATGCAACGTTTTATCTCCGAAATTCGTGGAAAAAGCGGGTTGAAACACTTCAACAAGGTACTCGATTCGGCCATGCAGGCTGCCGACAAATACGGCCGCGCTATCTGCGTCATGTATGATTTGAGCGGCATGAACCCGGGCGACGAACACTTCCTGCTGGCCGATATGGCCGCTCTTGCAGAACGATATGCCATTAAGGATCATACGAAAAATCCCTCTTATCTCTATCACAACGGCAAACCGCTGGTCGCCGTGTGGGGCGTGGGGTTCGACGACGGCCGCCGCTACGGTTTCGATGAGGCCGAAACGATTGTTCGCGGGCTCAAGGCGCAGGGATTCAGCGTTATGTTGGGGGTACCGACCTTCTGGCAGACGTTGAACGGCGATACGTTATCCGATCCGCGACTGCACGAATTGATCCGCATGTGCGACATCGTGATGCCTTGGTTCGTTGCACGTTACGACGAAGATACTTACGATCCCCGTTTCCGGCAGCTTGTCTGCGACAACATCGCGTGGGCCCGAGCGAACGGCGTCGATTATGCGCCCCTCGCGTTCCCCGGGTTCTCGTGGCGCAACATGCCCGAAAATGAGAACAGCGTGCAGATTCCGCGCAACAAGGGTTCTTTCTTCTGGAAGCAGCTCGCGGGGGCCATTGAAGCGGGTGCCGAGATGATTTATGTCGCTATGTTCGACGAGATCGATGAAGGCACGGCTATCTTCAAGTGCACCCACGAGGTTCCCGTTCCCGCTCCGGGCAGTACGTTCGTACCCATCGAGCCGGAGATCGGCAATGACCTCTATCTGCGCCTCTGCGGCGAGGCCGCCCGAATGCTGCGCGGTGAAAAGCCGCTGGACATGCAATTCCCCTCTTTTCAAGAATAAATCGTTATGAAAAAATATCTTTTCGTTTGCTTTCTTGTGGGCTGGGCCATCTGGTTCACGGCCTGCGGCAGCACTTCGACCGGCGACACAATCGGTACGCTGGCGCCCAATCCGTTCATTACCCATCTTTATACGGCCGATCCGTCGGCCCATGTCTGGGAAGACGGACGACTGTACGTCTACGCTTCGCATGATATCGATCCTCCGCGCGGCTGCGACTTGATGGACCGTTATCATGTCTTTTCTACCGACAATATGGTCGACTGGACGGATCACGGCGAGATTCTGAACTCCTCGCAAGTACCCTGGGGCCGCAAGGCGGGCGGTTTCATGTGGGCTCCCGACTGCGCTTACAAAAACGGCACCTATTATTTCTACTTCCCGCATCCGAGCGGCGACGACTGGAACAGCACCTGGAAGGTGGGCGTTGCGACGAGCAAATATCCCGCAAAGGATTTCGAGGTACAAGGCTATATCGAAGGGCTCGGCGATGCTTTCGCCATGATCGATCCATGCGTCTTCGTTGATGAAGACGGGCAGGCTTATTTTTATTATGGCGGCGGCGGTCGCTGCGTCGGGACGCGGCTCAAAGAGAACATGCTCGAAATCGCTGAACCGCTGCGGCCCATGGAGGGGCTGACCGACTTCCACGAAGCAGCCTGGGTACACAAGAAAGACGGAGTTTACTACCTCTCCTATGCCGACAATCATGCCGAACAGGGCCGAGGCGCCAACCGGTTGAACTACGCCACGAGCGATTCGCCGCTCGGACCGTGGACCTATCGCGGCATTTACCTCCAGCCTACGGGTTGCGACACCAGCCACGGCTCGATCGTCGAGTACAAGGGCGAATGGTTCGCTTTCTACCACAACATGGCCCTCTCGGGCCGCGGCAACCTGCGTTCTGTTTGCGTTGATCGTCTCTACTACAACGACGACGGTTCTATCCGTGAAGTCGAGCAACGTCCGAGTATCATACCCGATAAAGAATAATTTTTTTAACGAATTTTACTATGAAATATATCCGTCTGTTTTGCATCGCCTGCCTCTCGCTGGCGGTCGCCTGTACGGCCGACAGGGAACCGGTCGATTATGTGAATCCCTATATCGGCAATATCAGCCATCTGTTGGTGCCGACGTTCCCCACGATTCATCTGCCAAACAGTATGCTTCGGGTCTATCCTGAGCGCGCCGATTACACGTCGGAGCTGTTGAACGGGCTGCCGGTGGTCGTTACCAACCACCGCGAGCGTTCGGCATTCAATCTTAACGCCTGTTCGGTCGAAGAGTTGCGTCCCGTGGTGGCCTATGCCTACGACAATGAGCATCTGACCCCCTATTCCTATGGGGTCGACCTCGAAACCGACAGCGGAACCCGGCTGCATGCCGATTACGCCCTTTCGCACCAGTCGGCCGTCTACCGAATCGCTTTTGAAACCGGAACTCCTGCCTGCATCGTCATCAACAGCCGCAATGGGGCCATCCGCGTGGGGCCCAACTTCATTTGTGGCTACCAGACGTTGAGCGACAATACGCGCGTCTACCTTTACATCGAGCCGCAGGAAATTTCCGTCGAGAGCGGCATTCTTGAAAACGGGTGCATCGTATCTCATAAGGATCGGGCCGAGGGTCGGGATGCCTGCGCCGTCTGGCGATTTGCCGACGAGGTCAGAACGGTCAATCTGCGTTACGGCATCTCTTTTATCAGCGAGGAACAAGCCGAAAAAAACATGCGGCGCGAGTTGCCCGATTTCGATGTGAAGGCATTGGCGGCAGCAGGTCGCGACATCTGGAACGAGGCCTTGGGGCGCATCCGGATCGACGAGGGTTCCGAAGAGGACAAGACGGTCTTCTATACGTCGTTCTACCGGACATTCGAGCGCCCGATCTGTCTATCCGAAAACGGTCGTTATTTCAGCGCTTTCGACGGACAGGTGCATGATGACGAGGGTACGCCGTTCTATACCGACGACTGGATTTGGGATACCTATCGTGCCGCCCATCCGCTCCGTATTCTCGTCGACCGGACCAAAGAGGAGGCCATCATCGCTTCCTATCTTCGCATGGCCGAACAGATGGGCGATATGTGGATGCCCACATTCCCCGAAGTAACGGGCGACACACGCCGCATGAATTCCAACCATGCCGTGGCCACCGTGGCTGATGCGCTGGCCAAAGGGCTCCGTGTCGATGTGGCCAAAGCCTACGAAGCCTGCCGCAAGGGAATCGAGGAGAAAACGCTTGCTCCGTGGTCGGGCGCTCCGGCCGGATGGATCGATGCGTTCTATCGGGACAACGGGTATATCCCCGCACTTCGTCCCGGTGAGGTGGAGACCGATCCCAACGTCCATCCGTTCGAGAAACGGCAGCCCGTCGCCGTAACGCTGGGCACCAGTTACGACCAATGGTGCCTTTCGCGCATCGCCGAAGCGCTCGGACGCAGCGGGGAGGCCGGTCATTATCGCGATTGCGCCCGCAACTACCGCCATATCTTCAATGCCGAAACAGGTTTTTTCCATCCCAAGGACAAAGAGGGCCGGTGGATCGAACCTTTCGACTATCGTTATTCCGGCGGCATGGGGGCCCGCGAGTTCTACGGCGAAAACAACGGCTGGGTTTATCGGTGGGACGTTCCTCACAATGTTGCCGACTTGATCGCCCTGATGGGAGGCAACGAGCGGTTCATCGCCAATCTTGATGCGACCTTCCGCGAGCCGCTCGGCCGCAGCAAATACGAGTTCTATGCCCAGCTGCCCGACCATACGGGCAATGTCGGGCAGTTCTCCATGGCCAACGAGCCTTCGCTGCATGTTCCTTATCTCTATAACTATGCCGGTCAGCCGTGGAAGACCCAGAAGCGAATCCGTCAAATGCTCCGCACGTGGTTTCGCAATGATCTGATGGGTGTCCCGGGCGACGAGGATGGCGGCGGCATGACTTCGTTCGTAGTCTTCTCTTCGCTGGGCTTCTATCCCGTTACGCCCGGATTCCCGGCCTACAACATCGGCAGTCCTCTTTTCGGGAAAGCGAGCATTCGGCTCGACAATGGTCGGACTTTCGAGATTGAGGCACGTAACGTTTCGGCCGACAACAAGTATATCCAGTCTGCCATGCTCAACGGTCGGTCGTGGAATCAGCCGTGGTTTAGCCACAGCGACATCGCAGAGGGCGGCAAGCTCGTACTCGTCATGGGCGACAAACCCAACAAGGAGTGGGGCTGCGATGCCGTTCCGCCATCCATGGATTAAAAACTCAATAAACATACCTATGAAAAATCTGTTTGACATCAAGGAAAAGGTTGTCGTCGTCACGGGCGGCGCCGGAATTTTGGGACGCTGCATTTGCCGTTATCTCGCCGAACAGGGAGCCAAGGTCGTCATCCTCGACCGCGACGCCGCCGCAGGCGAGACGCTGGTCGCCGAGATCAAGGCCGACGGCGGCGAAGCGATGTTTCTGACGACCGACGTGCTGAACCGCGAGGTTTTGGAAAAAAATCGCGCCGACATTCTCGCGGCTTGCGGACACATCGACGTGCTGCTGAATGCGGCGGGAGGCAACATGGGCGGCGCGACCATCGCACCCGACAAGTCGTTCCTCGACTTGGAAATCGATGCGTTCAAAAAGGTCGTCGACCTGAATCTTTTCGGCACGGTGCTGCCGACGACTGTTTTCGGCGAAGCGATGACGGCCTGCAAGAAAGGCGTCATCGTGAACTTCTGTTCCGAATCGGCCCTGCGGCCACTGACGCGGGTGGTGGGCTACGGCGCGGCGAAGGCGGCCATCGCCAACTACACGAAGTACATGGCGGCGGAACTGGCGACCAAATTCTCGCCCGAAATGCGCGTGAACGCCATCGTGCCGGGCTTCCTGCTGACGAACCAGAACCGCACGCTGCTGACGAACGAGGACGGTTCCTACACCGACCGCGCGCGGACGATTATCGCCCACACACCGGCAGGCCGGTTCGCCGAACCGGAGGAGCTTCTGGGAACCATTCATTATCTAATCAGCGACGCTTCGTCGTTCGTGACGGGTGCACTGGCCGTCGTGGACGGCGGTTTCGACGCATTTTCGATCTGATCCACCGAAAAACAAGCATTCTGCCCGAAAAACTTTGAGTAGAATGCTTGTTTTTGAAGATAGTATTCATCCCGAGTATATTCGACTTGGGACATGTTTACGCAAAATGGAGTGGAAACATGGCGTACACATAGATATTTCTATATTGTACCTGTTCCCTCTGCAACAATCCGAGGCGTATTTATCGCATCCACCTCTGGATTTTTATAATATCGGCACACCAAATACAGCTATTTAGCCGCCGAAATAACACCCCGTTGTAATAGTATTGTTTAGCCGCTGTTTTCAGGAATACCCCCCCCCGATAAGGGTATTTACTCGAAAAACATTTATTCACTTAAAACAGGACTTCATGATACAGCATATAACTGAAAGCGATCTTTTCCAAATAGCTATAGAGATTATAGAAACAACAGCCGAAGATGACAAACTCATACAATTTACAAAGATATTACATCAACTATGTGATTCCGGGACGAACGACATCGCAAAATTCCGGGTGCTCAATTATACACGCGTCCGATTATGCGCATTACGAGATAATCCATCGGTAGTTGATGAATCGCAACGAATTGCTACCAACCGTTCACTGGCAACAATTGTCGGCTATATAGATACTGAATTGGAGATATTCATCCACCATCGTCTGCCGCTTGATAAATCAATTTCCAATTCCATGTGTTGGACGGGGAACTTCATCGAATTGGTCGAGATCATCTATGCACTCGACGAGATGCGTTGCATCAACAACGGAGAACCGACGATCAACGAACTTTTTGCTTTTTTTTGCGAACTATTCGGTATGGAAGTCAAGGATAATCATTGTTACAACGCCTATGCGGATATGAAACGCCGTAAGAACGACAGTCGCACTTATTTTCTCGACAAAATGCGGGAAAAATTAAATATACGAATGCAACGCGACGACGAAAAAGAAATGATGCGCAAATAAGCGAGAATCCGACCATCAGTATCGTCCTCTGCTCGGAGACGGACGAAGAGATCGCCCGTTACTTCGTTCTGCATGACAATGACCGTCTGTTCGCTTCGAAATACATGCTCTATAAGCTTACCGAGGAGGAGCTGTGCAAGGAAACCGAACAACAAAAGAGGTTTATCGGGTACAATACAACTCGAACGAGGCGCAGTAGTAATAAAAGAAACGAGCCGCATTTTTGCTACTCGTTTCTTTTTCATTTACTTCTGCTGTAACAAATGCACCAGCATTGGATCGTTCTTGATTCGTTCCAGCTCTTCGGCGACGATTTGGCTCGTCTCCGCCTTGATACGTTCGTAGTTTGCCTGCACCACCTCTTTCATGCGGTCGATTCCCTCCTCGTCCGTAAAGTCAGTGATATGAGGTATCTTTTGATACTTG
>CANQGQ010000021.1 GCA_947623305.1 uncultured Alistipes sp. | reverse complement strand
CCGGACCCTGCTTCGGGCGGCAGCACGATTTCCGGTTCCAACGGTGCCGTTCAGCTCACCGTCCTCGGCCGCAAATGCAGCAAGATCGTCTTCGATGTCGATCGGAAGACCGACACGGCTTTCGACAAGTTGGAAATCATCTCCGTGGAGATGTCCAAAATGACGAAATCGCCCGTTGTCCTGGCGAAATTCATCGACGACATTTATTCCGGCACGGATGAGTCCGGCGTTTCTTATATTGCCGACAACTCTGCCGCGTTCGCTTTTCCCGAAAGCGCCTTTCGGAAGAGTACGGACACGGGCATGGACGCCACTTACCCGTACAAATGGACGGTCGAATCGCCGGTATTGCCGAAGAAATCGGACACATACGGAATCGAGTTGAAGGTGCGCTTCGACAGCGACGCCGGCACCGAAGAAGATCCGACCACTTTGAAAACGGCCGCCGATCAGATCGGTGCTTTGGCTTTTCTGCCCGACACGCGTTACACGTTCAGGTTGAAACTCAAGGGCAACGGCATCCAACTGATTCTGTCGATTACGCCTTGGAATGCACCTGACACGTGGGACTCGGCGATCGGCGGTTATCCATCGGCCAGCATCGTGGTTGGCGAATGGACGGGCTCGTGGAATTGGTCTACCGACGTTGGCGGTTATCCGGTCTTGACGGGCTTCGATGTCGAAACATGGACGCCTAACAGCGAATGGAACAGCCAACTGGGTACTTACCTTTCTGTTGTATTCGGCAGTGCTTTCCCCGAGAATTGGAACCCGAACGCGCCCTGGGGAAACGGATTGGGCGATTATCAATCGCCCAACTTCACTCCGGCGGAGTGGGCGACCCCCGACAACACTTGGACTATGGACTTCGATGGAGACACGGATTCCGGTTCAAATTAGAATAAACGACGTATAAATCAAATGAAAGTTATGAAAATTTCAAGAAAAACGATGCCGTTTCTTGCTGCGGTGCTGTTGTTCGCCTCGTGCAACGATGAGGCGGGACAGGTCGGGCAAATCGACGGTCCATCGCCTGATTCCGGTAAAAAGGAGGTGGTTTTCGGTTTTTCCACCGCAGCGATGGGAAATCCGCAAGCCGGCACTCCTGCGAAAACGGCTTCGACACGGACCGAATCATCTGTGGATGAATCGGTTTTGAAGAACTTGCGCGTGTTGCAGTTCGACGGCAAGCAAACCGGTTCCAAGTTGGTCTTCAACGAGTTTTATGCAGAAGACCAAATCGTTACCGAGGAGGGCAAGAAAAAGTTGTATGTTTCGCTCTTCGAGCAGGAGGAGAGTTGCATCTACGTGATCGCCAACACCAGCGAGAGCCAATTCAAATCGCTCAGCGAGAACACGACACTCGGTGAATTCGAGGCCATGACGCTCAAATTCGCCAACGAAAACGAGGTTACCTTGACCGGTGCGGCACTGCCTATGGTGGGTAAATCGGAGGCATCGACTGCTGCAAGTTCCGACATTCCCATTTCGCTTACGCGCATGGTTGCCAAAGTCGGTTTCACTTGCACGGTCAATATTCCCGCATCGATCAAAGAATCCTTCACCATCACGCGTATGCAGGTGTTGGATGCCGCATCCGGCGTATGTTTCAAGGCTCCTACAGTTCCGACTGCGACATCGGGCCTCTACCCCGACGGATCATTGAGCGACAACTTCCTCGATTATCCCGAGGTTTCCGTTGCCGGCGCTACTACCGCTTCGCACACGTGGTACATTCCCGAGAACTTGCGGGGCGTCGTCGCCGGCTTGACTGCCAAAACGAAGGGCGGCGACAAGGTTCCGGCTCACAGCACCTGCATCGAGGTTTCGGGCGATTACGTCAAAAACGTAGGCCAAGCGAACGAATCGTTGCAAGACGTAACCTACCGGATCTACCTCGGCGGGAACGAAAGCGACAACTTCAACCTGATTCGCAACAACTCCTACACGGTTTCGATTAAGATCGAGGGTAAAAACGCGCAAGACGTGCGCGTAAAGGTCGAGAAGGGCATTCCGGCCGGTTCGTACGGCGACGCCGAGTGGCCCGCGGATGAAGCTGGGGCATAAGAGCTCTATTAAAACAATGACTATGATTATGAAAAAAGCATTAGCAGTGGCACTTATCGGTTTTGTGGCGATAAGTTGCAGCAAGGGCGAGTCTTCCGATCCGCAGGGGCCTGCGTCGGAGGAGGATCGGATTCTGTTCACGGCCGAGGCGCCCAGTACGCGTTCTTACTTCCCCGGCACTTCGGGTCTGATGTATTGGTCTGCGACCGACAATCTGGCGGCTTATGCGTTCAAAGGGACCGACACCAATTCGGCGATCGTGAGCGATCTGTGCGAGATCACAGCCGAGAGCGTCGGCACCAACGAGGGTAAGTTCATGCCCAAGAATTTTCTGTTCGCTTCGAGTTGGTTCGGTACGGACGCGCAGACTTCGGACACCTATTCGTTCTACGCTTATTATCCCGAATCGAACGCGCCCGCTACGTATAATAGCGGTGCCGTGTTGTTGAGCGTTCCTTCCGCACAGACGGGCGAATTCGGACGCCATCAGATTTGTTCTTCCGCACTCGTGTCGATGCCGTATGCCGACGTCCATAAAAAGCGTTACGTGCGTTTCGCTTTTTCGCCCGTAACCTCCTTGATTCGCGTGCGGTTGGTTTTGTCGGCCGACAGCGACGTCGAAGAGGCTACCATCAAACAGCTCGCGTTGACCGCCGGCGGATCGAACATCTGCGGTAATTGCACGTTGAACTTCCCCTCCAATACGTTGGCGGCTGCTACTACCTCCGAGGGTAGCACCCACATGGTGAACGTCAGCTTGTCGACGCCCGTAACGATCACCAAGAAGGCCGAGAAGAATCCGTACATCGACTTCGTGATTCTGCCGACCGCCGAGACGTCGGGAACGATCAAGTTTGTGGCCTACATGCAGGACGGCACGAAGTTGACGATTGCGTCGAAAAACGTTCCGGCCGATGGATTCAAGGCTGGGATGCGTTATTTCCTCGATCGTGAGATTGCAGTCAAGATCGACAAAGACACGACGCCCGATGCGTCCTACATCGACGGCGGCTTTGCTTGGGACGGCGCGGTTGACAACGATGGTGCTTATACTGACGCCAATACCGCTTGGTAATTTATTATTAGCTGGCACGGGCCGCAAGGTCGTTAAGGTAACCGACCTTCATTAGCGCCGCAACCGGTTAACAAAAACATGGATTAGCAAAATAATCAGTTAATAAAAACATGAAAAAAATTCTTTTTTATGCACTTGCGGCCTGCGCGACTTTGAGCGTGGGATGTAGCAAGGATGCCGGCATCGACCAGGAGGTTGTTGCCGACGGCAAGTACACGCTTCCCGAGATCACAGCTTCGCTCGACGACGCCGAGACCCGTACGGAATTGGGTACCAACCAGGTTGTCAACTGGGAGAACAATGATCGCCTCGCAGTGATCAACACCACGACCAACACGATCTATTATTACGTGCTCGCTTCCGGTGCGAATACTCCGGTCGGCAAATTCGAACCGGTGGTCGCATCGAAGCCCGCTACGTTCACCGACATCAGCGAGATCAAAGCTGTCTACCCGGCCGTTGCTGCGTATGTCGAGGGCGGTGAAATTTCGGTTGCGATCAACACGGAGCCTACCGACGACCATCTGGGCAAAACCGGTACCACATCGTGGACGCCCAATTCGTCGAAATACGCTTTCAAAAACAACGACATCAAGGTATCGTACAGCACCTCGATGGAGACGACCGATGATGCCAAAGCGCAAGTGAACTTCAAGTTCCGCCAGTTGGCTACGTGGTGCACCTTCGACTTCAATTTCTCGGGGACCGATGCGTACAAGTACGAGTCGATGGAAAAGTTCGTAGTACGCTCGTCGTCGAAGGGGATTTCCGGTAAGGCCAAGATCGACTTCACCGGCGACCCCATGAAACCCAAGCTGATCGCGGGTAGTGATAGCGAGCAATCCATCGAGTTGAAGGCGCGCGCTTCGTTGGGCGGTTCGTTCTCCATGTCGTTGATGCTCTTCCCCACGATCGAGGGTACCGAGGACGGCACCAAGACGGGCGACCAGCTTCAATTCGAGGTTACGACCAGCGAACATAAATTGACGTTCTACGCTACGCCGTCGACGAACCTCGCAGCCGGCACCGTATTGCGGTTCCCGTTCAACGTCGGCGACAACTTCACGGAAGCAACCGCCGCCGCAGAATTCAAGTATGTGGCTGAACCTCTCTCCAACCTGCCCGACTTCTACTATTACGGCAAGGCTAACTGCATGTTGGTCGACAACAGTGCAACAAGCGGTTCGATCGACATCACGCCTCACAAGACCAACACCTATTATTGGTTCGACAAGAATGCACCTAAAGATACGGACGCTCCGGAACCGAAGTCGGCTAACCTCATCTGGAAGGAGACCACCCTCACCGGCAGTATCACTTGCAGTATCAGCGGCAACACGTTGACTGTAAACAATCTCGAAGGTAACGGCAACGCCTTGGTCGGCATCTACGATTCCAGCAACAACCTCTTGTGGTCGTACCACATCTGGAAGCCGGAGATCGATCCCACCGCCGAGTCAAATGTATTGACTTACGATTACACCAACTCGGGAACCTACACCGTGATGCCTATCGCCTTGGGTGCCACTAACGTGGCTACCGTAACCGTGGGTAATACGGCTTCCGACGCGACCAACGCCAAGTCATTCGGTCTCTACTACCAGTGGGGCCGCAAAGACCCGATGGGTCGTCCTTCCAAGGTCAATGCAGGTGCCGGTGATTTCGTTGCCGCTGTCGATGGAGGAGGAACGGAATTCAAATTCGACGATGCTAACCATGAGAAAGAACTCCAGAGTATCCTCGGCTTGGGAGATAAAACAACTGTGGAAACCATGAAGCTTGATGATAAGGAGGATGGCGTGGATGTTCCGGTCGATTACTATATGATCAATTACGTAAGAAAGAATCCGACCGTGTTCATCATGGAGAACAAAAATATCAATAGTGCCAACTACAACTGGACCGGTAAGGACAATCCTCACTTGTGGGGCAACCCGCAGGGTTACAACTACCCGCGCCAGCATGAGGTGAATCGTTCGATTTTCGATCCGTGCCCCGAAGGCTGGCGTGTAGCACCCAAGGATTTGTGGATTGCTTTCACCAAGAGCGGAGGAACCATGACGGCAAATGCAGCCGATGAATCCACTTGGGCTGAAAATATCCTTAACGTTGCGAACATCAATACGAGTACGCACGTCACGACGTTTGATAAGGAGAAAGGTTATTTCTTCCACTACCAGCAGAATCCGGATAACGGCAACAAGATGTGGCGCACGGGTAAAACTGATTTCTACCCCGCTTCCGGCTTTCGCAATCTCACGAATGGTTCCGTGACGAGTGTCGGTTCGAGCGCCTACTGTTGGAGTAGCTCTCCGTACTCTACTGGGCATGCGATCGCTGGGAGCCTGGCCTTCACTGCTTCGACCGTGTACCCGCTCTACTACAATAACCGAGCGTACGGCTTTACGGTGCGCTGTGTCCGAGAAGAAAAGTGAGCGAGCAATTAGCGAGCGAACGCATCCGATGTTTTACCCCGCCGGCATTGAAAGCCGGCGGGGTGGGACACCGGCGTTAGCCGGTCGAAAAATTTTTCCGATTTTCCGACCGCTGTTGCTGCACACGATTTACACACACTTTTCAACTCACGGTTACGACGTCCTGCAAGATGGGCTCCTTCCTCCAAAAGGGTTTTATTAAATAACTCGGGAATGCTAATTAAGTTAGTAAGAGAGATAAGAGAGATAAGAGAGATTAAGAGACTTAGTTAAGAGCAATTACAGCGAGCGATAAGCAAGACACGTTCGTCTCGGTCCGACGGCTGCGGCAGCATCCGCAACCGTGCGGTTCCGAACAAACGAACTTCACACAACCCACGACCATCCGATCCGAAAGAAACCTCATGACCAGCCGTGATTTCATAACCGCCGAAGCGTCGAACACCGATCGCATCATCCTCTACCGCGAGGGCCTTTTCTGGAAAGCCTACGAGCGGTCGGCCTATGCCTTGTGTTCGCAGATTCGGCCGTTGAAGCCCACGCGCAAGGTATTGAAAACCCTCGACGGCGGCGATTTGATCTCCGTGGGTTTTCCGTCGGCGAGCGAATCGGCCGTTTTGGGCGATCTGGAGCGGTTGGAGGTCGCTTCCGACCGGCTCGTCGCAGCGGCTCCGCAGCCGATCGACATCGAGGCGTTCAGCGCTTGGAAGGCTTCGGTGCCCGTCAAGGTTCCGGCTCCGCGCAAGCCGGTCGAACCGGCGGCGGATTCGGCCGACACGGTTTCCGACGCTTCTGCCGACAGCGGACGCGGCGTTTCTGCTCCTGTACGGGCATCCTGGTTGCGGCGGGTGCTGCGTGTATTCCGTTCCTGCGAGGGGCCCGAGGTGTGCGGCGAAGGTTCTTCCGAAGACGATACCGCTCGGCGGATCGTCCGTTCTCTCAAAGACTTCAATCTGGCGGACAAAACGCCGATGGAGTGCATGCTGTTTATTTCCGAATTGAAGAATATGCTTGTCAACCGTTGATGCACGATGGCCGAATACGATCATTTACCCGTTTACAAAGCCGCTTACGACCTGCTGCAGCACGTGTACAGGGATAAGAGCATCGGAAGCGTTCCGCGTGATGTCAAATTCACGCTTGTTGAAACCATTAAAAAAGACATTTTAGAAATTCTTGTACTGATCTACAAGGCCCATTATATCACCGACGACAAGAAGATCGCTCCTCTGCAGGAGGCGCGTGCCTTGATTCCGGGGATAAAGGCGCGGTTTCGGATTTTGTTCGATTTGCATCACATCAATCCCGAGTTGTTCCAGACATTGGCCGTCGAGGTGGAGTCCGTCTCCAAGCAGTTGGCGGCATGGCATACGAAGACGCTCAAGCGCCTTCGCGAGGCTGGTTCCGAGACGACGACGCACGGATCGGGTGATGATTTGTAAGTGAAAACGTGCTTTTGATAGGGAAGGTTTTTCTTTTCAGGCGAGCAGGATCGGAGTTCCGCGGGGTCATAGACCTTCGGAAGCGTGTCTTGTAAATTCAGTAACCCGCCGATGGGATAGTCGGGGCCGGCGCACGTTCGGTCTGCGGCTTTCGGTTATGAAAAAAGTCAGATTACGGCAGAGTTCGTCCCCAGGTGGACATCCTCTGCGTCATTCAGCAAGCGGTTACAAATCAAGTGTCTCGTATTTCCCGCCGCTTCCGGCTATCGCAATCGCACGAATGGTTCCGTGACGAATGTCGGTTTGGCCGGCTACTGTTGGAGTAGTTCTCCGTACTCTACTGGGCATACGAACGCTGGGTCCATGGCCTTCAACGCTGCGACCGTGTACCCGTTCGGCAACGATCAACGAGCGAACGGCTTTTCTGTGCGCTGTGTCCGAGGATTTACCGCTATTTGAAAAGAAAACGTTTGAATGCTTTTGATCTACAAGTCTATAAGGCTTTAATTTCTTTTTGAGCAGAGCAGGATGGGAGTTTCGCAAGGTCATAGACCTTCGGAAGCGTATCTTGTAAATTCAGTAACCCACCGTGTTCGGTCGGGCCGTACAACGGTCGCTGGGTGCGGTATTGACAAACCATATTAAGACAGGGTTTCCGTTCTTTCGGGGCAGGTCCTCTGCTTAATTTAGCAAGCGGTTACAAATCAAGTGTTTTGTGTATCCTGCCGCTTCCGGCTATCGCGATCTCTTTAAGGGTTCCGTGACGAATGTCGGTTCGAACGGCTTCTATTGGAGCAGCTCTCCGAACGCTACTGGGGATACGAACGCTGGGAACATGGCCTTCAATGCTTCGACCGTGTACCCGTTCAACAACAATCAACGAGCGTACGGCTTTACGGTGCGCTGTGTCCGAGGATTTACCGCTGCTTGAAAAGAAAACGTTTGAACGCTGCTGATCTCAAGTCTATAAGGCTTTAATCTCTTTTTGAGCAGAGCAGGATGGGAGTTCCGCAAGGTCATAGACCTTCGGAAGTGTATCTTGTAAATTCAGTAACCCACCGTATTCGGTCGGGCCGTACAACGGTCGCTGGGTGCGGTATTGACAAACCAAATTAAGACAGGGTTTCCGCTCTTTCGGGAACAGATCCACTGCTTAATTTAGTAAGCGGTTACAAATTAAGTGTCTCGTATTTCCAGTCGCTTCCGGCTTTCGCAATCTCACGAATGGTTCCGTGACGAGTGTCGGTTCGAGCGCCAACTATTGGAGTAGCTCTCCGTACTCTACTGGGCATACGAACGCTGGGAACATGGCCTTCACTGCTTCGACCGTGTACCCGCTCAACAACAATAACCGAGCGAACGGCTTTACGGTGCGCTGTGTCCGAGGATTTACGCTGCTTGAAAAGAAAACGTTTGAATGCTGCTGATCTACAGCCTATAAGGCTTTAATCTCTTTTTGAGCAGAGCAGGATGTGAGTTTCGTGAGGTCATAGACCTTCGGAAGAGTGTCTTGTAAATTCAGTAACCCGCCGGAAGGGTGTTTGGGCTGCAAATCCGAGTCCTATTCCGGTATTGACAAACCAATTTAAGGCGGGGTTTGTCCCCAGGCGGACATCCTCTGCTTAATTTAGCAAGCGGTTACAAATCTGACATATCGTGTTTCCTGCCGCTTCCGGCGATCGCGATCGTACGAATGGTTCTGTGGCGAATGTCGGTTCGTGGGGCTTCTATTGGAGCAGTTCTCCGTACTCCACTGGGCATGCGAATGCTGGAGATTTGGCCTTCAACGCTACGAAAGTATACCCGTTCGACAACAACAACCGGGCGAACGGCTTTCCGGTGCGCTGTGTCCGAGGATTTACCGCTGCTTGAAAAGAAAACTTTTTGAACGCTACTGATCTACAAGTCCTACAAGGCCCAAAATTCTCTTTGAGCAGAACAGGATGGGAGTTCCGCGAGGTCATAGACCTTCGGAAGAGTGTCTTGTAAATTCAGTAACCCGCCGGAAGGGTGTTCGGGCTGCAAATCCGAATTTCATTCCGGTATTGACAAACCAATTTACGGCAGGGTTTGTCCCCAGGCGGACATCCTCTGCATTATTTAGCAAGCGGTTACAAATCAAGTGTTTCGTATTTCCCGCCGCTTCCGGCTATCGCAATCGCACGAATGGTTCCGTGTCGAGTGTCGGTTCGGGTGGTTGGTATTGGAGCAGTTCTCCGTACGCTACTGGGAATGCGAACGCTGGGAATTTGAGATTCAACGCTGCGACCGTGTACCCGCTCAACAACAATAACCGAGCGAACGGCTTTCCGGTGCGCTGTGTCCGAGGATTTACCGCTGCTTGAAAGAGAATTGTAGTTATGAAAAAGAGTCAGTCCGAATTATTGGGCGATCTCTTCCGGGCCTATTTCGATACGAGAAAGCACAAACGCAATACCAAGAGTCAATTGAAATTCGAGTTCGACTTTGAGCACAACCTCATCGAGCTTTGCAATCGGATCGCCGCCCGCAGTTATCGACCCAATCCGGCCATCTGTTTTATCACGGATGTGCCGGTCAAGCGCGAGATCTTCGCCTCGCCGTTTGCTCACCGCATCGTCTGTCGGTTGTTGTACAACTACATCGCGCCGATGTTCGAGGCACGCATGATTTACGACAGTTATTCCTGTCGCGAAGGGAAGGGCGTGTTGGTCGGCATCGAGCGATTGGAACACCACGTGCGCAGTTGCACGCACAATTACACCCGTCCGGCCTACATTCTGAAGCTCGATTTACGGGGTTACTTCATGAGCATCGACAAACGGATTCTGCATCGCATTTTGATGCGCAGTCTGGATCGTTATTGGATGCGTCCTTCGGGCGACGGGCATCGTTGGTGCGACCGGCTCGATCGGGAGTTGATCGACTATTTGATCGATCTCATTTTGTTCCGCAATCCGACCGAGGGTTGTTACGTGTTGGGTCGGGCTTCCGACTGGGACGGGCTTCCCGCCTCCAAAAGCCTCTTCAACACGCCCGAAAATGTGGGGTTGGCTATCGGCGACATCACTTCGCAGTTGTTCAGCAACATTTTTCTGGATCACTTCGACCAGTTCGTCAAACGCGAGTTGCATTGCCGTTATTACGGTCGGTACGTCGATGACTTCTACATCGTGCATCCCAGCCGGCGGTATCTCGAAGAGTTGGTTGTGCGACTGAAAGAGTTTTTGGAGTCGGAGTTGCACCTGACCTTGCATCCGAAGAAGATCGTCTTGCAGCCTTACCATTACGGCGTGGCGTTCCTGGGTGCCTACGTCAAACCGTATCGACGTTACGCCACGAAATCATCGGTCAAGCGGTTCCATATTCGCATGAGCCAGTTGGAGGCCGAGTGCCGGCACGGGGCGGTCGCTTACGCTCGGTTGCTCGAAATCCGCGCTGTGTTGAACTCGTATTGCGGCCATTTCATCCACTTCAAGGCTTACCGGATGTTGAAGGCGCAGTTCAATGATTCGCCTTTGCGGAAGTATTTCGACTTCGCGGGTAATTTCCGCAAGGCCTTCATCAAGGAGCAGTTGTTACCTCAGTGGAAGATGCCTTTCGAGGACGACGACGGTCAATAGCGGTTCGGCGTCTTGTTTTGAAATAAGTCTGCGGTCATCCGTCGGGAAAGAGGATGTTCCGGAATAGGATTTACGTTCTTCGGTCCGCTTTTTTGGGCGATACCGGGGGACGTTATCGGACGGACAGGGACGCAGTAGGATTCCGATCGAGGCACAATCCGGTCGGAAGGAATAGGCGATCGTGGCTTGTCGACGCTTGTTCCTGCATCTCCTGCGACGCCCGCCTGTCAGCGTCCGTTCGTATCGTTCCTATTTCGAAACATACCCAAGTCCGGCCGAGAACCGCAGGCTTTGTTTTACAAATAAGATTTGAAATAAAAGGAGAACCGCTGTCGATTAAAATCGACAGCGGTTCTCCTTTTAGCGTGCCCAGGACAGTATTTGAAAACGGCAATTTTTCGCAATTCGCAAACAACTAAAAATCGACAATATACGATCTAACAGCAAAGATAATCAATAATTTGCATCTGACAATAAAATTGCATACTTTTGCAAAAAGTTTTATTTGGTGGTGCAACGGTGGTGCAAATTGGCCAAACTTGCACCACCCAACACCAAAATATCATGGCATCGGTTACAGCATTTATCCGAGTATCGAAAAAGAAAATCGACAAGGCAAACATTCGCTTTCGGTTGAGGGATGGGCGCAATGCCCAATTCTTTCATGCCAGCGAGTTGGAAATCAACCCTGCCTACTGGGATAGCACGCGGCAGGAAATTAAGGCAAAAGTGCTGTTCAATGCCGAAAAGCGTGCACGATTCAATCGGGCCGTCTCGGAGCGTAAGGCGATAATACTCGACATCTACAATGCCGTCACAGACAAAGAGCAGTTCACATCCGAGCAGTTGGAGGTCGAAATAGACAAACGGCTGCACCCCGAAAAGTACATCGTCAAAGAACATCGGCAGACCTTTTTCGAGGCTTACGACGAATTTATCGAGAAACGCAAATTATCCGACTGGCGCATCCGTGCCATTTGGGTCGTTATCCGTGCGTTGAGGCGGTATGAACTTTATGCCCGCCGGACGGTAAATTCTGCTTTCACACTCGATTTTGAGACCATCACACCGCTTGTGTTGAGGGATATTGAGGAGTTTCTGCGCAACGAATACACATTCTACGAGCAGTATCCCGAAATATACGAGGCCGTGCCTGAAAGCCGCACACCTCAACCGAGAGGACAGAACACCATAAATGGCATACTGACAAAGCTGCGCACATTCTTCATCTGGGCCAATGACGTGGGTAAGACCCGCAACAACCCTTTCCGAAATTACTCTGTTGAAGAGTGCGTTTACGGTACGCCCTATTACATCTCGATAGATGAGCGCAACAAGATTTATCACACCAACCTCAACCGCCACCCGAGGCTGGCCGAGCAGCGAGACATTTTTGTCTTTCAATGCCTAATCGGGTGCCGTGTTGGCGACCTCTACAAACTGACCCGCGACAACATCATCGACGGAGCGGTCGAGTACATACCCCGCAAAACAAAGGACGGCCACCCTGTCACGGTGCGTGTTCCCCTCAACACGATAGCTCGTGAGATATTGGATCGGTACGGCGGATATACCGGGCCATCGCTCTTTCCGCTAATAGCCGAACAGCAGTACAACAAAGCAATCAAGCGGATATTTCTCGCTGCGGGATTGCGGCGCAAAGTTACGGTGCTGAATCCGTTGACACGTGAGGCCGAGCAACGTCCTATATGGGAGGTTGCGTCGTCGCATTTGGCCCGGCGGGCTTTCGTCGGCAACCTCTACAAGCAGGTCAAAGACCCGAATCTCGTCGGAGCGTTGAGCGGCCACAAGGAGGGTAGCCGAGCATTCGCCCGCTATCGAGCAATCGACGAGGAGATGAAAAACGAACTGGTTAAATTGCTGGAGTAATGGCACAAGAGATTAAGACTATCAATGATCTATTCGATCGAATTGATGACGAACTTATTATTTTATCGGAAGCCAAGCAAAAAGGCGAATATAAATGGTCGTATAAGTTCTGCACTTTTGGGGTCGGCGGCAATCAACTCCGCACGTTTGGCTCCATCGATAATAAAAGCATCGTTGAATCCGGTTTTTATGCCATAATTTATCCGAACGTCCCAATCTTTTAGTGGAGTTCCGATCGCTTCGATTTTTTGTTTGATGCTTAATTCTATCGGAGTGAGCACGACCTAACTCTCGGAGTTGCGGAAAGAACAAATCGACGAATTTTGCAAGAAATAATCGCTCGTAAAATCACAATAATCCTCGTATATTATAAACTTTGCATTTATTTGATCAATCAAAATCTTACGTTTATGGTATACGGATATATCCGCGTCAGTACAGACAAGCAAACAGTAGAGAATCAACGTTTTGAAATCAATCGTTTTTGCGAAAGCCATACGATGGTTGTCGATCGATGGATCGAGGAGACAATTTCCGGCAACAAAGATGTAGATAAACGGAAACTCGGTATTATCCTGGATTCGATGCAGAAAGACGATGTTCTGATTTGCGCCGAATTATCGAGGTTTGGCCGTAACTTATTGATGATTATGGCAATTCTCAATCAATGTATGAAACGGGAAGAGCAGGTGTGGACTATCAAAGACAACTATCGTCTTGGCAGCGACATCAATTCTAAAGTGTTGGCCTTTGCTTTCGGACTCTCGGCCGAGATCGAACGCAATCTGATTTCACAACGGACAAAAGAGGCTTTGGCTCGCAAAAAAGCCGAAGGAGTCATTCTCGGTCGACCAAAAGGGAGTAAATCCAAAATTAAGAAATTAACCGGCCGTGAAGCGGAGATTCAAGAATTATTGAATAAACGAATCTCTAAAAGTGCTATCGCACGAATTTTAGGAGTACACAGATTGACGGTTGCCGGGTATCTCAGAACTATGCAGACGAATTGATATTAAACCAGTATGATGCAAAGGGAGACGACGTTGCGAATATTCGCAACGTCGTCTCTGCCATTAAGATTCGACATACTTCTTGATTTCGGCAATGAATCGTTCACCAAATCGTCTATAACGTTGCATTCAGATTCCTTTTATTTCGACGAACTCTTCACGAGACATCGGTTTGTCAGCTGCTAATCGGGATAAAACATCGTTCGTAAAGATGCAATATGCCGGAAGTTTTTCTTCTTGCGCAATGGTATACCTTAAAGTTCGCAACTTAGCGAGCAGCTCCATGTCGGTAAGCAGTTGGCCGTCGGCATTCACCAGCACTTTGAACCCATCTTTCTCGATCATCTGCTCCGAATAACTTGTCGTGTGGACCATTGGCCTTTTTCTTGTTGGGATGTTTGCTCTCGCTGGAATCATTTCGGGTACCTTAGGGTTCACGGCGGAAAATTCGGGAACATGAAAATAAGCCGGCTTGTCTTTGGACAGATCTTCTACGCCGAAATCATCCTTTCGCCATGCACGATAGTGTTCTCTGTTGAGCAGCCGACCACACCCCGATCGATCCGGTTTGTAGTTCGTACAACCCAAAATCGGTTCATCGCGGCCGCCTTTTACAATCAAATACCCGTCCTTACACCAGTCGCATTTCTGAATGGAGAGATCGCCGCCGCGCCGGTCGTTGGTCATAAAGCCGCACACCTCCTGATCGTTGGTGCAAATCCATAGTCTTAACCCATAATTTTTATTCCATCGAAATTGCATCGGATAGCCGCAGATCGGGCAACGGTCTTTCACAATGTTCGAGATGGAGAGGTCTGTTTTCAATTCGCCTTTCAGCGTAACGTTGGGATAGCTTTTCGGATCGCTCAAAAGCTCCTTGATAAACTCCGAGGGGCGTTTCTCGGGCGTCACGATGAATACCCGATTCTTAGTGCGGGTTAGAGCCACATAGAACAGCCGCCGTTCTTCGGCATAGTTGTACGAGGTATCGTTCGATACGACTAAATTCAACACCGGATCGTCATCGACTTTTGACGGGAACCCGTAGATTTCGTCTTTTGCATTGATGATAATCACATTGTCTGCACTCAAACCTTTTGAGCTGTGAGCCGTCAGAAACTGGAGTTTGATTTTGTTTCCGTATTTGGTCGAATAAACCTTGCCTGTTTTTTCGTTGTAGTTGAACTGCTTGGAATAGCAAAGGTTTCTGGCATCGAATCCATAGCGGCCGATCAAAAGGATGGATGCGATTCGGGATTTGCTTTCTGTTGAATCGTATTCCAGTATCTTTTCGATCGCTTTATTTACTGCGATTCCCAAATAGTGATATTTGCCTCCTTCTGGTCGCTCTTTTCTTTTATCGAAAGTTTCGGGATATGGGTAAATAATAACCGGATTGGTGATTCGCTTCGGAGAGACGAGCTCTTTTTTGATTTGTGCCGAATTTTTCTGCACGAATGTTCCCGCAATGTCGATTATCTCCTGCGCATTGCGGTAGGTGCGGGTGATTTTCAGCTCCTGCCCATAACCAACAGCTTCGCAGAACCGGGTAAACAACGGGAGGATGGAGCCGCTGAACGCATAGATAGACTGCCAGTCGTCGCCTACGGCCATAATTTTGGCGTTGCATAACTGCGACAACTCTTTGATAAGATTATAACGCTGCCGTGAAATATCTTGATACTCGTCTACAATGATATATTTGTAATCGAGTTGCTCCCTGCCGATGCGCTTTTGGCGAATCAATTCGGCAGACTCGTTTATCATATCTTGGAAGTCGATGCAATGTTGCTCCTCCAATACCTTTTGGTATTCATAGTAGCAAACTTTACAGATGTCGAGAAACAATTTGGTTCGGACGTTCTTATTCGCCGCTTTGAATTCTACGAATTTCTCCAATCCATAACCTTGCGTCTTGAAGTTGTTGATAAAGGTGCAGATCAAAAAGGTCAGACGTGTAATATATTTGCTCTCCTCCGTTTCGATCAATTTCTTGTAAACCTCCTCCGTCGAGCGTTTGTTCAACGCATAACCATGCGCAATAAGCTGTTCCCGAAGATGAAGCAGGAAGTCCCGGCCATCAGTATATTGCGAATAGGTGTATAGCAAATCGGTTTTATGTTTCCGATGCACCTCTTTTTTGTCGTCGATACGAGAGACATACCGTTCCAACTCTTCCTCCGTATAGCGATCGCTTCGATGGTCTTCGGTTATCCCGAAATGCTCGATATACGAAATCTTATCGCCTTGCTTGATGCGGAAATCGGGCGTATAGGGCTTATTCGCATCGAGAATAGGATACTGGTATATCAGTTCATACTCGTATTCTATCTGATACATATATAGAAAGTTGGCGATCCGGACCTCTTCCAGCGATCGTAGAATTTCGTTGTTCAACGTCTGCGTTTTCAAAGTCTTGCGATCTACGATTCGTCGGACATATTCGTGCAGATTGCCTTTCAGTGTTGAACAATCCGCTTTGGATACGAACTGGAAATATTCATTGAGATTTTCACCTTCGTATGGAGCTGTAAAATAGGAGCCGAAAAAGAGTATCAACTTGTTTACGACCTCTGGATTACGCAGCACGGACGATTTCAGATAATTATTGATAACCGTGTACATATACCCTTCTCTGATTATCTTTTTACGCTCCTCTTCGCCCTGTCGCAGAATCGTATAGCCAATGGAATGGAAAGTGCTGATTGGGCAAGGGATATTCAAATTGCCGTTGATACGTCCCCGAAGTTCTTCGACGGCTTTGTTGGTAAAGGAGATAACCAAAATCTTGCTCGGATCAACATCTCGTTTCTCGACAAGATAGCGCACTTTGGCCGCTACCGTCGTGGTCTTGCCGGCCCCAGCACCCGCGATTACCAGCGTGTGGTCCTCTTCCGAAAGCACCACTTCGCGCTGTTCCCGGTCAAGCGATATGGCAGGATCGCACGCTTTGAGGATATTGTCGAGATAGGGTTTCTCCGATTCGATATGACGCAAAACATAAGCGTCATTATGTTTTCGGATCGTCGGCGATTCAATAGCAAAGTCTGCAATTTCATCGAACACCGTTCGAAAATAGTTTATAGCTTTGATGTCAAGGAAATGTTTGGTGGCGTATTCATTCAGTAGGTTCGACTGAACAAGCGTAGCATAGAATTGCGCCAAATCGCGATATTGCTCGACAAGTTCCTTGTAGTCGCTCCGTGCAATGAAGCGATCCTGGGATAGCAAGTCCTTGAATGCTTTGTTGAAAGACATAGTTCTGACGTACTCTACGGGATCATTCTCCGGATTCGCATTTGTCCGATCCGCAAAATTCTCTTTTGAAAATCGCCCTATATTTTTCACGAAGTCTACTATTCCCATTACTTCAATAAGCTATTTGCTTTACAAAGATAATTATTAAATCAATTATTGTAAGAAAGTAAAATAGCCATTATCATAAAAAATCCCCGGTACTTGAATACCAGAGATTGACTATAAAGAAGAGGGTGGGGTCTGTGAAGTTCTCACCCTATTTCAGTTCGCGGGCTTTGATGCGTACGACTTTGCCTTCGCGCACGACGACCAGTTCGCCGTCTTCTTTCTTAGCTTTTTCAATCAGACGCTTTTGCGCAAGTAAAATTCCTGCATCGATCTTTTCCTGCATTTGCTTAATCTCCATCTCGCTCATAACCTACGATCTTTTGATAAGATAACGGGGTTGCAATCCCTTTTATTTCACCCTTGACACCCCAAGCCACCTTGTGAATGCCGTCGGCCGCACTATTATCATAGATTGTCCAATAGTTGCAAATCGGGGTATAGAGCGTCGTTAAGTTCTTGATGCCGTTCGCATAACGCCGCCGAATAACTTCGGCCGGAATATCGTGGCCGCCCTCTCGTACACGGGTCGCAACCCGCTCGATAGCCTGTTCAAGGGTCGGCAGCCAAAAATAGAGCAACGTTACGAAATAGTTTTTCGACTGCGTTCTTGATGAATCGAACATAGGAACGGGTCGCCAACGTCGTCTCGAAAGCAAAATCCAGCCCTTCGGACAACAGATCGTCCATGCGCTGCAACATCAACCGACCGGCCTCAATCGCCACGCTCTCGGGATTGAAAGGCGAAAGCCCCTTTGCAATCTCGTCAGCATTAACGAACTCCCTGCAGCCCAACATTTCGGGCAATATCGTATAGGATGCAGTCGTTTTCCCTGCGCCGTTGCAACCTGCTATGATATAGAGTTTCGGCATATCCTATGGACAAAGATACGAAAAAGCCGAGCGCAATGCCAAATTTATTTAAGCATTGCCGAGGCGAAGTATCTTCGGCACAGTTAAAGATAGCGATTTTCGTGCTATCTCCTGCCGGAACGACGAAAATAGATTCGTACACGAAAAATTATCCCGACAGAGTACCCTCCCCCACACCTCTTGGAGTTATTTCAAAACATGATAGATTGGCATCAAAAGGAGTGGAGAAATCCACTCCTTTCAACTTTCAATAAGGTTTAGGTACCGTTGTAAGGTCTCGAGCACAGACTCGGCAACGAATCGGGTGAAGTCTGTTCTGTCACCCTCAACATGCGATGTTTCCAGCGTAGTGTAATAACGGGTTTTGCTTTCTGCATCCGCTTTGAGCGAGACGACGGGGTACCCGTGCTGGAGCAAATAGAGGTTCATCAGTAGGCGTGAAGTACGTCCGTTCCCATCTATGAAAGGGTGGATTCGCACCAGCTCGTCATGCAGGTAGGCGGCAATGATGACCGGATGGGTGCTAGCTTGCTCCATATGCTGATATTCGGCCAGAAATGCCGCCATGTATTCAGGTATTTGATACGATGCCGGAGGCGTATGCCGACTTCCCGAAATCATTACGCCGACGGTGCGATACCGGCCAGCATTGACCCGATCGAGTCCCCGCAGAATCAAAGCGTGCACATCTTTTATCACTCGCTCGTCGATCGGTGTCCGGGTTTGCGCAATCTCTCGGATATACCCGATCGCCTCTGCATGATTGATCGCTTCCAAGTGCTCACGCATGCTCTTTCCCGCAATCGTAATGCCCTCGTTCACCACGAGTGCTGTTTCTTGCAGGGTCAGCGTATTACCCTCGATGCGATTGCTTTCGTAAGTATATTCGATCAATTGTGCCTCGTCGATACGTTTCAATGCTTCGGCCGGCAATGGTCGCAACGACGACAACTGGTCGTGTAGCCTGTCGATGGATTTCAGTATCTCATGCAGTTCCATAATCGATGTGTTACGTACAGCCCGCCGAAATGTGCCGCATGAATGTTGTACAATCCCTGCACCGTGCCGATTTCGATACGGTTTATCGCTTTGCTCTCAAACAGGGCACGGGCTTTTTCAAGACTGGTTGCGTTGATTTCTCGTGTTTTCATCTGCATCGTCGGTTCGGCTTTCGCATTCACTACCGTGCCAGCGGGGAATACCTTTGAGGCAAAGATAATAAAAATTGGGGTGATTGGTGCTTGGGTAGCTTTGTCATTGAAGTTTATCGCTCGAGAACGAGAACCATGCTTCGGCCGATTGGCGAAGTTGTATGCTAACATTCTGCAAGTATCCTAAGCATTGAAGCAATCTCCGACAGGAGGACGTGAGCCTAACGGTGATAGGGTTATCCTCGAAATCCAACACTGCAAAGACTGTTTCAAGCAGCGAAACCCGTAACTCTTCGCCGGAGGTACGGGACAGTAATGCGAACAGTGAGTGGTGCAAATGTGGTGCATATCCGAAAAGAGAAATCACAACCGATTGACTATCAGTTGTGATTTCTCTATTGAGTGCCCAGGACAAGACTCGAACTTGCACGAACGTAATTGTTCACTACCCCCTCAAAGTAGCGTGTCTACCAATTTCACCACCTGGGCCTTACTCCCGCGAACCTATTTCTCCTGTTTCGGGAGTGCAAATATAGAACTTCTATTTCAATCCGCCAAATTTTTTTGCGGCTAAATATACGAATACCATCCATTGCCGGCATCCGGAAGACGGAACGCGACGGCATCA
Organism: uncultured Alistipes sp.; assembly: GCA_947623305.1. Classification (GTDB taxonomy): domain Bacteria; phylum Bacteroidota; class Bacteroidia; order Bacteroidales; family Rikenellaceae; genus Alistipes. Next base: position 13,133 of record CANQGQ010000021.1, on the reverse strand, counting down.
GCCACCGCTTCTGTCTCTGCCGAATGCCGCTGCCGATCTATCGCAAAGTCATTTCGTCGAGCAGATAACCGGCCCCGCCGACCCGCTCGATGACGAACAACACATAACGGATGTCGACGGCGATGTTCCGGCAAATCGCCGGGTCGAAAGCGATGTCGCTCATCGTCGAACGCCATGTCCGGTCGAAGTTGATGCCGACCAACTCCCCGCGTCCATTCAACACCGGCGAACCCGAATTGCCGCCGGTCGTATGATTCGTAGCCAACAGACAGACGGGCACGGTTCGTCGTCCGTCGATCGAAATGCCCCAACGTCCGTAATCCTTCGAAGCATACAAATCGCGCAATGTCTGCGGAATGTCGTAATCGTAAATCTCGGGGTTGTCCTTGGCAATGATCCCGTCCAACGTGGTTTGCGGCGTATGGTATTCGCCGTCGGCATATTCGTAACCCGAAACGGTTCCGTAAGCCACGCGCAAGGTCAGATTGGCATCGGGATAAAATGCCCGCACGGTGTCCCATTCGCGCAACGCCTTGATATAATGCGCATACAGTTCGTTCAGCCGCTTGCTCGTCGGATTCCGCAGCGAGGACGTCCCCAGCAGCCATTTGATATGGTCGAGCATCCGGTTCTTGGCTTTATCTAAGCGGACGATCGCCGTCGTATCCGTACGCTGCCACAATCCATCGAATACTTGATCCGCATAGGCTTCGGCCGAACCGGCAGCGGCTACGCCATCGAGGAACTCCGGAATGCGATATTGTTCCGGACAATAGGCCGCATACGAGGCGAAAGCGTGCCGGAACAGGGCCTGTTCGGTCGGACGGCAGCGTTCAAACAGATCGTCGGAACGCTCCGCTTCCGAATAGGCGGTCGGCAAGGTGCCGAGCGTCTCGCGGGTAATTTCGTAAGCATAATAGGGCTGTAACATACGGGCGTATTCGGTTTTCATCGCCGATAACAGTCCGGCGTATTCCGGATGCCGATCCGCCCAAAGCTGGAAATCCCGCTCGTATTGGCGCTTCGTTTCGACGCTTCGCGTACGGGACAATCCGAGTTGTTCGCCCTGCCACTTTTTCCAAGCGTTGGCGATATTCGCATGCTTCGCGGCATAGTGGATTCGCAGGGCTGGATCGGAGGCTTGCGCCGTAGCGATGAGGTCGAGCCGGCCGGTGCGGATCGCAATTTTATCGGGATCGGCCCGATTGACCACGTAATCCACGGCATCGGAAAGGATGTATTCCTGCGTATTGCCCGGGAAGCCGTAAATCATCGTAAAATCCCCCTCGCGAATCCCCTTGACCGAAATAGTGAAATGCCGTTTCGGATGATACGGCACATTGTCGGGCGAATAGGCCGCCGGCCGGTTATTTCGGTCGGCGTAGATGCGGAACACCGAAAAGTCGCCCGTATGACGGGGCCATATCCAGTTGTCCGTATCGCCTCCGAACTTGCCGATGGACGAGGGCGGCGCGCCGACCAAGCGAACGTCATCGAATTGCTCGTAAACGAACAGAAACTGCTGGTTGCCGTAGTACATCTGTTCGATCGAGGCTTTGTAGCCCGTTCCTTCGGCTTCGGCGGCCCGAATCAATGCTTCGGGTCGCTCGCCCGATGCGATTCGGTCGGTTACCTCCTCCATCCGCACCAGAATCTGTACGTAAAGTTTCTCGTTCGGCAGCTCCTCGGCCCGCGAACGAGCCCAGAAACCGTGGGTCAGATAGTCGTGCTCAACGCTCGAATGGGCTTGGATGGCGCCGTAGCCGCAGTGGTGATTGGTCAGCAGCAACCCTTCGGGCGAAACGATCTCGCCCGTGCATCCGCCGTTGAACAATACGACGGCATCTTTCATCGAGGCCTGGTTGACGGAATAGATGTCTTCGGCCGTCAGTCGGAAGCCTTTGCTGCGCATGTCGTCGATACGTCCGGCAATCAAGCTCGGCAGCCACATGCCTTCGTCGGCGAAGGTCGTCCCGATGAGCGATAGGGTCAGTAGGGTAAAAAGGAGACGTTTCATGATTGATCGAGAAATTTTTCGAGTTCGGTATATACTTTTTGGATCGGCAGCCCCATGACGTTGTAGAACGAACCGTCGATGCGTTCGATGGCCACATAGCCGATCCACTCCTGCACGCCGTAGGAACCGGCCTTGTCGTAGGGGCGATAAGCATCCACGTAGTAGGCGATCTCCTCGTCGGTCAGCCGACGGAACCAGACTTCGCTGCGGGCACCGAACGTATGGGTTCGTGTCGTGTCGCGAAACGTAACGCCGGTAACGACCGTATGGCGATTTCCCGACAAATCGTGCAGCATCTGCTCGGCATCGGCCCGATCGCGAGGCTTTCCGAGCACCCGTCCGCCGACAACGACCACGGTGTCGGCCGTCAACAAAATCTCTTCCGGAGCGAGCGGTTCGGGATAGGCCTTGCTCTTGAGCTGCGAGAGAAAAAGAGGCACCTCATCGGCCGGCAGCGTCTCGGGATAACGTTCCTCGCAGGGATATTTCGGAACCGATGTATAGGGCAACCCGCTGCCGGTCAACAATTCGCGGCGACGCGGCGATTGGGAAGCCAACAACAGGCGGCGGGTTCGCAGTTTCTCTTGCAATAACATGTCGGAAAAATGAATTTTCACAAAAATACGAACAATTTCAATATACTGCAAATCAACGATGAGTACCCGAACGTGAGTAGGTTACACGCAGGTAACCTATTGTTTTATCGACATTTGTCGCCTATTTTTGCTCGGTCTAATCAAAAAAAACGGGGACCATGAAACAAATGGAAAAAATCGAAGTCGGCGCGAATTTCAGCGCCGCCAGCGTGGGAAAACTGAATCAGTTGAACGAGTATCTGCTCGACCTGGGGGCCGTGAAAATCCCCGGAAAAGTCTTCGGCGGTGCGGCTGTAGGGGCTACCGGAAGCGAATTTTCGTTCCAGTCGTTCGCACCCGGCACGGAGACCGGATTCTTGCATACGCACAAGACGCACGAAGAACTCTATTTCTTTTTGGGCGGATGCGGCGAGTTTCAGGTAGACGGTCGGGTCTTTCCGGTCGGCGAGGGTACGGTCGTGCGGGTCGCTCCCGCCGGGCGTCGTTCCGTGCGGAACAACGGGTCGGAACCGCTCGTGATGCTCTGCATCCAGTATCGGGGCGGGACATTCACGACCGACGATGCAACCGATGGCGAACTGTTGCAGGAACCGGTGAAGTGGTAAACCGAAAATCAAAGGGGCTGTCGATTTTATTCGAACAGCCCTTTTTCAACGAATATCGAAATCCAGCAACTTGCGACCGTCCAGCGTAGCGCACAGATTGTCGCCGGCTTTCACGGGCCCCACACCGGCCGGCGTGCCGGTGAACAGCAGATCGCCCATGCGCAAGGTCAGGTAACGGGAGACCGTCGCGATCAATCGGTCGACCGAGAAAAGCATCTGCGACGTGTCGCCCGTCTGACGGCGTTCGCCGTTGACCGCCAATGAGAAATGCAACTGCTGCACATTGCCGCCCAACTCCCGTAACGGAATGAAAACCGGTGAGATGGCTGCCGAATAGTCGAAGGCCTTGCATCGTTCCCACGGCAATCCTTGCGCAATGGCTTCGCGTTGCAGGTCGCGGGCCGTGAAGTCAATGCCGAGTCCGACCTCGTCGTAATAGCGATGCGCGAACCGTTCTTCGATGCACTTGCCCACCCGATTGATCCGTACGAGCAGTTCGCATTCGTAATGCACTTCGTTGCTGAAGGTCGGGATATAGAACGGATCGTTGTTGCGCAGCATAGCCGTATCGGGTTTCAGGAACCAGAGCGGTTCCGCGGGCAGCTCCGCAGGGCCGCCGACCGAACGATGCAACTCCTCGGCATGCGCGGCGTAATTTCTTCCGATGCAGATGATTTTCATGGTATTGCCGGTTTTCGTCCGCGACGTTCCGAACGTACGTCGCACGAAGGTTCAAAAATAATACTTTGCATCCGAAATCGCAAATCGACCGCTTTTTCGAAAAAAATGCGTATCTTCGACCTGCATTGGCGGCCCGTTCTTCCGAATGATCGAGGTGTGAATGTCATTCGGCGAACCGCACAAGTCGCCGTTTCTGGGCGGCAGAAGCTTGTTTCCGCCCAAGCAAAACGGATAAAACCGAAATAGATCGAATAATATGAAAAAGTCAACTGTTCTCGTCTGCGGCGGAGCCGGTTATATCGGTTCCCATACCTCCGTAGAGCTTGTCAATGCCGGTTACGGAGTGGTCATCGTCGACAATTTTTCCAACAGTGAAATGGCGGCTGTCGAAGGTGTTCGCCGTATCACGGGCGTCGAAGTTCCGTTCGTCGAGGTCGATTGTTGCGACCGTGAAGCGTTTCGCAAGGTATTCGAACAATACGAATTCGATTCGGTCATCCACTTCGCCGCATCGAAAGCCGTCGGCGAATCGGTGCAAAAGCCGATGCTCTATTATCGCAACAACCTGACCTCGTTGATGAATATCATCGACCTGATGCGCGAATTCGGACGCCGGAACATCGTTTTCTCCTCGTCGTGCACGGTTTACGGCGAGCCGGACAAACAGCCCGTTACGGAGCAGACGCCCCGCAAACCAGCCACTTCGCCTTACGGCAACACGAAACAGATTTCCGAAGACATACTCCGCGATTCGGTCGCCGCCTATGACGGATTGAAAAGCATCGCCTTGCGTTATTTCAATCCCATCGGCGCTCATCCGTCGGCCTTGATCGGCGAGTTGCCGCGCGGCGTGCCGCAGAATTTGGTGCCCTATATTACGCAGACGGCAGCCGGCATTCGCGAATGTCTGTCGGTTTTCGGCGATGATTATCCCACGCCCGACGGTTCGTGCATCCGCGATTACATCGACGTCGTCGATCTGGCCAAGGCGCACGTCGCCGCCATCAGCCGAATGGTCGAGAATAAGAGCGAAGAACGTTACGAAATTTTCAATATCGGTACCGGTCGCGGCGTCTCGGTCCTGGAATTGGTTCACAAGTTCGAGGAGGTCAACCACTTGAAGTTGAATTACAAGATCGCGCCGCGTCGTGCAGGCGACATCGTGGCGATTTGGGCCGATCCCTCTCGTGCGAACCAGGTGCTGGGATGGAAGGCCGAGCGGTCGCTCGACGAGACTTTGGCATCCGCTTGGGCGTGGGAAAAACACGTCCGCGGAATCCAATAGCATCCGCCGATCCTCTTTCATCGAAAAAGCTGCCCGATTTTTGGGCAGCTTTTATTTTACATATAAAGCCTGCGGTTCTCGGCCGGACTTGGGTATGGTTCGAAAAGGGGACGATACGAACGGACGCTGACAGACGGGCGTTGCAGGAAATGCAGGAATAAGCATCGACAAGCCACAATCGCCTATTCCATCCGACCGAATCGGCGTCGGTCGGAATCCTGCTGCGTCCCTGTCCGTCCGACAAGGATCCCCGGTATCGCAAAAAGCGACTCGAAGAACGTAAATCCTATTCCTGAACCTCCGCCCTCCCGACCGATGACCGCAGACTTATTCGAAAGAACCTTCCATATTCTCCCACAATACGACGATGCGCTATCGACCGTCGTCGTCCTCGAAAGGCATCTTCCACTGAGGCAACAGATGCTCCTTGATGACGGCCTTGCGGAAATTGCCCGCAAAGTCGAAGTATTTCCGCAAAGGCGAATCGCTGAACTGGGCCTTCAACATTCGGAAAGCTTTGAAATGGATAAAATGGCCGCAATAAGAGTTCAACACGGCTCGGATCTCAAGCAGACGAGCGTAAGCGACTGCCCCGTGCCGGCACTCGGCCTCCAACTGGCTCATGCGGATGTGGAACCGTTTGACCGACGACTTCGTGGCGTACCGTCGATAAGGTTTGACGTAGGCACCCAGAAACTCCACGCCGTAATGGTAAGGCTGCAAGACGATCTTTTTGGGATGCAAGGTCAGGTGCAGTTCCGATTCCAGAAACCCTTTCAACCGCACGACCAACGCTTCGAGGTACTGCCGGTCGGAATGCACGATGTAGAAGTCGTCGACGTACCGGCCGTAATACCGGCAATGCAGCTCGCGTTTGACGAACTGGTCGAAGTGGTCCAGAAAAATGTTGCTGAACAACTGCGAAGTGATGTCGCCGATAGCCAGACCCACATTCTCGGGTCTGTTGAAAAGACTTTTGGAGGCCGGAAGCCCGTCCCAGTCGGAGGCGCGTCCCAGAACGTAACACCCTTCGGTCGGATTGCGGAACAGAATGATCTCGATCAGGTAGTCGATCAACTCGCGGTCGAGCCGGTCGCACCAACGATGCCCGTCGCCCGAAGGACGCTTCCAATAACGATCCAGACTGCGCATCAGAATGCGATGCAGAATCCGTTTGTCGATGCTCATGAAGTATCCCCGCAGATCGAGCTTCAAAATGTAGGCCGGACGAGTGTGATTGTGCGTGCAACTGCGCACGTGATGCTCCAACCGCTCGATGCCGACCAACACCCCCTTCCCCTCGCGGCAGGAATAACTGTCGAAGATCATGCGTGCCTCGAACATCGGCGCGATGTAGTTGTACAACAACCGGCAGACGATGCGGTGGGCGAACGGCGAGGCGAATATCTCGCGCTTGACCGGCACATCCGTGATGAAACAGATGGCCGGATTGGGTCGATAACTGCGGGCGGCGATCCGGTTGCAGAGTTCGATCAGGTTGTGCTCGAAGTCGAACTCGAATTTCAATTGACTCTTGGTGTTGCGTTTGTGCTTTCTCGTATCGAAATAGGCCCGGAAGAGATCGCCCAACAATTCGGACTGACTCTTTTTCATAACAATACTTAATTCTCTTTTAAGCAGCGGTCGTAAATCCTCGGACACAGCGCACCGAAAAGCCGTTCGCTCGTTGATCATTGTTGAGCGGGTTCACGTTCGTAGCGTCGAAGTTCAATCTCCCAGCGTTCGGACTCCCACCGGAGTACGGAGAGCTACTCCAGTACCAGCCGCCAGAACCGACACTCGTCAAAGAACCATTCGTGCGATTGCGATAGCCGGAAGCGGCGGGAAACACGATACACTTATAATTTCGTAACCGCTTGCTAAATTAAGCAGAGGATCGACTCTCGAAGGAGCGGAAACCCTGCCATAAATCGGTTTGTCAATACCGCAGCCCGCGACCGTCGTGCGGCCCGTCCGAACTACGGTGGGTTACTGAATTTACAAGACACTCTTCCGAAGGTCTATGACCTCGCGGAACTCTCATCCTGTTTTGCTCAAAGAGAATTTTGGGCCTTGTAGATCAGTATCGTTTAGACATTTGTTTCTTTCAAAAATTTTCTTTTCACGCAGCACGTAAATACTCGGGCACAGCGCACCGGAAAACCGTTCGACCGGTTGTTGTTGTTGAGCGGGTTCACGCTGCCACTATTGAAGTTCAAGTTGCCCGCGTTGTCGCCTGACGAGTTCGGCGAAGCACTCCAAGAGTACCCGTTGGTGCCGACATTGTTCAACGCGCCCGACGAGGAATTGCGATACCCCGAAGCGGGACGTTGCTTCCCGCCGAAAGACTGAGAAACGTACGGTCGCCAAGCAAAACCGCCTCTACCCCGAACCGTCTGCCGAAAATTCGTTTCCAAGCAGGCGTAAATCCTCGGGCACAGCGCACCGGACGACCATCCGACCGGTTGCTGTTGTTGAGCGGGTTCACGCTGCCGCTGTTGAAGTTCAAGTAGCCCGCGTAGTCGGCATTCGAACCAGAGGTTGCGTACGGCGAAGCACTCCAAGAGTACCCGTTGGTGCCGACGTTGTTCAACGCGCCCGTCGAGGCATTGCGATACCCCGAAGCGGGAAGCAAAAGTAACCGCTTGCTATACGACGCAGAGGACTTAATCCAAAAAACGGAAGAACCCTGCGGCGAATTGAAATTTTCATAACCGAAAGCCACGGCTGCCGTGCAGCCCTATCGACGATCGGTGGGTTACTGAATTTACATGGATTCTCTTCCGCCGGCCCGTGGCCCCGCGGAACTCCGATCCAATGCTGCTTGAAAAGAGAAGCCTCCTAATACATACACTGCAACACCCCGTCCGCCGCGTTATTCGGCATCGCCCGCTTTCGAATCGCCGACCGCATTCGTCTCGTGCAGACGCCGCAGCGTCTTCGTGTGCCAGGCCGCCAACTGTTTCGAAATGGACTCCACCTCGAACGCCAATGTCTGGAACAACTCGGGATTGATGTGGTGCAGATCGAACAAAATCCGAAACCGCGCCTTGATCCCCGGTATCAAATCGCGCGCCTGCTGCAGGGGCACGACCTTCCGTTCGTCGGTGATGTAGTGCGCTTTGTATATGGAGACAAGAATTTCTAAAATGTCTTTTTTCAGAGTTTCAATGAGCGTGAATTTTACATCACGAGGTACGCTGCCGATGCTCTTGTCCCTGTAAACGTGTTGCAGCAGGTCGTATGTAGCCTTGTAAACCGGCAAATGATCGTATTCAGCCATCCGTGTGCAAAAATCAAAAGTTAGTAAAGCATTTTTTTCAATTCGGCAATGAACCTCATGCAATCCATCGGCGTTTTCTCGGACAGGTCGAACTCACGAATCGAACGGATAACCCGCCGGACAGCATCGTCGCCCGAACCGACCGCGCCGCACGCGGATCGCGCGTCGCAGGAACGGAACGATCGAAACACCCACCGAAACCAGGAAGGCCGTACCGAAGCAGAAGCAGAAACCGCCGAACACGCCGTTGCGGCCGCCCCCGCCGACGAGTCCGCCGAAACGGATGCGCCGGTCGAAACGACCGTCTGTACCTTCGCAGGCACCGATGCCTTCCAAGCACCGAACGCCTCGCAGTCGATCTGCCGCGGAGCTGCTACCACCCAACGATTCTCCGATCGCTCGACCGTTTCCAACCCCGCCAATGTCGCCGATTCGCTCGCCGACGGAAATCCGACCGAAATCAGATCGCCGCCCCGAAGCGCTTTCAACACCTTGCGCGTGGGCTTCAACGGACGAACCTGCGAACACAGGGCATAGGCCGAACGTTCGTAGGCTTTCCAGAAAAGACCCTCGCGGTAGAGGACGATGCGATCGGTGTTCGTCGCTTCAGAGGCTATGAAATCACGGCTGGTCATGGGTGAAAGTTGTCGATTTGCACTCAACGGGATCGCCGAGGTGTTCAATGGATGCCGAAAGAGCAGTGAAAATTTTTGAAAGGTTAGTTAGTGTGGAATGCCGCGGATCGCCTTGCGGCGGTTTGTCAGTTCGTATTTACGTTTCTTGTAGTAGTATATATAACTTACCTAAGCATTCCCGAGTTAATTAATAAAACCCTTTTGGGGAGAGGTGGTGGCGGATGAAACGACCGGAACCGACCTCCGTATGCGGAAGGAGCCCGTCTTGCAGGACGTCGTAACCGCAGCGCATGATAAGCATCCGGAATGGCGGCGTCTGTCGACGACATGCGCGACTGTCGGCAACAGGGGAAGCAGGTCGAAATGTGGATCGGGAAAAATTTTCGACCGGCTTACGCCGGTGTCCCATCCCGCCGGCTTTCAATGCCGGCGGGATAAAACATCGGATGCGCTCGCTTCGCTATATGCTCGCTCGCTTTAATTTCGGGCACAGCGCACCGGAAAACCGCTCGACCGGCTGCCGTTGCCGAGCGGGCCCACGCTGCCACTACTGAAGCTCAAGTAGCCCGCGCGGTCGCCTGACGAGTTCGGCGAAGCACTCCAAGAGCACCCGTTGGCGCCGACACTGCCCAACGCGCCCGACGAGGAATTGCGACACCCCGAAGCGGGATAATATACGGAACCGTAGAATGTACGACCGTAATTTCCCCACAACGAATTCGCAGTCGTGTAGCCCGTCTTGTTCCAAGTCTGACGAGCCGGCACATGCCAACCATAAGGGCACGGGTCATTGATCGTTTTATTAACCGTCATTTCATCAGGCAATGCACATCCCCACCGTGTATCATCTTTACCGTCTGAATTCCACTCTACGCTACCGGCTGCAAAGACCATCGGGCACTGCACGGCTTGGGCAGAGCTAATTTTACCAGAAACCATGCCGATCGTCGAATAAATTGAATTATCGTCCACCGTAACACTGGTATTCCAGCTATTGCCGAGCTCATTGGGGGTATCGGCTCCATCGTAAACCACTTGGAATGCTGTTTTACCCTCTGTCGTATAAGATTTGGCACCGACGAACGGATCCTTGCGGCCCCACTGGTACAACAAACCGCCTGCGGAAATGTCATCCGCATTCGGAGCCGGCGTATTGTTGTAGGCACCGAGATTGCGCGTCATCATTTTGATCGTTGTACCACTGTCGTCCGTGTAGGTATAGGTGTCGAAGTTCTCTGTAGCGGCATAGGGATTGTAGTCCGTGGACCAGATATGCCAACTCCACAGCACTTTATCGCTCGCGTCAACGAGCGCGATCACCGCGTTGCCCGGCAACGAAGCACCCTGCTTCAACGTCAAACCGGCAGAGGCAGCATCGGATACCTCGAACGAAATCGTCTTCTTATCCGTGGAAAGTGTCAGATTCTGGATCAACTTCTCGTCGGACTGCCACAGAATTACAGCATCATCAGCACCTGTTAATGTTCCGGTGTTAGCGTTCGCGGTCTCGTTGCCTTTGTACTCGCAATTGAACGAATAGGTAACGCCCTTGCGGCTGACGACGTAGCAGTTGGCCGTCTTCGTCCCTTTGGCAGAGAGGTCGCGGGTAACCTTGACGACGCGCTTGTCGTTCATGTTCAAGCCGGCGATCGTTGCCGAAACGGTGTAGGCGTTGTTGCTCAATACCTCGTAGCTGGTTTCGTTGTCCTTACCGAGGTAAACACGGTAGGTGGCCTCGTACTCGACGCCGTTCTTGTCGTATGTGCCTGGGATGTCGATATAGGTGGCATCTGCCGGAGCAACACCCTCGTAGCGATCGCTGCTTCCCGAACCAGCTTTACCCTGGTTGTTCTGGGGAATGTAGTAGGTCGTACCGCTCGTGATCGTCAAATCAATGAATGAGGTAGCCTTCGTCTCGGAATTGAAATAGGCTGCTGCAGGTACCTTACACATCTTGAGTTCGGACGCCGTAGGCGTGAAATTCGCACTGGCCGCCAGCGTGAATTTCACGGCCGCGAAAAGGCGCTCGAGCGTCTGTTTGGGTATGGAGCCACCATAAGTAACAGCATTCTTATAAACCTTGCTCATCATGGGAATCCCATTCCCGATCGTCCAGGTCTTCGAGTAAGCGATCGACTGCTCCAAGAACTGCTTTTCCGAGGAAATGCCGGTCAACGCAGCGGCGCCGGCATTGGCAACGAAATAAATATGCGATTCGCCATCTGCGGCAGCCGCGAGTTCGCAGGCTGCAACTTTAACATCACCGGTTGCACCATCCACTGTGAGGTTGTCGCTCGAAATGTATTCGTTGGCCAAAGTCGTATTCTTCGATAAATCAAATCCGCCGTCAACAACGGCGAACTGCAAAACACGCAGGTTCTTGACCGCTTTCTCGTTATCATCGGCGGCACCTTCGTCCCCGAAGCGTGTTTCGGGAAGCTGCTTTACCTCGATCAATCCGTCGGAGGTCTCAGCAACCTCCAAAACGGGGGTTTCCATCGACGGAACGGTGAATTCGATCGACATCTTCACCTTCTCGCCCTCGACAACGGGAGCGATCGTCTCAGTCGTGTCTTTGCTGCAAGCGCCCAGCATCAATGCCGCGATTGCCAGCAAACTCAATTTTCGAACTGTTTTCATAAAAATTTGGTTGTTATAAAAATTTGGTTGTGTTTCATTTGTGCCTCATGAAGTCCCGAACGACCGGAACCCCGCTTCGTTTAAGACTCGACCTCTTGTTCTTCATCCTTAGAGCCGAGACCGTCGCCCTGGGAGGGATTGCTCGTCCAATTACCACCGTTGCCGGTCGAACCGGATGCGTCGTCGCCCAGGTCGCTGCTGTCGCCGCCGCCAACGCCGGCCCAATCGCCGCCGTTGGCAGAACCGGAAGCACTGCCGTTGCCCATTGTAGCGTCATCCTCGGGGTTGCTCGTCCAGCTGTCGCCGTTACCGGTGGAGCCGGATGCGCTGCCGTTACCCATCGTAGCGTCGTCTTCGGGATTGTTCGTCCAGTTACCACCGTTGCCGGTCGAACCGGATGCGTCGTCACCGAGGTCGCTGCTATCGCCGCCGCCAACGTCGGCCCAATCGCCGCCGTTGCCGGCGGAAGCGGATGCATCGTCGCCGAGATTGTCCGTCGGATTGTCAAACACCGTTGTCCAGGTACCGCCGTCAACAGAACCGGAAGCACTGCCGTTGCCCAACGATGGGTTGTCGGCGGAGTTGTTCGTCCAGCCGTTGGCCTGCGAGACGGCCTGCATGTAGTTGCCGAGCTCGACGCTCCAATTCTGGTTCTCAGTCCACATCCAATCGCCCGAGCCGAGCTCGCCGCTGGCGCTGCCCTGGCCCATGTCGTCGTTCGGATTGCTGCACGGCGTCCAGGTGCCGACGACGATCCCTTCGACCTGCGACGCGCCGCCCAAATTATCGACCGAACAGTCATTCAGATCCGTCCAATTGGAAACAGTCAACTCCAAATAGACGATGCCGCCCTTCAAAATCAGCCGGTAATTGTACTGCTTGTCCTTGACGTAGGCGATCGACGGCAGCTCCGCGTCCAAAACGGAGAGCAACGAGGGATCGGCCAAAATATCGGCGTCGGTCTTGTCGACGCGGTCGTTGAACAACACCTCCATGTGAAGGTTAAGCACGCCGGCCGCCTTCGGCAACACCTCGTCGGCCACGTCGCACAGAAAAGCAGGCAGCGGATCTTTACCTTCGATCGGCGACGGAATGGTCGTCGTCCCTGTGGGCTCCTTGATGTCCGTGGGCACCGCGAAGTCGAAGTGTCCGCCGCCCGACTGGTCTGCCGTATTGTCGATGTCGGCTGTGATGTCCCCGTTGATCGACACGCTGTTTTTCGGCGAAGTCGCCAACTTGGAAAGCCACAACAAACGGAATTTCGCCTTTTCGATCCCCTCGGACTTGCGTGAAACCGTGAAACTCAAACGAGCACATTTGCGGCCGAGGACGGTGAGCTGAACGGCACCGTTGGAACCGGAAATCGTGCTGCCGCCCGAAGCAGGGTCCGG
>CANQGQ010000020.1 GCA_947623305.1 uncultured Alistipes sp. | reverse complement strand
ATTTTGCCGGTCATATCTGCTTTCGACTGTTTTCTTTGAACGGGCTTTCCGATGCGAGGGGCTTAAAGGATTTTTGATGCGACGGTTATGGGGCACTTTTTCATTGCAACGGTAGCGTGGCTTTTTCGCTGGCATGATTTGATTCTTTGATATAATCGGTAAAGCTGAAAAAAGGGTCGGGAGGTGAATAAAAAGCCGGCTTCAAAGGCCGGCTTTTTCGCGTGAATGAACAAATTACCCATTATAAAATAATCCGATACATATTGACCGACATCGGGGCCAGCGTGGTCTCGAATGAGAAGCCGTTGCGGTCGCCAGTGAGCGTCTGCGGCGCTCCAGTTACGGGAACATAGCGTTCCGGTTCGTCGAGTGTGTTTTCACTGTCGGGATCGTCGACCGTGAAAACAGTGGGGTGGATTTCGTAGGTGCGGCCCTTGCGAAGTGCCTTGCCATCGAAACGAAGCGTCAATGGCTGTACTTCGTGCGAGGTATTGACTACCTTGACAATCAATTCGTTCTGTTCGTCGTCGATGACGGCCGAAGCAAACAGACCGTCCTGTCCATCCTGACCGTTAACGACCCGTCCGTCCATCGTGAGCGGCAGTACGTGGGTGCCGCGGTTGCAGGCAAAAAGCTGCTGCACGTAATAGGAACATGACCGGAACGACCGCAGATTGTCGAACCAAATCAAGTCGGGACGCCATTGCCAACCGTCGATATGGGCGAACAGCGGGGCATAGGTGGCCATTTCGACGACATCGGCATTGCGCTCCAGTCCGGTCATGAAAGCGGCTTCGTAGAGGGCGGTTTCGAAGTGGTTCCACTTCTTGCCGCGCCCATGACAAGCGTATTCTCCGGCGAAAACCTTCGTGCCCTTGCGCGGATAGTTGTCGTAGCGGTTGCCTTGCGAGAGGAACCATGCCTCGGGACGATAAAAATGTTCGTCGACCAGATCGGCCCCCAACTTGCGCATTTCGGGCCACAGATAGTCGAACTTTTCGCCCTCGGATTCGGGCCCCGACGAACCGATCAGCTTGATTTGCGGATACTTGGCCCTTACCTGCTCGATGAACGGGCGGAGGTGTTCGGGATAGATTTCGCCCCATTGTTCGTTGCCGATGGCGACGAATTTCAATCCGAACGGTTCCGGATGGCCCATTTCAGCCCGCAGGGCGGCCCATTTGTTTTGGGCTGGGTCGCCGTTGGCGAATTCGATCAAGTCCAGCACATCGTCGATATAGGGTTGCAGTTCGTCCATCGACGCATGGCCGGTTTTGTTCTGGAACTGACAAGCCAGCCCGACACTGAGCACCGGCAGCGGTTCGGCTCCGATCTCCTCGGCCAGCAGGAAATATTCGTAGAATCCCAGTCCGTAGCTCTGGAAGTAGTCGGGGAAAAAGCGATGCGTGAAGGTGTAATGCCAGCGGTTTTCGTTGAGCGGACGGTTTTCGACCGGCCCGACCGAATTTTTCCATTGGTAGCGGGTCGCGAGGTCGGTGCCCTCGACGATGCAGCCGCCCGGGAACCGGAAAACGCCCGGATGCAGGTCTGCGAGCGCTTGGGCTAAGTCTTTGCGCATGCCGTTGCGGTGGCCGCGCCACGTGTCGACGGGAAACAGGCTGACGTGTTCCACATCGACGGGCGTCGTGCCGCGCAGCATCAGACGCAACGTACCGTGCGGGACTTCGCGGTCGGATTTGAGCACGGCCTCGTATTGCTTCCATTCGGGCGAGTCGATTTTCAGACGGGTTTCGGCGAATTGCTGCCGTTCGTCTTGCGTCGAGGGGTCGCAGAGCATTACTGCAAGGGTCGCTTCGCCGCCTTCGGGCACGCGGGCCCAGACGGTGAACCGATATTCGGCGTCGGCGGCGTAACCGATTCCGAAATATCCTTCGTTTTCTAATCCGGTGTACTTGTAGTTATGGCCCGAAGCCCCCAGCCGGACGTAGTGCGGATTGCGTTCGAAGGGGCCGTCGTCGCGCAACTCGACCTTGCCGAAGATGTTCCAACCCATATAACGGTCGGGAAATTCGAACGAACGGTTTTTGATCAATTCAGCGTACAGACCGCCATCGGCGGCGTAGTTGATGTCCTCGAAGAAGATGCCGTACATGGTCGGCTGGACGGTGGCCGTGCGTTTCGAGGTGTTGATCGTCATTTCGTGCGCCGCAGCGGAGGGTTGCGGTGCCGGTCGGGCTGCTGTCTGGGCCGTTGCTCGGCCTGCGCCGGCGAATGCGAGTGCCAGCAGGATGAAAATTCGGTTCATGGGTTATGATTAGTATCGTTTTTCTCTATAAAGTTAGGATTTTTTTGCCGATTTTTTGCATTCGGGCCCCCGAAATTTGGCATTGCGCTCGGCTTTTCGTATCTTTGACTTCGGATTCTGCCGCGTTGGCGGAATCAACATGCTAAAGTAGACGTTTCAAGAGCGTTTTCTTCTATGCTCAAAACTTCGCAAACTTTGAACTTTTACCGAAGAACTCGTAGCTGGACGTCCCCTGATTCGTTTATCGTACATTGTAGTGTGCCTTTGGCGCAGTGTGTGCGATACAACGTTTCGGCGTGGGCTGTCCGTGTTACTATTCGGTAGAAGGGCGGCGAAGGCCTGAGCGTAGGGTAGGAAACACGATAACCCACGCTTTTCTTATGGACTTTCTCGGTGAAAAAACTTTGTTGGATCGACCTTCGGTCGGATTTTTGGCTTCGCGCAGTGTGTCGGCTGCGACCATCGCTCGTTGTCGGGCATGGGCCGAATCGGTTTGCGGAACGGATTCCGTCATCATCAGCGGCTTTCATTCGCCGCTCGAACGCGAATTATTGACTGTTTTTCTCGCGCACCGGCAACCGGTCATTTGGGCACTCGGACGGTCGATTTATCGGCGCGTCGAGCCCGTGGTGGGCGAGGCGATCGACGAGGGGCGATTGTTGATGTTGTCCGTCTGTCCGGGTGCGCAGCACAGCCTTTATTCGGCTCGCTTGCGCAATCGGTTCGTCATCGAACAGGCCCGCGAGGTCGTTTTCGCGGCTTTCGACAGCGGCAGTTCATTGGCTCCGTTGCATGCTCTGCTCGTGGAAATGAAGAAACCGACGACGGTTATTTTGTAAAAAGCGGCCCTGCTTGCAAAGGCAGGGCCGCTTTTTACTATGAAACGTTTAGTTTACTTGGCATAGGACACGGCGCGGGTTTCGCGGATGACCGTGATTTTGACCTGCCCCGGGTAGGTCATTTCGTCCTGGATCTTCTTGGCGATATCGTGCGACAGGCTTTCCGCTTCGAGGTCGGTCAGCTTGTCGGCCCCCACGATGACACGCAGTTCGCGACCCGCCTGGATCGCATAGGTCTTCACGACGCCCGGGTACGACAGGGCGATGTCCTCCATCTCTTTGAGACGCTTGATGTAGCTTTCGACCACCTCGCGGCGAGCCCCCGGACGGGCCCCCGAAATGGCGTCGCACACCTGGATGATGGGCGCGATCAACGACGTCATCTCCACTTCGTCGTGGTGGGCGCCGATGGCGTTGCAGACCTCCGGTTTCTCCTTGTACTTTTCGGCCAGCTTCATGCCGATGATTGCGTGCGGCAGTTCGGGTTCGTCATCGGGCACCTTGCCGATGTCGTGCAGCAGGCCGGCCCGACGGGCGTTTTTCGGATTGAGACCCAGTTCGGCCGCCATGATGCCGGCCAAATTGGCCGTTTCGCGGGCATGCTGCAACAGGTTCTGGCCGTAGGACGAACGGTATTTCATCTTGCCGATCAATCGGATCAACTCGGGATGCAGTCCGTGGATGCCCAGGTCGATCGTCGTGCGTTTACCGACCTCGACGATCTCTTCTTCGATCTGTTTCTGGACTTTGGCGACCACCTCCTCGATGCGGGCAGGGTGGATGCGTCCGTCCGTAACCAGCTGATGCAGTGCCAATCGCGCGATTTCGCGGCGCACAGGGTCGAAGCCCGAAAGAATGATCGCTTCGGGCGTGTCGTCGACGATGATTTCGATGCCCGTAGCGGCCTCCAATGCACGGATGTTGCGCCCCTCGCGGCCGATGATGCGGCCCTTCACCTCGTCGCTCTCGATGTTGAACACCGTTACGGCGTTTTCGATGGCCGTTTCGGTCGCAACCCGCTGGATCGAAGCCACGATGATTCGTTTCGCCTCTTTCGTCGCGGTCAGTTTGGCCTCTTCGACCGTCTCGTTGATGTAGGCGGCGGCTTCGGTTTTGGCCTCGGCCTTCATGTTCTCCACCAGAATGTTTTTCGCCTCCTCGGAACTCAATCCCGAAATCTGTTCCAGCCGGTTGTTCTGTTCGCGGCGCATTTGGTCGACCTCCTCCTTCTTGTGCTCGAGCAACTGCATCTGGTTCTGCATCTGCTCTTTCAGCCGGTCGTTTTCGCGCATTTTGTTTTCCAGTTCGCGCTGCTGGTTCTGGAGGTTGTTTTCGATCTGTTTGGCGTGCTGTTCGCTCTGGTTCAGCTTCTGGTTGCGCTCGTTGACTTGACGGTCGTATTCGCTCTTGAGCTGCATGTACTTCTCCTTCGCCTGGAGGATCTTCTCCTTTTTGATCATCTCGCCCTCGGCCTCGGCCTCCTTGATGGCGGTTTCGCGGCGCTTGCGGAGGTTGTTTTTCATCACGAAATTGGTGATGACCGCGTAGACGCCGACCGCTACCACGGCCGAAATGAGTGCTACTAAAAAGATATTCATGGTCGTTTTGTTGTTTATTATTGATTTTGGTGTTTGCTGTCCATAAAAAAACCGCACAAATTCCTTAGTCTTGTTTGACGAATCTGCATGATTGTCATTTGTGGGGTCTCCGACAATCGCAATCTTCCAACGGCACGCACGCGGCGTGCACCCCGACGGAGCGGGGTCAAGGCCTGATTTTGAAGCGCCGCGAGTTCGCCCCAATGTAAAAAGTGTTCAGTTTCGCAAAGCTGTAAGGAATCTATGCGGGTAGATTCAATTCCTTCGTATGTAAAAGAACGTGTTTCGTGTTTCAGCGTTCGGGTGCATTCAGATACGTATCAATTTCCGTGCTCAATGCTTCGAGCCGACGGAGATCGTCGTTGTCTGTTTCGCGCTGGCGGCGTTGGTTGACCGAGGTGATGGCGAATCGCAATGCTGACATCACCAGATAATGTTTGTCTGTCCAACCCGGGATATTGTCTTTTCTGATCCGTGCGAAATAGTTGTTCACCTCCCGTTCGGCCAAACGATAGACCTCCTCCTTCTCGCTGTCGATCGTGAGCGGGATGCCGATACCGGCGATTTTGAGTGTTATCGCTTGTTTGCCCATATCCGTTTATATCTCTTTCACCGTCGGGCGGTTTCCGTGTCGTCCCCCGCCGGATCGGCTGTCGAGAGCAAGGCGATGCACTTGTCGACCTCCCGCATAAGACGGTTGACCCGTGCACGTGCTTTGTCCCGATCGCGGTCGTCCCCTGCGAAACCGACGGTGAGTTGCATGCGGGAGAGTTCGGTTTCGAGCTCTTTCCGTTTTTCCTGCAGCGAGCGGTTTTCGGCCTTCAGCGTTCCGTTTTCCGCAGCGAGTTCCGCAACGAGTTCCGACAACCTTCTGTGGTCGTCGATCAATTGCCGGATACGGTTCCCGAGTTCGGTTATGACGCTTTTGTCGGCCATCTGCTTTCGGAGGACGAACCCCTGTTATTTTTTTCGAAGATACACAATGTGTCTTCGACGTAGTCAAAGGTACGAATAAGAACGCGAAAAAACAAATTTTTATTCTGCCGGGCCTTTCGGCACGACCTGTCCGTAAAGGTCGTAGTCCGATGCCGACTCGATGCGAACTTCGTAGAAATGACCGCGTAACAGCCGTTTGCCTGCAGTCGGCAGCAGAATTTCCTGGTCGACTTCGGGCGAATCGTATTGCGTACGGCCGACGTAGTAATCGCCTTGCCGCGAGTCGATCAACACTCGTTCCGTACATCCGACCCGACGGCGGTTGTTCTCCGACGAAATTTCGTTCTGCAACGTCATGATCCGCTCCACGCGTTGTTGCTTGACCGCTTCGGGTACATCGTCGCGCAGCTCGCGGGCCGAATAGGTGCCCTCCTCCTCGGAATAGGCGAACACGCCCAACCGTTCGAACCGGATGTCGCGGACGAATTGCATCAATTCGTCGAAATCGGCCTCCGTCTCGCCTGGGTAACCGACCAGCAGCGTCGTACGCAGTGCCAGATCGGGGATCGACCGCCGCAACCGGTCGATCAAGGCATAGGCTTCCGCTTTCGTGTGCCGGCGGCGCATGGCGTGCAACTGGGCGTCGGAGATATGCTGGAATGGAATGTCGAGGTATTTGCAGATTTTCGGTTCCGAGGCCATCGCTTCGACCACTTCGTCGGGGAAGGCCGACGGATAGGCGTAGTGGAGCCGGATCCATTCGATCCCGTCGATGCGGCACAGCCTGTGGAGCAGTTCGCCCAACCGCCGTTCGCCGTAGAGGTCGACTCCGTAATAGGTCGTATCTTGTGCGATGACGATCAACTCCTTGACCCCTGCGGCTGCCAGCTTGCGGGCCTCTTCTTCCAATTGTTCCATCGGCACCGATATGTGGCGGCCGCGGATGAGCGGGATGGCGCAATAGCCGCACATCCAGTTGCAGCCTTCCGAAATTTTCAGATAGGCGTAGTGCCGCGGGGTGGTCAGATGCCGTTCGGTCTCCAATGCGGGGTCTTGCGATGCGCCCAAGGCCCGAACGATGCCGTTCCAGTCGCGGGCACCGAAATAGTCGTCGACTTCGGGAATCTCGGTGCGCAGGTCATCGGCATAACGTTCCGACAGACAGCCGATAACGAACAGTCGTTCGATTTTTCCGGCTTGTTTGGCCGACGCCGCCCGCAGGATCATTTCGATGGATTCCTGTTTGGCATCGCCGATGAATCCGCAGGTATTGATTACCACGATTTTGGCATCCGTGCGGTCGCTGTCGAAGTGCACTTCGTAGCCGGCGGCCGCCAAACGGGCCATGAGGTGTTCGCTGTCGACCGTGTTTTTCGAGCAGCCGAGCGTGATGACGTTAATTTTTTTCATGGTCGAACAGCGCATCGACGAATTCATGACGATCGAAACGGCGCAGGTGGTCGATGCCCTCGCCGATACCGATGTATCGCACCGGAATGTGGAACTGGTCGCTGATACCGATGACTACACCCCCCTTGGCCGTACCGTCCAATTTGGTGATTGCCAGCGAGGTAACCTGCGTTGCTTGGGTGAACTGGCGGGCTTGTTCGAACGCATTTTGTCCGGTCGAGCCGTCCAGCACGAGCATGACGTCGTGGGGTGCTCCCGGGATGACTTTCGACATGACGTTGCGGATTTTCGTCAGCTCATTCATCAGATTGATTTTGTTGTGCAGTCGTCCTGCCGTGTCGATCAACACCACGTCGGCACCGTTGGCCTTGGCCGAAGTGAGCGTGTCGAAAGCCACGGAAGCGGGGTCGGAACCCATTTCCTGCCGAATCAAGGTCGCACCGGCACGGTCGGCCCACACTTTCAGTTGGTCGATGGCAGCTGCCCGGAACGTATCGGCCGCTCCGATCCACACTTTGCGGCCTGCTTTGACCAATTGGGCGGCGAGCTTGCCGATGGTCGTCGTCTTGCCGGCGCCATTCACCCCGACGACCATCATGACATATGGTTCGTCGGTCTTGAGTTCCTCGCCGAAAGTCGCTTCCGAACGGTGGGCCTCCTCTAACAGCGCGGCAATTTCTTCGCGCAGAATCCGTTGCAGTTCGTCCGCATTCATGTATTTATCGCGGGCGACGCGTTCTTCGATGCGCCGGATGATCTTCACGGTGGTTTCGACCCCGACGTCGGAGGTAATCAGCACCTCTTCCAGTTCATCGAGCACTTCGGCATCGACCGTTGAACGACCGGCTACGGCCCGGGCCAGTTTTGAGAAAAGGCCTGTTTTGGTCTTTTCCAGACCGGCGTTCAACGCCTGTTGTTCCTGTTGTCGTTCCTCTTGCGATCGAGGCGGTTCCTGTTTTTTGCGGAAAATATCGAAAAATGCCATGTTTCGTGAAGCGTTTTTTGTCGGTTTTTTGGTTTTGCAAAGATACGAATTTTTTATTAGCGCGATAGACCGTTATTTTGCTTTCGACGGTCATCTTCGAAATTATAGATGCTTTTGCTGAGACGGAGTATCTTCGGCACAGCCAAAGATAGTAAGAAAATTTGCGAAAAAACGTTATCTTTGTCGAGGATGAACGGGGCCGAAACTTCTTCGGAGTCCTTTCGACGGGTTCGGCCTGTTTCTTTTTTAATGTATATGAGGATGATGAACCGAAAATTTCTGTTGCTTGCGGTCGCTTTGGGGTTGACCGTTTCGCTCTCCGCGCAGGACTTGATCGTGAAGACCGACGCCACGCAGGTGGAGGCCCGCGTGTTGGAGATCAGCCCCGAACAGATTCGTTACAAGCGTTTTTCCAATCCCGATGGGCCGACCTATGTGTTGCCCGTGAGTGCCGTGGATTACATCCGTTATGCCAATGGCGAAATGGAAACGTTCCGTACGGCTCAACCGTCGCAGCCTGCATCGTCGCAGCCCGTTCCGGCTCAACCTGCGACACAGGCGGATCGGCCTGCCGAGACGGTCGCTGCGCCGGCGCCCGTCTATTCGTCGGCACCGTCGACGCCCAATGCCCTTCAACGATACGATATCGGCGATTTCTATGATGTCGACGGCGTGCAGGGGGTGGTTTGCCTGTTGAACGAAGATCGAACGCACGGGCTGATTCTTTCGCTCGATGAGATCTATTTGCATTGGAGCGAGTTCGCCAAGACGGATTTGCGAACTGTGGGCGCCGATGACGTGGCCGACGGTCAGTCGAATATGGAAAAGGTGGCCGCCTATATTGCGGCGAATAACGGCTCGTGGGACGATTTTCCGGCTTTCAAGTGGTGTCGCGACAAAGGCGAAGGGTGGTATTTGCCTGCAATCAACGAGCTGTTGACCATCGGACACAATTATAACGGCGGTTCGCGTGCGAAGTTCGACCGACAGGCCCGCAATCGTTTCAACGGTGCGCTGAAAGAGCATGGAGGCGATCGGATGGATCGGCTGGTCTATTACTTTTCGTCGACCGAAAAGGACGAGAAGTCGGCTTGCACGTCGCACATGGATCTTGAACCGCCCTTTGTCGTCGAGATTCCGAAATACCAGAATTTTCTCGTGCGGGCTGTGCGGAAATTCTGAACCGGTGGCATCGGCTTTTGGACGGATTCCAGGTTCGGTGTCGGGAAAAGCGGGCGAAAAATTCCCGAATTACGAAAATTATGTTTATCTTTGTCGCCCGAAGGAAAGATGCAGGAGTGGTTGAACTGGCCCGCCTGGAAAGCGAGTAAACCTCAAAAGGGTTTCAGGGGTTCGAATCCCCTTCTTTCCGCCAGAATAGGAAGCAAAAAAATGCAATTACGCTGTAAATTACACATTTACAGCGTAATCTGTTTTATGCAGATAGCAGAAAAATGCTATTCGAAGCATATCATCTGTGGCCTATTCGGTGTACCTTTCCGATTGCCAAAAAAGGTACACCGAATTAGCTGTAATTTTTTGAATTGCACCGATTTGCATCGTTTTATCTCTTGACATCGGACACTTGGAAAACTAATTTTGTAACCTCTAAACAGTGTCCTATGGAAAGAACATCATTCGGCCTATTGTTTTACATCCGCCGAAACAAACTCAACAAATCGGGAGAAGTGCCTATTTTTCTGCGCATTACCGTCAACGGACAACGGGCCGATGCCTCGGTGAAACGCACGATTCCCCTGCGCTTATGGAACCCGGCCAAAGGAAAAGCGATGGAAAAAGGAATCGGATGCAAAGACCTGAATGCCTATCTCGATGCTATCTCTTTTAATATACTACGCATTCAGCGTGATATGGAAATGGAAGGGGCAGAAGTGTCTGCTCATGCTATTCTCGATCGTTATTTGGGCAAGCATACGCCGGATCGGCATACATTGATCGAAGTATTTCAGGAACATAATGAAAGACAACGAAAATTGATCGGTATTGATATTGCTCCCGCTACGGCAGTACGATATGAAACATGCCGTAAACTAATGATTCGGTTTCTGCAACATACTTATCGTCGGAATGATATTTATTTAGATGAACTGCCCCGACAGTTTATAGAAGAATATGAATTTTTTCTTAAAACCGAACGCAGGTGCAGCCATAATACCACCATCCAATACTTGAAAAATCTGAAAAAGATTACGCGGATTGCCCAGAGCAAAGGTTGGCTGAATGATGATCCGTTTAAGGAGATACGATTTCACAAAGAAAAGGTGGAACGCGACTTTCTCGAACATCATGAATTGAAAAAGTTGCTCGATAAGCGAATCGAAATTCCCCGATTGGCACAAATTCGGGATGTTTTCTGTTTTTGCTGCCTTTCCGGCCTTGCGTTTTCGGATGTAAAACAATTACGACCCGAACATATCGTCAGGGATATTAATGCTATGTTATGGATCCGTAAACCCCGACTAAAGACAGGTCAGATGTGCAACATTCCGTTGCTGGAAACGGCACGATATATTTTGTCGCGCTATGCAGATGATACCTACTGTCAAACTCATGGAGTATTGTTGCCCGTATGTAGCAATCAGAAGATGAATGTTTATTTGAAGGAGTTGGCCGATATATGCGGCATTCGCAAAAATCTATCGACGCATACCGCGCGCCACACGTTTGCAACCTTGACACTTGCCAGCGGCGCGACCATTGAAAACGTTGCCAAGATGCTCGGCCATGCCGATACGAAGATGACCCGCCACTATGCCCGGATTCTCGATTCCTCCATTCTACGGGACATGCAGATCGTAGCGAAGAACATGGCGCTATAATTTTTCGGACCTTTTCACAATCAAACGGTTGTGAACAAAATTATCCCTATCCGATTCAAACCTTGAAGATCGGGCCGGAGGTTTCGTGCAACTTTGCAACGTAAAACCAAACCGCTGCAAAGTCATGAACGAACAATCGACAAACAACATCACACGCATTCTGGAACTCTCGGTCGAGATTTTGGAAACGGTACGCAGCCTCAAAGAACGGCGAAGCGCCTACGAAGGAGAACCCTTGCTCGATTTCTCCGAAGTCTGCCAACTTTTACATCAAAGCGAACGCCAGGTGCGACGCTATCGGGAGCAAGGGCATCTCGTCGGCTTCACCATCGGACGCCGCAGAATGTACCTGCTCAGCGAAGTGCGCGATTTCATCGGCAAAATGCGCCGGCGAGGCAAACTCGAAGAATTGAAAAACTATCCTTTATAACACGAACAAATCATGGAAAAGAGTTCGAATGCCCCGACCTATGTGCTGGTCGAAACGCAACAGCTGGAACGTCTTGTGAAGAACCAGTTTCTGCTGAACCAAAGTATGTTACTCTTCGAGTATCTGTGCAGTCAAAGCCGTTATCCGCTCTTCCTTTCGGCCGAATCGGCCTGTGAAGTATTGGGCATCAAACCCGAAACGCTGGAAAAGTGCCGACGGCAGCGCATTATCCGGCCGCGTATCTACCAACGACAGTTTCTATACAGTGCGTTCGATTTGATTTCGTTATCCTACAAACTGAACCAAAAGCGTATTCGTCGCATGTTGCAAAACGCGATTCAGGTCAAGGTGGAATAACACTTACTGTTCCGTACTTGAAGCCTTCCTTTTTCAAAAGGAGGACTTATGTGATTTTATGATTCTTATTTTTTGTGTACGCCGGCTTTGGGGCAAGGTAGCAACGGACGCTCGACGCCTTACGCAACTTTTTCGGACGATCTCCACCCGTGCGGGTCGTATCGCCCGAAAAAGATTGCGGACAGGCTACGTCCGTTGCATGTCGCCTGCCCCGAAGCCGGCTGTCCACTGCACAAAAAGAGACGGTCGGACGAAATGTCTAACCAAAAATCCAATCGAAGATGAAAAATCGAAAATTCGAGATTGAGGTGGCAGGCTATCCGAACTACCGCTTCAAGACCTATGCTCGCGACGATGTCGAGGCGTCGGTCAAAATCAAATGTTTTTTGCGGAAGCCCGATGCCGAGTGTACGGTTCTTTCGCCTGCATTACCGGCCGAGTATGTACGGGAAATCGAATCCTGCCGTACGCAGGTGGTGGGACTATGAGAAAATGGGTGAATAGAGAGACCTTCGATGAATTGCTTATCGACAATCGGGATGAAGGTCGTTGCGAAATCGAAGCAGCCATGCCTGTTTGGAATGCGGTACATCCGATCGTGCCGAATGCTTTCTTGCGTTACGGCATTGTCCATAACGAGGAGGAACATACCAACCACTTGGAACAAGTTCAAGTCTGCTTCCGCCGGAACGGGATTTTATTCATTGTTTCATGCAGAACCTATCCGAAAACGACCTATCATGTAACAGCCGACTTGTCTGAATTGCGCCATATCGACCGCTACGAAATGACCCGTGCATCCGAAGGATTACAGGTTCCCAATCGTATCGGAACGCTTACGATTCGCAAAATCGAAGAGTGGGTAACCTACGAAACGGCCCGATTCCGCAAATTGGAACCGATCAATGCGGCGAATGAACGAGCCATAACGGAGTTCCGGCAGAAGCTCTCCGTATTGCCGGACATCCAGTGGAATCGGGACCGTACGGCCGGTACGATGGAACGACACGGGCTGCGATATTGGTTCGAGATACATCAGACGGGCATACACGAGCGATTGGAACTCCATTACAGCTGCCGAACACTCGATGATTTTCTGTTGTTGTCTGACAATCGGTATGAATAACGTGTTACAATCGTTGGAACACCTCTGTTTCCATCGAATATCTTTCATGACGGAACGGGCCGATACATGGCGTCGAATCAGTTGCTGGTTGTTCGTACATTTCCCAGTGTATTACTACGACGATGCCGACCCCATCGTGCGATGCCGGTTCGTTACGAGAAAACCTTTTTCGGACATGGCGTTCCGTGCGTTGGTTTTCGAACTGCGTGCCGATGAATCGCTCAACCTGTGGATACTCTCTTATGATTTATGTACGCTCTATATGGAACGCTCCATTTACTGCGACGGACATTGGACAAACCTAAAAGGAATTTGAAATGCAACCGATTGATTTTTATGAAGTCGACGATTTTCGCGAGGCGGGAATCAACGGCATACCGGCACTCTTCACCGAGTACCGCATCGACCGCAATACGCTGCCGCAAGGCGTGTATTGTTATGAAATTCGGGCGAGCGACAACGGCTGCTCGGATTTCAACACCATTGAAAACCATGTAAGAGTGAATTTCACCGGAAGCGTCATCACCCGTCGGCCCGTTCCGATGCACGGTGGCGACTTTTCCGAGATTTACCGTTACGGGCTCTTCGATGAAATGAGTTATGACGAGTGGCTCACTCAAACGGAGGAATGAACATGGCAAATATCCGTATCAACCGTTTCTATTGTTCGACGGACATTCTACTTGCGCGCGGCTTCCGAAACGGAGGCCGCGCGACTTATTTAGGTACGAGGCTTTTTGCAAATCGAAACAATGACTAACTAAAATTCATAACCTATGAAAACTTATTCATTTTACCGAGATAAAAAGGTAACCGTCTGGGAACGAACGCACTTTACGATTCATGCAGACAGTGAAGAAGCAGCGATCCTAAAAGCTGCCGCGATCGACCTCGAAAATATGGAAACGGCGGAAGAGCCACAAATGGTTATTTCGTCGAGCGAGGTGCTTTACGACACCGTCGAAGAATTGCCGACAGCCGAAAACAATGGACAACCGACCGCCGAACTGTTTATGGACGATGCGAAATTCGACCTCATATCCGACAATGTCGCAGGGACTGCGTGGGACAATTGGTGGAAAGAGACCGATATGCCGACACGTGAACGAATACTGCAGCATCGGAAACAATCTTCCATAACGCAAATCTCCGAATCCGAAATTGGGGAGCAAGGTGATGTGTGGTGGAACACACTATCGACCGAAGAACGCTATCGTATCTGGAGACAGGAATACATTGACAAACCTTAAATAAAAGACAAATGGCACCTACTGATAAAAAATCAGGGAAACGACTGTTCGCTTTCCTGTATCCCGTAGAGATGCCGCAAAACATTTCCGATGTGGCACTGATTACAGCATGGGAAGACCCGAAACAGCAAAGCAAATCCATCCGCCGATTGACACCCCAAGAATTGGCAGCCATACTGAATGCGGACATTACCGGGTTACCCGATCACTGGGTCCGATTTATCGAATATAATGAGAACGAATATGAAAAAGCAATTTGAAAAAATCACGAAGCACTATGCGCTTACGAACAGCTATTACAAGAACCGGAGGCCGACATGGCCCGATACGATGGCTGAAATACTCGATTACCGAGAGCGATACGGCGAATTGCCGTTCCGCTACGAAGGCGACAACTGGCTGTACGATGCGATGTGTGAACGGCAGAAACGGCGGGGCGTGTATATATCGCAATATCTGACGCCGGATCGCACGGCCCGACAAATGGCGGCATTGGCGGCTCGGTATTTCGAGAGCGACGACCGCATTGTCGATGCTTGCTGCGGCACAGGCCAGTTGACACGCGGATTGCTTGCCGAAGGATTTTCCGCAGCAACGATTGTGGCATTCGATGCCGACTGCGAAATGGCCGATTTATACCGACGACTTTATCCGGATATTCGATCGTTTCGTGCACAATTCCATGAGCTACATTCCCACTGCCCCGACATTGTCGCCAATCCACCGTTCGAAACTTCGGAATGCGTGGAGTTTCTGCAATGGCTCGCAGGGGTTCAACTATCCGGCGACCATGCTGTTTTGCTCCTGCCGCTGGGCTTCATAGACAAACAACGCCCGAAAACTGTGCAGGAAATCATGCGGAACTTCCGCGTGCATCATCGAGAACCCATGCAAGAATCATTTGCGAGGACAAACATGCGAGCAGAGATAGTTGTATTTGAGCGGCAATAAAATAAAACAGCCGGTAGCATTTTCGTTACCGGCTGTTTTGTTGTTATAAAAATGTTATGCTGATTAAACGTTCAAAAAGGGAATCCAAGCAATATCACATTCATTTCTTTTTTGTTATATTTACTGAAAAATATAGAATATGAACAGAATTATATTAATCGGTAATGGATTCGACAAAGCACATGGATTGCCGACAAGTTATAAAGAATTTATTGATAGTTATTGGAGCAAATTAGGAGAAAATATCTGCAATCAAGGAATCCCCAAGGTCTATGAAGATGACTTTGTTAAAATTTCGATACGGTCTATTCGTACTTTTGAATCATACGAAATGAAAGCAATAAAATGCTATGCAAATTTCGAGACCTTGTTCAATGCGCACGGTGACGAAATGGAAATTCTTTTCAAAAACCAATTTTTCGCTCAATTGTCGAAAGCATCCCTCAAAAATTGGGTCGATGTTGAAAATGAGTATTATTCGACATTGGTGAAAGTATTAAAAAACCGCAGCCGCAATCCCGAGAATGAAATTTCCGAATTAAACAACTTAAATAAAGATTTCGATGCAATCCGTCATTTACTCGAAGAATATCTTTCCGGGATTATTAAAACCGACCAGAAATTCGCTTCGATTCAAAAGGAAATTTTAGCACCTTTGACTCAAAAAGATATTGCACACACCCATAAAATGGCATTGATTAAGCATGTTCAGCAACGGGTCGATCAAATTGATGTGGAAATACACCAATTGCAACGGAACGGAATTGATCCGACTTGTTTTTATGGAAAAGATGAAAATGAAATAAAAGACATCTTGGAATGGGTCAATAAAATCAGAGCGATTGACGAACGAGGGAATCGGCGCCAATATATTCGAAAAAATATTGAAAATTTACCTGATTATCTATCGCTTCCCGAGGAAATCATGTTACTCAACTTTAATTATACGAATACTGTCGAGCGATATATTCCTAATCAATCTCCCAATACCATTCCCAATGTTCAGTGTATAAATATACATGGACGGTTGAATGATAAATCTAACCCAATGATATTCGGGTACGGCGATGAACTCGATGATAATTATAAAGCGATTGAAGACCGTAATGACAACCGTTATTTGGAATATATCAAATCGACAAGTTATCACAAAACTGATAATTACCGGTTGTTGTTGGAGTTTGCAGAATCCGGTTATTTTCAGATTTTTATCATGGGACATTCTTGTGGTAATTCAGATCGCACGTTGCTCAACACATTGTTCGAACACCAAAATTGCATGTCAATAAAACCTTTTTACTATCAAGCAGAAGATGGAACCGATAATTATAGCGATATTGTCCGTAATATTTCGCGAAACTTCAAAGACAAACAGTTAATGCGAGCACGGGTCGTTAATCAAACGTATTGTGAACCATTATTGAAATAAATTGCTATTCTGCCGTGCTTTGCGGAAAAGGCATCCCGTCCAAATTATTTGCATTTCACCACCAGCAACTCTTTCCAGTCAGTTGTGTAGCGCGGGCTCAAATGTTCGCGGTTCATTTTGAAAGGTTGGGTTCCCTGTGCCGCGATGATTACTTTTCCTTTTCCGTGCGCTTGATTCACTTGGTCGAATACCTCCATCAGCCGGTTTTGCTTGGCGTGATCGACGGATGAAAACAACGAGCCTTGTGTTCCCGTCATCGGACGAATATCCGAAAGGATGACACCGGCTTTTTTGTATCCGTAGCCGGTTCGGTATATCTGACGGAATGCGGCACGGGCATACCGGACGATTTCAAGCGTGCTGTTCGTCGGTTCGGCAATCGTCATCAATCCCGTTTCATAACGTTGCGGCTGGTCTTCGCGGTGGCGATTGGTATAAATATACGTTTGCACCTCTCCGCAGATCGAATGTTGCCGTCGTAATTTTTCGGCACACATCGAGGCGAACTCCGATACGATGCGGTCGAGTTCGTCGCTTTCGTAAATCTCTTTCGGGAAACTGCGCGAAACCGTTATCTGCTGCTTTTTTGCCGGCATCTGTTCGAAGGAGATACACTCGATGCCCTGCAATTCGTTCCACGTTCTCAAGCCCGTAACGCCCATGTGCCGATGCACCCACTCTTGCGGCAGTTGCGTAAACTGCAAGGCGGTGTCGATCCGCATGACATCGAACATCTTACCATAACGCCGTCCGATGCCCCATACGTCGCGCAGCGGAAAGGTCGAAAGCACCTTTTCAATATCTTGCGGTCGATACATGTAACAGCAGCCGTCGAGTTTCGGATAACGTTTGGCCAGTTTGCTGGCGATTTTGGCGAGGGTCTTGGTCGGCGCGATGCCGATACTGACCGGAATGCCTGTGTTGCGGCGAATCGCACGGCCGACCGTGCGGCCGAAAACGTCGAGCGGTTCTTCGATGCCTTGGAGGTCGAAAAAGGCTTCGTCGATGGAATAGACCTCGATGCACGGAACCGAATCGCGAAGTGTTGCCATTACACGACGCGACATATCGCCGTACAGGGCGAAGTTGGCCGAGAAAATCGCAACCTTATGCCGTGCGATTAACGGCTGCACTTGATAGAGCGGCTGTCCCATTCCGATACCGAGCGCTTTGGCTTCGTTCGAACGGGAGATCACGCATCCGTCGTTATTCGATAATACGACCACCGGCCGCTCTGCGAGATCGGGTCGGAAAACCCGTTCGCAGGAGACAAAAAAGTTGTTGCAGTCGCATAATCCGTACATAACTGTTTATCTGAATGTTTTGATAACATGTCGGACGACGCCCCAAACCGTAAATTCATTATTCCGGTCTACGTGAATGGGGCGATAATGCGGATTCGACGGTTGAAGCCATGCTCCGTCCGCTTCGAGTTTGACACGCTTGACGGTAAACTCGCCATCCACATAACAAATAGCGATACACCCGTCGTAAAGTTCTACGGATTTATCGACGACAAGCAGATCGCCGCCGTCGATGCCGTCGCCGGTCATGCTGTCGCCCGACACGCGCACGAAAAAGGTCGATGCGGGATTGTGTATCAATTCCTTGTTCAAGTCGAGCGGCGTATCGAGAAAATCATCCGCCGGCGAAAGGAAACCGGCTTTGACCGAGCTCCCCGCGACGGGAAGCTCCTGCGACGCGCCCCGGTCGGGACGATGAATGGACAGATAAAGTTTGTTATTGCTCATTGATTGCTTTCTATCTTCTTTTGGGAGACGCATCTTTTCATTCTTCAAATAATGTTCCGTCCCGCATCTTTTTCTCTTCGCAAAGATACCGAATGTTTTATTATTTCGAGTATGATTCCCTCATCGGTTGCCGTCGGGAAAGATAAGCACGGGCCGGGCCGCCTGCGGCGACCCTCTCCGGTTCCGGGGCGAAAAAATCATCCTCGCTGCGCTGCGGTATTTTTCCGTTCCCCTGCACCTGCGCCCCGTGCTTGTATATCTTCCCGAGGCAACCGACCCGTTCGGGAAACAAAGCCTCACAACATTTTTATTAATTGCTTGTGCAATTCCATAAGACACACCGATGTACAAGCGCAAAAACGTGAGACACACGGTAAAAACTGTTCGATGTTATGCAAACTGCAAAAATGAATGTCCGCACGAAGAAACACGGCAAGGTCGTAAGTTCGACAGCGATTGTTCCGGCACTGGAACAAGACGAGCCGAAGATCACTTCGCCCGAAGAACGGGAAGCAATCGCCGAAACTGCCACAGAGCAGATTCCTGCTGCTTCAGAACCGAACGAAAAGCGGTCGCAGGCAGACCCGAAAGTGCAGTTGCTCGATCTGAACCAAATCGTCAACAGTGTGTACAATCCGCGAAAGGACATGCGGCAGGAATCCTTGCAGGAACTGGCCGATAGCATCCGGCAGGTCGGCGTATTGCAACCCATCTGCGTCCGACCGATGGACGACGGGTTCGAAATCGTTTATGGCGAGCGGCGTTATTGGGCGGCAGCATTGGCCGGATTGAAAAACATCCCGGCACTCGTTCGCGAAATGACCGACGCCGAAGCAGAGGATGCCGCCATTACCGAAAACTTGCAACGCGAGGACGTAACACCGCGTGAAGAAGCCGCAGCCTACAAACGGGCATTGGATTCGGGGCGGCATTCGGTCGAATCGCTGGTCGGCAAATTCGGCAAATCGGAAACATACATCCGTGCCCGACTGAAGCTGAACGAGCTGATCGACGCCTTGGCCGAGCAACTCGACAAAGAGGAGATTTCGGTAGGCGTTGCAACGGAAATCGCCAAGTATCCCGCCGACATCCAACAGATGGTGTACGACGAGCACTTCGCCGAAGGATGTTACGCTTCGTGGAAGAACACCCGCATCAAAGAGGTCGCTCGGCGGCTCTACGAGCAGTACATGACCAAGTTGGAAATGTACTGCTTCGATAAGAGCGAATGCGTGTCCTGTCAGCACAACACGGCCAATCAGGTGTTGTTCAAGGACGAGTGTACGGGTGGCTGTGCGGGATGTCAGAACCGCGAGTGCATGATGCGCAAAAACCATGAGTATCTGATGCAGAAAGCACTCAAAATCCAACAGAACGACCCTCGGACGATACTTGCCACAGTCGGCAAGGCACCCAATGCCGTGCTCGAAACGCTCGAACAAGAGGGTTATCACGTGGAAGAATTGAACTATTACCTCAATCACTACGACAAGGCCCCCGAAGCGCCCGAAAAGCCTTCCTCCGACAATTTCGAGACCGTCGAAGAGTACACGTCGGCGATGGAGGAATTCGAGGCCGAGTTGGTGGCATTTACCGAAGAGACACAGCAGTTGGAATTCGACGTTTCGGAGGGACGAATGCGCAAATATGCCATTATCGGTCATCTCGACGTCGAAGTCCGTTACGAGGAAGTCGAACCGGAAGAGGTCGAAACCGTCAGCGAGGATGGAGAGCGCAAGACCTTCGTAACGGTGGTCCCCAACTCTCCGAAAGAGGATCTGCTGTGGAAAGATTACCGCAACCGGCAAATCTGCTATGAGCGCATTACAGCCGACATGAAGAAATTTTTCTCCACGGCCAAAGTATCGAACAAGCCTTTGCTGAAAGAAGAACAGCAAATGTTCTACTACGCCGTGATGAATCGGGTCGGGGCGATGCGGCTCAAGCAATGCGGTTTCAAGCCCAAAGAGGAATCGTGCATGACCGACCAAGAGCAGTTCGCCGCGGCGGGACGCATCACGGCCAAACAGCAGGCGGCACTGATGCGGACTTTCCTGCTGGATTTCTTCCGTACGACGGCACCCGATTACAACTGTACCGCCGAACAGCTCGATACGCAGCTGATGTGTCGTTTCGCCGACCTGAACTTCGAGAAAGAGAGCCGGGCCGTACAGCAGCAATATCTGGAAACTTACGAGAAACGCAAGGCCCGACTGCAAGAACAGCTCGATGCACTGGATGCACAGACGGAGGCTGCTGCGCAGGAAGCGTCGATGCAGGAGACATTCGAACCGGATGACCTGCCGGAGGCAGAACCGACCGAAGTTCCCGATACCGATGCCCCGCAGCCGGCCGAAGAACCGCTGACGATTCCCGCAGACCCGGAAATCGAACCGGAAGTCGAGCGGAGCGACATCGGAATCGCCGCATAACGCGACAATCACAGAATGTTTCACCGACGGGACGGCGCAAGCTGTCCCGTCTTTATTTCTTAACGACCATGAAAAAACGATTTTACCGCTTCGCTTGGAATTGCTGCAAGCGTTGCAAGAACGGAATCGACCAATTGCAACAGTTGTTTTCTGACAGCCGCCTCGACCCGTGGCGCTGTGCCGAGTGCGGATCGACGGAGGTTGCCTATCAAGCATGGCTCGACGGCAACACGGACCGGTTCCTTTCCGGCCCTAACGACCGCGACGATTTGTGGTGCGACGTCTGTATGGAAAACACCTCCCAAGTGCGGGAAAGCGAACTGATGCGCAACACGGTCGAACCGTGGTGGGAACAGCAGACGACCGACAAGCAGCGGGAAGCTGTTACGGGGCTTCGTGCGGACGATTACGACGATTTTCAAGATTACTGCCATATATGGTGGAACCGGCAAAGCAATGACGAGAAAATCCGTCTGTGGCGACAAGCCCGCCAAACGGAAGAAACGATTTCTGATTAAAACTTACAACTATGAATACCAACTTGATAGAGAGCATCGCTCCGCGTTTCGCGGAGTTGATGATTCGCAAAATAGAGACCATGACCGACGAATGGCAGAAACCTTGGATCGCCGACATGACACACGGTTTGCCGCGCAACCTGCGCGGAACGCCCTATCGGGCAGGGAATGTATTGCTGCTTTTGATTCTTTCGGAGATGAAGCAATTCAAGACACCGCTTTTCCTCACTTTCAAACAAGCCAAAGAGGAGGGGTTGAACATCCGCAAGGGTTCTTCTTCTTTTCCGGTCTATTTCTGGAAGATGTATATCCGGCATAAAGAGACTCGCCGAAAAATCGAACCGGAAGAGTATTACAAACTTCCGCGCGAAATGCAGAAACAATACGATGCGATGCCCGTGATGCGATATTATCCGGTCTTCAATATCGACCAGACGGACATGGACGAAAAACAGCCCGAACGTTATGCGCAACTTACAGCTGAAACGGATCCGAAAGACTATTCGGACGGCGTAACTTGCGAAACACTCGATTCGCTGGTTGAGCGGCAGGGATGGGTCTGTCCCATCGACCTGAAATACAGCGACCGAGCTTGTTTCATTCCGTCGCTCGACAAAATCATCTGTCCGCTTAAAACGCAGTTCCCTTCGGGTGCGGAGTTTTACGGAACACTGCTTCACGAGATGGCGCACAGTACCGGTGTGGAATCGCGGCTCGGCAGGAAACTCAACACCTCGTGGGGAGATGCGGACTATGCCCGTGAAGAACTCGTGGCGGAGTTTACGGCCACACTTTGCGGTGCATTATTGGGCTTCGCGACAACACCACGCGACGAGAATGCCGCCTATCTCAAACACTGGCTCGAAAATCTCAAAGCTGACCCCAAATATCTGTTCGATATTCTGACGGATGTGAATCGGGCCGCGCGGATGATTACCGAACATCTGGAAGCAAGCGAACGCGAATCCGCCAAGGCAGCGTAACGCTTTTTTAATTCGTTCAATACGCCCGCGGCCGATTCGGTCGCGGGGGTTTTATTTCAAGAACAATGCAAAATGACACGCTTATCCACGACATCTGGTTTCGCATCGAAGCCGGATACAACGGAGGTTATATGGCCTCCGAACAACACGACCGATTCTATACGGAAATACGCGGACTGTTCGCCGATGCCGGATTCGGCATCGAAGACGACAAATTCGGCTGTCCTTATTTCTTATTAGGCAAAACCCGGCTTTACTGCCACCCCGAATCGCTTTCCGGCCCGACCGAAGAACGGCACATTCCGCTTATCGAACAGCTGCTCGCACGCGGCGAATCATTCCGTTATGAATGTACGGACAAATACGAGCGTCTGTACGATTTTACGCCGGAAGAAGAGATGAATTATTACCGCACGACCTATGCTACTTCAATCGAAGAAACATTGCTGGATGCATTCCGAACGCCGGACCCGAATCACTACAAACTGCGGGAAGAGATTCTCGACCTGCTCGTCGGCCGTTTCATGGTGCATACCGTGCGTCGGCCGTTGGGCAATTCGTTCGATTCACCCTGCAACTGCTATATCCGTGAAGTTTACGCGGATTTGCTCCGACGCGGGCTTCTGGTCGAAACCCGTCGAAAAAACAAAGCCGGAACGATGCTATTCTATTGTCGGAGCAACGTTCCGACCGAACCTAAACACACGACATCATGAAAATTCTATGTCAAGCGCACTACGACGAGGTAGTGCGCTACGCCGAAAGCATCGGCGACAATTCCCTGCAAGCGTGTCTGAACAAACTCAAAGCATGGGAACAACATCCCTCGCATCCCTGTGAAATCGAACTGTACAGGGATTTCGCACTTTATTCGTTTCTCTTCAAGCAGCGTTACCCCGACGGCAGTCTGGGTATTGTCGGCGGACTGGTCTATCACGGAAAGCCAGACCGGTCGGGTTGTTACACCATGAACCGCGACGATCTCTGGCAAACACATACATAAACCTTAAAACAAACGATTATGAAACTGAAAATTCTGCGTTACGCCGTAGGTCGGGACGACCGAATCGTCTCGGCTTACGAGGAAGTAACATTCGCCAACGAACACGCCGGTTATTATCTTGCGGCTAAACATGAATACGGTAATTCCGATTGGGACGAAATGCACGTAGTCGAACGTATCGGCAAAGTGTGTTTTTTCTATGGATCCGTTTCAAGGATGCAGTTACTCCCCGAATTGTTCGATCGGATTGCCAAGGAAGCACGCCATCTGCAAGCCGCCATGCAACAACGAATGAAAGAGAACTGCTGGATTCCATTGCCTTATATAGCTGTTTACGAAGCGTTTGGATGGGATACAAGGCCGCTTATCGCTTATCGCACCGAATTTCGACAACGTCAAGAAGCGAAAGACAAGGAACGCCGTCGGCAGCAGGAAGAGCGCGAGGCTTTCCAACGTCGGGAACGAGAACACCGTGAACGAATGCTATTGGAAGATGCCGCCCGACGGTTCATGGCCGGAGAAATGATCGAGGCGGAACAATTCGTCAAACTATGCCGGAGAGAACGCATCGCCATCCACCCTCGTACGTGCCACCAGTTGCACACTCGTATTCTCGAAATATCGAAAACGCAAGCCCGTTATCGAATGAATTTCAAAGGGCAGGCCGCCCCGCAGTTAGAAGGGTGTTTCAAGTTGGCAGAACGACTTTCCGATGTCTTGGAAAAGTAGGGTGATTATTGCCGGAATGAAATTTGCATTTGTAATCAAATATGATTACATTTGTGCGTTATGATACCGAAAATCGAACTGTTAAAAGGCATTCATCCGGGCTTGTATCTCGCCCGTGAATTGAAGCAACGGGAATTGCGCGGAGGAACACTGGCTTCGCGCATAGGTACGTATCGGCAGAATCTGAATGCCATTCTTCAAGGGCGCCGGAATATAAACCTTCCATTGTCATTGAAAATCGAGCGAGAATTGGAGTTGCCCGAAGGTTTTTTGATGACCTTGCAACTCTACTATGATATTGCCCGGCTCAAACAGAAACAAACCGCCAATCAACATCCTGATTTGGAAAAATTCCGCCCCGTACTGTTTTGGGATGTCGACCGAAACCGAATCGACTGGCAACAAAACAAAGCATTCGTGATACAGCGAACGTTCGAGCGAGGTGAAAAAGAGGAGATCGAAGAAATTGTCCGCTTTTACGGACGTGATGAAATTCTCCGATGTTTGCATACCGATGAAAATCCTTATGCTTTGGGTTTGAAAGATAATATCCGCAAATACCTGAACGATGGCAAATAACACACTTCACTACGAAACCGTCACACCGCTTTTACGGGAAGTATTGCTGGATATAATGTCGTGCGATAAGTTCGCACGGTTCCGATTGGTCGGAGGTACGGCACTGAGCTTGCAACTCGGGCACAGAATGTCGGATGATATAGATCTTTTTACGGATGCGGAATATGGATCGCTCGATTTCCGGGAATTACAGTCGTGGTTGCGACAACGCTTTTCTTATTGCATCGGCGATTGCGGAGAGGTAGTCGGTTTCGGAGCCTCTTATGTTGTCGGGAAAAACCGCAACGAAAGCGTAAAAGTCGATTTGTTTTATACGGATGCTTTTATCCGGCCAGCTGTTTTCAATGATAGTATCCGAATGGCTTCCCCGGAAGAAATTGCCGCCATGAAACTCGATGCCGTTTCGCGGAAAGGGCGTAAAAAGGATTTTTGGGATTTGCATGAATTGCATAGCTATTATAGCTTCACTCAGATGCTTGATTTTTACGAAGACCGTTATCCCTATGGTGCCATTCGCAACGAAGTCACAACACTGCTGACCGATTTTTCGCGAGCCGACGAAGATGTCGATCCGCGATGTTTGCGCCAAAAAATCTGGCAACTGGTAAAACTCGACATTGCCGAATGGACGGAGCAAGAATTATCGACTGTTGCCGGAATCCAATGAAATAAATAGTCGGAGGGCTATATCATGAACCTCGATGGCCTTTGGCAGACGCACACGTGAAACTTGAAAATAGTTGCGAAAAAGAACATTTTGTCTTACGGAACGCCATTTGCGTTTGCCGGAGGAAATGATTATCTTTATGAAAGGTTGCGACATGACGATATTCGACGATTATAACCCGAAAACGGGGCATTACACGGTCTCTCCCTCCCTGCTTTGGGAATACGACCTTGCGCATTTCGACTGGCAGCGTTCGCGCAAAATCGTCGTGCAGCGGATCATCGAGCGCGGCTGGCTTTAGGATTATTTCGCTGCGTTCGACTTTTACGGCGGTGTCGAAGGATTTCGCGAGATCATCAAGGAAGTGCCTGCACTTTCAGCGCGGGACATGAATTTCGTCTGTACGGTCTTCCATCTGAAAAAAGAAGAATTAAGATGCTATACACGTAAACAGTTGCGCCGCGAACGCTTGAGCTATTGAAAAAGCTGGAATCCGAACCGTCGCTGGCTTCGTTACAGTAACTTTGCTGCCAGCAGGTCTTTCGCGCCTATTTCCACGGTCTGATGTCGTGCGCCGTCTTTCTCGATGATTTCCAGCAGCAGCACTTTATCGTCCGCAATGGTCAGTTTCGGCAGAGCGAAGACCGTGCGAAGACGTTGTCGGCCCCGCACGACGGCCGGGTCGTTGCAGACGCGCAGAATATCGACGGGCATCTGCTGCTGTGCCGTGCGTTTGGTCATCTTTCGGTCCGCCACGATGAACCGTCGCGAATCGACCTCGAACGAAATGTTCGTCTCGTTGGCGATTTGCGTGTGGACGTAGATGACGTCGTTGTGCACGTAAATCCCCCTCACTTCGACTTCGATGCCGTACTTTTTTGCATGGATGCCTTTCGTGTCCGTCCGGTTCTGACGGTAGATGTCGTTCAGCAGTCGTTTCACCATCGCCGGTTTTTCGCGCCCCACCTCCCGAAGCAATACACGCCCTTCGGTAGCTGGAATCGGACGGTTCGGGGCTTCGGTTGTTGTCGTCCGGTCGGAAGATGGCTGCGGCGCTTCGGTCAGGTTCATCGTCGATACCGCAGGTTTCTCGGCATAATGAACATCGAACGAATAGAATCCGCCGTCTTCCGTAATGACCGTCAGGTTGGTTTCTCCCGAAAAATCCCGTACGGCGGCTTTCACGCGCACAACATTCTCGGCCCCGTCGGCTTTTCCGGCGATGATGTCCATCGAGCCGATGTCGATATAGGTTACGGCCGACGGAAAGAGGATGTGCACGGTCTTGGTGTACCCGGCCTCGATGCGAACGGGTTGTATCGACTGCGGTTCGTCGCTTCCGGCTTTGGCTGCGACCGTCTGCATGAACGCCACGACGACCAGCATGGGATAAATGATGTTTCGTTTCATGGTCTACTCTTCTTTGGAAATCAATAATATCCGGTGGTTGGCTTTGAGGGTGATTTTCACCTCGCGCAACTTCTCGGAGACATAGCGGGATGAAGCCTGCAAGCCGCCGCGTGCCAATTCCGAGAGTACGGCTTGCCCGGTGCTGTGTGTTACGTTGATACTCGTACCGGCCGTTTGCCCGATCGACGCCAATGCTTCTTTGAGAGCCGAGCGCTCTTTCGAGTCGGGAATGTTCAGTCCGGGTTGCCCGTCCATATCGTAGGCGGAGGCTTCGACGGTGAAGATATGCCCTTCATACTCGATAGAGGTAATTTCGACATGCAGGCGCATACCGGCGATCACCGCTGTACCGTAAATCGTCGTATTACGGGGAATCGTTACGCCGTCGATGCGCACGGCATTCAACAACCGCAAATGTACCATGCTCCCGGCTCGCACGACTTGCGTCGCGGCGATACAGGCCTGCACAGTCGAGACATTCGTTTCGGCGGTTCGTCCTGCGGCCGTCAGAAAGCCCAAGTTCCGCTCGCGCGTAAAGTCCATTTCGGGGTTGAGCGTCGATGCCTCGACGTCGCCCTCGCGTACGGGCCGCATGACGGACAACCGGTTTTTACGACGGTCGGCGGGCGCATGCTCAACCTCCTCTTCCGTAGTACCGCCGAGATATTTCCGCGCCAGTTTGTACTGCTCTTCGGCCAATTGGAGCGGGTCAGGCCGCTGCTGTTCTGCATCGAGCTGCGCCTGCAAGGTTTCTACCTGCTTTTTCAGCGTCTCGACCTCTGTATTGTGCGCGGGCTGGGCGTAGAACTGCCGCACCTGCGTCTGCATGGCGCGGTTCGCTTCGGCCGCCCGTAATGCGGGATTATCGGTTGCATCGACCTCCTCTGTCGCCTTCGAACCGTCATCGAGCAGAGAGAACGTATTATCACCCAAACTCTGCATCCGTCGGTGCTGTTCTTCGACCGACCGGATCTGTTCGGCGGCTTTCTGCTTGTCGCCGACCGTCGCCTGCGCCTTGCCGTCCGGTACGGTCGTATTGATACGGTTCATGCCCGCATCGTCAGCGACGGGTGCCGGCCGGAACATCCACCAAATCAAGATTCCGACAAGGCAGGCTCCGACTGCGGCCAACGAGGCTACTTTTATTTTCCGTTGCCGCTCGAACTCGGACAAAACATCCTGTTCGGGGCTGTTGTGTTTCTGTTCATTCGCCATATTCGGTCTGGTTTTGAGGGATACTAACAAATTGCAAGCGGCGGATCGCAGGGGCATTGTCCGGCATTCCGTAAAAAAGGAACCACCCCCACACCAGTACCAGCAACATAAATGCGCCGAGAGCGATTCGCTTGCGGGCTGCGGGTGCCAACGTGTCGTGCCAGTGCCGCAAACGCCGCCGCACCCAGCGGGCACGGCAACGAAACGAGAATCGGTTAGCGGTCATAGGTCTGCATGTCTTTGTTTTCGACGATCAGCAGCTCTTCGAGCAGAAAGCCCTGCGGGTTGTTGTCCGAGCGGGTGGTGTTCACCAGCCGGCAGGTCGTTACGAGCGACCGTTCCGTAATGGTACTTTCGCGCATGATACGCTGACGGGCATAGGTCGTAATCCGATAGGGATAACGGTCGAAGTCGCACTGCATACTGTCCACCTTAATCATTTGTGTGATATTACCTGCAATAAGCCGGTTAAAAAATCCCTTTTCCTGCAAAACCTTGTAGTAGGACAAGGCACTCTTATCAGCCATCTGCAACGCTCGTCCGACGTTGGATTCAATAGCGGCCTTGTCAGGCGAAAGGGTGAAGAACAGTTCGTGAAAACGCCGCACGTGCTCGCGGGCCTCGACGGGACGATTCTGTGCGAGGTCCTGCGACAAAGCAACCATAAGCGAACGACCGTTGTCGAGGACGTAGATTTTCTGCCGCTGCCGTTCGGCGAAGGAGTATGACATCCAAACCGCCGCAATCATAACGACGGCGCATATTCCGGCGAAGACGAAAGCGTACATACGCAGTTGCCGGAACGAAGTTTCGATATTCGTCAGACACTTGAATTCCATAACGAGTTATTTTTTGAGGATAAGACGTGTAGCCGTCGCGATTCCTTTGCCCGCCTTGCCAGCCATCGTACCGGTCGCTTCGGCGGCGGATTTCGAGCCGGCCCATGCTTTGCCGGCGAACCATCCCGCACCGCCGCTAACGAGCGACGTGGCCTGTGAAATCGTCCGGTTGTAGGAAGAAAAACCGTTGGCTTGCACGACCCAAGAAGCGATGGAGGGAATACATAGGTAACCGCAAATGGCTACGAGCATAAAAACTAAATTCACGGTATTGCTCGCATCGAAATACCAGTTGTAATCCTGCGCCATCATCTCGGCGTCGTGCCGCAATGAGAGCGTTTGCAAACGAGCGATAATAGCCGAAAAGAGATCGGAAATCGGCAGCCACAGGTAAATCGAAATGTATTTCGACAACCATTGCACCAGCGTATTCTGAAAACCGTCGAATACGGAGATGGCAAAGGCGATGGGCCCCAGCAAACTCAGTACGATGAGGTAGAACGTTCGCAACACGTCGAGAATGACGGTAGCTGCCGAAAACAATAGTTGCAGGATATAGGCGAAGGCTTTGCAAAGCAACCCCTTGAACGACCACGAGGATCGTTCGCTCTGCATTCGGTCGAGCGTCTGCTGCGTCTGGTCGTCCAGCCCCAGTTCGTTTAGTTCACGTTCCATCGCTTCGTCTTCGGTATAGTAGCTTTCAGCCGGCATCCGTTCGCGGTTCTGCTGTTCCATGCGGGCGCACTCCTGCTGCCATGCGTTCATATCCAGCGTTTGTCCGGCCATCAGCGAATGGGTCGCCTGCACCAGCGGTGAGAGAATACCGTTCAATGAACCGAGCACCAGCGTCGGGAAAAACAGGATGCAAATACCGATGGCAAAGGGTCGTAAGAGCGGAAAGAGGTCGATGGGCTCGGCCCGGGCCAACGACTGCCAGATGCGGTAGGCGATGTAGAGCAACGCTCCGATGCCGGCGATCGCCGTAGCGACTTTCGTCATGGGCCAGCAGAGCGCCATCATGTCCGTATACAGGATGCGGAGAATTCCGTGCAGGCTATCCGTCAAAGAAAGAGACCGTACCATGATTACCAATAACGTTGTTCTTCCGTGCCGTAAAGTGCGATCACCCGCTCGGTATTGTTCCGTACACGGGAACGCAACATCGAAATGGAGATGTTCTTGCGCGTGTAGTAACGGGCCAGATTCCGGTGGCGGTACAAGGCCCAGTAAACCCGTTCCACCACGTCGATGCGGTCTTTGTCCGTAAGCGACATATCCGTCGGATTGACGATGTCTTTCAATTCTTTCAGTTCGGCAGCAGATTCCTCGATGATACGGGCATATCCGGCGGCGATAGCTGCCAGTTCCACAGCTGTAAAATTATCGTCGGCGATCATGCGTCGGTACCCATCGACGTAGATGTCCGAGATTTCGCCCACGAGCAGAATCGACCGCTGTACCTTGCGAGCCGAACGAACGAGGTTGTTGACGGATCGCAGGGCATCGTAGTATTTCTTCCCCTGCTCGTAGATTTTTACGGTTTCTTGAAAGTTCTGTATCATGGTCTGGCCATTTTGGGCCGCTTCGACGACCTGCCTGGTTGAGTTGACAATACTTTGCGCCAGATTCGAAGGGTCGCTGACCACCCACTGGGCGCGGACGCTTCCGACGGAGAGCAACACACCCGTCAATAGTATGATAATTCGCAGTTTCATCATTCACCCTCCTCGTTAAACAAATACTCTTCAGCTGCCATACGCTCATTGCCACGTCGGGGGATCGAATCTTCGGCGACGAACCGGCCGTAGCAACCGAGCGTCAGCACTTCCGCTGCTTCGTCGTAATCGACGAAATTGACGTCGCGGAGATCGTCCGCACGCCCGAACGACAACGTGTGCCGCTCCGACGAAATGACGGCATCCTGTACCAGTCGTTTGTAGCAAAGCGAATGGTCGAAAACAAGCAGGCGATAAGTCATGCGCCCGATACGGCGGATTGCAGCCGTGAGGTTATTTTCCGCAGAGAGCCAACTGCCGCAAATGCGATCGAAAGCGATCTCCTCTTGCAAGGCATTAACGGTACGCACGATCTCGGTGCGTACTTTGATTTCCTGTCGAAGGGCTGATAGCGCATCGGCCGGAACGGTGTTTTTCGTACTCATAATTTTATTATTTTTTGGGTTGTTCGCGTTCGCGGGCCAGTTGCCGAATGGCGGCTTCGATGTCGCCGTCCAATTTTTCGGCGAGGGCCATCACTTGCATTTTCTCAGTCTCTTCGGTCGTATAGCACAGGTATTCTGACGGGGAAACCTCCGTGGCATAGACGGCCGATTGTACGCCGCCCAGCCCGATCCAGACCTCCTTATAATGTCGGTCGGGGTTGTTTGCGAGATTGATCGAAAGCACCTGCCCCCGCTCCTTGTCCGTCAGTCCGAGCAGTGTCTGAATCCGGTCGAACTTGTTTATGTATTTACGTTGGTCCAACAGAATTTTGCAGTCGGCGTTGTCGATAATGGATTCCTTGACGATGGGCGATGAGATGATGTCGTCGACCTCCTGCGTTACGACGACCGCCTCGCCGAAATACTTGCGGACGGTCTTGTAGAGATAGCGCAAGTAGGCCGCCATGTTCGCCGAAGTGAGCGCTTTCCAACATTCCTCGATGAGAATCATCTTACGAATGCCTTTCAACCGTCGCATCTTGTTGATGAAGGTCTCCATGATGATGATCGTTACGACGGGTAGCAAGGTCTTGTTATCGGCGATGTTGTCCAGCTCGAAAACGATGAAACGTTTCGACAGCAGGCCGAGCTGCTTGTCGGAGTTGAGCAGATAATCGTACTCACCGCCCCGGTAGAAAGGTTCGAGGACATTCAAAAGATTGGCAAGGTCGAAGTCTTTCTCCCGCACGTGTTTTTGTTCCAACAAACAACGATAGTCCGTCATCAGAAACT
This sequence comes from uncultured Alistipes sp., assembly GCA_947623305.1. Taxonomy (GTDB): domain Bacteria; phylum Bacteroidota; class Bacteroidia; order Bacteroidales; family Rikenellaceae; genus Alistipes. The sequence continues at coordinate 4,696 of CANQGQ010000020.1, read as the reverse complement.
CGTAAAACGTATTGAACGAAGGGGTGATCTGCGGGTCGGACTTGAGTTTCGAGAGGTAGAGATTCACGGCATTCGACAAGGCGACCTCCTCCGAACGGGTCGGTGCTTCGGATTCCCGTTTCCAGAGGGTCAGCAGCAGCGTTTTGATGCTTTCGCGTTTCTCGATGTCGTACACGCCGTCGTCCGTGTAGAACGGGTTGAATGCGATGGGGTCGTCGTCGGTATAGGTGAAATAGATGCCGTCGCGACCTTTGGTCTTCCGATGAATCAAACTGCAAAGCCCCTGATAGGAGTTGCCGGTATCGACCAACAAAACGTGCGTCCCTTGTTCGTAATACTGCCGGACCATGTGATTCGTGAAGAACGACTTGCCCGAACCCGATGGGCCGAGAATGAATTTGTTACGGTTCGTGATGACCCCTTTCTTCATGGGTAAGTCCGAAATGTCCAAATGCACCGGAACGCCGCTCATACGGTCGACCATCTTGATGCCGAACGGCGAAAGGGACGAGCGATAATTCGTTTCTCCGCAGAACATGCAAACGGCTTGTTCGAGGAACGTATGGAATGATTCCTCCGAAGGAAAGTCGGCTTCGTTGCCGGGAATGCCGGCCCAGTAAAGCACCGGCACGTCGACGGTATTGTGGTGAGGCGTGCAGCCCATCAAAGCGAGTTGGGAACCCACTTCGTTGCGGATTCGTTTCAATTCGGCAACATCTTCGGCCCATGCCATGACGTTGCAATGACAACGAACGGAGCGGAGCCCCTGCGAGTGCGCTTCATTCAGATAGAGGTCTATCCACTCCCGATTGAGGGCGTTGGCCCGCGAGTAGTTCGCCAGCGAAGTCATGTTGCGGGCCGTAGCTTCGAGCCGTTTGAGCGTTTCGTCGTGGTTGTCGAGGAAGATGAATTGGTTGTAGACGTGCGAACAGCCGAGCAGCAGCCCGACCGGAGCGGCGAACGACAGGCGGCAGTCGCTGCGGTCGGTCGAGAGCCGTTCGTACCGGTTGTCCGTTGCAACGACCTGCGGCAGATGATCCAAATCCGAGAGGGTGTGCACCGAAAGGTATTTGTCTCCGATGCGCATTGTATCCGAATCGAGCCGGAAGTCTTCATTCACTGCTGCCTGCTGCTCGTCCGACAAAGCGAAGTACCGAGCCAATAGCCCGGCATCCTGATTCGTCCCTACGATCTCGGATTCCGAAAGACGTTCGACGGTGAAAAGGCCGCTTTCGTTGATGATACTCTCCAATTGCCCGACAGCATCCATGAAACGGTCGATGACTCCCTTGTCCCGAATTTCTTTGGGAATGATGAATCCGCGGCACAAGACGGATGAAGCGCTAGTCTGCCGCAGGCGTTCGGGTGTGGTTTGGGTAATGAAGAGATAGCACGAATGTCGCAGATAGGGTCGTTCGTTGAAATGTCGTTCGTTTGCGCGGAAGAGGAACCCCGAATTTTTGTCCTCGTTTTCGGAAGTGTAACGTTCTTCGACGAACCAGTCCTGTTTGTGAATGACAGTATGGTCGGGCAATACTTTCAGAGCTTTGCACCAAGCACTTTGCATCGTTTCGTACTCCTCGCCAGTGAGAGTAAAGATTTCGGGTAGCACGACACGGTAAGCGACAGTGATGTCTGCGAATTTTGAAACGATGCAATTCTGCTCGACTTGCAGAAGCGGAAATTTCGATTCCAGCGTAGTTGTTTTCAATGTTCCGCGCATGATTGTCGTTTTTTACAGTTCAGAAGATGCCGGATGTTCCGGCGGTGAATGATGCGACGCGGATGCTGCCGCGAGGCCAGGAGTTTCATCAACCCATTCGGGCCGTAACGTCGGTTCAGCGAAAAGGTCGCCCACGTGAGCAGACCTCCGGCTACAAGAGCGAAAAGAATGCACGCAACCTGCGGGACACCGGCCATGAAGAGGATGACGAAGGCAAGGAAGACAGCTCCCAATCCCCCGACGAAGAGGAAAAGATATTGTGAAGTCAGCCCTTGGAACTCGACCTTGCGGTCAACGCCCTTGTTGATTTGGTACTCGGCCATACGCTTACAGGAAGAAAGAGCGTAAGACCGTACCGACGACGACCAAAAAGACGCAGGCGAGAAAGAGTGCCGTAGCACTTTTCGAGGCGTCAGGGTCGCCCGAAGAAAACTTCGAGTAGATACGGACACCGCCTACGAGACCCAGTACGGCGGCAACGGCGAAGATGAGTTTGGTCAACGGGTCGAAATAGGAGGTGACCATGTTAGTAGCTTCATTGATGCCGGCCATGCCGCTGCCTTGCGCATACGAGGACATTACGATAAGTAAGGCCGAAATAGTGGAAATTGCACGTTTTTTCATCGGATATATTGTTTGATTGAAAGTATGGAAAAGGCCGCAGAGGCCTTTTTACACAACCTGCGCCCCGAACGGAAGCGAAAAGCACTTCCTCAATAGTCCGGCATCAACCGTATTCGTTATCCCATTTCATGGTTAGTTTATTTGGATGTTAAACATAGGCACGCATATCGAAATTTTCGATCGCCTGCAATTCTTCATCGGTAGCATCGCCCGCAATCACCCGTTCTCCGGCTTCCAACGAACCGAGCAACGCATGGACTTCGGGGTCGCGGATTTCGGCGGAGAGCGAAGGTCGGGGCATTAGGCTCGGCATCGTTTCATCCGGCATTTCCGGCTCACCCTCCTCACCGATGGCCGGCTGCACGACCAATGCGTTCCAATCGGTCATGGATGGCTGACGCTCGGTTACCGAGGCGAATGTACGATCAGTTGTCGCCGAAACGGTCGGAAAGTCCGGTTCTGGCCGCATCCGGCCGGAAACATAACGATTCGATATGATTACTGACAAGGGCTCTATGGCAGATGATGTTTGTTCGAGAGGTATCGACTTCCGAACAAATTTACATTTGGTTCCGAATAGATCCCTGCCGATCAATTTTCGGAAAGACCGACCGCGAAAGAAAAAGCCGCTCAATCCGACAAAGAGAAAAAGAAACATTATTATAGCGATCATAACAGATTTTTTGTGTTTTGCTCTTTATGGAGACGGTTTATATCTTCCTTATAACTTTCGAGATGATGCAGCAGGATATTTTCCACATAGGAGGTGAGCGTCATTCGGTCGTCGCCGAGTTTCCGCACGACCTCCAAGACTTTGCGTTTAGTCTCGATACTGATGTAAATCGCCGCACGATAACGGATGTCCAACAGTCGCAAAAATGTCCGCTCGAAATCGGGCATGGATAGCCGGCGTCGACGTGATTCGTGAGGCGGATCCATTAACGGCACCTCTTTGGATGGTGTTTCCGCAATAACGACAGAAGTCGTATCCGGTATCCGTCCGCCGATCATTTGACGCATCAACTCTTCATCAATTTCTATTTTTTCCTGTTTGGCCATATCTTAATCTTATTGCTGTTTGATGATTTCCAGTATCTCTTCAGCCAACGCTTCGATTTGAGCGTCGCGGGCAAATCCTTTCTCAGGGGCCAGAATCGTGGAGCGTCCGACACCTTCGCCCGTCGAGAGCAGTTCCTTATTGAACTTCGAGCGATACGGAATGTGCGTTTGCAGCAATGAGAGGCCGAGTTTCCGTATGACGGTTTCGTATTGCTCGAACAACGGCGTACGCTCCCGCCGGTCGATCATCGTCCAGAACAGATAAAGGGCTTTCAGCCGAAACGCTCCGTTTTGTACCAGATGCTTGTGCAGGATATTCGCGAAAGAGAGCGTACTTTCCATGACGACTTTATCCGCTTTCGTCGGAACGAACAGATAGTCTTGTTCCGAGAGAATTTTGATGATGCCTTCCGCATTGACGGTACCCGGTAAATCGTAAAAGACGAACCGGGGCCGATAACCGCTTTCTTCGATATAATCGGCAACGACTGTTGCTGTTTCCGTAGGCAGGCACCGGACTATCGGCCATATCTTGCGTCCGGTCTGTTTATACTGCCGTACCATCAACAATTTATAAAAATCGTTTTTTTCGACGGCAGCAAGCTCCCGTTCGCGTTGGGCATGGATCGACCATTGGGGATAGTCGCAGTCTACGACTAACGTATCGTATCCGACGACATAGTGCAGATAGCTTGCGAGCAGAACCGTGAAGGTCGATTTTCCGATGCCGCCTTTCTGATTGCAGACGGCGATGTTTACAGGTGTGTTTTTCATAGAGCAATACATTTATTGGGATTTGTCGGTATCATTCGTCATCGGACTCTTGGATTCGTTCTTGTGTTCGTGAGTTCATGAGTTCATGAATTCACGAGTTCATTCATTCTTGAACTCACAAGTTCACGCATTCGATTGTGCAAGAACGAGCGCATGACCGCTTGCGAGATTGCATTCGAGAAATAGTGAATACAAGCGTGTTCGATTGAACTCATTCCGTCATTCACGAATGCACGAACGAATGAATGAACGAATGAATGAATGAACGAACGAATGCACGCACCAAGATAGACCCCCTTTTGTGCGGAATCATTCGGAGGTCCCGTCCAGTCCGTTTATGGCCGGAAACAAGGCTTTCGCGACTCGAAAAACCGCTGTATCATTGCATGAGAAACGGCACCGGCTCCAAACTCCGCTTCGAGGATTTGCCGAAACTACTGTCGGAATTTCTTCGGAGCGGATTTTTACCGTCGCCAGACGGTAGCGAGCTGTACCTTTGTCCGACAAACTGGCGTT
>CANQGQ010000019.1 GCA_947623305.1 uncultured Alistipes sp. | reverse complement strand
ACGTCTATCGAAATTCCCGCCAGTGTAGAGACCATCGAGGCCGCAGCTTTCAAAGGCTGTTCTTCCTTGGCAACCGTAACCTTCGAAAAAGGTTCCCAATTGAAAACTATCGAGGGTGGGTATGATTATTATTCTTCTTCTTATTATTATTACGGCGCATTCTGTGAATTGAAGAATTTGAAGACCTTCGATGCTTCGGCCTGCACGCAAGTGGAGTCCATCGGGGATCACGCATTCTACCAGGATTCCGAGTTGCAGTTATTTAAGATCGGTACAGCAACGCCTCCGAAATGCGGCGACTCCGTTTTCTCTGGCATTAGTTCGTATTCGGTTTTGAAAGTGCCGTCGGGTTGCGCCAACGCCTATAAATCCGCTTCTGAGTGGCGCGAGTTTACGAGCATCACAGGCCTGGATGAATAATGCCATTATTGGGACAGACTTGGACAGAACGACAGCAGACAGACGGTTCGTCCAAGTTTGTCCTTTTTTCACACTCATCAAATCGCCAAAACATTTTTAAAAAGAGCGAATAGGGAAAAAGGCGCCATTTTTTCACGCGCGCATTTTTCTCCGCGATTCACGAGGACAAACATTGCAAACAGGGCTTAATTATGCCCTTTGAGCAATGTTTGTCCTCTTTTTTGTCATACTGCACCAATTAGCTATTAATAAATCACTTAATCATTAACCTGCAAGCGATTGCGGGTGGCGATTGTTGGACACAATGTTGTACCCCATGCCTGAATGCTCTTTTTCTGCATTTGCTGGCCACTGAATTTCAGCACATTGCTGTTGTAGCTCAGTGGTAGAGCACTTCCTTGGTAAGGAAGAGGTCACGAGTTCAAGCCTCGTCAACAGCTCACGAAAACGGACGGTTGCAGCGATGCGACCGTCTTTTTTGTATCCGTCCGCGTGAGCGGCAGGGGGGCTTTCGATACCCTGCCGACTTGCTTTTATGATGTTCACGCGGGCTTCGCGGCGGAATCTTGCGCCCCAAATTACGAATAACAAAATTTCATTTCCAGACGAGCAGCTGTTGCAGAAAAATTTTGTTTTTCGGAACTTTGCACCGACTTATTTTCAACAACAATACCCCGACGAGTGTTGCGTATTGAGAAACATTTTTCTATATTTGCCCCGTCGTTCCACACGACAAGGACATATTTGATGAAAGTGTTTCGCTTTTATCCTTGGTGAGAAATCTGGTAAATTTCGCGAATACAGGGAAAACGACACACTCATCACTTGTATCGGCATGATTGGTGCTCACCAAGCCGTACAAGTGTGGGGTATTGTTTATTTGTATTCGGGCTTGCCAGAGCCTCTCACCAGATAAACCGATCGAACTCCACACTTTCTTTATTTTAATAATCGCATCTCAGGGGTTCGGGTGTACCAAAAATTCTTCAATTATGAGGAAATCCACACGTTCCTTGTTGCTTGCGGGTCTGGCATTGCTCGCAGGCTTTCACGGCGCCTGGGCCCAACGCGGCACGACCAAAACGATCACGACCACCAAACTGACCGGAATTCAAGAGACTTTCGAACACACCGAAGCATTCAGTCTCGAAGCCGGCCATGAAATGCTCGTAACGCCTTTGGTGGCGACGGTCAAAGTCTTATCCAAAAACGATGACGGGAAAACCTTCGAACGCGCCACTTTCACCGGCTCCGCCCGCCAAGACATTCCCGAAGGATTGTCCGGCAATGAGTATCTGGTAGGCAAACTCATGGACGGAAAACGCGTAGCGGCCATCGACGTCGATCTGCTCAAAGCTCAAGCAACCTACGATTTCTGCCGCGAAACCGGCGCCGATCTCATCGTCGTGCCTCAATTCAACATCCGGCACCGGACCCAGATCGTCGATACGTTCGATTCCGAAGGCAATCCCATTAAAATCGAGCAGCCCGCCGAGCGCGACGGGAAATATGTCATGATCGTCGATATGGTCGGTTTCCCTGCCGTTTACACCGGGTTCCGCGAGGGAACACGCAACGACGCATGGATCAAAAAACTCTTCAAGGAGGGGCAAATCGAAAACGAAGATGCCCACATCCACGTGGAAGAGACCATTACCAAAACCAAGTAAAATTCATCCGATTCAATCATCCTTATTTTTTAACTCAAACTTAAATTCAACACGATGAAAAAATTATTTATCATGACGGTCGTAGCGATATTCGCTGCACCGGTAGTTTCACAAGCGCAAAAAACGACGGTTACGCGCGTGAATCGAGAAAAGACCTATCAGACCCAGTTCGCATAAAGTGGACATCTGGTACGAAGGCGAACTGAACGTCGGTTACGGCATGGGCGGAACGATCAAGGAGGGCGGCGATTCGGAAGATGCCAAGTACGGACGTCCGTTCATCGAAACCGTTCACGGTGTGCGCATCACCAAATATGCGTTCATCGGTGCGGGTGTCGGATTCCAGTACGCCTGCGACGATCAGTGGAAAGTCGGCATGATGCCCGTATTCCTCGATTTGAAAGGTTACTATCCGGTAAACGACCATTTCGCACCCTATGTAGCGATCGACCTCGGCTTCAGTTCCGGAGTGGTCGGAACCAAAGATTTTGCAGACGATGAGGGACTGGATTTGAAGGGCGGTTTCTATGCTTCGTACGGCATCGGACTGAACTACAAACGGTTGAACTTCGGTCTCGGCTGGCAGCATCAAGGCATGAAATTCGAATACGAAGGTGAAAGCGGCGACGGGTTCAGCGTCAATTCGTTCTTCGTCAAAATAGGTTTGAAATTCTAATCCTGAATCGAGATGAAAAAAACGATTATTTACGGCCTTTGCCTGGCCATCGCCCTCATGGGATGCGGCTGCTCGGACGATGAAGATACATCCGTCGATACCGCTTTGCTGACCGGTATCTGGCAATGTATGTCCGAATACGACAGCGAAGATGACGAATGGATCGACCTCGATTATCCGGATTACATGTTGATCCACGAAGATCACTACGGATACAAGGGGCTCGATACTCCTACCGATCGCAACGAGGATGACCGCTTCACCTGGAGCTGCTCGGGCAACCGATTCAGTTTTTACTATGATGACGAAGAAGCAGCCGATGCCCGAATCCTTGTCATCGAGAAACTGACGGACGAGGAGCTTTTATGGCGGTGGGATTGTTACGAAGAAGACGGATACCACTGGGTCGAAAAAGAGCGGTACAGACGTTACAATCCGTAAAACCGATCCGCTATCGGATGAAAACGAAGGAGTGTCCGGCAACCAAACCGGGCACTCCTTGTTTGTAGACTCATTCGACAAGTCGGAGGGACGCCGAAATCCGTTTTTCGCAGGGTTTATTCCGAAAAAAAGAGCAACGCCGCTTCGCTTTCGAAGTTGGGCGTGAAAATTCCTTTGCCCATCGAATCGACGATTTCCCGCCGGCTCCAGAACCGACCGCCAGCCAACTCCGCACTCGGCACGATCGCCCCGTCCCAAATTGTGCGGTGGACGTAGACCAACTCCCGCTCGCGCTCCGACCGGAACGGGTACACGGCAATCCGCTCGGGCCGGAAACCCTCGATTCCCAACTCCTCGCGCGCTTCGCGCCGCAAAGCCTCCTCGACCGTTTCTCCGAAGTCAACGTGTCCTCCGACCGCCGTATCCCAACGTCCGGGCTGAATGTCTTTCCAGTCGGGCCGTTTCTGCAAATAAAGTTCGCCTTTTGAATTGAAAACGTGCAGATGCACGACCGGATGCAACAGCATCGAACCGCCGTGGCATTCGCCGCGCGTGGCGGAACCGATGACGCGGCCATCGTCCGCCACGATCGGAAACAGTTCGTCGGAATTATCGTGCGGCATGGATCAATTCGTTTCAACAGACGTTTTTTCGGCGGGCGTCTCCTCCGCCGTCCGTTCAATACGCAGCACGGAATCCGGCACGGCCTGCGGCTGCGATTCGACACTCGGAACAGGCTGTTGGGGGACGGGACGGGTTATGGAGAGGGTATCAGGCTGCTCCTGTCCCCCTTCGACAGGGCGGGATTCGGCACGCGGTTGGCCGACCTCGTAACCCAAATCGTGCATCCATTCGACGGTCTGGTCATCGACCGGCTCGTTGCGATCCACCCACTGTCGCGATTCGATGAGCTGCCGCTTGTAGGCCTCGATCCGCTGCATGATCGGGAAATCGGGCTGCGCAAGCTGCAAACGGCTCGCCCGCTCAGTAGGTCGGATCACACGGTCGAACACCTCGTTTTTCGCCGGTCGGCGCGCCCCTTCCCAATGGAACCCTTTCAAATAAAGCGGCTGATCCTCGGGCACCTGGAAATCGGGAAAAACGGGATAGAACTTATAGTCGGGATTGGCCCGCCAGGTCATCTGCACCAATTTCTTCTCCTCGAAATAGAACGACAGGTCGCCGCTCTCGATGACCCCCATGGTCGTAACCACGGGCGGTTCGCCGTCGGTCATGTAGTAGATCGTCTGCGCATTGCCGACAACGTCGTTGCGATAGATCTGGTTGTCGCGGAAAAAGGCCGTCATCGTCTTGCCCTTGATCTGGTTGTAATAGACCGTATCGAGTTCGCTCGACATGATCGGCTCGCCGAAGAATTTCGCCTGCGTGATCTGCTGCCGCTCGGTGTAAACCGTCATGCTGTCGGAGGTTACCTGGTTGTTTTCGTTCCACAACACCGGTTCGATGTAGAGATGCAGGGTCGAATCGGTGCTGATGCCGATGATCGAATCGCAAACGACCTGAAAATCGGTGCGATAGATTTTCACCCTGCGGAAGCCCTTCACCAACCGATAGATGCTGTCCGGCTGCACCTTCGCCACCGTATCGGGACGCAACAAACCGGCGCGCTGCACCTGCAGCGTCGAATCGAGTACCCAACCGGACAACGAATCCAGTTCCGCTGCGACGCGCTCCGACAACGAATCCAATCGCGCCAGCACCTCCGAATCGACCTTGCCGAACGGCCGGCCTTTGCGTGCAGCACGAGCCCGTCGGGCATCGAGTTTCAACAAAGCCTTTTGTCGGCGCGCTTCGGCCCGTTTCTCCTCGCGGGCCTTCTGAGCATCCAATTTGGCCGCATTCTTCGCCTTGCGGCGAGCGGCGATGGTATCCAATTTCGCCTTTTTCGCAGCCGCAGCCGCAGCTTTACGGGCTGCCTCCGCCTGCTGTTTCCGCTCCTTGAGGTAAGCTTTGCGAGCCTCGCCGGTCAACGTATCGAGCGGGTCGATCACCCGCATCGTATCCGGCGCACCGGCTTCGGGAATCGTATCGCCGACGGATTTTTCAGTCAAATCGACCCGTCCGTCCGAAACGGCTCCCAATGCCGCCGTTCCGCTTTCCGTCATCGGACGGTCGTCGACCACTGCATCGCCGTCCGGACCGCCCGCTTCCGTCAACTGCGCACGAGCCAACGAATCCGCCCGCATCCGAGCCAATGAATCGGCGATAGCAGCCTCGCGCACCCGCCGGCGAGCTTCCTCGAAACGATTGAGCGTGTAAAGGTACATCGAATCGGAACGCATGAAGATCGTATCGCCCTGCTGCGTATCGTAGCTGACGATCGACGGACGGCGGGTCAGAAACGCCCGGTCGGGCGACTGCCAATACTCGCCGTAATCGCCGAAAGCCAACGACTTATGTTCCGTATCGTCGATTTGCAGGTCGTGGCGCAGCACGACGTGCCCCCGCGGACGGAAATAGTCGATGCTGTCGCTCCAGATCTCCTGCTTTTCGGTCAGCAGATAACCGTTTCGCGTAACGAAATAGGCCGTATCGGCTTTCCGATAAAGGCCCCGATCGGCGTAGAGATAATCGCCATCGCGGTTCCAGATATTCGTGTGTTCGAAGAAGAAGGCATTGTCGTTCGCAAGGTCGTAAACGACCGAATCGCCTTTGAGGGCATACTCCTCGTTGCGCATCTGCACCTCGTCGACGCTGGCGACCCGCTTTTCGTCGCCATAGTAATAGCCTCGCTGCGATTCGAGCCGGTTCGCGCCGTTGAGCAGGATGCCGCCGCCGCTGAACTCGCCCACGTTGGTCTGCGTGTTGTAGACGAACGTATAGGTATAGAGCGTGGCATCGCCGTCGACCACCTTGATCAGGTCTGAATAGACCTGGGCTTCGTTCAGATCGCCGTCGTAACTGGCCCGATCGCCGTAAACGTAGGTCGTGTTTTTGTTGATGAGCACATGGCCGAAGAACTCCCAATGGCGTTCGGAATACTGCACGGCGCTGTCGCAGGAAATCAACGCCCCGTTGTGCTGGGCCGCGAAATTGCCGACGAGGAAAATCGTCGAGTCGCCCGGGGCGACAGGGCCGGCGTTGTCGGCTTTCCAGTTGATTCGGCGACGTTCCTGCTTGGGCGCCTCATCCGACTGTCCGGATGCGGATGCGGCCGCCGCTGGCGATTCCTCAAGCACCCGACGAGCACCGTTTCCGAGAACGATTCCGACCGCAAACAACACGACGGCTATGGAGACGATTCTACGCACGGCGGAACGCTATTTTACCCAATGCTTGTTTTCGAATTCGCCGTTGCGGAATTCGGGGTCGATGTAGACGTACATGCCGTCGATCTTCTTCGACAGCCAATCGGTGAAAGCGCGCGTCTGCTTCTCCTGCAAAGCCATCTCTTCGATGCGCAGGTAATCGGATTCGAGCGACGCGGGATGGGTCGGAATGACCTCCACCAACTTGACGATCTTCCCCAACTGGTTGCCGATCATGTCCTGCGTCAGGAACGAGGCGGAGATCTCGCCGGGTTTCAGCGTAAGCAGGGCGTTGTAGTCGTCCAAGGCTCGGAATTGGGCGAAATCCTCGCGCAGGAACTTCGTAACGGTCATTTTGGCGTCGGCATAGGTGCGTTCGAGGAAGTCGTGGTTCGACACGATACCGCCGTTCATCTTCGACGCGGCATCGTCGGAGAACTTCAGCGCGGCTTTCTCGAAGGTGATCGAATCGGCACGGATCAACTGGGCAATGCTGTCCAGTTCGCGCGCGACGGAAGCCAGTTCGCTGGTCGTATAGATCGGCAACAACAGGATATGCCGGAAATGGTAGAGTTCGCCCCGCTGGTCGATCAACTGGATGATGTGGAATCCGAACTGCGATTCGACGACCTCCGAAATCTGGCCGGGTTTGAGCTGTTCGAGCGCGTCGGCGAAAGCCTGGTCGAGCGAATTGAGCGTCGAAGGCTCCATCTCGCCGCCCCGCATCGCCGTACCCGGATCCTGCGAATACATGCGGGCCAGCGTCTCGAACCGCGCCTTGCCCGTGATGACGCGCTCGCGCATATCGAGCAACTGCTCGCGGGTACGCTGTTTCGCCTCGGTCATCGACTTCGGGAAACGGGTAATCTGCGCATAGACGTACTGGTCGGCGATGATGGGAAGGCTGTCCTTGGGAATCGACTTGTAGTAACGCTCCACCTCGCCGGGCGTAACCGACACCTTGCTGATCACCTCGTTGCGCATCATGCTGGCATAAGCCTGCTCCTCGTAGCGGTGGCGCAGATTTTCGCGGATGTTGAAAACAGGCATGTGGTGCTTGGCCTCCAACTGGAGAATGGAACCCTCATCGGTAATCATCTGCTTGATCTGCGACTCGACCCGCGACGAAATTTCGCCCGAATTGATTTGTACCGAGTCGATCTGCGCCTGATTGTAGAGCAGTTTCTGGGTCATCATCGCTTCGAGCGCCTCGTTCATCGGGTCACGGTCGGAAGTGTAACCCTCCTGCCGCCGCTGGGCTACCAGTGCATGGGCGTATTCGCTCACCTCCGAATGGAGAATCGACGAACCGCCCACCACGGCAATCACCCGGTCGAGTATCACCTGCTGTTTCTGGGCGAATACCCCCAAGGCGCAGAGAATCGACAACGCAAATATCCCCTTTTTCTTCATATATCGTGCTTATTTTTTCAATTCGGTGCTGTCCCGCCGGATCTCCTCGTCGACGAACAGGCGGACCTTGTTCTCTTCGAGCCCCCGCGTGAGCAACTCCTCCTCATGGCGGCGGATCACCTCGCCCTGCCGCTGATTGAAGAGAATGCGACGGATGGTCGTCCGCAGCCGCTCCAACGGAATCGGGTCGCCCTCGCGCCGCACGGCGTCGATCCGGAAGAAATAATGCGACTTGTTGTCGCGCATCTCCTGCACCGTCGCCACGGAGCCCAGCATCGAGTTATGGTTCTGCGACTGCAAGGCCGGCAGATAGTTCAGAAATTCCGAAAAATCGACCCACTGATCCTGAAAATCGGTCAACGTGAAGTTGTTTTTTTCACAGATATCGCGAAAAGCCTGCTGCTGCACGTTTCCCGTCGCCTTCATCAAGGTTTTCAGCTTGCCCGCCTGGCGATAACCCTCCTGGAAGCGGACGATCACCCCCTTCACGACCGGACGGTCGAGTTTGAAATCGGACTTGTGGGCTTGGTAGTATGCCGCAATCTCCTCGTCGGTGAAGACCGTGTCGATGCTGCGATCGACGTACTGCTGTTCCAGCTTGCGGATCAACAACGCCTGCCGATAAGCCTCGACCTGACGGTCGATGTCCTCCTCCGAAGCGGAAAAGAGCACCTCGGCCTCCTGTAATTTGAGCTGCTTGCGCACCCAACGGTCAACGAACATCCGCACGTAAGCCACGCTGTCGTCGCCCGTAATGCCTTGCGGCACGGCAGGCTGCACATCGCGCACCCGAAGTTTCCGACTGCCGACCTCGGCCAAGGTCGTATCGCTGACGAAATAACGGGGCAGTTCCCGACAACCGGCCAGCAGCAACGCCCCTGCCATAACGGCTATAATTCTTTTCCAATTCATCGTTTTGACAGGCAAAGATACGTTATTTTACTTGAACTAACGCAGTTCCCTCCCGATTTATTATTTTATTAGCGCGATAGACCGTCCATCTTCTTTCGGCCGTTATCTGCGCTTCCGATATATTAACTGTCAGTCTTCTTTCGATCGTAATCCGCACTTCCGATACATTAACCGTCGGTCTGCTTCCGGCCCTTATCGGCCGCTTCCTATTCCGCCGCTTCGACCCGATTGTTCTCCGCCTCTTTCATCCGACGAATCGCCGTCCACATCTTGTAGGCCGAAACAAACGCCACGATCAACGCCGCGCAATAAATCGCAGCATAGATTCCCTTGCTGCCAACCAAATCAATCAACAGGAACTCCCCATCGCCGACCGACATCATCGCATACGCAAGGGCATTGTTGACCGCATGCAACAGAATCGAGGCCCAGATCGAACCGGTCGCCAGACAGATATAACCGAGGATGAGACCGATGAAGCAGGCATTGACCACCAACTGCGGCGCGATGTGCAGCACACCGAAAAAGAGCGACGAACCCAACCATGCAGCAACAACGCCGTATTTCGCCCGCAGCGAACCGAGCACCACGCCCCGACAAAGCATCTCCTCGAAGAACGGAGCGAAGACGACGAGCATCATCAACGTCCAGATGCCGCTTCCCATATTCGGTTGCATGTCGGGCAGCAACGCCAGCAGCGGTTCGATGACGACCCCCACGGCGAACAGGAACACGCAAGCCCACAGCAACAGGATCGGATTGAGCCGCGCCGTCGAGAACGAGACGATTTTGCCCGTTCCGCCCCGCTTCCGGCGATAAATCAACACGCCGATCAGTCCGAGGCTCATCGACGCGAGATAAAGGATGCACATATAGCGTCCCTGCTGGTCGGCAGTCGCCGTTTCCGCATCGAAGCCTGCGAAACCGGAAACGACCGAAAGCAGCAGTCCGATCAGCACCTGGGCGCCGAGCACGATGCCCAGCATGGCGAAAAGATCGCCGACGGTCGGAAAGATGCGGCGCGAAAAATTTTTCACTTGATTGTTTTCCATGATTTCTTGTGATTTTTCGCCGGTAAAGATACGCAAAATTTTTTCCGTCAGCGATTTTTGCCTTTTCCCGAAAAATTTTTTACTTCGAAAAACATTTTCTATCTTTGGAGCGTCCGCTCGCGGACAGACATATTTTTGATGAAAGTGTTTTCGCTTTTTTCCTTATTGAGAAATCTGGAAAATTAAATCATCTATTTTGTATTTTATTATAGATAAATTTGTTGCGATGATATAATTTGCAAAGCGTAACACATACGTAACAAAATAGAACTCTTTTGCCGATATAACAAAATTTATTTAGACCTTTGTTTCATCGCTTTCATTTATCTCTATTTTCCCCTTTTCTCTTGTTTTGTCCCGTGTCGTGTCTCTTGTTACACTGACCGAAAGGAAACTGAAATTTTGCAGCCAAAAGAGAAACTGAATACAGTCTCAAACATCGTTGCAAAAATACCTCTTTATTTCAAAACATATTCATATCCGCAGGTATATATATACCTGCATATATACTTTACATTATGTTAGCATATATATAGGCTAATAGAGTAAAGTAAAGTGTTTTTCCGCTTCATTTACCCTTTATATCCGAGCAGCCAAAAAAGAAATCGTATTTTTTTCTTTTGGCTGCAATCCTCTTTTACCATTGACCAGACCTCACCCTATACGTCATCACCATTCACGGCTTGCTCAAATCATGTCGCAAAGGTATCTGCTCTGTCTTGTCTCTGCAAGGTCGAGCCTCCTGTTCACGGCACAGCCTCCACACTCCGCATTGCGTAGGCAGTGCTTTGCCGTTGAAACCTTGCATAGTGCGACATCGCACCTTTTGCGGCGACAAAATTATAATCAAGCCCGAATGTAGTTGATGCTACATGAGGGAAAGTAAAAGTCAAAACAAAAAATTACGATTATGCCGAATTGGTGCAGTACAGCGTATTCCATTGAGGGCGATGCGCAAGAGGTAAAGGCTCTTTACGAGTTGATGAAAGAGTTGGAGGAAAAGGAGAAGCCGACCGTAGAAAACGGCTTTGGAACATCGTGGCTGGGTTGCCTTGTCGATGCTCTGGGCGAAGACTGGCACAATGTACGATGCAGGGGGCATTGGGATGGACTGGAATTTGACGAGTGCGTTCTGACGTTCTGGACTGAAACAGCGTGGGCATCCTGCAACGAGGTCTTTGACCTTGTGTGCAAGAAATTCCCGTCGCTGTGTTACTACTACCGAGCCGAAGAGCCGGGTATGGGCGACTACTACACGAACGACATCGAGGGCAGATACTATCCCGAAAGGTATATCATTGATTTAAGCACGGACAAAGGCGAGTGGCATACCGAGTATTTCGACGACTTGCAAAGCCTTTACGACTGGCTCGAAGAGATTGCCGATACTCCTATCCGTTCCGAGCAGGACGTTCAAACCCTTGTGCAAAAGTGGGAAGAAATTAACCCCGATGCCTTTATCAACATAAACGAGTTTAAGGTTGTGTGGGATTAGCGATGCGGGTAAAGCGAATGACCGAACAAGAGGGAGAGCGGGTCGGTTTGTCCCGCTTCCCGAACTTTTACAAGACGGGTAGTATTGCGGATATGAAGTACCGCTACTATGGTCTCGATGCCCTGCTTGTCCGATGCGGCGACTATATCTACAATGTTTCGTCCGAGCCGCATATCTACCATCGGTTGGCATATTGACAGACCGTCGGCGGCTGCCCGTTATCGGGTGGCTGTCGCTGCCGGCAGTCCTTTTCTATCTTCCGTCTGATACGCCTCTTTTTCTTTTGGCTGCAAAATCCTTTTATATTGGAAAACATAGTTCAGTTGTAAAAGCGATTCCCGTAATCAACCATATCGGCTCCCTTGTCGGCGATATTTTCCGATGCAAAGTTACAGCGTGCGACCGACCGCCAAGTACCGCTTCGCTAATTAGCCGCAGAGCAACGACAACCTTCCGCAAATCGAAGATTTGGGTATTCCATTGCCCCGATCGGCAATTTCCTTGTCTTGTCAGTCTTTTCACGCTGTCCTGTTTTGCCCGAAAAATTTATCCCGACAAGGAAGCCGAAAGGCTCTCTACAAGAGGGAAAGAAAAACGAAAGTCAAACCACAAACAATTTGAGTTATGCACAGCAGGATTTTTCAAATCACAAAGGAGCAGGCAGAGCCAGAGAACTATCTGAACGAGAACACGCTGGAACAGGGCGATACCGCTTCGATTGACTATTGCGCCGAGATTGACCGTAAAGACCGCGAGGAGAGTATCGCCTATTTAGTCGACAGCATCCTGCCCAAAGGGATGTTTACCCGATTGGGCGCGAACATCATTCGCTACAATGGCGGTATAGAGCAGTGGAAAGAGGAAACGGTCGCCCGAATCAAAGAAAAAGCCGTCGCACTGACAGCGGACAACTATTTCCGTTTTGGTGAACTATACACCTTGAAAAAGGCAGTCGAAAACCCGCTCGATACCGCTTATCTGTTCTATACGGACAAAGAGGGGCTGCAGAGTTGGGCAGACCAATCCTATGACTTTATGTGTATGGTCAATGAACTGGAGGAGGGAGCATTGCTCTACATCGGCGGCGTTATCGACTATCATTTTTAATCCTTATACCGACAATGAAAGGAACGGAGCAATTCAAAAAGACTATCAAGGCATATTTGGAGGATAGAGCCAAGACGGACGCGCTGTTTGCCGCAACCTATGCCAAGCCGAACAAGAACATCGACGACTGCATTACGTTCATCCATAACCAAGTGAAGAACAGCGGCTGCAACGGCTTTGCCGACGATGAAATCTATTCGCTGGCGGTTCACTACTATGACGAGGATAAAATCAACTTTTATACAAACCTAAATTTGGTCGCTGAGAGTATTATCTATATTATTTTTCCATAAATTGTACGTATATAATGTATGGAATATTTCTCTCTGTCGTTGATAATGTATAAACTTTGTTACACTATTTTTTATATAGAATAATAATATTAAAACACTCAAAGGAAATAAGAAAGCTGCGCATGACATGAGCATATTTGTATCGAATCTCAAGTGTTTTAATAAATCGACAAGAATTCTTAATAACATGTTACATGAACAGTTAGTTTCATTTATATAATTCTCACATAGACAAATACCAGATATACGAAAGGTATATAAACAAGTATTCGCAATCATAGGTAATAATGTGACAAAAAGCATAATCCATCCAATCCAATTTATAGTCTTTGCGACATGCCATGAGGATGAAGCCATTCTTACGTGTGATTCATTTTTATTTAAAATCGAATAAGAATTTGGTGCAAACATTTGAAGTATTATTTTATATTTATTAATTTTATTTTTTGTCCGTTTCTCATCTGTGTGCCAATCAACATATTTCAATAATTCTGTTTCATTTCTCTTTAATAAATATTTATAATATCCAATATAAGGAAAATCACATCGTTGGGCAGTAGCACATGCTGATTCATTTTGAAAATGAAGAATACTATAACAAACTGCCAAAGCGATAGCAGTTTTATCAATACGTACCCTTCGAATACTACCGATTACTTTTCGTACTGATTTTTCATATTGACTTAAGACACTTCTTGCAAAATTTGATAATTCGCTATATTTTAGCAATTCGCGATCGCCTAATTCGGGGAATAAAACAAGAAGGATATCCGTATTATATTTTTCAAGTTCCCATTGAGATCCATTAAACATGTTACCATGTCTTTTTAATGTTGAGCAAATTTTTTTACATGCTTGTATATAATTTTCATTATATACAGTATCCATCTTATTTCCTGCGGATTTATAGTTTTCAAGATGTTTGTATAATGGGTAAATCTCAGAATATAATGATTCTTTAAAGAAACTGATAATAGTATTGTTCATATCAGACGATTTTGCTGTCATTTTATAAATATCTTTCTTTATTTCTTTGAAAAAATCGGCCTGGCGATGTTTTAAATCAGCCTGGTCGGGTTTTTTTATATCTGATCTATAAAAAAGATGTCCTATAACATATGCCAAAATTAAAAAAGTTAGAAATATAACAATCCAAAACCACCCACTAGATTCCCCGTTGTTGTCAGTGGGTAAATTGGGTATACCCCTATAACATAAGAATGGGCAAACAACACAGATTAAAATACTGAATAAAAATAAAAAACCAGGTATTAATCCACCAATAATATCAACCATCATCTCATGCACAAGTTTTACACCGGTAATTGCGCTGATATGTCCATTTTGGTTATTGTAATCTGTATGGCTCATATTTTGATATATTTTTTTGTATCTGTTGTAGTAAATATAGTTATAATATTTGATAAAAGCAAGAAATATCACGATTATTCAGGGCAACCGCATCAAAATTTTTCAAAAAGTCAATGTATTGATTATTAAATATGTTTTTCTGCGCATCCATACCTCAAGCAAAATTTGCCATGATTGATTATCAGATCGTTGTAAATTTGATGCGGTTGCCCTGATGATTATTAGAAAAGACATATATCATGTAAAAAAATATTTTTTGTGTTGATACGAAAAAGTTCATGTTAGAATGCTCTAACATGAATAAGAAACACAACCTAATTTTTAATAAAATTCCTTCTATCTACTATAATAACGGTACAATGATGCCTCTTTTGGAACGTTTTTATCGTCCTTCCCTATCTGTCCTATCTGTCCTATCTGTCCTACCTCCTTTTGCAGCGACCGGTAGGTCTTTTCGTCCGCCTCCGTCTTCCGTTCTTCGCACTGGCCCCGTTCCAACTCTTGGGCGATTAGGTCGACACGCTGGGTAATCATCGCCGTCGCCTTCTTGACATCAAGGAGCGTTGTCTTGATGAACTGCGGGGACTCTTTCAGTTTGTCGAGCCACGATTTGAGGTAGGCGCAACTGTCCTCCTTGATATGGCGGCTCATGCCGTAGCGTTGGGCAGCCAGTGCCGCGCCTAACTCCGCCACCAGTTCCTCGCGGGCATATTCGTCGGAGCCGAATGCGGCGGGCTTGATGCGGTTGAGCACCCCCTCGATGCCTGTCGAGTGCGTCATCTCGTGAAAGAGCGTACCGTAAAACTGTTCACCGTGTTCGAACTGACGCTTCTCCGGCACGACGATTTCGTTCTTCGATATCGAGAAGTAAGCGCTGTCCTGATACTTGGGAATCCACCTGTTCTCCCGTATCATCGTATCCACCGGCTCGAACGAGAAGTTCTCACCGTCTGCAATCCTTGTCCGTCCATTCTCCGCCTCCAACTTCGCCCACAGTTCCGGACGTGCCTCCTGCAAATTGGCCTGGGCGACATTGAAGACACGAAAGACCTGCATACGCGGATAGACGTTGTAGCGCTCCTGCTCTTCGGGCGACATCCTCTTGTAGTCGTCGTACTTGACCTTCTCCTTCGTCTCCTTGTGTACGCAGGTGAAGGTCGTGAGCATGACGGGAAACGATTTTTCGCCCTTCAGCACGGAGACCTTGGGCAATTCTTTGCCCTCCTTGTCCTTGGCATCACGGTTCATGCGCTGCACGCAGTCGAAGGTGCAGAAGCGCGGAATCGTGTACCCCTCTTTCTCGCAGTGGAGCATCAGCATAAAGGCGTTCATGCCGTTGTACTCGCGCCCCGAAAGGTTGCGCGGCCACGGCATCGAGCCCTCCGTAAACCACGGCTTGTGCCAGTCCTCGCGGATACTCTCGATCTTCTCGATCATCATCTCCGCAAAGAGGTCCAATGCCTTGTCCTCGCTGCTCGGGGCGCCGATCTCTTTTCTATAGCCAGCCATAGCCGTCAGTCGTTGGCGTTATACTCCGGTTTGACCGCCTCCGCCATTTCCGCGACTTTGCAGGCGATATTCAGATTACCATTATAGGCCGACAGGTTCAACTCGCCCTTGACCTGCATGCGGCAGCCGGGTTGCAACCACTCCTCGCACTCGGTATCGAAGCGGAAGAAGCGTACCCAGATGGACTCGAAACTTTCGTCGACCTTCTCGGTGCTGTGCGCCGAGAACTGCAGATAGGGGTTGCCTTTCCTGTCGGTGCGCTCGTCGATACGTTTGCCGACCTTGCCGCGAAACTCCATCTCACCCGTGACGGAATCTTCGCCCGCCTCCGGCGAGAAATCGACCTCGCTTGCCGAGAGGTTGAAATAGAGCCTGTCGCCGCGCTGTTTGAGTGTCAGCACACCCGTCACTCCGATGCGGGCACCGGCGCGATAGTCGGCGACCTCCGCCTCGGTACCCTCCTTGCGGACGCTTATCTCGATGGTCTTGCCGATGCCGCTCTTTGCCGGCACAGCGACCTTTACGGGGACTGCCAGAAAAGGCTTTCCCTCCTTGCTTGTGCGCATCGCCGCGCTCCCGGCGACAATGCCGCATACCGTTACATTGCACTTAATCATATCCTTTGTTTTTGTTGATTACAGACCTTCGGACAAGTGCGGATTTTGTTTGAATGTTGATGTTGAAAGCGGAAGAACACCGTCAGTCGGGTGCGCGAATGCCGCAGCAGACAATCGCGGCCGCCATGAGCAGCTGCACACCGACAACGACCGCTGCGACCACCCACCCAAAGAGCAGGCAGCACGCCGCCGTTTGCAGGATGGCAGCACAGAGCAACGTCAAGCCCTTGACAAGATGTATCATCACGCAGTATTTCATCATCGTCTGAAGTTTTCCGTTTGGCCCTGCTGCCGGTTCATCTCCTGCTCGAAATTCTGCGATACCACCTCCGAGAGGACGATGGCATTGACCATACCCGCCACGCGCATACGCTTGGACTCCTCCGTGAGCGTCTCGCTGCCAAGCGTCACCGAGAGGCGGCTCAACTCCGCGGAGGTAAGTTCTCGCGACACCTGCACCGTGCCGTTGTCGGCGTGAAGGACTGCCTTGCCGTCCTCTCCGAGAACGAGTGCGCACGACTTCATACCGGGCATCAGCACCGCGAGGTCGATACGCTGCCTGTCGACAGCCGCCGATATGGCTGCCATCTGCTCCTCCTCGCGCCTGTTGTCGATCTGCACCGCCAGCAGCATCAAGGAGGCAAAGGCGGTCATCGCCATATCCACTATGGGGTCGCTGCACCCCGAAATGCCTACGCCACTGTCCTCGGACGAGAGCAGCTTCTTCATCCAGTCGTCGGGCGTGAGCGGCTTCCCGGTCGCGGCGACCTCCGCACCCTTGTATTTTGCCAGCAGATCCGCGCCGTTGTACAGCGCCTGCACTTTGATGTTGCCTTTTCGGGCAATATCCGCCAGATACGCCGCAGGGTCGATGTCGCGCCGCGTACCGTCGGCGTAGATATTCACAACGCCGAAGTGCAGATGCTCTCCGGTAGTGCGCGTTCCCGTGCTGCCCGATATGCCGAGCCGTTCCCCCGCACGAACCGTATCGCCGACCCCGACGCAGATGTCGCTCAGGTGCATATAGGTACACAGCACCTTGCTGCCGTCCGCGCGACCGTATTCCACCGTCACGGACTTTCCACTGGCGGTCGCAGCGTTCTGATTGACCGCCACAACCTTGCCGCCGTTCTCCGTCGCCAGCACGGCGTCGCCCTTGCAGCAAATATCGACGCCCTTGTGCATCTGCTGCTTGTCGGCGTCTGTCGGATCCTGCCGCATACCGAAGGGCGAGGTGATGAAGAGGAACTCCTCCCTCTCTACCGGGAATGAATACTTCGATTCACTCTCTGCGGCAGCCGTTCCGAGCGTTTCGGCATCTGCACCGAACTCCCGACCCTCGGCTTGCATTTGCTGCATAACCGTTTGGTCATACCCTTGCAAACCGTTCTGCTCGATGATGTGCTGAAGCGTGGCGGCATAGTTCCCGCCGGTTGCGTAGCCCGCCTTTTCCAGCCCCTGCGTCCAACCCTTGTAGTCGTCGGCGGCAAGCGCGAAGCAGGCGGCATAGCGGCTGTTCTCCTTCAAGAACTTGGAGTGATGCTCGTAGGAATCGCGCACACTGTCGTAGCGGCAAAATTTCTCGTTGGGTTTGTCATCGGTGTAGATGCCGTATGCGCCGCCCTGCGCTATCCATGCGGGCGTCGCCTTGATACCGAAGTGATTGTTCTCGCTGCGAGCGAGCGCACTCTGCCCGTTGCTGCTCTCCAATATGCCCTGTGCCAGTGTTACGGAGGCGGGTATGCCGTACTTGCGCATCTGCTCCATCGCAAATGTTGAGTATAAATTTATGTACTGTTGATTCTTACCCATCGCCTTGGTCGTTTAACGGTGTATTCCCCGGCTTGCTTGCTGCTCGGCATCGTTTTTCATTTCCTGCTCGTCACCGACCTTTTCCTGCAGCAAGTCGTGGGCAATAGCCACCCGCTCGCCGGCGCGGACCAGTTTGGGCAGACAGGTGTCCAACTTGTCATACTCAAACTCCACCGATGCCGTAATGCCGTTTGCCGATTCGGGATGTTCATGCAGGGGCAGATTCAGAATTTCGGATGCCTTCACCGCATCGGCATTGTAAAGCCGATAATTTACGCTGTCGCCCACAAGGATAAGCGCATCGGGATGGCTTGCCTTGACCTCCTCCCACTGCTTGGGCAGAGCCAGCTGCTCGGCATTCTTCTGCACGACGCTTTCGCCCTGCTTCTGCTCCGCCTCGCGCTCCTGCTTCTCGCCGGCGGTCTGCACCTGCGTCTGACCGCGGCGCAGGACATCGGCAAAGAGCGTTGCCGCCAGATGACGTTTGTACTCCTGACGGTCTTCGGCTACCCACATACGCTGCCACTGCTGGGGCGTGATGCTGCGGGGCTGCATCTTCTGCCCATCGATGGTCGCAGCGCACAGCACGCCGTCCTTCCTGGTCTTGAAGACCGATACACGCTGGATGCGGTTCAGGTCGATGTCCCGCTCGTCGCAGCGGAACAGGTCGACCTTCAGGTCCGGCTGCTTTTCAGCCAGCGCACTGTATTTCTGTGCCAACTCCATACGCACCTTCTCGATGTTGTCGAGCGACTGTTTGAGCGTGGCGAAGAAGCGGTTGACATCCTCCTTGTCGGGATAGATGCTGTAACCCTCTTTATTTTCCGGCTTGATGTAGAGCGCCCAGCGGTTCTTGTCGTCCTGAATCATCTGCACCTGATCGAAGCCCAACTCGTTCGCCCGCTTGATGGCAGACGAGGCGTCGAGCGTAGCCAGCGTTTCAAGCGTCCAGTTCTTTATTCGGGCGACCGATATCTCCTTCTCGGCAAAGTAGCTGTCGTCGGGGCGGTAGCCCAGCGCACCGTCCGCGTTGAAGAACTGCACCTGCCCGACGCCCATTTTGTTGAGTGCTTTTTCGATACGCTCCTTGCTCATGCCGGGCACCTCGTTCTTGGCTTCGAGCGACGCTCCGGCGGGAAGAATCACATCTGCGCGGCTCTTCTCCCGGTCCACGACGATGACGAACCGCTTGGACTCCCTGTCGGGATGCTGCCTGATTTCGTCCGCCACAAAGTAATGCTTGGGCAGCGTCTGGCGAATCTCGGAGGTCTGCCGACGGTTGATATAGGTCGCATATTCGATTTTCTCACCCTTTTCTGCCTTGCGCATCACCTCCAAAGCATTGTTCACGTCGCTCTCGATGGCATCCATCATGCAGGGGTCTTCACGCAGTTCCCGATTCCAGTAGTCCACCAATTCGAGACTTTCGGGCGTAAGACGCGCCGGCAGCCCAAGTTCGAGCATCTTGATTCCCGATGCCAGTTCCACCACCAATTTCTCGTGTTTGACGGCATCTTCCGAGGGCGCCGTGCCGTTCTTCATCACCATGCCCTCGCGGGCGAGACGCTCCTGATGCCCGGTAGCGCGCACGATTTGCCGCAGGGTCTCCTGCACGTAGTCGTTGTAATGTTCGAACTCCCTCTGGCGCGGCAGGTAGACGGCATCCCTATCCGTCTCGTAATGCGCCACGCCGCTCGCGTCGCTGCGCACCGCCACGAGGTTGTCGCGCACCTTCTGCAGGAAGTCATTGAAGCGGTTGCGGAGCCTGCGCTCCTCCGTCTCTCCGTAGCCACACTCCTCGGCGCTGCCGTGCTCCTTGAGGATATCGGCATAAGCCTCCTTGTCCACATAGGGCAGCGTCGTCTGGTCGATATTGAACAGTGTCCGTATCTCGCGGTTGTGTACGCCCTTGTACTGCTTCTGCTGCTCGGCATCGAGCGCCTGATACGCCGCGCGGCTGATAATCTCCTCGGGGTTGTTGCGGTTCACGTACCTGTTCCAGTTGTAGTAGATGAACGGCACGCCCTGCTCGTGCTCGCGCACCGATGCACCCCGTGCCTTGGTCTCGTTGTAGAGCGTAAAAAGGTTGGTCTTGCAGCCGTTTCTGTCCGAGTGCAGCGACAGGAACAGCGCGTTGAACGGGCTCACCGAAACGCCCATCGGATAGAAACGCGGGTAGCTCTTGCCGGCAGCGTTGAGCCAGTGCCCGCCGGCATTGGCGGCTTCGCTCAGGGCAGCCGAAAGCAAGGCGGTCTGTTTCTCCTCCGCACTCTTTTCTGCTTGCGATTTCTCTTTCATAATAGATTATGTTTTTGATTATTGGATTCCACGTGTTCTGACAAGGGTCTCCTGCTGCGAGTTGTCGTAGTTCTGCGACGCCGCCTGACGCATCCGGTCGCTCTTGGCAAGCACGGCATTCGCCAGCGTGTTCAGCGGCAGCGCACCTGTGCGGCAGGCGTCGGCGACCGTCTCGGTGAGCTGTATCGTGCAGGGCACTTTGTCGATGGTGGCAATAAGGCTGTTGCCCTGCATCACGGGTCGCTCGATGCGAGGATCGAGCGGTTCATCGGCATACTGCCGATAGCGTACCCCGGTATCGACACGCTCCCGTCCCTCGTTCTGCTTGCGCTGCAATGCTTCTCGTCCCGCTTTGTTGAGCAGGTTCGCACCGCCCAGACCGATAAGCAGCATCTTCAGAATCGGGTTCTTGATGAACATCCCCGCCACGATACTCGCTATGGGCAGCATATTCTCCTTCAGACCGAGCGATTTCGTTTTACCCGTGAAGATACCCAGCAGCATATCGGGCAGCATCGCCAGCACATATCCGAGGTTGTGACCGACATCGCCGATACCGTCCAGACCTGCACTCGCCAGCAGACCGTTCCAGCCGTTTTCATTGGTCTGCACGTTCTCGGGTAAAGGCGGCTGCGCGGTCTGCGACGCCGGCTGCTGTATCTGTTCGGGCTGCACCTGCTCGTTCTGCGCGGCAGGCGTAGCCGATGCCGGCTGCACTGCGGCGGTCGCCGTTTCCGTCTGCTTTGTACTTGGCTGCTGCGGTTGTTCGGCAACCTCTGCCGATTCGCCCGCCCTGTCGCGCAGGTAGGCCTCCTCCTGCCCGGGTGCGACAACCAGCGGCACATCCTTGTACCGCTCCGCACGCGCACGCTCCTCGTTCGTACAGACACTCCACATAAAGTTGCCCGAGCCTTGTCCCAACCAATCCGTAGCCCCGTGTCTTAAAGGGATTTTCTTCTTCAACTGCTCATTCGCCTCGTCGATAAACCCGCTCTGCTCGCTGCGTATTTTCACTGCTTCCCTGCGGAAACCGTCGAAGACGTTTTTCTCGCTGCCGAAAACTCCCCGGCTGATGCACATCTCAACCGTTGCCTCCTCGCTCTCCGGCTTGTCAAAGTGCAACACGACTGCCGACATTGCCGCATCCGCGCCGAGCAACTTGCCGAAGGTTGCCCACGAACTGCCGCCGCCCATCATCAACGTGTCCGTCACGGCTCCGACAGCCCAACCTGCGCCTTTCTCCAATCGGCTCGGATTGTATGCCGCCTCTCCTCGCGCCTCAATCTCGGCAGCGAGCGGGGAACGGCTCAACACCTGCGACAATCCCAGCAGGCTCGACGACGCAGCCTTGCGGAAGATATAATCGGCCGTGTTCTTGGGCATCCGCTCCTTGACCAACCGGTCGATCATCAGTTGCTCGACGCGGTAGTCCACATATGCATAGGCGAGGTCGCCGCCCAACTGCTCGGAGAGGGCGTCGTAACGTTCACGTCCGACCTCGCCGACAACGGCATCGCGCCACTCGGCAGCCATATACGCAAGGTCTCTTTGCAAATCTTCGTCTTGGGCGATGTTCTCCTTGCACATTGCGATGTAGTCCTCGGTTGTCTTGGAGTTCCACTCGCCCGTGACCTTGAGCGTCTGGAAAGGGTCGCCCAAAGGCTGGCTCGACGAGAGCATCATGCTGAGTAGGCCGCCCGCCGACTTGGTATATGCGACCATCTCTTCGCCCTTTTTGCGCTCCAGTTCCGTTTGTGCCTGCCGCATCACGGGGGCGAGATGACACCGGAAGTAATCCTCCATCAAGCGTTCGATTCCGGCGAAACGTCCGCTATGTTTTATTTCTCCCATATCCTTTTACATATTTATCCGACCCAGCAGCTGCTCCTTTGTCTGCTCGATGGCGTTGCGGTACACCTCCATTGCCTTGGGGAAATACGTTTCGAGCCACGCATCCTTCTCGATATTGCCCTGCACGAAGCGGATGACCTGTTCGCGCTCTATCTCCACCGAGGCTTCGCCCTCCTCGCGGTTGTTGAACCACGCCTTGGTCCAGAACCTCACGCCCGCACGATCGGAATAGACGGAGACGATGCGCGGAATATCGAAACTCTGCACGTCGATCTCCAACTCCGCCAGTGGGTCGATGATGCCGCTATCCGCTATGGCTTGCCCGTGAAGTTTTTTTTTACTGCATCGTCCATCGTCGAAAGGTAGACATCGTGCCGCAGGGCAAGGTAGTTCAGGAAGTCGGCGATCAGCAGATTCTGCACCTTGCAGGCAAGCGGCATCGCCTTCTGTCCCAGACCGAGCGGATTGGACATACTCGGCATATTTTCGTAGAAATACTCCTTCGCCGCACCCATCGTGAAGAGGTGGCGCAGCGACTGCTCGGTGCGTTCGGGCAGCGTGTAGGCTCCGCGCTGCAAGTCCTTCATGTACATCGGCAGGAAGCGCATCATCAGCCGCTCGATCTCCTCGCGGTCGCCGTCGTAGTCAGTCGGCATCGTCATTTCGAACGGCGGGAAGTCGGGAATGCCGCCCAGTCCGTTCTGCTGCACGGCTTTGACATTGCCGTAGAGCATTGTCAGAAACTCTAGCGGATTCAACTCCTCGCCTTTGAACCGGACCTCCATATGCAGCCTGTCGCCGCTCAGGGCAACCGTCTGTCCCGCCTTGACGGGCTGCCCGAAACTGGCGAAGACATTCGCAAGGTGGCCGTAGGTCACCTCGTACTGTCCGTAGCGCACCGTCTGGCAGATGCCGTGCGTGGGGCTGTTCACAATGGCTGAAACCACGCCGCTCGCGACAGCCGACAGCGCGTAGCACTTGACATTGAAATCCACGCCGTGATGAAAGAACCGTTCACCCGTCGCGGGGTGCGTCTGCTCGCCGTAGCCGAGCGACATCTCTACATCCTTGCCCTGCCTCTCCTCGAAGGGCATACAGTAGCCGCTCTCGGATTGCAGGATCATCTCTTCCGTATATTTCATCTTCTTTATCTGTTGATTGTTATCGTCTCATGCCGCCGCTTTGCCGCTGCTCCTCCGCCGGCTCTGCCTGCACGCGCGGCTGGCTGTCGCGTCCCAGCACCTGCGACATATTCGCATTGTTGCCGATAAGCGTCAGACCGAGCATGAAGCCCGCGATTTTGCCGAGCCAGCCGAAACGTCCGAAGACTAAAAAGGCTGCCGCCACCAATCCTGCGATACTCAACCCCGACACGTTGCCGCTGCCGAGGTTGCGGAAGAAGTTGCCGAACATATTCATCCCATTGCCGGAGAAGATGCCGCGAAAGAAGTTCGACATACCGCTCCACTTGGAATCGATATCGCCCATAGCATTGTTCACCGTTTCGACGGCTTCGCCCGCCTTGTCTTTCAGTGCGCGTACATCCCGAGCCGTCTCGGTAATGGCGTCGGTCGCCGACTCGCCGACAACGGCATCGCTCACGATGCGCACGAGGCTCTTGTCCGTGGTCAATTTCTCCCAGCCGACATAACCTGCTGCGGCACCGACCGTGACGACCTTCACGGCATTACCGGCCCCGCGCAGCGTCTGCGAGGGGTGCAGCACGGCGTTGCCGACGGTCCTGCCCGTTGCAGCCGTTGCCCGGCCGCCGTATTTGAGTAAATTGCTCCAGAATCCCATATCGTTATCTGTTAAGGTCTGATATCTCGTCCCGCCTGCCGCCAGCGGCGCCTTGCCGCATCCACGATATCCCGTTTGTTCGCCTTGGGGCGTGCGCCCTCGTCGATCTCCAACCAAATGTCGTTCAGTGTGGTGTACTTCACCATAATGGTCAGCCGCTGGAGTTTTCGGTTTATCGCCCGCAACTTCGGCCGGATGCCGAAGACGATCACCATGCGCTCCTGCTCGGTCATCTTGTTCTTCGACATACACGCCATGCGGATGTCGTTCACCACCTCGACGCTCCCGAGAATCAACTCGCGGTATATCGTATTGCGGTGCGGCGAGAGCGCAACAGCCAGTGCATTGGTCGCATGGTCGTTCAATTGCTTCGTGAAGTCGCCCATGTTGTCCGTCAGTCGGGTGATCTCGTGGTAGAAGCCATAGATCTGCGCGGCATAGCAGACAATCGAGCGGAAAGAGTCCAGATAGTTGTTGAACTCTCGCTGGAGATTGGTCGTCGCTTCCACCTCCTCCTTCGTCCAGATGTGGCCCGTCGTCTGCAGCAGCATCACCTTCTCCTGACTCTTCAACTGTTTCTTCGCCTTCTCGGTGTAGAGCAGAATCATCGCCGTGAGCGTCGGGTCGGTCGGCGCCTGCGCTTTTGACGCGACAACGCCCAGCAGCAACAGGACGGTCAGTATCATTCGTTTCATCATCCGTCGGGCTTTAATGTGAAACTCTTGCCGCCCTGCGCCAGCGGGACAGCGCCATGCGTGCCACCTCGCCGTTGCTACGGTCAAGCATACCCTCCGTCGCATTGTTCCATACATCGCCGAGCGTATAGTAGCGGATACTCAGATAGAGTTGATGCAGTTTTCGGCTGAACGCGGCGAGACTGTCGTTCAATGCCCCCAGGGTCTTGCTGCGCTCGGCACCCGTGAGCATATTCTCCGGACCGCCCTTGGCGACCGCATCTTTCAGCAGCGTGAAGACCGAGACTAGTTCCGTCGCCGTCTCGATATACAGGTTATTCATCGAAAACGTAGCGGCGATACCCTGCGGGTTGTCCTTCACGGCTTTACTTAACTTACCCAGCGTAAGGAAGATTCTCACGCCATCGTTGTAGAGATGCGTGCAGGCTTTCAGCGACGAGGCATAGCCGCTCGCCGCCTTGAGGTAACGGTTGTACTCTTTCTCCCACTTGTGCATCTGCGTGAATTCCGCTGCAATGGTGTTTTGCAGCAGCGCCGTCCGGGTCTGACCCTTGATCTGCTTGTCAATTTCGGCATAGATGACCTCGTGACCCTCGGCAAGCGCGACATACTCCAGCGGATTGGTTGAAGTCAACTGCGCGTGCGCCATCCTCGGCGCAAGGCAGACGATGCACAGCAGCAAACTAATGATTCGCGATTTCATAGATTCCCTTTCGTCGTTTGTTAACTCGTCTGCATCATCGGTGAAAACGCGTCTGCTGTTCCTGTTCTACTTCCTCCGCCTCGTATGCCGATTCCTGCGGCTTCATCTCGGCAAGCAGCTGTTCATTCCAGTCTTTGCACGGGTAGTCGGGCTGCTCGCGGACAAAGGAGGCATCGTTTTTCGGGTCAAGACCGAGAAACTCCCGCAGCTCTTCGCGGAACTCTTTGTAGAACTTACTCATTTTGTCTACCTGCGCCTGAATATCGTCCGGATGGCACAAGCCGCTTGAACGCATCGACATAGCCTCTTCCCACTCCGCTTCGTACCTGCCGTAACTTTTTTGCAGGCTCTCGGGCAGCAGGTAGACCTCGCCGCAGTCTAAATCCGCACCGTCGGGAACGGTATCGAGATAGGCTTTCCGCTCGGGTGTCACTTCGAGGGTGGAATGCACTGTCCGGTACAGCTCTTCCTGTAAATTCTTGGCGAACTCCAGACCCGCCAGATCGGTGTCGAAACAGATATGCTGCCGGGCAGGCAGAGCCGCCGAAAGCACTCCGCGCATCTGCGCTTTGGTCGGAGAGCCTCCCGTGGAAATGAAAACCGCCTTGCGCAAATCCTTGTTCTGCGCTTGATGAAGTTGATAATAGGCCATCGCATCGTAGGCGCTCTCGAACCAATAGATATGCCGGGCTTCGGCAAGCGGCGTGCGGGCTGGGCTGGCAATCCACAGCCCTTCGCTGGAATTGCTGCCCTCGGCTTTGCCTTTGTAGGTGCTGACGCCGTCCAACCGCGGATGACCGCGCTCCTCAAACCCCACGACCTTCTCCGCATCCTTGGGCAGCGTCATCGGGAATGCCAGATTCGTATATGGCAATCTGTCTTCCCGATGGCGGGTCGCCAGACAGAAATGGCGGTGAAAGGCATACTGCGTGTAGAGGTCGATGCCCCGGTTCTTAAAGTAGGCATAGAATCTCTTCTGCGAATCCCTGTCCTGCGGATTGAAGCGGTGAATATCGTAGTTTTCGATATCGAAAGGCTTCGCCTCCGGCCGGGGCTGGACGATTTTCGTCTCACGCTGTTCGATGGGATGGTGCAGTAGCCGGTTGCAGACCAAGTTGACCAATCGGTCGGGCTGCATACCGGCACGGTACTCGGCGAACATCTGCGGATGCGCCTTGATAAACGAGATGACATTGTAGAGTTTCTGGTGCGGCGGTTGGAAGCAGCACTGTCCGTTCTGCGTGACGATGAATTTGTCGCCGCGGACACGGCGCCCGTCGCTGTCCAACCGCACATACGACGGATAGCGCAGACCGTCGCGCTTGTTCAGTCGATAGCCCGCGTCTATAAGCACATCCTGAATGGAAAGACGGCTCAAAAAGTCGTCGTATGTCAGTTCACCTGCTCCCATAAGCCTATCTACCCATTCGCATATCGGATGCTTCGGCGTTCATCTGCGCCTCGAAGTTGCGGGCGGCGACATCCATCGGCGAATCGCCCGGCTTGAAATATGGACGCGGCGGCCCGCCGAAACGCTCCCCGTAGATTTCGGGGGCGTGATGGTGGTGCATAAATCCGTGCGCCACCTCCGAGGTTACGACAGCACCGGCGGCGAGGGCTGCGAAAATCCTTGTGCCTATACCGGCACGCGCCTCGGGTCGTGTCTTCATATCCACCTCCGTGAAAATCTTCGAGAAGAGTTTCATGCGGTGAAAGTCATCGACCGCCATGAACTTGTCGTACTGCTTCTGTGTAATCTCGTGGCTGACGACCTCGCCGTCAATCACGGCGGTCATACGGTACTTGCCCTCCGACGCGCCTGGATGCACGAAAATTTCATCCACCTGCACCTCTCTGCCGTGCATATCCTCCTTGTACCAGCCTTTGTTGCCGTTCTCATAGGCGAGGTCTTTGCCGTCGATGATCCCCAACAACTTGTCGTCCGCCGACAGTGTGCGGCCCTGCGTCTGCTGCACCTCCAGCGGCAGCAGGATTTCCTGCTCCTGCTTGATACGCTCGTCGATGTCCTGCTGCACCTCGGGGTGCAGGGCGAGGTCGATACACTGCTGGCTATCGAGCATATCCATCGTAACCTTGTCGGCAAAGTCCTCCTTGACGACATGGTTCAGCACCTCCAAACGCTTGTCGAGCGGCACGGCTTCGATATCGTTCGAGGTCAGCACAACAATCTCCTCATCCGTGAGGTCGTAGCGCATATCGACGCTTAAACGCTCGGACTGCACGGTGAGCCTCTTCGTTTCGGCATCGACGATGACGCCGTGCGACGAAAGGCACTCCTGCCACTTCTCGTTGGAGAAATAGACGGGCGAGGTTATCAGTTCGCCGTATGCCTTTGCCGGCTCCTGACTTCGCGGAAGACTCGTTATGGGCGTAATAACCTGTTGCAACTGTTGCAGGACATCCGCCTGCGGCACGACGTTCTGCATCTGCGCTTCTTGCGTCCGGTGCCCTTTGTAGTAGAACCCGTAGCCGCCCGACTGCATTTCGCCGGGCTTCATGCGTCCGTCCCACCGTTCTGCCACGACCGGCGGACCGGGATAGAAAAGCCGACCGCCGACTCTGCGCAGATGGACGCCCCACTGATTGCGGGGTGTCCAGCCTAAAAAGGGCGGCGGCATACCCATCCGTCCGACCCTGCCGTATTCGCCGATGCCGATACGATAGCCGTGCAGCCCCATAGCCACGCGACCGTTCGCATTGCGGGCATGGACGAAATCCTTCGGCATATAGAAGTCGCGACCCACGATGCTCGTGAAGACGTTGTACGCCTTCCGGTTCGCCGTGTTCGTTCCCCAGTCCGTCAGCGCCAGCATCTGCTTCTCGGTAATCGGATAGGTCAGAAGCGGCGAATCGTGTCCCTGCACGATTAACCGGTAGCCGGAACCGGTGGCTGCGATATGGGCTTGCATCCCGTTGCGCATCAGCAAAGCACGCATCTGAGGCTGCAAGTCCATCGCTTGCGGATTCGTATTCGTTCGTATCGCCATAGTGGTTGTTTTATATTCGGTTCTATGCGTCGCCGCGCTCCATAGCTGCCTCCAACTCCTCGCCCTTGAACTGCACGAACTCGGCAGCCGAAGCGTCGCCGATCGTGAGACCGTTGTCCCGGCAATAGCGGATATATTCATCCTGCCACTCGGCTGAGTGGTGATTCACGTAATCGAGCCAGCCGTATTCGCCGCTCTCCATCTTTGCAATCAATATCTCCTCGGGATAAAATACGCTCTTGTCCATATGCTTGTAGATTGGGATTGTGATTACTTGTGCAGGGCTGCCGCGGCACGGTTACGTTCGCCCGCCCGCTTCTGCTCGTTCCACAGTTCCTCGGTGTACTGCTCCTCGGGAACATAGTCGAGGTTGCCGTCATCGTCCATCATCCAGCAGCCGTACACGCCGAACGTGTACTTGTCCCAGTCGCGCTTGCCTTGCTCGCGCCACCTCTGCTCGTCGCCGCGGCATATGCGGATGCCCGTTCGGGTATTGAGGTCTATACCTACCGTCATAAGTTCGTTCTCCACAATCAGGGTCAGCGGGTCTCCGTGCTGCAAGCCCTTGACCTCTGCCGTGCCGAGGTGCATCTGCTCTGCAAGCACCTGAAAGTTGCGCCCGATAACGGGTGTGGGAACGGACATCACCTGATTCGTGCCGGGATCGACCTGCACGAAGACCTTGCTGCGGCGTCCGTCGGCTGTCTGTGCATCGGCGATAATGACCTTGCCTGACAGCAGCTGCTTTTGCTGCACCTCGTCGTAGTCGTTCAGCGGCGAGGTTTCCAGAGCAGGATAGAAGACCACATCGACCTGCCCGTCTTCCTTGCGGATAAAGGCAAGGCGCGAGCGGCTCTTGATGCGCTCGCCGCTCTCATCCGCGACCTCGATGGGGAGCACGGGAGAGTGCCGCCCATCGCACAGGTCGTCCAAAACGTGCATCGGCAGATCCTCGATCATCTCCTGCGTAAGGCTGAACTGCTCCAATACCTCGTAGGGCAGTTCGCCCAGTTCGATTCGTCCTTTTTTCATATTCGTTCAACTGTTTTGTACTTGCAAAAGTATGCGTGTTTTTGTGTGTAGAATAAAAAACTATATAACAAATGATTGCAAACACCTGTTTTATATGCTTCGAGTACAAAAAGACCGCCCGATTTGTACTCAACCATTATTCGTCGCTCCTTTTCCGGCGGAATTTGCACTCGATATTTCGACCCGCAAAAAGGGCTCTTTACTTTTGCGGCATGGAAAAGAAGATGCTTGTTTTAACAATGTATATTGCGCTGGCCGCCGCACCAGTTTATGCACAATTCAACACGGTCGCAAGAACGTCCAGCCTCTACAAGGTGGAGGTCGTATCCGCTCCGTCCGACAGCGATGCCGCAAAGAAGACGGAGCAGCCGGTCGCTGGATTACCGATGTCCGACGAGATTGCACCCGAAGAGGAGCCTATACCGAACGATGACTATAAAAAGGAGTGGACCGACCGCTTCCTCAGCGTCTGCTATCCGTTGCGGCATATCCGTATCAACTCGCCCTTCGGTTATCGCACGGATCCCTTCACCGGAAAGAGAAAATTTCACAACGGTCTCGATTTGCACGCCCGCGGCGATGAAGTCTTTGCAATGATGGACGGCGTGGTCGTAAAGGTCGGACAGGACAACGCCTCGGGCAAATATGTAACCTTGAAGCATGGCGGCTATACCGTGAGTTACTGCCACCTCTCGCGAACGATAGCCGCAAAGGGTGCTCACGTAAAAGCCGGCACCGTCGTCGGCATTACCGGCTCGACGGGGCGCAGCACAGGGGAGCATCTGCACATCACCTGCAAGTTGAACGGGAAAAATATCGACCCGCTATTGCTGCTCGATTTCATCAAGGCTACACGCGAACAATGTGTGGCCGCATTGATAAAGGTTATATGATACCGGCTTTTATACTTTGGATTATCTTTTCCTGTCGCCGGTTGTTCATCGCTTTTCGGCGGCGAATGTAGAACAACGCGCACAAATACCAAGTCCCATTTCATTCGGACAGAACGGCAGACTGCATGAGTGGTCTGCCGTCTTTGTCCGGACTTGGTGTATTGCGCCTCGTGCGTTGTTCTTGTCCCTGCCTTGAAAAGCCGGATGAACACCCCTGCGGAAAAGACCGACAGCAGGGAAAATAAAAGTGCAAAACATGAAAACGGATTGAGTTATGAAAGATGAAATCAAGCAAAACGGCAAGGTGCTCTTATCGAGCGGCGAGGGCGTGTCTGTACCGATGATATTCAACAATCTGTCGGGCAAGAACTTTTCGGGACGCCAATACCGCGAATATCTTGAAACCGTCCGCCGAGAGTTCGGCGTGTCGGCTGGAACGATTGAGTTGTACCGCGACGGCGTTTTAATCGAAACAGCAACCATCCCCGAAATCTAACAATCAAAATAATACAGCCATGAAAAAGTCAGAAATTGCAGCAGTAAACGAATTTGTCGTCCTCGTGGGCGGTAAGAGTTGGGTGCGGACGAGTTGCCGATGCACGGGCAAGTGGAGCGGTGCGACCAACTACGGTTTTGTAATGGACGGGCGTGTTACATTCTTCGTCTCCAACGGTATGTCATTGAACAGCGGGTGCGCGAGTGGATAAAAGCGATAAAGACCTTTCGGGCGAAGAAAGAATCCTACCTTCGTCTGCTCCGTGAGCAGGTGGAAAAGGACAACGCCCATGCAAAGGCAGAGGGATTGCAGAGCGTCAGACTGGTAGATATTGGGATAGTCTCTCCCGAATGCGGCAATTCATACGATTTTTTCGCTCCATACGCGCTAATCGAGGTTGGAGGCAGGCAATATAAGCATCATACAACCAATTTGAGTTTCGCTATTATGCAGGACGAACTGGAAAAATACCTCGGAGAGTGCAACAGCAAAAAGATATATACAGCAGGGGCGGTACATACCCCCGACTATATATTCTGTGGGGTGCGGTTCAGTTCGACAGCCAACCTGTATAAAATTGGGCGATAGCGACAACAAAAGCCCCGTACTGGTGTACTGCACCGATACGGGGCTTTTTGGTCTGCCGGCGGCAGCCTTTTATAAGTTAATTTATCAAAAAATCAATTAAAACACTTGTATTCATTCGGAATTTACTGTAAATTTGCAGTAAATTCCGAATGTTAAAACATAAAACACTTATAATTAGCATAGTATATTTATAACGCAATGAAAGAGTATAAGGATAGACCCATTTACTTGCAGATGCTACTGGAGTATCGACATAACTCTAATGTAAAGATTATTACCGGACCAAGAAGGTGCGGCAAATCTTGGCTGTTATCTCGCATTTATAAAGATTATCTTATTGAAGATGGTGTTCCCGAGGAGAACATTATCATGGTATCGTTTGACTTGGATGATGAAAATAATCAGAGCGAACTGGCAGACAAGGCTCTGCTAAAAGCATATCTTTATGAACGAATAACCGATCCCAAAAAGCAATACTACGTTTTCCTTGATGAAGTGCAAGAGGTTGATGGATTTGAAAAACTTGTGAACGGGCTTAATAATAAAAACAATGTCGATGTCTATATAACGGGGAGCAACGCCCATATGTTATCATCGGATATTAACACAATCTTTCGCGGAAGAGGTGATGAGATTCGTTGCAATCCGTATTCTTTCAAAGAATTTTGCGCAGGACGCGATGAGCCGATCAACGAATTGTGGAAAGAGTATTATACATACGGCGGATTACCGGCGCTCAGGCAGTATCGTACCCCGGCAACTAAAGCTAAATACTTGAAAACCTTATGGACAACAACCTACTTGAAGGATGTAATAGATAAAAATAATGTTGCAAACACAACCGCTTTGACCGCTATGGTTGATGCATTAAGTTCTTCAATCGGATCCCTGACTAATCCCACGAATATTAAGAACACATTGCAAAGTGTACAGCACATAAAAATAGATGAAGAAACAGTCGGCAAGTATTTAGGGTATTTAGAGGATGCTTATCTGTTTAGTGGCGCAAAGCGATATGATATCAAAGGTAAAGAATACTTCAAGTCCATTGCGAAATATTATTGTTGTGATATCGGCTTGCGGAATGTCAGACTGAATTTTCGGCAGCAGGAGGGTTCTCATATTATGGAGAATATTATATATAATGAACTCTCTTCAAGAGGATATCTTGTTGATGTCGGAATGATAGAATCCAGAGAAATGAGAAATGGCAAATCTCAATACATACAATACGAAGTGGATTTTATTGCAACTAACGGTATCGATAAATATTACATTCAGTCGGCTTTCGCTATTGAAAGCGAAGAAAAGCGGCAACAAGAGTTGAGATCCCTTAAAAAGATAGATAATTCCTTCCAGAAGATTGTAATTGTCGGGAATGATATAGCCACATATACAGATGATGATGGTATTATTTTCATGGGATTGTTTCAGTTCCTGATGAACGACGACATCCTCAAATAATGTTATTCGGAATTTACTGCAAATTTGCAGTAAATTCCGAATGATCTCAGCTAAATAAAACACATTGGGTCATTACACTCAATGTGTTTTTCTTTTATCATTAAAATGTACCATTATCACCATTTGTAATAACAGTACGGAAACAGTGATAACCCACTAAACTACAAACAAATAATCATCTGAATCCCCTTTGTAAATTGCTCAAAGCATAACTCTGATATCTTTCCACTGTGCGCCCTGCAGGAGATTTCATTTTCCCGCAAAGGTAACCGCCGTCGGCAATCCGCCAAGCCCGGCTGCGCCGCGAGTGATCCGTAAAATCTTCCTCTCCCTCCTGTCGAGCGTATTTTCCGTCTCAGCCTTGTCTTGATTGCCTCCGGCACCTTTCGGAGGCAGAAAAACAAAATCCCTTACGGGCGAAACAGCCCCGAAATAAGGGAAAGAAAAACAAGGTTAAGATATGAGTTACAACAAGTTTAATGCGCTGGCGGAGAATGTGCGGGCTATTGAAACGGCAATGCGCATCCGCCTGCAAGGGCGGCGAGCCTCCGACAGCGAGAAAGAGGTGCTTGCCCGCTATTCGGGCTTCGGCGGTATCAAGGAGGTGCTGAACATCGGCACAAACAATCCCATTGACGGGCGTATGGCAGAGCCGATAGAGCGACTGCAGCGGCTGATTGCCGAATATCCCTATTTCAACGAGGGAATGCGCTGCAATGTTATCGAGAGCATCAAGGCATCGGTGCTGACAGCGTTTTATACGCCGCAGTTCCTTATCGGCGCAGTAGCGGCATCCGTTCAAGCCGTGTTTAGGAAGAACAACCTGCTTATGCGCTCTTTGATAGAGCCGAGTGCGGGCATCGGCGGCTTTCTGCCCGTCGCTATGGTAGAGACCGAAGAATATGCCTTTGAGAAAGACTATCTTTCGGGGCTGATGCTCTCCCTGCTCCACGACAATACAACGGTCGAGACGGCAGGCTTTGAGACAATCGGCGAGCGGGACTTGGACCGCAAGACTTTCGACGTTGCCGTGTCGAATATTCCCTTTGGCAATATCGCCGTCTTCGATGCGGACTTTTCCAAGAAAGGCGGCATTTACCGACAAGCGGCGAAGAGCGTACACAACTATTTCTTCGTCAAGGCTATGGAACTCTTGAACGAGGGCGGTTTGCTGGCTTTCGTCACCTCTCGGGGCGTGGCGGATGCTCCGGGCAACAGGTTCGTGCGCGACTACCTCGTCCACCACGCCAACCTCATTACCGCGTTGCGTCTGCCAGACAGCCTCTTTATGCAGTCAAGCGGCATCGAGGTTGGGAGCGACCTGCTGATATTTCAGAAGCACACCCGCAAGAAAACCATATCCAACCGTGAACGGATGTTTACCGAGACGATGCAGGAAGCGGTCGATACCGACGGAACGACCACCGAATACTTTAACAAGTATTTCACGCTGCCGCATACGACCCTCTCGACCGAGAGCCGCATCGCAACGAAACAGTTCGGAAAGTTCGTGCGCAAATACCAGTGGCAGAACGGCGAGGATGCAATGGCTGACTACCTGCTGCGCCTGCTGACCCATAACTTCGATTTGTACTTTGACAAGAGCCTTTTCGACGCTCCCGAAAAGGCGGCAGAGCCGATGCAGTTGTCGCTGTTCGGCGACCTTTTCGGCGATGCTGCGCCTGCACCCAAGCCCAATCTGAAAAACCACCCCTACACCGATGCGATGATGTGGTGGATGAAAGAGGGTACGCTCGTGCTGTTTGAGGGGCAGGCGGGGACGCTCAAATGCAGGAGGACAGATTACATAACCGATACGGGAGCAATCTTTGTCCCGCTCAAATCGCAGCCGTCTGAAACGGAGCGTATCAAAGACTATATGGCTGTGCGCGAAGCCTATTTTGACCTCTACCGATACGAGGACGACACCCGCATCGAACACAAAGGATTGCGGGAAGACCTAAACCGCTTGTATGATGCCTTTGTCGGTCGGTGGGGCTGGCTGCACGATAGCGACAACAAGGCTGTGATTTCGCTCGATGCCTCGGGAATGGAGGTCTGCACCATAGAGATAAAGACAGACGGCAAGGTATCGAAAGCCGATATTATGTTCGAGCCGGTGGCATTCAAGCGCGTCGATACGACCCTCGTTTTGACCCCGACCGAAGCGTTGGCAAGTTCGCTGAACTATTACGGGCGTGTGGATATGGACTACCTCGCGCAAGCCACCGACAAAACGCAGTGTGAGATTATCGGCGAGTTGGAGGGTGAGATATTCTACAATCCCGTATCGGGCAGCTGGGAGCACAAAGGGCTGTTTTTGTCGGGCAATGTCATTGCCAAGAGCAAAGAGATACGCTCCCGAATGGCTGAACTTTCGGGCGAGGAGCTGGTGCGGTCGGAAAAGGCAGTCCGTGCGTTGGAGAGTGTTTTTCCCGAAACAATCCCTTATGAAGAACTCGACTTTAATATGGGCGAGCGGTGGATTCCCGAAAACATCTATGCCGACTATGCGCAGGAGTTGTTCGACACGACGGTCGAGGTTAAGTATTTCGACGTAAACGATACTTATGTCGTGGCGGTGCGCGGATATTCCCCGATAGTCTATAACACCTACGCTGTCAAGAACTACAACGGCGAGGATTTGTTCGTTCACGCCCTGCACGATACCGTTCCCGAAATTACGAAAACGGTATATCGCGAGGGCAAGGCGGTGAGTGTGCCCGATGAAGAAGCCATACAGGAGGCATCGACGAAGATAGAGGAGATACGGCGCAAGTTCAACGAGTGGCTCGACCGCCAGCCGATAGCCGTGCGCGATGAATTGGTGCGGCTCTACAACGAGCGGTTCAACTGCTATGTCCGTCCGCACTATGACGGTTCGGCGCAGACTTTCCCGAACCTCTCGTTCGCACAGTTCGCCTACAAGGAGTTGTACCCGTCGCAGAAAGACGCCGTTTGGATGATTAAGCAGAACGGCGGCGGCGTGTGCTGGCACGAGGTCGGGGCGGGCAAGACGATGGTTATGTGTGTCGCCGCCTACGAAATGAAGCGTTTGGGACTTGTGCATAAGCCGCTTATTATCGGATTGAAAGCCAATGTACACGAGATTGCCGACACGTTCCGCAAAGCCTACCCAAATGCGAAACTGCTCTATCCGGGCAAGGAGGATTTCACGCCTGCCAAACGCACGGAGTTGTTCAACAAGATTAAGAACGGCAACTGGGACTGTATCATTCTGACGCACGACCAGTTCGGCAAGATACCGCAGTCCGATGAAACGATGTATAACATCTTTCGTGAGGAGTTATCCGATGTCGAGCGTTCATTGGAGGTGCTGGAGGAGCAGACGAACATACGATACCGCAGTCGCGCCATGCAGAAAGGATTGGAAAAGCGGCAGGAAAATCTGCGGGCGAAACGCTCCGAACTCCAGTACAAAATCGACGAGCGCAAAGACGACTGCATCGACTTTCACACTATGGGCATCGACCACATATTTGTAGACGAGTGCCATATGTTCAAGAACCTGATGTTCCAGACCCGACACACGCGGGTTGCAGGCATCGGCAACACGCAAGGCTCGCAGCGGGCGATGAACCTGCTTGTCGCCATTCGCGATATTCAAAACCGCACGGGGCGCGACCTCGGCGCAACATTCCTTTCGGGTACGGTCGTAGTGAATGCGCTTACGGAACTGTATGTTCTGTTCAAGTATCTGCGACCGCAGGAACTCCGGCGGCAGAGGATTAGCTGTTTCGATGCTTGGGCGGCAATCCTCACGCAGAAGACGACCGATTACGAGATTGGCGTAACGGGAGCAATCAAAAGAAAAGAGCGTTTCCGCACCTATATCAAAGTGCCCGAACTGGCGGCATTCCTGCGCGAGATTACCGACTATCGCACGGCGGAGATGATGCACCTCGATATTCCCGATAAAAACGTGCGTTTTCTTTCCAGTGCTCCGACGGCAGCTCAGAAGGATATGATTGGCCGTTTGGTGGCGTTCGCTAACAGCGGCTGCTGGTCGGACTTGGGGTTGGACAGCCCTGCACCCGAAAACATCGACAAGGCGAAAATGCTTGTGGCGACCGACGTCGCCCGCAAAATGTCGCTGGATATGCGGATGCTGGGCGGCAAGTTCGGCGACGATGCAGGCAACAAGGCTTCGCGCTGCGCCGCATCGGTCTACGACTATTATGTGCGCTCCGCCGCCAACAAGGGGACGCAATTCGTGTTCAGCGATTTAAGCACCTACAAGCCCCACGAGTGGAACGTTTACGAGGATATAAAGGACAAATTGATTGCCTTGGGTATTCCTGCCGATGAAATCCAGTTTATCCAAACCGCAAAGACGGAGGCAGCCCGTAAGCGTATTATTGCCGATATGAATGCAGGGCGTGTCCGGGTGTTGTTCGGCTCGACCTCGATGCTCGGCACGGGCGTAAACGCCCAGCAGCGGGCGGTGGCAGTGCATCACCTCGATATACCTTGGGTGCGACATGAAGTCGCATAGATAATTGTTGGAATGATATTTTAAGTATCAGCTTTAACCCGCTGTTCCGTCAG
>CANQGQ010000018.1 GCA_947623305.1 uncultured Alistipes sp. | reverse complement strand
CACAAAACACTTATAACAAATTGAATTTCAATTATTTCAAAGAACTTCTATGATTTTTTAGTGGACACTAATGAAATTATTTCGCTAATGAAAGCATTTATTTAATTGCTGATAAATATCACTATATAGAATATCATTCTATTAATGGTCGGGATATATATAATCATTCTGTGGTTGATAGAACGGATATAATTGATATTATTTTACAAGAAGCAAAGAATGGAATATCTATAGAATATGCAATAAATATTATAAAGAATATAGATTGCAACATTTTGGATATCGATGCGCGAGATTTTGTAAATGAGATGATAGAGGCTCAATTATTAAAAAGCGACATTGAAATAGATATTCTTGGCGAATATCCCTTAAGCAACTTAATAAATAAACTTAAAAAAATTGGTGAAAGCCGAGTGTCTTCACAATTATTAAACATTGAAAGCTTACTTAAAACCAACATCCAACTTTATTCAACATCGTATCATCATATATCCAATCAAATAATTTCTGTATTAGAAAATTTAGGACTGCCATGCAATTCGAAAAATCTGCTCAATGTCGATCTATACAAACCTGTTAGTTCTGCGACCATTTCACGAAATTCTGCGGTCAATCTTGAAAATCTTTTAACGTTACTTGTTCGAATACAGCCTTCAATCACTAACAATCGAATAAAAGAATTTATAACTGCATTTGAAAGAAAATATGAAGATAAAGAAATAGAATTGATGCAAGCCTTAGACAATGAATATGGTATAGGTTATCCTGTAAATCATGGAGAGGTTGATGATCAGTCGGAATTACTTCGCGGCCTAATTATACCGTACCAACCAATGAATGAAAGGTATACGAGTTACAACAAAGTTGAAAGTATTTTACTTAAAAAATTATTCCACTGTATTAAAAACAACGGGGATACAGTATATATCAATGATTCTGATTTTGAGGGAATTAATTATAATGGTAATTTCCCTCCCACAATATTTGTTTTGTGCTCTATTTTAAAAGATGACGAGATTTTCGTCAAAGCTATTGGCGGAGCTAGTGCAGCAAATATTGTTAGTCGATTTGCAATAGGTAACACGGAAATCAAAAATCTTGTCAATATAATATCTAAGATTGAACAGACGAATGCCGCAGACAACATGATATTGGCAGAAGTTGCCCACATTCCAGACCATAATGATGGTAATATTGCGTGTCAGATAAAGGCTAGAAATTACATAATTCCATATATTTCTAACTATAAACGCTCTCAAGATAATATTATACCTATTTCAGATATTACTATTTCCATACGAGAAGGAAAAATAATTTTAAAATCAAGGCGATTAAATAAACAAATTAGCCCTCGTTATACTAGCGCATACAATTATGATCGCAGCCAACTGCCTGCCATAAGGTTTTTGTACGATATGCAATGTGCAGATATGACAGATGTTTTATCATGCAAATGGAATGAAATGCTCTATGAATTAGAATATTTACCCAGAATTCAATATAATAATTGTATTTTATCCAAGCAACGATGGGTCTTGCGCCAAGAAGAGATTAAACATTTTTTCGACAAATCGAACAATGAGTGGTGTACTCTAATAAATAATTACGCAGCAACAAGAGGAATACCTAACGAAACAGTAATAATAGAATCAGACAATGAACTATATATTAATCTTAGTGATTCCCAAGATTGTTTATTGTTAAAATCTATTGCCGCAAAAAAC
Source organism: uncultured Alistipes sp. (assembly GCA_947623305.1). Taxonomy (GTDB): domain Bacteria; phylum Bacteroidota; class Bacteroidia; order Bacteroidales; family Rikenellaceae; genus Alistipes. The sequence continues at coordinate 36,417 of CANQGQ010000018.1, read as the reverse complement.
AAACAACTCATTATAGAGGAATTTATCTATTCTACAAATAAATCCATTGTCGAATGCAATGGAGAACATTATGCAAGTGAAACAATATTGTTTTTTGAACAAAATGACAGTAGATAATACATATATTCCAGGCAGTGTGTGGCTGTATTATAAATTATATACAGGGCCAAAATTAGCAGATAAAATACTGGCATTATATATTTTACCTATAATTAACCAACTGTATGAGCATCGATTGATTGATTTATTTTTCTTTATCCGATACAATGATCCGGATTTTCATATACGTATTCGTTTTAAGACGAAGAATAATAGCGATGTTATTAGTATAATAACTCCAATCTGGACTCAATTGGTAAAGGAACAAAAGATTAATAAAGTTGTAATAGATTCATATATACAAGAAACAGGTAGATATGAAAATATCAATATGGAAGTCATAGAATCTATTTTTTCTATAGATAGTTACGCTTGTCTTCAAATGTTCAACTATTTACAATTAACTGGAAAGGACCAATCAAACATGCGATGGCTATTATCTATAAAAATGATAGATAGGTTGTTAAATGCATTAAAATATAATGATCAGCAGAAGTCGAGTTTAATCAATAGCCTCGCTGAGAATTTTAGGCGTGAATTCCTCTTTACAACTCATAATTATACCAAACAGATAAACCGAAAATATCGCTCATACTATTTAGATGTGGAAATGATGTTAAAAAATCATTGTGGCGATTCTCAAATAGAGGAGATTGTAGATAAATGTACAGATCAACTATTGCCCCTATTTTGCCAATTACAACTCAATAGTAATAACACAGAGCGTATAATTGGAAGTATCATACATATGTTTATGAATCGTTGGTTTCGGTCGCAAAATAGATTATATGAGATGGTAATATATAGTTTTATGGGAAAATATTATAAACAAAAAATTTATCAATTTAAATAAGAGTATTCTCAAGCGCTTGGATACTATATTAACTTAATTAAACAACTAAAACATTATGAAAAAATTCGAACTGCGTCTCAAAAAAGAGACTCTCGAGAATCTGAATGTCTCGGAAATGAAGAACACCAAAGCCGGCATGATGGATTCGTCCATGATGGATTCGTCCATGATGGAGACCGAATTATGGGGTTCCAGGTTGTTCTGTACGTCTAACTACGAAGGCTCTTGCAAAAAGAGCAAGAGCTGCAGGACATTAATTTGCATTCCGTTCTAAATTCTAAATCAACTGGTTAAGCGATATTTTTCGCTTAACCAGTTTTTACGTTTCGTCCTAAAATGAAAAAGGGATTCGCACTACTGACACTCTGCCTCGGCATCTCGGCGAGCTACGGACAGCCTGCCGACGTCGCCCGCTACGCCGAGCTGGCACGCACCTACGGCATCGTCCGCTACTTCTCGCCCAACCCCTACGCACAGGAGTGGTCCGACAGCGACTGGATGAAGGTCTGCGCACTGCTCGTCCATCGGGCCGAGACAGAGCCTCTCGAGCACGTGTTCGAGCCGCTCGCACCCGCCCTCTCCCTCTCGGAGCATCCAGCATCGGCCGAGGATGCACCCACGGCGGCGAACGAACCCGCCCAATATTGGTATTACAGCGGCTCGGGGAATCTGCACATCCCCTTTATGGCCCGGGTGCTTATGCCCGGAGTTGCGGATTACGTACCTTATTATAAAAGGCTCTCCGCCCTCTCCGAAGCCCCTGACTCGCTGACGGGGCCGGTTGCCGGGCGCTATTATGCCTACCAGGTGGCGCCGGGACGCTACGCGCATATCCGCCATGCGTTGCCCGAAAAGGCCTTCGATGGCGCAGCGACACGGCGTCTGCTGGCCGATGCGAAGCAGTATTGGAGCGACCACCGGAGCCCCGACAAGAGCCTCTCTAAAAGGCACAGCTTTATCTTCGGGCTCCTCTCCGACCAGGCGGTGCGGGTCGCCGATCTGGCGGTCCGCTGGAACATCGTGCGCCATTTCTACCCCTACTACGACGAGGAGCAGCTCGACTGGGAGAGCCAGCTGGAGCGCTACCTGCCGCAGGCCCTCCGTATGGAGCGCGTGGATACGTTCGAAGCGATTCTCGAATGGTATGACCTGCTCTGCCGCCTCTTCAACCCAATCCGCGACGGGCATATCTTCGTGCGCAGGGACATGACCCTCTCGGGACTCCGAGCGACCTATCTGCCCGAGTTCCACACAGCGGCGGAGGCTCTCCTGATCAACGACACGCTACTTCTCCGCCGGGGTGGGGAGCCCTGGCGCATCCTCCTCACCATCGACAACCGGCCCGCCATCGAGCGGCTGCAACAGATCCGGGCGCGTACCAATGCCGCAACGGAGGCCCACCGCGACAGGCTGGCAGCCGACGGCCTCTTCGCCGCGCCGACGTTCGGCGCCCCCTTTCTTGTCCGCAGCAGCGACCTCGAGGGGCGCATGCGCGAGGATACCCTCCATGCTCACAACCCTGAGCCGCCGCGCCCCGCGCGCGAAGCGGGGGCCTTCCGGCGCTACGGCGACATCCTCTACATCAACGCTACCTCGCCCGAGCTGAACAGAAAGGGGTTCCTTGCAGCGTTAACGCCCGACACGAAGGGGCTCTGCTTCGACCTGCGCGGGCTCCCGTCGCTGAGATTCGAGGAGATCCTCGCCCACCTGATCTCCTCCGACGTAAAGGCCCCGGCGACGGAGGTCCCAGTGAACCGCTTCCCGTTTCAGCGGGAGGTGGCCTGGCGCATCGAGGCGGAGACCCTTGCGGCGAAGGCGCCGCACGTCGCCCTGCCCGCAACCTTTCTGTGCGACGCCGCCACCGTCAGCTGGGGCGAGACCATCCTGCTGATGGTGCGTCACTACGGACTAGGGACAATCGTCGGACAGACAACCGCCGGAACCACGGGCGACATGACGTGGTTCGACCTGCCGCTCTTCCCTTTTTCCATGACCGGCATGCGCATGCGCGGCATGGACGGCGAGCCGCACCATGCCCGAGGCGTCGTACCTGACCAGGTCGTCCCCCAATATGCCAGAGATTGCATGACGGATTATGACAGAATACTGGACACTGCTTTAAGTATAAATCAATGAACTCAAAAAAGGAGCAGATACTTCATCAAATAGCCGATGAGATAAAAAAGCATCTTGAGCAACAATACGATGAAAAGTCAAGAATCGATTGGGGATTGTATACAGGCCTTTTGGGATTAATTATTTATTTATTTTACTATGCAAGATGGACTCGTAAAGATACAGATACCCAATATGCAGATTCTTGTTTAGAGTATTACCTCGATAATGTCCCTTTGACCCAAATGCATTATTCATATTGTAGCGGATTATCGGGAGTATTGGTTGGACTGAATCACTTAAACACACATCAATTTGCAGAAATATCACTAACAAATGTTTTGCCTGCATTAAATAACTACATTGTGCGATTGCTAAAATTAGACATTCATAATCATGATTTTATGCATGGCGCAATAGGCTTAGGAATAATGGGGAGTGTGTTGAAATGTAAAGAAATACATAATGTTCTGCTATCTGAGTTATTTCAACGAATGATAGTAGATGAGGATACAATGTGGTTGACTTTTAAGGTTTTTAATGAGCCTCAATATATTGAAAATATATCTATGTCACATGGTATGAGTAGCGTTGTTTCATATTTGTCTATGTTATCTGTGACAGAAGGGCCGTATAAAACAAAAGTGCAAGTAGTGTTAAAAAAATGTATAAATTATCTAAAATCCCAATTGTTTCCCAATTATCAAGAGATCGGTTCATATTTCCCATATACCTCACTAAAAGATTCAATATGCAAGAGTAGATTAGCGTGGTGTTATGGGGATTTGGGTGTTGCTCTTGCAATATTCAATGCTGGGCTTTTAGCTAATGAAAAAGATTGGAAGGATTTAGCAATTCAGATTTTATCTGATTCCACGCAAAGATTAAATACACCAGATAATAGTGTTGTAGATGCATGCTTTTGCCATGGGTCTGCAGGAATTTCGCAAATCTACAATAGATTATATCTTGAGACTCAAATGGATCAATTTAATATTGCTAGTGAGTATTGGGTAAATGAAACATTAAAATACTCGAAACACCCTGATGGTTTAGCCGGATATAAAACCGCCACAGGAAATAGTTCGGTAACTGAATATAGCTTATTAGAAGGTATTGCAGGTATAGGGTTATCCATTTTATCTTCAATAGATATTACACAATATTCATCTTGGGATTCTTTATTCTTATTAAATCTTCGAGAGTGATCATTATGACCATAGAACATTAAATTTCTGATAAGAAAATCAATAGAAGAGGGGGCATTCAGAATAGGTCTGTATTATTATAATTTTGAAGAACAAATTTCTGTTCAAATATATACTAACACAATATCATCGTTATTATACCATCCCTGGATTGCGGCATGGATCATATTCTGCCTGGGAGGTTGCTAGTTGCCAATCGGTGAGCGTTTTTTTGTGTCGTCAAGTTTGCGTGGTATTTGCAGATTAAGCCGCAACTTGGCTGCATCGTTCAGCCACGTCTTCGAATCCTCGTATTCACGCATTACGTTTGTTATTTTGAGAAAATTCTTCACGGCCTACGCTTGTTTTCCGGCAGCGAGGTCCATGGTTCCCGTCTGTTCTCTGACTTGTCAAAGTCTTTGATCTGCCGCCAGAAGGTAGGTACAAGCATATAAGGTGATCAAGATAAAAAAGAGGCGGAATACCAGGAAACGAAAAATCTGCTATGCGAAGCACGACGGATGAGATATAGGTCATCGCTCGGCTTCGCTTGCTTGCGCCCCGAAACCGAAAATCACCTCGGAGAAGTTTATGGCCTATTCGGAGTAATAGTTACTTTATAATCACAATCTGTTATAATTAACTGGTTCTTCTGAGTACAATACTCATATTGTTGATATTTAGGGCTAAAGACTTAAAATATCGTCTCGATGCATCCTGTGGTTTTCCAGCGTCCACAATTACGTTTCCGGAGTTAAGGCCATTTTGTTCCCATGAGACCGAGATATTTGTTTCTTGATTAAAAATTTTACCCTTAATTTCCCATCTAACAGCGGCTTTGAAGTCAATCCGATTTTTTGCGTTGACAATGTAGGGATTCTTTGTCTTGAATCCTACTAATTCCGAGAGATTGTATACTTCTTTCATTTATATTGGTTGTCTTAAAAAATATGCAAAAGTAGCCCGTCTTAACTTTAAAATACAAATTCCTTTATTAAAAGTTTTCGACATTCAAGAGTTTTTATTCTTTAAAATCGAATCGCAGTTGCAGGCAGTCAGCACAGTCGGCGGGAGAATTGCCGACTGTAAGCCCTATGAGACGAACTTTGTATCCAAGAAAATTTACGGTAGCCAATGACTGCAATCGGACAGCCCCGCAGCGCAGGATTGTCTCGTTGCTCTACGGAAGCATAGAAGGCATCCATGTCGATATGTATGATTTTCCGCTCCGGCATATCTACCTGTTCCTTTATTGCCGATTGTATTTATAAATGAATTCGACCTCTCCCAGTGCTGCAAATTGAACGCCGGAACAGGTCGACCGACGGATTCGATTTTCAGAATCAGTCGTACAGTTATTCATGAAAACAAAAGTAATAATAAATTTTGCCCGAAAAATAAAAGAAGATACAAATTATATTAATTACCCGTGTTCCGGCAACAGCTTACACAACACCGGGTCGTTTTTGATTCGCTCCAATTCGTCGGAGACAATCTGGCTTGTTTCTGCCTTGATCCGTTCGTAGTTCTCCTGCACCACCTCTTTCATGCGGTCGATTCCCTCCTCGTCCGTAAAGTCAGTGATATGAGGTATCTTTTGATACTTGGCCGTCTCGGCCTTGACTTTCGCACTGTCCACGACGATTTCAGCATGGAAAATCTTCTGGTCGATGCGTTCGTCGAAGTTGTCGGCCACGGCTCCGACGAACATGCCTTGCGTGAGCGTCGAAATCTTCGACTGCGGAATAAGGCTGTCCATCTGCGTCGATATGGAGGTGGAGGTATCGTTGTGGTTGATGGTCATCGACTGCCGTTTCTGCAAAACCTTTCCGAAACGTTCCGATAACGTCTTGGCCGTTTCGCCGACCACTTGCCCGGAGAAGATGTTGCCCACGGTGTTCATCACCACTGCGGCCTCCTTGTCGCCGTAGTCGCGCTTGAGCTGCGAGAAGTCCTGAAATCCGAGGAGCGTCGCCACCTTGTTCGAGCGAGCCGTAGCAATGAGGTTGTCCAACCCTTTGAAATAGATCGTCGGCAGCTCGTCGATGATGATGGACGATTTGAGCTGCCCTTTCTTATTAACGAGTTTCACGATGCGGCTGTTGTAGAGGCCGAGTGCAGCCCCGTAGATGTTCTGCCGGTCGGGGTTGTTGCCTACGACCAACACTTTCGGATCGTCAGGATTGTTGATGTCGAGCGTAAACTCGTCGCCCGACATCACCCAGTAGAGCTGAGGTGAAATCATGCGCGAGAGCGGAATCTTAGCCGAGGCGATCTGCCCCTGCAACTGGTCTTGCGCTCCGCCGAGCCATGCGTCCATGAAGGGCGAGAGGTAGTTTTCGAGTTCGGGATAGGAGGTCAGAATTGGAAAAATATCCTCGTAGCGTTTGTTGAGGAACTCGACGGCGTGCGGGAACGTGCAGTATCGGCCGCCCTTGTAAATTCGCAGGTACCAGATGATCGCTGCGAAAAGGATAATCGGCGATTCGACGAAGAAGTCGCCCTGTTTCTGTACCCACGTGCGGTTGAGATTCAGCATGATCGTATAGGCCGATTCGTAGGCGTCGGATATATCCGTCATGAAGTCGGGATTTATGGGGTTGCAGCGGTGCGAACGCCGCGGGTCGTCGAAGTTGATGACGTAGAACGTCGGTACTTTCTCGTACCCTCCTTGATTATTGAGCAGATGGTTGTAGGCTATCTCCGAGAGGTCGGGAAATTTGAAGTCGTAGAGATACATGGCGAACCCTTTCTCGATCTGTTGCTTGATGAACTGATTGACGACGGCATAACTCTTACCCGACCCCGGCGTGCCGAGTACAATCGCCGCACGGAACGGGTTCACGACGTTGATCCACCCCTCGTTCCACCGCTTGCGGTAGTAGAAGCGCGTGGGCAGGTTCACGGAGTATTCGTTGGTCAGGAGGCGCGTTTCCTGTTGGAACGATTCGTTCTCGGTGTTGAATACGTCGTCCATCAGGTTGTGCTTCAGCAGGCGCGACATCCATACGCCGCCCATAAGCAGGCAGATATATCCGGCGGATAAGGTCAGTATGTAAAAGGCTGCGTTCGCCACCGCCGGAAGCGGCAATGCCAGCAGCCACCAGTTGAAGAAGAACAGCACACCGCCCACCGAGAGTGCTGCGATGATTTTCCGCCACGTGAGTTTCTCCGCTTTCACGCCTTTCGTTCCCAAACACGAGAGGGCAAGGAATACGACGGCGAAGAGTTTCGTCCAAAGGATGTTGCCGAACAATCCCGCCGTGCGGTCGAAGTTCAGCAGGATTCTGTCGACCACGCCGATACGGATACCCCAATCCACGATCTGTTCGTAGCAGAACCAGTAGATGTTGATTACGACGAACAAGATGCTCAATGCCCGCATGAAATCCATGACTTTCGCCAGACCCCGAAGGTCGTCTTCCTGTTGCATAAGAGTGAGTTTTTAGTCGTACATTTGTATTTAGTCAAACAATTTGATTAGATTACTTTTCTAAGCATGGAACAAGACCGATTTTTAGTTGGTGAAAACCGTTTATCACGTTCCGTCCCCATGCTTTACATCTGAAAACCGGACAGTTCGTTAGGCCGAGTAGAGCCCGTGTTCGCGACGATGGTTTATAAGATGTAGTTTTTACTTAAATTCTTTTCATTATGGTTTACATCGGTATCGACATCAGCAAAAGCAGTTTCGTTGCAGCTTATCCGTCAGCGAACGGCTATTGTACCAAGACATTTCCGAACACTGCTGTGGGAGCTCGTAAGTTCATTGCTACACTCTCTGTCGTTGAGCATCACTGTGTCATGGAAGCCACCGGCAATTACGGTTTTCTGCTGCTGTATCTGCTTCATCAGAGCGGTATTGCCGTCAGTTTGGTCAATCCCAAACAGATCAAGCATTTTGCCCGGATGCTGATGACTGTTACCAAGACCGACGAGAAAGACGCCTGCATGATCGCCATGTACGGAGAGAAGATGAATCCTCCCATTTACAAAATGCCATCACAGGCAATTATTTTGCTCAAACAGAAAAAGACCGTTATTCGGCAGCTGCGTAAACAACTCGTTGCGTCGAAGAACCTACGTGGATCGCTCATCGTATTGCCATATCGGGACAAGACCTGTTTGCGTACACTGGACAAGACCATTGACTTCCTGTCCAAGCAGATCGGACAACTCGAAGCGGAACTGGCCGACATCGCATCATCTGAGTTCGACAAACAACTCAAAGCCCTGACCTCCATCAAAGGAATCGGCGTTACGCTTGCTACGGCACTAATTCTCTCAACCGGTGGATTTACCTACTTCGATAATGCCAAACAGCTTTCCCGATATCAGAGGGCATATCAACCGCAATGGCGATGAACACTTGCGATCCTTGCTGTATGTTGCATCTTGGACTGCTCTGCGTTACAACATGGCTTGTCGGGAATGCTATCTCCGATTAAAGGCAAATGGGAAACCGTCCAAAGTAGCTCTGATCGCTGTGGCAAACAAGCTCGTCAGACAAGCTTTTACCATTGCAACTACCGGCTCAACCTATATCGACGGGTTTGTCTCGACTAAAAAATAAGCCTCTCGTTCATTTTTTTATCTTTTTATTTGCTTTTTTATACAGTTCGTGATAATACGTTTTATCCTAACCTTGTGATAAATGGTGATTGACCACGACGCGGCAGTTTACCGACTTGCCGACCTCGATGTCGGGTTCGTCGTAGTAGTGGAGAGCCATCGAATAAATCTCCTCGTCGGCGAAGCCGTTGCAGCCGCTCGCCCACACTTGGTTCAGAATGTATGTAATGCAGTCGTCGATGTTCTTCTTCGGGTCGGCGTATCGCACGGCGAAAAGTTCGTCCGTACTGGCGCGATACTCCAAATAAGTGCGGATTGTTTGTTTGAATGTTTCGGTCGTTTTCATGGTTGTAACTCGGATTAGCTATTTATCGGGATAGGTAAAAATACTCGGTCGCAATTCTCCCGTATCGGGATGTGCTGTATATAACCGTCGGTCATCGCCGATGCGGATATACGACTGCGTAATACCGAAATGTTCGGCGAGCAACGGAATACGGTAATAACTATGGTTGTCGATAGTCATTTCACAGATACACTCGGTGGACTGCAATTCTACAATAGAATTGGCTTGCGGATTCTCTTGGCGGATATATTCGGTTAGTGTCATAATCGTTTGTTTTGGGGAATTAGCTTTTGTCGATTGATGCGGATTTCGGAGCTGAGGGAGTTTGAGTTTCGTATGTTTTTCTGCCTCGTGTGAATCCGACATTTTTTTTGATGCGTCTTTCCGTCGCGTCGGTCGTTTTCGTTTCGGGAGCTGAACAGGTGCAGGGTTTAGGGAGGACAAGGTTTTGACGACGAATACTACCCGACGGTAGGAGGCGTGGAGATTCTTCGGCAAACGACACAGGCGCCCCGACCTTGTCCGAGCGTCGAGAACCCGTAGCGACCTTTGCTCCGGACAACGAAACATCGACCGCGACGCAAGACACCAATGTGGAGGAGAAACCGTAGAGAGGCAGAAAGGAGTACAACAAAAGGTCCATTCAGATAAAAGGACCGCATATTCTTTGCAGATCTAAAATTTGATTTTATTTTTGCAAAAACATCGCATATGATTACACGAACACTACAAAAGAAACTACGCCAACTGTCCACGAAATATCCTTTCGTAACAATTACAGGGCCCCGACAATCGGGAAAAACGACGCTGGCGGAGATGACCTTTCCCGATTATAAACGAGTATCGCTCGAAGATATAGACAATCGGCTATTCGCCACGGAAGACCCACGCGGATTTATAACGACCTACTCTGATCGCACGATTATCGACGAAGTACAACGAGTGCCTTCGTTACTTTCCTATCTGCAAACGCATACGGACAGAAAACATAACGTCGGTATGTATATTCTGACCGGATCCCAAAATGCGGCTTTAATGCAGGCCGTCGACCAATCACTGGCGGGACGGGTAGGCATTCTTACACTCCTGCCATTTTCGCACGAAGAATTACGAGATGCCGACATCGTTCCTCAAACAATCAATGCCGAGATATTCAAAGGCAGCTATCCCCGATTGTACGACTACGACATCGAACCGACGGATTATTATCCGAATTACATCAAAACCTACGTAGAACGGGATGTTCGAGAAATCAAAGAAATCGGAGACCTCGCCAAATTCACCCGATTGATAAAGCTATGCGCTGGTCGCATCGGGCAACTGCTTAACAAAACATCGCTGGCTACAGAATGCGGCGTAAGTGCACCGACGGTCGATGCGTGGCTTTCAGTATTGGAAGCGAGCTACATCATCCATTTTCTGCGACCAGATTATCGTAATTTCTCCAAACGACTGGTTAAATCACCCAAACTCTATTTCCACGACACCGGATTGGCTTGCTCGCTATTGGAAATCCGTAGTGTCGCACAACTCGACACGCATTATTTGCGTGGTGGGTTGTTCGAAAACATGGTGGTCAATGAATTTCTGAAACGTGAATTCAATCGTGGAAAAGAGCCGACTCTCTCATTTTGGCATGACAGCACCGGAAACGAGGTCGACCTGCTTTGTACGGAAAATGAAATGCAACATGCTTATGAAATCAAATCGGGAGCGACGTTTTCCAAAGACTATTTCAAAGGGTTGAACTATTGGGGCAAATTATCAGGAGCAGATGCAACCCAAAAAATCGTGATTTATGGAGGCGAAAAAAACATGAATACCTCCGATGGTGCAGTCACCTCGTGGAGCGGATTTTAACAACGAGAAAAACTGTTGTAAATTATGGTTTAATTCGAGAATGTTTCCTATTTTTGAAAAAAGGAATCCTTGAAAAACAAGAATTCCTGAAAATAAATCGCGTGGATGCCGAAGCTGAAGTGGACCCTTCTCGTTGCCCTAAAATTAGGTCCCCGATGAATTTTCCGGCTTCATTATTTAGACTCGCTACCCACCATAGACCGAGTGGTACAAAGGTAAGAATTTTTAACTTATGGCCAAAATAACTTCAATCAATTTATCTCACCGAAATCTAATCGATATCCCTGAAGAGGTATATGTTCATAATAATTTACGAAAATTAAAATTATCAGGGAATCATATCAGTCATATCAGCAATAAAATTCTCAAGTTAAAAAGATTGAGAGTCCTTGATTTATCCGATAATGATTTAACTCAATTACACACGAGTATCTTTAAGTTACCAAATTTACACACCTTAATTGTCTCAAAAAATTCAATAAAAACGCTCCCTATACAAATTGCTAATGCGTCTCGATTAAAAGTTTTAGTAGCACGCAATAATAAAATAAATGATGCAAATTTGCACTTACTTCCTCAAAGCATTATTAAATTAGATTTAAGTAATAATAACATTTCCGATATCGCATGGATTAGTCGATTGAAATAATTAAAATCCTTATGGATAAGCGGGAATTTGATTCAGCAAGATGGTATAAAATCGTATTTCAAACAATTACCAAACTTATTACATATATATTCTTCGACTATAAAAAGAGGTATTTTATTAAAACAACTTGAAGACCCATTTCAGGTAACCTCCAATAGCAAAAAAACATTGCCCAAACCAACAATCTTTATCAGTTATAGCCACCAAGACAAAAAGTGGTTAACCAGATTACAAACTCATCTAAAGGTTCTTCAGAATTTATATGGTGACGTAAACTATTGGGATGACACTCAAATCGAAATAGGCGATTCTTGGCTTAAAGAAATCGAAAACAATTTGAATGCCGCTTCAATTGCAATACTTCTTGTTTCCACAGATTTTCTCGCTTCAGATTTTGTAATGCAAAAAGAAGTTCCAAGATTATTATCACAAGCACAAAAGCGAGGAGTTCGTATAATGCCTTTAATTCTATCTCCATGCCTATTTACCGATTCACCAATCGGACAATATCAGGCTGTAAATGCACCAGAAGAAGCATTGGAAGAACTTCAGAAAACACAGCAAGAAAAAATATACATCAAATTGATGTTAGAAATTAAGAAATTTCTCCCAAATTAGTTCTTTTGAAATTTTTAAACTTTGCTACCACCGTAACGCATGACAACAAAAAACCACCAATATTTGATTTACTTGAAATTTCACAAAGATATATTATCTTCATAATTGTGCTTCTATAAGAAGCAGACACGCTGAGGACAGCCAGCGACAAAAGCAAATAAAAAATCGTTATCAAATATAGCTCAAAAGCAAAGCCGGAGTCCTCTACGGCGATTTTTTCATTTTAACTAAAATCGCTATATTTGCATAAACAAACGATACATGCAAGTCGATTATACATCGGGATTCATTTTCAGAATAGTCCACTTTTCCAATTTGGAATTCATTCTGACACACGGCTTGCATACCAAAAACAGCCCGACATGCGATCCGAACTATATTAATATCGGAGATGTTCAGTTGATTGAACAACGACAAAGTTTTCACGTCGGCATTAATCCTCCGGGCGGCGACTTGGGTGATTATATTCCGTTTTATTTCGGCGGACATTCCCCGATGTTATTAAATATCAAAACCGGGTATAGAGGAATTCAACAAAGACCGCAAGATGAATCTACATAGTTTGTCAAATCAGTCAAGTTATTTCGCAATGTCCAGAATGGTGTTTTACCGATGGTCATGCCAAAAATAACATTACGGAGTTTTATAACGATGTGAAAGACTTAATTCATGTCGATTGGAATATCGTCAAAAGCCAGTTTTGGAGAAATGACGAAGACGACATGGATCGGATGCGAAAAAAACAGGCCGAATTTTTGGTGAAGAATCACGTACCCGTTTCATGTATTGCCGGAATCATCGTTAAAACAGCAACGCGAGAAACATACGTAAAAAACCTATTGGAACGTTTAAACTTAGCTATAAAGGTACACACCGATAGCAAAAACAATTACTTCTATCCATGATACACTATGTAACAGGCAACTTGTTGGCGGCGTCGGACGAAGCTTTGGTCAATACCGTTAATACCGTAGGTGTTATGGGGAAAGGTATTGCGCTCCAATTCAAGGATACGTATCCCAACAATTTCCAAACATATCAACAGGCATGCAAAGAAGGCTCGATTGTTCCGGGGAAGTTGTTGGTAACGAAAGAAGCTACGCTTTCGACCGAGCCTAAATGGATCATCAATTTCCCGACAAAGAAAGATTGGAAACATCGTTCTAAATACGAATACATCGAAGAGGGTTTGAAAGATTTGGTTCGGATCATTACTCAATACCGAATTAAGAGCATCGCCATACCACCCCTCGGATGCGGCAACGGCGGTCTGGACTGGTCGCAAGTTAAGACGATGATGGAAAAGTATCTCGGTGGATTAGACGTCGATATTCACATCTATCAACCGAATGATGCCGTCAGTGAACTGCTCAAGCGCGAAACGAATTACAAGGATACCAAGCTGACACCGGCCAGAGCCTTACTGTTGTATGCTCTGTTCTACTACGAATCTTTGGGCGAAAACAGCAGTTTGTTCGTTGCCAACAAATTAGCCTACTTCATGCAACTACTCGGCGAACCTTCATTCGGGAAACTGAAGTTCGTTGCAAGTCATTATGGCCCCTACTGCCCGCAGGTCGGCCGCATTCTGCACGACATCAACGGGAAATATCTCAAAGGGCTCGAACAGATGAATATCGGAGCATTCGCGACGCATTGGAATTACAGTACAACGCGATGAAAGAAGTCAGCGAGTACGTAAAAACCAAGTTGAAACCGGAACAAATTGCGCGACTGAAACAGTTGATTAAATTGATAACAGGATTTCAATCGGCATTGTCTCTCGAAGTACTTGCCTCAGTAGCTTATGTCCGGAAAGAAAATCCATGTATCGACTTGATGCAAACGATCACGAAGATTCAGGATTGGTCTCCCCGAAAGAAACATCTGTTCAAAGAAAAATACATACAGATAGCCTACACCTATCTGGATGCTTTTTCGCAGGGAAAAGACGATTTATTCAAAGGTTGCTAAGCGACACGAAGTAACGATCTAAAACGATTCCAATATCTATTGGATTTCTCAAATAAGGTTCTTATCTTTGCATCACCAATTAACGGGCAGACGCTTGACCGACAATAGGAGACTACGGCGGACAAGAAACCGTTACGAACGCGTTACTACGCGACTTTTGAAATACATATCACCTTGATAATGAGGATTTCGGAGTGGAGGTTCAAAAATCGTCCTCTCCGCAAACAGAAAAAATCCGTATGGCAATCACGTCATACGGATTTTTTATACTTCGACAAAGATGGCTTATCGTAAAACTCGAACAGTCTTTGCATAAGGAGTAAATTCTCCTCTATTCTTCTTTCGCCTCTTTCTTGAATTGGCCCAACAACTCCTCGCCGAAAAGCACCCAAGCAGAGGTAGCTACGCCGAAAAGGAACACGAATCCAATCAAAATCATCATCTTCGAAGGTTTCGCTGCACGCAAGGGAACCGTTGCAGGCTGCAAAACGACATAGGCCGGTGTGGATTCCTGTACCTTGGCTTTGGCTAACTGAAGCTGCTGAGCCATCTGATTGTACAGATTGTAATTCAGCGTCATTTCATTCTGCAATCGTTCCTGCTCCGTGCGCACCGAACGCAACACGACATTCTGATTCGCATCCATATACCGCGCATACTTCGATTGCGCCGCATAATAGGCAGCTTGGGCCTCGTCATAGAGTTTCTGCGTGAATTCCAAATCATGCCGTGCCTTATTCGTTCGATATTCGGTGATGTAATTCTGCAAATTGTTCATGACCGTATCTGTCAATGTGGCGGCAATCAACGGATCCTGCATCGTTACGGTCAATGAAATTACCGACGATTTTTTGTCGACTACACACGTAACCCGTTCCTTCAAAGCACTTACCACACCATTTTCCTCAGGGGTCAATCGGAAAGGATCAACCTCGCGGGACGATGCATCTTCATCGCCTTTGAAGAGCGAGACCGTCCAACCAATGAATTTGAACGGAGCCGAAAGAACGGCACTCCACCACGGTCGACGCACGTTTTCCGTCAGATATTCATACACCGTCGTCTGCAATTTTCCCTTTTTGTCGGAGACCTGCACATCGAACAATTCCGTTGCAAACGGCACCGATTCGACAATATCGGGATAGAGCGTCGGAGAAACAGCATCGCCCGAGGCACCTCCGCCGACGTTGAATCCCGTCATAGCAGCCAAATCGCCCAAACCGCCCAGCGATTGTTTTCCATTGGAAATCTCGGGTGCGAGCTTCACCGTAACGCTATACTCTTTCGGAATACTGAAAGCGACGACGATTCCCAGCAAAGCGCCGATACCGCACCATTTCAACAGCCGTTTGCGACTGTTCCACAATTTGCGAGCCAGTTCCAGCAAGTCGATTTCCTCTTCCTGCTCTATCCGCTCCGGCGGATTCGTCAAAGGTTCGTTTATCATCACGTTATTCTTTTTCAGCCAATCACACACTATTTCGATATCGCTGCAACCACAGCCGCAATGGATGCCGCCGAAGTCGTCAATCCCAGAATCTCGGCCAATCGTAACGGATTCCGTTTGCGCTTGCTCGGAACGATGATTTCGCATCCGGGTTCGATCTTCGTATTGCCCTTCGCCTGCGCAATCATGCCGTTCATGTAAACCACATAAGCGCGGTTCTTCTTCGCACGATCGGCATAACCGCCGGCCTGCGAAATGTAGTATTTCAACGGTTTGTCTTTCAAGTAAGTCACCGTGTTGGGGCATATCACCTCACCGGTAATGGTTACTGTGCTGACATACTGCGGAACGACCAACCGGTCGCCCTCGCGCAGAATCACATCGTAATCCGACCCCGGATTGGCCAAAGCCTTGTCGAGTTCGATACCTACATTATAATAGTCGCTCACCGTCAGTCGTTCCAACGACACGGAATCTTCACCCCGTCTCTGCTGCGCAGCCAGGATGGCCGCCTCACGTACAGCCCGTTCTTCATCGGTCATGCGACGGATCAGTCGGCCGCCTCGCGTATAGGCATCGGGCGTAACACCGCCGGCGCGTTTGACCAAATCCGATATGCGTTCGTTTTTGCGGACGAGAGCATATCGACCTTCGAACACGACCTCGCCGTCGAGCACCACCAACTGCTGCTTCTGGTACCCCGGACTCCGGCGCACCACGACGATATCGAACGGCGCTAACGTAAAATGTTCCTCACCGTCGACCACGAAACCGTCCCGGATTTCGAAACTGAACACCTTGCCGATCTCTTCGGACGGCACCTTGCTTTTGGGCAATTTCAATCGGCGCATGACATCGACCTGCGCCGTCGAAGCACTCTCCAACAGGCCGCCAGCCTGGATAATCAAGTCTTCGACCGTCGTGTTCTCCGCATAGGGATAGCGCCCGGGCCAAGCCACCTCGCCGTCGATGGTGAATGCACCGAATTCCTGCAACTCTTGCGTACTCGGAACCATCAGCACGTCGTTTTTCCGCAAAGCCACGTCGGGCAACGCTCCCGAAAGAATCCCTTGCAGGTCGATCGCCAGCATCTCTTTGGTCAGATCGTCTTTTTCGCGCAACAACTGGGCCCGATTCAGGAAAGCATCTTCCGTAACGCCATCGGCGCGTTCCACCAAAGCCCGCACGGTATTCAACTCGCCGCTAAGTTCGTACATCCCCGGGCGGAACACGGCGCCCTGCACTTCGACCCGATTGATAAACCGATCCAACGTAGCGCCGACCCGCACGGAGTCGCCGTCTTCCAGATCGAACGAATCGTAATCGCCCTTTCGGATACCGAAATAGCTGTGTTCCTTGCCCGTCTGGCGAATCAAGCCCACCTCTTCCGAATAAGCGTCGCCGGCAAAACCTCCAGCATACCGAAGCAAAGCCGCAAGCGGCTCGCCCTTCTTCACCTCGTAATACATCGGGCGTTTCACCTTGCCCTGCACGGTTACCTGCGCTTCATAAGGCGGAACAACGATCACATCGCCCTCGTTCAAGCGAATATCGGTCGACAACTTGCCATCGAACAGATATTCGTACAAGTCGGCCGACGCGACCTCCTGTCCGTTGCGCATCACCCGAATGTTGCGCAACGAACCGATATCGGTTACGCCGCCCGCACTGTAAAGCGCATGGAAAAGCGAAGCGAACGCCGACAGCCGATAGGTTCCGGGCGTATGCACCTCGCCCATGACGTTGACCGAGATCGACCGGATGTTCCCCAACGTAACGCGCACGTCCGAAAGCGGATTATCGCCCATGACATCCGCATATTTCTGGGCGAAAATGCGGCGAATCTTGTCATTGGCCTCCTTGACCGTGAGACCGTTCAGATAGACCGGCCCCAACTGCTCGACCATGATGTTCCCCTCGGGCGAAATTTCCTGCCGAATATTGTCCTCGTTGGCACCCCAGATGTCGATAATCACCTCATCGCCAGGCCCCAACCGATAATTCTCCGGCGTCGCGAGATTCTCGTTCGGTTCGAAAGTCAGTTCCCTGTCCACGAAGATATTATGGCCGAATTTCCGTAAGCTGTCCGGAACGGAACGCTGTCGCGATCCGAACGGGCGGTCGAATCCCAACGAATCGGCCGCAAACGCATCCATCCCGTACGGATCGGTCGAATAATTCCCCGAAAATTCGAAATCATCCATACCGTTCGGACGAACATTCCGACGATCATAACGAGCATTGCGCATGTTTCCACTGCGCCGATCGTAATAATAACGGTCGCCCTCTTCGGAATCGACCCGACGATCGGGCAACGTCGAACGTTTGCGGGTGCGACTTTGCGAAGACGAACGATACCGACTGCTGGCGTCGTCCGAGTCGGAATTGAACTGCTCACGCAAACGTTCGATCTGGCTTCGGCTAACGCCTTTGGCCAACAATTCCTTACCGATCTGCGCCTGGCCTTTACCGGCCTGTATTCCCTCCTGCACATATCGAATCACCTGTTCATCGGTCATCTGCGCCTGCGCAGGCAGCGTGCATCCGATCGCCAGCAAAAGCAGAAACAGCAATGAAATACGTTTAATCTGCATATCTTAAGTTTTCTTTATTATTCATTTTCACCTTCAATACTTGTCGACGAAGTTGCGCAGCATCAGGAAAAAGCGCGAACGGCTGAGATGCGTATGGAACCCCAAACGACGTAACCGACGTACCAGCGGCGTCTTGTGCCGCAAATGATACTCCATGAAGTTGTAAAGTCCGAAAGTGCACAACAGACTCAACCCGATGACCGCAAGACACTGGACATCGACCGAAACGTCCAACGCGACGAGAATCCGCCAGCAAACCACCACTCCGAAATCCAACGTCAGAACCGCCAGCGTCGTCATCGGATGCGAACACCCCAACGAGATGAACATGTGATGCAAGTGGGTCTTATCCGCATGGAACGGCGACGTGCCGTGCAGCATGCGGGTAGACATCACCCGAAGCGTATCGAAAACCGGAATGCACAACACGGCCAGCGTGAAGGGGATCAGCCCGAAACGGTCGTCCACGACGTACGCCGCATCGTGTCGCAACACTTCGCAGACGAACACCGACATGACGACCCCCATAGCCAACGTACCGCTGTCGCCGATGAACATGCGCGACTTTCGGCCGAATACATTGTGGAAAAAGAAAGGAATCAACGCGCCAGCGGAAACGCCCGCCAACAACAACATCGGCACATTGCCGACGCAATAGAAGAAGACGCCGAAAAGGATGCTGGCCATGACGCAGAATCCCGAAGAAAGCCCGTTGACGCCGTCGATCAGATTGATCGCATTGATGATACCCACCGCCGCGAACACGGTCAACGGAGCTGCGACCTGGAAAGGAATCTCGTGAACGCCCCCCAATCCGTGGAAATCGTCGATACAGAATCCGCCCCAAAAGACCAGACAAAAAGCCAATCCGATCTCGATCGACAACCGGAGCCACGGAGACAAACCGGAAAGGTCGTCCATCAATCCGGTAAGGAGCATGACCGCCATAACCGGAACGACAAGCCACATCGCATGCAAATCGGTAAAACACGAAGCGACGATCAAACCGGCAGCTACGCCGCAAAAGACCGCGACACCGCCCAACACGGGTACCGGGACTTTCTGGAGTTTCCGTTTGTCGGGTTTGTCGACGATGTTGTATCTCACAGCGAGTTTCACCACTCGTGAATGGATGCAAGCCACCAACACGAGCGACACGACAAACGAGATCGTCAATAAAGCAATAGGCGTCATACTATCAATTTTTCGTCCCTACCACCGTGGACGCTCGCGACAAACGCGAACGAACGCCGTGAGTTCTACGAAAATGGCTTCCACGAGGGTGAGGCGATCTAATTCGAGTACAAAAGTAAATAAATTCACCTATATAACCAAGCATCGGAGCACTTTTTTCGGCTCCGGGAAATCCCCCCCCCTCAAAATTACGCAATTTAATGATTCACAATTATTTAAGCAATTAACAGGCTATTTCGCACCCACCGCGGAAACCAACTGAATCACAATCCGAACGTAAGGGCAAACTTCCTACGATGGATTCATCCGAAACAAACGACCTCCATGCTGCGATCGTGCGGTTCGACGGGCAAATCCGCAACCAGCTGATGCGCGAAACAGACACCGATGCAACAGGCATGCAATGCGGATTGAGCCAAATAGCGATCGTAATACCCCTTGCCCCGTCCGAGTCGCGCTCCCTCCCGCGTGAAAGCCATCCCCGGCACGATCAGCAAGTCGATCGCCTCGGGCGGACAAAGGGCACAATACGAAGCGGACAAAGCATCGGCAGGGTCCATCGAAACGACCGTACGAAACATACCGTGCGGATCAGCCGCGCCATGCGTTCCGCGGAGGCCGAACGCATCGGAAGCCTCCGGCACCTCGCTCACGACCGGTTCGGCGATGCCGAATGCCCCGCATGTCAGCGCATCGGGCCGATAATCGTAGAATCGCATCGTGTCGCCCTCGACCCGCGGCACGACGACCCGTCGGTCGACGCTCCAACGTCGCAAAACCGCCTCGGTCGGCGGTTCGTCGGGCAGCGCACAGAAACAAGCCACGCACCGCGCCCGCTCGAAAGCCGGCAACGCCTCTACCTGAGTGAAAATTCGCGCTGCTGCCATCCGTTTCTGCTCGGCCGGCAACGACCGGTTTCGCAGCCGCATCGCACGACGCAATTCGTCTTTGGTCATAAAATCATCTGTTTTTCAAGAAATCCCGAGGCATTTTTATTGTTATTCCGCAAACAATGGTTATCTTTGCGTCGCAGAGCGATCGTCCGACCCGCTGCGGGCGGTAGCGACCGGAACCCGTTAGCAAATATACGCATTTTTTACCGAAAACACACGAACCAATACAAATACAAAAATCATCATTATGAGCTGTTTCCTAACCAAATCCTCACTCGGCAAGAAGTTGGTGATGAGCATCACGGGTGCATTCCTCGTGCTGTTCATCCTCTTCCACATGTCGATGAACCTCACGGCGATCCTCTCGCCCGACGGCTACAATGCGATCTGCCGCTTCTTGGGAGCCAACTGGTACGCATTGGCCGGTACCGCCGTCCTGGCACTCGGCGTTCTCGTGCACTTCCTCTATGCGTTGATGCTCACCGTCGACAATTACCGCGCACGCGGAAAGCAGCGCTACGCGGTTACCGTTACCGAACCGGGTGTAAGCTGGGCTTCGAAGAACATGCTGGTCATCGGATTCATCGTGCTGGCCGGCTTGTTGCTGCACCTGTTCAACTTCTGGGCGAAGATGCAGCTCATCGAAGTATTGGGCGGACACGCCTCGGTGGTCGGCGGCCACACCATCGCTGCGACCGACGGCGCCGCGCTGATCGCCTATACTTTCTCAAAATGGTATTATGTCATTCTCTACCTGTTGTGGTTCGCCGCGCTGTGGTTCCACCTGACCCACGGCGTTTGGTCGATGTTCCAGACCGTAGGTTGGGCCAACGACACGTGGTATCCGCGTCTGAAGTGTATCGCCAACGTGGTCGCAACGCTCGTTTTCTTGGGATTCGCCGCCGTGGTGGTCGTTTACTTCATCAAGAGCTGCTGTCCCTGCTGCTGTGGCGCCTAAAAATCCGACCCGAGGACTTTCCCGACCTCGAAAATCGGGGATTTCCCCGGCATCGCGTATCGTATCAAGTATCTCCCGACATCAAGTATATGGATAAGTAAATTAAATAAGAATATGGGTTTCAAATTAGATGCTAAAATCCCTGCCGGCGAACTCGCACAGAAGTGGAGCAATCACAAGGCAGCCATTCGGGTCGTGAGCCCTGCCAACAAGCGCAAGCTCGACATCATCATCGTCGGAACGGGCCTCGGCGGCGCCTCCGCAGCCGCGTCGCTCGGCGAACTGGGCTACAACGTCAAGGTGTTCTGCATCCAGGATTCGCCGCGCCGCGCACACTCCATCGCGGCACAGGGCGGTATCAATGCAGCCAAGAACTACCAGAACGACAACGACTCGGTCTATCGTCTGTTCTACGACACGATCAAGGGCGGCGACTACCGCGCCCGCGAAGCCAACGTCTATCGTCTGGCCGAGGTCTCGAACCTCATCATCGACCAGTGCGTCGCTCAGGGCGTGCCGTTCGCCCGCGAATACGGCGGCCTGTTGGCCAATCGTTCGTTCGGCGGCGCGCAAGTTTCGCGTACGTTCTACGCCCGCGGCCAGACCGGACAGCAGTTGCTGTTGGGCGCCTACGCCGCACTGAACAAAGAGATTGCCGCAGGCTCCGTAAAGAGCTATCCGCGCCACGAAATGCTCGACCTCGTCATCGAAGACGGCGAAGCGCGCGGCATCATCGCCCGCAACCTCATTACGGGTGAAATCGAGCGTTTCGGCGCGCACGCCGTAGTGCTCGCCACGGGCGGTTACGGCAACGTCTTCTTCCTGTCGACGAACGCCATGGCATCGAACGGTTCGGCTGCCTTCCAGTGCTACCGCAAGGGGGCCGGCTTCGCCAATCCCTGCTTCACGCAGATTCACCCGACCTGCATCCCGAAGCACGGCGACCAGCAGTCGAAACTGACCTTGATGTCGGAATCGCTGCGCAACGACGGCCGTATCTGGGTACCGAAAAAGCTCGAAGACGTGCAGGCCCTCCGCGCCGGCAAGAAACAGCCGTCGGAGATCGCCGAGGAGGATCGCGACTACTATCTGGAACGCCGCTACCCCGCTTTCGGTAACCTCGTGCCGCGCGACGTCGCTTCGCGTGCCGCCAAAGAACGGTGCGACGCAGGCTTCGGCGTGAACGAGACCGGTCTGGCCGTGTTCCTCGACTTCAAAACCGCCATCGAACGTCTGGGCAAGGATATCATCAAGCAGCGTTACGGCAACCTCTTCGACATGTACGAGGAGATTACGGACGTGAGCCCCTACGAACAGCCGATGCAGATTTTTCCCGCCGTACACTACACCATGGGCGGCATCTGGGTCGACTACAACCTGATGACCACGATCCCGGGCCTCTACGCCATCGGCGAAGCCAACTTCTCCGACCACGGCGCGAACCGATTGGGCGCATCGGCGTTGATGCAGGGTCTGGCCGACGGTTATTTCGTCCTGCCCTACACCATCGGCGATTACCTGTCGCACAAGATCCAGGCCCCGAAGGTCAAAACCGACACGCCGGCCTTCGACGAAGCCGAAAAGGGCGTGCGCGCGAAGATCGCCAAACTGCTCTCGATCAACGGAAAACAGTCGGTGGACGACCTCCACAAGCGTTTGGGCAACATCATGTGGGAATACGTCGGCATGGCCCGTTCGAAAGAGTCGTTGGAGACCGCCATTTCCGAAATTCAAAAATTGCGAAAGGAGTTCTGGCAGGATGTCAAGGTCGTAGGCCGTGCGGACGACTTCAACGTCGAGCTCGAAAAGGCCTTGCGGCTGGCCGACTTCCTGGAGTTGGGCGAACTGATGGCCCGCGATGCACTCGTCCGCGAGGAGTCGTGCGGCGGTCATTTCCGCATCGAGCACCAGACCGAAGAGGGCGAAGCGAAACGCGATGACGAACATTTCGTCTATGCGGCCGTGTGGGAGTACAAGGGCCCCGATCAGGAACCCGAGCTCACCAAGGAACCGCTCAATTTCGAGTTCGTTCATCCGGCACAGCGCAACTACAAGGACTAACGACGTCGTAACATTTCAATACCACTGAAAACCATGAATTTCACGTTAAAGATATGGCGTCAGAAAGACGCCAAAAGCAAGGGGGCATTCGAGACCTACAAGGTGGAGAACATTTCGGCCGACACCTCGTTCTTAGAGATGCTCGACATCCTGAACAACAACCTCGTGCACGAAGGCAAGGAGCCCGTGGCGTTCGACCACGACTGCCGCGAGGGCATCTGCGGCATGTGCTCGCTGCATATCGACGGACAGGCTCACGGCCCCAGCCAGGGAGCGACGACCTGCCAGATTTACATGCGCAAGTTCGAGGACGGTGCGACCATCACCATCGAGCCGTGGCGTTCGGCGGCGTTCCCCGTCATCAAGGACTTGGTCGTGAACCGCAGCGCCTACGACCAGATTCTGCAAGCCGGCGGATTCATCTCCGTGCGCACCAATTCGGTGCCCGATGCCAACGCCATTCCCATTCCGAAGGCCGACGCCGACGAGTCGATGGATGCCGCCGCCTGCATCGGTTGCGGAGCCTGCGCCGCAACCTGCAAGAACGGTTCGGCCATGTTGTTCGTAGCTGCGCGCGTTTCGTCGTTAGCCAAGCTGCCGCAGGGTCGCGTCGAGGCTGCCCGTCGCGCCAAAGCGATGGTCGCCAAGATGGACGAACTCGGATTCGGCAACTGCACCAACACGGGTGCTTGCCAGGCCGAATGTCCGAAGTCGATCTCGATTGCGCACATCGCGCGTTTGAACCGCGAGTTCCTCTCGGCCAAGTTAGAGGATTAGTTCCGGCGTTGCAGCCGCATAGCAAAGGGGCACTGATTTCACAGTGCCCCTTTTTTCGCAACGGATGTTTGAGAATTTATGGGCGTGGGACTGTCATTTATATAAGCTTTTGGGGTATCCTACGACCTGTGCCTTCATTGAATAAGTTTTCAGCATCACGCTTTTTACAAACCACCCATTGCGTATAGACATAAAAAAGCGGGCAAATCATTCAACCTTGATTCGAGGCCTTGGACTGCCCATAGAGAAGATTGAAGAAATGCCCACGCTGAAAAACAGCGCGAGCATCAACTTAAATCCTTCTCTATCTCGAAATGTCCTTCTCCCGCTACTGAAAGGCCGTGAACAATTTGAAACAGAATTGCTTACGGCCTTTTTCGAAAAAAAATGCCGGGACAATTTCGGGACAAATTCTTTTCGGCGGAGGCCCGAAAAGTCGGCAAAAAATCAACGTTCTACATTTTTACTGCGGCAAGGCCGTGCGTGAAAATGTAAAAAAAATGTTGTCTGTAAAAACCACGCGTAATAAAGCGCTGGAGGAGATTCTCGCTTACACTTATCCCCGTTTTCATACAGGCTCCTGCTGGTACGTCAGTTTCTATGCGTTCGACCCTGCAAAAGGCGTAATGCGCCGAAAGCGTATCAAAATCAATTCAGTCGGTACAGCATCCCAAAAGCGAAAATACGCTAACCGGTTGTGTCATCGATTGTCCGAGAAACTCGAATCGGGATGGAACCCCTGGGTCGAATCGGAATCAGATCGCGGTTACAAACTGTTTACGGATGCGTTGATTCATTACCGGAATTACACGACCAAGTTGTTGAATGATGGCGTGCTTCGGCAGTCGACCTATCACGACTATATGTGTTTTGCGCATGTTCTCGAAGAGTGGAACGAACAGCGTTCCATACCTATCCGATACGTTTATCAATTCGACCGTACTTTCTGCGTTCGGTTCCTGGATTATATCTATATCGAGCGAAAAAATTCACCTCGAACACGCAATAACTATCTGGCTTTCCTTCGAGCATTCAGCACGTTCTTGGTGCAGCACCTCTATCTGAAAGAACGTCCGACCGAGGGGCTCGTCGGTATCGGGAAAGCCTTGTTGAAGAAAGAGCGCAAGGTGATCGATCCGCACGACATGCAACGCCTGCACGATTGGCTGGAAGAACACAACCGCCCGTTCCTGCTCGTTTGTTATTTCCTGCATTACATGTTAATCCGACCGAAAGAAATCGCCAAACTTCGTCTGTGCGATATTTGCGTTGCCAAACAGACGGTTTATATCGACGATACGATTTCGAAGAACAAGAAATCCGCCGTCGTTACGATGCCGCAGAAGATCATCGAATTGATGGCCGACCTCGGATATTTCAATGCCCCCGGTACGTATTATATCTTTTCGAAAGGGTTCCGGCCAGGGCCCGAGTGGGTGAATGAAAAGACGTATCGGGATTATTGGACACGGTATATTCGCCCTGCCTTGCGGTTCCCGAAAGAATACAAATTTTACAGTCTCAAAGATACCGGTATCACCGCGATGTTGCGGGCCGGATGCGATGCTTTGTCCGTAAAAGAGCAGGCACGGCATTCGTCTCTTTTGATGACCGACATCTATACGCCGCAGGATATTCGCGACGCAAATCCGATTCTGTTGAATTACAAGGGTATTTTATAGCGGTTCGATATAATTTGCAGCAGGTGCGCCCGACAATAGGCCGCCCCGACCGCTGAAAGGTCGGGGCTTTTTCGTTGTATTTTTAATTCTTGTCGTGAAAGTTTGAACAAGCGGTTCGTTGTTCCAAATTCTCACTCGATTCTTTGAATAAGTCCCTTTACAAGGCTCGCAATCTGCTTGCGGCAGACGAACAGCAGTATCAAAACCATCATCCAGAACCCTCGTATTTGCGTTTGCTGCCACCACGTCAGCGGGCGGGCCACTTCGACAAGTTTCGTATCGGTTCGATCGCGATAGACTATGCTATCCCGATAAACGACCTCCTTTTCGATGGATACGGGTCGTTTCTGCGCCTTGTTTTCCAGCGAGTGGGACAACGACCCGTCTGCGAGGATTCGGGCATCGGAAACGGCAAATGTCGTTTCCAAATGGCTGGTCGTGTCGCGCACCGTTTGCCGGACGACTTCGATCGGTACTTCGACAAGAACGGTATCCGGCACCCGTTCGGTACGGACGACCGTTTCCACCCGCACACTGTCGTGCGTCGTGGTGGTCAGATGCCGGTACGGGCAACAGCCGGCGAACATCGCAACAATTGCGGCTGCGACGATCAGAATCGATGCAACGCGTTTCATACCGTCATCGGTTTGTACTTCCCGCCGACCATCGAGAGCAGTTGCCGGCGCTGGCCGCCTTGTTGGTTCTTGTAGCCGAGGTGAATCCAGCGCGGAACGCCTGCTGTATTCTCGTCCTCCGAAATCATTTGGTCGAACGACCGGCCTTTGAGCCAGTCGCGGCAGAATGTCTTGAACTCGGCCAGCCGACCGTTTGCAGGTACAAGGTCGGCGGCGTAACCCACGCAATGGGCCGACGTCTTGGAACCCCTGACCACCGTGTTCAACCGGAAGCCGCGGTACCCCGATGACACGGCGATGGCCGGCGTGCCGAGACGATGCCGGTCGCAGAACTGCGTCCAGTCATCGCGCAACGGATCGAGCAGCTGCGCGACGAGCATTTCGAGGTTGGCCAGATGTTCGGGTGTCGGGGTGTTGTCGAGCCCCAGCCGGCGAGCGGTTGCCGAGGCAGTGAGCTCGGAAAGTGTGAAGTGTTTCATCATGGATTAGTTGAGAAGTCGGTGATAAAAATCGAGTTTGATGTTGTCGTAGGCCGTCCGCACGTTGGTATAGGCTCGGCCGTTGTTGGCACCGGTCGTATCGTAGATTTCGGTTTCGACGACCTGGGCCACCTGTTCGATCCAGTCGGCCGAGGTGTATTCCGAGAGTTTCCGACCGCGAAACGAATAGCAGTCAAATTTACTGTTGCGATCCTCGTGCAGGTTTCCAATTATGCGCCGAATTTTCGCAGCCGTGGCCGGTCGGTCGTTGATATGGTTCTCTTCGCGAATCTTTTTGATGATGCGGCACACTTGTTCTACCGACAAGTCGAAAAAGCAGTTCGACGTGGTTTTTATCCGCAAGACGGTTTCCGGTTTCAAGCCTTCGGAGATTTCGTTGAGCAGGTTGTTCTGCGTGCGGGTTTCCGACAGCAGGTCGGCCAGCGTTTCGGCATGCCCTTCGATGATGCGGTCGATCATGCTGCGGAACCACTTGAAAACGGCGCCCATCAGCGCCAGCGAAATCACGAGATAGGCCGCTGCGGCGATGGTCAGCATGCCGAAGTCCGAAATGCCGCGCGCTACGGTCGTGATGGATT
Organism: uncultured Alistipes sp.; assembly: GCA_947623305.1. GTDB lineage: Bacteria > Bacteroidota > Bacteroidia > Bacteroidales > Rikenellaceae > Alistipes. Next base: position 8,825 of record CANQGQ010000018.1, on the reverse strand, counting down.
CTATCGTGTTCGTTTCCATAGACTCGTCCAGTTCCTATCAATTAAATGTTACAGAAATATAAATTATCATGGTCAAATTTCCGTAAGAAATTCTTACGGTGCAGTCTACGACACCTCGATACCTATTATCGGTAACGACCCATAAGAAGTCGAAGTCTTTGCCATTCGACCCGTCTCTAAATTCGACATATTGACTGTAATCGTCCGGTATGTCTATATCCACGTCCGCATGGGATATATCTTCCGTACTGACAAGATTGCTACCTGAATAACCTTCCTTTCTCAGATTAAACTTTAATTCTGCACCTTGTCCTGAACCAAACGTCCCAACTATGTTCCAGGTCGAGGTACTGCCGTAGGTTCTACTTTCAGAGAGCCCGTCCTGTTTTGCTTGGTCGAGATACCAATTCGAATTCCGGTCGACCAATCAATATTGAATAGCCGTGTACCCACACTTTCCGTCCTCCTGGGCGCGGGAGTTCTCGCTGCCGGCACGATACTCGACTTTTGTCTGGGTGCTGCCGGAAAGGTCGGGAAAACAATATGAGAGCGTGCGCTGCTGTTGATTGTACCGCACGCAGTAGGTGCCCGAACAATCGTAGGCGCCGCGCGTGCCCGCAGCGTTGCAGGTATAACCGTTGTTCGCCCAATCGGACGTAACCCGCCAGTCGCGAACCCATCCGCACGAACCCTCGATGCGCACCGAACCACTGCCGCCGTTAAAGTAATCGGAAAATCGTATAACATCGTTGTAGGTGTAGCGGGTGCGCACTTTTTTATAATCCACATAATAATAATCCGTCCCGCATGCTCCGTTCCAGTAGGTCGAACCGTCCCAATCGACGGCTGTGGTCGCCGTCTCCTCCTGCGTCGAGGTCGCGCCGTATCGAACGTCGCCGACCGAATCGTCGCAATAGATGTCCTGCTCCCACGGGGTTACCGTCCGACGTCGCACGGGATCGGCATACGTCCATGCGCCGTAGTTCACGCCGCGCGCCACTCGTACGACCGACGGCCAGACCTTTTGCGAACAGGCATAGACCGCCCGCACCTGTTTATTGCCGACGTAAAGTTTTTTCGCGAGTTTGTTTCCGTTGTAGATAGCCATTTTCCAGATGCGTTAGTCGGTGATAATATAGAGCGTCGCCGCATCGGCTTGCGTTCGTTTGTTGGCTTCGTCGGCAACGGTTGTGTCGGTATGGCTGTTTGCAGATTGGAGCGTCAATCGGTCTCCTTCCGCGAAGTCCGTCCGCACCTGTGCCAGTTCTCGGGTAATTGCTTTTTGAGACATCACCCAGTCCGTATCGTCGCCCGTGGCTTGGGCCACGCCGCTGGGCAGAAGATTGCATACGATCGGATCGAATGCTTCGGCCGTTTTGTCGTACGTCAGTTGCAGGAGGTAGCGCCTTTTGGCCAGCCATACCGAGCCGCCGAGCATCAACAGATTCCGTTCAACTCCATCCGACCCCGATTCTTTGCAGTCGTTGACGGTGGTAGCAAAGTCGTATGATTTTTCGCCGGTTTGCGCATCGACCAGAACGAATAGTATCTGCGTAGTATTCCGATCGGCGGACACGCGAAAGGACACTTATGCGGGAATAAAATCAGCTTCGGCTGTTATGCCGTTTTTCGAAGTGTAGCAGGTAATTGCCAGCGTTTTGATAAAAAACAACTGGTTGTAGATCATTCGTTTCTTCCATATTTGAAGATTCGCAAGATCGGCAACCGTAAGATTGACGGAGATTTTCGTTACCGTTTTCTCTTTCTCGATCCAGTTTTTGTACGGTTCATGAAACCTATGCAACCCACCATTCATGGATAAGGAGGTTTCGGATAGCATGAAAGATGAAAGGAAATCGCCACCGGCACCGTAGCACCCGTTGCTTGTCAACTGAACTCTCGGTGTGTAACCACCGGCGGTCGAAAGTGAGTTTTCCAGTGTACCGAAATAGACAGAAGTCGGTCGAGTGCCGCCCACTTCCGGCATTTCGATAATCGGTATAACGACGCACTCTTCGGTATTGATAGCCCATGAAACATAAGCGGGCATGAGGTAGGGAAGACTTCGGACTGGAATAAAATTACTTGTCGCGGAAATCGTTTCATTCGCATCACCGGCCGACGTGCTTTTCATGGCCATGCCGCCTTGCTTGAGCAGCTTGAGTGCCGTAACGTCTTTTTTCGTGCTTTCACCATAGGAAAGGCCCAGACTGACTGTTTTTTTGAAAACACGATAATAATCTCCTGTATCCGATGCGTGGACAACCGTGTCCTCCGGCTGTTTGAAGGCTTCGTTCACGTGCTCGCATTCGACGACCGATTCTTTGATTTCCGTTTCGGATACACCCGAAAACCCACATTCGTAATGCTGTTCCTCTTCGCATTCTTGTTCGAAGTCATCGCCGATTCGGTTCGTCCAGTCGATGAACTCCGCATCTTCGATAATCGTTTTATTCGCGACGATCCGTTTCTCTGTCGGCGTTAAATAGATGGTAGCGGCAAAGACATTTAGCAGATTCTTCACGAAATCTTCGATTGAAACGTCCGGCATACCCGATGCCAGATCGAGAATGAAATTTCCATTTTCGTCTTTATCCAAACAACCGGTTCGATAATCCGCAATGTTGCCGTTCGTCCGATACGGCGCGACGATGCCGATTTTATCGATATAGGTTGCAAATTCTTCGTCGATACGGTAGTCGGCGCAAATTCTTTGCAGAAGGTATTTCAGCCGAACGACCGGTACGGTAAACGTACCGATTTTGGCATTGAGAAATTTCGTCGCCCATGCTTCGCGCGTAGATTCTGTCGGCAAATCGATATAGGGTTCCTCTGTATCTTCCTCGCTGGCGCGAATCATGCAAGGTGTAGCAAAGTCATCCCGTGTACCGTCGGCCGCTCCGGTCATCACTTCGTTATAAAGTGTTTTATCGTCGTACTCTCCGAGTTTGCCGAAATTCCATTTATCGAGCTGGACGTCTTTAAGCGAACCGGTTAGTGAGGATTCGATTTCAACCCCAACGAACGAAGCATTGATTCGTTGAGAATCGCATCCCGTTAATTTCAGCTTTCCCGACATGACGGTAATCCCATCGATGCGCATTTCGACATTGACCTGTCTTTTCTGCGGTGCGAGCAGCATGGCACCCGGAATCCCGAAAAGCCTGCGATTTTTTTCCGAAAGGGCCAACTCGATGTCTGTCGTCCATGCAACGGGAATACGATCACTCGATAAAAACGCATTTTCGATCGTCAGTGCTATTTCTTGATTCGGCAGGAGATCTATTTCAACTCCGGTCGATGTAATGAATGCAATCATTTTCGATTAAATTCCTAATTGTCCGTTACGTTTAAGTTTGAGGTATTTGTTGTACTCTTCCACGAATCCGCCGCGGCCGAGCATCGAAAAAACAGCAGGCGTCGGGTTGTCTGCCTTTTTATCGAGGCATTTCAGTAAGTAGATAATTTCTTTGAGATACCCGATATATTGTGTGGTCGAAGTGTCGTATGCAATGTTGTCCGGCAACGAAGCATTCGAGGTCGGGAATAGTCGGCCGCCGACGGCCCGTCCGGGTACCGCATAGAGTGTCGGCAGCACCTGCGAAAAATCGAAATCGCGCAACCGTCCGCGCCGGCGCACCGCTTCGAACGTGTCGATGATGGGCACGGCCGTAGGGTTCTGCATGGCTTCGTTCGGGATGACGTATTCCATGCCGTTCTCGCCTACGAGCACGGTCGGACGATCGACGTAACCGCGTTTGTCGGGTTCGACCGATGCGTTGAACCGTTTGCCGTCCTGCGCCCGTTCGACCGGAAAACCGCCCGCTTCGGCGCCGGCGATGGGTTGCGCAGCAATAAGTGCTACCTGTGCGGCGCCCATTGCTGAAATCATAGCGGCCAAAATAGGGCCGATTATAGGCCCCAGTTTATATGCGGCTGTCGCACCTACTGCTGTATTGATGATGGCGTCCGTAATCGACAAGGCTTTCTGTCGGCGGGCCTGTTTGAGTTGAAGTTCTTCCTGTTTGGCTTCGTAGGATTCATCAAGCTGTTCGACTCTTGTGTTGTATTGTTCTTGGTTGATAATCCCCGCGTCGAGACGGCGTTGGAGGTCTTTTTTCTTTTGGTCGTTGGCCTTTTTGAACTGTTTGAGTTGCCGGTTTTCGCTGGCAGTTGCGAATTTGTCGTACGTCGCATAGATATTCGCCATCGCCGAGAGGGCCATCGCAATCTCTTGCACGCCGATTTTTCCTTGTTCAAGATTCTCGAATAGTTTCACCCAATCGTCCAAAGAAAAACCGAGTAAATCCTTCGTGCCATTGACTGCATTCAGCTCCCCATCATGCAGATTTTTCACCTCGATGCCGATCGACACGAGCATCTCTTTTACTTCGAGGAGCTTTTGCCGAAGTTTGTTTTTCTCCTCGTCGGAAAGGATCGCGCTATCCAAAGAAAACCCCTCGAAGTTGCCGTTGTCCAGCAACTCTTGGAGCTTCTTCGCCATTTCACTCGCGTATTGCGCTTCGAGGTTGAGCTGTTCTTCGTGGTGCTGTTTGCGTAGACGCTTTTTTGCTGCAGCCGTACCGGTAAACGCCAAGAGCTCGGAGGCCTGTTGGCTTTTGAGATTCTGCATGCTTCTTTTGTACGCGGCTTCGTCATTGGCGATGGCTGTGTCGATTCTGTCGAGTTGGATTTTCGCAAGATTCCGTTTGTGCTGGGCTTCGAGTTGTTCGAGTAATTGGGTATTGCCTTGCGCTTTCCGACAGCGGCGGGCATATTCGGCATTTTCTTTTTCTGTTGCGTCTGCGATGGCTTTGATACGGGCATCCTCGATTTTGTCGAGCCGCTCCTGCTCCTGTTTTTTCTGTTGCAGCAACAGCGTCGTAAGCTGTTCTTCCATCGTGAGCCGCTCCTTGCCTTTGACTTGGCCGGACTGGATGCGTTTTTTGAGTGCGTCGATATTGAGCTGCAACAGCCGGGCATTGTATTCTTCTTCGGTCGCGATCGCACCGTTCAGATATTTTCTTTTGATGGCAAGACGTTCGGCGATCTCTTTTTCATCGAGCGCCTTGTAAGCTGCCGCCGCTGCCTCTTGCTGACGCTGCCTTTCCTGGTTCGCTTTCTCTTCGGCTTCGCGTTCTTTTCGCGTGGCCTCTTCTGCTTTCAGTTGCGGTATCCGCTCCAGCGCTTCGTTGCCGGCAGCCGTGAATGCTTTGAGAAAATTCTGCATTCGATCGAACTCGCCTTTTCCAGTAACGCCCATGAAGCGCTGGTGTTCTTTTTTCGCGGCTTCGTATTTCTGTGTCCAGTATTGCAATCCGGTGGCGATGTGTCTCTTCAAACCGGCTTCGCCCTCTTTATCGTATTTCGCCATCATTTCGTCGAGGAAATCGCTTTTAAGCCCATCAACGACAGCATCCGGATTGAGCAAGTTCGTAATACCAGTGATTCCCGACGTGATAAAATCAATGACCGATTTCAGCGTTCCTTTGCTGTTGTAGAAAGTCAGCACGAATCCCTCCCACGTGCTTTCCAGAATTTTAATCGAGCCCTCGACCGTTTGCAGACGTTCTTCGCTGATGCGCTCGAGTTCGCCATCGACGTCTTCCAGATTGCCCCGAAGTTCGCCCATTGCGCCGGCTCCCCGCAGGAACGTGTTGAACGCCGCGACGCTGCGTTTGTCCGTCAGTTCGAGCGTCTTCGCCAAGTTCACGCCTTTTTCATCCAATTTCCGCAGTCCGGCGATCAGATCGGGCAGCGTCTTCACGGGTTTCCCGAGTTCTTTGGCCAGCTTGCCGTTCGCGTCCGCCAGATTGAGCAAAATGTTTCTCGTGGCGGTCGCCGCACTCGATGCGTCGAATCCGCTATTCGCCAGCGTACCGAGCAGGGCGATCGTATCTTTGACGTCGAATCCGAATGTTTTCGCCACCGGTGCGACAATCGACATCGAGGTTTGAAGATAGGCGAAGGAGAGGGCGGACTTGTTTGTCGCGACGGCCATCGTAGCCAGTACATCGTCCGCATCGGTCGCATCCTTATCGAATGCCCGCAGCGTCGCACCGGCCAGCGCCGCCGCTTCCGGCAGCTCCGCCCCGACGGCCGTTGCGAATTGCAACACGGGTTTCGTCATTTGAAGAATCTGGGTTTGACCGTATCCCAGTTTCGCCAGCTCCGTCTGTAAGTTCGTAACCTGCGACGCCGTGTATTCGGTCGTGCGACCGAGTTCGAGGGCCGACTTCGTGAGTGCGGTCATCTTCGAGACGTGCACGCCGAGAATCGTCGACAGATTGACGTTCGCCTGCTCGAACTCCTTGATTTTCCGGAATCCGCCTGCGAAAAGGTTGAAGAACCCTCGAACCGCGGCATATCCAACCATGAGCTTTCCGATCATCGCAGAATAGCCGGAGGTCATCTTGCCCCATGCGCTCTGTACGCTGTCGGTTTTGCCTTTCAGCTCGGCCAGACGGGTTTTTAGCTGCATCAGTTCGGCGTTGCATTGCTTCCACTCGTCGGACTTCGGGTCGAACTTCTTCCAGTTGTACGACAGGTCTTTGATGCGGCGATTCAGTTCGGCGATCGTCAGATCGTTCACTTTCAGTTTAGCGGTCAGTTTGTCTATCTGACCGCGATTCCCTGCCATAGCGGCTTTGTTTGCGTCGATCTGGCGGGTAAGCGCACGGTACTCTTCCGTGTCTTTCTTGCCGACAGCCGCCAGTTTTTTCTGCGAACGTTCCAAATCGTCGTTCGTCGCTTTGAGCTGGCGGTTCTTGGCCATCAGTTCGGCGATCTCCTTGCGGACGGGGTCGCCGTTGACAACGATATTCAGCCGGAGTTCTTCCTCTTTGATTTTGCGTGCCATGTCGAATTATTTCTGGGTGGTATTCTGCTGTTTGTCGATGCCGAGAGAAGTGCGTATCCGCTGGCGGACGTCCTCCGTCAGCCCGTACATCAGCCGGTCTTGGATGCGGAGGTAGAGCCCCCACATGAAGCGGTTGTGGATATGCTGCGGCGTGCGTTTCACGACCTTGCCGTTGCGTTGGAGTTTTTTCATGTCAAGGAACCGTTCGTAGACGGGATGTCGGTGTTCGATGGTCGTGTCTCCGACGTTGAAAAAACGGTTACGGAGCAGATGCCCCGTAGATGCGGAGCTGACAGCCTGTTGGATGGCCTCCGTCTGGTCTTTGTAGATATGTACCGCCGCCGCTTCCAGCGTTTCGCGGATGAAATGTTCTTCGACAAGTGATGCCATGTGCGTCCGGTTTGCGACAAAAATAGCCGCCCGAAGGCGGTTATAAAAGGACAAAAATCCCGACCTATGAAAGGTCGGGATTTTTGATAGGGAAGACATCAATGCTTTTTATCGTTCGTCTTTCTCGTTGATGTTTGCATTGATGTCTGCTACAATCAATTCAGCAAGATTCGGCCAAAAATTCGGTAGTACACCATCCAGTTCATTGAATATCTTCCATATGAGTTCACCGTTCTGTTTCCCGTATCTCCGATATTCACAATCCATATAATCCGCGATGTTTTCGTGTGCTTCTCTGATGCAACGATAAGCGCGCATGAGTTTGGGGTTAGCTGCCAACTGGGCGGCTTGCTCCTCGATAATCGGCTTATTCATTGCCTTTGGCTTTTATAAGTAAACTGGCATAATGCCGACCGATCATGGTCTCGAAATCGGCGATCATCTTTTGGAGCAAACGGGACATTCAGCATTTATATTGCCAATGATGGCGTACCGTTCGGAGCAGTCGGCGACGGAAAGACGGTCGCAGAAGCAATTACGGACTTTAAAAACTCAATCGATGAAATGCGTGAGTATTACAAAGAGGAGGGAAAAGAGTTTCCGGATATTGAAATAGAATATAAATATGATGCTGCATCGTTTTTACAGCAATATGCCTATGCTTTTACATTGGCAGGATTAGGCCGAATTACCGGTATAAATCAGCGGCAGTTGAGCCATTACATCAATGGAGTACGCAAACCAAGTAAAGCCACTATCGAAAAGATAGAATCTCGTTTGCATAGTTTCGGGAGTGAAATATCGACTGTGAGGTTTGTCTAATTATAGCAAAAATGAGAATCCATACAATTTATATAATCGCAAAACAAGAATTTGATATTACATTTGCACCATCAGAAAGTGCCCGTATCGGCAGGTTTCGATATCTGCACTATAAAAAGGATGGAAGGGAGCCCTTTTAGGGTTCCCGATTTTTTTTGCACGAAAAACGATGGAGAATCGTTATTTGAGTGTCAGCGTTGCCGAATAGCCGTTCCAGCCGCCGAAGATTCCGGCTTCGGGGGCGATGATACATTCGGAGACTTCCATTCCGATCAAAATCGGGCAGCTGCGACCCGCCGATGAATCGCCCATGTCGGTCAGAAACTTTCCGAGCAGACGCCCCAGCAGTCCGGCCGTTTCCAAGTATTGGGCGACGTGTCGCGGGCGTGTGCCGGTCTGCTCCAATCCCTTCTCCAACGCGAAAATCACCACGGTATAAGAGCCGGTCGGATTATCGCAGTCTCCGGTAAGCGAGGCAAGCGGCAGCGCGATGACCACCTGCGGCCCCGCGATGGCGGGGGTATTGAGTGCCGTCGTTCCCTGCTCCTTGTCTGCGACGACGAAGGGTTGCGGAACATCGGGCATGTCGTCTGCAACAGTTTCGCAGTATTTAATCAGATTTATCAGTTTTTTTAGCATGGTCGGATGCGTATTTATAGTTGAGCAGGAGGGTAAGGACGTCGACGATGTTGGTCTTTCCGGTCTGCTCCATGTCGCCGAATGTCCGTTTCTCTGCAAGGTCGAACTGGATGCC
>CANQGQ010000017.1 GCA_947623305.1 uncultured Alistipes sp. | reverse complement strand
TTATTATAAACTCCGGAACAAGTTACTTAATAACGGTCGACAAATACAGGCTGGCAACTTTTTCGTATCGCTTTCCCATTTATGAAAAGAGGCCGCACACCAAAAAATGTGCGGCCGGGAACAAGCTACTTAATAACGGTCAACAGAGTAGCAATCCTTGTGAGTGTTTATTTAATATCATCCACAGTAATGGTGTAGCCAGAAGGAACGAACGTCCAGTCCTGAGTGCGATTGCCGTTATCGCAGGTTACATCAGTTTCGCCCCAGGCTCCATCCGCGATTGCCTTAAACAGCGGCAACTGATTGCGTTCTGATCGAGTCCGCAAATTGAAGTGCATGATCGCACCATAACCGGCTTCGGCTAATCTATAAGCATAGTCTCCATAGGTCGACACATTATAGATACTATTTCCCAAATTGATCGCCATGGGAGCATAGCACTCTTTGGTTACGCCGGCAACACTAATATACGTGTTGTAATAAGCAAAGTCAGAATAGACGTAATCGATCTTAGCTCCGGCCGCCGCATCGATCTGACTAGTTCCAATGTTGCCGTATTGGAAGAGGGTAATCAGTTTGCCTGCGGGCAGATAATTGCGCAATTTGGTAATCAGATTGCCGAACGAACCGGGAACCGTCGTTACCGTACCTCCGTATTCGTTGTCGAATCCGATTCCGTCGAGATTGTACTTGTCCGTAGCATAAGTCAGAATCCGAGCGAGCTGATCCGCCTGCGTGTCATTCAGACTTGTAAAATCAATGTTCTGCCAGTTGGGCAAAATGGTCAGAACGACCTTGATGCCATTGGCTTGCAACCCTTTGACATACTTGGCCGCACCGCCGTTTTCGAGTAGGTTGGTCATCTTGTCATTGAGATAGAGCGTCGGACGAACTACGCCGTTCACCGTCTCCTTGTTGAGGTTGGCAGCAAAGAACTCCACAATATCGGCATAGGCCGTACCGTCGGGAAGTTTGTAGTCTCCGGCGTTGAGCGGATTGATGTCGTTGGTCTCCACATAGATGGCGATCTTCGGCGTCTTGTCGCCATAAGCGCGGGTTACGACCGTTGCGTCGTCGTTGGTCGCTTGTACGGCGAAATCTTCCTTCTGCGAGCACGCAGCCATAGCACCAGCTATGAGCATGGTTGCTACGAAAAATAAATTCTTTTTCATAATGAATTCGAATTTTTGGTTAGTAAAAGTTGTTTCTTAATAAAATTTGTTAGAGAAATAGGAAAACTCTCTGTTGACCGCTTTTTTATTCGATTATTACCAATCTTTTTTCCATTTGCCGTAGTTTTGCTGCCCTTCGGACAGCGTATGAAGCCTGTGTATGTCTAACAGATAATTATACCCATTTCTTGAGCCAAGGATATTGCGATTTTCCGGGTCCATAGCCATACAACATTCTGCAAACATTGCATCCCAAAAGGCTTCGTAACTGTCCTGGAGATTGGTGTGTAAATCGTCGAAGACAATGATATTGCTCGGCCTGTAGTTCGGAACCCATTCAACGAGGTCTTCCGTAAGCATCTGGTATGTTTTATAATTTATGTCATCGGATACAGACGAGGAATATATGGGGAAGTTGATGCAACCGTATTTGGTCGGATCGAGGTTGGCGATCGGCTTTTGCGTATAAGCCGATACATATTCCAATTCTGGGTGCCAAGGATCAAGCAACTGCGGAGTTTCTGCGTTATTGTTATAGCCCGACCAGGCGTAATCGACATAGTCGCCCACAGCGATGCCGCCCGAAGCCTCTACGTCGTGGAATGTTTCCGTCGGTTTGTCGTAAACAGTTACCGTCAACAGCTTGTCCGTGCCCAACGCTTCGCGCAGCGCCTTAATCAATTTGGGATAAGAGACGGTGTTCATGGCCGGCATACCCGCCTTGCCGTAACCGGCATTGCGGTCCCAAAGGTTAATACCGTCAATTCCGTATTCTACAACGACGGCTTTGACCTGCGCTACGAAATCGACAATCTGCGTATCGTTGAGGTTGCAAAAGCCGAGACCCTTTCCGCCGCCTTCCAAACTGATGCAGACTTTGCGATTTTGGTCCTGTAACGGACGGATATACTTATCCGCATGGTCGAGCACATAACGCATATCGTCGCCGAGATTGAGCCGAGCACGACCCGTAGTGGTCTCATAGTCGATCGTAACGGTGCGCAGATTGATGATGTTGCCGACCGTATCGTACCAGGCGACGGTACTTCCCCGGGCTATTTTCTTTTCCATGATATAATCTTGAACCAATAACGGCTGGAAATCGTTTGTATTGATGTAGAATATAAAGAACAGATCATGGCCATCATGCAACGCATACTCGTCCGTATAAGGCTGATGGACCGAAACATTATAGAAGAGTGTTTTATCGGCATCTTGTTTTCCCTCTTCGGCAACCGTCAGCGGCAGGACGTATTCGCCTGCAGTCAGTCCCGAAGCGAGGAATTTGATGCGTTTCAGCGCCGATCGTTGCTCATCGACCGAAAGATCGAGCGTCTTGCCGTCGGGAAATTCATAGTTGGCCTCCGGAAGGAGCTGCCGTTCCATCTCCTCGACAGCGTTGTAATCGCCGAGCAAGGTAGGGTCGATCCAAACGGCGAGCGAAAGCCCGGTCGCCGTCGGTTGGCTCTGCTGGAAATAGAAACCTTTCGTAGCAAAGCCATTTCCCTCGGTAAGCAAAACGTCAATGGAATGCTCCGTAGATGCTGCACCTCTCAATTTACCGTGAACCTGCTCGATCGCCTCCTTATCGGGCAGCTTGCCGCCTTTCATTTCGACGGGGTCGGTCTCGCAGGCCGTAAAACCTGCGCAGGCCGCCGCACACAGAAACGCGACGAATGTATGTTTAATATTCTTCGTTTTCATAATTATTCTTCTGTCTTATTGATGATGGGAATTTCGATACCGTTGGGCCACACGATGTCGTATTTGGCGACGCCGTGGTTGCCGTAACGCGAATAGTCCTTGATGGTGTTTCCTTTGGCATCGTTGAACTTCCAATAGCCCAACAGCGTCGGATCGTCTTTGGGATTCTCGACGTCGTACATGCACTCCCAAATCTGTTCGGGAGTACGGGCGACCGACCAGACGCGGGCTTCGGCGATTTTACCGTTCAAGGGACGGTAATCGTCGTAGGACTTGCCGATGAAGAACTGGTAGGCGTCGTTGAATTTGTTGTAGCCCATAGCTTCATACTGCGGTTTGTCTGCGTCGGATGCGGTCTCCCACTGATTGTAAAGAGCACGCATAGCCAGATTGATGCGGTTTTTCTCGTCTTGCAACGTGATACCGACGCCCGTAGCCTCGCTCTGTATCTTGCCGTCGACGAAGATGCGCACCGTGCGGGTCTCTTGGTCATAGGTGCAGGCCACATGATACCAACGTCCGGTATCGAGTTTCTTAGTAACATCACGGCCGGGGAACTTGCCGAAAGCCGAACCGGAACCCGAACCGTCGAACTGCAACTGCTCGCGTTCGAAGTTGGTATCGCCGATGCGCAGCAACAGATACTGCTCGACACCCAGCACCGAAGAGATATTCACGGGGCTGCCCTGGGCATTCTGCTTGGCGAAGTCGTCGATGTAAATAAAGGCTTCATAGGTAACGGCAGTAAGGCCGTTGAAAGCAAGACTGTTCGCCGAAACTTTGTCCAATGTCGGAAATTCGATCCAGTTGTCGGTGAGCTGGGCGGCGACGGTAATGGCCGATGAACGTTTGACAACGTAATAGACGACGTCCGAGCCGTTCAACTGAGCGATGGACGCACCGGTGATGCGCACCGGCACAAGGTAGGTGGCGTCGATGGGCAATGCGCCGATCTGCTCCTCGCCTTCACCCGTCAGCGCTTGAAAACGAAGCGTTACGATCTCCGAGACGGTCTTGCCAGCCGGAACTATTGCCTTGTCCGCAGAGAGACTGTAGTATTTGGCGTCGAGCATCGGCCAGTCGGTTCCGTAGCGGGCATTGTAGGTCGCTACGAGCGACGGATCGACAGCAAGCGATACCGTAACATCGACACTTTCGGGATATGCCAGCGTAACCTGCAACGGTTTCTCTACCTCCGGCGTAATATTGTTGAAGGTGGTGAGCTGTATTTCCGAAATTTTCGCAACGTCGAGATAAACGACGTTGTCGAACTTTTTGTCGTTTTCATCGTAGTTGTCGCACGCAACGAATGCGAGAGCGGCAAGAACGAGAAAAACGTATGAATGGATTCTTCTCATGGTCTCTTATTTTGAAGGATTCAACGTCTGAATGGCTTGACGAATTATCAAGTAATTCATTTCCGAGTGATAATAATCTTTACCGATGTCATAGACTCCCAGTCCGCCCAGCGGCCCGAATGAAACAACACGACGCGACATTTCCGCAATGGCGTTATGTTCCGTGCGGTCTTCGTCATTGAGCGGAGCCGAAGCCTCGGCGGCAAGCATCAGCTTTTCAGCAGGAACCATAGCATAGTCCGTAGCGTTAAGCACTTGGAACTTGACATCTTGAACATGCTCGGTCTTTTCCGTATCAAGGATGAAGTAATCTACTTTGATGCGATCATCGGCTGCAATGAAGAGCGGATTGCCCTCGAAGACGAGCAACTGCCCTTCGGCTTTGGCCGTGGAGAATTTCTCGATCAAGAGCTTGGCCGCTGCTTCGGCAGCAGCGTCGCCAAGTTTGGGCGTACCGGTGAAAGCGAAGCCGTCCAGCCCCTCGGCCTGAACCGAGGCAATCGCCTTGTCGATGCAGGCACCGAGTTTCGCAGCGTCATTCAACTCTTCGACACGAGCCGCATAGTCCAGATGATAAAGCACTTTGGTGCCTTTCTCACGCATGACAGCCAGGTCCTCCCGATCGAAGTCGGAGAAACCGTCGGCGTTGGTCAGTGCCACGATGTCCAGCGAATCGGGCAGGCAGCGCATGAAATCCTGCTCGCCGGATGCTTTATCAGGAGAATTGAAGAGCCGCGCGTAGACAATGAAATGCTCCGACTGCTTGTATGCTCTCAGCGCCGCAGTATATTCGGCCCATAAGGTCGGGTTTTGCTCCCACGGCTTTTGGACATTGCGATCCACGGTCTCCATCTCCGTCCAGTCGCTGCATGAAGACAGACCGACGGCGCAGAGGAGGAGCGTGAGCAATGATATGATTTTATTCGTTTTCATAGCGATTAGTTGTTATAAGGTTTGCAATCCCACCATACGCGGGTACCCATGATGTCGCCTTTGCGCGACCCCTGCGTCTCGCTGTCGAGCGCCTGAATGGCGGCTTGGAGGTTGGCGCTGTTGCGCTGGTACTCCTCGACCGGATAAAGCAGACGCCGTGCACCGTGCGCCAAATCGACCGTGCCGCCCGATTTGTCTTCAACGACCGGCAGCAGACGCGGATAACCCGTACGACGGTATTCCGACCACGCTTCGACGCCTAACGGGAAGATGGCAATCCACTTCTGTGTAATGATGCGTTCGAGGTTGCGCTCCATGATAGCGGCGGCATCGCTGCTTTCGCCGGCAACTTCCCAAGCGATCGTGATGTCGCTCTGACGCGACGAAACGCTGTACACACCCAACGGATCGGCATAAGGTGCAGGTTTCGACTGCGTATCCGTTAAATAAGTATCGGCACCCGAAGCACCGCGCTCTTCGAACGACAGGCGTATGCCATCCTCGTAGAATTGCTGCGCACTTTCGGCCGAACCCCAGCGCAACTCGTACTCGGCACGCAGGAATGCGGCTTCGGCAGCGTTGAACCACAAGTAAGGGGTCGCCGAAGCGACAATCATGTTGGAATACTTGTTGACGGCGGCCGACTTGCTGGCCACGTCGATGCCGATGCGGATGCCGACGAATTGGCCGACGTCGTTGGGCAGAAACATCTTCTCCAAGCGCGGATCGTTGTAACCGGTCATGTAGCAGAGGATGTCGGCGCCGACACGGTGGTCGCTCCAATCGTTGTAAATCAACGTGGTGCGGTTTTCGGCGGCGTGCATGGCGGCATTGTCGGCGTTGGCTGTAATAACACCGCCGGCGATAGCCTCCGAAGCCTTCGTCCGAGCGAGCGTTTCGTTGACATACGACAAACGCATGGCCATGCGGAGCTTCAGCGAATTGGCGTATCGGAGCCACTGGGCGATGTTGCCGTAGTAAACGGCATCGTAACGGCTCCATGCCTCGGCCGGAAGCGTCGTATTATGGCCGAATACCTCGATAGCGGCGTCCAATTCCTCGAACATCTTGGTATAGACATCCTTCTGGCTGTCATACGCTACGGTAATTGATTCGTTGTTCTCCAAATTGGAATAGGGAATCGGGCCGTAGCTGTCCGTAACGCGGTGCATGATCGCCACGCGCAGCAACCGTGCGAAAGCAATGGCCACTTCGTCCTCCGTACCGTTGACGACACCGCGGTAGGGCGTGTAAGTTTCGGTGATGACGTTGGCGAAAGGCCATTTGCGCCAGTCGGCCGAGGGGTTGAAGGTCTCGAACTTCATGCGCCACGTATCGACCGTGGCTCCGATATATCCGCCGAACGGTCCGCCCGAAAGCGATTCGTTGAACTGATACATGTGCTCCTGAACCGGAACGACCAAACTCTGCAAGGCCTTGACTTTCGTGCCGGTCTTGTAGTTCATCACGTCCATCTGTTCGCCCGTAACCTGATTGGGATTGCGGTTTATATCTTCGAAATCGCTCGTACAACCTGCCGAGAGCAGCACTACTGAAAGCAGCAGTAGCTGCAAGAATTGATTTATCTTTTTCATGCTGTTCCTGATTTTAGAATTCGAATTTCACATTGAAGCCCAAGCTGCGCAACGACGGCATCATGAAATAATCGATACCCTGATAGCTCAGACCGGTCGATGCAACTGCTTCGGGATCGAAGGGAGCCTTGCAGTACATCATCCATAAATTACGTCCCACGAACGAAACGGTCATGCCCATCTTGTTGCGGAACCACTTGCGCGGCAACGTATAGCCCAGTGAGAGTTCTTGCAAGCGGAAGTTCGTGGCCGAATAGGTGTAATACTGCGGAAGTCCCGATTGCGAACCCACCGCCTGGAACCACTTCTGCGCATCAACCATTTCGCGTCCGTTGATAAGAACCCCTCCAGCATCACGAGCGGCAGCCGAAACCTCCGAGACCCCATAGAGGTCGAGATTAGCTTGCGTTGCGGAGTAGCAAATGCCTCCGACGCGGCCCGTGAAGAGCACCGAAAGATTCAGCCCCTTGTATCTGAAATCATTGCGCCAGGCGAGGTTGTATTTCGGGAAAACACTGCCCAAATAAATTTCTCCGCCATCGTCGACCAGAATCAGATTGCCGCCGTTGTCCACTTCGACATAACCGTTATCGTTATAACGCAGATTGGAGGTCGTATAGAGATCTCCCAACGTACCGCCTTGTTTGAGGATGTACTTGGCTTTTCCCAAACCCTTGATGTCAAGCTCGGTCAAGTTCAACGGCTCGTCCGTTACGGGATTTACCGCATTGGCAGCCAATTCTCGAATTTCGTTTTTGTTCCACGAGAAGGTGAAATTCGACGACCAACCGAAATCCCGCCACTGGTTCGAATAGCCGAACGCGAGTTCGACACCCGTATTGCGGACATTGCCGGTCTGCAAATAGATCGTCGTGTAGGACGACGAAGGCGGCAACGCCGGATCGAATGTCTGATTATAGGTATCGGCCAAATACCACGATGCGCTCAGATTGAAGTGTTTCCACAGTCGGGTGTCGATACCGACTTCATAGGCCCGGGTACGCTCGGGTTTCAGGTCGCCGATCGGATAATGCGTTTTGTCTTTCCAAACTTTGTTCGTGGGGTCGTATTCGTAGGTAGGGCACGTCAAATGACGCGGGAACGGCATACCTACCGAAGCGATGGAACCTCTGAATTTTAGATAGGTAATGGCGCCGCCCATATCCCACAACGAGGTGGGAACCCACGAAAGGCCGACCGACGGATAGAAGAACGAAGATTCGGGTGAATTGGCGAGTTGCGAGGCCCAATCGTTCCGTCCCGTAACGGTCAGATAGAGCATCTGTTTCCAACCCACCTCGACCGATGCGAAAATAGACTGTGTCTGGTCGTGCCATCCCGTCTTCTCGGCCCGTTTCTTTGAATCGTCGAGGTCGAAGACGTTGAAAATGTTCGGCAGACCGTTCTCTTGAATCGGGCCACGATACGACAGTTCGTCGGTCTTGATGTTGTTGACCGAAGCTCCGACGTTGGCGTTGAGCGACCAATCCGCCCCGAAGGTCTTGTTGATGTTGAGCATCACGTCCGCATAAGTCTGCGTGTCATAGGCGCGAGCCTCGGTATAGTGGCCGTTGCGACCGCCATCGGTGATGGTCGTGTTCGAAGAGGCGTACAGTTTTTGCGAGTAGAGCGAATTGGCGTTGTCCAACCGCACACGTCCCGAGATATTCAACCACGGCAGAATGTCGTAACCCGCCGAGAAAGAGAGCATGTAGCGCTTCTTATCCGTATTACGAAGATTGCGGTGAGCGATCCAATAAGGATTCTGCATACGCAGGTCGCCACCCTCCATATCGTCCGACCAGAACTGCTCCATGAGTTTCGTTCCGGGGTTGTAACGCTCGAATGCCTTGTAAAGCCCGAAGTTCTCGCCGCGAGGGAACAGATAAGCGGGAACCAGCGGATTCGAATAGACACCCTGGTTGGTCATATTCTGGTCTTTCTGATAGATGTAACTGGCCGAAGCGTCGAGACGCAGCTTGTCATTCAGAAAATACGACGTATTGCGGAACGTGAAATTGTAACGATCATACTCGTTATTGGGAATGATCCCGTCCGAATTGACTGCGGCGGCTGAAAAGTAGGTCTGATTCTTGTCCGTACCACCCGAAACCGTTACGGCGTTCGTATAAACGTGGCCCGTATTGAAGAAATCATTCGGCGTATAGCCGCAGGTGGCCGCAGGCAGCAGCCGTTCGCCCCAGCTGTAGATGCCCGAGCCCGAGCGTTTGCCGCTCAACCCCGTACCGTAACGGTTCTGGAACTCGGGCAATACGAACGGATCGAGAAATTCCGTATTGCTCGACAACGTTACGCGAAGCCGACCGGCCTGACCTTTCCGTGTGGTAATCATCACCGCACCGTTAGCAGCCTCCGAACCGTAAAGTGCCGCAGCAGCCGCGCCCGTAAGCACGGACATGGATTCGATGTCCTCGGGGTTGATGTCGGCAATCGACTCCGTCGCACCGCGCGAATCGAACTCCGTGCCGCCACCTCCGCCGAAGTTGTGCATCGGAATACCGTCGATGACATAGAGAGCGTTGGACGATTGCGAAATCGACTTATTGCCACGCAACACGACTTTCGATGCGCCGCCGATACCCGATGAGGAGGTGTTGATCGTCAGACCTGCAACTTTGCCGGTCAGCGAGTTGATGAAGTTCGCGTCCTTCACCGTCGTAATATCCTCGGCGGATATTTGCTGGACGTTGTAGGCTACCGCTTTCTCCGAACGCTTGATGCCGAGCGCCGTAACTACGACATTCTCGATCTCGGAGGTCGATTCTTTGAGTGTAATGGAAAAATCGGTACGATTACCTACGGGAATAACGACCGTCTCATACCCAAGAAAATTGATTTCCAACATCCTTTGTGCTGCAGGAGCGGGTACCTGAAGCGTAAAGGCGCCCGCCCCATCCGTGGTTGCACCCAGCGAAGTGCCTTGCACGATGACTGTCGCGCCGATGATCGGACGGTTGTGCTCATCGAGAACCTTCCCTTTCACAACGACGGGTGAAGCCTCGATGGGTTTTTGAGACAGAAAAATGTTTGGAACTTTCACCTCGTAAGAGACATTGGTACGAGCAACCATCTGATTCAAAGCCTCGCGTAACGGTTTCTTTCGCACATCGACGCTGACTTTCTGAGTTAAATCGATACTTTTTGAAGATACGAATGCGTAGTTGGTTTGGTGCTCGATTTCATTCATGACGACCTGCATTTCGACATTCGAAAGGGATAGCGTTACCGTTGCGGAATCCTGTGAATACGCACCCCGGGGAATTGTCAGCAGACCTATGAATAAAAATAGATACGAGCATTGCTGAATAATTTTTTTATTCATAACTGTGTGAGTTAGGTTGATTAGAACTTTGGTTGTTTCTGATGGACCTACCGACCGGCAAGAAGCTGCAACTTTTTGCCGGTCATTTTTTTCGGCCCATGTGTCATTGACGGATAGGTCGATCATTAGGCTTTTCTCATAGGCAGTACGGTTTTAATGGTTTTCGGGCAAATTTTATTTCAGCTATTTGATCGTTATCGTCTGATTGCTTCGATCGAACGTGTATTCGAAATCCGCTCCATGCTGTAAAACCTCCATAGCGTGTTCGATACCGGATGAGATGAAGATTTTACCCCAACCGAAATCGACCGTGGGCATCTGCTCGCGCTCGATGATGAATTTCACGTGAAAATTGTCCTCGAGACGCCGAAGTATCTCTTCGAAAGACAACCCTCGCAAGTTAATGATTCCGTCTTTCCAACGATAATTGTCCGTATCTTTTAATCGTTGTTTAACGAGCTTCCCATTGAATAAATAAACGATTTCATTCGGAGACAAAATAACACTCCTGTTCGATTCCGAATGGATGATTTGCAATCGTCCGCTCAAAAGCGCTGCTGAAAATTGATTGCGGGTTTTGTCGGCGATAATATCGAACTTCGTTCCGAGCGCCTTCACGGAACAGGCGAAAGTGTGTACGATGAACGGATGTTTTTCATCCGGACTTACGTCGAAGATGGCTTCTCCAGAAAGGGTTACATTTCGTTCTTTCCCTTGGAACCGAGTCGGATAGGTCAATTTGCTTCCGGGAGTAAGCCAGACTTCCGTTCCATCCATCAAACATAAAGAGGATTGACTGTTCGAGGATATATAGGTAACTTCGGGGATGCGAGACAGCTGATATTCCGTAAGCATATATCCGGTAATCAAACCGATGTTTAAAATAGCGGCTATGGCGGATGCCCATTTGGCAGCAGTTCGCCAATTTATGATCTTTGAACGAGGCGTATCGAATGACTTCGTCTTTAATTTCGGTCCCCAGAAAACCAACGCCGAATCGACGAAATCCAAAGAGTTCAGGTAGCGTTGATGCTCCGGAGACTCTTTTACCCACTCCACAACCTGCCGCACTTCTTCGTCGGACGCTTTGTTTTGAAGAAATTTTAATAAAATACGATCTTCCATTTGTCTGTTTGCCTTTATATATATAACACCTAACTGCCCCTTGTCAGTAGTGAAAAGGGACGATTTTTTAATAAAAAAATTATTGAATAAATAAGGAAAATTTTTTAATATCTCAAAGTGCAATATATCAACAATATAATGACTTAGAGATAATCCTTCAACGCAATTCGCAATTCGTATAAACTGTTGCGAATCGCATCATTGACCGAGAAATAGGAGATGTCGAATTCTTTGGCAATCTCCTTATAACTTTTATTATCGAAGCGACTGCGTAAAAAACACGCTCGTGTTCGAGCCGGCATTTTTTTTCAATGTTTCATGAAGAATCTCGAAGATTTCATCATGGAACAGGACATTGGGATCGCAGGCCGCCAATGAAGCGATGTCGATGTCGATCAAATCGCTTTGAACGGAATGTATTTTCTGTTTCGTTTTAAGTTGCCGCGCTTGATCCCGCAGATAATTCAAACACTTGTTTTTTACAATCGTAAATGTATAACCGGGAATGTTCGT
Source organism: uncultured Alistipes sp. (assembly GCA_947623305.1). Lineage (GTDB taxonomy): Bacteria > Bacteroidota > Bacteroidia > Bacteroidales > Rikenellaceae > Alistipes. Next base: position 28,379 of record CANQGQ010000017.1, on the reverse strand, counting down.
TTCGGATGAAATGGAATTGCGAGTTTCCCAAAGGGTCATGAAACTTTCAGAAACAATATCGGAAGCGACCTCTTCATTTCGTACATATCGTATCGCTTTTTGAATGAATAGAGGACGGTACTCGAGAAAACATTTCTCGAATTGACTATCTGTAAAATTATCGTGGTTTCCAATTTCCATTGCCTCTTCCCGTTACAAACATATATCTTTTTAATGAAAAAATTGTAAAAATACAAGAGGTTTTATTTGCGATATCTATTTTCTGGCCGTTTAATTTAATAAAAATTTGTTTTATTCAATATAAAAAGGTACTTTTGCCTCGTATCATTGACACATCCCACTTTAGGGGCTGAAATAGGTTTATTAGGCTTGGATACGCTCATCGTAGTACCCAACTTATTTTTTGGCCCTTGAATTCAAACAAACATTCTTCTCAAAACCCCGTTATTTGGGTTCCGTCGCTCTATTTCGCAATGGGACTGCCGTTCGTCGTGTTGAACATGGTGTCGGCCGTACTGTTCAAAGATTTGGGCATCACGGACGCGCAGATCGCCTTCTGGACGTCGCTCATCATGTGGCCGTGGACGATCAAATTCTTATGGAGCCCGCTGTTGGAGCTTCACCGCACCAAAAAATTCTGGGTCGTGGCAACACAGCTTGCGACCGGCGTGTTGTTCGGTCTCGCGGCTCTGGCGCTCCACCTGCCATCGTTCTTTGCCGTTACGGTGGCGTTGTTCGCCGTAGTCGCGTTCAGCGGCGCCACACACGACATCGCAGCCGACGGCGTTTACATGGCCGAACTCTCCCCAACCGAGCAGGCCCGTTACATCGGCGTGCAAGGCGCATTCTACAACCTCGCCAAGTTGGTCGCTACCGGCGGATTGGTCTGGTGCGCCGGATGGCTCTTCGAACGGTTCACCGCCGCGGAAAGTTCCGATCTTGCCGCCTCGTGTACGGCCTGGACGATCGTGTTGGTCGCACTCGGTGTCATCATGCTGGCTGCGGGGCTCTGGCACGTGCGTATATTGCCTTCGGGCGGTGGCGTGGCGGATAACTACCCTCCGGGCGACACATCGGGCAGCCTGCGCGAAGTCGTCGTCGCGTTCTTCTCGAAAAAATACATCTGGTATTACATTGCTTTCATTATCCTTTACCGCTTGGGCGAGGGATTCGTGATGAAGATCGTGCCGCTATTCCTGAAAGCCGACCAGACAGCCGGCGGATTAGGCCTCACGAATCAGCAGATCGGCTTGTACTACGGCACATTCGGCGCGGGAGCATTCCTCGCGGGGTCGTGGTTGGCGGGCCACTACATTGCTGGCCGCGGATTACGGCACACGCTTTTCTCGTTAGTGTGCATCTTCAACATCCCGTTCGCGGTCTATGCCTTGCTGGCCTGGTTCCAGCCGTCGAGCCTATGGCTCGTGGGCGGCGGCATCATCCTCGAATACTTCGGCTATGGATTCGGATTCGTGGGTCTCACGCTTTTCATGATGCAGCAGGTGGCGTCCGGCAAACACAGGATGGCACACTACGCTTTTGCGTCGGGTATCATGAATCTTTCGGTGATGATGACCGGCATGGTGTCGGGCTATCTGAGCGATGCGGTGGGTTATCGGATATTTTTCCTTGTCGTGATGCTGGCCACGGTTCCGGCCTTTGTGGCGACACGGTTCTTACCTTTCACTTATGATGAACAATCTAAAACGAAATCAAACGATGAACAATCTTAAAATCTTGGGCGACGCGCTCCCTAACATGCCATGGGAGGAGCGGCCCGCAGGCTGCAAAGCTATTCTGTGGCGTTGTTCGCAGAATCCGATCATCGAACGCGATGCGCTTTCGACCTCCAATTCGATCTTCAATTCGGCGGTCGTGCCGTTCCGCAAAGGCGAATACAACTATGCCGGCGTTTTCCGTTGCGACGACACCAACGTCCGGATGCGCCTGCACGCGGGCTTTTCGGTCGACGGCCTGCATTGGGCGATCGACGAAAACGACATTCGGTTGGAAAGCGCCAATCCCGAAATCGCGAAATGGGACTACGGCTACGACCCGCGCGTGGCGAAATTGGGCGACCGTTACTACGTTACGTGGTGCAACGGCTACCGCGACGACCCGACGGTCGGCCTCGCGTGGACGGAGGACTTTGAGACGTTCCGCCAGATGGAGAACATCACCCTGCCGTGCAACCGCAACGGCGTACTCTTTCCGCGCAAAATCGGCGGTCGCTATGCCATGCTCTCGCGACCGAGCGACAAGGGGCATACGCCGTTCGGCGACATCTATTACTCGGAATCGCCCGACTTGGAGTTCTGGGGCCGCCATCGGTTGGTCATGAAACCCGCCGAGTTCAAGGTTTCCGCTTGGCAGTGTACGAAAGTGGGGGCCGGCCCCGTACCCATTGAGACGTCGGAGGGGTGGCTGCTGATCTACCACGGCGTTCATCAGACCTGCAACGGCTTCAATTACGCATTCGGCGCTGCATTGCTCGACCTTGACGAGCCGTGGCGAGTGCTGGCCCGCACAGGTGCTTACCTGCTCGCGCCCGCTGCGTCTTACGAGTGCATGGGCGACGTGCCGAACGTAACGTTCCCCTGTGCGACGCTGCACGACCCAGCGACGGGCCGCATAGCCATCTACTACGGCTGCGCCGACACCGTAACGGGCGTAGCATTCGGACGCATTCCCGAAATCATCGACTTCATCCGCAAAACCAATATCGAATAGCCATGTACAATCACGACAACCGCACCGTCATCACGTTGGACGCCGGAGGTACCAACTTCGTCTTCGGCGCCATGCGCGCCAACGAATTTATCATCGAACCTATCACGCTGCCGTCGCAGGCGCACAACCTCGACAAGTGTCTTTCGACGATGGTCGAGGGCTTCCGTCGCATCATCGCACAACTGAATGAACCGCCCGTTGCCATTTCGTTCGCCTTCCCCGGGCCTGCGGACTACCCGAACGGCATCATCGGTGGCTATCTGCTGAATTTCCCCTCGTTTCGCGATGGCGTGGCGCTGGGTCCATACCTCGAAATGACCTTCGGCATTCCGGTCTTCATCAACAACGACGGCGACCTGTTCGCCTACGGCGAAGCGTTGGGCGGCGCGCTGCCCGAAATCAATGCGAAGCTCGAAAAGGCGGGAAGCCCGAAACGTTACAAGAACCTCGTGGGTTACACGCTCGGTACGGGTTTCGGCGTGGGCATGGTCGTCAACGGCGAATTGAATCGGGGCGACAATTCGTGCGTGGAGACCTTCTGCCTGCGGCACAAAAAGATGCCCGACGTCATCGTCGAGGACGGCACGGCAATTCGTGCCGTGAAACGGGTTTACGGGGAGTTGACATGCAATCCCGATCACGGGCTGGAACCGAAAGACATCTGTGAAATTGCCGACGGCACACGCGAAGGAGATGCGGAAGCGGCTAAAAAGACTTTCGCTGAATTGGGTGAAGTTGTCGGTGATGCCATAACGACGGCAGCGACGCTCATCGACGGCTTGATCGTTATCGGTGGCGGTCTGACAGGCGCACGACGGTGGTTCATGCCGGCACTGTTGAAAGAGATGCGTTCGCAAATGCGCCAGTTCGATGGGACGACGCTCGACCGATTGCCCATGCGCGTCTACGACCTCGACGACGAGGCGGAGTTTGCGGCTTTCGCAAAAGGCGGGATGCGCCTTTTGCCGGTTTATGGCTCTGCCCGAACCGTGGCCTACGACCCGCAGAAGCGCATTGGCGTGATGATCTCGAAATTGGGCGCGAGCCAAGCTATTTCAGTAGGTGCTTATGCCTTCGCACTTTCCATGTTGGACAAAAAAGAGAACGTATCATGAAACCTTTCCGTTTTATTCCGATTCTCCATTCGCCGATTTGGGGCGGAGACAAAATAGCCGCTTACAAAAACATCAAGACCGACCAACTGACCATTGGCGAAAGTTGGGAACTGTCGGGCGTGCGGGACAATGAATCAATCGTCGCCGAGGGCGAGTACATTGGTTATGCGCTGCCACAACTGATCGCCGAGCTGAAAGGCCAGCTGGTCGGAGAATCCGTTTACCGACGTTTCGGCACGGAGTTTCCCTTGCTGGTGAAATTGATCGACGCGAGGGATGACCTTTCGATCCAAGTACACCCGAACGATGCGTTGGCTCGCCTGCGTCACGGCAAGAACGGCAAAACGGAGATGTGGTACGTGGTCGGTGCCAACGAGGGTGCCCACCTCAAATCGGGGTTTTCCCAACATATCATCCCTGAAGAATACGAACGCCGCGTGGCCGATCACACATTGACCGACGTGTTGTGCGACTACACCGTGAAGCCGGGTGACTTGTTCTTTCTACCCGCTGGCCGCGTGCACGCCATTTGCGCCGGAACGTTCGTGGCGGAAATCCAACAGACCTCAGACGTAACCTATCGCATTTACGATTACGGCCGCAAAGGCAAGGACGGCAAACCGCGCGAACTGCACACCGAATTGGCGAAAGAGGCGATCGACTACACTTTGTTGCCGAGCTATCGTTCGCACTATGCAGTCATCAAAAACTGCGAAATGGAGTTGGTAGCGTGTCCCTATTTCACGACCGCGCTCTACGATCTCGACCGGCCGGTTGAAAAAGACCTATCGGCGACCGATTCGTTCCTCGTGGTGATGTGTCTTGCGGGCAGCGGTGCACTGATTGATGACGAGGATAATAAAACTCCGATCCGACAGGGCGAAACCCTGCTCGTGCCGGCTACGACCTGCTGGGTAGAATTCATACCAAACGAAAAAAACATGAAACTGTTGACCAGTCATTTGTAATGTAATTGCCTTATGATGAAACCCGAATATATCTTACCACAAGACGGCGGACTGATTGAAGAAGCGACACAGAACGATATTCTGCATCGTTACGAGAAGATTCGCACGCATGTTTTCCCACACGAATCCGAGGGCGTGCAATATGCGGCCGATCGGATCGTGCTGGCGATTAAGGATTTCGAATCGTCGCAGCGGCTTTCGGACTGGAACTGCGAGGAGATGGAACCGTTCATGCTGGGCCTGACTACGGGCAGCACGCCGCAGGAGCTCTACCGCGAATTGGTTCGTCGCTGCGAGGCCGGTGCGATCAGCTTCGCCCGAGTTGCCGTGTGCAGTCTCGATGAGTTCTATCCGATCGGGATGGACGAACGGCAAAGCCGCAATCATTTTATCCGCAAAGAATTTTTGGACCGTATCGACATCCTGCCGGAGAACGTTCACATTCCCGACGGCACTATACCAGAAGACCGTATATCTGATTACTGTTCCTCCTATGAAAGGGCGATTTCGAAAATCGACCTGATGATTCTGGGCATCAATCGCAACGGACAAGTGGGCTTCAATGAACCGGGAACCCACATTCGGTCGCGGACGCGCTTGGTACAACTTTCCCACGAAACGCGCAAAGTCGAATCAACAGCTTTTTTCTCGTTCGACGACACGCCCAAGATGGCTGTTACGGTAGGCATTGATACGATTTTGCAGGCGAGGCAGATCATCCTCATGGCATGGGGCGAAGAAAAGGCCGATGCCATCCGCATGGTTGTCGAAGGCGAGGTTTCGTCCCGTATTCCGGCCACGTATCTTCAAACACATCCGAACATGGAGATTGTCGTTGACGAAAAAGCCGCCCGACAGCTTACGCGCAAACGTTGGCCGTGGCTCGTAGGCCCTTGCAGGTGGACGCCCAAGTTCACGCGCAAGGCCGTCGTATGGCTCTGCGGCGAGGTCGGGAAGCCGATCTTGAAACTCACCCACAAAGACTATGTCGAGTATTCATTGAGCGAGTTGTTAGAGCAGGGGCGCAGCTACGAAAAGATCAATATCGACGTATTCGACGACTTGCAGCATACCATTACGGGGTGGCCAGGCGGCAAGCCCGGAGCGGACGATTCCACGCGCCCCGTAGCATCGGTGCCTTATCCCAAGCGGGTACTGATTTTCTCGCCGCATCCCGACGACGACGTGATTTCGATGGGCGGTACTTTCATCCGTCTCGTCCAGCAGGGCCACGAGGTGCATGTCGCTTATCAAACGTCGGGCAACGTGGCCGTAGCCGACGATGTGGTGTTGCAAAACATCGACACTTCACGCGAACTGGGTCTCGGCGACCGCTTCGCCGACGTCGAGAAGATCATCGCCTCGAAAAGACAGAGCCAACCCGAACCGCGCGCGCTGCTCGACATCAAGGCTGCCATTCGCCGGGCCGAAGCACGCGCCGCCGTCCGCTCGTTCGGCCTCGATCCGGACACCAATGCACATTTTCTCAACATGCCTTTCTACGAGACGGGCGGCATCCGAAAAGGCGCTCTCTCCGAACACGACATCGACTTAATCGTCAACCTGCTGCACAGGGTGCGGCCGCACCAGATTTACGCTGCGGGCGATCTGACCGACCCCCACGGCACGCACCGCATCTGCACCGAGGCTGTCTTCGCGGCCATCGAACAGGTGAAAAACGAACCGTGGATGAAGAATTGCCACCTGTGGCTTTACCGAGGTGCGTGGCAGGAGTGGGATTTGGGGATAGTCGACATGGCCGTGCCGCTTTCGCCCGACGAATTGATCATGAAACGCCACGCCATCTACCGCCATCTCTCGCAGAAGGACATCATGCCTTTTCCGGGCGACGATACGCGCGAATTTTGGCAACGGGCCGAGGAACGCACGCAACAGACCGCCCGCCTCTACAACAAGTTGGGCATGGCGGAGTATCAGGCAATCGAAGTATTCGTAAAAATGTTTTGACCATGCGAATTATAATAAAAGACACACCGCAACAGGTAGCTGTATGGGCTGCCGATCTCATCGCGAGCCGAATACGCCGCAAGGCGGAGCATACTCCGGCGCCTTTCGTGCTGGGCCTCCCGACGGGTTCCACGCCGTTGGAAACTTATAAGGAGTTGATCCGCCGCCACAAGGCCGGCGAGATGTCATTCGCCAACGTCATCACCTTCAATATGGACGAGTACGTCGGTTTGCCCGAGGAACACCCCGAAAGCTACCATTCATTCATGCGACGCAATTTTTTCAATCGCATTGACATTCGACCTGAGAATATCCATATTCTCGACGGCAACGCTCCCGATCTTGCCCGTGAGTGCGCCGACTACGAAGCGGCCATCGCTGCGGCGGGCGGCATCGACCTCTTCTTGGGTGGGGTCGGCGAGGACGGACACATCGCTTTCAACGAGCCTTTCTCGTCGCTCGCATCGCGTACGCGCATCAAGACCCTTACACCCGATACCCTTGCCGCGAATGCCCGCTTCTTCGGAGGCGATACGTCGCTCGTACCTGCACAAGCCCTGACCGTAGGCGTAGGAACGATCCTCGCGGCCCGGGAAGTCGCGATTCTCGCCACGGGCCGCCGCAAGGCGCGGGCCGTGCGTCACGGGGTCGAAGGGCCTTACGACCACCGGTGGCCCGTCTCGGCCCTGCAAACGCACTCGTGCGGGATCATCGTCTGCGACGAAGCTGCGGCCGAAGAGCTGCGGGTGGCAACCTACCGTTATTTCAAGAACATCGAAACCGCTTGCAACCCATGAAAACCGTCTATCTTTTACTTGCCGCTTGGGCCTTTTGTTCGACCGTACCGGCCCTGCCGCAGGAACCCGCCTCGTGGGTAGATCCGTTCATCGGAACAACCGATTTCGGAACGTGCAACCCGGGTGCCGTCTGTCCCAACGGCATGATGGCCGTCGTGCCGTTCAACGTCATGGGTTCCGATGCCAACGCCTACGACAAGGACGCACGCTGGTGGTCGGCACCCTACGAGCGCACCAACTCCTTCTTCACCGGCTTCGCCCACGGGGCATTGAGCGGCGTGGGCTGCCCCGATATGGGGGCGCTGCTGACGATGGCCACCGCAGGGCCGCTGACGGTCGATTATCGGGAGTACGGCTCGACCTGTGCCGATGAAACGGCTTCGCCGGGCTACTACGCTGCGACGCTTTCGAAGTATGGCATCCGTGCCGAGGCGACGGCTACACTCCGCACGTCGGTCGAACGTTATACGTTTTCCGCAGAACAGGGACATATTATATTAAATCTTGGGGAGGGGCTGACCAACGAATCGGGGGCGATGCTTCGCCGCGTGAGCGACACGGAGATCGAGGGTTCGAAGCTCCTCGGAACGTTCTGTTACAACCCCCAGAAAGTTTTTCCCGTCTATTTCGTCCTGCGGGTTTCGAAACAGCCCTCGCAATCGGGCTATTGGAAGAAACAGCGGCCGATGACCGGTGTCGAGGCCGAATGGACGCCCAACAACGGCACCTATAAACTCTATACGGAGTACGGCCGCGAGCTTGCGGGCGACGACGTGGGCTACTGGTTTACGTTCGACGGATTGACTGACGGCGAGCAAGTCGAGGTGCGCATGGGCATCTCCTATGTGTCGATCGAAAACGCCCGCTGCAACCTCGATGCCGAGCAAGCGGCCGGCGAGACCTTCGACACGATTCGCGACAGAGCTCGGCAACGGTGGAACGACGACCTGGGGCGCATTCGCATCTCGGGTGGCACCGACGCGCAGAAAACCGTCTTCTACACGGCACTGTACCACACGTTGATCCATCCGAATCTTTTGAGCGACACGAATGGCGAGTACCCCTTGATGGAACGTTCGGGCGAGACGGGTATTGCCGACGGCGACCGCTATACGGTCTTCTCGCTGTGGGACACCTACCGCAACGTCCACCAGTTACTGACGTTGGTTTACCCTGAGCGGCAGTTGGCGATGGTACGCTCGATGGTCGATATGTCCTGCGAATGGGGCTGGCTGCCCAAGTGGGAACTTTACGGCCGCGAAACCTTCACGATGGAGGGAGACCCTGCTATTCCCGTCATCGTGGATACCTGGCGCAAGGGGCTGCGCGACTTCGACATCGACGCAGCCTACGAGGCGATGAAACGCTCGGCGACGACACCCGGCGCCGCGAACCCCATGCGGCCTGACATCGACCCCTACATCGAAAAGGGGTATATTCCGTTGGGCTACTTTGCGGGCGACGCTTCGGGCGACAACTCCGTGTCGCACGCATTAGAGTATTACGTCGCCGACAACGCGCTGGCATGGATGGCCGAGGAGCGGAACGACCGCGATTTCGCTGCTGAACTGCGCCGCCGAGCCGCAGGGTGGAAAAATTATTACTCGCCCGAATCGGGAACGCTGCGACCGATTACCGCCAAAGGTAAGTTTCTGACGCCCTTCGACCCGCGACGGGGCGAAAACTTCGAGCCTGCGCCGGGCTTTCACGAGGGGTCGGCATGGAACTATACGTTCTATGTTTCGCACGACGTGGAGGGTCTGGCCCGCACGATGGGTGGACGACGCAAGTTCGTGGACAAACTGCAACGGGTCTTCGACGACGGATTGTACGACCCGGCCAACGAACCCGACATTGCCTACGCCTATCTTTTCAGCCGTTTCCGCGGTGAGGAGTGGCGCACGCAGCGCGAAGTGAGGCGTTTGTTAGACGAACACTTTACGACTGCGGCGGACGGCATCCCGGGCAATGACGACACGGGAACGATGTCGGCCTGGGCGGTCTTTTCGATGCTGGGGTTCTATCCCGACTGTCCCGGCGAACCGTACTATACGCTTACGACACCCGTGTTCGACCGTGCCGAAATCGGCACCGGTCGCGGAACGCTCACGATTGAAAGGCGTGGCGAGGGAATGTATATCCGCCGCATGACCCTCGGCGGTCGGCCTCTCACGAAATATCGCCTCTCGCACGATGAACTGCTCAACGGCGGAAAACTCACCTTTGAATTGTAGCCTATGCGAGTCCTGCGAATCATTTTCCTGTCAGCACTGCTCTTTCTGAGTGCGTTTGCATTCGGACAGAGCGTTCTTGTGCGCCGTGGCAAGCCCAAAGCGCGCATCGTTATCGCGACCGATAAGGAGATCGACCAAACAGCTGCCCGGCTATTGCAGCATTTCGTACACGAAGCAAGCGGTGCGAAACTACCCGTAGTTCGCGGCAATGTTCTAAGAGGCGATATTCTCATAGGAGGCTCCGATACAACAGACCTTACCGACGATGGCTTCCGATGGAGTAGCAACGGACGCGGGACACTTCATATCTCCGGGCGCGGCAACGGCACGATATACGGTGTCGTCGCCCTCTTGGAACAATATTTAGATATGGAATACGTCTCGGCAAACAGCTATTCGCTCGACCGACGTGCGGACATCGTATTGCCGCAGCTCGATACGGTCGGTAACCCCGCATTCCGCTACCGGCAGAGCCAAGCCTACGGCATGGCGAAGGATTCGGTTTACCGCTATTTCCTGCGGCTCGAAGAACCCTCGGACATCTTCGCCGACAATTTGTGGGTACATACGTTCGATCGCTTGCTGCCCGCCGAGCGTTACGGTACCGAACACCCCGAATACTATTCGTTCATACAGGGTCGGCGGCATCCTGGTAAAGCCAGCCAATGGTGCCTCTCGAACGACGAACTCTTCGAGATCGTCGCGGAACGCATCGACTCGATTTTCAAGGCTGACCCCGGTAAGACGATGATCTCCGTGAGCCAGAACGACAGCGACCGCACCTATTGCCGCTGCGAACAGTGCGAAAAGGTCAACATCGAGGAGGGTGCGCCTTCGGGCAACTACATCCGTTTTTTGAACAGGTTGGCTGAGCGTTTTCCTGACAAGCAGTTCTCGACGCTGGCTTATCTTTTCACTATGAAGCCGCCACGACATACCCGGCCGCTACCCAATGTCAACATCATGTTGTGCGACATCGAATGTAACCGCGAGGTTCCGCTTACAGACCACGCTTCGGGCCGCGAGTTCATCGAGGCATTGAAGGACTGGTCCGCGATTTCGGACAACCTCTTTGTATGGGACTACGGCATCAATTTCGACAACATGATCGCACCATTCCCCAACTTTCCCGTGTTGCGGCCTAACATCGAACTTTTCCGCAAGCATCATGCGACGATGCACTTCTCGCAGATCGGCGGTTCGTACGGCGGTGATTTCTCGGAGATGCGTTCGTGGGTGGTCTCGAAGCTGATGTGGAACCCCGAGCAGGATACCGATTCGCTCGTGCGCCGCTTCATGAAACGCTATTACGGAGACGCTGCACCCTATATATATGACTACGAGAAATTGCTGGAAGGTGCGCTACTCGCCTCGGGCCAACGTCTGTGGATCTACGATTCGCCCGTTTCGCACAAGGAGGGCATGTTCAACGCCGCTTGCCGCAAACGGTACGGCGAACTGTTCGACCGGGCCGAAGCGGCTGTCGCGGGAGATTCTGTGCTGTTGCGTCGCGTGCGTCTGACACGTTTGCCGCTGCTCTATTCGGAATTGGAAATTCTGCGCACGGAACGCGATAAGGATCTCGATGCGGTGCGTCGCAAACTCGAGACTTTCGAAACATACGTCGCCCGATATGGCATCGAAACACTCAACGAGCGCGGCAATTCGCCATTGGAATATTGTAAACTCTATAAAGAACGCTACCTTTATGCTCAGAGGGAAAATATCGCAGCGGGGGCGCGAATCGAGTGGATCGTGCCGCCCGAGCAAAAATACCGCGAGGAGGGTGCGACGACCCTGACCGACGGCCTTTACGGCGGAGCTTCGTTCGCCGATGGGTGGACAGGATGGGAGGGCTGCGACGGCGCCTTTGTTCTCGATCTCAGATCGGAACGGGAGTTCAACTCTGTTACGGTCGATTTCCTTCACCAGTTGGGTGCTTGGATTCTGCTGCCCCGACGGATGACGTGTCGTATATCATCGGACGGATCGGAATGGCAGTTTTTGGGCGAGACTTCGGTGGCCGAGGATCGGGATGTTCTCGTAAAGTTCGTACCCGTCGGTGTCGTATCCGAACGCCCCGTGTGTGCGAGGTTTGTGCAAATCGAAATAGAGGGAACAAAAACATGTCCCTCGTGGCACTACGGTGTCGGATGCCCCAGTTGGTTTTTTATGGACGAAATAACTGTAAAATGATATTTCATATGAATCCGAAATTACTTTTTTCCGCATGTACAGCGTTCTTGTTGGCCGCAGCCTGCACGCAACCGCCGCACGCAACCGCTGATTACACCCGATACGTCGATCCTAAAATAGGCACGGGCGGCCACGGCCATGTATTTGTGGGTGCCAACGTGCCATTCGGTATGGTGCAAGTGGGCCCGACGAGCATCCCGCAGCAATGGGACTGGTGCTCGGGCTATCACGAAAGCGACTCGACCGTCATCGGCTTCTCGCACACGCACCTGTCCGGCACGGGCATCGGCGATCTGTTCGACATCACGGTCATGCCCGTCGTGGGCGAAGTCGCGTATGCCCGTGGCTCGGCTGACGATCCGCAGTCGGGTCTCTGGTCGTATGCCGACCGGCAGCGCGAGGTTGCACGTCCGGGCTACTACTCGGTGCCGCTCGTGCGCTATGGCATCACGGCCGAGATGACAGCCACTACGCGCGTGGGGCTGCACCGTTATACATTCCCAGCATCAGACGAAGCAGCCGTAGTCTTCGACCTTGAAAACGGCGGCTGTTGGGACAGGGCAACCGAAACGCATTTGGAAGCCGAGGGAGACCGCCACATCACGGGCTGGCGACACTCGACAGGTTGGGCCAAGGATCAGAAAGTATTTTTCGCAGCGGAGTTCTCGAAACCGTTCGCGAAATTCGAACTGGTCGGCGAGCACTACGGCCGCGCATCGTTCACAACGGCCGAGGGTGAACGAATCCTGCTGAAGGTGGCCCTCTCGCCCGTGAGCATCGAGGGCGCGAAAAGGAACCTCGCGGCGGAGCTTCCCGGCTGGGACTTCGAGGCTACGGCAGCTGCGGCCGATGCGGCATGGAACGGCGAACTCTCGAAAATCCGGATCGAAACCGCTGACACGATGGCCCGCACGATCTTCTATACGGCCCTCTACCACACGATGATCGCCCCCGTTACGTTCTGCGACGCGGACGGCACCTATCGCGGAGCCGACGGCGAAGTGCATGCCGCCCCCGGTCATGCGACCTACACAGTCTTCTCGCTGTGGGACACCTACCGAGCCAAGATGCCGCTGCTGACCCTCACGCAGCCCGAGCGCATGACCGACATCATCAATACGATGCTCGATATAGCCGATGAGCAGGGCCGCCTTCCGGTGTGGCATCTGTGGGGCAACGAAACCGACTGCATGGTGGGCAATCCGGGCATCTGCGTGGTGGCCGATGCCGTAGTGAAGAACCTCGCGGGCATCGACCGCGAGCGAGCCTACGAGGCGATCCGCAAAACGGCCATGAATCCCGAACGCGGAAACGGCCTCAAAATGAAATACGGTTACATTCCCTGCGATCTGTTCAACGAAGCGGTGGCCTACGACCTCGAATACGCCTTGGCCGACGGAGCCGCCGCCCGCGCCGCCGAGGCATTGGGCAAAACCGAGGATGCGGCCTATTTCACCGAGCGCAGTCATTCGTACCGTCATCTGTTCGACGCTTCGACAGGCTTCCTGCGGGGCCGCAACTCGCGCGGCAGCTGGCGTACGCCGTTCAATCCGTTCGCCTCGACTCACCGCGCCGACGACTACTGCGAGGGCAATGCCTGGCAGTACACGTGGCTCGTGCCGCACGACGTGCGGGGCTTGCAGGCGTGCTTCGGAAGCCGCGCGCGGATGATCGAAAAGTTGGATTCGCTCTTTACTGTTTCGTCCGTCATCGAGGGTGCGGAGATTTCGCCCGACATTTCGGGCCTGATCGGCCAGTACGCTCACGGCAACGAACCCTCGCACGCCACGCTCTACCTCTATACGATGCTGGGGCAGCCGTGGAAAACGGCGGAGAAAGTCCGCGAGGTGCTCGGGACGCTCTACCACGCCACACCCGACGGCCTGGCGGGCAACGAGGACGTGGGGCAAATGTCGGCATGGTATCTCCTCTCGTCGATGGGCTTGTACGAAGTCGAACCCGCGGGCGGCCGTTACTGGTTCGGCTCGCCCCTGTTCGACCGGATCGAAATCACGGTGCCGGACGGCAAATTCGCGATCGTAGCGAAAAACAACTCTGCCAAAAACAAATACATTCAGCACGTATGGCTCGACGATCGGCCTTACACCAAGCCTTATATCTCCTATGCCGACCTCATGCGGGGCGGCGAACTGCGCTTCGAGATGGGTGCCGAACCTCGAATATGGTACTGCCCCGACGAACCGGTGGAGTACGCCGATCGGCGGCCTGCACCTGAACAGCGGCTTTTCGTATCGGAGGCCGTCGAGGCCGAGATCGAGCGCGTGTGCGGTCTCTTGACCAACGAGCGCCTCCGCTGGATGTTCCGCAACTGTTTCCCCAACACGCTCGACACGACGGTGCACTATCGCGAGGATGCCGACGGCAACCCCGATACCTACGTTTACACGGGCGACATACCCGCCATGTGGCTGCGCGATTCGGGGGCGCAGGTGTGGCCCTACGTGCAGTTGTGCGGCAGCGACCCCGCCTTGCAACGGATGATTGCGGGAGTGCTCCGGCGACAGTTCAAGTTAATCAACATCGACCCCTACGCGAATGCCTTCAACGATGGGCCGACAGGTGCCGGTCAGGATGTCGGCTACCCGGGCAACGAACAAAGTCCGTGGGTCTTCGAACGCAAATGGGAGATCGACTCGCATTGCTATCCGATCCGTTTGGCTTACCATTACTGGAAGAGTACGGGCGACCCGTCGGTATTCGATGCCCAGTGGGTGGCGGCCATGCGGGCCATCCTTGCAACGCTGCGCGAGCAGCAAATGAAAGAGGGGCCGGGCGACTATCGGTTCCTGCGCCGCACCGACCGTCAGTTAGACACCCGCTGCCACGTAGGTCGCGGCAATCCGGTCAAGCCTGTGGGGTTGATCGCTTCGGCGTTCCGGCCCTCGGACGATGCTACGACCTTCGGATTTCTCGTGCCAGCGAACTTTATGGCCGTTACGTCGCTCCGCAAGGCTGCCGAGATATTGGTGGCCGTGAACGGCGAGCAGGTCCTCGCCGACGAGTGCATGGTGCTGGCCGATGAAGTGGCTGCGGCGCTGCAAAAATACGCCGTCGTGGATCATCCGAAATACGGAAAAATCTTCGCTTACGAAGTGGACGGCTTCGGCTCGCGGCAGTTGATGGACGATGCCAACGTGCCGTCGCTCTTGGCGATGGCCTATTTGGGCGACGTGGAGCGCACCGACCCCGTATATGAAAACACCCGCCGCTTCGTGTGGAGCGAGGAAAACCCTTGGTTCTGGCGCGGTGCAGCGGGCGAGGGCATCGGCGGCCCCCATATCGGTGTGGAGATGATCTGGCCCATGAGCATCTTGATGCGGGCCTTCACAGCGACCGACGATGCGGAGCTGCGCGACTGCATCGTGCAGTTGATGACCACCGACGCCGGTACGGGATTCATGCACGAATCGTTCTCACGCCACGATGCCGCCGACTTCACGCGGCCGTGGTTCGCCTGGCAGAACAGCCTGTTCGGGGAGTTGATCCTTAAATTGGTGAATGACGGAAAAATAGATTTGTTGAATTCGATAAACTGACTGACCTTGAAATGAAAAAGATATTTGTTTGCGCACTTTTCGCATTCGTTGGTTGCGCATCGTCGCCACAACCCGAACCATCCCTTCGTCCCTCGGAGTACGTCTCTACGCTCGTGGGTACGCAGTCGGACTACACGCTCTCGACGGGCAACACCTATCCGGCCGTTGCTTTGCCTTGGGGCATGAACTTCTGGACGCCCCAGACCGGCAAGATGGGCGATGGATGGATTTATACCTATGGTGCGCACACGATCTGCGGCTTTAAGCAGACCCACCAGCCCTCGCCATGGATCAACGACTACGGACAGTTCTCGTTGATGCCCGTGCGCGGGCGCAACAAGGTGGACGAGGAGAGCCGCCGCAGTTGGTTTTCGCACCAAAGCGAGGAGGCGCGGCCCTATTATTATTCGGTCTACCTTGCCGACCATGACGTGCGGGCCGAAATCGCACCCACCGACCGCGCCGTTATGCTGCGCTTCACCTTTCCCGAGAGCGACGAAAGCGGCATCGTCGTCGATGCCTTCGACCGAGGTTCGTGCGTGGAGATTGTCGATAACCGTACCGTCGTGGGGTACACCACGCGCAACAGCGGCGGCGTGCCCGACAACTTCCGCAACTGGTTCGTAGTGAAGTTCGACCGGCCATTCGAATCGTTCCGGCTCTTCGACGGAACGAGCGAGCGGAAAGACCCGACGGTCGAGGATGACCATGCCTTGGCGGTCGTTTATTTCACGACCCGTCGCGGCGAGCAGATTACGGCCCGCGTCGCTTCGTCGTTCATCTCCGCGGAGCAGGCCCTGCGCAACCTCCGGGCCGAGGTTGGCGACGCTTCGTTCGACGAAATCCGGGACCGCGCGCAGGCGCGTTGGGACGAGGTCTTGGGCCGCATCGAGGTCTCGGGCGGCA
Organism: uncultured Alistipes sp.; assembly: GCA_947623305.1. GTDB lineage: Bacteria > Bacteroidota > Bacteroidia > Bacteroidales > Rikenellaceae > Alistipes. The sequence goes on along the minus strand of CANQGQ010000017.1, from coordinate 11,908 downwards.
GCGAGGAGCAGCTGCGCACTTTCTATTCGTGCCTCTACCGCTCGACGCTCTTTCCGCGCAAGTTCTACGAGATCGACGCCGACGGCAAGCCCATTCATTATAGTCCCTACAACGGCCAAGTGCTTGCCGGATATATGTACACTGACACCGGCTTCTGGGACACCTTCCGTGCGCTATTCCCGCTGTTGAACCTCGTCTATCCGTCGGAGAATGCCAAGATGCAGGCCGGCCTGGCCAACGCCTACTGCAAGAGCGGCTTCCTACCCGAATGGGCGAGCCCGGGCCATCGCAGTTGCATGGTAGGCAACAACTCGGCCTCGGTGGTCTCCGATGCCATCCTCAAAGGGATAACGCCCGCAGAGGAAGTCGCGATACTCTACGAAGCAATGCTTTCGGGCCGCACGAAAGTACATCCAACGGTCTCCTCGACCGGACGCCTCGGGCACGAATACTACAACACGTTGGGATATGTCCCCTACGACAAGGGCATCAACGAGAACGTGGCCCGCACGTTGGAATACGCCTACGACGACTGGTGCATTGCACAGGTGGCCAAAAAGCTGGGTAAGAAAGAGGACGCTGCAATGTTGGAACGGGCTTCGCAGAACTGGCGCAACGTCTTCGACCCCGAAACGCGCCTCATGCGCGGCCGCAAGGCCGACGGGGCGTTCCAGTCGCCTTTCAGCCCCTACAAGTGGGGCGACGCCTACACCGAGGGCAACGCATGGCACTACACATGGTCGGTGTTCCACGACGTGGAGGGTCTGGCCGAGGCGATGGGCGGTAAAGCCGAATTTCGAAAAATGCTCGATTCGGTATTTGTGGTGCCGCCGATTTACGATGACAGCTACTACGGCGTGCGCATCCACGAAATCACCGAGATGCAGGTGGCTGATATGGGCAACTACGCCCACGGCAACCAGCCCGCACAGCACATGATCTACCTCTACGACTATGCCGGCGAGCCTGCAAAAGCCCAATGGTGGACACGTGAAGTAATGGATAGGCTCTATTCCTCGAAGCCCGACGGCTATTGCGGCGACGAAGACAACGGCCAGACCTCGGCATGGTACGTCTTCTCGGCCCTCGGGTTCTATCCCGTCTGCCCCGGGGCGGACGAGTACGCCGTGGGCTCGCCGCTTTTCCGCAAGGCGACGATACGTCTCGAAAACGGTGGAACGATTACGATCGACGCGCCGGACAACAGCCCTGCGAACCGCTGCGTCCGCCGCATGACCTTGGACGGCAAGACACTCGAAAAACCCTTCCTCCGATACTCCGCGCTCAAAGACGGCGCAAAGATACGCTTCGAGATGACTAACGAACCCTATATCCGATGAAACGACTGCTTATGCTGCTCGCAGCCGCCGCGACGGCGGGCTGCACCCCGAAAACGATTTCGACCTCGCCCGACGGGCGTAACGTCGTGGCGTTCGACGCCGCGACCATGACCTATGCCGTCCTGCGCGACGGCGACACGCTCGTTCGCCCTTCGGCGCTCGGCATTGCAACGCGCGAAGGTGTGTTCGCCGGAGCGGCGGTCGCCGACGTGCTGCACCGTTCTTTTAACGAAACTTGGGAGGCCCCTTGGGGTGAGAACAAACATCACCGCAACCGCTGCAACGAGATGGCAGTACGGTTGGACAATGGACTCACGCTTCGTTTTCGAGCCTACGATGACGGCGTTGCGCTGCGCTACGAACTGAATCTTCCGGATTCGCTCATCGTAACGGACGAACTGACCGAGTTCCGTTTTGCCGACGAAGTCGGCACGTTGTCGTGGTCGATTCCGGGCAACTTCGAGACTTACGAACTCCCATATCGCGAGCTGCCGGTAGCCGAAATCGCCGACGCCAACACGCCTTTCGCGTTCCGCACCCCGGGCGGCGTCTACGGTTCGGTGCACGAAGCGGCCCTCTACGACTGGCCCGAAATGGTGCTGCGGCGCGACGGGCGGGGCGTTCTGAAAGCCGACCTCTCACCGCTGCCCGACGGCGTGAAAGCCTACATCCCGGGCACGTTCACCACGCCGTGGCGGACGATTCAGTTGGGAGACCGGGCCGTAGACCTTATCAATTCGTCGTTGATTCTGAACCTGAACGAACCCTCGAAAATCGCCGACACCTCGTGGATCATGCCGCAGAAGTACGTGGGTGTCTGGTGGGGCATGCACTTGGGTACGCAGACCTGGACCATGGGCCCGCGTCACGGAGCGACAACCGAAAACGCCATAAGGCATATCGACTTCGCGGCGGCCAACAATATACAGGGCGCGCTCTTCGAGGGTTGGAACCGCGGTTGGGAGAGCTGGGGCAGCGACCAGCATTTCGACTATCTGGAGCCTTATGCGGATTTCGACCTCGAACGCATCGCTGCGTATGCCCGCGAAAAGGGCGTGGAGCTGTGGATGCACAACGAAACGGGCGGCAACATTCCCGAATACGAAGCCAAGATGGAGTGTGCTTTCGCCCGCTACGCCGAGTTGGGCGTGCATACACTCAAAACGGGTTATGCCGGGGGATTTGCAGGTGGCTACCTGCACCATTCGCAGTACGGCGTGCAGCACTACCAGCGTGTAGTGGAGACGGCAGCCCGGTACGGCATCCTACTCGACGTCCACGAACCCATCAAGGATACGGGCATACGCCGCACGTGGCCCAACATGATGACCCGCGAGGGGGCCCGCGGCATGGAATGGAACGCTTGGAGCGAGGGCAACTCGGCCGAATACCTCTGTACGCTTCCTTTCGTGCGGCTTCTGGGCGGCCCGATGGACTATACGCCCGGCATCTTCGACATTGACTACTTGACGGCTAAGGCCGACCCGGGGCGCACCGAGTGGAACGGCCCCAACGCCCATTGCTGCATAAAAACGACATTGGCGCGGCAAATAGCCAACTGGGTCATCCTCTATTCGCCGTTGCAGATGGCCGCCGACCTTTTGGAAAATTACGAAGGTCATCCCGCCTTTCAGTTCTTCCGCGACTTCGATGCCGACTGCGACCGTTCCTGCGCATTGCAGGGCGAAATAGGCGACTATATCGTCGTAGTCCGGCAGGCGGGCGACCGCTTCTTCCTCGGCGCCGGCACGAACGATGAGTCCCGAGCCCTGCAACAGCCCCTCTCGTTCCTCGAACCCGGCACGACCTACACGGCAACGCTCTATGCCGATGCCGCCGATTCGGACGAAAACCCCGAATCCTACCGCATAGAGACCCGCACGGTAACGGCTGCCGACACGCTTGAAATCCGAATGGCCGCCCGCGGCGGCATGGCCGTATCGTTCATCCCACAAACCGAATAAGATGAGTACGTTTCTCTCCCTGCTTCTGTAGCTTGCGCCGCTATACTAAAACAAGGCTTCGGGATTTTGAAAACCTTTATTTTTAACTATCTGCAAAGAAAAATGATGAAATTTGAATAGACGATACAAAAGAGCACGAGTTCAGCTTATACCACCCGAGGCTCGCTAAAACCCGACGAAAGAATAGGCTGACTCGTGCTTGTTACACAAGTTACCTATCATCCTATCCGTCTCCTATTAATTAGCGATTTCGGGTGGTGAAGACAGGACTTCGGAACAGGTATATTCACTTGTTCCGAAGACAAATATAGGCTTTTTCGCGTAAAAACGCAAAGCCTTCGGGTATAAATACGAGCCTCATGCCGAAAAGAAACACTTTGGTTAATCGAAATATGGAGCGAGATTCGGTCCATCAAGAAACCGGACGACACCGTAACCGGTTAGATAAATGCAGGTTTATTCATCAACTCAAAACACTTATCTGTACGAACTTTTCTCCGATTGAATACAAGAAGTTGGATGCGTCATACGAACGGTTTCTTTCTCGAATAAAGCAAATGACAGAAAGCGAAACAGCTCCGATAGAGATATTGCGGCAATATGACAGAACAACGAATGTACTCCATTGGCTACTGACAAAAAATCCCAACCATACATCCGAATGTTATTTTTATATCCGTTCCAGTATCGCCGCACTGAAATTCGAGCGGGAAGCCGTTTTATTACAGATCGAGCATCCTGGTATCAATACATTACGAGTATCTGCGCAGTCTTCGCCATTTCGTCTGTCGAACAAATATACTCCGACCGACCTGATAGAAATACTTACCGTTTTACATGATTTGGAATTTTTCTGTCTGCTCGACAATGCTCCTGCTCCGTACAAATCTCTCGTCCATCATTTCGAGCAGTTATGCGGTGTAAAGATCAAAGACCCTGATAATGCCCGATGGGCTGTTCTCAACCGCAAAACCAAACTAACTCACTTCGTTGATATGATGCGGAATACATTAATTGATTTAAGCCGACGATAGCCTTTCTTCCGGCCCTATACGGCTAACGAAGGTCAATACGTGCAATCGTGAACACGTTGGGTTATCTTGCCGCTAAAAAACATGCAGCAAGAAGATGATTTACGATCTTTGGAGAAGATCGTGCAATTTTCCCGCGGGTCAAGCGTCGTGTTTCTCCTCCTGAATGTTTACTGGTTCTGCTACGAATGGTTCGTTGGGCACCGGTTGACACTTGCAATCATCGACCGTATCCTTTGGAATATCCATCACACAACAGGGCTATTCTCCTATTCCAGCATTACCAAAACATGCAGTCTGTTTTTTCTTGCGCTGGGGTGTTACGGCACGAAAAGCGTTCGAGATGGAGCGATTTCCCGAAAACAGATTATACTGGCCGCAGTTATAGGTTTCCCGCTGTTCTTTTTCAACGACTTTATTTTATTGTTGCCAGTCAATTCTGATGTCCATTTTTTTGGGTATGTCTTGACCCAATCTACGGGTTATTTATGCCTTTTGGCCGCCGGTGTTTGGCTCGGTCGATTGTTGAACCGACCTATTTCGGATGATCCATTTAACAATGAAAACGAAAGTTTTCGACAGGAAGAACGGTTACTCGTGAACGATTATTCCGTGAATCTGCCGACACGTTACTATTGGCACGAACAATGGCGACGTGGCTGGATCAATATCATCAATCCGTTCCGAGCGACGATGGTACTGGGTACGCCCGGTTCCGGCAAATCCTACGCAGTGGTGAATAGCTATATCAGACAGCAAATCGAAAAGGGATTTGCAATGTATATCTATGATTTCAAGTTCGACGACCTTTCCGTAATTGCATATAATCACCTGCTGCGGCATCTCGACAAATATCCGGTACGGCCGAAGTTCTGCGTCATTAATTTCGACAATCCCCGCAAATCGAACCGCTGCAATCCGATCGACGCCCGATTCATGACCGACATTTCGGATGCCTACGAATCGGCCTATACCATTATGCTCAACCTCAACAAAACGTGGATCCAAAAGCAAGGCGATTTCTTCGTCGATTCGCCTATCATTCTGCTTGCGGCAATTATTTGGTATCTGAAAATATATGAAGACGGGCGTTACTGCACTTTCCCACATACCATCGAGTTCTTGAACAAACCCTACGAACAGATATTCCCGATTCTGACTTCCTATCCAGAACTGGAAAATTACCTCTCGCCTTTTATGGATGCTTGGAAAGGCGGAGCGCAGGATCAGTTGCAGGGGCAAATCGCATCGGCAAAAATACCTTTGTCCCGCATGATTTCCCCACAACTGTATTGGGTAATGACGGGCAACGATTTTACGCTCGACATCAACAATCCGCAAGATCCGAAAATTCTGTGTGTCGGGAACAATCCCGATCGACAAAACATCTATTCAGCGGCACTCGGATTGTACAATTCACGTATCGTACGGCTTATCAATCAAAAAGGGAAACTCAAGTCATCGGTCATCATCGACGAGTTGCCGACGATTTACTTTCGCGGCTTGGACAACCTGATCGCAACGGCTCGTTCGAATAAGGTGGCCGTGTGTTTGGGGTTTCAGGATTTTTCGCAATTGGAACGGGATTATGGCGATAAAGAAGCCAAGGTAATTCAGAACACCGTCGGCAATATCTTTTCCGGCCAGGTCGTAGGCGATACGGCCCGCACGCTATCCGACCGCTTCGGAAAAAACGTTCAACTGCGCGAATCGCACTCCGTATCACCTGAAAGTGTTACTACCTCCACCAATACACAACTTGACGCTTTGATTCCGCCATCGAAAATCGCAAACTTGACGCAAGGTGTATTCGTCGGCGCGGTAGCCGACAATTTCGACCAACGTATCGAGCAAAAGATTTTCCATGCCGAAATCGTCATCGATAGCAAGACCGTCAAGGCGGAAACAGCGGCCTATGTCCCCATACCGGAAATATCTTCATTTATCGGTGAAGATGGTACCGACCGCATACAGGAAATTATCCATGAAAACTATTATCGCATCAAAGCAGATGTCAATGCCATTGTCAAACGAGAAATACGACGTATCGAAGCTGATCCGCATTTGGTGCATCTTTTACCAAAGAAAAAATAAAGATATATAAATGCCTTACAGGTCGCAAGATCAACTGACCTACGAAGAATGAAGGGAATCGCTGATGCGTTGCTCTACGATTCTTTTATGCTCTAAATCCGGCCCACAAGGTCGGATTTTTTATTGGTAATTACAATTTCCGGCTCTATGCGGACAGCGCAGGACAACTCAAATATCTTGATCGGGCCTCCCTCTATATTCGCGGTACAAACCTATTGTTTCACTAAAAACAGTTGCTTTATGTCCGAACAAAATCAAAACACGGAAGAGAGGCTGAATCAGGCTCCAGAACAGGCCGATCCCAAGTACAAGGAGACGCTGCTGCTCTACAATGAAGAAAATGGAGCCATCGAGGCCGTTTCCGACCTCAAACAGGACGGGAACAAGTACAAAGTTACGACGACCCAACCGCTTTCGGCCAATGCGCCGGCATTCTACGACCTGCGTAATAGTTCCGCCGTCGCCGCATTCATCAAGGGGTTCAAGTCGCAGGAAAATGCCAAGCCGTTCCATTTCCTCAAAGTTGCAGCCGACAAGGCGAGCAAGCTGACACAAACGCTCATGCGGCTTGTCGACAATCCCAAAGACGCGGAAGGCCTCAAAGCGTTATCCGATCACACCGTTACTTCGTATCAGCTCGAAAAAGTAAAATTCGATGCGGTTGATCTGAAATTGCAGGAACTGAAAGAGATGGGAGTCATCGTTGCGCCCAAAGAATTAGAGGCGATGAAATTGGGGCTTCCGACTACGGAGCTGCACGATGTAACCCTCAAAATCGGAGACGTGCCCGTTGTCGGACAGTTCGCACTTCAACCGTTCCGCGATATGAACGGCGATGTGCAGGTCGGACTGCAAAGCCCGCTCTCCCGTCCCGAATACGAACGCGAAGAGTACCGCATGATGTTCTCTTCGAGCGAAAAAGAGACGATGTTTGCAGGTCGTACGCCGGATCGTTTATACGACCTTCCGAATCCGATGACGGGCGAAAAAGAGTGGTGTTTCGCTACATTGAACCCCGCGACGAACCGATTGGCAATCGTTCCGAAGCGAGAGGTGCCCGACATCCGTTATTTCAACGGAGTGCGATTGGACGATGCTCAACAGGAGGTATTGAAAACGGGCGGTCGCGTAGTGGTCGAAGGGTGCGCAATGCGAAACAGCGACATTACCTATTCCGGCAAAGTAGGTTTCGACGTGCAATCCCGCGAGTACAAGATGACCGACTACAAGTACAGCAAGCCGTACATTCCCGCATCGCTGGCGAAACAGCTCGACAACCGGCAAAAAGAGTTGCTTTCGAGCCCGCAGGGCTTGGATTGCTCGCAGGAGAAAGAGCACCCGATTCTGGGCAAAAACGGCAAACCGCTTACCTGTACGATCCGTCTTGACCCGCGTACCAATGGTGTAGTCTATGATTTCGCTTCGATACGCCGCATGGAGCAACAAGAACAACAGAATCGTCAACCAGAGCAAAAACAGGAAACAGCGCAGGAAACGGACAGCCCGTCGAAAAGCCGCGGCCGCAAACGCTGATCGTCAATGAATGCTCCCGATGAAAAATGGTTTCGTGAGCGGCTCACCCGGTTCCTTCAAATCCGACATCCTCCGAAACAATGGAAAGTGCGGTTTATCGAACGGCGTAGCGATTTGGCGCACAAGTGTTACCACCGCAATCTCGCAGACGGCAATTCTGAATCGCAAGCATTTCGTACCGCTGACAAAGTGCTGTTCCAGGGACTACTCTTTTCGAAATTCGATACCGTTTCGCTGATACTTGCGACTGATTTTCCTACTATTCCCGAAAACCAACGGCAAGAGGTCGCCTTGAAACTGGTTCATATCTGTGCTCCGATTTTTCAAACGTACAAACTTGGAGACGATTTTACCGAACGACCGGAATTTCGCCGACTCAAAGAAGAATTGCGAATCGGCATCCGCAATTGGATCGACGAAAACGGAGTTCCCGGTTATCGCAGTCCAGTACGAGAAGAGCGTCGCCCCGTGTCCTATTCCAAACAGCCGAAATATCGTAAGCGAAAACGGCACCGGCACCGGCACAAATAATTTATCATTCACTTTTTTATTTTCTCATTCAACCATGAAAAAAATCATTTTCAGCGCAGTCTCCTTGGCTGCTGTCATGCTCGCTTCATGCAGCAAAAATTCTGATACTGTAACTCCTGCGATTCCGATTTCGGGCACTCCGCAGGTGTGCATTACACTGGCCGATAATACCGATGCCGACACCCGCGCGTTCTTCGACGATACGGCGGCAGCCGAAGCATGGGAAAAAAGCCTCTCAGCGTTCACCGTCTTCGCATTCGACACGGCTTCCGACCATCTGATTCTCCGGCGCGGCTTCGCCGCTGCCGAACTAACTGCCAAAACAGCAACCTTCGCGCTCCCTAAATCGCTCGCCGGCAAGTCCTGCGCATTCTATGCCGTCGCCAACTACGATGTTCCCACCGTGCAGACACGAGAGGAGCTGCTCGCTCTGGTCGAACGGGCCATTGCCGACTACAACGGTACGTTCACCGAAATATCGACTTCGGCCAAGCGATCGGGCGGTTTCGTGATGACCGGCATGAACATCCTCAATGTCGGGGCAGTCAATACCACGACGAATGTTCCCATCCGCCTGTTGCGCAACGTCGCGAAAGTCGCTGTTCAGACGACCGTCGACCCGATCTTCGCGCAGAAATACGGCGGAACTATTACCGTCAACTCCGTAAAACTGTCCCGTGCCGCTTCGCAAACGCCGCTGTTCTACAACTCGAATCTTTCGACCGGTGCGATGGACTTCACCCATACGCAGGTGCCCGCAATGGTATCGGGCGAATACCATTCGCTTTTTTACTGTTATGAAAACGGCGTGTTGTCCGAAAGCGACCGTGTGCTGTTAGAAATCCATGCCACCTACGACCTCGACGGAAACGATGCGACGACGGACGACCGTTCGGAGGTAATTTATCCCATCGAACTGACGGGCAAGGATGCCGGACAACTGCTTCGCAACGGCTATTATCGTATTGCGGCCACTATCACCGGTCTGGTCGGGTTGGATTGTCAGGTTTCGGTAACGGTTGCCGACTGGGAATCACCCATCACGCAGACAGTGGAGTTGGGTGCTTAAACCGCGTGTAGAACTCGTTTCCGCTCCGGCTCCGCGTCGGGGCGGAAACTTTTATCGAATCAGTCATGAAAAAAATAGTATTGTTTATTATACCGCTGCTCACAATGATGAGCAGTTGCATCAAGGACGAGGCGGAGGATTACCCGTCCTGCACGGACAAGGTACGCTTCACGTTGCAGGTTCAGGAGGAGGGTGTGCAATACATTACCCGTGCAACAGACGAGCAGAACGTGCGCGACGTCAATATCTACCTCTACGACCTGCGCGGAATGCTGCCTGCACGACATTTTTATGCCGAGAACGGTGCGGTGGAATGCACCATAGTGCCCGGACGATACGAAGCCTATGCCGTGGCGAACCTCCATCGGGATATGGGCGAAATGAGCCGAGCCGAGTTGCTGGACCTCGATATTCCCACCACAACCACCTATGAAACACTTCCGATGTCCGGTCGGACGATACTGACGATCGAAGACCGAATGCCTACTCCGGTCATTCCTGTGCGGCGTACCGTTGCGAAAATCGTCTGCAATGTCTCTATTGAATCGACTGTTGTCAATACATTGGTATTGCAATCCGTACAGATCATAAACGCTGCCGCTACAACGAAACTCTTTGCCGAAAAACAGGTCGCTGGGCGATTCGTTTCAATCGCAGCTTCAGCAATCGCATCCCCCGAGAGTAGAATGGCGACACGTACATTCTACCTGCTGGAAAATTGTCGAGGCAACGTGCCTTCTATTACTACCCAGCAGCAAAAGTGCGCCGCAAACGCTCCGAAGGGAGCAACCTATCTGCGTATTGTGGCGCAACGAGATGGTAAACAGCTCATATTCAATGTTTATTTAGGTGAAAACAACACCTCCAACTTCGATGTGCGACGCAACACGATACAGACATTTGACATCCGTATCGTTGGCGAAAACGAAATCGACATGCGCGTCCATTCTTTCGAAGTGAACATCACGGATGATCTGCCGGATACTGAATTCAGTACGACACAGAAGAAGTATTGTTGGAATGACACGGGACAAATAAAACACCTTACTATAACGGTCGATAAACCGGTAAACGTCGGCGGCTTGACGGGCGACATACGTTTCATACAAGGCCAGCAATATGCGTTTCGGATCAATGGGCGCACACTCAATCCCGGACTTTCGTTGCGACTGGATGATCCCCTCGGGAATTACACGTTCGACGTTTGTTATGACCCGCAAGTGTTTACGGCGGCCAACAGCCGACTGATCTACGATGTTTCGCTCTCCAATGACGACGGATACTCCTACACGAAACGGTTCACGCATGATTTCTACAATCATCTGGTTGTCTATACCCGTTGGAGCGGTCAGGAAAACAGCGGCGGTCGTCTCGAAGACGTTTCTGCCGCGAGATACATGACATATCGGGGCGTCTCGCAGTATTATACCCGTATGCTCGTGCTTGATGATGGGCCGCAAATGCGAGCCGTATGCAATGACGGATTTGCGTTCAAGGGGTGGTATGCCGACAGGGAGTTGACCCGTAAAGTATCGGAAGCAAATCCCTATCGGTATCCGATGACACAAACGAGAGATACCCTTTACGCGAAATTCGCAAGGGATCGGGTATATATCTATACCCGAATCGACGAAGTGAATTTCTCTTGTCCTAACGGTTATCAGGTCGATCTCCTCAAACAGGCCTTCATCGTACCTTATGGAAGCCGCTGTACGATCTCAACCCGAAACGGGCAATCGGTCAGGTGGTGGGACAATCCCGAAGAGGTATTTCCACGGCATATCGTTTCGGTCGAAAATCCTTACAGCTTCACCGCGACCGAAAACAGAACGCTTTGGCCGAGTTACTACACGATCCTGCGACGTACGCAGGCAGCCGCGCTGCCTTCCGTATCGTCCGATAACCGAACCGCCATAACCACCGATTAAATCGCACGATCATGAAAAGGTTATTTTTCCTGCTGTTGTGCCTCCTTGCAGCGCACACGGCATCGGCACAGATTTTCGCCATGCGCGTCAATGCGTTGGGCTGGGCGACGGGAACGCTCAATGCGGGTGTCGAAGTCGCCGTATCCGACCAGTGGTCGGTCGAGGTTTCCGGTTACTGGAATCCGATCGACACGCCGAAGCGGTCGCTGAACTTTGCGGCCGTACAGGTAGGGGGTCGTTATTGGCTTTACGAAGCCTTCGTCGGTCATTTCTTCGGCGGGCAGGTTTCTTATGTGGATTACGATTTCGGCAGCCGCACGCAACGTTACGACGGTCGAGCATTCGGTGTGGGGTTCAGCTACGGCTATGCGTGGATGCTCTCCAAACGCTGGAATGTTTCGGTCGAAGCCGGTATCGG
>CANQGQ010000016.1 GCA_947623305.1 uncultured Alistipes sp. | reverse complement strand
ATTGTTCGCAGGATCGCTCCGGCGCGATCGTATTGTTCACGGGCTTCGAGGTTCGCTTCCGATGGCAACCCGACCAATCCCGTCCGATAGGCTAATAATGCGCGCCGGATCGTTTCAATATGATTCTCGTCAAGTTCCATAATTGCATATATCCCGCGATTGTCTTTATCGCAGTACATGATTACGAAAATTTGAGTTTGACCGCATAGGTTTTTTCCGCGTACTCCGCCAATACGGGCCGTTTCAGTTGCGGAACTGGGCGATACCCTTGCAGATAATAGATGGCCGTCATCGGCTTCACGAACAATTTCGCTCCGAAAAATCGAATCATGTTTGCCTGCTCGTTCGGGGTGAGATTCGCGTAGAGTTCTTTCAAAGTCTGTTCTTTCATGGTGGTTATGAGTTCTTTTATTGTCGTTTCCATAGTTCAATTTGAAAATCAAGGAGGGTGCCCGGCACGTCCAGTCAAGGGGCTGCGCCCCTCCTTGTCGCCTCGGCGGCCCTCACGGGTGGCTTCGGCACGAGTGCATTTTCATGGCTACTATCCTAATCTCTGGGCACTCGATTCTTTTGCCGCTTTGTTCGCCAACCGTGCGGCGTTGACGAAATTCAGCAGGTTTAGCAGGTTCGGCCAGATTCGGGATTCATCCCACACCAAAATGGCCATAAACGAAAAGCATAAATAAAACCCACAGATTTTGTGTCGAAACGAGAGTTCCATGAACTCGCGTCCCAAAACACGGATCAGCAGCTGGCGGGGTTTCCCGCCGATGTTTTTCTTGCCGCGCTCGGCAGCCCGTTGCTTCGATGCGTAGCTTGCGGCGTCCTCAATTCTGTATATAGGGTTGAGCGTTTGGTTAAAATTGTGTTATATTTGTAATTGCAACTGCGTTACTTTTGCAATTACATTTGCAAATATAATCTAAATGATTATATATTACAAGAAAATGATTATAAATTTATAGAACCTTTTATATTATGATTGACTTACAGCGTTTTAGAGAGGATAACAAAATAACACAAGCTGAAATAGCAGATGTCCTTGGAACTAAGCAACCCTATATTTCGGCAATTGAAAGAGGAATTCGCCCATTAAATGCAAAACAATTTCGATTGTTATATAATCGATATGGCGATATATTGTCATCCTATAAAACAGTAGAAAGACCTATTTTTGAATCTGAAAAAACGAAAAAGATCGAAATACCACTTGAAGCATTTAATGAAATTGTTCGTCTGACAGATGCGGTATGTTCATTAAAAGACTTACTATCCAAACAACAACAAACAATAAATGACCAGCATCAAACAATTGACCGCCTTATCCCACGACAACTGGCGGAAAACGATGTCCATCTGGACGACGATGCCGGATGTGTCGCTGCAAAGTAGTTCAATTTGGAAATCAAAAAATTATAATACCAATAATCCAATGAAAAAAGTATTAGTTATCGCTGTGGCTTTCTTGATGTCCTCTTGTGCCACCCAGAAGTATAGTGAGGTTCGTTTTATGACAGATTTTCGCCCATATACGACTTCGAGATTTATGATTTCTCCGCTTTCGACGATTGCAACTGAATATCAGCCTATCGCTACAATTAGCATCGAATTTACTCCGGGCCTTGATGCTACCTATTTGAATGAAGAAGTCGTAAAAAAAGAAAAAAATACTTATGATGATGATTTGTACCAGAGCAATCCTTATTTGAAAAAACAATGGCACGATCCAACCTCGAAAGAGATGTTGGGTAAGTTCGTAGAGTACGCAAAGTCTCTTGGCGCAAATGGGTTGTTAGATTATCATGTTGAAGTGATTCGCAACCTAAAAACGAATGCTGTCCAGTGTTATCGTTTAACGGCTTTTGCTGTGTATATTGATTAGAATCCCGGGACAGATACGGGACAAATTAAGGTTTATATCGGTTTTGGTAGAAATGTAGATGATTGATTTATTGAATTGAAGCGGCATTTTTTGAGCAGGATTAAAGGTAATCAAGTCCAAGTTTCGAATCAAGAAGAAAAGCCGATGCGCTTTCAGTATGTCTGCGACAAAGATACGAAAATCGAGCGCAAAAATGCAAACTTGTTTGCAATTTTTGCCGAGATAGAGTATCTTCGACGAAGTCAAAGATACGAAAAACCGCGCACAATACCAAATTTATTTAAGCATTGCCGCGGCGAAATATCTTTGAAAATAAAAAAGCGATTATATATGATTTTACACGAACGGTAATCCAAAGCCGTATCACCTTGCGGGTTCCGACCGAAGCCCCGCCAAGGCGGGGGCTTGGGGGTGGGTCGAATTTGTAAACGCGGCTTAGCCGCGAGCGGCACGACCGAAGCCCATGCAAATACATTCACTAACTCGATTCGGTGTAAAATGAGATATAGTTCCCTTAAAAATTTATTCCGCAATTACGCCCGAACCGACCAGCTCGTCGCCGTCGTACCACGCTGCGAACTGCCCGGGCGTAATGCCGCGCTGCGGCTCGTCGAACACCAAAAAGGCTCCACCCGTCCTCCGATAAAGCGTCGCCCCCTGCAAGGCCTGCCGATAACGAATCCGCACCGAATACCGGCGACTTTCGCCCACCGGCAACGCCTGCGACGGGTCGATCCAATGCAATTCGTTCGGTTCGATGCGCAACGCCCGACGCCACAACCCGGGATGCGCATCCCCTTCGCCAACATAAATCACGTTCTCCGCGACATCGGTCGCCAGGATGAACAGCGATTCCTTCCGGCCGCCGATTCCCAACCCCTTGCGCTGGCCGATCGTATAGAAATGCGCACCGTTGTGTACGCCGATTTTCTTGCCGTCGCGCACCGTGTACCGCCATGGCGCAGCCCACGCAACTAATTGTGCATCGGTCGGTTCGACAGTCGTCGGGTCGTAGGCTTCGCACTGTGCGTATTTGGGCCATGACGGCAGGATTTCATGCACATTGCCCTGTTTGGCCGCGAGTTTCTGTTGCAGAAAGACCGGCAAATCGACTTTCCCGACGAAACAGATGCCCTGAGAATCCTTGCGCTTAGCCGTCGCAAGTCCCTGTTCCTCGGCGATGCGGCGCACCTCGGGTTTGATCAGGTGGCCGATGGGGAACAAGGCGTAACGGAGCTGCTCCTGCGAAAGCTGGCACAGGAAATAGCTTTGGTCTTTATTGGGATCGGAGCCCGCCAACAGATGGTAGATCTTCCGTCCGGCGGCATCGACCGTTACGGTTTTCCGGCAATAGTGCCCCGTGGCGACGAACTCGGCGCCCAATTTCAGCGCCTCGCGCAGAAAGACGTCGAACTTGATTTCGCGGTTGCACAATACGTCGGGATTGGGCGTGCGGCCCCGTTCGTATTCGGCGAACATGTAATCGACCACCCGCGTCCGATAATCGGCCGAAAGGTCGACGACATGCAACGGAATATCCAATTTCTTGGCGACCAACTCCGCAAAGACGCGATCGTCGTGCCACGGGCAATCGCCCTCCAACGTACCGGTCGTATCGTGCCAGTTCACCATAAAGAGGCCGATAACCTCGTGCCCCTGCTGCTTCAGCAGATAGGCGGCTACCGATGAATCCACGCCGCCCGAAAGTCCGATTACGACACGTGCCATATTGCTAATTCTCCATATTCAACAATCCTTCGGGCAACACCAATCGCAGCGAACGTCCCTCGAAGTCGATGTGTGCGAAAAATTCTTCGGCGGCGGGCACCAACACGCGCCGGCTTTCGATTTCCAGTTCGAACAACGGGTTAGTGTCGCTGTCGTAATAGTCCGTAATGCGCCCCGAAAACGGTTGCGGATCGCCATCGGCACGGGTTTCGATGCCCGACACGGCGAATCCGACCAAATCTTCCAAATAAAATTCGTCGTCGTCCGGATCCGCTTCGGACGCGGCCATCCGAAATTCCAGTCCGACCAACTCCTGCGCGCGCCGTTCAGTGTCCAGGTCGGCGAAAGTCGCCACCGCACCCGCGATGCCGCGCCGCTCGAACCGCTCGCAGTAGAGCGGCACTTCCAATCCGTCGATGGTTACGAACAACGGCCGGTCGGTCGTAAACTCATCAGGAAACGCATCGTACAACGAGAGCATCACACCCCCGCCCGTACCGAACAATTTGTTGATACGTCCGGCAGACACTTTTTTCGAACCGACTGAGCTGTCGGGAGAGAGGGTATTTGGAGAGGAGTTGAGCATAATCGACCTATTAACGGTAGGTCAAAGTTACGAAAAACGGCAAATTCCCGCAAAGGAATTCGCCGTTTTTATCAATTCAACGAATCGGCTTATTCGGCAGCGCCTTCGGTTGCCTCGGCAGGAGCTTCGGCCGGTTCGGCAGCCTCCGCAGCAGCCTCTTCGGTCTGCTCGGCCTCTTTCGCAGCAGCTTCGGCAGCCGCCTTCTTCTCGGCGATCGCCTTGGCACGCTCCTCCTTGATTTTGGCCTCGGCAGCCAAACGAGTCTTCTCTACCGATTTCGCATCGGAAGCGAGTTTGTTGGTCTTGGCCTCGATCTTGCCGTTCTTGGCTTCCAACCACTTGTTGAACCGTGCTTCGGCCTCGGTCTCCGAGAAAGCACCCTTGGCGACGCCGCCGAGCAAGTGTTTTTTGTAAAGAACGCCCTTGTACGAAAGAATCGCCCGACAAGTGTCCGTGGGTTGTGCGCCTTTGAGTAACCAACCCAGAGCTTTCTCGAAGTTCAGGTCGATCGTAGCAGGATTCGTGTTGGGGTTGTAGATACCCAACTTTTCGATGAATTTACCATCACGTGGCGCTCTGCTATCTGCGGCAACGATGTGGTAGAAAGCGTAGCCTTTCTTACCGTGCCGTGCCAAACGAATTTTAACAGCCATCGGCTAATGAATTTTGATTAAGGTTTTATTAAAAAACGCACTAAATGCACTAAATCCCTGTCGAGGGATTTGAGTTCGCAAATGTAGGCAATTTTTTCGGGCCGGCAAAATAAACGGCACAAAAATTCGGAATTTTTTCGTATCTTCGCACCCGTCAATCGGACGTTTTCTCGACCGTTCAGAGAACAACGATCGAATGAATAAAAAGGTTCCGTAGCTCAGTTGGATAGAGCAACAGCCTTCTAAGCTGTGGGTCGCGCGTTCGAACCGCGCCGGAATCACACGAGAAGAATCCCGTTTCCGAATTATTCGGAAACGGGATTCTTCATAGAAGGCGCACAATTCAGCAAATCAAGAGATGCCCACTTCTTTTTCAGAAGCGAATCAATGCACCTGCTGCTCGCTGAATGCGACCAAAGCAAGGTATTTTTTATACAGTTCGTCGTACACGGCGACCTGCTCGGGACGAGGCCGATACTCCTTAGCAAAACCGGAATTCATGGCAGCCTGCGCCTCCTCGACCGACGCATAGGCGCCGGCAGCCGTGGCAGCGAACATGGCGGCCCCTAAAGCGCACGCCTGATCGGTATTGCACACCTTGATGGGCATGTTCAACACGTCCGAAAGCATCTGCATCACAAAAGGCGATTTCAAAGCGATGCCGCCGATTCCGATCACCTCGTCGATGCGGACATGCTCGGCGCGGAACCGCTCGACGATCGCCCGCGAACCGAAGGCCGTCGCCTCGACCAACGCCCGATAAATCATCGGAGCAGACGTCCCGAGCGTGATGCCCGCGATCGTGCCGGTCAACCGCTGGTCGGCATCGGGCGTCCGGCGGCCGTTCATCAGATCGGTAGCGAGCAAGCAGCTCGCTGCGGCCGGAATTTTTTCGGCCGCAGCCGTCAGTGCCGGAATGATGCGATCGCACGATTCGGCAATCAAGCGTGCTTTCGTCTCGTCGTCAAGTAATTCGCTTTTGGCCACGATTTCGTGCAACGGAAACTCCAGCACCCGTTTGAACCAAGCATAGATATCGCCGAAAGCCGACTGTCCAGCCTCCAATCCGACGAGCCCGGGCAACACCGAACCGTCGACTTGGCCGCAGATGCCGCGAATCAGATTGTCGCCGATCTCCTTCGGATCGGCCACCATGATGTCGCAGGTCGAGGTGCCGATGACGCGCACGAACGTATGCGGTTTGACGCCGGCCCCGACCGCCCCCATGTGGCAGTCGAACGCGCTGCCCGCAACGACGACCTCGGTCGAAAGTCCGAGCCGGGCCGCCCATTCGGGACAGAGCTTTCCGACCGATTTTTCGGCCGTTTCGGTCTTTTCGAACAGACGTTCGCGGAATCCGGCGAGCAGCGGGTCAAGCGATGCGAGGAACTCCTCGGAGGGCAGCCCGCCCCACCGCTCGTGCCACATGGCCTTATGGCCCGCGGCGCAGCGGCTGCGGACAATGTCGTCGCTACGGTGCACACCGGTCAACAACGCGGCCATCCAGTCGCAATGCTCGACGATGGAATAAGCGCACTCCCGTACCCGAATATCCTCGCGCAAGACATGCAACGCCTTGGCCCAGAACCATTCCGAAGAGTAGATGCCGCCCTCGAAAGCCGTATAGTCCGTTGCCCAGCTGTGGCTTTTTTCGTTGATCTCGGCTGCCTCCCCGACCGCCGTATGATCCTTCCACAAGATGAACATCGCATTGGGGTCCTCGGCAAATTCGGGCGTCAACGCCAACGGCACGCCGGCCGCATCGGTAAATGCGGGGGTCGAACCGGTCGTATCGAATGCGATACCGATTACCCGCTCGGCTGTTCCGGCGGGCGCCTGCGCCAGCGCCTCGCGAACGGAAGCCTCGAGCACCTCGATGTAATCCAGCGGATGCTGTCGGTAACGGTTGGCCGCCGGGTCGCAATAGAGCCCCTTGTTCCAACGGGGATAATACTTGACCGACGTGGCAACGATTTCACCCGTGCGCACGTCGACGACGACGGCCCGCGCCGAATCGCTTCCGTAGTCCAGTCCGATGACGAATCGTTGATTTTCCATGGGTCAGCAGAGGGCCTTGTTGAGCAGATAATAGATTTCGTTGATCCGCATTTCGCGTTTGAATTCGCGCAGAGTCGTATCCTTGTCGATGAACAGGGCTTCGATACCGGCGATTTCGGCATAATCCTCCCAATACTCCTCGGTCAGGTCGTAGGAGAAGCACGAGTGATGCGTGCCGCCCGCCAGAATCCAGGCACCGGCACCCACCTCGAAATTGGGCTGCGGAATCCACAGGGCCGATGCGACGGGCAATTTCGGCAGAGGTTTGGATGGGATGCAATCCACGGCATTGACAATCAACCGGAAGCGATTGCCCAGATCGACGATCGTCGCCGTGATGCCCGCAGCGGGTTTCGACGTGAAGACCAAACGAGCCGTCGGGGTTTTGCGGATACCGATTCCGAGGAAATGCACCTCCAAACGGGGCCGTTTCTCGGCGATGAGCGGGCTGACCTCCAGCATGTGGGCCTGTAAAATGGCGCTCTGCTCGCCGTCGAAGTGCAAGGTGTAATCCTCCAAGAACGAGCAACCGCCCGGAAGTCCCTGCCCCATAAACCAAACGGTGCGCGAAAGGGCGGCCGATTTCCAGTCGCCTTCGGCCCCGAAGCCGTAGCCTTCGGCCATCAGCCGCTGCGAAGCGAGCCCCGGAATCTGGTCGAACTCACCGAGGTCGTCGAAATTCGTAGTGAAACCCTTGGCTCCCTTGTCCGTCAAGCAGGCGCGGAGAGTCAATTCGGCCTTGGCGGAGTTCCATATCTTTTGGTAAGCCTCGGTCGACCGGTCTTCGAGCGCAGCATCGTGGTCGTATTCGGCGAAATAGGTCTGCACCAAGCGGTCGACCTCCTCGTCGCCGATGCGCTTGTAATACTCCATCAATTCGCTGACGGGCGTATAGTCGACATGGTAGCCCAACCGCACCTCAGCCTCGACCTTGTCGCCGTCGGTTACGGCGACGTTGTTCATCTGGTCGCCGAAGCGGAGAATCAACATGTCCTGCGCATCGGCCCAAGCCGCAGCGACCCGCTCCCACACGGCGATATGTCCGAGCGTCTTGGGATCCTGCCAGTGGCCGACGACCATTTTGCGATTCTTGCGCATACGGGTCAACAGGTGGCCGAACTCGCGGTCGCCGTGAGCGCTCTGATTCAGGTTCATGAAGTCCATGTCCATCGTCTCCCAAGGAATCTCCTTGTTGAACTGCGTGTGGAGGTGCAACAGCGGTTTGCGCAGCTCCTGCATACCGTGAATCCACATCTTGGCCGGCGAGAAGGTGTGCATCCACGTGATGACACCGATGCACCGGCGGTCGTTTTCGGCCGCCTTCATCACGTCGGAGACCTCTTTCGACGAATTGGCGGTGCCCTTGTAGACCACCTTGACGGGCAGCAGGCCCGAACGATTCATGCCGTCGACCATCTCCGTGGAGTGTGCGTCGACCTTGACGACGGCATCGCCACCGTAGAGCAGCTGCGCTCCGGTAACGAACCAGACTTCCATATTTTCGAATGCTTTCATAGGTTATTCTTTTTTTGTTTTGTCCTTTATTTGTTCTTTTTCTGTCCGTAATAGGCATTCGGGCCGTGCTTGCGGCTGAAATGCTTCTCGACGAGCAACGGATTCATCGTCAGCTGCGGATTGATTCCGTAAGCGATGAAGGCCATCTTCGCCACCTGCTCCATCACGACGGCGTTATGCACGGCGTCGGCGGCATCCTTGCCCCAGGCGAACGGCCCGTGATTCTTCACCAGCACGCCGGGCGTATGGACGGGATTCATCCCCTCGAACCGCCGGACGATGACGTTGCCCGTTTCCAGTTCGTAGTCGCCCTTGACCTCGGATTCGGTCATGTCGGGCGTACAGGGGATGGCTTGATGGAAATAATCGGCGTGCGTCGTACCGATGTTCGGAATATCGCGGCCCGCCTGCGCCCATGCCGTGGCATAGGTCGAATGGGTGTGCACGATACCCCCCACCTCGGAAAAGGCCCGATAAAGGACGAGATGCGTCGGCGTATCGGACGACGGGCGCAGATCGCCTTCGACGACCTTGCCGTCCAAGTCGACGACAACCATGTCCGAAGCCTTCATCCGGTCGTAATCCACCCCGCTGGGCTTGATGACGACCAGTCCCGAAGCCCGATCAATAGCCGAGACGTTGCCCCACGTGAAGATGACCAGTCCGTGCTTCACCAAATCGAGATTGGCGAGGAAAACCCGCTCCTTGAGTTCTTCCAGCATAAAAATTACTGCTTTTTATCCGTAGCAATTCTAATTTTAATTAATAAATAGCTTCCCTTTCTAACGGCCGCTTTTTACCAGAAATAATAGTAGAACGCAACCGTTATCGCAAGAATGACGCAGGTATGGAAGATGTCCCACTTGTTCCAGCTTTTGCGGGTCGCCGCGATCTGCTCGGGCGTCGACGTACCGAACACGAGGCCCTGAATCTTGGCCGGATCGGGTGCCTGGGTGCAGAGGCTGACGACAATCACCACGATGCAGCAGAACAACATCATCCACCCGCAGAAGAACAGCCAGTTCATGTCATAGAACAGATATTTGAACAGATTGTCCGCCGCATCCGTTACGTTGCTGTAATAGACTTTCGCACCCAAGCGGGTCAGACCGATAATCAAGCCGGACAACAGGCCCCACATACCGCCTTTGGCCGAAGCACGCTTCCAACAGATGCCCAACAGGAACGCCGAAGCGATTCCCGGGGCGAGCACCGACTGCACATCCTGCAAATAATTGTAGAGCACGCTGCCGACCGACCGCATGACGGGAATCCAGAGGATACCCAGACCGACGATGACGACCGTAGCGATCTGACCGATCACGACCAACCGTTTCTCGGGGGTTTCGGGCTTGAACCGCTTGTAGAAGTCGATGGTGAACAACATGGCCGACGAGTTGAAAAGCGAAGCCAACGACGACATCAGCGCCGCGAGGATACCGCACACGACGATGCCTTTCATGCCGGCGGGCAGCAACTTGGCGACGAGCACGGGGAATGCCGCATCGGCCGCATAAACACCGTCCTTATCGACCAATTCGAATACCGTGCCGTTGATTTCGATTCCCTTGGCGTGCATGGCGTAGGCAATCATGCCCGGGATGAGGAAAAGGAATACGGGCAGCAGTTTCAGATAGGCTCCGAATATCGTACCGCGGCGGGCTTCGCGTTCGTTACGGCCGGAAAGCACGCGCTGCACGATGAACTGGTCGGTACACCAATACCAGAATCCGATGATCGACGATCCGAGCAAGGCGCCCAACCACGGAAAATCGGGGTCTTCGTTGCTGCGGATCAGATTGGCCATCGTATCGCCGTAAGCGTTGACCGTCTTGGCCGAACAAATTTCCATCATCTGATCCCAACCGCCGAGCGCCTTGAATCCGAAGAAGAGGATGAAGGCCGAGCCCAACAACAGGATGGGCGTTTGCAGCACCGAGGTTTTCAGCACCGACTCCATACCGCCGATGATGGTATAGAGCGCCGTAATGAGCACCAACCCGATGGCCGCGATCCAAAAGAAGTCGATGCCCCAAAGCTCCTGGATGCCGAACACCTGCTGGAAAACCAGACCGCCGGCGTAAACCGTAACGGCGACTTTGGTCATCACGTAACTGATCAACGAAATCATCGAAAGGATCGTGCGCGACTGGGGATTGTAACGCCGTTCCAGAAATTCGGGCATCGTCAACACCATACTGCGTGAATAGAAAGGCACGAAAACCCATCCCAACAGCAGAATCATCCAACCCTGAATCTCCCAATGGGCCATGGCCATACCCGACGAAGCGCCGGCACCGGCCAACCCGATCAGATGTTCCGATCCGATGTTCGAAGCGAACAACGACGTACCGATGGCGATCCACGTCGCATCGCGACCGCCGAGGAAATAATCCGAAGAATTTTCATTCTTCTTGCGCAGGACCGACACGACGATCCATACCATCACGCCCGCGAACAAGGCGATCACGATCCAGTCTAATGCTTGCATTCTTATTAACTTGTTTTGGTTCTTATTTGGGTATTATAAAGTTCTTATCATTCTCTGTCGGGGAGGGGAGGGGAAGAGCGATCCGCCCCATCGCGATGATTCGTCCGATCCGCACCGGTTTTCGTTGCACTCGCCGCTCGCTCGGGAGCGAAAAAAATACGGAAAGGATAGAACGCACGGGAACGCATTCACTCGGTCGTCGTAAACCGATAGATGCAATGGCTCCGATAGGTCTCGCCCGGGCGCAGGACGACCGAAGGCCAAGCCGGTTTGTTCGGCGAATCGGGATAATGCTGCGTTTCGAGGCAGATGGCCGCCCGCTGCTTGTAGACAACGCCCCGTTTCCCCGTTACCGTTCCATCGAGGAAATTGCCCGTATAGACCTGCACGCCGGGTTCGTCGGTGTAGAGCTCCAACACGATGCCCGTCGCATCGTTGCGGAGTTCGGCGGCCTTGCGCGTCAGATCGCCGGCGGTGGACAGCACCCAATTATGATCGTAGCCGTTGCCGTTTTTCAGTTGTTCGTAATCATAGCGGTCGATCTCCGTTCCGATCCGTTTCGCCGTGCGGAAATCCATCGGTGTCCCTTCGACCGGAAGGATTTCGCCCGTAGTCATGAAAGTGCTGTCGACCGGCGTGAAGGCGTCGGCCTCGATCTGCAGCCAATCGCCGCAAACCGACGTCGAAGGATCGCCCGAAAGATTGAAATAGGAATGATTCGTCAGATTGATGACAGTCGGTGCATCGCTCGTGGCCTCGTAACTGATAATCAGCGCATTGTCATCGGTCAACCGATAGGTTACCGTTGCATCGACCGTCCCCGGGAACCCTTCGTCGCCGTCGGGCGAGTGCATCGCCAGCACGAGATGCGAATCATCGGCTTCCACCACCTCGTACACCTTGTACTGCCATCCGTTCGGGCCGCCATGCAGGCAATGGCCGAAATTGTTCTTGGGCAGGTCGTACTCTTGTCCGTCGAGTGTGAAGCGGCCCTGGCCGATGCGGTTCGCGTAACGGCCGATCGAAGCGCCGAAGTCGGACGGAACGTGGATGTAATCGTCGATGCAATCGAATCCCAACACGACGTCGCGCAACTGTCCCGTCCGGTCAGGCACCATCATCGAAACGACCCGTCCGCCGAAATCGGTGATGGCGACCTCCATGCCGTTGGCATTCGTAAGGGTGTAAAGTCCGGTGCGACGACCGTCTATTTCGGTTGCGAAATCGGCCGGAACGAGACCGGATTTCGTAGTTTGCGGCTGCTCAGCGCACGCACTCGCACACGCGATCCCCGCTATCAGCAGGAATTTTCCGAAAGTGTTCATTTCAGGTCAAGTGGTTTTAGCAGAACAAATTTACAGAAAAAATCCGGAAATAAAAATATTTTTTCGTCTAACGTCCCCGACCGCCACCGAAGCATGCGGTCGAATCAAATAAAATTGCTACCTTTGTCGGGCGACCGAAAACGGTGCGCCCCTCTACCAGCATGAAAGACGACAAGCGATTGAAGCGCAAAGTGCGCAACTCCTACATCATCTCGACCGTCAGCATGGCGCTCGTGCTTTTTCTGTTGGGATCGGTGGGGCATTTGATGCTCGTGGCGATGGTCGCGGCCGATTCGTTGAAAGAGAGTATCGCCGTAACCGTCGAATTGCGCAACGACCTCGCTCCCGAACGCCGCGACAGCATCGCTTCGCAACTCTCTGCGCACGAACTCGTCCGCACGGTAACTTTCGTCTCGAAAGAGGAGAAAATCGAAGACGCCGAATTCCGCCAATTTTTCGGTGCGCAATTCGAGGAGGTGCTCGACGGCGAGAATCCGCTGCTCGACTCCTTCGAACTGACCCTCACGTCACGCTCCGAAGAACAGGAGGCGGTCGATGCATTCCTCCGCGAAGCGGAACGGATCGACGGCGTGAAACAGGTCTCGTTTCCGGCCCGGCTGGCCGAACAACTGCACGGCACGGTGAACAAAATCCGGTTGATTTTGCTGCTGTTCGGCGGAGCATTATTGATTATCTCGCTGATATTGTTGAGTAATACCATCCGGCTGGCCATCTTCTCGAAACGCTACCTCATCAACACCATGAAACTCGTGGGCGCAACGAAGTGGTTCATCATGAAGCCTTTTCTCGCGAACAGCATCACGCAGGGCATCCTGGCCGGCACGGGCGCCTCGGTGCTGTTCGTTGCAGCGATCTACGGCCTCAACGAAACGGTTCCCGGCATACTGACCGCCGCCGAAAACCAAAAAATCCTGCTGATTCTCGGCGCGATGATTGCCGGAGGCATCGTCCTGTCGCTCATTTTCACGTGGACGGCGCTCAACAAGTTCATCAACATGAAATCGAACAAGATATACCTATATTGACCTATGGCTAACACCGACCATACGCCCCGCAAAGAGGAACGGGATCCGCGCCTGCCGCTCGCCCGTCGCAACTACGTCTGGCTCCTCGCCGGATTCGGCATCGTTCTGCTCGGCTTCGTGCTGATGGCGGGAGGGGGCAGCGATTCGCCCGACGAATTCAACTACGCCATGTTCTCGTGGCGACGCATCACGCTGGCGCCCATTCTGGTCATCGGCGGATTCGTCGTCGAGATTTACGCCATCATGAAACGTTACTGAACCGGCTTCGCCGCCGCCATTTTCCCGCTACTGACTCATGGATACACTGCAAGCCATCCTGCTCGGCATCGTGCAGGGAATCACCGAATTTCTGCCCGTTTCGAGCAGCGGACACCTCCAGATCGCCAAGGCCCTTTTAGGGGTCGAACTCGAAGAAAACCTGATGTTCGACGTAACGCTCCACGCCGCAACGGTGCTCAGCACGATCGTCGTGCTGTGGAGCGAAGTATGGCGCCTGTTGAAGGGCTTGTTTTCGCGTCGATTCACGCCCGAACAAGCCTACGTCCTGAAAATCGTCGTCTCGATGATCCCCATCGGCATCGTCGGATGCTGTTTCAAAGACCGAATCGACGCAATGCTCAATGCGCCGTGGATTCTGGCCTTGGTCGGGGGCATGCTGCTGCTGACCGCGGCGCTGCTCGCCTTCGCCTACTATGCCCGCCCACGCGAAAAGGAACACATCTCCTATCGCGACGCATTCATCATCGGCATCGCGCAGGCACTGGCGGCGATGCCCGGGCTGTCGCGCTCCGGATCGACCATCGCGACGGGCCTGCTGCTCGGCAACAAAAAAGCGGCCGTCGCCCAATTCTCGTTTCTGATGGTGCTCGCCCCGATTCTGGGCGAAACGCTCCTCGAAATAGTGAGCGGCGAGCTGACGACGGGCATCGGGAGCATGCAGCTGGCAGCCGGATTTCTGGCGGCCTTCCTCACGGGCTGCGCAGCCTGCAAATTCATGATCGAAATGGTCAAACGGGGCAAACTCATCTGGTTCGCACTTTACTGCGCCGCGGCGGGTTTCATCGCCCTAATTAGCTGGTTCTGCTGATGGAGGCATACAACGATCTGCGGGGCATCAACTTCGAGGAGGGGTACATCGCCGTTTTGGACAAGCCGCTGGAATGGACCTCGGCGGACGTCGTCCGCAAAATCAAATACACGCTCCGAAAATTGGGCTATCACCGCATCAAGGTGGGGCATGCCGGCACGCTCGATCCGCTGGCTACGGGCATTTTGTTGGTCTGCATCGGGCGGGCGACCAAAATGGTCGATGCCCTGCAAGCCGAAGAGAAAGAGTATGTGGCCGATGTACAATTAGGCGCCACGACCCCCAGCTACGACCTCGAACATCCCATCGACCGCACCTATCCATGGGAGCACATCACGCGCGAAAAGGTGCTCGACGCCCTGCAATCGCTCACGGGCGAACGGATGCAGACGCCACCGCTCTTTTCGGCGAAGAAAGTCGAGGGCACCCGTGCCTACGAACTGGCACGCGCCGGCGAAACGTTGGAACTGCGCCAAGCCAAAATCACGATCTACGAATTGGAATTGCTGGAATGCGCTTTGCCGCGTATCCGCATACGGGTCAGGTGCAGCAAGGGAACGTACATCCGTTCGCTGGCCCGCGAAATCGGCGAAGCGCTCGAAAGCGGCGCCCATCTGACGGCCTTGCGCCGTACACGGAGCGGCGGATTCACCCTCGCCCGATCGCTGCCGCTCGACGATTTTTTGCAAAAATTACAACAACTTGAAACAAAATAGCTTTTTCTGCGTATATTATTTAATTTAGGGCCGTCCTCAACTTCCCCCAACGCGGAGCCGTTCGCCGACGAGCCGGAAAAAGCAACCATATAGACGAAAAATCACACGTACGATGAAATTATCGCAGTACGGGTACGAATTCGCACCCGAAATGATCGCGAAATACCCGACTGACAATCGGGACGATTCGCGATTGATGGTCATCGACCGGAAAAAGGGGACGATCGAACACCGCATTTTCAAGGATATTCTCGACTATTTCGAAGAAAAAGACCTCTTCGTGTTCAACGACACGAAGGTTTTCCCTGCCCGATTATACGGCAACAAGGAGAAGACGGGCGCTGAAATCGAAATTTTCCTGCTGCGGGAGCTCAACCACGAACAACGGTTGTGGGATGTGCTGGTCGATCCGGCCCGCAAAATACGCATCGGCAACAAACTCTATTTCGGAGACGACGATCTGCTGGTCGCCGAGGTCATCGACAATACGACGTCGCGGGGCCGCACGCTGCGGTTCCTCTTCGACGGTTCCTACGAGGAATTCAAGGAGGCGCTCTATGCCTTGGGCGAGACCCCGCTGCCGAGATGGGTGCGCGAAAAGGTCGAGCCCGAAGACGCCGATCGCTATCAGACGATTTTCGCCGCCAAGGAGGGTGCCGTGGCGGCACCGACCGCCGGCATGCACTTCTCTAAGCACCTGATGAAGCGCATGGAGATCAAGGGCGTGGATCGTGCATTCATCACGCTGCACGTCGGTCTGGGCAACTTCCGGACGGTGGATGTCGAAGACCTCTCGAAGCACAAGATGGATTCGGAGCAGTATTTCGTAACGGACGAGACGGCCGAAGCGGTCAACTCGGCCAAACGCAACGGCCGCAAAGTCGTTTCGATCGGCACGACGGTCATGCGGACGCTCGAAACGGTCGTCTCGACCAACGGCATGATCGACTCCGGAGAGGGCTGGACGAACAAATTCATCTTCGCGCCTTATGAATTCACGGTCGCGGACGCCATGGTAACCAATTTCCATCTGCCGTACTCCACGCAACTGATGATGGCGGCGGCATTCGGCGGCTACGACCGGGTCATGAACGCCTATAAGATCGCCAAAGAGGAGGGTTACCGCTTCGGCACTTACGGCGACGCGATGCTGATTCTCTGACTTCGCCGAAGATACTTTGCCTCGGAAAGCGGCCGGAAGCGAAGATGCCGGCCGAGAGCCAGGGAAGCGATTATCGCGCTAATAAAAAATTTCGTATCTTTGCAGATATAAACCCCTCGAATATGGCAAGCAAGATTCTGTATGTGTGTCAGCAAATCGCGCCCTATTTCCCCGATGAGGAAGAGGCGCAATTGTGCCGCGGACTGGTGCAGGCAATGCAGGAACGGGGCAACGAAATCCGAACGTTCATGCCGCGCTACGGCTGCATCAACGAACGCCGGCACCAGCTGCACGAGGTCATCCGCCTGTCGGGGATGAATCTCATCATCGACGACAACGATCATCAGCTGATCATCAAGGTCGCATCCATTCCGGCGGCCCGCGTACAAATCTACTTCATCGACAACGACGACTATTTCGCCCGCAAGGCCGCACTGACCGATGCCGAAGGGTTCTATTTCCCCGATAACGACGAACGGGCCCTCTTTTTCGCCCGCGGCGTGATCGAAACCGTCAAGAAACTGCGGTGGATGCCCACCGTCGTCCATTGCCACGGCTGGTTCTCGGCACTGGTGCCCGTTTATCTGAAGACGGTCTTCGCCGACGAACCGCTTTTCCGCGACGTAAAAGTCGTCGTCTCGTTCTACGACGACGCTTTTCCCCAACCGCTCGACAGCGGTCTGCGCGAAAAGATCGCCGGCGAGAACATCAAAAGCAAAAATCTCAAAATGCTCGACACGCCTTCATACGAAAATCTCTATCGTTTCGTTATGAACTATGCCGACGGTGCGGTAGTGGCTTCGGAACGGGTCGACGCAAAGACGCTCGAAATGGTACGGGCCAGCGGCAAACCTCTGCTCGAATACTGCCCGCCCGCCGACAAAGCGTTTTTCGACAACTACATGCGATTCTATGAAGCACTTCATGTATAAACTCCGTCGTCTGTCGCGGCAGTCGGTGCCGGTCGTTCTGCTCGCGGCCCTGTTCCTCGTCGGCTGCACCACGAAAGACGACACCCTGGGAGCCAATTTAGTTCCCGACAACCAACAGATGAAAGCGGGCTATACGGTGCTCCAGGCGAACAAAATGGAGCCGAGCCCGAAAAAATATCTCCGTACGCGGCTTTATCAGACGGACTCCATCGTTACGTCGAAGCTGACGACCGGTTATTTGGGAACGATGTACAACGATACGGTCGGCCTGCGCAAGGCCGGCCTGCTCGCTCAGTTCTCGAACTACTACCTCGTCGACGAGGGGTATTTCGGTTACAAGCCCATCTTCGACTCGGCCCAGATCCTGCTCTCCATCACCGGATACGGCAAGGATACGCTGACCGAACAGACGTTCGAAGTGTACGAGATCGTTTCCAACGACTATCTGACGGAAAAGCCGCTCGCCGCAAGTTCCGACAAACGCGACAGCACATTCTATATGAATTTCGATCCGATGCGAGTTTCCTATCTCGGAGGGCGATCGGTCGTCGGCACGACGCCGCTTTTCACCTTCAAGTTGGGGGGCGACAACGGGCCGTCGGTCCAGGCCGTAACCATGACCCCCACGGATGCGGGCAAAGAGTTCGTCAAGCAGCTGATGCTGCAATCGGGCGAACAGGCGGGCAACTATGCGATCTACGACCGAGACAACATCGCCGAATGGTTCAAAGCCTTCAAAGGGCTCTACATCAAACCGGCGGAGAGCGACAGAACGGCTGTATCGGGATCGTCCGAATCGAAAGGCACGATCTATGCGACCGACCTTACGGCTTCGGGCTTCTCGATCTACGGACGGAACCGTGTCGAGGCAGACCCGTCGCTCATCCAGGACACCATCGGCATGGTTTACTACTTCAAGGACACCGAACTGACCGATTGCGGCAACGTTTCGATCAACACCATCGAGCATGATTACAACGGTTCGAAGATCGACATCGCCCAGGCCCGGGCCTACCATCCGGACGGTACGCTGAACACCGATCGACCGGAAATGCCGCTCGTTTATGTCGAGGGGCTGGGCGGCGTGGTAACCGAAATCGACTTCACACAGACGTTCTTCGACGATCTGCAAGCGCTGATCGACGAAGAAAACGCCCAATCCGGAAAAGCGTTCCGCTCGCTGGCCTTCACGCAAGTCCTGATGGAGGTCTATTTCCCGGGCGGCCAATACGACTGGCAAAACCTCGATGCCGCTCAAGCCGGTCCTCTCATCGAACGGATGAATGCTGCGCCCTCGCGATTGGGCATGTACACCGACTACTGGCGCAAAATTCCCATTTCGGACTACAACTACACCTACGAATCCTATTACGGCACGACACTTGCCTACGGCGGCAACATCAACCGCAGCCACGGCTGTTACCAAATGGACATCACGAGCCATGTGCAGGAGATGTGGAACCAATACCTCAAGGCGAAGCAGGAGGCAGGCGACGGATTCGATTTCGAACAGGCGTCGCTGCCGTTGCGCAAGGTCTATTTAGGCCCCGAAGCCACCGATCTTTTCACGACCGCATACGTCGCGCTCTGGGGAGAGGAGGGGGCCGGCAACGAGGCCCCGATCCGCTTCGCGATCGCCTATAATCTGGTGAAGTAACCGCAAAATACGATATGGCGAAACCTAAGTGCAGGAGCTCTTAGGTTTTCGCATTTCCGAAAAGCCACAAAACAAAGAGATGCAGGAAAATTTAGTCATCGTCGAGTCCCCGGCCAAAGCGAAAACCATCGAGAAATTTCTCGGAAAGGACTACATCGTCAAATCGAGTTACGGACATATCCGCGACCTCTCGAAAAAAGATCTGGGAATCGACATCCAGGAGGGATTCCGCCCCGTTTACGAAATTCCGGCGGACAAGAAAAAGGTTGTCGACGAGCTGGCGCGGCTGGCCAAGAAGAAGACCGTCTGGCTGGCGTCCGATGAAGACCGCGAAGGAGAGGCCATCGCATGGCACCTCACCGAAGTGTTGGGGCTCCCGGTCGATACGACCAAACGAATCGTTTTTCACGAAATTACCAAACGGGCCATCCTCGAAGCGATCGAATCGCCCCGCACGGTGAACATGAACTTAGTAAACGCTCAGCAGGCCCGCCGCATCCTCGACCGGTTGGTCGGATTCGAGCTGTCGCCCGTCTTGTGGAAAAAGGTGCGACCCTCGCTTTCGGCCGGACGGGTGCAGTCGGTGGCCGTGCGGTTGCTCGTCGAGCGCGAACGCGAAATCATCGCATTCCGATCGGTGCCGTTCTATCGGGTCGTAGCGCAGTTTTATGCGGCCGACGACCCTGAAAAAACGATCTTCAAGGCCGAATTATCGACCCGTTTCGAACGCCGCGAGGAGGCCGAACAGTTCCTCGGACAGTGCATCGGTGCCGAATTCACCGTGGCGAAAGCCGAAGAAAAGCCCGCCCAACGCTATCCGGCCCCACCGTTCACCACCTCGACCCTGCAACAGGAGGCCGGCCGCAAATTGGGCATGTCGGTTTCGCAGACGATGGCCGTAGCGCAACGGCTCTACGAACAGGGTTTGATCACCTACATGCGTACCGACTCGGTGAACCTCTCGCAACAGGCATTGGCTCAATGCAAAGAAGAGGTCATAAAACTCTACGGAGAGAAATACTCCCGCTGGTTCAATTACAAGACCAAGACGAAAGGCGCCCAGGAGGCCCACGAAGCCATCCGCCCGTCGTACATCGAACGGCAGAGCATCGAAGGCACGGCCCAGGAGCAACGGCTTTACGAATTGATTTGGAAACGCACGGTCGCGTCGCAGATGGTCTGCGCCGAGATCGACCGCACGACGATTACGATCGACGTCAGTGGAGCCGCGCAGCAATTCGTCGCTACGGGCGAAGTGATCCGGTTCGACGGTTTTCTGCGACTCTACTCCGAATCGACGGATGACGAATCGTCGTCGGAAAGCGGCGAGGGCGTACTGCCCAAAATGGCGCCGGGCGATCGGGTCGAAACGACCCAGATCACCGCGACGGAACGATTCACCCAGGCCCCGGCCCGTTACAACGAGGCCTCGTTGGTGAAACGGCTCGAAGAGCTGGGCATCGGCCGCCCGTCGACTTATGCGCCGACCATTACCACGATCATCAATCGCGGGTATGTCGTCAAACAGAACCGCGAAGGTCAAAAACGCAATTATACGCAGTTGACCCTCGCCAAAGGCAAAATCGCCGTCAAGACCTGCACCGAGAAATTCGGTTCGGAGAAGAACCGGCTGTCGCCTACCGATATCGGCATGGTGGTCAACGACTATCTGGAGGCGCAGTTCGGGCCCATCATCGACTACAACTTCACGGCCAACGTCGAGAAGGAGTTCGACCGCGTGGCCGAAGGCGACATCACTTGGAACAAAATGATCGGCGATTTTTACGGGCCGTTCCACGAGATGGTCGACACGGCGATCGACCGGCAGACCGACCGCCGCGAACAAGCCGCCCGCATCTTAGGAACCGATCCGAAGACGGGCCACACGGTCAAGGCCCGCATCGGTCGTTACGGCCCGATGGTCGAAATCGAAGGCAATGAAGGCGAAAAAGGGCGTTTCGCCTCGTTGGAAAAGGGTCAACTCATCGAATCCATCACGCTGGAGGAGGCGCTGGAACTCTTCACGCTGCCGCGCACGTTGGGCGAACTCGACGGCGAGGAGTTGGTCGTGGGCATCGGCCGTTACGGAGCTTATGTACGTTTAGGAAAACTGTTCGCTTCGCTTCCGAAGGGCGACGATCCCCATACCATCGGTTATGATCGGGCCGTGGAACTGATCCGGAACCGACAGAATGGGGCGACCGCAGCCCGTCAGCCGCTCCGGACGTTCGACGAAGATCCGGAGATGGTGGTGAAAAACGGCCGCTACGGCGCCTACATCGCCTACAAGGGCAAGAATTACCGTCTGCCGCGCGGGACGAAACCGGAAGAATTGACGCTGGAAGATTGTCGGAGCATCGTCGCTTCGTCGAAAAAATAGACATCGCTATGCACGTACTACTGATCAACGGCAGCCCTCACACGCACGGGAACACCTACATCGCATTGTCCGAAGTGGCGAAAACGCTGGAAGAACACAGCATTCAGACCGAAATCGTATCGCTCGGCACGCAAGCCGTGCGCGGGTGCATCGCCTGCGGCAAATGTCGCGAACTCGGACGCTGTGTATTCCACGACGACCTCTACGACGCGTTGTGCGAGAAAATCCAAACGACGGACGGCTTGGTCGTCGGTTCGCCGACCTACTACGCAGGCCCTAACGGTTCGCTGTGCGCCCTGCTCGACCGGTTGTTCTACTCGTGCGGCCCTCATTTGCAATACAAGCCCGGGGCTGCGGTCGCCGTATGCCGCCGTGGAGGGGCGAGCGCCGTATTCGACCGATTGAACAAGTATTTCACCATCAACAACATGCCCGTCGTATCGTCGCAATACTGGAACAGCGTGCACGGCCGACTGCCCGGCGAAGCGGCGCAGGACGCCGAAGGTCTGCAAACCATGCGCACGCTGGGACGCAACATGGCATGGATGCTCCAGAATCTGCACCCCGAATCCGCACCGGAAGCGGAACCGAAAATCATGACCAATTTCATCCACTGATCGAACCGGCAATTAAAACAAACCCAATACCATGAAACGAATTATCCCGACCCTGTTGTTGCTCGGCGCCGCATGCACCGCGCTGGCACAATCGCCCGAACCGGAACAGAAACCGGCCGAAGGCTATGTTTTCACCGATGTCGCGACCATCCGCACGACGCCCGTCAAAGACCAACACCGCAGCGGTACTTGCTGGTGCTTCTCGACGATGACGTTCCTCGAAGACGAAATCCTCCGCGCAGGCGGCCCCGAACTGCATCTGTCGGAAATGTGGATCGTCCGCCATTCGTTCATGGACAAGGCCGAAAAATACGTACGACTGCATGGCAGCCTCAACTTCGCCGAGGGCGGTGCCGCCCACGACGTAACGGAGGGCATCCGCCAACACGGCATCGTTCCGTTCGACGTCTACCCGGGGCTGAACTACGGCACCGAAAAGCCCGATTTCCATGAAATTTCGAGCGTGCTGAAAGCCTATCTCGATGCCGTCATCGCCGCTGCCGAAAAATCGAAACGGTCCCTCTCGACCGCCTGGAAACGCGGATTCGATGCCATTCTCGACGAGTATTTCGGCCCCGTGCCCGAACAATTCGACTACGACGGTAAAACGTACACGCCGACGGAATTCGCCGCTTCGCTGCCCATCAATCTCGACGACTATGTGGCTCTGACCTCTTTCACGCATCATCCGTTCTATCGGCCGTTCGTCATCGAAGTGCCCGACAACTGGATGTGGGCGTCGGTCTGGAATCTTCCGTTAGACGAAATGATGGCGGTCATCGACAATGCGCTGGCCAACGGCTACACGATCGCCTGGGGCACCGACGTGAGCGAAAAGGGCTTCAGCCGCACGAAAGCCATCGGCATCGTTCCGGAGGCCGACCTCGACGGCATGGATGCCACCGAAGCCGAACGCTGGGGCAAGCTGACGCCAACGGAAAAGGAAGCGGCTCTTTATAAATTCGACAAGCCGGGCAAAGAACGCACCATCACGCAGGAGATGCGCCAGGAAGCCTACGACAACTACGAGACGACGGACGATCACGGCATGGTCATCGTCGGCACGGCGGTCGATCAGGCCGGCAATTCCTACTTCAAGGTGCAGAACTCCTGGGATGCACGTCCGCCTTACGACGGTTACTGGTACTTCTCGCGTCCGTTCGTAGCGTACAAGACGATCGACATTTTAGTCAATCGCAACGCCGTTCCGAAAGCGATCCGCAAAAAATTGGGTTGGAACTGAACGCGCGGCCGCCGGCCGATTTAAGTCCGAACGGAAATGAAAAACAGCCTCTCGATTGCGCTCCTGCTTTGTCTGTCGTTTTGCGCGATGACATCCGTCGCGCAAATACAGGACAATGAGAGACAACGGATCGTCCCGATGGGGGACATCACGCAACTCAGACAAAGCAAGGGGCAAAACGTCGAACCGACCGACACGCTCGCCGCAACGATGAAAAAGCGCGGGTTCGTCCGTCGGATCTTCGACTATTTCGACCGTTCGAACATTGATCGTACTTTCGAAAAGAAAATGGACTGGAGCATCGCTCCGGGCCCCAGCTACTCGTCGGACGTCGGATTCGGTCTCGGATTCCTCATCGCCGGCCTCTACCGGCTCGACCGCACCGATTCGATCACCGAGCCGTCGAACATCTCGATCTATGGCAACGTTACGACCCGAAAATTCGTTCTGTTACGCTTCAGCGGCGACAATATTTTCAAACACAACGAACGCCGGCTGAACTATTCGGGCGCCTTCGTCTACTTTCCGGGCGCCTTTTACGGCATCGGCTACGAGGCCGGCAAGGCAGGATACGGTCAAAGCCTCACCACGACGATGGGCATCTTCCGCGTATCGTGGTGCGCGGCCGTCGCCAACCGGTTCTACCTCGGCGTGAGCGGCGGCATCGACTATTCAGGCGCCAGCTACTCCGATTCGGGCATGGTCGACTACATGAACGATATCGAATCGGGCAAGAAACCGATGCCGGAGCCTACCAGCGAAATGGGCGAGCTCTATGCCCTCTGGCAGGAAGGTCGCTACGATCCGTCGCTGCAAGACCCTTTTTCGAATTACATCAGCGAAACGGGCGACAAGCCCAATGCGTTCAATACGAATCTCGGCGTATTCCTGCAATACGATTCGCGCGACGTAACTTACAACGCCACCCGCGGCATCTTCGTGAAGGCCGAAGCCAAGTGGTATCCGGAATTTTTAGGCAATACGGGGCGCAACTTCGGCCGTTTCACGATTACGTTCGACACCTACCGCCGGCTGTGGAAAAGCGGAGTATTGGCCTACGACCTCTATATCGACTGTTTGGCGGGCACCCCGTCGTGGCACATGTACGCCAAGATGGGCGGCATGGAACGCATGCGCGGCTACTACGAAGGCCGCTATCGCGACAAACGGCTCGTCGAGACGCAACTCGAACTCCGTCAACGAATCTATCGACGCCACGGCGTAGTGGGATGGTTCGGGCTCGGGCAAGTCTGGGGTACGGAAAGTTTCCAATGGAAAAATACGCTTTACAGCTTCGGCGTGGGCTATCGGTTCGAGTTCAAGAAGGGCATGAACATCCGGTTGGACTACGGCTGGGGCGTCTACGGCAATTCTTCGCTGCCGTGGGATCGCAAACGCTCCTCGGCTTTCCTATTTACTGCGTCCGAAGCTTTTTAATAGTACCTCGACCATGTACGATTTCGATCACAGCCTGTTTCTGGCGCTCAATTTCGACGGCGGCCCCACGGTCGACCGCATCATGTTCGCCATCTCCGGCACGGCGATGTGGATTCCGCTTTATCTGTTGATTCTCTGGATGATCTGGCGCCGCGGCGGATGGCGCGATACGCTGCTGTTCCTCGGGGCGATGGTCGGGGCGATCGTGCTTTCGGACATGGTTTGCGGAATGTTCAAGGGCACTGGCCTGATAGGCGATCTGTTGCCCGGCTTCCAGCCCCGCTGGCGTCCGATGTTCACGCCCGAACTCGAAGGACTCGCCATTACGCCCGACTCACTCTACGTCATCCGACAAACCGGCATGGCGGGCGATTGGGCGGTGCACGTTCCCGTGAAGGCCGTGGCCGGCTATTACGGCACGGTATCGGCCCATGCGGCGACGATCGTCGCATTAGCCGTGCTCTCGTGCGCCGCCATCCGACGGCGATGGTTCACCACGTTGATGGTCGCATCGACCCTTGCGATTTGTTATTCGCGCATCTACTTGGGCAAACATTTTCCGATGGATCTGTTTTGGGGCGCACTGGTCGGCGGTGCATTGGGTTATATAGCTTGGCTGGGGTTCAAGCGATTCCGGGTTGCAAAACGGGAATAAAAGTTGCAAAGCAATCGGGAAAATCACAAAATTGCTGCGATCTTTGCACAAACTCCATAGTATTTTTGAAATACCGCATACACATCGTCCTCAACCATTTTCGCCATGTCTGAAACTTCCGTCCGAATTATCGTACCGATCCATCGTTCCGAACTGTCCGAATACGAAATACGCACGCTGCGGCACAATGTACGGATACTCGGCGCATCCCGATTCATCTTTCTGCTACCCGAAGGGCTCATCCAACCTCCGGTATTACTCGACACGGCACCGTTCGACGACATCGGCCGAATGCGCGTTTCCGACGAATGGCTCGGGCCCAAAAACGGGATTCTGGGTTACAACCGGATGATGATGTCCGAAGCGTTCTACGCCCGTTTCATCGAGCAGGGGGCGGACTATCTGCTTATCTGCCAACCGGATGCCTGGATCTTCCGCGACGAACTCGACGCATGGTGCGCCAAAGACTACGATTATATCGGTGGCCCTTATCAGCGTCGCGGCATCTACAATCTGCCACCGATCAAACAATGGCTGGCTCTGCGCCGTGCCTGCTGCGACCGGTCGAGGATATTGCGTCAGGACGGCTGGGGCAGGGTACTCAATGGCGGGCTTTCGCTGCGTCGTGCCGAGGCGTTCCGGCAAGCCTGCGCACGTCATGCCGATCTGATCGAACAACTCGGACAAGTGCGTTCGACCGTTTCGAACGAAGACTGGTTCTGGTCGTTCGTTCCCGACCTGCGTCGGCCCGAAGCGGAAGAAGCCGTCCGGTTCTCGATCGACACGCATCCTGCCCGAACGATAAAGCCGATCGGAGGCGCCCTCCCGTTCGGCTGCCATGGATGGTTCAAAAGCGACCGGCTGCGTTTCTGGGAGCCCTATATCCTCGAATCGGAACATGCCGACCGGAACTGACGATTACGAGCGGTCGGGCCTTTTATCTTTGACGGAAATTCGTTAACTTTGCCGGAAAAACCAACGAACGAAATTTCCGAAAAATATGACCACCGAACTCAGTGAACAGGAACAACTGCGACGCCAGTCGCTGCAAACGCTGCGCGAACTGGGCATCGAACCCTACCCCGCAGCCCGTTACGAGGTAACGGCCACCGCCCGCGAAATAACCGACCGGTTCGATGCCGAACCCGATGCTTTTGCCGATGTCCGCATCGCCGGCCGCATCATGTCGCGCCGCATCATGGGCAGCGCGTCGTTCTTCGAGCTGCAAGACCACACGGGCCGCATCCAGGTTTACATCCGGCGCGACGACGTCTGCCCCGAAGGCGATCCGACGCTCTACAACACGGTATTCAAAAAACTGCTCGACATCGGCGACTTCATCGGAATCGAGGGATTCGCCTTCCGCACCAACACGGGCGAACTGTCGGTGCACTGCCGCAAGTTCACAGTGCTCTCGAAGTCCATCCGTCCGCTGCCCGTCGTCAAGGAGAAAGACGGCCAGACGTTCGATGCCTTCACCGACCCCGAAGTGCGCTATCGCCAACGTTACCTCGATCTGATCGTCAATCCGCAAGTCAAGGATACGTTCGTGAAACGGGCCAAGATCATGGCCACGATGCGCGAATTTTTCAATTCGAAAGGGTATATCGAAGTAGAGACGCCTATTTTACAGCCCATTCCGGGCGGCGCATCGGCGCGTCCGTTCATCACGCACCACAATTCGCTCGACATCGACCTCTATCTGCGCATCGCTACGGAGCTCTATCTGAAAAAACTCATCGTCGGCGGTTTCGACGGCGTTTACGAGTTCGGCAAGAATTTCCGCAACGAGGGCATGGACCGCACGCACAATCCGGAGTTCACGTGCATGGAAATCTACGTCGCCTACAAGGACTACCGCTGGATGATGGAATTCACGGAGCAAATGCTCGAACGGGTCGCTGTGGCGGTCAACGGCACGACGGAGCTCACGATCGGCGACCGGCAGATTTCGTTCAAAGCGCCGTTCCGCCGGCTGACCATGACCGACGCCATCCGCGAAAAGACGGGCTACGACATCACGGGCCAGACCGAGGAACAACTGCGCGAAGCCTGCAAACGGCTCAACGTCGAGACGGACGAGACGATGGGCAAAGGCAAGTTGATCGACGCCATTTTCGGCCAATACTGCGAAGAGGAGTTGATCCAGCCGACGTTCGTGTGCGACTACCCGATCGAGATGTCGCCCTTGTGCAAGCGCCACCGCGAGAACCCGCAGCTGACGGAGCGTTTCGAGCTCTTCGTCAACGGCAAAGAGCTCTGCAACGCCTACTCGGAGCTGAACGACCCGATCGACCAGCTGGAACGGTTCCAAGAACAACTGCGGCTGTCGGAAAAGGGCGACGACGAGGCGATGTTCATCGACATGGACTTCGTGCGGGCGTTGGAATACGGGATGCCGACCTGCTCGGGCATGGGCATCGGGATCGACCGGCTGACGATGTTCATGACCAACCAGCCTTCGATTCAGGACGTGCTGTTCTTCCCGCAGATGCGCCCCGAAAAGAAGGTCGTGGCCGATCCGACGGAACGCTACACGGAGATCGGCGTACCCGAAGCGTGGGTGCCCGCCATTCAGAAGATGGGCTATCTGACGGTCGATGCGTTGAAGAAGCTCGCCCCGGGCAAGTTTTTCAACGACCTGTGCGGCTTCAACAAGAAGAACAAACTCGGTCTGAAAGCCCCCTCGATCGACGAGGTGAAAAAGTGGTGCGGACAATAACGACCGCTCATCTCCGTGCATGAACCGGTCATTCAGAAACCTCACGACCCGACAAGCCGTCGGCTGTCTGACGGTCGGTACGGTGTTCGTTGCCTTGTGGACGTTCGCTGCCGCCGGTTTTTTGCCGAAGTGGATCTACTACGCGGGCTACGACGTTGTTCTGACCGCTTGGTGGCTCCGGTCGGCCATGCAGCTGTGGGCGAAGCTGCCGACCCGAAACGCACGCGGAAAATTCGTGTTTTGGACGTATGCGGCGATATTTCTGGCAGCAATGCCGATGACCGATTGGCTGCTGCCCGATGCAGGCGCGACCCGAACGGAACGATTCTTCGTGAAAAGCCTGCTGGTACTTGCAGCGGGCATCGCAATTACGTTGATATACAGTTTACTCTATAAAAACAAACCGAAAATGAGAAAGAAAATTGTTGCCGGAAACTGGAAAATGAACACCCTTCCGGCCGAGGGCGTCGAACTGGCCAAAGGGGTCGTCGCAGGTCGCAGCGAGGTCTGCTCGTGCGTGAATTTCATCGTCTGCCCGCCGTTCACCCATCTGTCGGAGGTGGCCGCAGCACTCAAAGGCTCGGACATCGAACTGGGCGCTCAGAACTGCGCCGCCGAAGCCAAAGGCGCCTACACGGGCGAAGTGGCCGCTTCGATGATTGCAGCGTTGGGATGCAAATATGTCATCTTAGGCCACTCGGAACGCCGTCAATACTACGGCGAGACCTCCGAAACCCTCAACAAGAAGATGGCACAGGCCTATGCGAACGGTTTGACGCCGATTTACTGCGTGGGCGAGAACCTCGCCGAGCGCGAAGCCGGCAAACATTTCGATGTAGTAAAAGCACAAATCGAAGAGGTCGTTTACAATCTGACGGCTGAACAATTCAAAAATCTCGTAATTGCCTACGAACCGGTGTGGGCCATCGGCACGGGAAAAACGGCGACCGCCGACCAGGCACAAGAGATTCACGCGCACATCCGCAAGGTGCTGACCGCCAAATTCGGTGCCGTAGCTGAAGATTGTCCGATTTTGTACGGCGGTTCGTGCAAACCGTCGAATGCAGCCGAAATTTTCGCCAAACAGGATGTCGACGGCGGGTTGATCGGCGGAGCCGCGTTGAAAGCCGAAGATTTCCTCGCCATCGGCAAAGGATTTTCGAAATAAGCGGAGGGGATGTTCCGACGGTGATCGGCAACGGAGTTCGCCGCTCCGCCGACCGATCCGAACGTCAAGGGGTAAAAATCCCGCTATTCAACGGAAAAGGCCGTCCGAACAATGTTCGGACGGCCTTTTCGCTGCGGAAAGAAGGGTAAATGAACCTCTCTTTTTATTTCTTGCATATCAGCTAATTGCAAATTCTAAACTGATAAGGTACACCGAATAGGCCACAAGTAAATTGCGTCGTTTTACTCTGTAATGACACTTGGCTATAACAAAGGTACAACTTTTTCTCCAAAAAATCAATAGCCAAAAGGAAAAGTCAAATAAGGTCGATTAGGAAATTGTTCCGGTCATAAACGGCAACGATAGGACGATTTAACGTCTGCACCTCAAAATGTTTTTATTTTGTCATACCCATAAGGGGCTCTAATCTAAAACCATCTTGAATTATGGAGTGCAAAATGATTGAATCGGCAGCTTATAGTGAGCTGCAAACCCTTATTATCCGTCTTTGTGAACGGATCCAGCATCTGGCGTCATTGTCCCTTTTACCGAAACCGGATAAATGACTGACGACCGAGGAAGTTTGTAAAGCATTGCATGTTACCAAACGCACATTGCAGTATTACCGCCAGAACGGAACTGTTCCATATACCGTTTTAGGAAATAAAATCTTTTTCGAGGAAGCATCTATCCATCGAATCCTTACGGATAATTTAATCTCCCACAACAATCATGGATGATTTGATAACCCGTAATACGGATGCCTATTGCGAATTGAGAAAAAAGCTCACGCAAACTCTGCAAATCGTAGAACGCTTAATAGATAACCATCGTCCATCCGTTATGAATGAAGTTTACTTGACGGGCGAAGAGGTGCGGACGATGTTCTGTATAAGCAAGCGAACGTTACAGACCTATCGAGACGAACGCATCATACCCTATACGACATTCGGAGGTAAATATCTTTATCCGCAATCGGCTATTTTGGAATTGTTGCATACACATTTCGTCAGGGCATTGAAGTAATCAAAGAAGCGGAAAATCTTCCGCTTCTTTGACTTATTTCTACGCAGGTTCACTTTACAAAATCCCGTACGAATTTCCCCGTACTGTAAATATCGCGTTCAACGGTCAATCCATACGGCAACCGGAGGTTTTGCAACTCTGAGAGCATCAAACTACCCCATTCCCATTCAAAAAGATGGCAGTAGCCAAACAGTCGCCAGTCATCGCCCTTACGTTCAGCTTCCGGAATCAGCCATGTGCCGATTCCGGAAGGGTTGAAATACTTTACCAGCACTCTTGCATCCATTCCTTTTCCGTCTTGTGAACCAAAAGGATGTTTCTCGAATTTCGAGATAATTTCTTTTGTCAGCAGTTTCATAACTATAAG
Organism: uncultured Alistipes sp.; assembly: GCA_947623305.1. Classification (GTDB taxonomy): domain Bacteria; phylum Bacteroidota; class Bacteroidia; order Bacteroidales; family Rikenellaceae; genus Alistipes. The sequence goes on along the minus strand of CANQGQ010000016.1, from coordinate 11,518 downwards.
ATTTTATACCGCCGGAACGCCCGGTCAGCAAGGGCGAAATAGGCATAGCGAACGATGTAAGACAAGGTTTTACGCCTTGACGTATCGTTCGCTATGCCTATCTTGCTGGCCGGAAGGGCGTATATGGATATTGAAAAAGTTCTTTAGAACAAAACGTTATTTTTATAAGCGTTTATCTAAAAAAACAGAATCGTGCCGTTATGAACAAGCTACTCAAACAAAGGGTGGCAAAAGCAGGTATAGACAAAGAGATTACATACCATGCTTCACAATATGCCTTCGGCACAATGATGATGACGGTCGGGGCCGACCTTTATGCAACTCTGCAAACTGATGGGACACACCGATATCCGCACAACGCAGGTATACGCAAAGATTGTCGACAGCAAGAAAATCGAGGCAGTCGGTATGATAACAAACTGTTTGAGCAGAAAGAAGCTGGCGGACGCAAGGATTAGCATATCGATAATTAGATACAATGCGTATTATAGGGAAGTAAAAATATTCAGTATTTTTGTAGCATCATATCAGAATGATGAATACGATGATGGAATACAAAGATGTAGTTAAAGTCATTAAAGAAGCGATATTGCGCAGCCAATACCGAGCAGCTTTGTCAGTCAACAAAGAGCAACTGTCGCTCTACTACGGTATAGGTTGCTATGTCTCCAGAAATTCACGCGAAGGCTTTTGGGGCAAAGGTGCTATCGAGACAATCAGTGAGCAATTACAGAAAGAGTTGCCGGGACTGCGCGGATTCTCTGCAGCCAATATCAAATTTATGCGCCAATTTTATGAGACTTGGTGCAACGATTTAAATTCGCTAATCACGGTTAGCGAATTAGGAAATCGCAAATCGCTAACTGCTGTTAGCAAAATAGACACACAGCAGTTGACAGCATTGCAAAAGAATGAGAATAAGGAGTTTAATATGGAAATGTTTCTGTCGTTGGGCTTTACCCATCATATGATAATCGTCCGCAAGACTAGGACCCTTGACGAGCGATTGTTCTACATTAGGCAGGCCGTCACCAATCAATGGAGCAAAGAGGTTTTATCCGTAAGAATTGATGACGACTTGTTTCATCATCAGGGTGAGATAGCGCACAATTTTATACAGACAATTTCAGATACACGACAATCCTTGAAAGCAATTGGTATGTTCAAGGATGAATATCTCTTGGATTTTATCAATGTAGAGGAATTGGAGGAACAGAACAAAGAGGAGATTGATGAACGGGTTGTTGAGAATGAGATTGTTCACAATATAAAGAAATTCATTTTGACATTTGGACGCGACTTCGCATTTATCGACAACCAATACAAGTTGGAGGCATTCGGCGTAGAACATTTCCCAGACTTGGTCTTCTTCAATCGTGAGTTGAACGCATTAGTCGTAGTCGAGTTAAAGCGTGGTGCATTCAAATCCTCGTATTTGGGGCAACTTTGCACATATCTTCGGCTTGCAGACGACATAATGCGCAAGCCACACGAGAATCCGGCTATCGGTATCGTGTTATGTAAAAGTGCGGATAAGAATTACGTAGAGTATGTGATTCAAGATTACGACAAGCCGATGGGTGTTGCCACTTATAAGACATCGGATGATATGCCCGAAAAACTCAAACGGGCGTTGCCTGATATTGAAGACTTGAAAAAACTTTTATAATTGCAAAGGGAAACGAGTGCTTTTATTCCCTTTATCATATTTTCCATTATATTCGAAAAGCATAGTACCTGTTGTTGCTAATTTTTGCGGATGCCTGCAACGTGCAGACTCGAAAAATATTTGTTACTTCATTGTTACTTGCAGACCATTATTGCAAACATATTTATTTGATAATAAATATAAACAATACTATTATATAACTATGAGCCTACCCCCTCCCGTCTTACGACTTCGGGAGCGATGCCACTCAATCTGCAAGCAGAGGCGGCATATAATGTCCATATAAACGAGAAAGTCGGGTTGGCAGTATTCTATCCGTTACGAGGAGATAACCGCTATACACCACGTTTAAGACGCTCAATAAGCCGATCGTAATCCACCTTGCTCTGCGAGCCGGTAGTGAAGATCGCCCATATCTATGAAAATCCGACCGGTCATCGAGCGTTTCGCGACGGATCCCCATATCGGTAAAGTCGATAGGCACGCCCGATTCCATAAGCGGATTCCTCAGATCGGCGACCTGCTCGCCCTGCGTAACGGAGTTCGTGGAGACGAGGGCTGCCCGAATCGTCGGATTTTCCGACATGAGCTCCTGCGATTTCTTGTGCCAACTTGCGACATAATTTATATTGACGATACATCCTTGTGTTTAGATAGCACCCGAACATAGCGCATCATCTGAAGACAATTCCAAATTGTCTTTACACATATTTCATCATCCGTTTTTACAATTAGGCCAGATTTTTAGGTTAGGGTTCAAAGTTTACAGTCGAACGAGTATTCGGGGATGACGCTGAACGAACGGACGTCCAGCACCTCGCCTTTCGAGAAATCGACGGGTTGATCTGCAGGCAAGTCGATCAAATAAGGAGCATCGACCGGCATGGGGCGAAAATAGAAATAGAGACCCTTCTCTTCGATCCGGTCGCGGAATCGCTTCAATCCGATCTCCCACGGAGCACCCGCATAAAAGTGGTCGGTCACCATTTCGCCATCGATGAAGGCTGCGCAGGTATCGCCGATGTAATCGAGCCGAAGGATTAGGTCGCTGACCCCCTCGAACGCTTTTCGAGGTACGTGTACCTCCCAGCGGCGGTCATTGCCCTTACGGATGTCGGCCTCGATTTCGACGGGGTTCTGCTCAATCCGGTATGCAGCACCGAAATCGCTCTGCTCCTCGATGCGGGCCGATGAACCGAATCCCGCGACGTCCAGTGCCGGATAACTGATTACATGTAGGGTCGGATTCGTCTGCTGGAAGTTCAACCGATCACCATACTGCAACAAATCGGCAGCCGAGAGAATCAGATATTCGCCTTCGTCCGTTACGACCTTGACAGCCTTCTTCGCCTCCGAGCGCGTGAGCGTGGTCAACAGAATCTCGCTGCCGTCAGCACCCTTCAATACAACCGTCCGGTTCCAGCCCGTTTCCGGCATCAGTAAGGAGACCGTTCCCGATGCGAGTGTCGCTTCATCGAAACGATATTCGGGTTGGATTCCTTCGGGTGCGAAGAAGAAGTAATGCGGCCGGTTGCCGTTGCGGATGACCGCCAACGGCTGGGCTGTTGCCGTTTTTAGCAGCAAAGACTCCATCCGGAAGTTGAATGGAAGGATGATATTCGCCTCGGGAGCGATGTTCATGCGCTGCGCCTTCGCATACGGGATGCGAAGCACTTCGCCATCGAGTTGCAGCGAGAGACGGGCGCCGGAAATCTCCTGTCGTGCAGCATGATCCTGGAAGTTGGTGATAAAAACGAATCCGCTGTCGCCCTGTTTACGGACGGCATAACGCAGGGTTGTGGAGTCTTCGGGGGTGATCCGGTCGTAACCTTCGGGGAGCACGATACCCATTGGGGCCAAACGGTCGCCAAAATCGGCCACGAAACTGTGCAGCAAACGCAGCACACCGTACGAATCACGTGTTTTGCCGAATTCTCCGATGGGAGCCTGGAAGTCATAGGACATCTTGGGAACGCCCATGGGCTCGTCGCTGAAAAATCCGAAACGGCCGCGCGGGGTTGTGCCGCCACAGTACATGTAGTATCCGATTCCGTTCGCGCCGCTTCCCAGCGAACGCAGCATCAGACCTTCGGCGGCTTTGGCCGGGACACGCGGACGGCGCGACCAGATCATCTGAATGCCCGCCCCCATTTCGGCGCAGAACGACGGATAGCGGGTCGATTCGTAACGCACCGGTTCGTAATCGGGATGGGCTTGAATATCCTTGAACAGGTAGAACGGCGAAGCCTCTACGCCTTCCGTCCAGAACGGATACGGATAGGCCGACGTTACCGGGATCGACTCGCCAGGGAGGATCGCCGCATTGCCCCACCCCGTAACGGTGTAGAAAGGCGTGATCATCCCCTTCGATCGAGCGATTTCGCGCAACGTTTGCAGATGCCGAGCACCCATATCGGCTTCAACGGCCGCATTTTCCTGTACGGAGACGCCGATTTTCGTGTTGTCGATGTCGTAGTCCGCCACGGTAAACTCCTTTTCCTGACCCGGATAGCCGAACGACCAGGGAGCTGCCGAGTGCTGCAACTCGTTTTCGAGCTGTATGGCCACGATGTTGCCGCCATCCTTGTAGTAGAGCCCGTCGAGCTGTTCGGCGATCTTTCCGTAGAGACGGTCGACGTAACGCAGATATTCTGCGTCGTTGGTTCGGATCTGGAACGGTCGTCCATACAACCAGTCGGGGATGCCGCCGTTTCGGATCTCGCCGTGGCAGAACGGCCCGATGCGCATGATGACGTTCATGTCGTGTTTGCGGCATAACTCGACGAAATGGCGTATGTCCAAATTCCCCGAGAAGTCGAAACGTCCCTCATACTGCTCGTGCATGTTCCAAAAGACGTAGGTGGTGATCAGGTTGATCCCTCCGGCCTTCATTTTGAGGATCGTCTCCTCCCATTGCTCGCGGGGAACCCGTGAGAAGTGGACTTCACCCATGATAGGGATATGGGGTCGTTTGTCGAGCGACATGTAGTAGCTGTTGAAGTCGATGCTTCCGCCGTCGGGTGCTGTCCCGCCCATTTTCAGGAAGCCCTGTTCAATCGGCCGATCCGCCACCCGCAGGTCGATGGCATAGTCCTGTTGTGCGGCGGGTTCGGTGCTGCACGCTCCGAGGAGCATACAGCCGAACGCTGTAAAAAGAGTATTCCGTTTCATGCGATCAGTTGGTTAACGGTTTGCGGATCGTGGCTTAACGAAATTTTGAGGCTAATCCTCGAGAGGAACAGTTTGGTATTTTTGAGCCATTCATCCAATTTCGAAGAGGTCTGCTTGAGAACAGCGGCAGCGAATGCGTCGTAAAAGTCCCGCTCGCTGCGACAGGAAAAAATACCGAAGTAAACGACTTCCTATTTGGTCGGACTGCGCCAGACGGCCCGCCTTCTGCACTTTTGTTCTCCATGATACTTTGAATGTTATTTCTTGAGATAAAGATAGAAAATACTTTTATTACTAACAAAAAGAATCTGGAGGTGCTTTTTTATTGATGCCTACTTCTTCTTATCCTCAATTCGAAAAAATAACTTCGAAGGAGCGAGATATGCACATTATTGACCTCATCAATTGAAATATCTGCATCATAATTTTGCTTTATGATGCAGATATTCTGTATTTGATGCAAATAAGAGAAAAAAGATAATTAACTTTGTCCTCATAAAACGATGAACATCATGCATGATTACGAATACATGGATAGCCCCGGCAGACTGCTGACACCGGATATAGTCAATTTACTCTCTGCCATACATGAATGCAAGGGCAAACAGGAGTTGTTTATCGAGGCACAAGCAGATGTCTTGACTGCACTATTGGATATTGCAAAAATCCAAAGTACAAAAGCCTCCAATAAGATAGAAGGCATATTCACCTCTGACGAACGCCTGGAGGCTTTGGTGATGGAAAAAGCCGAACCGCGAAACCGTTCGGAAGAAGAAATCGCGGGTTACAGGGAGGTGTTGGCTACAATACATGAAAGCTATGGGTATATCCCTGTCAGCGTAAACAATATCCTGCAACTGCACCGCGATTTGTACAGCTTCAGCGGAAGCAATAGCGGAGGCAAGTTCAAAAATTCGGATAACGTAATTGCGGAATCAGGAATGGACGGAGCGCAGAAAGTGCGTTTTGTCCCGGTTCCGGCTTTCCAAACGGCGGAAGCAATGGAACACCTTTGCGACAGATTCCGGACGGTGGCGGACAGCGGCAAATACGATGCGCTTCTGCTCGTCCCGATGTTCATCCTTGATTTCCTTTGCATCCATCCGTTCAATGACGGGAACGGGCGCATGAGCCGTTTGCTCACGCTGTTGTTATTATATCAAAGCGGTTATATCGTGGGGAAGTACATCAGCATCGAGATGCTGGTGGAAAAGACGAAGGAAACCTATTATGAAGCCCTTCGGGAAAGTTCCGCCGGATGGCATGACAACGAAAACAACTACGAGCCGTTCGTCCGCTATTATTTGGGAATCATATTAAAGGCATACAAGGAGTTTCAGGAGAGGGTGGAACACCTGCAATATCGCAGCCTCTCCAAAGCCGAAAGAGTAAAAGCGGTATTCGACAAGAAAATGGGCAAGCTCACGAAAGCCGATATTGCGGCATATTGTCCGGACATCAGCGAAACGACCATTGAACGGACACTGAAAGAACTACTGGATGCCGGATATATAGAAAAGGTGGGCAAGGCAAGAGCTACTGGATATATCAAGAAATAACCTCGATTTTCTTGAAAGAGCGAAGTTTGCTGTCTGCCCACAATTTGCAACAGCAATAGTCCATTCAACAAAAAGAAGAAACGGCTTACGGGTGAAGCATCAAAATCCCGCTTCGTCTGTAAGCCGTTCCTTCTTTTCGTTTCTTCTGATTTCCCGTCAGTCGCTTGTTTCCGTTGCCGGATGTCTTTCAGTGCGTGGCAGGCAGCGGCAAGGTTTTCGTGGAGAATACGCGCTGAAAGAGGAAGATTGTCCACGGAACGGCTCTCTGCCCGACCTCACGCGACCGACCGGTATGCCTGCCACCCGTGCGTCTATGCCGCATCGGTAGCCTTATCGCAGGACGACCTGCTCGAGCAGGTCGTCCCCACAACGGGCTATATTTTACTTGGTAACTCTTCCCGCCGAAACAGACGAGACGTTTTAGTGGTCAAAACGATCTGACCACCTGCGTAAACTCAGGCGTGCCGCCCTGCGGAACAACGACATTGATAGTCGAAGAACTCTCGCGTCCGTCGGGCATCTGCGACTTCACATCGAAGCGGAAATCCTCCGTTCCGTCATAGCTGCGCTTTGCCACCGTTACGGGCGTTCCGAGTGGGAACTTGTAGCTACCGCAGGCAGCATCGAATACAGCGACATCTTCTGCCGTTACTGGCACTGCCTCACTATATTCGGGCAGCGGTGTAATCTCGCCATCAACATATCCGTTTTCAATGAGGAATCGAGCTATCTCGGTTGCAGCCCTTTCGATTCGGGCATTGCGAACGCCGTAACCCTTTATGACCGTTGCGTCGGGCTGTGTTTTGGCAACATCGGCAGTTGCCGAGTCGATGCCGCCGCTGCCGAAGGTAGCAAAAGTTACGACTGTTTTGCCGGCCAGTGAGTTATCGGCGAGGAAGGTCGCCATTGGCGAAGCGTATGTTCCGCCCCAGATAGGGAATCCGAGGAAAACGGTGTCGTACTGGTCGAGGTTGACCGCCAGCGGCTGAATGGCAACCTTTACACCCACCTCACGCTCCTGCCTCCACCGCTGGACGGTAGCGGCATAGTCAGCATCGTAAGGCTCGACGGCCTCGATGCTGGCTATGTCTGCGCCGAGTTGACGCTGCAACTCCTCCGCCACAACCTTTGTCGCGCCCGTCTGCGAATAGTAAAGTACGAGCGTCTTTCCCTTTTCTGCGGATGCCGAGCAACTGCACAGCGCGGCAACCGCCAGTGCCGCAATAGCAAATAATCTGAACTTCATAGTAACTAATTATCTTTAATTGTTTGTTTAATCGCTTCAAATACATTTTCCACCTCGTCTTTATCAAGACCGGAATTTACTGCAACGGCGATTAAGTCCGCCTTGGTCGGTTCGATGCTGTCGTTAATGGAGGTCGTATGATAGCCGTTCATTCCGTCGCTCGGCAGTAAGTCGAATGCCGGAGCAAAACGCCACTCACCGTCCCGATAGATAAAATCGAAATTCTTGGCGTGATCGTCTTTATTGCCGATTAGATAGTTGAATACCATCAGTCGATAGATTTTCCACATTTCACCAATGCTGTGCGTCAATGCGGCGCAAACCTTAAAGATGTGCGAGTAGTCGATGCTCGGCACGCGATAGTCGGCACACAGTAAACCGGCCATGCTGATAACGTGCAATTTTCCATTTGGCGTGCGGTCGAAACGCTCGACGCCGAAATACTTATCCTCGAAAAGCCGTGTTTCGGGCATCTCTACGCCGCACTCCTTTGCCAGCTGCGAATAGCGGTATTCCGTCTTGCCGATATTTTTAGGGTCGCCTTTCGCCGGAAATTTGACGAGCCACTCTTTTCCGTCGTACTTGGTAAAAATTTTCGGACGTACACCGCCCGGAGAGCCGCCACGATGCTGAAACTCCTCGATGCCAGTTCCATTGTATCCCTCGCTACCCAAAATCTGTTCAGCCTCCCAAGCCAGTTGTTTGAAGTCGGCAAAATCCCTATCGTTCGTAACACTATTGTCGGGGCGGAACTCCAAAGCCCCGCGACCCGTTGAACCGACCAACGACAATCGGTCAAGAAGGGTCAGCGAGCGCGGATTGATTCCCTTTTTCTGCAAATAGCGGTCGAGTACCAACAGTCCCCATCCGTCAGGCAGACAGTCGTCAAAGACCCCGAACCCGCCGTCAAAGGGTCGAGGTTTGGCAATAAAAACGCCCTTGCGCAGCGGTAGTTCAAAGGGCGAAATCGAAGCACCCGATGCAAACTGCTCCGCCGAATACTCGAAGGCACACAATCCCTCGCGGGTCAATGCCAGACGACCGACTAAGCGGCCATCCCACCAGACTTCAACCGATTTGATACTATTCATTCTTCTTGCCCCGTTTGCGTTTCACCTTGCTTTCGGCAAGCACCTCGTCGAGCGACTGATACTGTTTTTGCGTAAACAACGATTCAAAATCGCGCAGCGCGTTGAGCGCAAAAGCAATTTGCAACAGCCCTTTCAACGATATTTCGCCAGTCCGCTCAAATCTCCGATAGGTCGGCAACTTGATGCCGGCACGGACACACAGCCCCTCTTGTGTCAGATTCATTTCCAGACGCCGCGCCTTCACCTGTCGGGCTATGCGTATCGCTACTCCGTGCGGCACATCACCAGTAACAGATAATATATTATCCATTGTTCTGAAATATCAATACTACTGATATAATAATATCATTTGTAAAGATAATACTTTTTTTCGAAAAAACAAGAACGATGAAGAAAATAAATTTCATCCGGTTATTCGATATAACCATAGTGTAATATATTGTGATTTTATCGTTATATAATTATCGCATCGAAAATAGCGTAATAGATTTTAGAACGACCAAGAAATTATGGAAATTATCAAAACTGGTCCTATTTTCGTACATAAAAGTTGTAAATTAAACTATTATTACTATATTTGCTATTGAATAGTTTAGAATAGAACCATAATGAATAATATATACATACTGTCGGACACAATGATTCAGCGACGAATCGGTGAAAAGCTGAAATCCGTCCGACTGAAACAGAATATTACACAGCAGAGTTTGGCTGAGTCTGCCGAAATCTCTTTGTCCACCGTCAAAAAAATCGAAAACGGTGAAATCAAGTCGTTCGGCTCATTGCTGCGTGTCATGCGAATACTCGGCAAATTGGACGCTATTCAATCATTGGTCGAAGAAGAGCAGTTAAGCCCCAACGAATACTACGAGATGGTGCATTCGGCACAAAACAAAATGCGCAAGCGTGCCGTCGGGCATATAGGCAACAAAAGTAAGGAGAAGTCGGAATGGTAGAGGTCGCAAGAGTCAATATGTTCGGGATGCCGGTCGGCACTTTCCGATGGGACAGCAGTCGCAATACGGCTTTGTTTGAATATATGCCGGAGTTTATCGACAAAGGCATCGAGCCTGCGCCGCTGATGATGCCGGTACGCCAAGGCCGTGTCTATTCATTCGGCAATATCGGCGAGGAGACATTCAAGGGATTGCCCGGGATGTTGGCAGACTCGCTTCCAGATACCTACGGACAAGCCTTGTTCGAGCATTGGCTTTCCCTGACAGGTCGCACCAGCAGCAACCCGATTGAAACACTTTGTTTCCTCGGCAAGCGCTGTATGGGGGCATTGGAGTTCGAACCGGCAATAGAGGTGCGAAACGACACCCGTCTCCAATTCGAGATTGAATCATTGGTTGATGTTGCGAAAGAAGCCCTGTCCGAAAAAGAGCGGTTCGGCGTAAACCTTGATGATGACCGAAAAGCCGCCATTGCAGAGATTGTGCGGCTCGGGACATCTGCCGGCGGACAGCGAGCCAAGGCGATTATTGCATATAACAAAGCAACCGGAGAAGTTCGCTCGGGACAAATAGAAGCCCCCGAAGGATTCGACTACTACCTTATCAAATTAGACGGCGTATCGGCAACGATAGGATTTCGAGAGACTGACAATTATGGCCGACTGGAATACTCCTTCTCTAAACTGGTTAAGAAGTGTGGCATCGACATGACCGATTGCGAACTGAAAGAGGAAAACGGACGGGCGCATTTTATGACAAAACGCTTTGACCGCGTGAACGGACGAAAGTTGCATATGCAAACCTTGTGCGGGATCGCGCACTATGATTACCGGCTTCATCGGGCATACTCCTACGAGCAGGCCTTCGATGTTATGCGCGCTTTACGATTGCCCTACACCCAAGCTACGGAGATGTTCCGAAGAATGGCGTTCAATGTCGTGGTTCGCAATCAAGACGACCATACAAAAAACATTTCATTCCTGATGAACGAAGGAGGCCGTTGGAGATTATCTCCCGCCTACGATATGGGCTATGCGTACAATCCTGATGGCGGATGGACAAATACCCATCAGATGTCGATTAACGGCAAATTTGACGATATTACGCGCAAAGATTTGCTGGAGTGTGCAAACAAGAACAACATCAAAGACGCCTCATTGATTATTGACGAAGTTTGTGATATAGCAGCCGATTGGCCGGTCATTGCCGAAGAATGCGGCGTACCGCAAGACATGATTAATTCTATTGCATCAAAAATGATATTATTATAGATTTCTATCGGACAAAGAAACTGTCAGATTAAGTCTTGACTAATTTACGTTATAATCCGGTCTGGCAAATAGAATAAGGGCTATCGGTAAAAACCGATAGCCCTTATCTTCAAAGAGAAGAGGACTTTATTTTTTCGCCTCTTCGAGCGATACTTTGCGGAACTCTTTCAGCAGTTTTTCGACCTGCAACGATGCTTTGCGGGCACGGGTGCCGGCTGCTTTGTTCCCTTTCTCGACTTGTGCGACGGCATCGGTCTGGAATGCGGCGTATGCCTCTTGGATTTTTGCCACTAATTCTTTCATGCTTTCAATTTGTTTAGTGATTAATTTGCACAAAGATAATGAAAGATTAGGGATCGAACAGGGATTCGACTTATGTTTTTATTCGATTTGCTTCTCGTGGACGTAGTGCACTTCGTTTACCAGTTCGATACGGGCCGGATCAGTAACGAATCGCAGGCCGATTCCGTCGTTGGGGACCAATTCGACCTCTCGCGACGTAATAGATTTATCGAGGAAGAAATAGGCGAAATAGCGGTCGACTACTTTATAGTG
>CANQGQ010000015.1 GCA_947623305.1 uncultured Alistipes sp. | reverse complement strand
GCCCCTCGACTTGCATGTGTTAGGCCTGCCGCTAGCGTTCATCCTGAGCCAGGATCAAACTCTCCATTGTATGAAATGAATTTGTTTAAATCTTTCGCTCTAATCTCAAAGGTATTGTTTTGAAATCACTCTCCTGAGAGAGTGGAAAAACTATTTAGCTGCTCAATCACTTCAAAGAACGCTGTTCCTATATTGCTATAAAGAACGATTCTCGTTTTGTTCTGTTCCGTCCGTTTTTCGGAGCGGAAAGTGGTGCAAAGGTAAAACCTATTTTTCAAACCACCAAAACTTTCAGAAAGTTTTTTTCGAAAAATTTTCAGAACCTTTTCGCTTACCCTTTCGAGACGCTTCTCTTTCGGAAAGCGGGTGCAAAGGTAAATCAATTTTTCGAACCTCCAAAATTTTCGGAAAGTTTTTTCAGGATTTTTTCAGAACCTTTTCGCTTATTCCTCCGAGACGCATCTCTTTCGGAAAGCGGGTGCAAAGATAAAGAATCCGGAAGGATTTTTCCAAATTTTTCAGCGGATTTTTTCATCTTTTTTTATTATTCATCCGCACGTGTTTCGGAATCAACAAGTTATTCGTATCTTCGCCGAAGAATAAAACTCCGGCTCATCCATGCGCCTTATATTATATATAGGTATACTTTCATTCACAACCTGTACTCATCGGCAAGATGGCCCGATGTTGCAAACGGGCGACCTGCTTTTCCAATGCGGCACCGGCGCCATGACCGAAGCGATCACCGACGCGACCGGCCGCAGCGAACGACTGAATTTCACCCATGTGGGAATCGTGTTGCACACCCGAACAAACAGCACTAACCGGAAACAGGCCTGCACAACGGATTCCGTCTTGGAAGCAACGACCGAAGGCGGGGTTCGGATCGTTTCGCTCGAAAAATTCCTCGCCCGTTCGGCCCGCATCGACGATCGACCCGCAGTCGTAGCGATGCGCCTATGCGATACGACGGGAATAGCAGCATCGGTCGAACGGGCCCGCAAAGCGTTGGGAGCGTCATACGACTACTCGTTCCGTCCGGACAACGGGCGCTACTATTGCAGCGAACTGGTCTACGAAACCTATCTGCGTCCCGACGGCGCCCACTGCTTCACCGCACGTCCGATGAACTTCCGAGCCTCCGACGGCACGATGCCCCGCTACTGGCAAGAACTTTTCGAACGACTGGGCGAACCAGTGCCCGAAGGAGTACCCGGCACCAATCCGAACGATTTGTCGCGAGAAGAAAGCATGTACGAAATCCGTCGCTGGTTCTGACGGCGTTCCACTGCGACCGCATATACCGACGAACCGGACAGTTTACACAGATAATCGAGCCTGCGAATTGCAATCTCCGAAAAAATGATTACCTTTGCAGGCTATGTTTAACTAATTAACCGTTTACGACAATGCCGAAAATGAAAACCAATGCCGCGGCGAAGAAACGTTTTACCTTCACCGGCACAGGAAAGATCAAGCGCCAACACGCTTATCACAGTCACATCCTGACCAAAAAAACGACGAAACAGAAACGCAATCTCTGCTATTCGAGCACCGTTTCTGCGGCTGACGAAGCCAAAATCAAGAGCCTGCTGGTCAAATAACCGGCCCGCAAGCAACCATTTTTCATTAACCGGAGCAGAACAGCCCCAAAGAATGCGGGAGAACCGCATCGCTGCGAGCTCTTCAAAAACTTTACATTATGCCACGTTCAGTCAATGCTGTTGCGTCTCGCGCAAGAAGAAAGAAAGTTTTGAAACTTGCCAAAGGCAACTTTGGTTCAAGGGGAAACGTATGGACCGTTGCGAAAAACACGGTCGAAAAGGGGTTGCAGTTCGCTTATGCGCACCGCCAACTCAAGAAGCGGACGTTCCGTTCGCTGTGGATCACCCGCATCAATGCCGGTGTCCGCGCCTACGGGATGACCTATTCGCAATTCATCGGCAAACTCAACGCCAAAGGAATCGTGCTGAACCGCAAGGTGCTGGCCGACCTCGCAATGAACGAGCCGAGTGCATTCGAGGCAATCGTTAAACAGGTTAAGTAATTCTCCGCAAGGAGGATTTTATAGCAGGCGAGGACGACCTTTTTGGGGTTGTCCTCGCTTTTATTTGGTAGCTATACACGATTTTAAACCGAATCGCGTTGGCGAATGTATTTTCACGGCCGTCGGTCGTGCGCTCGCGGCGAAGCCGCGTTTGCAAATTTGACCCCACCCTAAACCCCTCCCTTGAGAGGGGCTTCGATCGGAACCCGAAAGGTTGAAAAGGAACCGGCGGCGGGACGAAGACTGCGGAGGAAAGATTGGAAGGCATGGATAGCTACGAAAGCAAAGTGAGCTTCGGTGCCGCTAACAAAAAACCGCTGCGGGCGGAAGCTTCGGCCCGCAGCGGTTCAAAGAACCGCTTTTTATTATTTTGACCCGCTCAAACAGTCGGCAGCGAAGAAAGCATCGGAGAATACCGAAACCATTCCATCGCATCGGGACCGCTTTCAAAAGCGGCGGCAGAGCTGCGCACCTGCTCAGAACGGCAGATCGTCGGCATCGGAGGTCGCAACAGGCTCCGAAGCAGACGACGGTTCCTCGCCGAGCGGCGGCATGTCGGGCATCGGTGCAGCGACCGGCGCACCCACCTCTTTGGGCTGCAACCGCCAGGCGCGCACATCGGTATACCATCGTCCGTTGTATTCGCGCGATTCGATGTTGACCGAAACGTGATAGGTCGCCCCCTCTTTCAGTTTGGCGACGTCGTCCGGACGATTGAAAAAAGTTACGCAAATTTTGCGCGTGAAATTGCCATCCTGCATGTCGAAAACGACATCCTGACGCTGCCATTCGCCGCGGGCCGACGTGCCCTTCGTCAACGGCAACATGCGATAAACGGATCCTTCGAATTCCATAATGTTGTATTTAGTTCGACAAATATAGCTATTTTTGCGGAAAAATCAGCACCATGACGCAGCAACAGACCGACGAAAAATTCATGCGGCTCGCACTGAACGAGGCCCGCAAAGCGCTGGAACAACAGGAAGTTCCGATCGGGGCGATCATCGTGGCGAACGGTGCCGTGGTCGGGCGGGGACACAATCTGGTCGAGACGCTCGACGATCCAACGGCCCATGCCGAGATGCAGGCGCTGACGGCCGCCGCCTCGACCATCGGCGGCAAATATCTGAAAAATTGCACGTTGTACGTTACGGTCGAACCGTGCATCATGTGTGCCGGAGCCATCGGCTGGGCGCAGATCGGCCGGGTCGTCTGGGGCGCCGACGACCCGAAACGCGGCTACCGATGCTATTCCGAACAGGTTTTTCATCCGAAAACGACCGTAGTACGAGGCATCCTCCAAGAAGAATGCAGCCTCTTAATAAAAACCTTTTTCGAGAGCTTGCGGGCGTAGATTTTGCAATATCTAAATATATTTATTAATTTTGCGGAGAATCGCGACCGACCTTGCTGATGTCCGGAACCGATTTTTTGATAAAACATAATAAACCGACAACACGTAAACAAATCAACATCACGAAAATGAAAAAGTTACTCGTATTGATCGCAACCTTCTTAGCGACGATGTCGCTCTCGGCGCAAGACCTTTCGGCTCTTTTCAATGAAGGTGCGTCGGCTTATCAGAACAAAGATTTCACGGGCGCTGCCGCCAAATTCGAAGAGATCATCGCCCAAGACAGCGAAGGCGCCGACGAAGTAACGGCCAAGGCAAAACAATACCTGCCGATTTGCTACCAATACATGGGTCAAATGGCTGCCGCGAAGAAGAACTTCGACGAAGCTACCGCACAGCTGACCAAGGCCGCCGAACTGGCCGAACAATTCGGCGATGAATCCCGCGTCAACAAGATCAACAACGTCCTGTCGAAAGTCTATCAGGTACAGGGCGGTATGGCCTACAACAACAAGGATTACGCAACGGCCGCCGCGATCTTCGCCAAAGGCTATGCGGCCAATCCGCGCAACACGGAGATGGCGCTCAACTTGGCGATGAGCTACTGCGAATCGGGCGACTACGTGAAGGGCATGGAGGTATATGAAAGCATCGCAGCCATGAATCCCGAAAAATACGGCGAGGCGATTGCTAAAGCCCAGGAGATGATGACGCTCTACACGAACAATCAGGTAGCCAAGATGCAGGCGGCCAACGATTTTGACGGAATCATCAAGATGGCCGACGAGATGCTGGAGAAGAATCCGTCGAGCGCTCTGGCATTGAGCGTCCGGTTGCAGGCCTACGCCGGCAAAAAGGATTACGACAAAGTAATCGAGCTGGGCGAGGCCGCTGCCGAAGCGCAAGTCAATCCGGAGGACAAGAGCCAGATGTACTATCTGTTGGGGGCCGCCTACAACGCCAAGGAGATGAAACCGCAGGCCATCGCAGCATTCAACAAGGTAACCACGGGTCCGAACGCCGAGAATGCAAAGGCCGCCGTGGCCGAACTCTCGAAATAAGTTTCATTAATTCGGACAAACAAAAAAGTCCTGCTCGACGAGCAGGACTTTTTTTAGGTAACGATGTGCAGCTCTACACCGAATCGCGTTGACGAACGGATTTACCTTGCCGACGATCGTACCGCTCGCGGCGAAGCCGCGTATTCAGTTTTGCCCCGCCCCAAACCTCTCCCTTGGGAGGGGCTTCCGTCAAAGCTCGCGAGGTGATACGGTTTTGGAAAGCCGTTCTATATAATCACCTTTTTATCCGCCGCCTTCTTCTAAAAACCGCTCGAGAGAAAGCCGGTGCATGGATTCCAGATCAACAGTTCATCGAACCGTTCGCATCCGCTCGATTTTTTTCATTGAAAATTTGGTTTATAAAATAAACTACTTTATATTTGTAGCAGAAATAAGAATCTTTTCGATAAGCCGAGCGCAGAGCCGAACCTGTTCGAGCTATGCCGAGGCGAGAAAAGGTGCATGAAAATGAACGAACCGGGGATTTTCCACAACCCACAAAAAACACGCATGATGAAAACAACTGCTTCCGTTGCCCGTGGCAACATCCGGCTCAAACGACAGGCCATCCGTTATGTCGTCATTTGCCTTTTCCTGTTCTTCGTCAACCTCTACACGTCGCCCCACTATTGGTGGGTGGCGTGGGTCGCCGGCGGTTGGGGGCTCGACCTGCTGCTGTCGGTGCTGTTCCGCTACTTCGGATGCGACGAAGAACCGACCTGCGACGATACCAAGTAAAACCCACCATCAAACACCCGTACACTTATGGAAAAACAGAAAAACACCCCGCTGGAAAATCGTGAACTGAATGCCGCCGAAAGCCTGGCGCTCATCAACCGCATGATCGAAACGACCCGCAACCGAATGGAAAGCAAAGCCGGATGGCCCTTTCTGATTTGGGGGTATCTGACCGTTGCATTCACGCTGGCCTTCTATGCCGCCTTCGCCTGGACGCACGACGTTCGTTGGGCCTGGCTCTGGTTCGGGCTGCCTTTGTGCGGTTGGCTCGGAATGACGCTCGCACTGCGCAAGCATCCCGCCGAAGGGAGCGTCCGCACGATCATCGACCGCGTAATCGGACAAATCTGGCTGGTCTTAGGCATCGCCGCATTCGTACTCACCTGCACCTGCATTACGACCTCGCTCCGCATACCCATATTCTTTCTGATCGTACTGTTGATGGGCATCGGCTGCGCACTCACGGGGCTGGTATGCCGATTCACGCCCTCGACCGTCGGCGGATTCGTCTGCATCGCCCTCGCGCCGCTCTTTCTGATCGTACGCGACAACGCCGCGAATGCGGCCCTGTTCATCGTGGCGTTCACCGCGATGATGATCATACCGGGACATATCCTGTGCTATCGGTCGAACCGCCAAGCGAAACAGCACCATGTTTAAGGAACTGAATCCCCTGCTGCACTCCGAACTGCGATTGGCCGTCATGTCGATTCTGATCGGGGTCGAGAGCGCCGATTTCGTCTATCTGCGCGAACAGACCGGTGCGACGGCGGGCAATCTGTCGGTGCAGCTGGACAAACTCGCCAAAGCGGGTTACATCGGCATCGAAAAGGGCTTTCGGGGCAAGATGCCCCGCACCGTCTGCCGGATCACCGAAGTCGGCCGCGATGCGTTCGCAGAATATGTGGATGCGTTGAAAAGTTATATTAAGTAAGGGAAATACCGTTTCCTGACTGCAACGACGAGGGCCGTCCGACATATCGGACGGCCCTCGTCATATCGCGACGCGCCGATCATTCGTTCGCGACCTTCTTCTCTTTTTTCCGGTTATTGTAAAGGAAGCGGCGGATTTTCAGCGTCGGGGTCTTTATGAAGTCCTCTTTCTCCTCGACCACCTCCGAAATGCGCGAAAACCGACTGACTTTGGCATTCACGAACTCCAAAATCTCCTTTTTCAGCTGTTCGGTTTTGGCTTCCCAAGCTTCGCGCTTGTTCGCCCACTGCTCGCGCCAATTGTCGAGCGTCGCCTCGATTTCATCCCGATTGAAGTGCACGAGCGCCACCAGATGGCCCTCCTGCTCCGTAACGATCGAATCCGTGATGAAGACGTGCGAATTGAGCACGCTCTCGATGTCCTCCGGATAGATGTTCTCGCCGCCCGGGCCCACGATCATGTTTTTCAGACGCCCTTTGATGTAGAGCCAGCCGTCGGCATCGAATTCGCCCAAATCGCCCGTGCGGAACCAACCGTCGGCCGTGAAAGCCGCTGCGGTCGCTTCGGGATTCTTGAAATAGCCCTGCATGACGCTCGGCGAGAGAGCGACGATTTCGCCCTGATGCGTTTCGGGATTGACGTTCTCCAAACGCAACTGCGCCCCGGGAACCACCGGCCCCGTCGAGCCCAAACGAACGATGTCGGGCGTGGCACCGGCCAACAACGGAGCGGTTTCGGTCAGTCCGTAACCGATTCCGTAGGGCACCTTCGCTTCCAAAAGGAACTGTTCGGTCGCACGATCGAGTTTCGCCCCGCCGATCCCCAGAAAACGCAAACGCCGTCCGAAAAGTTTCAATAATTTCTTTCCCGCGATGCGATGCAAATAGCGGCGGACGAATCCGACGCGGTACATCGTGCGCCAGCATGCGTTGGAGTTGAATTTGGCCTGAATCTGGCTGCGGTAGATCTTTTCGATGATCAACGGCACGATCAACATCACCGTAGGCCGCACCTCCCGCAAAGCAGGCATCAGCACGGCCGCTGTGGGCGGACGGTCGAGATAAGCGACCCGCGAGCCCATCGCAAAGGGATAGATCATCCCGATGGAACATTCGTAGGTGTGCGACAGGGGCAGCACCGATAGAAAAACGTCGTCGGCGCCGACCGGCAGCATCTGTTCGAAGATACGGGCCTGTGCGCACAACGCCGCATGGGAAAGCATCACGCCTTTCGGACTCGACGTCGTGCCCGACGTATAGATGATCGCCGCCGTATCTTCGGGTTTCGGGACAGCCGTCCGGCCCTGCCGGCGCACCCGCTGCGAAATGACCCCCAGATTCTTGGTTCGGATCACGATATCGAGCCGACCGATCGTACTTTTCGACAATTTGGTAAACAGTTTGTCGGAGACCAGCAGCGCCTTCGCTTCGGAATGTTCGATAATCATATCGAGCTCTTCGGTCGAGAAGTCGGGCAGAATCGGCACGGCCACCATACCGGCCGACACGACAGCGAAATAACCGATTCCCCAGTTGGGCATGCTGCTGCTCAGCAACGCCACTTTGTCGCCGGGTTCGAGCCCCGCTCCGGTCAACAGATTCTGCACTTTGAGCATCCGCCGTCCGGCTTCGGCATAGGTAACCTCTTCGCCGTTGAACATCGAAAACGCGACTTGCGACGCATA
Organism: uncultured Alistipes sp.; assembly: GCA_947623305.1. Classification (GTDB taxonomy): domain Bacteria; phylum Bacteroidota; class Bacteroidia; order Bacteroidales; family Rikenellaceae; genus Alistipes. Next base: position 54,786 of record CANQGQ010000015.1, on the reverse strand, counting down.
TTTCTCAACGCTGTTGCGAGCCAGCTCGCAAAGTGTTTTGCTCGTCATAATTCGTCTTATTTGTTCCGTAATAGAAACGGGAAATCGAATGCAAAATTACGATAATTCGGCTAAAAAACACTATTTTTGGAGCAAAATCGTCCAAAATCAAACGGATTCGAGGCCATGCTCGACCTTTTCGACATAAAAAAATGCGCCGACGACGCGGGATTCGATCTTTGCGGGGTCGCTCGATGCCGGCACTTCGCCGATAACGAAGCGCAATTCCGCGACTGGCTGCAACACGGTTATCAATCGTCGTTGGGATACATGGAGCGCAACGCCGAAAAACGATTCGACCCGCGGCGATTGGTGAAACAGGCACGCACGGCCGTCGTCTGCGCCGTGGCCTACAAAAACAGGTTCAGCGAAGGCTATCCGCCCGACTGGCGCACCAAAGTGGCCTCCTATGCCTGCAACAAGGACTATCACACGTCTATCCGAGCCATGCTGCAACAGTTGTTCGCCGCCTTGCGCGACCGGCATCCGAATTTGGAAGGACGGGCATTCGTCGATACAGCGCCGCTGGCCGAAAAGCGATTGGCCGTCGAGGCCGGTTTAGGCTGGATCGGACGGCAATCGCTGTTGATTACGCCGCAATACGGTTCGTTCGTGCTGTTGGGCGAATTGCTCCTCTGCGACGAAGCCGACGCTTACGACACGCCGTTCGAAGGGTCGCGATGCGGGACGTGCCGTGCCTGCATGGAGCACTGCCCGACGGAGGCCATCGTCGCGCCGCACGTCATCGACACGAACCGCTGCATCTCTTGTCATACCGTCGAACGCGAACCTACGACGCAAGTCGACCTGCACGGCTGGATTTTCGGATGCGACGAATGCCAGAGCTGCTGTCCCTACAATCGGCAGGCCCCGCAGCACTCCCATCCGGCCTTCGATCCCGTATTCGATCCGCTGGCCGCAGGGCCGGAAGCGTGGCGGTCGATGACGGAAGCGCAATTCGCCGAACAGTTGGGCGAGACGCCGCTCACCCGCAGCGGCCTGGCCCGCATCAATAAAAATTTGGAAGATTCGGCGATTTCGCGTATTTTTGAATTCTAAGCAGACTGATCTTCCGAGATATGAACATCGCCATCGTTGGAACCGGTTACGTCGGGCTCGTCTCCGGAGCCTGCTTCGCCGAAATGGGCATCGACGTTACGTGCGTCGACATCGACCGCCAGAAAATCGAACGCCTGCTCGCCGGCGAAATCCCCATCTACGAACCCGGATTGAGCGAACTCGTCCGCCGCAACGTCGAGGCCGGACGCCTGCACTTCACGACCGACCTGTGCACGTGTCTCGATCGAGCCGAGGTGGTCTTTTCGGCTGTCGGAACACCGCCCGACGAAGACGGATCGGCCGATCTGAGCCATGTATTGGCGGTCGCCCGCACTTTCGGCCGCCACATCCGCAAATACACGATTCTCGTTACCAAATCGACCGTTCCGGTCGGCACAGCCCGGAAAATCAAGGCGGCCATCCAGGAGGAGCTGGATCGCCGCGGCGAACGCATCGAGTTCGAAGTGGCGAGCAATCCCGAATTTCTGAAAGAGGGCGCCGCCATCAAGGATTTCATGTCGCCCGACCGCGTGGTGGTCGGCATCGAAAGCGATCGCGCACGGAAAATCATGACGCGCCTCTACCGGCCGTTTCTGACCAACAATTTCCGTGTCTACTTCATGGACATTCCGTCGGCCGAGATGACCAAATACGCCGCCAATGCGATGTTGGCGACCCGCATTTCGTTCATGAACGACATCGCCAACCTATGCGAACGGGTCGGCGCCGACGTGAACATGGTTCGACGGGGCATCGGCTCCGACAGCCGCATCGGCAAGAAATTTCTCTACCCGGGATGCGGTTACGGCGGCTCCTGTTTTCCGAAAGACGTCAAGGCCCTCATCCGAACCGCCGAACAAAACGGTTATCCGATGCGGGTGCTACGGGCGGTCGATGAGGTCAACGAGGAGCAGAAATCCATTCTGTTCCAAAAGCTCGAACGGCACTACGGCGGTGCGCTTGCCGGAAAAACCGTCGCTTTGTGGGGACTTTCATTCAAGCCCGAGACGGACGACATGCGCGAGGCTCCGGCTTTAGTCGTCATCGACCGGCTGCTTGCGGCCGGCACGACCGTCAAGGTCTACGACCCCGTAGCGATGCCCGAGTGCAAACGGCGGCTGGGCGATCGGGTCGTCTATTGCAAAGATATGTACGAAGCAGCGACGGATGCCGATGCGTTGCTGTTACTGACGGAGTGGAAGGAGTTCCGCGTTCCGTCGTTCACCGTGCTGGGACGATTGATGAGGGCGAAGGTGCTCATCGACGGCCGAAACATCTACGATGCCGAAGAGGTCGCCGAAGCCGGATTCATCTACTACAAAATCGGCTGAGCCACGCGCGGCCCAGCCGAAAGCAGAATCGGATACGCCGCGGCGAATCGCTGCGGCGCTTTCCTTACTAAAAATGAATGCCCAATGAAATGGTTACGAAATGACGCGTGAACGACGTATCGTATAAATCCGTCGTGCTGGCGAACGCATCGGTGAGGTTGTCGTAACTGTAAAACAGGCGATAACGGGACTGATGGTCGGTCAAATGCTGATAGGCCACATCGAGCGATACGGTACGCGAAAGGTTCACACCCGCACCGACGGAAAAATAAGAACTGTCGGTCGCCTGCGGCACCTCGTAAGCCAATGATTCATCTTTCAGCATCGACGATGAATAGCCGTATCCGGCCCGCAGCGCGAAGATCGGCAACGGACGGATTTCAAGACCGAGCCGCACGTTGTTCGTCGCACAGAAATTGGCCTTGAAGTCGGTTTTGTACTGCGCCGGGCCGAAATCGGCACCGTCGGGCACGTTCTTTACCCGCATGCCGTTGTACCAGTCGCGTTCGTAATCCACCGACACGATGGCGAACCGGCCGAACGTGTACGAAGCGCCGAACATCAACCGCGTCGGCGAAACGAAATCCCAACTGTTTCCTGCTTCATCGTATTGTACAGGCGATTCCAGCAGTTCTGCCGCGCCCTGCACTCCGTCGATATTGGAGAGCAGGTTATAATCCATTCCGGCCCGATAGGATCGTTCGAGCGAATAGAAGGTCGGCGTATGCACGGCCATTCCCAACCGCAAACCGGCCACGGGACGCACGATCACCCCCAATTTGAAGTTCACCCCCGCCCCGTCGAGCACCGTTCGCTGCCACAAATCGGCATACTCCAGCTGGGCCGGCAACACGCCGCCCGGCCCGTAAGCATATCCGTTATCGCCATCGGCGAAATAGTTGTAATCCTCGCCGTAAACGAACGTGGAGGACTTATGGACAGCCTGAATGCCGAGCGAAGCCCCGACATAGACGATGTTATTGATATTGACGCCCGCCGAAAGATTGAATTCGTTGATGGAGCCCGATTCGACCGCATCGACCGACCGGAGAATCGACGCCCGCGGGCCGATGGCATCGGGTTCCCAAACCGGATTTCCGCTCCCGTCGTCCACGACGTGGGTCATCGCACTCTTGTAGGCCAGCACGGCGGGCCAGAAATAGGGATTGCGATAATCCAACCGACCATTCAAACCGCCTTGCGGATTGGTATCGGGAAATACACCGTTCTGGTTCATCTGCTGCGCGAATACATCGGCGATGCTCGGCACCATCGCACCGGCATAACGGCTCTCCGACGCATAGGAATAACGTGTGTTGAAATCGGCGACACGGTTCAATCCGAACCCGAGCGTAACGCTCACCACGTTCTTGTCCGCCTTTTCGAACAGATTGAGCGCCACGCCCACATCGGCCATAGCGAACCGGTTCTTGTGGTTGCCGGCCCAGGGCTGGGTTCCGGAGGTCGCAGCCCGCGCAAAGGAGATCATCGGCGTGATCGACACTTCGTTGTGCCGGTACATGCCCAAACCGGCCGGATTCAGCGACATAGCCGTCAGGTCGGCGCCCAACGAGACGAATGCACCGCCCATACCCATCGCCCGGGCCGTACCGAAATTCTGCGAACGAGCGATCGACGCGAAATCCCACGCCATCATCAGGTCGCGATTGAACGTCGCACCGCCGAACCGATAATCGGGAGTTCCCATAGGCTGGGCTTGCATCCAAAAGGGCACCGCGATGAAGCAGACGATGCAACATCTTTTCAACCAACGATTTCGTTTCATATTCCGTTTGCTTTGTTTTCTGTTTGCCTTTGTTTTCGCGTATGTTCCCCTTGTCTTCATGCTCCGCTCAGACAGGCCCTTGCCCGTCGCTCGAATTTTTATAGGGGAGGAGTATTGTCGCGACCCCGCGTTTGAAGCTCTCACAAGGGAACAACGATCGCTTATGACTGCCGCCTTTCGAAGCCTCGAGGATCAACGACCGCTGTTGTAGCTGCCGCCGCTCCGACTTCCACCGCTGCCGCCGCCTCCGCTCCGGCTGCCGCCCGAATATCCGCCCGAACTGCCGCCGTAATTGCCGCGACCGCTGTTGTAACTTCCGCCCCGGCCGCTGTTGTAGCCGCTGTTGTTGAATCCGTTGTTCCGATCGGGATTGTACCCGGGACGACTCGAATTATTCGAAGGATTGCGGGAGCCATTGTTATAGCTATTGTTCCGATTGCCGGTACCGCGATTGTTGTAACTGCTTCGGCGACCGCTGTTGTAGCCCCGTCCGTATCCGTCGTTCCGACCGCCTCCGGTTTGGCCGGTGCGCCAGCCGTTGTTGTGCGGCCGCGTATAGCTGTCGAGCCGATAGTTGTGCGGCCGACGGTATCCCCAATGGCCATGCCACCCAGGGCCCCAGGCCGGCCCCCACCCGGGACGATACCACGGATCGTACCACGGACGATAGGCGAATCCCCAGTTCCAGCCCCACGAGGGATACCCCCACCACGAAGGCCCGAATCCCCAACCATAGTTCCAGCCGCCGTACCAGCCGCCGGTATAAACCGTCGCACCCCACGTTCCGAACATCGACGAGATGTATTTGGGTTCGACCCACACCTGATCGCCCGATATGACGATGTTATAGAACGCCGGATCATAGGCCGAAACATAGGTAAAGGCATCGCCGTAACGGAAATCGTAATAGCTCGACGGCATGCGATAGGACAACGATTCGAAACCGCGCAGACGGCGGGCATAAGCACTTTCATAGGAATCGGCCAGCACGCTCGAATAGGAATTCGTCGATTCCAATCCGTTGTATTCGTTTTCGGCCGCGGCAGCCTGCGCTTCGGCGATACGGGCTTCCCATTCGGCACGACGGGCCTCCGCTTCGGCCTTGCGGGCTTCGGCTTCGCGCTGTTGACGGCGTGCGATCTCCGCTTTGTCGTGCGTAACATACAGGTCATCGCCCGCATAGCCCGTCGACGCATAATAAGCAGACGAGCAGCCGCTCAGAACGACGACGAACAAGACGACACCTGAAAGAATGTTCCACTTTTTCATAGCTGTATATGCGTTTGCGTCGGTATTCGATTCTACATAAGAAACGAAAATCATACCGAAATTATTACATTCGAACATCGAAACGGAACGTTCCGCAACAAAAGAGACGAAGATTCGAACAGCTTCGTTGGGATGCGTTTGTTTCCAGTCAAAGGTAAACAAATTTTTTCATCGTGCAAAACAGCCGTTGGGAGGGGTCTCGCTGGCTCTTTTCGACCGACGGGACAGCCGATTCCGCACTTTTTTTCGAAAAAACGGTAGCAAATCAAAAAATATGGTTATATTTGCACGCTCGAAAACGAAAGGAGAGATGCCGGAGTGGTCGATCGGGCCGCACTCGAAATGCGGTGTACGGGTAACTGTACCGGGGGTTCGAATCCCTCTCTCTCCGCCCAGACGAGATTGATCGACAATCTTTATCCGATGAACACCCGACTTGCCAAAAGCAAGTCGGGTGTTTTCTTTAATATATTTAATAAACCCGACAACGGGCGAAAAACAGGGGCCTCAAACTGCTTGCATACAACAATCTATTAATAGATATTTGGAATTCTATTTTATTTTTCTATATTTGTCATCATAAACCAACGATTAAACACGTTATACAGGCGACCGATTTTCGATTGTCTGGCGGCAAGAGACCGTTGGCAAATGATCGGAGGTCGAGTGAAGGAGGTGCTATGGGGAAAATATTATTCATATTGTGTCTGTGCAGCAGCGTCTTAGCCCATGGGCAAGCAACGCATACATCATTCGTGCAGGGACAATCGAGCTCGGAGCCGACCGCCGTTCCGATGCACTCGTCCGAAAAGACATTATCCTTACAGATTCCACCCGCTGCGTCGTCGGCGCCGCAAACCCGATTCTACGCCGTAAAGACGAACCTGTTGTTCGCAGCGGCATTATGCGCCAATCTCGGTTTCGAAGTGGAACTATGGCCCCGCTGGTCGCTGGATATTCCCGTATGGTATTCGCCCTACGAAATCTCATCTTCCTATAAACTGCGTCTGCTGGCCACGCAGCCCGAAGTCCGCTGGTGGCCGAAAAAGGCCGGCGAGGGACATTTCATCGGACTGCATGCCCATGTGGCGGGATTCGATGTGGCCCTCGACGATCGCGAACGCTACCAAGACCCCGATCATGCGCTTTGGGGCATGGGATTGAGCTATGGCTACGCGATGAATCTCGGCAAGACGAAACGCTGGGGACTGGAATTCAACATCGGCGTAGGCTTCGCCGACTACGAATACGACGTGTATCTCAATCAGAAGAACGGCCCGAAAATCCGCTCCGGTTCAGCGACCTATTTCGGTATCACCCGGGCCGGAGTGTCCGTGTCGTACAGATGGAACCGAGCACGTAAAAACAGCAAATGGATGGGATGGTAAAAAAGGGTTGCATATCGGCTCTCGCCGTTTGGACGCTTCTATCGCTGGCCTCGTGTTCCTCCACGATCCACGAGTATCCACGTCCGATCAGCGATGAAATAGAGGTGCGTGTGGTGTTGAACACCGACGGCGTATCGAACATTACCGGCGACAGCTACAACCAGAAGCTGCCGAAACCGTCGATGACCTCGGAAATGCTGCGCGTGTTGTTCTATGCTCCCGAAAACGGACGCTTGATGGCGCAATGTTTCCTTTCGCAGAAAACGCTTTCACCGGAAGGATATGAACTGCTCTACGGCCGAACGCACTTGCCGCCGGGCGATTATCTTCTGCTGGCCTACAACTTCGATACGAAAGCGATCCGGGTGGAGCATGAAAACAGGCTTTCGGAAATCAACGCCTTCACGCCGAAAATCCCCGATTACCTCCATGCGCTTTTGCCCGACAGTTCTGTCGGGAAGGTTTTCCAGCAGCCGGAACACCTGCTCGTAGCCCGTAAAGAGGTTCGCATTGCGGAAAGCGACCGGATGCAGATCGTCGAAGCGGAAGCCCACACGATCGTCGAGACCTATTATCTGCAAGTCCGTGTACGCGGCTTGCGGCACGCCTCGACGGTGAAAGCCACGATTTCCGGCATGTCGGCGTCGACCCGGTTCGGCATCGACCAACGCAGCGAGGAAGATTCGAAAATCATGTTCGATCTTTCGGGCAGCGTCGATCCGCGTATCGAGGAGGAGAACCAGGACGTTTTGTGCACCCTGTTCAACACGTTCGGCAAGCTCGAAACCGCGCCGAGCGAACTGACCGTCCGGTTCGATCTGCTGACGCACAACGACACGCAATACGTCAAGACGTTCGACATCGCCCCGATCTTCCTCACCGAAGATGCCCGCGAGAGGCATTGGCTGCTGATCGACTACGTGCTGGACATCCCCGAACCGAGCCAGACAGGCGGAGGATTCGACCCCGGCACGACGGACTGGGACGAAATCCATGAACGCATCGAATTATAGGTCGTCGAGAGCGACAACCGCCCCTCCGATACGTGTTCAACATTCTGCTCGTCCGTTCATCGTTTAATAAGACCTTCATTTAATAAAAAACTGTTAATAAAGAACCTGCTATTATGAAAAAATCAGTTTTGATCGTTGCGACGTTGTGTTTGACGTCAGTGGGATGCGTAAAGCATCAGGAGGAATTTTCCATCGGCCCGCCCCCAAAGGCCATCACGTTCCAAACAGCCAAGTACCGGCTCTCGCGCGCTACCGAGGAAGAGATCGCCGGAAGCAAATTCACTTACGACCATTTCGTTACGCACGCATGGTCGGATGCCTCCGTGGCCGAAGGAAACGTCTTCATGGATCATCAGCGGATCGAGAAAAACGAGGATGGAACGGCTTGGATGCCGACCGTCGATTACTATTGGCCCACGGCTTCGACCGTCGATTTCATCTCCTACTATCCGGAGAACGCAGCCGACAGGAACTGTCCGACGGTCGAACGCGAAAAGCTGACCTATACGGGATACGACGTATCCGGCGACAAGACCGACATCAACGTAGCGACCAACGACCTGATGTACGCCGAAAAGGCGGTCGGCTACAGCGGCAACATCGACCGCGTGAACGATGACAACGGCGGAATGAACGATTCGGGTTATTCGGGCGGACCGACGCTGTTCCATCATGCCCTGGCCCAGTTGGAAATCCGACTGTTGGTGCAACAGCCCGCCGGCGAAACCGAAAGTCATTGGGAAGCGGTCATCGACCATGCGGCTCTCACGGGTTACTATACGAAAGGGAATCTGGAACTCACGTTGAACGATCCGACAGCGGAGCACGGCATAGTCGGCTGGACGCCGATAGCCGACAATCCGGAAGTCGGATGGACGAACGACGGAAACGCACGATCGCAGGCAATCGTCGGAACGGGTGCCACCCATTCGACGCTCACCGTCAGCAGCACGGGAACGGGAACCGATTACCTGACCGACAATCCGGGTTGCCGGTCGCTTTTCAAGGCATTCGTTCTTCCCCAGACCCTGACCGATGCGCATTTCTTCGATCTCAAATTCACGTTGAACAAATATCGCGGCGACACGCAAGAAACGAGCGAAGCCGACCGCGACATCCGGCATATTCGGCTCAAGACCGATGCGGTCGCTTATTGGGGCATGAACCAGCGGATCGTTTACACCATCGTCATCGACCCGGCCAAAGCAGGCAAACTGTCGTTCGATCCGGCCGTCGTGGATTGGGAGGAGGTCGCGAACGGACAGTCCGCAGACGATTATCTGACGGCCCACCATTATTTCGACCTCCCGACCGCCGACAAATGGGATGAATCCAATGTGTGGTATGCAAAGGATGGCGAGGGAAATATTCTGGCCGAAATAGCCAAAGAAGCCGTCTATACTACCGACAGCCCGAGAACCTATTATCAGGTCGTAACCGTCTATCCGGTCAGGAGCGGCAAAACACAGCTCGACCGAGGCCGGGTCGTACAAGTCCTGAAGCGGCAGGACGGCCAGGATATGAACAGCAAAAAGCTCGCAGGAGGGACGGTAGCCATGTTTGAGCGCTCCGAGGTTGGAGCCAATGCCATTTCGGAGTGCGCTCTCGGAACCGAATCGAACCAAACAAGGGTACGGATGGACAAAGACGGCAACTTCTCTTTCGACGCACCCGGCACGCTGGATACCTCCTTGTCCATAGAGCCCTATACCGTAACAGACGTTGACAACAACGTCTATCCGGTCGTAAAGGTCGGAGCTGCTTACTGGCTGCGCGAGAACCTGCGCGTAAAACGTTACAACGACCGTACCCCCTTGACCGAAAAGACGCCCGATACAGAAGTGTCCCCCGGAGGGGTCAGTGGGAGCGTCTATTTTCATGAGAATCAGCCGATGTATGCTTGGTATCGTTCGGGAGACTACGATGTATCGGCCCAAAGCGATGAGGTAAAGAAACGCTACGGTCTCTTGTATAACCATCGGGCAATCTGCGGAGCGGACGATCCGTGGACAACCCCAACCAACATATCCACCCTATCGGCACTGACGCAAATCGGAGACCCTTCGATAGCGGATATGGAGTATGCCGAACAGATTGTCGCAAACCCCAACAAGCAACTGTGTCCCGAGGGCTGGCATATTCCGACGATGAACGTATCCGGATTCACATGGGATCAACCGGACTTAGAATACTTGGAGGCGAACTTCGCTTTCGATTGGGATTGGAAAATATTTCTTACCGACAACATGTCCGCAGCCACAGGGACACGCAACTTGAGCACGGCACAATGGGCAAAGCACAACACGGTGAGATTCAGTAATATCACGGGATTGTCGTTTAATGCTACTCCTATTTTGGGACAGACCGACGACGATGCCTTCGCAGTTGTTCAAACCAGCTGGACAGTCAAAGAGGACAGCCGGATGTATGGCGGATTATTTTTGACGTGGACATCTTCTTTACAACAATCCGGTGAATATCTTTACCCTAATATGATGCCTGCGATCTGTTACAACAGGAACGATGTTTCAGGGTATGGATTAGACAGCTACCCGAAATTTATGGGGCGGCAGTATTTACCGCTCCGTTGCGTACGCAACCGATAAACAAATCCATAGCTAAGTAAAACTTCCTGCATCCGTCTACGAATCAATCGTTTGCAATCGACGGATGCAGGAAGTTTCGTTTGCAATACGCGCTGCGACCTTCGATTCGGGCGTTCGAATACGATGCAAAACATGGACGATTCAAGCACTCTTGTCATAATTCAATAGTAAAATACGAAATTTTCATACTTCGAACGGTCGCCGAAACCTAATTTTGTCTTGTTGGAAAAGGAAATTATTGAATTCTGTCAGCGGATTTCGTAAAAATTTTCAATAAATCGTCGATCTGAAAACCATAATACAGCCCGATCATCATGAAAACAAGAGTGATTTCAACATTGGTAGCAACGACTTTCGCCTGTGCGGCAACGGCGCAACAACTTGCTTTTCCAGGAGCCGAGGGATTCGGCAAATACACGACCGGCGGTCGTGGCGGACGGGTCATGGTCGTTACCAATCTCAACGATTCGGGGCCGGGAAGTTTGCGCGAAGCCGTCGAAAGCCGGGGACCGCGCATCGTCGTTTTCGCCGTCGACGGCGACATTCATCTCGAAACGCCCCTGCGAATCAAGAACGACAGCATCACCATCGCCGGACAAAGCGCCCCGGGCGACGGAATTTGTCTGACCGACTGCGCGCTGGTCGTCGATGCCAGCAATGCGATCGTCCGTTATCTGCGCGTCCGCGTGGGCGATAAATACACGTCGGACACTGACGGTGTGGGCGGCGGACGCTACGGACAAAAGAACGTCATATTGGATCATCTGAGCGTTTCGTGGTCGATCGACGAATGCCTGTCGATCTACAAAACCGAAAATCTCACCGTGCAGTGGTGTTTGGTAACGCACAGTCTCCGGAACTCCAAACACACCAAAGGTTCGCACGGATTCGGCGGCATCTGGGGCGGTCTGAAAGCGACGTTCCACCACAACCTGCTGGCCAATCATTCGAGCCGCAATCCGCGCTTCTCCTCGGTCGATGGCACGCGATCGGTGGATCACCGCAACAACGTAATCTACAACTGGGGCTTCAAATCGGCTTACGGCGGAGGACACCACGGCGAAATCAACATCGTAGGCAATTACTACAAGGCCGGCCCGGGCACGAAGAATCCGCGCCGCATCTTCGACGTGTCGGACGACGGTACCGGACGTTACTACATTGCGGGCAACTGCGTGGAGGGGCACAAGGACATAACACGCGACAACCGGCTCGGTGTCGGCGGCAAACGGCCCGCCCAGGCGCTCGTATCGGAACCTTATCCTTATGAACCGATCCGCGAGGATTCGCCCCGCAAGGCCTATAAACGCGTATTGGCCGACGTCGGGTGCAGCCACGTCCGCGACGCCTACGACCGCAGCGTACTCGAACAGGTGAAAGCAGGCACGGCGCTCGACGGCGACAAGGGATTCATCGACACACCGACCGACGTCGGCGGCCTGCCGGTTCTGAAGCGGGGCACGGCGCGTCCCGACACCGACCGCGACGGCATGCCCGACGAATGGGAACGGAAACATGGCCTCGATCCGAACGATCCTTCGGACAGCAGTGGCTACGATCTGGACAACGGCTACACGAACATCGAAGTCTATCTCAATTCGCTCGTCGGATGACAATCTGAAACAAACCCATAAACAAACCACTTAAAATTATTACTTAATGAGAACTATTTCACCCCATCGATTCGGCAAGGGGGGGGGTAAAATCCTAACCCTCATTGCGATGCTGTGTTATGCGCTGCAAGTCTCGGCACAAAACGGCAAGTTCACGGCTCAAGGATCCGTAATCGACAACGAACAGGTTCCGTTGGTAGGCGTATCGGTATTCGTGGAAGGTACGAACATCGGTACGACCACAGATATCGACGGTCGCTTCAAGATCACCGTCCCGAACGACAAGGCCCAACTGACCTTCAGTTACATCGGTTACGAAGACCAAACGTTGCAGCCCCTCCGCACAGGCGACATGCGGATCGAAATGCAAAAATCCGCCATCGACATCGAAAACGTCGTCGTTTCGGTGGGTTACGGACAAATACGCAAACGCGATCTTACGGGAGCCGTAGCTTCGGTAAGCGGCAGCGAATTGTCGAAAGTGCCGGTAGCCACGGCGGCCGAAGCATTGACCGGCCGTGTAGCCGGTGTGCGCGTCGTATCGACCGACGGCGAACCGGGTGCCGATCTCGACATCACAGTCCGCGGCGGCATGTCCGTTACGCAATCGAAATCGCCGCTCTACGTCATCGACGGATTCGTCTCGGACCTCGGTCTGATGGGCGTCGACCCCAACGAAATCGAATCCATCGACGTCCTGAAAGATGCTTCGACGACGGCGATCTACGGTGCACAAGGCGCCAACGGCGTCGTGCTCATCACGACCAAAAACGCCAAGAAAGGCCGCACGACGGTTACCTATAACGGGTATGTGGGCGTGCGCCAGCTGACACGCAAATACGACCTGCTCGACGCCGCCGATTTCGTCAAACTCCAGTACGAATTGGCGATGCGCACCGACGGAGGCGTTCCCGGCAGTACGGTGGAGGCCTTCACCGAGAACTGGGGCAACTACGCCGACTTCGAAAAACACTATCGCGGTCGCGGAATCGACTGGCAGGAGGAGGTATTCGGCGGCAATGCCGTTTACCACAGCCACAACGTCTCCATATCGGGCGGTACGGAACGTTCTTCGATCCTGGCCAGCTACTCGAACAACATCGAAGACGGATTGCTCATCAACACCGAAAACTCGCGGCACAATTTCCTGGTGAAATTCGACCACAAAATCAGCGACCGGTTCGATTTCCGCACGAAAATTTCGTATTACATCAACAACAAGACGGGCGACATCACCTCGGGCAAGACCCTCAACAATACGTTGCAGTTCCGCCCCGTGCTCAACGCGAACGCTTCGGACGACGAACTGCTCGACGCCATCGAAGGCCGGACCGATCTGACCAGTCCTATCGAGTCGCAATATACGCAGTATCGTTTCAAAACGCGCAACAGTCTGACCATGAATGCCGCACTCGACTTCAAGATCACGCCGAAACTGATCCTCAGCGTATCGGGCAGCGGCACGTGGAACAACACCCGCGAAGACAGTTTCGATGACAGCAAGAGTTCGTCGGCCCAGACTTCGGGCGGCGCCTCCGGCTCGCAGAAATGGGGTTCGGGCAGCAAATGGCAAAACACCAATACGTTGAGTTACAACAATACGTTCGGCCGTCATCGTCTTTCGGTCATGGCCGGTACCGAATTGATCTTTTCGAAAGCCCGTTCGCTTTACGTCAAGAACTCGCAGTTCCCCGACCAGAACTTCGGCATCTACGACCTGAGCTTAGGCGCGAACCCGAGCAAACCGACCAATACCTGGGAAGAGGTCGGTCTGGCTTCCTATTTCGGACGCATCTCGTACAACTTCGACGAGCGCTACCTCTTCACGTTCAACGTGCGTGCCGACGGTTCGTCGAAATTCGCCCGTCAGAACCGCTGGGGCGTCTTCCCCTCGGCATCGGCCGCATGGCGCATCAGCGAAGAGCGTTTCATGCAAGGCGCGAAAGGCTGGCTCGACAATCTGAAACTGCGCGTCAGCTACGGCCAGACGGGTAACAACAACATCGGTAACAACCGTTATCTCTCGATCTTCGAGACGACGAACTATACCGACGGAGCAGTCGAAATTCCAGCATTGGCAGTCAGCAACTTAGCCAATCCCACGCTGAAATGGGAGACCACGATCGCCGCCAACATCGGTCTGGATTTCGGATTGTTCAAAGGCCGTCTGAACGGTTCGTTGGAGGTCTACCAGAACAAAACCGAAGACCTGCTACTGAACGCCAATATTCCCGAGACATCGGGTTACACGAAACAGACGATGAACATCGGCTCGATCCGCGGCCGCGGCGTCGAACTGACCTTGAACTCGCTCAACATCAAGACCAAGAACTTCCAGTGGACGACCGACTTCAACATTTCGTACAACCGCAACAAGGTGCTCTCGCTGACGGGCGAAAGCGTCAACGAATACATGCTCTACAAATCGGGCGTGGGTTCCTACATGGAAGATTACATCGTTCAGGTAGGCCAGTCGACAGGTAAGATCTACGGTTACGTGAGCGACGGCTGGTACGGCGTGGACGACTTCGACGCCACGTTCGATGCGGGCAAAGGCATCTGGGTCTATACGCTCAAAGACGGCGTGCCCTACTGTACCATCACCGGCGACAAAAGCAAAGTACAGCCGGGCAGCATCCGTCTGAAGAACATCGACGGCGAAGGCAACATCACCGATGCCGACCGCCAGATCATCGGCGACACCAATCCCGATTTCATCGGCGGTTTGAACAACACATTCACCTTCAAAGGGTTCGACCTGTCGATCTTCATGAACTTCCAGATCGGCAACGACGTGCTGAATTATCAGCGCGCCCGCCTGATGGCCACCTACGGCACCAACTACAACCAACACCGCGATCTGGCAGGCCGCTTCACCTACATCGACGCCGCAGGCAACTACGTATCGGAACCCTCGGCTCTGAAGGCCCTGAACGCCAACGCAAGCACCCACGCCGTCAAGAACGACGGTCCCGAATCGAATATTACGATCACCACGTCGGACATGGTCGAAGACGGTTCGTTCCTGCGCATCAACAACGTTACGTTAGGCTACACCTTCAAGTCGGGCCTTCTGCGCAAAGCGGGCATCAGCTCCCTGCGCATCTACGGTACGGCCTACAACCTTTACACGATCACCGGTTACTCGGGCTTCGATCCCGACGTCAACCGTTATCCCAACGGCGGTCTGACGCCCGGCGTCGACTGGTCGGCCTACCCGCGTACCCGCAGCTTCATCTTCGGCGTAAACCTCACTTTCTAACCGCAATCAACCATGAAAACGAACAAGATATTCCATCAAATCACGGCCGTGGCAGTCTGTGTGTCGCTCGGCCTTGCAGCCGCGTGCAGCGATATGCTCGACATGCCTTCGAAAACCGCTCACGAATCGGAACGCGTCTTCCAATCGCAGGTATTGACCGAGCAGGCCGTACTGGGCATCTACCCCACTTTCAAAATCAAGGCTTTCGTCAACTACATGACGCCCGACAACGACGAAACCATGTCGACGCTCACGGGTAACGAGCGCGCCGGTTTGGCCCGCTACACCTTCTCGGCCGGTTCGGGACAGATGAAACCCGTGCTGGTCAACCGCTACAATGCCATCAACCGTGCGAACGAAGTGCTCGCCGGCATCGAGGAGAGCGGCAAAATGAACGACCCGAACGAAGGCACCCATTTCAAAGCGCTCTACGGCGAAGCGCTGGCTTGCCGCGCATGGGCGTTCTTCGACATCCTGCGCTTCTACGGCGACTGTCCGATGCCGCTGACCCCCTCGAAAACAGGCGATAACTTCAACGTAGGCCGCGTCGACCGCGATGTCGTTTACGATCAGATTCTCGGCGATCTGCAGCAGGCAATCGAACTCGTTCCCTGGCAAAGCGAAGTGGCCTACCATGACCGCATCACCAAGGCCGGCGTCTACGGCTTCATCGCCCGCATCGCGCTTCATGCCGCCGGCTATTCGCTGCGTTGGAATCTCGAAACGTACGATCCGGGGACGCTCCATCTGGCCCGTCGCAACGACGAAGCCCGCATCAAGGCGTTGTACGAAATGGCCCGCGATGCCTGCAAGGCCGTCATGAACAAAGGCGACAACGACTTGCTGAGCGACTACGGAGAAATCTTCAAACACGTGCACAACAAGGAATACGACGTCGAGACGATTCTCCAGTTGGGCAACTACGGCACTTCGGCCAACGACGAAATCGGCTATTCGATGGGATTGGCCATCGCCAATCCGAATCCCTACTATCGGCAAAGCGGCACGTTGGTGCGCATCACCCCCTCGTTCTACTGTTCGTTCGATAAGGACGACGTGCGCCGCGATGTAACCTGTGTCAATTACAGCCTCGAAAAGACCACGGGCAAAACCGTGCTGACCGACATCGCCAACATCGGCTGCGGCAAATGGCGCAAAAGCTGGCAAAAGACCCAAGGGCCCGAGAATAGCAAGACCGACATCAACTGGATCATGATTCGTTACGCCGACATTCTGTTGATGTTCGCCGAAGCCGAAAACGAGCTCAACAACGGCCCGACGGCGGCGGCAAAAGATGCCCTCAAAAAGGTGCGCAACCGTGCTTTTCCGCAAAACATCGCCGAAAAAAGCACCGCTTACGTCGATGCGTTGACCTCGAAAGAGGCTTTCTTCGAAGCGCTCGTCAAGGAGCGTTCGTGGGAGCTCGGTTCGGAGTCGAACCTCCGCCGTACCGACCTGATCCGCTGGAACCGGTTGGGCAAGACGATCGAAGCCACCCGCAAAGACATGCAACGGATTTTCGATGAGCACGTCAATCCGTACACGGGAGCGGAGATCAAGGTCTACCAATGCTACACCAAAGCCCTCTACGGACAGAACAAAGAGCCCTACTGCATCGAATCGACCGGTTCGGATGAAAAGATCAAAGACAACGGAGACGATTGTTGCATCGAATACATCGGCAGTTCGCTCACCAAGGCGATCACCAATTTCGCCAGCTCGTTCGTCGAGGCGCGCAGCGAACTGATGCCGTTCAACCAGTCGATGATCGACAAGAATTCCAGCCTCAAAGATCAACAGCACCCGGGTTATAAATAGGAAACAGGTGGAGTAAGGTGCATGAATACGGATTCGTGCGCCTTACTTTTTTTCATGCGCAATCAGTCGATCGAAAACGCGGGATGCGTACCCGAATCGGAAAGCAGGGTATCGCGCTAACGAAAAATTCGTATCTTTGGCTATGTCAAAAACACGGCACCGGAAAAAAGCGATCGGGAATACCGATGCGAATCGAACCGATCGCACTGATAAAACAAGCATGAAGGCGATTGCAACCGGTAGTCGCATGACGATCGTTTACGGCGCTACTAAAAATTCGTTCATACCATGAAAAAAATGTTCTCTCTCCTCCTGCTCGCCGCAATCGGTTTGCAGGCCACCGCACAAGATGCTGCGACCGCATGGAAACGGGTGTACCCCGAAATCCTGAAATCCATCCAGGCGCCCCGATTCCGCGACGCTACCTACGACATCCGCCACTACGGCGCCGTCGCCGATGACGAACGGCATCTCAACCACACGGCGATCAATGCTGCCATCGGGGCTTGCAGCCGCGACGGCGGTGGCACGGTAATCGTTCCGGCAGGCGTGTGGCACACCGGCCCCATTACACTCCAGAGCAATGTCAACCTTCGGTTGGAGGAGGGCGCCCGCTTGCTGTTTACGTTCGACCTGGGACAATATCCCGTCGTGTTGACCCGTTGGGAAGGTATGGACTGCTACAACTATCAGCCGATGATCTACGCCTACGGCGCCGAAAATATCGCTCTCACGGGCAAAGGCACCGTCGACGGCGGCGGTTCGCGCGAAACGTGGTGGCCCATGTGCGGCGCCAAGCACTACGGTTGGGTCGAGGGCATGCACTCGCAACGCCAGGGACGCCGCAAGCTCATGGAGTGGAACGAGGCGCAAACGCCCGTCGAAGAACGCATCCTGGGCGAAACCGACGGCATGCGCGTACAATTGGTGAACTTCCACAGCTGCAAAAACATCCTCATCGAGGAGGTAACGCTCGTCCGTTCAGCCTTCTGGGTGATTCATCCGTTGTTGTGCGAAAACGTTACCGTACGCGACGTGAAGGTCGTCAACGACGGCCCCAACGGCGACGGCTGCGATCCCGAATCGTGCAAAAACGTCTTGATCGAACGCTGCTATTTCGACACGGGCGACGACTGCATCGCCATCAAGTCGGGGCGCAATTTCGACGGACGGCGCTGGAACGTTCCGAGCGAGAACATCATCGTGCGCGACTGCCGCATGAAAAACGGCCACGGCGGCGTGGTCATCGGCAGCGAAATTTCGGGCGGTTACCGCAATCTGTTCGTCGAGAACTGCGAGATGGACAGCCCGCTGCTCGATCGCGTCATCCGCATCAAGACCAACAATGGCCGCGGCGGCGTGATCGAAAACGTCTACGTGCGTAACGTCGAGGTGGGACAATGCCGCGAAGCCGTACTGAAAATCAACCTGCTCTACGAACAGCGCGAAATTTGCACCCGCAACTATCCGCCCATCGTGCGCAACGTATGGCTCGACCGCGTCGACTGTTCGAAAAGCCGGTTCGGCATTGCTTTGGCCGGCTACGACGATTCGGTCAACATCTCCGACGTGCACCTGTCGAACTGCTCGTGGACGGGCGTCGAACAGGGCAATAATATCGTCGGCAAAGTCGACAAATTATCGTCGAAAAATCTGAAAATCAACGGCAAAAAAGTAGATTTGTAATATGACACTCCGCATCCTCCTCTGCACGGCCGCTCTCCTACTGCCTCTTGCAGGCAGCGCGGCGGAAAAGATCGACCGCAAAGCCGTCGTACGGCGCAACAATCCGGCGGTACAAGCCATCGACACGCTTGCCTCGTTCACGGTCGGCAACGGCGATTTCGCCTTCACGGCCGACGTAACGGGGCTTCAGACCTTCGCCGGTCTTTACAAACGGGGCATGGCCCTCGGCACGCAAAGCCACTGGGGCTGGCACAGTTTCGGCAACCCCGACTCGCTCCGCTTCGATGAAACTGTCGGTGAGTTCGACTTCGGCCGCGGACACAAGGAGATCTACGCCATCCAGCACAAGACCGCCGGCCGCGGCAAACAGGCCACGAACTGGTATCGCGAAAATCCCCACCGGCTCCACTTGGGTTACGTCGGATTCGACGGCCTCGCGCCCGATCGCGTAACGGGCATCGACCAGACGCTCGACCTGTGGACGGGTACGCTCCGCTCGCACTTCACCGTCGACGGCGTTCCGACCGACGTGGAGACCCTTTGCAGCCCCGATGCCGACCGCATTGCGGTCAAAGTGGCGACGACGGCCCGCACGCCCATCGTACTCCGCTTCCCATATCCCACCGGACAGCCTGCCGACGATGCTTCGCGCTGGGATGCAGACGTGAAACATGCGACGGTCATTCTCGAAAACCGGAACCATCATGCCCTGCTCAAGCGCGTGCTCGACACGACGGTCTATTTCGTATCGGTTCGCTGGGAGGGCGATGCCCGTTTCGAACAGCGCGGGCGCAACGAAACGGTGCTCACGCCCGAACAGGACGCATGGTCGTTCAGCGTGGAATTCGCCCAACGCCATACTTCGCCGACCGCCTTCGCGTTTGCCGACGATGCCGCCGCCTCGGCCCGTCATTGGGCGGATTATTGGCAACAGGGCGGATTCGTGGACTTCGGCCACTGTACCGACCCGCGTGCCGCCGAATTGGAACGCCGTGTCATTCTGTCGCAATACCTGCTGGCCCTCAACTCGGCCGGCGTCTATCCTCCGCAGGAGACGGGCCTCACGTACAATTCGTGGTACGGCCGCCCGCATCTCGAAATGGTCTGGTGGCACCAGGCGCACTTCGCCCTCTGGAACCGCGAACAACTTGCGGCCCGCACGCTCGACTGGTACCTCACCGTACAGCCCATCGCCCGCCAAATTGCCCAGCGTCAAGGGTTCGAGGGCGCCCGCTGGATGAAGATGACCGACCCATGGGGCGGCGAAGCGCCTTCGAATACGGGTTCGTTCCTCATCTGGCAGCAACCCCATCCCATCTATATGGCCGAATTGATCTATCGCGCCGATCCCTCGGAGGCCTTTTTGCGCAAGTACGCCGACATGGTCGAACAGACGGCCCGCTTCATGGCCGACTTCCTGACTTACGATGCCGAAAACGACCGATACATCATCAAAGGCGCCATTCCCGCCCAGGAGACGCTGCGCGCCGCCGTTACGATCAATCCGCCGTTCGAGCTGGCCTATTGGTACTACGCGCTCGACGTAGCGCAGCAGTGGCGCGAACGGCTCGGACAGCCCCGCCATGCGGAATGGGATGCGATGCTGCACAAACTTTCGCCGTTGGCAGCGGACAGACAAGGACGTTATCTCGCGGCGGAAAATGCCGTGGACACCTACAGCGACATCCGTTTCACGTCGGATCACATGGCTTGTCTGATGGCCTGCGGCATGTTGCCGCTGTCGCCTTTGGTCGATCCCGACTGCATGCGCAAGACCTTCGACTGGGTTTACGACAACTGGAATTGGGAAAAGACCTGGGGCTGGGACTATCCCACGACGGCGATGAATGCCGTGCGAATGGGAGAGCCCGAAAAAGCGATCCGCGCGATTCTCATGGACAAACGCACGAACACCTACCTCAAAAACGGACATAACTATCAGACCGAACGGTTGCGTTGCTACCTGCCCGGGAACGGCGGTCTATTGGCTACAGTGGCGTTGATGTGCGCCGGATGGGACGGGTGCGAAGTCGAAAATCCGGGCTTCCCGAAAGACGGCACGTGGGACGTCCGCTGGGAAGCGATCAACCCCATGCCTTAAATAACGCTCGTCGGATGAAGCATCGGATACGGATTCTGTCGATTCTGCTGTTCCTCCTGCTCGAAACGGGAACGAACGGACGCTGCGACACACCGCCGCAGTGTCTGTTCTCCCATTACACCACCGAACAGGGATTATCGAACAATGCCGTATTCCGCGTTCTGTGCGACAGCAAGGGATTCATCTGGTTTTTCACCTGGAACGGCATCAGCCGTTACGACGGCTACCGTTTCGTCAACTACGGGACCGCGCAACAAACGCCGCTGGTGCACAACCGCATCGACCGCGGATTCGAAGACCGATACTCCAACTTCTGGTTGGTAACCTACACCCGCAACCTCTATCGCTTCAATCGGCGCACCGAAGCATTCGAAAGCATCGACCGCTTCCTGCCCAAAGGGATCGAGCCGAACATCTTCCAGGTCAAAGAGGCGCCCGACGGTACGGTGTGGGCTACCGTACCCGCTTACGGCATCGTCGGCTTCGCCACCGACCCCGAAACCCGGGAGTTGAAACCGACTCTCTTCCCCATCGAGCGAAGCAAGTCCATCTCGCTGCTCTATCCGGATGCCTCGGGGCTCGTCTGGTTCACCCGAGACAATCAGCTGTTTTCTGTTTCGGCCGCCGAGCAGAGCGTCTACTGCGATCTGACACTCGATTCGGCATCCGTGATCTCGATCGAAGGCGACACGGAGAAAGTTTGCTTCGGCACGTCGGACGGACGGTTGATCGTTCGCGACGCACGCACGCAATCCTTCTCGGAACACTGCATGACCCGCCCTATTCCCATTACAGCGCTCGGCCTGCCGACCGACGATTCGAACGACATTCTGGTCGGCACCGAATCGGGCGAACTCTATCGCTTCGACGGTAAACATTTCCATCGGTTGGCTCAATGCGGCACCTCCCGCATCAACAAAATCAAAAAAGACAGTTACGGATTGATTTGGGTCGGTCCCGAGGGGAAGGGAATTTACAAGTACGACCCGGCAACAGGACTTACGCGATGCTTCTCGCAAGGGACGAGCGATCATCTGACAGGTAAAAACAACAGCAGCCTCAGCGAGTATAACGGCCGCACGTGGATCGCACCCAACGGAGGCGGCATGTTGTGGTACGACCGTGAAACGGATCGCGCTTTCCCGCTCATCGACAAAAGCGGCACGCAAAACGCTCCGATCGGAGGCGCATGCACCTCCTACTGCTTCGACCGCGGCGGCAATCTGTGGTTCACGACCACCAACCGAGGCATCACCTGCGTACGATTCATCGACGCCAAAGTGCAATTGTTGCCCTTGTCCGGTACAAAACTGGGCCGTATGCTCTTCGTCGACCGCGCCGACCGCCTTTGGTCCGCCTTGAAAACGGGAGGGTTGATCCGTTATGATACCGACCGTCGAAATTTCCGCTTCTTCACGCACGACGACCGAAACCGCCCGATCGACGCCGTCTACGCCATGACCCAGGAGACGGACAGCATCTTCTGGCTCGGCACGAAGACCCAAGGACTTTGCAAGGCCGTAACGACCGCCGACGGAAAGCTGCACGTAACGCGCTATACTTATGATCCGAACGATCCTTATTCGCTCAGCAACAACAAGGTACACACCGTATTGATCGACAGCCGCAACCGGCTTTGGGTCGGCACATTCGGCGGCGGTATCTGTTTGGCGCTCCGCGACGAGAACGGCCGGATGCGCTTCCTCTCCCAACGCAATCTTTTCAGCGACCGGCTGCCCGAATCGTGCCGCAAAGTGCGCTCGCTCTGCGAAGACGCCGAAGGTCGCATCTGGGCCGGCACCTCGGACGGCGTGCTGCTCATCGACCACGACCCTGCAACCAACCGACTCACCGCCGAACACTTGCGCCGCAACCCCACTGAAGAATCGACGCTCCAAAGCAACGACATCACTTGCATCTATCGGGATCGGTTCAATCGCATGTGGGCCGGCACCTTCGGTGGCGGCATAGGACTCTACTTAGGCCGCAATCCCGCAACGGGAGCCGCTCAATGGCGATCTTACATCGAAAGCGGCGATCGGTTCTACAACGACATCATGGGCATCGTCGAGGATGCTTCCGGTACGCTGTGGATCAGCACCGATACGCAACTTTGCGCCTTTTACCCCGATGCCTCCCTCATCACGCCGCTCTCGTTGCAGGAGGGCATGCAGGCCAACGAACAATTCTGCGAACAAGCCGCCGTCCGCGATCGCGAAGGACGCATCTACATCGGCGAATCGGAAAAAATTTACAGTTTCCATTCCAAGGGCTTCGCCAACGACGACAAGAGGATGAATCTTCAAATCATCGGCTTCGAAATCGACGAACAGCCCGTCGAGCCCTCGACCGCGCCGGATGCACCGCTGCAAATCACCATCTCCGAAGCCCAGGAAGTCCGCATCGGCGCCAATCATCATCTTTTCAGTTTCGAATTCGCCGCCGTGAATTGCTGCATGCAGCATCATGTGCAATACCGGTACATGCTCGAAGGCTACGACCCCGATTGGATCGACGATCGCGGCACCCGCAAAACGCTTTATGCCAACGTTCCGAGCGGTACCTATCGGTTCCGGGTCCAGGCTTTCGGGCCGCAATCGGCCGAAGCCTACGACGAACGAAGCATTCGAGTCGTCGTCGCCTCCTCGTTCTGGTCTTCATGGCGCGGTCCGGTGCTCGTCATCGCACTGTTCTCACTGGCTGTCGGCTTCGGTCTCGTGTATCGCAACATCTACCGCCGCACGCTCCAAAAGCGACGCGTCATCAAGATTTCGCCCGACGAAATCGCCTTGCGCGACATTCACGACGAACAGTTCATGACGGTCGTAACAGCCTATCTGGAGGAACATTATGCCGATCCGAACCTCAAGATCGACGACCTGTCCCAACTGACCCACATGAGCCGCTCGTCTTTCTACAACCGCATCAAGGAGTTCACGCAAATGCCGCCCAACGAATATCTCAAGGACTTCCGGCTGCGCAAAGCTGCGATGTACCTGACGGAAACTCGATTGGCCATTGCCGAAATCGCTTATAAAACGGGATTCACCGATCCGGCTTACTTCTCTTCCTGCTTCCGCACGCGCTACGGCATCACGCCTTCGGCCTACCGCAAACAGAACGGGCAGAACTGAACGCCATCGCCAAAGCACCGAGCACGCACAAAAGAATCAAAACGGAAGCGATGCCCGTAACGGTCTCGACCGTCGTCCACGCAGGAGCTCGGAAGCGCCATTCAACGGTGTGCGTTCCGGCGGGCAGCGTCATCGCCCGCAACACGTAATCGACCCGGAAATAGGGAGCCTCCACGCCATCGACATAGGCTGTCCAGCCCTTGTCGTAGAAAATTTCGGAGAATACGGCGACACCGGTTTCGGGCGTCGTATAATCGTATTTCAAATAGTTAGGGCGATATTCCGTCAGTCGGATCGAACATTCTGCAGCCGGCGCACCTGTATCCGACAACACGGCCACAGCTTCGTCATCTGCAGCGGCGACCACCGCCGTCGTCCGCAAATCGACTTCGCGCAGCAGGTCGATCTCCTGCTGCGGCGTCTCGGCCTCGACCGCACGGTCGACGAACCACGCCGCACCGAATTCCGTATCGCGCCGCACCGCCTGCGGCGCACCGTCCGCACCGGCGACAATCGCATAGCGGGTGTTGAGCATGTCCAACACGCTGTCGTCCATGTCGTTCAGATAACAGTCGATCAAATCCTGATAACGAGCCAACTTCGCCCCGTGATAGCCGCCCACCGACCGGTGGAAATAGCTCGTCGTGGCATCGTTGAAGGGGCTGACCGTCAAATTGAGCACACGGAATCCGAGCGTCGAATCGGCCAAAATCTGCCGATCGGCCTCGGTCATCGCGATCTGCCGCCGACGGGGCGACACGAAATCGTCGGACGAGAGGAACCGCCGGTCGACGGGCACCAAGTCGAGCAACATCACCACGGCGAGCATGCCCACGAGCGTACCCCGTCGGATACGCCGCAAGGCGAACAACGCAACAGCCCCCGCGGCCAGAACGATCATTAGGAAGGAACGCCAGGCATCGGCCTGCATCATGGCGGCACGGTCGGCGGCCATCGCAGCGGCCGTCGTTTCGCCCCATTCGATGTCCAGACCACGATCAATATAAGTTTGCAAATGATTCGCTTCGAAAATTCGGGCGAACTGGTCGGACATCATCGCCGCGTCGGCCTTCTCGCCGAAATCGAACAACGAACCGCCCGCCACCGCAAAGAGCAGGCAGAGGCCGCCCGTGATGCCTCCGGCCCAGGCCAGCGCCCGCCATAACCGTTCGCGCGGCACTTCGTCGCGCCACAGCCGCATCAACGCCAGCGCCCCTGCCAACGGCACGATCCACTGCACGACGACGAGCGTCATCGAAACCGTCCGGAATTTGTCGTAGCCAGGCAGCCAGTCGAAAAACAGTTCGGTGAACCACAGCAGATTATGGCCCCACGAGAGCAACAACATCACCCCGCAGACAGCCAACATCCACCACTTGTTGCGTCCGCGCAGCAACGCGACGCCCAACGCGGCGAGGAAGACGGCGGCAGCCCCCAGATAGGTCGGGCCGCCCGTGTAGGGTTGTTCGCCCCAATAGGTGGGCAGTTGCTGCGCCGCACCGCGCAGACCGTAATCGTTCAACACGGCCGACGTTCGGCTGTCGGCTTCGAACGTCGAACCCGATTCGCGTCCCATAAAGTCTGGAATCAACAAGTTGAAACTTTCGGCCCGACCATAGCTCCAAGCCGTCGCATAATCGAGTGCCAAGCCGTTGCGCGCGGTGCCGGAGGTCGTCGCCAATTCCGAACCACCACGTATCGTATCCTTCGAATGCTGGGCCGTATACCACAACGGCGCGAAATTCGACCCCACGGCCAACATCCCCGCAGCGACCAGCACAGCCGTACGGCGAGCGAACGACTTCAACCGCTTTTCGCGTCCTGCGACGATCGCTTCGCTAATCCAGAAGGCGGCCATCGCCATCAAAAAATAATAGGTGATCTGCGGATGGTTGGCGCCGATTTCGAGCGACGCCGCGAGCGCCGTCAACGCACCGCCGTACCACTTGTTTCCGCGCAAGGTCATCCACGCGCCGCCCATCATCAACGGCGCGTAGACCAACGCCCACATCTTTGTGATGTGGCCCGCGGCGATAATCAACAGAAAATAGGTCGACAATCCGTAGGCCAATGCCCCGACGATGGCCACCCACGGGTCGACGCCGCACAACAAGAGCATCGCCCACATAGCGGTCATGGCGAAAAAGAGGAATCCGGCCGGCGTGTCGATGATTCGGACGATGCGCCCGACCGTATTTTTGATCAACTGCGCGGGATAAGAGACGTCGATCAGATAAGCCGGCATGCCGCCGAACATGCCGCCCGTCCATTGGGGGTCTTCGCCCGTATCGGCGCGCATCTGCCGAATATCTTTCGACATGCCGTCGAACTGCATGGTATCGTGCTGCGGGAGCACCTCGCCCCGGAACTGGGGTGCGAAGTAGGCCGCGCTCACCACGAAAAAGAGCGTCAAAGCCGCCGCCGCAGGCAGGCAGCGACGCAAAAGTCGGGGAAAATTCATTCGTTATCGAATTTATTATCGTCGTCAAAGATACGAATTTTTTATTAGCGCCGCTTTTAAAAGCCACGTTTGAACGGGGCCGCCTTCTAAAAGGTGCGGGTCGAAGACTGCGGAGGACGCCAACGGCGGGCCTCCGCGGGCGGAGGCTTCGGCCCGCTGCGGTTCAAGGAACCGCCTGTAACAACCAGCGAAAGCGAAGATAACTATCGAAAACGAATGGAGGCTCCAACGCATCACGAACTGCTTTTAAAAGCGGCGCATCGGGAAGCCCGTTCAAACGGGCTGATCCGTAGCAGTTAATAAAAAAGCGGGCAAATCACTCAACCCTGACTCAAGGCCTTAGACTGCCTGTAAAGAAGATTGAAGAAATGCCCACGCCGTAAAACAGCGCGAGCATCAACTCGAATCCTTCTTTACGTCAAAAGTGTCTAAGTTCTGAGCCAAGAAGAAAAGCCGATGCGCTTTCAATATGTCTGGGACAAAGATACGAAAAGCCGAGCACAATGCCAAATTTATTTGAGCATTGCCGAGGCAAGAAGCCGAAATCTGCAAAAACCGATAAAACATCCACAAGAATAATGAAGTTCCCACCCGGTTAATAAAAAATTTCCAGAAAAATCGTATCTTTGTTCGTCTTTATCATCCATGAGCGCACTCGACACCATACGCGCATCCGTCGCAACGGAACTGGAGGCCTACGAAACCTTCATCGAACGGCAATTCACGGCCGAAGGCGAACTCCTTTCCGAAATGTTGCAATACGCTCTCTCCTCGCGCGGCAAGGGTATCCGTCCACTGTTGGTCATCCTCTCGGCCTCGCTCAACGCTTCGGTCAAGGGCGCGGCAGCCGGCCGACGCACCTGTTTGGCGGCCATGCTGATCGAGATGATCCACGTCGCCTCGCTCATCCACGACGATGTGATCGACGAATCGGACACCCGTCGGGGCCGCCCGTCGATCAATGCCCGCTGGCAATCGCACAAGTCGGTCATCTTGGGCGACTACATCCTGGCACGGAACATGAGCATCGGATTGCAAAGCGGACAGTTCGATCTGGTTACCCACATCTGCGGGGCGATGGCCGCGCTCTGCGAAGGCGAGGTCGAGCAATCCGACTGTGCAGACAAACGGCGCATGACCCGAGACCTTTACACCGATATTATATATAAGAAAACGGCCTGCCTGTTAGGGGTCAGCGCTTCGGCAGGCGCATTGGCCGTCAGCGCGACACGCGATCGGGTGGCTTTGATGAGGCGTTTCGGCGAAGCATTGGGCATGGCGTTCCAAATTCAGGACGACATACTGGATTTCCGAACGCAGGCCCACACCGGAAAACCCACTTGCAACGACCTGCACGAAGGGAAAATCACCTTGCCGCTCCTCGCCGTGCTGGAACGGGTCGATGAAAACCGCCGTGCGGAGTTGCTCGACCGGCTTGCACGCTGCCACGATGACGAAACATCGGTCGAATATCTGCAAGCGCTCGTTACGAACGAAGGCGGACTGGACGAGGCCGGACGGGTCATGCAGGAGTACATCGCCCGAGCCATCGGCCTGCTCTCCGAATACGACGATTCGGTCTATCGCAAGGCGTTGATCGACTTGTGCCGTTTCGTCGCGGAACGCGACCAATGAAGCGGATACAACGAATAAATCAGGTTGAACAGCATTCCAACCAAGTTAATAAAAAACCAATAAGACTATGGCACAACAAAAGAATCGTACCTTGCCGATCATCGTGATGTTCTTCCTTTTCGCGATGATCTCCTTCGTAACCAATCTGGCCGCACCGACCGGCACGATCTGGGGTTACCAGTTCGAAGGCAACGGCGTACTCGGCATGATGGGCAACATGATGAACTTCCTGGCCTATCTGTTCATGGGGATTCCCGCCGGCAACCTGCTCGTCCGAATCGGTTACAAAAAGACCGCGCTGTGGGCAATGGCCGTGGGCGTCGTCGGACTCTTCGTGCAGTACCTGTCGAGCTTCGTGGGCGCCGACACGCCCGTATGGACGCTCACGGGCGCCGAAGGAACCCCGATCATCGTCCGCCTCAACTTCTTCGTCTATCTGTTGGGCGCCTTCATCTGCGGTTTCTGCGTTTGCATGTTGAACACGGTCGTCAATCCGATGCTCAACCTGCTCGGCGGAGGCGGCAACAAGGGCAACCAGTTGCTGCAAGCCGGCGGCGCATTGAACTCGCTCTCCGCAACGCTCACCCCGTTTTTCGTGGGTGCCTTGATCGGCTCGCTGACCCCTGCTTCGACCATGGGCGACGTAACGCTGTTGTTGTGGATCGCTATGGCTGTATTCGTCGTAGCATTCTGCATCATCTCGTTCGTCGACATTCCGGAACCCCATCTGCACCAAGCAGGAGCCGTCAAAGAGAAAGAGACGCACAGTCCGTGGAATTTCCGGCACACGGTGCTCGGAGTCATCGGCATCTTCATCTATGTGGGCATCGAAATCGGCGTCCCGGGCACGTTGAACTTCTATCTTTCCGACCAGACCGCCAAAGGCGCCGGCGTCGTTGGCGACGCATCGGCCATTGCCGGTGCGATCGTAGCCATCTACTGGCTCTTGATGTTAGTGGGCCGAACGTTCAGCAGCGTCATCGCCGGCAAGGTATCGACCCGCACCCAACTCATCACGGTATCGGCCGTGGCGATCGTACTCGTGCTGCTGGCTATCGTATTCCCGAAAACCAGCACGCTCAACCTGCCGGGTTACAGCGTGGAGAACGGTATCGTCTGGGCACAGGTTCCCGTCAGCGCCCTCTTTTTGGTGCTGTGCGGTCTCTGCACCTCGATCATGTGGGGCGGCATC
This sequence comes from uncultured Alistipes sp., assembly GCA_947623305.1. Lineage (GTDB taxonomy): Bacteria > Bacteroidota > Bacteroidia > Bacteroidales > Rikenellaceae > Alistipes. The sequence continues at coordinate 25,393 of CANQGQ010000015.1, read as the reverse complement.
TTCAATCTGGCGGTCGAAGGCCTCGGCAAATACACCGCGCAGGCATCGGGCATCTTCATGATGATGGTCGTCGGCGGCGGTATCCTGCCGTTGATCCAACAAGCGATTGCCAAGGGGGCCGGCTACATGAACAGCTACTGGCTCATCGTGGCGGCATTGGCCTATTTGCTCTACTATGGCTTGGTCGGCTGCAAGAACGTGAACAAAAATATTCCAGTCTGACCCTCTCTTTGAAAGAGGTTCTTTATACACGACGAGATGCTTTCTGTTCATTCGAAGGCATCTCGTTTCTTTAGGAAGTTACCAAATCGCGCATTACGCAAAGGACATGAAAAAGGCGGAACATCCGAATGGATGTCCCGCCTTTTTCAACGGTGCGCAACGGACTATTTCTCCTCCGCACGAACCATGCGCTTCTCCTTGATGCGGGCTTTCTTACCCGTCAGACCACGCAGATAGTAGATGCGTGCACGACGTACGACACCGACCTTGTTCACTTCGATCTTGTCGATGTGAGGCGAGTAGAGCGGGAAGATGCGTTCCACACCCACGCCGTTCGACACCTTGCGGATGGTGAACATCTTCGTTTTGCCCGACCCTTTGATCTGGATCACGACGCCGCGGAAACTTTGCAGGCGCTCCTTGTTACCCTCGACGATCTTGTAGGTTACGGTGATGGTATCACCGGCCTTGAACGACGGAACGTCGGCATCCGTCTTGGGCCACAACTGCTCGTTCACGAGCTTGATGATTGCGTCTTTGTTCATTGTTGCAACAATTTTTGGTTTCGTACTCAACATTCCCGCTGCACACATTTATTAGCCGGTTGCCTGGTTTTGGTTCTTTCCAGCTGGTTCCTCCGTTCCGACCGATGATTGGTCTTTCCGAAGAACCCATTTTTCCGGTTCGGCCTTGTGCAAGCCATTCGGGTGCCCAATGAAAGAGGTTGATATACGCCCTCGCAGGGGCAGCAAAGATAAAGAATAAATTCGGAAACGAAAAACGAATCGCAAAAATTCTTCGAAATTCGACCGAAAGACGTTTGCGCATCCTCTTTTTATCCGTATCTTTGACTTCGTCGAAGATACTCCGTCTCGGCAAAAATTGCAAACAAGTTTGCATTTTTGCACTCGACTTTTCGTATCTTTGGCTCTCGGAAAACAGAGAGACTGATGAATGAACGATTGATACTCGTAACCAACGACGACGGAGTCGCTTCCCGGGGCATGGCGGCAGCTATCGAGGTGGCCCGTGCCTACGGACGCACGGTCGTCGTAGCCCCCGAAACCATGCAAAGCGGCATGAGCCAGGCCATCACCATGTACAACCCGCTCTTTTTGCGTCAGGTGCGCAAAGAAAAGGGGCTGGAGATTTATTCCTTCTCCGGAACGCCCGTCGACTGCGTGAAAATGGCATTCGACTACCTGCTGCGCGACGAAAAGGTCGATTTGGTGATCTCGGGCATCAACCACGGCTCCAACTCGGCGGTGAACGTACTCTACTCCGGTACGATGGGCGCCGCCATCGAAGGCAGTTTCTACGGATGTCCGTCCGTCGGACTGTCGTTGGACGACCACAGCGCGGAGGCGGATTTCGAGGCCTCGATCGAATGGGGTAAACGCATCATCGGCGACGTATTGGCCCGCAACGAACGGTTGCCGCTCTGTCTGAATGTCAACGTGCCGGTCGGCCGCCCCGACGAAATACGCGGCATGCGGCTTTGCCGGCAGAACCGCGGATTCTGGCGCGAAGAGTTCTTCCGCCACGAAGATCCGCGCGGACGCGAATACTTCTGGCTTACGGGCGCTTTCGTCAACAACGAACCGGAAGCCGAAGACACCGACGAATGGGCCCTGTCGCACGGCTACGTCTCGGTCGTGCCGGTGCAGGTCGATATGACCGACTACGAACAACTGAAGCACCTGCGGAACGTACTGCACGAATGATATCCCGACCGCCCGTCCGAACCCGATGCCTCGTCCGGACGGCCCCCGAATAAAACGACTCTGCCATGTTGAAATTGCTGCTCGTCATCGCCATTCTGATCCAGACCGTCGCCACGGTCTTCGCCCTGCGTTTGGTGCGAACGACCAAATACAATTCGGTGTGGATTCTCTTCATCATCGGATTCTTTCTGCTGTCGGTCGAACACATCGTACAACTGTGCCACGAAACGGGTGGTTACGTGCCCGGAATCTGGGTCGTTTATTTAGGTATCGTCATCTCGGTCTGCCTCTCGATCGGCGTCATGTATGCGCACAAACTCTTCAAATACATCGACCGGCTCAATCGTCAGCGTCAGATGTGGAACCGCCGCATCCTGACGGCCGTGCTGCGCACCGAGGAGAAAGCCCGTTCGCGGTTCTCGAAAGAGCTGCACGACGGGCTCGGGCCGCTGCTGTCGTCGGCCAAGATGTCGCTGACGGCCCTGTCGCGCGAAGAACGCAGCGACGAACAGCGCGAAATCATCGACAATACGACCACCGTCATCGACGAAGCGATCCGCTCGCTGCGCGAAATTTCGAACAACCTGTCGCCCCACGTCCTCAACGATTTCGGGCTGGTTCGCGGCGTGCAGAACTTCATCGACAAAAGCGCCGCCATCCACGAAGCGAAGATCCGGTTCCAAACCAACTTGCGCACGGAGCGGTTCGATACGGAGGTCGAAGTGATTCTCTACCGCGTCATCTGCGAGCTGATTAACAATTCGTTGAAGCACTCGGGCTGCCGAACCATCAACCTTTCGTTGGTTCAGAACAACGCCGAACTGGCCCTCGACTACACGGACGACGGTCGCGGCTTCAATCCGCAGGCCATGATGGATTGCGGCATGGGGCTGTCGAACATCGCTTCGCGGGTCAACTCGTTGGGCGGCACCTTCCAGATCGTCTCGTCGAAAGGCAAGGGGATGCGGGCGACGATCCGCATCCGCACGCAGAAGGAGACGCCCCGCAAACGACCGAAACGAAAATAAATCATCCATCAACTCATGCGAACCAAACAGATCATCGTATTGGGCGGAGGCATCAGCGGCTACGGCTCCGCCATCCTGGCCAAAAAAGAGGGATTCGAAGTCTTTCTCTCCGACAAGGGGCACATCGAGGAACGGTTCCGAAATCGGCTCGACGAGTGGCAGGTACCCTACGAAGAGGGCGGCCACACCGAAGAACGCATTCTGGCAGCCGATGAGGTCATCAAATCGCCCGGAATCCCCGAGACGGCCCCCATCGTGCGCAAAATTCGGGAACGGGGCATCCCCGTCATCTCCGAAATGGAGTTCGCGGGCCGTTATCTGAACGGCGCCCGCTGCATCTGCATCACGGGCTCGAACGGCAAGACGACGACCACTTCGCTGATCTACAAAATCATGCGCGATGCGGGTGCGAACGTCGCATTGGGCGGCAACATCGGCGAAAGTTTCGCCTATTCGGTCGCCACGGGACGATACGACTGGTATGTGCTGGAATTGAGCTCGTTCCAGTTGGACGGCATGTACCGGTTCCGCAGCCACATCGGGGTACTGATGAACATCACCCCCGACCATCTCGATCGCTACGACCATTGTTTCCAGAACTACGTCGATTCGAAAATGCGCATCACGCAGAACATGAATTCGCGCGACTACTTCGTCTATTCGGGCGACGACGAGGTGATCTGGGGACAACTGCCGAAATACGATTTCCGGATGAAGCAGCTCCCCTTCGCGGCGAAGAACGCCGTGGCGAGCGGTGCGGGCGATGCGTTTCTGTGCGACGGCCGGTTCACGGCGACGGTCGGCAGCCGATCGGTCGAAATCGACCTTGCGAAGATGAAACTGAGCGGGTTGCACAATGCTTACAACGCGATGGCCGCCGCATTGGCGACGCTGGCAGCAGGCATCGCGCCGGCGAAAATCCGGCGGGCGCTGTACGAATTCGAACCGGTCGAACATCGGCTCGAACCGGTGAAGGAGGTCGGCGGCGTACTGTGGATCAACGATTCGAAAGCGACCAACGTCGATTCGGTATGGTATGCGTTGGAGAGCATGAAACGGCCCGTCGTATGGATTGCCGGAGGCACGGACAAGGGCAACGACTACGGCCCGTTGAAGGCGTTCGCCCGCGACAAGGTGCATACGTTAGTCTGCATGGGCGTGGACAACGTGAAATTGGTGCGCGAATTTACGGGCGTAGTGCCCGCCATAGTCTCCACCGATTCGCTCGACGCCGCGATGCAGGCGGCCCGTTCGGCGGCCCGTCCGGGCGATGCGGTGCTGTTGTCGCCCGCCTGCGCCAGCTTCGACCTTTTCAAGAACTACGAACAACGCGGCGAACTTTTCAAGCAATGGGTAAACGAGCACCTCGGCTAACCCGCCCGAACCGATAACCGCATCCCAAAAACCAGCGACCCGATGAACGACTCCGCAAACGCAACGAACAACGAACGAACCCCGGTCTTTTTCTCGGGCGACCGTGTGCTGTGGGTCATCGTCGTGGTGCTGGCCGTGATCTCGGTGTTGGTGGTCTATTCATCGACGGCCAAGATGGCTTACGATCCGAGTTCCGGCTACTCGACCGCCCATTTCCTGCGGCAGCAGCTTTTCATTTTGGTATTGAGCCTCAGCATGATGTGCATCGTGCAGCGAATCGACTGCCGCATCTACAACCGCCTCGCCCGACCGATCTATTTGTTTTCGTTGCTCTGTACCGTAGCGGCCTACTTCATCGGCCACGCGACCAACGGAGCCTCGCGGTGGATTCCGATCGGGCCTTTCCAGTTCCAACCCTCCGAGGCACTGAAAATCGCCACGGTGCTCTATTTGGCCCGACAACTCGCCTGCCGGCAAAAGAACATCGCCGAACTGCGGATCGTCCCGTCGTGGCGATTTTGGACGTGGCGTTCGTCGCGAACGCAGCGGCGCATCTGGCGCGAAGGCACCCGGCCGATCCTCGTGCCGGTGCTGCTCGCCTGCCTCGTCATCTTTCCGGCCCACACGTCGGCAGCCGTGTTACTCTTTCTGGCTTCGTGGGTCATGATGCTCATCGGACGGGTGCGCATTCGGGAACTGTTGAAACTTTTGGGATGGGCCTTTGCCGGCGCGCTGCTCGTCCTCACGCTCAACCTCGGCCGCAGCGAGACCGCCGAAGGCCGTCTCGCGACGTGGTGGCACCTTTGGACGCACGAATACGATGCCGATGCCCCCAAACCGGTCGATAAACTGACCGATACCGAACGGTCGATGATCGCCATCCACAACGGCAGCGTCTTCGGCGAGGGGGCCGGCCAAAGCGTCATGCGCGTGGAGATGATCCACCCCGAGAGCGACTATGCCTATGCCTTTTTCGTCGAGGAATACGGGTTGTTGCTGGCCGTGGCGTTGTTGATGCTCTACCTGTGGATTTTCTTTCGGGCCATCGAGATTTTCGGACGATGCGGCACGGCCTTTCCCGGATTGCTGGTATTGGGATTGGCATTGCTTATCACCTGCCAGGCCTTGTTGCACATCATGGTAACGGTCAATCTGATTCCCGAAACGGGGCAGACTTTGCCGTTGATTTCGCGCGGCGGGTCATCGACACTCTTCACGACCATCGCTTTGGGGATGATTTTGAGCGTCAGCCGTCAGAACGACGAGCATTCGCACATTCGTCCCCGCGGCGAAAGCATCTACGAAAAAGGGTAAGCCAAACCGAACTGCCTTAAAACGAGCGAGGGCGTCCAAAATAGCATCGGACGCCCTCGCTCATTATCTGCGAACTGCCGTCGATCAAGCCTTGCCGGCCGAACCGAGCACCTTTTCGCATTTGTGCATGTAGAGCTTCTTCAGTTCGTCGCGAGCCGGCCCGAGGTACTTGCGCGGGTCGAACTCGGCGGGCTGCTCGGCGAACACCGTACGAACGGCAGCCGTCATGGCCAGACGACCGTCGGAGTCGATGTTGATTTTGCAAACCGCACTCTTGGCCGCCTTGCGAAGCTGCTCTTCGGGAATGCCGACCGCCTCTTTCAGCGCGCCGCCGTGGCTGTTGATGATCTTTACGTACTCCTGCGGAACGGACGACGAACCGTGCAGCACGATCGGGAAACCCGGAAGTTTCGTTTCGATCTCGGCCAGAATGTCGAAGCGCAGTTCGGGCGGCACGAGAATTCCCTCGGCGTTGCGCGTGCACTGTTCCGGACGGAACTTGTAGGCGCCGTGCGACGTACCGATCGAAATAGCCAGCGAATCGACGCCCGTCTTCGATACGAAGTCGATGACGTCTTTCGGATCGGTGTAGTGCGAATGCTCGGCGGATACCTCATCCTCGACGCCGGCCAAAACGCCCAACTCGCCCTCGACCGTAACATCGTACTGATGAGCGTAATCGACGACCTGTTTGGTCAGTGCGACATTTTCTTCATACGGCAGAGCGGAGCCGTCGATCATTACGGACGAGAAGCCCATGTCGATGCAGCTCTTGCACAAATCGAACGAATTGCCGTGATCGAGGTGCAGGACGATGGGAATGTTCTTGCCCAACTCCTTGGCATACTCCACGGCGCCCTGCGCCATGTAGCGCAGCAGCGTCTGGTTGGCGTACTTGCGGGCGCCGGCCGAAACCTGAAGAATCACCGGCGACGAGCATTCGACGCAAGCCTGGATGATGGCCTGCATCTGCTCCATATTGTTGAAGTTGAAGGCAGGAATGGCATATCCGCCCTTGACGGCCTTGGCAAAAAGCTCCCGCGTATTCACCAGCCCCAGTTCTTTGTAGGATACCATAATGACAATTTGAAATTTATCTGTTAAACGTTTGTTACGCAAATATCGTTCATTTTTCTCGCTTCGGCGTACCCCGATCAATCGGGTTCTGCCCTCGGCTTATCGAAAACGTTCAGTTCGCACACGAAACCGGCACAAATGTACGAATTTTTCTCGATCGAAGGTTCTTTTTGTGAAAAAAATAACAGTCGGCCGGAAATAGTTGTTTTTTACGGATTGTTTTTTGTATTTTTGCCCCGAAACGGAAAGCGAACCGCGACTACGGAAGCGAAAACCGACCGAGCGGAACCGAACGGAACGACTATTAGCAAAAAATAACGAAATACGAATAAAAATATGCCGGAATTCATCTATCAGGAACCCTACCCCGTCGGGGAGGACAAGACGAAGTATCGCCTGCTGACGAAAGATTATGTGAAAGTCGTCGAATGCGACGGACGCAACGTGCTCAAAATCGCTCCCGAAGGGCTCGAACTGCTCTCGCGGGCCGCTTATAACGACGTGTCGTTCTATCTGCGGGCCAGCCATTTGCAGAAGCTGCGCGCCATTCTCGACGACGCGGAGACCAGCGACAACGACAAATTCGTGGCCTACACCATGCTGCTGAACCAATGCGTGGCGGCCGAAGGCAAGCTGCCGACCTGTCAGGACACCGGCACGGCCATCTGCATCGCCCACAAGGGCGAAGACGTCTACACCGGCGTCGACGATGCCGAGTACATCGCCCGCGGTGTCTACGAGACCTACAAGGAACGCAACCTGCGCTATTCGCAGGTCGTGCCGTTCACGATGACCGACGAGAAAAATTCGGCCACCAATCTGCCTGCGCAAATCGACATCTACGGCGGCAAGCCCGGCATGGAGTATGAATTTTTGTTCATTACGAAGGGCGGCGGCTCGGCCAACAAAACGTTCCTCTACCAGCAGACGAAGGCGCTGCTCAACGAAAAGTCGCTGACGGAGTTCATCGCCGAACATATCAAAGACCTCGGCACTTCGGCCTGCCCGCCTTACCACCTGGCCATCTGCATCGGCGGCACGTCGGCCGAAATGTGCCTTTCGACCGTGAAGAAAGCGTCGGCCGGTTATCTCGACGAGCTGCCCACCTCGGGGAACGAGGGCGGACGCTGCTTCCGCGACCTCGAATGGGAGGAGAAGGTGCTGAATATTTGTCGCGAAAGCGGCATCGGCGCCCAGTTCGGCGGCAAGGCGTTCGTGCATGACGTGCGCGTGATCCGGGCTCCGCGTCATGCGGCCTCGTGCCCCGTAGCGATCGGCGTAAGCTGCTCGGCCGACCGCAACATTCGCGCGAAAATTACGCCGGAGGGAATTTTCCTCGAGGAGTTGGAGAAGAATCCGGCCCGTTTCCTGCCGAAAGAGGCACCGGCCATGTCGCCGGCAGTGGATATCGACTTGGACGAGGGCATGGATAAAGTACGCGCCATTTTAACAAAATATCCGATCAAAACCCGGCTGCGGCTGCGTGGCACGCTGATTGTCGCCCGCGACATCGCCCACGCCCGCATCAAACAGATGCTCGACGAAGGAAAACCCATGCCGGAATACTTCAAGAAACACCCGATCTACTACGCCGGCCCGGCCAAAACGCCCGACGGCATGGCGTCGGGATCGTTCGGCCCGACGACGGCCGGCCGCATGGATCCTTACGTCGATCTGTTCCAGCAGCACGGCGGTTCGTTGGTGATGGTGGCCAAAGGCAACCGTTCGCAGGCCGTTACGGACGCCTGCAAGGCGCACGGCGGATTCTATCTCGGCTCGATCGGCGGCCCGGCCGCCATCCTGGCCCAAAATTCGATCAAGTCGGTCGAGGTCGTCGACTTCCCCGAATTGGGCATGGAGGCCGTGCGCAAAATTTACGTCGAAGATTTCCCTGCTTTCATCATCGTCGATGACAAGGGCAACGACTTTTTCGCCGACTTCAAACACTAAACAGGCGGCGAAGCCGTTATACGCGTGAGGGTTCCGGTGCATCGGTGCAGGGCGCCGGAACTTTTGCCGGTCGCGCCGGATTTTTCGCCGGCCAACGCGGAAGACGATGCCGCCGACCGGCGCCGAAAGGGTGTGTAAGATGTAAATGTTATGAAATTTTTCGTTGCGAAATTTGCCAAAGCGCTGTTTTCCAAAGCGTCGGCCGTACTGCTTTTCACGGGGGCCGTTCTGAATACGGAGGCGGCCGAAAAGGTTACGTTCGAGGCTTCGTCGCCGCTGACGGTCGCTGTCGGCGAGGCGTTCCGCGTGGAGTTCTCGCTCAATGCGGAGCCGGACAAGGATACGTTCCAGGCCCCCTCGTTCGAAGGGTTCGACGTACTGGCAGGGCCGTCCGTTTCCAAAGGCCCGTCGATCTCCATCATCAACGGCTCGATGACCAAGACGTACAACTACAACATCACCTACGTCCTGTTGGCGCAGCAGGCGGGCAACCTCACCGTCGGCCCGGCGCAGATTGCGGCGGACGGCACGACCTACCGCACCCAGCCGCTCCCCATCGAAGTGGTACAGGAGAGCGGTTCGCAAGGGGGAGGCTCGGGAGGCCGCGATACCGACCGGACGCAGGAGAACGAAGCATCGAACAATGCCGCCCAGCGGCAAGTCGCGAGCGACGATATTCTGTTGCGCGCCATCGTATCGCGCACATCGGTCTTCAAGGGCGAGCCGCTGCGCGTAACCTTCAAACTCTACGAACGGGTCAACGTCGTGGGTTACGACGGCGTGAAATTCCCGTCGTTCAACGGATTCTGGGCCCAGGAGCTCGACACGGGCAACACGCCGCGCCGCCGCGAAACCTACAACGGCAAAGTGTACGAAACGCTCGTCGCGCGCGAATTTCTGCTCTACCCGCAGCAATCAGGCACGCTGACCATCGACCCGGCCGAACTGACGGCCGTGGCGCAGGTCGTGGTGCAAAGCCGCAACATCGACCCATTCTTCGGCGGCGGACACGAAGTTTATAACGTTCCGCGCAAGGTGCAGAGCCAGCGGGTAACCGTTGCCGTCAAACCGCTGCCCGCAGGAGCGCCGGCCAGCTTCAACGGAGCTGTCGGACGGTTCAGCCTGGATGCCACGCTGCCGCCCGACCGCATCGCGGCCAACTCGGCGTCGACCTACACGGTGAAAATCGCCGGTTCGGGCAATTTGACCTTCGTCCAGGCGCCGAAGCTGACGCTTCCGACCTCGTTCGAGCAGTACAACGTCAAAACTACCGAATCAATCAACGCTTCGACGTCCGGCATTTCGGGTTATCGGCAGTTCGAATACCCCTTCATCGCGCGGGCCGAAGGGACGTACGAAATCGAACCGGTCGAGTTTACCTACTTCGACCCTGAACGAATGCAGTACACCACCCTGCGAACCAAGCCGCTGACCCTCGACGTTACGCCCGATGCGTCGGGCAATAACGGCGCCCCTGTCGTACAGGGACGCGGCATGTCGAAAGAGGACGTTCGGCTGTTGGGACAGGACATCCGGTTCATCAAGCTCGGGAATCCGCAGCTGCGGATCGACCGCAAGCCCTTCCTTTTCGGCACGGCCTACTGGCTGCTGCTGACGGCGATCGTGCTGGCATTCGGCGGGACGTACCTCGCCCTGCGCCACCGCATCCGCGAACGGCAGAACATGGCGCTCGTGCGCGGCAAACGGGCCAACAAAGTCGCCGTGCAACGGTTCCGTGCGGCCAAACGCTACATGGAGGAACAAAACCGCCATGCTTTCTACGAGGAGATGCTTCGCGCGCTGTGGGGCTACATGAGCGACAAGTTCAACATACCGGTGGCCAATCTGACCAAGGAAAACGTCCGCGAGGAGCTGCACAAACGCGGTGTTCCGGCGGAACAGTCGCAGCGTTTCACGGCGATCGTAACGCAGTGCGACGAGGCGCAGTATTCGCCCGTAGCGTCGTCGCAGATGAGCGATGTCTATGCCGAAGGGGTGGACTTCATTTCACGGATCGAATCGGCGATAAAACATTAGGAATCATGAAAAGAACGATCATAACCGGCCTGCTGCTGTTGGGAGGGATGCTCCTTGGCGCAACGGCAATCGCAACTGCAACGGCCTCGGCCCAAGAGCAGCGCGCCGCTGAAGCATCGACCGCAACAGAACAGCCTGCGGCCCTGCTTTCGGAGGAACAGGCGCAACCGACGACGGAAGAAGCCCGGCCGAATCTCGTGTCCGAGACGCCCGAACGGCTGTGGGACGCAGCGAGCACGGCTTACATCAACGGCAATTACCACGAAGCGGTGGAAGCCTACGAACAGTTGGCCGCCCGCGGATTTAGCTCGGCGAAGCTCTACTACAACCTCGCGAACGCCTATTTCAAAGAGGAACTGTTGGGCCGTGCGATCCTCTTTTATCGGAGAGCCTTGCGGCTCGACCCGGGCAGCGTCGATGCCCGCTACAATCTGAGCGTCGCCGAAGCCCGCACGAAAGACAACATCGAACAGGTGCCCGAATTTTTCCTGACGAGCTGGTTCCGCGCCATCCGGCAGACGATGAACTGCACGGTCTGGAGCATCCTGTCGCTCATTTCGTTGGCTTGCGGATTGGGGGCGATCCTGCTTTACCTGCTGGCCCAACGCCTCTCGTGGCGCAAAACCGGATTTTACGGTGCGCTCGCCGCCCTGACGATTTTCATCGCAACGACCTGCTTCGCCGCAGGCGAACGACGCAGCATGCTCGACCGCTCGGAGGCGGTCGTAATGTCATCGTCGGCATCGGTCAAGAGTGCGCCGGATCGTTCGGCGACCGACCTCTTCGTCCTGCACGAAGGTACGTCGGTGCGCATCACCGACCGGCTCGACCAATGGTGCGAGGTAACGATCGCCGACGGCAAAAAAGGTTGGGTGGAAAGTTCGAAGATTGAGACGATCTGATGTCGAAGCTGTTACAAGAGGTCATCGGCGAACTTTCGAAACTGCCGGGCATCGGCCGCCGCACGGCGCTGCGATTGGCGATCCATCTGCTGCGGATGGAACCGGAATCGGTCGCCGACATGACCCGCAGCATCGACCGCTTCCGCCAGGAGGTGAAATACTGCTCGGTGTGCAACAACCTGTCGGACGAGGAGATTTGCCCCATCTGCGCCGATCCCGAACGCGATCACTCGACCATCTGCGTGGTGGAACAGGTCGCCGATGTGCTTTCGATCGAGAACACGCACCAATACAAAGGATTGTACCACGTATTGGGCGGCGTCATCTCGCCGATGCAGGGCATCTCGCCGTCGGACTTGAAGATCGACCTGCTGACCGAACGCATCGCTCGCGGAGGCGTGAAAGAGGTGATTCTGGCCATATCGACCTCGGTCGAGGGCGAAACGACGCTCTTCTACTTGATGAACCGGCTGCGTCCGTTCGAAGGGCTGAAAATCACCTCCATCGCACGGGGCATCGGCTTCGGCGACGAATTGGAGTACGTCGACGAACTGACCATCACCCATGCGCTGCGCAACCGGCGGGAGATCGAATAGCAAAAGAAATGAACAAACAAAATAAGGAAAAGAGTATGGAATTTTTAACGAATGAAAAACTGACCATCGTCGGCGCGGCCGGCATGATCGGTTCGAACATGGCCCAAACCGCCGCCATGATGCGGCTGACGCCGAACATCTGTTTGTACGACCCGTTCGGGCCGGCATTGGAAGGGGTAGCCGAGGAGCTGCGCCACTGTGCATTCGAGCAGGTAAACATCACGTGGACGACCGACATCCGAGAGGCGCTGACCGGAGCCGCTTACGTTGTATCGTCGGGCGGCGCCGCTCGCAAGGCCGGCATGACCCGCGAAGACCTCCTGAAAGGCAATACGCAGATTGCGAAGGAGTTGGGTGAGAACATCCGCACCTACTGCCCCGATGTGAAACACGTCGTCGTCATCTTCAATCCGGCGGACATCACAGGCCTCGTAACGTTGATCCATGCCGGCATCGAACCGTCGCGCATTTCGACCCTCGCCGCGCTGGACTCCACGCGGCTGCGCTCGGAATTGGCCAAATACTTCCGGATTCCGGCCGACGAAATCACCAACTGCCGCACCTACGGCGGTCATGGCGAACAGATGGCCGTATTCGCTTCGACGACGCTCGTCGCCGGACGTCCGCTTTCGGAACTGATCGGCACGAAAATGCCGGTCGAAGATTGGCATGCCCTGCAACAGCGGGTCATCCAGGGCGGCAAACACATCATCGACCTGCGCGGCCGTTCGTCGTTCCAGAGCCCGGCCTATCTGTCGATTTGCATGATTGCAGCGGCCATGGGCGGCAAACCGTTCACCTATCCAGCCGGCGTATTCATCCACAACGACGAATATCAGCACATTCTGATGGCCATGGAGAGCGAAATCACCGCCGACGGCGTTCACTATAAGAACGTACACGGCACGGCTGAAGAACATGCCCTGCTGACGGAGAGCTACAAGCACCTTTGCACCTTGCGCGACGAGGTGATCGCGATGGGAGTCATTCCGCCCGTCGCCGAGTGGAAAAAGCTCAATCCGCATTTGGCGTAACTGCGCTCGGATATTTGAACGAGAGAAGCCCGCGAACAGTCGCGGGCTTTCTCGTTTTTCGGTCTTCCGAATTACTCGGCGGCACCTGCCGCAGTATTCGCCTGAAATACAGCTCGCAGCTCACCGTTCGAGAGCAGCAGCAGCATCGGGCCGTCCATATCGTAATGGTCGGTCGCTTCCAGCGTTTTGCACAGGGCCGCTTCGGTATCCTCATCGGAGGGACAAGCCATGCGGGTCGATGCGATCGGGCCGATTTTCAGCATCCGGTCGTCCGTCAGCTCGTAACGGCCCGTCAAGCGATTGCAGCTGCCGACCCCCGATAAAGTTCCGTTCTCGGCGAACCGCACGGTGAACTGTCCCGATTCGGAACGGATGTTCCGTCCTCCCAACTGAATCAACCGCCACTCGGTGCCGACCAACGGCTGCCGCGTCCGCTTCTGATAAGAGTGGCAGGCGCAACACCCGACGAAAAAGATCATTACGGCAAACAGTCCGCCGATTTTCAACGAATTTTTCATATTTTTGTCCTATTCTTAATTCAATTTCACTATGAAACGCATCATCGCTTCGCCCGCCGCACCGGCTGCCGTCGGGCCCTACTCACAAGCCATCGAAACCGACGACACACTCTATCTGTCGGGACAACTGCCCATCGACGGGGCGACCGGCACAATGCCCGAAGGTATCGAAGCCCAGACCCGCCAATCGCTTACGAACATCGGCCATATCCTGCGCGAAGCGGGCTACGATTTCACGCAAATCGTAAAGACCACCGTTTTGCTGCAACACATCTCCGATTTCGCTGCCATGAACAAGGTCTATGCCGAATTTTTCACTTCGGATATGCCGGCCCGCATCTGCTTCGAGGTCGCGGCCCTGCCCAAAGGTGCCTTGGTCGAAATCGACGCGATCGCAGCGAAATAACGCATCCGGCTCCGTCCGTCGGAGAACCGTCGTTATTGCAGAGCGGCGGTTTTCCGACGGATGTGTTCCAGCATATCGTCGGTCATGCTCGACAAATCCCACTCGGGCTTCCACCCCCACTCCTCGCGGGCACACGTGTCGTCCAACGAATTGGGCCAGCTTTCGGCGATCTCCTTCTTCACGGGGTCGATGTCGTAATCCATCGTGAACGACGGGATCCGCTTCACGATTTCGGCCCGAATGATCTCGGGCGTGAAACTCATCGACGCCAGATTGAAGCTGTTGCGATGGAGCAGTTTAGCAGGGTCGGCCTCCATCAGTTCGACGCAGGCCCGCAATGCGTCGGGCATGTAGATCATATCCATGTAAATGTCCGCCGGAACGGGACACGTGAAACGGCCCGTTTTGACCGCCTCGTAATAGATTTCAACGGCATAATCGGTCGTCCCGCCACCGGGCAGCGTTACGTTGGAGATGATGCCCGGGAAGCGCACCGAACGAGTATCGACCCCGTATTTATGATGATAGTAGTTACCGAGCAGCTCGCCCGTAACCTTGCAAACGCCGTAGATGGTCGTCGGTTGCATGATGGTGTCCTGCGGGGTTTTGTCCTTGGGCGACGTCGGGCCGAACGCGCCGATCGAGCTGGGGGTAAAGAGCGCACAATGATGCTGTCGGGCCACTTCGAGCGAATTGTTCAATGCACCCATATTGACATTCCAGGCCATCTGCGGATTGCGTTCCCCGACCGCCGAAAGCAGCGCCACCAAATTGAAGATCGTATCAATCCGATAGCGTGCGACGACCGAAGCCATCGCCGTAGCATCCAGCGCATTGAGGACTTCGAAAGGACCCGTTTCGCCGAGCGACCGGCATTCGCGCATATCGGTTGCAACGACATGTGCATCGCCATAGATTCCACGCAGATAGGTTGTCAATTCGGAGCCGATTTGGCCGCCGGCACCGACAATGAGGATTCGTTTCATAGGGTTGAAGTTCTGAATTCGAAGTAAAGGTAGAAAATAATCGGGAAAGTTGCATAAATTTTTGGTCAATTCATTTTTCTTGCGTACTTTTGCACCGCAAAACAAGGGAAATGCTGTTGTAGCTCAGTGGTAGAGCACTTCCTTGGTAAGGAAGAGGTCACGAGTTCAAGCCTCGTCAACAGCTCGGAAAATCAAGTGATTACGTTTTATACGTAATCGCTTTTTTCGTATGGGGCGGGCTTAAACAAAGATCGAAAGCAGGGTTGAACGCGCAATGTTGTACCCTTTGTTGTACCCAAAATCGGCTATCCGCGATTGCTTGCGCAACACGCAAGTAAATGAAAATCAAAGTTGTTTTACGGACAGGCAAAATCAAGAGGAACGGCCAGTCTCCGCTGATGCTCCGATTCACCCACGATCGCAGTACGAAAATGCTCGCCCTCGGTCTATCGGTGAAGCCTTGTTATTGGGATAAAAGCAGCGGAATGTTGACGGCTGACTGCCCCGAACGAGCCGCTCTGCAAAGTCGGATAGACAGCACATTGGCAGGCTATTGCAAGCAGATGAAAAGGTTGGAAGCATTGGATATTCCCGTAACATTCGACACGTTGTTCGAACGAACGGCTCAATATACCTCGCAATTGGTATACAGCTATTTCGAACGGCAGATTGCAGCGATGAAAGAAACAGGAAGAATCAATACAGCCATCAAGTACACGGCAACCTGCACGTCGCTCGGTAAATTCCATTCAGCCAAATTACGGTTTGAAGATATTACATCCCGATTTTTGGCCGAGTTCGAGACCTTTTTACGTGGAGAGGGAAATCAACCCAATTCGATTGCCACGAAATTGAGCGTACTGAAAGCCGTCTATAATAAGGCCATAGCCGACAAAATCTTTCTTTGCAGGGAGAATCCTTTTGCCCTCTACAAAGTCGGAAAGCATTGGACGCAGACCCGTAAACGATCCATTCACAAAGAGGATATACAACGATTAATACAGAGCGAATCGCCCGTAACGAGATCGCCCTATACCGAGTTTGCGAGGGATATATTTTTGTTTTCGTACTTCTCGGCAGGCATCAATTTCAAGGATATTGCGACCCTACGCTACAC
Organism: uncultured Alistipes sp.; assembly: GCA_947623305.1. GTDB lineage: Bacteria > Bacteroidota > Bacteroidia > Bacteroidales > Rikenellaceae > Alistipes. Next base: position 9,108 of record CANQGQ010000015.1, on the reverse strand, counting down.
CGATATGGAGGAGGATAGAATTTTCTATCATCGTCATAAAACAGGTAAAGCGATGACGTGTCGATTGCACCCACAGGCAAAAGAAATCATTGCCAAATATGCACGTTCGGGGGCCATGCGGGAAGATTACATTTTTCCGATTCTCGACCGTCATATACACTGCACAGAACAGCAAATTCACAATCGCGTACATAAGGTTTTGATTCACATAAACCGAGCATTGAAATCATGGAGCAGGCTGTTAGGGTTAACAACACCTTTAACCACCTACGTTGCCCGTCATACTTACGCTACTGTGTTGAAGCGGTCTGGCGTAAGTGTGGCGCTCATTTCCGAATCGTTGGGACACTCCGATTTATCCACGACGCAAATTTATTTAGACAGTTTCGAAAACGCACAGATCGACGCCGCGATGAAGAATCTGCTATGAAGAAAAAGAGGCTACGGATTATTTCCGCAACCTCTTTTCTTTCCGACCGTGGCAGCGATTGACATCATATCGCCGTCTCGTTCGATGCAGGCTGATCTGCAATCCGTTCTTCTTCTGCCTCTTCACGGTAATTGTCTGCCTCGGCTGGCGAAAACCGTTCCTTGTAGAACTGAATCGACGCACCTAACGTGCTCTGTACCCCCTCGCGCAACACCTTTTTCACAGAGGCGCTTCCAAGGAACACCACGTGTTCGGCCACATGCTCGGGCTGGGCCCCCAACGCTTTGCTTTCACGGCAGAATCGGCGGCTGTCGAGCAAGATATTTACCTGCTCCATGAAGTCGATCCAAAACTGGTTCGTGTCGGCATAAAGTGCAGGCATGAATCGCTGGATGCAATTTGCTTTAACCTCGTTGGTCTTGGTGATCTGCACCATGAACACAGCGCGAGACTTGCCCAGCACTTTCCACAACGCAGGAATCTGGTGCCGTTTGGAAGGGGTTTGCCCGCGTCGATGCTCCACCTTGGGTGCATGCGCTTTAACGGCGTTGTTCCCGTTCTCGACGTTCGCAGCTACTTCGGCTGCGGGATAAATGTTAGATGGTAACATGTTTTTATTTACTCCGTCCATTAACGGAGGGGCTTCTAAACTGCCTAAGACCCGCCCATTGTCTCAGCAGCATCGAGGGATTTCTCGACACTGCAAAGATGGGGGCAGAAAATCTCGATTTTAGGGAGTAAACCTCAGGGCGATTTACTCACCCTTGTTTTCGGACAGATTCAAACCGCCCGTATAGGTTCTGGGATGCCGTCGATTGAAATCGAAGTCTCTGTATTGTTTGAGCACCCCTTTCAGGGAGGAATCCTCTACCACAAAGGATTCGTTTGTAGTCAATCGACAAAAATAGATGATTCGGGAAACGAGAAGCATTTTACTGTACGAAACGGTTCCCCCTTTCTTGGCCCGTAAATCGGGCAGTCCAAGCACGGCGAACAAGGCTTTATATAATTTGTACATCAACACTTGCTGTTGGGCTGCACCTAACGATAGCGTGTAATTATTGCACTGGACATCGTGCGTCCACACTTTTATTCGAGGCCGTTCTCGGTATTTGTCCAGTTCTTGTTTCACGAATCGACGCAGATTCAGCAAAATCGCAGGGCTGTCGGTTTCATAACGGTTGTTTTTGCGCAACTCCCGATCGTCCGACAGGTAAAGAACAGCGTGCGGATGCTGCTGCAAGTAGGCGTTTATCTCAACGAACAGATCGTAATCCGTCTTGCTGGCATCCGCCGCATGGATGCCGAAATCGCACGTAATATCGTAGATGAACAGCAGAACGAACCAGTATTTCTCGATGTCCAATGCGTAGCTTTCCAATGTAGCGATTATCTCCTTGTTGTTGACAAACGCCTCATACGAAAACGGTGTTTTGATGGCTCCCGCTTTCATACGGGATAGAAAACGAAAGGCCCAATCGCTCGGACACTCGCATTCGCCATCCCAGCCGACATTGATTTTGTCTGCCAGTTTATCGACATACTCCATGGCTTCATCGCTCCAGTTGCAAGGTATGGCATGGCTCATAGGTGGTCGTATACGTTTTTCTATGTTTCAAAGATAACGAATCCCTGTAAAAGCAGCAAACCCAGGAATAACAGAACAAACCAGCCTGAAAAATTGTTCTGTTTGACTTCGGGAAGCGTGTTTTACCAGCCGATCAGTACAAAAAATCGTGTTTTACAAGGCATTCAGAACAAAAAGCGAATCGTCGGCCCGAGCAGACCGTTTTACATGGTACGGGATAGGCGGATTCGCTCGGTCTGTGCATTTGCGTTTTTCTGTGGGAACGGCTGAAAATAACTACTCCGATGTTTGGATTCCCTCACGGCGGTTCGTATCTTTGCAAAACCCGAAAGCGGGTACGATCCTACTTACCAAACGACCGATTTTCGCAAGGCAGCTACCGTCTGCCTTATTTTTGTGCATCGTTTCCACATTTTTTGAGTGCGAAACGAAGATTTTCTTTATAGATACGATTACAGGATTAAAAAATATGGAAGATAACCGAAGATTTCAAATAAAAAGATACGATTAACCGCTAAACATTTACAAGTATGAATACGAATAACTGTTCCGATCAAGATTGAGTGATCGATGCTCCCGATGGAGCTGCATATTTGTCGGACTTTCTGACCGAGCTTCCCGTAAACTGCCTGTTCAATAAACGGCAGACGGGTTGCGGTGCTACCGAATTGGCGATCCGCAATGCCGTACCGACCCTGATCGCCATGCCGTATGTGGCCTTGGTGAAGAACAAGACCGTTTATCGTAACGATGCGATTTCGGTTTTGGGCGTTTACGAGGGCATTGACGAACGAACGATCATCGACTATGCGCGTACTCACTCCCCGTTGAAGATTATTCCCTGCCACGAACGATTCGGGCACTGGAAGCGGCAGGACTTCATCCTTATAAAGACCTATTTTTATTGGTGGACGAATGGCACGTCTTGTTCAACGCCTATTCGTTCCGCCATACGGCCATTCGGAACCTGTTGGCAGCAGCGAATCGGTTCGCACGGGTTACTTACATGACCGCCACCCCGATCGAACGGAAGTATGTTTTGGAGGAATTGAAACACCTGCCCGTTTGTGCCATCCGCTGGCCCCGATCGACCGAGGTCGCAATCCATTCCCGTCAGACCTCCCGACCTGCCCGATACATCGTTCAGGAATGCCGAAAGGTATTGGACAAAGGGCTGCCCTACAACCTGCATATTTTCGTCAACAGCGTGGAGTTCATCGCCGAGGTGATCGGCCTGGCCGAACTTCCGCCCGAACAGGTCAAGATCGTCTGCTCCGCCAGCGGAGACAACGGAACGCGCAACCGACGTAAATTAAGCGCGGATTATTCCATCGGCCAACCGTCCGACCCCGTGAAGAAGATCAACTTTTACACCTCGACCTGTTTCGAAGGGTGCGATCTCTACGATGAAAATGGCGTAACGTTCATCGTCAGCGACGGTCGCAAGGCCCACACGCTGTTGGATATTTCGACCCTGTTCACTCAGATCTGCGGTCGGCTGCGGGATTCCAGATACAAGGGCGAAATCATCCATGTCTATTCCACGACCAAATACAGCCGCGAGGTAACCCTGGATGAATTCGTGGCTGCTACCGAGAAAACCTTGCGGGAGGCCGTGCAATACGCCGAGGAGATCAATTCTTTGAGCGACACGGCACGCAGCAAGACCTTATCGAAAATCCCCTACATCAACGAACAGTATGTACGCATAGAAGATAATCGGCTGGTGGTGGATAAGAACCTCGCCAACATGGACATCGTGAACTTCAAAATCTGCCGCCATATTTACAGAACCTACGTCCATCTTGCGGATGAACTGAAAACAAACGGATACAGCATCATGCAGCATACGTTCAGCAAGCTTATCGAGAAGTTGGGAACCGAGCCTCATTTGCGGGTAACGTTCAAAGACTTGTTCGACGAATACCATTGGCTGAAAACGACCCTGCCGTCATTCTCGTTGGAGAGCCACGAGGAGTCATGCGCTCGAATCGCGACAAAACAGCCGCTCGTGAAACAGGCTTACGATGAGTTGGGAACTGCGAAAGTAGCGGCTTTGAAATACCACGTCGGCAACATCCGCCGCGAGTTGGCCAAACGCCAGTCCTTGCCGACCGAGTATAAAATCGTGCTGATGATAAACGCCCTTTTCGCCAAACAGACGGCCATCGCCAAAAGCAGGGTCAAAACGGAACTGCAACGCATATACGATGACTTAGGAATCCATCGAATGGCCAAGGCGACCGACCTGGCCAGGTGATACGAAGTGAAGCAGACCGCGCCCAAAATCAGCGGCACGACAACAGCCTGCATAACGATCGTCAGGGACAGGATGATTGCAAAGTAAAAACGAACTCCGACTGGCTAATGCTGGTCGGAGTGTTTTTGTACTCGAAAAATTATCGAGATTGCTTAGGGGTTAATTTTGCCAATTGGTCAATGAATTTCTTTTGCATTTCAATCTCAAAATCTGCCAGTTTTATCTTCATTTTATAATCATCAGAACTATTATTAGGTTCACGATAAATATTTCTGAATCCATCGAGTACAAACTCTATTATTTGATCAAGATGCTTCTCATCATTAAAATACCCTCGTTGTGTTAGCAACTCGATGTGCGATTGAATAGTCATGGAAAGAGTTACTTTAAACGCATACTTATCGTGTAATTGTTTCACTTTACTATATTGTACTGAAATAAAATAAAGGTAATAGACAACAGGGGAAAAGATCAAAAATCGGATGTAAAAATTCAAATCGAAAGTCGCATTTAACATCCAGTTATTCATACCTAATTGGAAAATAAATAACCCTATAATACCAATAAACAACAGACTGGATGTTACTAATATATATATTTCCCATTTTTTAATTTCTTTATTCAGCGTGTTTCGTCGCTTCTCAAATTCACCACTAAGACCCGTTTCACTTGCAATCTCATAGATTCCCTGAATCTTAGCTAATTTCGTTTCTGAATCCTGATATAATTTTTCTATTTTTTTAGCATTGCTATCTGATTCACGAGTATATTTTTGAATGCTCTTTGTAAGAGTAGCACATTCATTTTCTAAATATTTGATATTGGTGTTGCGTGTTGTAATCTCTTTATGTATGGCTACAACACTCTCATATAACTTATTTATCTTGCCTTTATTTTGCTCGGCGGTGCGATGCAAGTTCTGAATAGCACTCTCGATCTTTTTTAACTCTACAATCCTTGCCTTATAATTTTTTCCCAAAATGATGATTTCGTTATATTGGGATGCGCAAGCTGCTTTTAATTTTTCAAACTTTTTCCGTTCTTTATCTGCACCGATTGTATCTGAGGTAAATTCTTTCCTTTTTGTTGCATATTTAGCTGCCAAAGGGACATATTTGTCTTTATAAAACCGTTCGGCCTCATTAAGGAGTTTTGTTATTTTGTTTTTATCTCCTTTAAACCCCGTAATAGCTGTCGAGGTCTCTTTGCTAATTGCATCTAATTTTTCAACAAGAGACTTATAAATTTTATCATTCGACTTTATATCCCCAAGTAAAGAATTGGCATCTTTAACAATGGTATCCAAAGAACTTTTTAATATAGTAATTTCTGCTACTAATTCTACCGCTTTCTGCCTACGTTCTTCTAATGATATTGCCGCCATAAGTTTCGAGTAATAGTTATGAATTGTGTAAAATTATAAAATAAATATAACAATTCAAATTCTCGTACATAGTGTTCAATTTGATTTATAGAATGAGAAAATGCGATACCACTCATCTTTATGTCCCAGCACTATAAAGAGTAACAGATCAAATCCCCCGTCCCCTTATCGAATGTAAAGAGCAAAAAATATGGACAAACATTCAAGGGCAAAACGCATCGTGGATTCACATGTGTTTTGCGAACAGCATGAGGTGGTCGAGGAACTGATTCGGGCAGGCAGGATCGATGAAACGTATCTGTATCCTTTCCTCGATACGGATGACGAGGTTTTCGAGTGGTGGCTGGTCTCGTCTTACCTGGCACGGAAACTTCGAGAGCAGGACGAGATTGTAATCGAAGCGCTCGGCTGCCATTGGTGGGGACGTCGATCGAGCGGACAGGCAATCTGCCTGGACGACGTGATTCGAAAAATTGCAGCAGTGTGAAAACAACGGCAATTCGAAAGGGTATTATCGAGCAAACAACAGAAAATAAGCAGAATACGCAACCGCATCTGCAAAGACAAAAACATCGTTTTGTGCTGTTTTCTGCATTTACGCCTACAAAAAGCATCGAAAAGCGATCTGCAAACACCGCAAAACGCACGATTTTGCAATTTCAGCACCCGAAACGAACGAAATGTACCGCCCCGAGTTACGAATAACAAAATTTTGTATCCAGACGACTACCTATTGCACAAAAAATTTGTTTTTCGGAACTTTGCACCGACATATTTTTGATAACAATACCCCAACGAATGTTGCGTATTGCCGAACATTTTTATTAACTTTGTCGTGCAAATCCGCTGGGTTTGCGACAAATTTATTTAGTGAAAGTGTTTCGCTAATCCTTGACAGTAAAATTTGGCGATTTTCAGAGAACAAGGATAGGCAATACAGGACATTCATCACCGTGTATAGTTTTTGTATCGGTTCCCGATGCAACTGCTATTCGGTGTGGGGTATTGTTTATTTGTTCTCGGGCGCCGCCAAATGCCTACTGTCAGATAAACGGACGACTCCACACTTTCTTTATTTTATCCCTATTATGAAAACCCACCGCAGCGGAGTCGATACGGTGACAAAACTATTGTGTTATGGTGTTACAAGGAGAAACAAATGAACCATTTGTTATTCAGTTGATTAAAGAGCTGAAAAAGAAAGAATTTATTTCATCGGCAATAATGCTTCCTTTATTACTCGGAGCCTACAAGATGAAAGAAAACTTTAACGGAGAAGACTACTTGGAATTCTTCGATCATGTTTACAATGATTTAATAGAATCCCTATATAAAGGTAGTCGATATTTGTATTTTCGAAAATGCGAAGCATCCGATAATTTCGTGTTTGAACCTGTTGATAGTAAACCCCAAAAGTGCAATGCGACGATTACTTATGAAGATCAACCAGTAATCTATTGCAAGGATGAGATTCTTGGCAGTGATTGTAAAATAGATGCATATTACATGCGAATTTATTTCTTAAATAAACTTATAAAACAAACTGTGAGATACTGCGATTTCGTCGATACCATTGCAGATATATCGGATTTTACACCTGGTATGCACGAAATTAACACACTCAAAGAAGTTATCAAATCAATTCTTAAAAAATAGATTAATCCTATGAAAAACCTTTTAGCTTTCTTTTTGTGCACGCTGTTGCTGTTGGGTTGCAGCGACAAGTACGACGATTCTGACATCAGACAGAATATCGAATCCTTACAGCATCGTATCGAAACACTTGAAACCGTGATGCGTGCCTACGAGAACAATCTTCTCGTTCATTCTATCACCCCAACCGAAAACGGTTATGAAATTACATTCTCTGATGGAAGTTCGGTTTCTATCACAAACGGCAAGAATGCAGACAATATCGAAGTATCCCAAGATGATGATGCTGTATATTTCAAATTACCAGACGATACGGTCATCACCATCCCCAAGGGCGACAATTCGGCATTCGCCATCGCATTCGATACGACCGAAGTCGCTATCCTCAATGGCGGCGAGAGCAAAACGATCGGTTACACCATCACAGGGGCAACCGAGCAAACCGTCGTCAAGGCTCTTGCACAGGATGGATGGAAAGTTTCGGTCGACGCTTCGACTACGGAGAAAGGGACCATCACCATTACGGCACCCGACCCGATCGTCGAAAGCGAGGTGCTCGTTTTTGCCAACGACGGCTCCTATCGTACCGTGATGGCCGCAATCGATTGCATGCAGGGGCAGATTATCCTGGCCGATAACGTTGTCGAGGCCTCGGTCGAAGGCGGCACCCGAGAAATCAAACTCTCCACCAACCTCGATTATACGGTCGATATACCCCAAGACGCTCAATCGTGGTTGTCGGTCGTCGAAACTCGGGCCATGCGGGAAGAGACCGTTACGTTTCAGATTGCGGCCAACGACGGGGTTTCGCGCTTCGCTACGGTGCGGTTGTTGAGCGAACAGGGCACGACCCTGCAAACGATTATTTTCAAACAGCTGGGCACTTGCACCGAGGTGCATGTCGAGACGTTGGGCGGATTGGAGGCTGCTTTGGCCGATTACGACTATGCCAACCTCGGTTCGTTGAAAATCACGGGCGTGTTGAACGACGTCGACTTTATGTTTATTCACCACGAAATGCCCCAACTGAAAAGCCTTGATATTTCGGAAGTCAACATCACGGCCTTGCCCGCCAAAGCATTTTACCAATCACCAGTTGAAAATCTGATTTTGCCCGATGTATTGACGGAAATCGGCGAATCGATGTTCGCAGGCAGCAAATTGAAAGCTACCGAGATTCCCTCCAGTGTACAAACAATCGGTTCTTCGGCTTTCGCAAGTTGTCCTTTAACATCCATCGAAATTCCTGCCAGCGTGCAAACAATCGGTTCTTCGGCATTTTCATATTGTTCTATTACTTCTATCGAGATTCCCGCCAGCGTCGAGACCATCGGGGCTACAGCTTTCAAAGGCTGTTCTAAGTTGACAACCGTAACCTTTGAAAAAGGTTCCCGATTGAAAACTATCAAGGGTGGGTATTATTATTATGCATACGGCACATTCTCGAATTGTTCGGCTTTGACGTCTATCGAAATTCCTGCCAGTGTCGAGACCATCGAGGCAACAGCTTTCGAAGGCTGCTCCTCTTTGACAACCGTAACCTTTGAGAAAGGTTCCCAATTGAAAACTATCGAGGGTGGGTATGATTCTTCTTATTATCACGGCGCATTCTCGGATTGTTCGGCTTTGACGTCTATCGAAATTCCCGCCAGTGTAGAGACCATCGAGGCCGCAGCTTTCAAAGGCTGTTCTTCCTTGGCAACCGTCACCTTCGAAAAAGGTTCCCAATTGAAAACTATCGAGGGTGGGTATGATTCTTCTTATTATCACGGCGCATTCTCGGATTGTTCGGC
>CANQGQ010000014.1 GCA_947623305.1 uncultured Alistipes sp. | reverse complement strand
CAAAGACCGATATGATTCAAGTGAACCGAATTTATTTAATTTTTAACCTTGTCCATTTTTAGTGGACAGTAGTGAGACACTGTATGTAATTACAATAATCGGCTCAAAAGAAAGATTGCAGAACTAATAGGCGTTAATTGGGCTGAATATAAAGACTATAAGAAGAAAGATTGGAAGAAACTTATTGGACTTTCGGCTGTTCGGGCTTCTTCCCCGATGCCGAATTGAGTGCTTTGTTCGAGCAATCGGAACTCGGTCAGTCGCGACAAAACCGAAAAGATTTGACTGTCCCACAGAAATCTCACAAAATCGACAAATTATTCGAGTAGCCCATCCGGCTGCTCTTTTTGTTTATAGTCAGCGGATTACAGCAGATGTTATCCGCCTATCCTAATTTCATCCTAACTTGTTAGCCGGTGTTATGGTAATCTATCCTAACACCGGTCGTTTTCAGCCTCTTATACATTTGCCGCCGATAACGGAACAATGTGCGCAATCGTTCCATAATATGAACTGCGGCAAGGGAGTCTGAGTGCGCATTAGGATTGCCGAGCCATAAACATTTTTTAGCAAATGGCTCACAAAAAGAGTATAAAGGAACTCTGCGACCGGGAACTATTGGAAAAGATTCTCGGTCTCGTGGAGGAACATAAAATGTTGCCCATACAGAATCGGGCAACACAGGCGCACCGTGTCTATGACAATAAGACACTTATGGAGATGTTGTGCATTAAAGACAAGTATCTGAAAAAACTGCGCGACAACGGTTATCTCGGCTATTCGCGCGAGGGAGACAAGTATTGGTACACGCAGGAGGATGTGAAACGATTCCTGCGCCGTTTCCACTACGAGGCGTTTGCCACCGATTCGATGCTGCCGGAGCAGCAGGGAGGTGGGTATGTATAGCGCATTGGAACTGACCAACCGCCTCCGAGCGGAAGCGGGTCGGGTCGCGGAATCGGGCTTGCCGTTGGAGGTATTCCCTCAGCGGGTGCAGGAGATTATCTTCAACCTTGCCACCTATGAGAACTTCAATATTGAGTATTCGGCTCCGATTGTCTTGTCGGCGGTGGCAACCGCTATCGGCAATGCGTGCCAGATACAAATTAAAGGCAACTGGCGGACTAGTCCGTCGATCTATATGATGCTTGTCGGCCGCCCCGGACTGGGTATGACCCCGCCGTTGAGTTTCCTCTACCGCCCGATTCACGAGCAGGACGACCGGATGTTCGAACAGTATTTGCAGAAGTGCGACGAGTACGACCGCACACTCGCCACAGCGAGTAAAAGCAAAGAGGCGGACGACCTGCTGCTCAAAAAGCCCCAATTGGTCACTACCGTCATATCGGACTTTACGCCCGAGGCACTAATGCACGTCCACCAGCACAATCTTCGGGGTGTGGCTATCGAGGTCGATGAGATTCTGGCGATGTTCAACTCCGTGAAACGCTACAACAGCAAAAACAACCTGATTGAAGACCTGCTTTCGGCATACAGCGGACGCCCGTTAAAGTCTATCCGCAAATCCGAAGCGCGACCGATACTGATTCGCCAGCCCTGCATCAATGTCATCGGCTCGGTGCAGACTAATCTGCTGCCGGAGGTATTCCGCAACGAGTATAAAGCCAACTGCCTGCTCGATCGCTTTCTCTTTGTCTATCCCAACGACCAGCGCATCTCGAAATGGCAGCGCACAGATCGCAACACGCCCCGTCCCGCTACAATGAGACAGTGGGGCGCGATACTGAACAGGATTCTCAACCTACCTTGTCCTACTAATGAGAATGGCAATAAGGTTTGTTCGCTGGTGCTGAATCTGGCGGAGGATGCCGAGGCGTATTTCTACGATTGGTATAACGGGATCATAGACACGGTGAATGCCGTCGAGAACGATGCCGAAGTCGATAGCCGCAAAACGAAATTGGACGGTAATGCCGCGCGGCTGTCGTTAGTCTTTCAGATCCTGAAATGGGCTGCTGGTGAGGGGCATATGCAGTATATCGACCTCGATTCCGTCAAGGCGGCAATCCGGATGATCGACTATTACGAAGATACCTATCGACGCGTTCAGGAAAGTATCGTTTCCGCCGGTATCGGGGACAACAAAGAGGCGTGGCTGTCGCTACTCGGCGATACCTTCACGGCGGGCGAAGCCGTCATTGCCGGCAGAAGGGTCGAGTTGTCCCGCCGCACAGTCTACTATGCGTTAGACAAACTGAGCAAAGAGCCGAACTCTGTTTTGGAGAAATTGCATCACGGTACCTATCGCAAGACTTCTGCGATTGCATCTTGCACTATTGCACTTTCATCGGAGGGTAAGGCTACAGCGCCGGCAGGTCAAAGTGCAAAAGTGCAGTGTGCAACCGATAATACCGACGAGCGATGAGTGAGTACCGTTTTCATTTAGAGAAGTACCGTTGCGGTAGCAAGATTGACTGCCCGAACTGCGGCAAGAAGCGCTGCTTTGTCCGGTATATCGACGAACAGGAAACGGTGCGGTTTCCCTCGACGGTAGGCAAATGCGACCACGAGCAGAGTTGCGGCTACCACTACACGCCGCGCGAGTGTTTTCGGGATAACCCCGCAGCGGTGTCCAATAATAACCGAAGTATCGAGCGAATATTTCGCCAGACCGTTATCCACGCCCGACCGATACCTGTTGAGCCCTCTTATATCTCACCAGCCATTGTAGAAGCAAGTTTGTCACACTATGATAAGAACCCGTTGTATCGGTATCTCTGCGGTGTGTTCGGCACGGAGGAGACAATGCGGTTGTTCAATCTCTACCGTATCGGTACATCGGCAAAGTGGGGCGGCTCGACAGTCTTCTGGCAGACGGACGAGACGGGAAAAGTTCGCACGGGCAAGATTATGCTGTACGATTCGGCGACCTGTCGCCGTGTCAAGGAGCCGCAAGCCCGTGTCAGTTGGGCGCACGCAGAACTCCGCCTGCCGAACTTCCATTTGCAGCAATGCTTGTTCGGACAGCATCTGCTTCCTTTGCATCCCGACCGGACGGTCTTTCTGGTAGAGAGCGAGAAATCTGCTGTTATTGCTTCGCACTATATGCCCGATATCCTTTGGCTTGCCACGGGAGGGAAGAATGGCTGCTTCAATATCCAGATCATAGACGTGCTTCGCGGACGGAATGTTATCTTGTTGCCCGATCTTGGAGCGACCGATGCGTGGAGGGAGAAGTTGCCGATGCTTCGACCCGTCTGCCGGAACGTTGCTGTCAGTACGCTACTCGAAGATATGGCGACGGACAAACAGCGCGATCGGGGGCTTGATATCGCCGATTTTTTGCTTGCAACACCGACACGCCGCCAGATACTCCAGCAGATGATTACCCGCAATCCCTGCATTCGGCAACTCATTGATGAATTGGACTTGGAGTTGGTTGATGAATCGTGATTGGACAGTTCACTGTCCGGGGAATTTGGGTTGGGTAAATTTCCGTAGCCTATTAGGGCATTTTTGCTTCGCCCGCAGCCGCAAGCGGCAGCTAAAAAAGCCCCATAAGCGAAAGGGCTTGCCCTCCCGACTCCCGATGCCTTGCAGTTGTGCGATGACGGAAATTTACACCCCAATCCCAAACAGAGCAACAGTTATACATTAAACAACGAATCAAACTATGAGTAATATCCAGTACGCCGTGTGCCACTTGCAGCGAGGCAGCGGCAATGATTCCGGAATGTCATGCCATATCGAACGCAAGACCACCGACGATAAAGTGTACATTCCCTACAATGCCGACAAGTCAAGAACGCACCTCAATCGGGAGTTAATCCGCTTCCCCGACGGAGTGCGCAACCGTACCGAGGCTGTCCAGTACCGTATCGACTACGCCGGACTTCATCGCAAGATCGGTAAAAACCAGACAAAAGCCATTCGAATAATCCTTACCGGCACCCACGAACGAATGACGAAGATTGTACAAAGCGGCAAGTTGGATAAGTGGAGGATGCCAATCTGAAATGGCTCAACGATACTTTTGGTGCAGATAATATTGTGTCGTGCGTGCTGCATATGGACGAGAAGACGCCGCACCTCCACGCGACGGTTGTGCCGATCGTTACGGGAGAACGCAAACGAAAATTCCGCGAAGGCGAGAAAAAGTATCGGACACAGACGGGACCGCGTTTGTCGGCAGATGAGGTGATGGGACGGGCAAGATTATCCACTTATCAAAATACCTATGCCGAAGCCATGCGGGAGTTTGGGTTGCAGCGCGGAGTGGTCGGGTCGACAGCCAAGCACCAGTCCAACGGCGAATACTATCGACAGCAGATGTTGCAATACGAAAACGATATTGTCCGGCTGAATGCCGAAGTGGAGAAAGCCAACGAAGGACGCAGTGCCATTCTATCACTCTTCGGCAAAGGCGACCTTGCCAAAGCCAAGAAAGACCTTGCAGCCAAAGACGAGCAGATAGCCAAACTTAAAGCACAGATAAGGAAGTTGCAAGAGGATCGCAACGCCATTGTACAATGCCACAAGCAGGAGTTGGCGAAACTCAAAAATGGTTATCAGGTGGAGATTGACAAGGCTATCAAGGAGGTAGAAGCCTTGCCGCAAGACGCTTCACGCAAAAGATGTACAGATAGCCAACCAATCTCAACGCATTACCGACCTCGACCGCCAAGCCAATCCACAGCGTTATCGGCTGTCATCAGGTGCGGAATTGGTCAAACTCAATGTTCCGAACTACAACAACCCGTCGTTGCATATTTGGACACGTGTCGGCAATGAACTGTTCGATGATACAAAGTGTCAGATAGACTACGACCTCGCGCAGCGACACTTCAACCATGAAATAACGGACGAGGAGTTTGTTAATGCCGTATTCGAGCCGCAGGAGCAGGTAAGTCCGGCGCAAGCCGATCTGTTGGGAGTTGCCATTATCCTTGCTACCGGAGGTCCCGCCCAAACCCGTGTCGGCACAGGTGCCGGCGGCTCGCACTCAGACTTGCCTTGGGATGGTAAGAAAAATACCGGAAGGAAACGTTAGTATCATTTACCCAGATTTTACATCGGAAACAAGCCACGTTAGGATAGCCGCATATACTTGTGGCTATCCTAATTATGATATATCGTCTATTTGCTAAATCAGAATTTATCTGCCCGCTGTTATATCATTTATCAACGCTTTAGTGATTTTTAAGTATTCTTCAATAAATGTCATTCGGTTTGTTGATGATATTTGTGAATTTAAAAATACCGCCGGTCTGATTTTTTTGAACGCACCAAAGCGAGCACAAATCACGCTTCTATATTCTGTATATGTATTTTTATAATGATGCGCTATATGGTTCCTCACTTTTCTCATTTCTTCAAATCGAACGCCATATGCAGATAATTTAACTCGGAAAGGTTCAGATGTATCTATGATATGCTTAATAGTATCATTCGTACTACTTACATTCGTGAATTTTAAGTGAGATAAGGATTTTCTACGATTATATGTTTTAAAATTATTGAACGCATCATTAAGAGTTGCACATACAACAATCGGGCTACTAGATGAACCATTTCTATATGGTGCACCACATGCAACACGAAAAGCGATCTCTCGCACCGATGATTCCAGTACGCTAAATAGGCGTAGCATTAATATCTCAACAACATATCCTCTAATATCAGGCTGCAAATGTTTGCTCTTTTGTATGTAAAGGTCTAGCCGTGAGATATCATACATCGCTTTGTTATATATACCAGCAATGCTAGGGCGACCCATTATAAAATAAATTTCTTAATATATTTATCTCTAATTATTCTTTGTACTTCTCCCTGAGTCGTAGCCGCGACTGCATTATAAAACTCAATATCGTCTTGTGTTTTATTTTCAATATCAACTTGATAATGTGCATCTATTTCTATTAATCCATTCTCTAGTTTTTTCAGACTAATATTATTGATGTTATTATATAGTACGATTAGTAATGAGAAAAATATCGGCGGACGATTAAATATTGTATTTGTTATAGCCTCCTGATTTACTTGGATAATAATATCAAATATTTTATCAAGATCTTGACTAATACGCTCTCCGTCGTCAAAGATATCATCATATCGTTTATAGTATTCATCTAATCTTTGGGAACTAAATCTAGTTAATCCATCTAGTATATTAATAATTACATCGGATACAAATTGTACTTCTGCCATTCTCGAAATATCATTACCAGTAAATATTCCGTACCTCTTGAAAAATTCAAGCCTTTTAGTAGATTCAGCGACACAGAATTGCTTAAATAATCCACTAAATTTTGCATTTCTTTTTTCTTGTGAATTTAAAGTTTTAGATACAGAATTAATACGTGCGAATATATCTATTACATCTGCATCTGTTGCATCTTGTAAATAACCAATAGGAATGGGCGTCATTAGAAAACGTTGCTTCTGATAGTTGCTGAGATTATTGTACTTTACACGTTTCCCTATTTCTGGGTGTAAAGCACTAACTTCATTATTATAAAAACTAATTATGGATTTGATACGTTGTTGTCCATCCACAACCTCCTTAATACTTTTTTCTTTTATTAGGTCAATCGTATGCCTAATATAAATAGTTGGGATAGGTTTTCTCTCAAAAAGCGTATTTATGAGATATGATTTTTGCGAATCATTCCATACTGAACGCCTTTGATACCAAGGATTCAGATTCAAATCTCCCTGCTTCTCAAGATTGATAACATCTTGAACGACTAATGATTGATAATCAACTCTTTCCATATTCTGTATATTTACATTGTCAAGGTATGAATGTTAATGATTCATTATCTAAATATGTGTTAGCATATTCAATATCCAACAATTTGTCCGACAGCAAGTAGTCGTATTTTTGGAATGTTTTGTGTTGGCGTGACAGCAGTGAGGCCAGTTCCACTACATTGGGTTTATGAGCCTGCCGCAGTTGTTCAACATCTTCCGCAGTCAAGTTTGACACATAGAAACTGTCATAATCACATTGTTTATTCAGACAGTATTGTGCCAACAGAGCCAATGTTCTATTTACCTTAGTTCCTGCCCAGTTTATGAAATAGTCTTCATTCCCATATTGCAGAAACGAACTTTTGTCGAGGTGGTTATGGTAAAAGAACAGACGACTTTGGTTCAGATGCTCTTTAGCTCCCGTACGTTCATCAAGATACGGATATATAGTATCCGTCAGGTATATCTCTCGCATCTTTTCAACAATAATGCGGTCTATATCTATACCGTCTCCGGCAAACATTGCCTTTCCGCCAGATTTAATATAAGATACATATATCTTTGATGTCGCTTCATCAAAACTCTCAACAAGCCAACGTTTTCCGGATAGTTTGATAACTTGCCCGACTTGCGGAACGTACTGAATCATTCCTATGCGTTTTGAATCTGCCTTGTCAATTACGGTCAAATCAATAGGCGATATAAACGCGACATAGAAATCGGGGGATTTCAATAGCTTTTCGCCCAATTTGCCTACTACGATCTGCCCGGTATTGAGTTGTGAAATAACATCGTTCTCGCCAAGAAATTTTAGCAGTTCGAGGAACAATTCGGGTGTTACATTCTTAAATGCGCCTTTTTGGCAGAGTAGCATCCAGCCATCTTTGGGATAGAATCCTCCGAATTGGGCTATAACAGCCAATATCTGCTGAATAAGGGTTGAAAAATGGAACCGGTTTATAGAGGGCGTTTCATAACGATGTTCGCGTATCAACTCGATAACAGCGATATTTTGCACAAGGCTGCTTCTCAAATCATGCAACAATCCATCATCATTTCCCTCGATTGAAAATACCCGCAAAATGGATGGTTCATTTCGCCTGCCGGAACGGCCAAGTCTCTGTCGCAGCCCGGAAACCGATATAGCAGTGCCAATCTGGGCGATGGATTTGACTTTGCCGATATCCACGCCCAATTCCAATGTCGAAGTGCAAAAAGCGGTTACCGGATGTTCGCCTTTCTGCAAATCGCGTTCAACCGATTCCCGTTCTATTTTTGATATGCTGCCATGATGGACTCTGAACTCGTTGGGTACGCCTTTTTCCTCGCACATATCCGACAGCAGTACGGCGTACTCCTCGGCGCTTCCGCGATTATTGGTAAAGACGAGGTTGTTGCTTCCACGCAAATTGTTGTATATTTCCTGCGATATAGGTACGGTTACGTCTGTGTCTTTTGATGCAATAAACTCTTTGACGAGTATCTTAATTTCGTGGTTGCTTTCTCCTTGCGGCGGTATGGCACACGGCATCGAACTATCGTTGCGAAGAAAATATTTCACGGCATCATAGTCCGAGAATGTCGCACTCATCGCAATACGAGGTATATGACGGCGTGTAACTTGTTCGATTCGAGACAGGAGCGATTGCAACTGTTTGCCGCGTTCCGTCCCGATAAAAGAATGCAGTTCATCTATGACCACATATTGCAGAGAGGAGAATGCCTCCATTACAAATTGCTCCCGATTTATCAAAAACGATTCGAGCGATTCGGGGGTAATTATAACTATGCCGTTGGGATTTTTCAACGACCGGGTTTTTCGGGCGGCATCTATATCGCCGTGCCAGGGGATAACATCTATCCCCATATCGGCAGTCATATCGGAGAGACGGCGATATTGGTCATTGATAAGCGCTTTTAACGGGCTTACATACAATACTTGATAACCGAAAGTTCTGCCGCTTTGCAATATAGAGGTCAGAATGGGCAGAAAGGCGGCTTCGGTCTTTCCTCCTGCGGTTGAGGCGCTTATAATAACATCGCGGTCGCCGGCAAGTACAATAGGAATGGCATTCTCCTGAATATCTTTCAGAGATGTCCAACCTTGCCGCCAGATCCATCGGCGGACGCGCTCATCGAGGAGGTCATAAGATGAAGAAGCACTTGTCATAAGGAGTTACAATTTGAATGATGCAAAAACATCGTCATCCGTGTTGCTTTGGGCTTCGCCCTGCTGCGCGATAATCGCTCCGACTTCGGTCGGTTCGACATCTCGCGCGACCTCGATTTGCTCAATCATATCCGACCATTTCAAGTCGGGATATTGTTCAAGCATCGATAACAGATCCAAAAATCTTTTAATCGTGTTGCGCGGAGTGCGGAAGTAACTGTCTCCGATTTTATTGGCGCAATGATTCAGATAGGCCAGCAACGCCTCGTTCGGGACCAGGTATTTGCTCTCGTCACTACCTGCGAAGACATTGCGCAGATTTATCAGCAGCAGGTACAGTTCCTCTTTCGTAAGATTGGCCAGACGCAGCACGGTCGAATTGTAGTCTGTCAATCCGAGATTTTTGGAGAAACTGTTCTCTGCCAATCGGGATTTCAATGCCTCGTAACTATACAATCCTCTATTGCCGTCTGTCAAAAACTCCGGTGTTCCCGACATGATAAATCCGATATGCGACAAAGTTCCCTGAAGCGTATTGTTCAGGATATTCAAGATCTCTTCATAGTTGGCTTTGCGGGAGACACTGTTGGATATTTTGTGGAGATTGACCATCTCGTCCATACAAACCAGCAAACCGCTATATCCCGCCTTTTGCACCAAAATAGAGTAAAGTTTCAGCGTATTGAAGAATGAAGCGTCGTTGATAAATTCACGTACTCCGAGGTCGCGCAAGCTGTCGGTCTTTGTTGTATATTCTGCTCTCAACCACCGCAGAACGCGGTCTTTCAGCATATCATCGCCGGATTCATACGCCGTCCAATATTTATTGACGACCTGCGCAAATGTATATCCGCCCGGATATTCATTCAAATCGCTCAACTGCTCGTATATGACCGAAGCGACATCGCGGTTGCTCTGTTCCGCCTCCGTTCGGGCGTTGGATATAAACTTCTCAAGAATGTTCGGCAGCGCATTTCCGTCCTGTTTGGTGCGGGTGGATATTGACGAGATCAGTTCCGACAATAAAACCCGGGCGTGACCGTCGGTCCCATGCAGGCGTTTGGTGGGCGACAAATCGGCATTCATCGTCACCAATCCTTTCTGCAAAGCGATACTTCTGACAAGCGACAGGAAAAATGTTTTGCCGGAGCCATATTCTCCGATAACTAAACGGAATGCAGTGCCGCCTTCCGAAATGGCGGCGACATCATTAACAAACGACTTCAACTCTTCGCTTCGGCCTACCTGAATATGCTGCAATCCGAGCCGCGGTACGACGCCACTTTTCAATGACTGGATAATGGTCTCTCGTTCTTTGGGTTTTATCATATCAATTGTTCTTTATAATCCAATGTAACATATATATTCTCGCCGTCGTCTTCGACAACCGCATCATCAACTTTCTCGTATGCGAAGTCGTTGATTTGCTCCAATACCGCACCCAACATCAATCCGCGTTCTTTGCACATATTCTCGACCTCTGCACGCGTCCACAGTTCTTTGGTCAACAACGACTTCAACAGATCCATCCATGCCTTTGGTGTGTTGTCCGATGTCGTTTGAGGCTTTGCAGTCTCTTCATCGACAAATATACCTGAAAGAAGTTCTTGTGCAGCCTTTGTTTGCTGTTCAAAGAAACGGAGTTTTTTCGGATTAATGATAACGCTTGGCGCGGCAGGTCGTTGTGCGGATGCTTGTTCACCATTTATGGCAAATTCTACGGCATCCGATTTCTTCTCCACTACTGCGAATCCGTCGCTATCGGTAAGCAGTCGGTGGACTTGAGCATGGATATTGTCTGACTCAAAGCCCAGCAACGGCAAAACTTTCTTCAGGTTGTCAATTCGTTTCGGATGAATGTCTCCGTTTATGCAGGCGAGCCGAATCAACGCATTTCCCATATCGGTTCGCTGTTCGCTTGTCAACGTAGCAACGATGCTTTGTGCCCGTTTGTCTATCGGTTGCTTTTTTGCCTGGAATCTCCATCGGATAGATGCCATTAAATGAAGATGATTGCCTGCTGTATTGTTGAAAGATTTCAGTTGTTGTTCGACGAATGCAATATCGCCATCAGAGGCTTTGTCTGCAAGTACAATATGTGATGCCAGTTTTATAAACAGTTCGGACCTGTCGTATTTTGTGGTGGATTTAACGGGGTAATGCTCCTCGTTTTTGTATATCACACAAATATCGCCAAAGTTGAAACGTTTCTTGTCAATCTCATAATCAGGCACGATGTCGAAACCTAAACGACGCAGACCGCCGATAATGGAATCGGCATACTCTTTATGAATACTTTTCTCGTCTTTGCGTTCATATTCCCACAGGGCAAGCAACCAGTCGATCGGTTTAACAAGGTAGGTGTTTGATTGCATCTCGCTTTCAATATGAGCAATCAACGTTCGGATCTTCGGTATCTTCCGTATGTCTATATTGTCGGGCAGTAACTGTATAGCCGTAATAGTCTCTTTGCCGTCTGAACGCTCTTTCTCCCGATTATAGCGTCGGAATTTGGACTCGACACTCCAACAGCATCTTCTAACGGCATCCTGAATCATCCAAAGATTTGACGGCAGAGAATCTATGGTATAACAAAAGTCGATCTTCTCGGAATTGAAATAACTATTATTGAAGTAACTGTAGTAATAAAATGATTTATTCTGCGTCGTCATTTCGAAGTTTGCATCGAGATTTTTATATAATCCGCTGAAGTCCTCCATAAAATATTCCCGTGCAACCGAAATATATTCAGACGGAACAAGTTGCTCGATATCGTATATTTCATTGGCAATATCAAAAGCATCTTCCGGTGATAAAGCCTTTGTTCCCGCAATTTTATGTGCGATATAATAATCTTGATATGTGCTGCAATCTTTTAATATTCCTTTTGTATAGAAATTTTCTTTATTATCACGAAAATATTTAACAATAGCGCATCCGATAAAATCACCTATTTTCTGCTGTAACGATCCGTCATAATCCTCGGCAGATTCGGAATAAAGAGATTTGTACAGTTCAATGACATCTGACAGCATAGCTCTCCGTTCCGACTTCTTTGTTTGCGGGTCAATAAACATCCGTATTTCGCATCCGTAAAGATAGAATAGAAGAATCTCCACCGGCACATCTGCTGCTTGCATCTTACCTGACAACCACATCAAATATTCGTACCGCCAAGCAGGAGACATATCTTTATAGGAGCAAAATATGTTTTTTGAAGGTGCTTCATTACTTGCCGGTAAATCCGGATTCAGAACGGAGCCGTAAATATAGGCTCCTTTGTATCCGGAAGTGTAAAAACTGTTTTTCCTAATGATGCTATCGGGAAGACGGAAACATTCGCCAATATAAAAGTTCCCTCGCGTCAGTTTGATGCCCTGTACTTCTATTGTTTCACCTGAGGTAACCCACCGGCACAATTGACCACGCGATTTATCGTATGATTGCAAAGAGTTTTCTGCCTCTTCTTGATTGACAGTTGTAACCACCTCCGATATGGCTCTATTGATGTATGGTGCTACTACCGGATAGTTTTCTGCCAATGTTTCGAGTTGTTGTTTGAGCAACTCGTAATCTTTGTGCTTCTTGTAGTCGTCAGCCAGGTCGAACATCAATACAAAGGCGTAGTTCGAATTATCTTCAATATCCAGATAGCGATTTTTGAGGAATTGCGCCTTGAAGTAGTTATAAAACTGTCTTTGCAGATTGTTCGCTTTCTGCAACTCGGCAACAGAATAGACATAAGTATGTCCCCAATAAGGCACACCTTCTGTTGGGCACATATCGTCATCGTATTTATTCTGTTTGGACAATTCGAAGCTGTCGAAAAAATCGTTTGACCTATCAGTAGATTGTGAAGCATATTGTTCTGCCTCGACTGCTTGTTCTTTTTCTCGCTGAACAGTATGATTGGCTAAACTTGCAACAATTTGTGACACAGCTGGCGCTATCGATTTTGCATTTCTCGTTTTTGCCGCCTCAGCAAGGCGAACATTCAATAACAACTGCCAATATCGACACGGCAATTCTGCCGATTCGTAACTTTGTATAGTCTCCCGAATAAAGTCGATCTCTTTATCCAGTTCTCCATTTTGATGGAGAACTTCAACTCTCTTGTGCAATTGCCGACAATACTCCTTATCTCGCAACGGATGATTCTCCAAATCTTCAACGGCTTCCCAGCCGTTGTCCTGCGGATCTTCGGATTGTTCTTTGGCATGTTCATTTATGCTATCCTCGGCGTCTGCTACAACGACCTCATACTTAACAACATTAACCGCATCTTCTTTCGGTGGTAAGATTGCACGAACTATATCGTCTGCTGAAATATTTTCTTTTAACAACTCAACAATCTGCATGACGATCTCACACTCCCTTTTGACAAAATCACGTTTAGCAGAGCCTATACGCTCTCTGGTTACTTTTAGAATATGACTATACAAATCAGACGATATGTAAACAGACCTTTGCCCCCAATAGCTGAGTTCTAAGGAGTTTAGTCGATGGATAATCTTATATGTATCAGAAGCCTCTGTGGTCTTCAAGGTATTGATAACGGATTGAATTTTTTTACTCTGCTGCTGGCTTATCTCAAAATAGTCTTTCGGGAAGTAGTTGGTGTTAGCCTCTTTTATAGAAGTATTATTTGGACTATTGTTATCGAATTTATTCGCAGATTTATTATTTACCTCAGTTCCTTTTTTTGTCACTAATGCAATTATCCCCCATAAGACTAAAACGATTAGGACATATGGTCCTAACCATATCGCAAGAATAACAATAGCCAGTATGAAATATATAATCTGCATCCAATAAACAAAGAGTTATGTAAATACGAAAAACTTTATTTCACATATCTATCTTTAGATTAATCAAAATAATCAGATATGTATTGTTCTATATTTTTAGCACTGACTCTAAATTCGCTCATCTCATCATCGCTTATATCTTTTGCATGCGCATCTATTCTATATTTGTTAATATTATTCATATAAGTATTAAATCTGGATAGGTCTAAACCAAATAGATGTTTGAAATCGTCCCAATGTTTAGATATTATTCTTCTTAGATCTTCGAAGTATACGGTTGCTTTATTAGGGTCAAAAATATCTTTTATTGAATAAGAATAATATTTTCTTTCTCGCTCACTACCATAAATTGATAAAACCATTTGTTTAGCTTCATTTTGACCGTATTTACTTGTTAATGTTTGTCGGACTATTATGCGTAGTTTGGGTTCTATGCTATTTCGTCTTTCCGATATTTCTTTGCGTTTTTCGTCTTGAGACAATGTGATTTTTGCATATTTATTATCCAATTCTAAATGATGCTTTATAGCCTCTATTTTAAAAGAGTAGGATTCATTATTCATGTCTAGAATATTATATCCAAGCAGATGATTAGTATATTCTCTAGAAATCGCAGCAAATTCATTGAAGGTAGTTATATCTCCAATAGCAAGCATTCTAAGCATCTCATACTCATCTGGATAATATTCTTTTAACACGTTTATAACCATCTCAATATAATTGCCGTACTTTGTATTGAATAATCCCGCCGCTTTCTCATACACCGATTTGTCAACCCGTGCAGGTCTTTGCTCATCGACAATCTGATGGATTTGGCTACATACAAGTCGAATAAGAAATGGATGTCCACCAAAATCATCAGTTAATTTACCATAAATAATATCATCGAATTTCAAACCCATTATTCCGCCCAACTTATTGACCATATCTTTTGTTTGTGATACATCAAATGAAGGAATATATTGGTAAGGAATTTGATTGAAAATAGGATTATCCGTTCCGTTTATTGACGCTATTTCAACACATTTAGGGTTTGTGCCAACGATTAAATAAGTAAAAATATCTATATTGCTTTGATAAGCAGAACGCAATGCTTGCCAAAAATATAATGAATCATTACCCTTGTGCCAATGATTACTTGGAGATACATTATAAGTTATATGCTCAACCTCATCAAAGATTATTAAGATCTTACTTTTAGCTCTTTTATAAATTGCAGTAATATCTTTAGCAAATAGTGATGACGCATTAACCTCCGTATATTCTTGTTCTATATGAATCTTGCATTCTATATTGTTTTGCTCTTTTATTTTGCTTATAATAATCCACAATGCTCTATTCCATCCCGATTTATGGAAAGATGGATCCTGACAATCAATGTAAACGGAGCATTGATTGCTGTTTTTTAATACACGCTGTATGCCATATACGATTGATGTCTTTCCTGTCTTGCGCAGCCCAAATAGACCTGAATTCTCATTGCTATTATGCTTACTTACGATATTATGTATTAATTCCTTTCTTCCGAAGAAATAGAAGGCCTTTGTTAGAGGATTTTGAAATGAAAATAAATCTCTTGAATAAAAGAATTCTTTGAATCTATTGCGGATGAAAAACGAGTCTTTGTTCTCTAATATTTCTTTATAAGAGAATGGAATTATAATCTGATATTCTGGATCTTTCCTTAAGATGTCCTGTAACTTAGTTCGAACATCATTATCTTTTGATAATAATATTGTTATTGTTTTCTCAACCCTGAAGCCTGGATTCTGACTATATACCAATTCATAAGCATCAAGAGCTCTAGGCTCTAATGTTGTGTAGTCACTAAAACATACCGCAATCTCAAGTTCGAAATTAAACAATTCACTATATTTCTCTGTAGGTTTAATAAGAGTATATTTGTAAGTACTCCGTGAACTTGTAGATACAACTCCGCAACAAGTGACATACCATTCTATTGCTAGAATATCGATTAATTTCTTTTCTTCATCACTAAATTTACTTAAATCCAATAATGGATGTTTTCCCGCTTTTACTTTATTGATGATTGTGGCCATAATATTATTAGTTATTAGTAGTATTTGAATAATTTATTCTGTTTAATCCTGTTCGTCTATCCACTCTTTCAACTTGGCCTGCAATGTACTCTTGTCGGGTAGATACAACGCGTATTGCTGTGCGTAAATATTGGCATCTTTGGGTAGGGTCAGTTCCACCAATGCATCTTTCTTCTCTTTGCAGAGCAGGATGCCTATGGTCGGCTTTTCGAAATCCTCTTTTACGTGACGGTCGTAATAATTGACATACATCTGCATCTGTCCCAAATCCTGGTGCGAAAGTTTCCCGACCTTCAAATCAATCAACACATAGCATTGCAACAAACGATTGTAGAATACCAAATCCACATAAAAATTCTCTTCGTCGAACGTAAACCGTTTCTGCCGAGCCTCGAATAGAAAACCTTTGCCGAGTTCCATCAGGAATTGTTGCATTTTGTCTATAATTGCGTTTTCCAACTTACTCTCCGAATAAACCGTTTCAGGCTTCAGTCCGAGAAATTCCAGCGTCAGCGGATTTTTGAGAATGTCCTCAGGCTTGCTGACAGTCTGTCCCTCTTGCGCCAATCGCATCACGGCATCTTTGTCGCGGCTCAAAGCCAACCGCTCATACAGGCTTGAATTGTACTGCCGTTGCAACTGTCGCACACTCCAATTCTGCTTTTGACACTCGATTTCATAGAAATTGCGCTCGGCATCGGACTCTATACGCATCAGCACCAAATAGTGAGACCAAGAGAGTGAGAAAGGATATGTTGCATCAGATTTTCGTGACATTGTCGCGGATTTTTGAATTTGGTCAACAGTGTTGACCAAATTGCTGTCAGAAGATTCGGTCAACACTGATGTTCCAATTTCCTTGACCGAATATATTATGAAAAACTTGCGACATCTTTTCAATGTTTCCGCCGACCAGCCATCTCCCAATCGTTCTGTCAACAAGTCAGCTACACCTTGTAACAATTGCTTTCCGTATGTCGCGCGTTCTTCGCCCTCTTGTACGACCTCCACAATAATGCGTCCGATTTCATATTTGGTAATGACTTCGGTAATGTTTACTGCCCGTGCAACATGTGCCCGAGCATCGGCAATCAGTCGTTCAATACGCTCGGCAACATTCGCAACTATATTTTGGTCTATATTCTGTATCTTACTCATTGCTTTTAGGATTGTCTTTACTTATCAAATCCTGAACTTTAACGCCTAAACATTCCGCTATTTGGAATAGTGTCTCAAGACTCGGCTGACTGGTGTTAGTACACCATTTAGAAACCGTTGCTTGATCTTTTCCTAATTGTTCTGCCAGCCAACGGTTCGTGCGCTTTGTTTCGGCAAGCACTACTTTCAGCCGGTTCATATCCTTAGTCATTATACTGCATATTTTATCTGTCATGTGCAAAGATAGTAGATTAGTTCGAATATTTTAGCGATTTCGCAAAAATATATCATATATAGTCTAATTATTTTGCGTATTGAGCAAATATTTATATTTTTGTAAGCATTAAATCTCTTTTGAGATAAATAAGTATATCACCAGATAATGTTATTATGAAATCTGTAATAAGTTCCCGGTTGGCTGGATACAAACATATTCATATGTTGAACGGCTATTCATTCCCCAAAGACAAAAAAACGATTTTTAAGTATATGCCGATAGATAGATTTATACAATCAGTGGATAATAAGGAATTGGTATTTGTATCACCTGAAATGTGGTATGACCCATTTGAGCAGTTATACTACGGCATTGATTGCTCAAAAAAAGGATATACGACTGAAGATATTGCATGTATGTGTGTATCGGAAAAATCGTCGACTAACGAAGATGCCTGCTGGCGAGTGTATGCTGGTACGAATACTAAAACGGTTAGAATTTCTTTGGTACAAGATAAACTCCTCGGATTTTTGGATGAATATGCCTTAAAAAGTGGCTATGAGGTATATATTGGAAAAGTGAACTATGCATTTGAAAGGCAGGAAATCAAAAATCTATACAAGTCTTCTTCACCGCATTACGCGAAATTCTTTCCTGATACTATGAATAGGGAACACTATCTGTCTCTGATGCTCTTGAAGCGCAAATCTTTTCAGTATGAAAATGAGGTAAGAATTTTTCTCGTAAAAGATAAAATAAAATTTGACAATGGACTTTTAAAAATACACTGTAATTATGCTAATAAAGGTTTGGTTTCTAATGTGATGTTATCGCCTTATCCCCCTATTCGACCTAATGGAGATATAGCAACAGCTGTAAGAGATAAAATGAATAAAATAGAGTCTGAAGAAATGAAAAAAGTTTTAAGAGCCAAGGTCGGTTGTCCAATTCAACAGTCGCTGCTGTATCAAGTTTGCGAGAGAATAAAGCGGGTGCTATAATGGTCTCTAATCATATAGCCAAAGGTGTGTTTTATGTTGTTTGTCAATGGCGTCAGACCGTCTCAGATAGCGTGATTTGTTTGGCTGAAATTTGTGGTTAATCATGTAAATAGTTGATATTCAGATTGAAATTACCTTTTCAACGAGGAGGAATATTGATTGCAGAACGCTTGAGAAACGGAGCGGTCGAATGATTTTGAAGCAGTTCTTTTGACAGGGGAACTGCTTTTATTTTGTTAAGAGGCGCAAGCGAAAGGTGGGAACGATCGGTGGCCTTTCATCCGACCTTTTTTCCGCAAATGTATTCGATTTATCCCGTGAACGGATTCAATCGTTGTTGCAGCAACGGCATCCGTCTCCGGTGTGATGTTCCAGCACCGTATGAGGAATGCGTCCGTGTGAGATGATCTGTATCGGACAATCGTAATTCCGTAACTGTTCTTCGGTCAATACATTTGAGTGATGTCGGTGCACATGCCGGTTGACGCAGACGATCTCTTTGACGA
This sequence comes from uncultured Alistipes sp., assembly GCA_947623305.1. Lineage (GTDB taxonomy): Bacteria > Bacteroidota > Bacteroidia > Bacteroidales > Rikenellaceae > Alistipes. Next base: position 53,241 of record CANQGQ010000014.1, on the reverse strand, counting down.
TGCTCGTGATAGTACCGATGTCGTGCGATACCATGAGGATGGCCATGCGCCGATTCAATTCCGACAGCATTCGGTACAACTCTTTCTCGAATTGATTATCGACGAAATTCGTCGGCTCGTCAAGAATCAGCAATTTCGGTTCGGAGATGACCGCCCGACAAAGGAGTGCCCGTTGCAGTTGCCCGCCCGAAACCTTTCCGACCGGACAATCGGCGAAAGCGCCGATACCGGCCATATCTAATAATTCATCTATCTTTTTACGGTCGGAACGGGTAAAACGAGCCAGGATGCCTCGTCGTCCTTGCAATCCGGAGCGCACGACCTCGGCGATCGAAATCGGGAAGGCCCGGTCGAAATTCATGATTTGCGGCATGTAACCGATCAACCGTTCAGTTCCACGGAACAACTCCGGAGCGAACTCGATTTTGCCCGTATAGGGGACTGCTCCGAGAATTGCCTTTACGAGCGAGGTTTTGCCGCCACCGTTGGGGCCGATAATGCCCAGAAAATCATCGTCGGCAATCGTCAGATCGACCTGCTGCAAAGCCTCGTAACCGTCATATCGGACGCTGACATCGTGCAGTGCTACCAGATTCATTGTGCTGTGATTGAACGGGTTATCTCGTCGATATTGGAAATGACATCTTCACGCAACGGGTCGATCCGAACCGTCTCGGCTCCGATGTCCTCGGCAATGACTTCTACTGTCGAGGCCGGAAATTGGCTCTGGTAAAATAGGTTATGGATCTTGTACTCTTTGGCTTGCTGAATCAGGCGGGCGAGATGACGAGCCGACGGCTCTTTGCCGTCAGTTTCGATGGCGACCTGCTGCAATCCGTAGTCTCGAGCATAATAGGTGAGAGCAGGGTGGTAGATGATGAACAGACGGACGTCGCTTTCACGAATCAGACGATCCGTTCGGGCATCCAATTCGGACAGTCGGGCATCCAATTGTCGGTAGTTCCGTTCATACTTCACCGAGTCGGGGTAGATCTTGCGGATCGCTGCGTAAGCATTTGCCGCCATACGTCGCAAAGCCTTGGGCGACATCCAGATATGCGGGTCGATTCCGTGTGCATGATGATGGGTATGTCCATCGGTCGCTGTCGTATGCGAGCAGGAACCGGCGATCAGTTCGATTCCTTCGTTGAGATGGATGATTCGCTGTTGATTTTCGAGTTTTCCGAGTAGGGTAGTCTCGAAGTCGATCAACCCGACGTTGAAGATCAATTGGGCTCGATTGAGCGTTGCGAATTGTCGAGGTGTCGGTTCGAACGTTTCAGGACTGGCTCCCGCCGGAACAAGCACTTCGATTGGAAAATCATCGCCGACAAGATCATAGATAAGGCTTCGCAGCGGCAAGATGGATACATAAATGGTATTTTTTTGTGCCTGTTCTCTCGGTTTGCAGGCCGAGAACAGCACGAAGGCAGTCAACAAGACAATAAGCGAATGATAATAGATTCTTCGGTTGATCATAATGAACTTAATGGAGGTATTAAGGGCACAAAGTTAAAAAAATATGCAATAGACAAGCGTGGATGACGACGATATTTTGTTCGGTGAGCTGGGAGCTGATCCCGATGGCCGTCAGAAAAGCGATGAATAGGACTGCTGCGATAATGATGGCTGATTTCGTTTGCTCGATGACTTGCCTCGGCTTTTTGATGCGGATGTTTTGCATGATTCGATATGTTTGGTTAAACGTTGTGCACAAATGTTCGATGACAACCGTTCAACGAAACAAGAAACGTGGGTTGTACTCATTCACAGAAGGTACGACCAAGCACCTGTACGAACATAAGCACAACCCACGTAGTCGAATACGTGAGCATTTATTGTGCCTATTGCCTGTTCGTGTAGTGTAAATTGGTCGTTTTACTGTGAACGCAATAGCCCTAAATGCCATTAAACCATGATGGTATAACCTGTCGGATTATACCGCAACAAAGTTACGAAAACTTTCTGAGTTTGTGTATTTGTTTATGGACTATTATTGATTTGAGAATTATGAATTAATATTTACAATATCGAATGTTTGAACTATTATTTAGCTGTTGGGAATTTCGATACACCAACCGTAACGATACCCGCGACGTTTCGGAGGTTCAAAGATTGTACGAGATACGCCTAATCCGATCGGTTGATCGTAAACGAATGCAGCGTCGACGCCGGATCGAGTAGCAGCCACGGACACGCGGATGATGCCGCCGCGCATAACTTGGTAACTACCGACGCCGCCGATCCAACGGACGCGGTGCCATACGGGAGTATAGCCGTTTTCTCTCAACAGATCAAAGGTTTTCGCACGAGATCGGCCGCGGCGAGAGGTTAAGAGTTTTTGCACTTTGGCCAATTCGTGCCACTGGTGCGGGGTGGGCTGTTTTTTGATATAGTGGCGAGTACATTTTCGCCGGTTCAATTTTTGGATCATAAGTTTGACATTTGTAAATTTTCAATACCGTTTCAATACCAACAAATCGAGGGCTGCCCGAAGCCGCCGAAAGGCGGCGCGTGGATTGACGCGCCGGAGGCGCGAAAGGTCGGCAAGGGCGGCGGCAAAAACGCCGCCCGCGCAGCGGGCCGGACAGAGCCGAGCAGGGCGAAGCGCGCGAGGCGAAGCCAGCGCCGAAGCGAAGCGGAGGCGCGCCGGCACGCGGAGCGGATGCCGACACACAGGGGGCGCGAGCCCGCGAGCGCAGAGGGCGCCGCAAGGTGGCGCCCGACAGGGCGAGCGGAGCGAGCGAACCGCGATGCTGCGGGGCGATCGCCAAGGAGAGAGGCCGAAGCCGCGGAGGAGAGCGAAGCGGTCCGCGGCGCGCCGAACGACGCAGCGCGTGAGCCCCGCAAGGAGCACCGCATAGGGTGGGGGCACGGGGCAAGGCCGAGGGAGCGGCGCGAATAGCGGCCGCTGCTTAAAAATTCGATACACGGCGGCCGCCGCGCCGCCGCAGCGAGCGAATGCGAAGCAAGCGAGGCCGCAGGGGCGTGAACGCGTTCGGCGGGGGTCGCGCCTGGGCCCACCCAAAGAGCCCTGGCGCGAACACGCCGCACGTTAAAAGGTCGGATGATCGGTCGAGAGGGCGTCATATCGCTGCGCGTATTCGTCGAGTTCGTCAAATTCGACCGGCTCATCGCCGGATACGTCGATAACAATTTCGTACATGCCGCGTCCGACTGATTGAGGTGCAGGGTAGTAAGAAACGGCCATGCCGTCGCAGATTCGGATGCGGGCATCGAGCAGTTTATTTGTCATCGCGTAGCCGTAAAGGTCGCGAACGGTAATATAATCGTATTTCATGCTTTTCTGTTTTTGAATACGCCGAAAGTTTGAAAACGTTTGATCTGCCGATCGTTGAGAGCGACGAAAATATCGTTGTTGCGGAAGCGTAGATGCAAATCGTCGGGGATCATATCTTTCGAATAGACGCATATTTGGTTCGTCCGGAATATGACTTTGCGAACTTCGATTTTGATCCGAGTGGTGAGGGAGTGGATGATATGCGCGAACGTGTGCGTCGGTGCGACTACATGAAATACGGCTGCGGTGCCGTTGCGTTGCATCTTATCTTCGTAGATCGTCCATTCTTTGCGGTTCCAGTCGGGCCAGTCCCGCACAATATCGGGGATATTCTCGATCATGGTAGCGCGGGCACGTACATGGATGCGCGCGACGGTTTGACGGGTGCTTACGAATTCTTGGAGGAGGCCATTTAGCAGGATCGCCATTTCGTCGATGCCGGCGATGATCGTATCGGTAACGATCCGCGTCTGGTCGACGTTGAGGAGGCGAAAGCCGGTCGGGTTCATGCGGCGATAAACGCGCGATTGGTTGAGCTTTTTGGGAACCGACAAGAATCGTTCGTAAGCATCGCGCCAGTTGGTGGTCTGTTTGTCGCATCGAATATCGAAAATCGGGCGTCCGTCCGCGATCGGTATTAGTGCAGTCATAGTATCGTCGTACCGCCGTTCCACGAGGTCGAAATTTACATTTGTGCATAGTGCACGCACTATTGTGTTTTTGGTATTAGTGCGATTTTTTCGCTGTTTCGTTTCCATCTGCAAAGATATGAATTAATATTTACATTATGTTAAATTATCGGAGAAAGGGAGTGGGTCCAAGGAGTGGGTCTAATTTGTAAACGTGGCTTTGCCGCGAGCGACACGACCGACGGCAATGCAAAACCATTCGCCAATTCAATTCGGTGGTAATGGTATATAGTTACCTTATATTATAAATAAGATTTCGCCTATCAGTTTTTATCGTTCGTCGGGATGAAACTGTCGAATGTCCCATCAGCATAGAAAAGTACGACATGGGTTACTGCTTTATTCGGTGTTGTTGAATCAACCTTTGTCGGATGTTGCGTTATATTGGCATGCCCGATACCATTCGATGTACCGGCCAAATTCGAATGAGCTCCGAATTGTGCTTTGGTTTGGGCGTTGGATACGAAAAGTGTTTGTTCGGATTGTTCGGATGTCAGTCGTTCAGAAGGTATTGAATTTTTGTTGGGTAGAGGATTTCGAAACATATCTCCGGAATCGAGTAATAGCCAATCCGGACTGACCTGCGGAAAATTGCTGAGAATCCGTTGGAGCAGATCGATGCCCGGTTTGTTTCGTTCTGCGAGAATATGGGAGATAATCGCCGGATTGACATCGAGCATTCGAGCGAATTGTCCGGGTTTCAATTGGAGCCGTTCCATCAACAATAGCAATTTCTCCTTCATTTGCGTAATTTTTTACAAAAATAAACATTTTTCTTTTGTAAAGCAAGAAATATATATAATTGTAAAATGTTAATAAAATCGCAATTGGTTTATAATTGTAAATTAATTTTTATCGTTAAAAATCCGCTCTCCCGTTCACTTGAATAATTATGTTGTATAAATAATATATTTATCTTATTTTTATAATGATATGAATATATTCATGCAGGATTTTTTCCTTGTATCTGCTACTGCTTCACTAAAGACTATCTACCTGCGTAAAATGATAAATAAAATCTGTAAACCAATGATAATTAGCTATGTTTATTTCGTTTATTTAATAATTTAATTAGTAAAATTCGGCGAATTTAGCCTCATTACATTTCTACATTCACAGGTTTACAGTAATAATTATTCACATTTATTTGCCATATAGGAATTTATAAATGTAAAATAACTCAATTCGATATTGTGTTTACATTTGTAAAATATCTACCCTATTTGTTGCTTTTTTAAAGTATTTTTAGCTATTCGTACAACACGATAAATTCGATGGGTTTTTATCATCTTATTAAATGTATATTATGTTAAATAAATTAAAAGCAGACCGATTTTATTTCAATCGATCTGCTTGTTATAGAGTGTATTATATATTTATAAACGCTGCTTTACTCTGCTATTTCTGCAGCGATTTTTTTGAACTCTTCTGGCGCTAACTGGAGCTTCGGACGGTGAAAATCGACCTCGTTTTCGCTCTGAATCGGGATCAAATGGATGTGTGCATGCGGTACTTCCATGCCTAAAACGACGACCGCTACCCTCGCGCACGCTATTTTCTGCTTGATTTTAATGGCTACTTTTTTTGCAAAGACCATCATACCGGCCAATGTTTCGTCGTCGAGATCGAATAGATAGTCGACCTCCTTTTTCGGAACGACCAGCGTATGCCCCTTGGTAAGCGGGTTGATGTCGAGGAATGCGTAATAGTTTTCATCTTCGGCGACTTTGTAGGATGGAATTTCGCCGGCAATGATGCGTGAAAAGATGGATGCCATGATAGGAAGTTATTTTAAAAATTGTTAATCATTTTGTAGACGGCAATAATACCCTTGCCAAAGATTTGAAAAAAATGCAAAAATCCTTGTTTTTTTCTCTCTTGAGGGTGGTTCGTCTCGGCAGCGGATAGCGACTTGGGCGTATTTGTCTATTTTTCGTCGAATTTCGGCTTCAATATTTCCGAGTAGATAATAGCTGTCCGAAGGTCGAAATCTTGCGGATTTTCGCTTCTTTCAGCTGTTTCGCTTGCGTCCGATTGGGCGATAACCGACGTATCGGCTTCTTGGGATAACGACTTATGTCGAAAGGTTCCATTGTCTGGTTCCCCGTGATTATCGTTCGGTCGTCTTTGTTTTGTATGATTGACGACGGTTGCTTCCTGGGGTTGCCGGACGATTTGTTGTTGTGTCGGTTTCTGCCGTTTCATAGATCGTTTATAGTATCTGCGGTACTTTTGGCAAATAGATAAAATAATGGATATTGCTAATGCGATACTTAATATATCTTTCATAATAAATTAACTGATAGTTCGTTTTACGGTTTCTATCCCTTTAATCTTGCGCAGGCGGTCCATGACGGCTTGCAGGCTCTCCGCGTCTTTCACGTACAGGCTGATGCCGCCTTCGAAAATGCCGTCGTGGCTGTGGATATTGATTTCACGGATGTTGATGCTGAAATCGCCGCTGACGACCTTCGCCAAGTCGAGCAATAACCCCAGGCGGTCGAGCCCTCGCAGTTCCACGGTTACCAAATAGGACATGGCCTTGTGCTGCGACCATTTGATTTCGTCCTTGACGATGTTTTTCCCGAATTGCGAAGCCAATCGATTCAGTTCGTCGCAGTTGGCTTTGTGTACGATGATGTTGTTCGTCGCCGGATCCCGATACCCTACGACTTTATCGCCCGGTATGGGTTTGCAACATTCGGCGATTACGAATTGCTGCGGTGTTTCAGATTGTTTCGATTCGGATAATTCGTCGTTGGTCGTATTCTCTTCGGCTTCATCTCCCTCCTTTTTGGGGATGAAAAGCGTCCAGAATTTGAGTAGCTTGTTGCGGGAATTGCTTTTAAGAATCTTGTCTAAATTGTCCAACGAGATGATACCGGCGCCGATTTTGCTGTACAGTTCGTCTTTGTTGTTGCTTTCGTAGATCGGTATGATTTTGCGTAATACCCTACCGCTCAAATTAATATTCAGCGCTTTCATCTGTTCTTCGAGCATCTGCTGGCCGCGTTCGATGTTGTTCTGACGTTCCCGTTTCAGAAAATTTTTGATCGCTTGTTTAGCCTTGGCCGTGGTTACGACTTCCAGCCATTCGGGTTTGGGATGCGTCGTTTCGGCCGTGATGATCTCGATTTGGTCGCCGCTGTTGATCTGGGTCGTGATGGGTTCCAGTTTGTGGTTGATTTTCGCGCTGATCGCACTATTGCCGATTTTCGAGTGAATGTCGTATGCAAAGTCGAGAGCGGTTGCTCCGTACGGCATTTTTCGCGATTCACCTTTTGGTGTAAAAACTACTATTTCAGATGTATACAGCGATAACTTGAAGTTATCGAGAAAGTCGACGGCATTTTCCGTCGGACTGTTCAAAGCTGCCCGGATTTGTTTCAACCACTTGTCGAATTCATCTTCGTCCTGCGAAAAGGTTGCTTTCTTGTATTTCCAATGGGCGGCGAATCCGCGTTCGGCGATCTCCTCCATGCGCTGGGTGCGGATTTGAACCTCCACCCATACCCCATCCGGCCCCATCACGGTCGAATGAAGCGCTTCGTAACCGTTTGCCTTGGGCATCGAAATCCAGTCGCGCAACCGGTCGGGTTTCGGCGTATAGATGTCGGTGATCGTTGAGTAAATCTGCCAGCATTGGGTCTTTTCCGAGGGAAACGGCAGCGGATTGAATACGATGCGGATGGCGAAAAGATCGTAAATTTCCTCGAATGGAATCTGCTTGCGCTGCATTTTGCTCCATATCGAGTAGATGCTTTTCACGCGGCCCGAAATCTCGTAGTTGATGTTGTCGCGGTTGAGCGCAGCGATGATCGGAGCGTTGAATTTGTTGATGAACTCCTGTCGGGTCGCCTCGCTCTCCTGCAATTTTTGGGAAATTTCGGCATATTGTTGCGGAAACCGATATTTCATGCAGAGGTCTTCCAACTCGCTTTTTATCGAGTAAAGCCCCAGCCGATAGGCCAACGGTGCGAACAGGTAGATGGTTTCTCCCGTGATTTTGATCTGCTTGTTGAGCGGCATCGACCCCAGTGTGCGCATGTTGTGCAGCCGGTCGGCGATTTTGATCAGAATCACGCGAACATCATCCGACAGGGTCAGCAGCACTTTGCGGAAATATTCGGCTTGTTCGGATGTGTCGGCATTGAATACCCCCGACATTTTGGTAAGTCCGTCGACCATCGAGGCTATTTTCGCACCGAATATGCGTTCCATATCCTCTACGGTGTACTCCGTGTCTTCCACGACGTCGTGCAGCAAAGCTGCGACGACGGACTTTACGCCCAATCCGATTTCTTCGATGACGATTTTGGCCACGGCGATCGGATGGAGCAGATACGGTTCGCCCGAACGGCGTCTGACCCCCTCGTGCGCCTCCTTAGCAAGGAAAAATGCCCGCTTGATGAAGTTCCAGTCTTCATCGTTCTTGCATATTTTGGTACACGACAACAACAAGTCGTCCCATTTCTCCTTGATAAGGGCTTCGTCCTCGGCAGAATATCCCATAAAAATGCGGTTTACGTTGGTACACTTTCGGCTTTCGCGCCGACATTCGATTCCGATTGCCTATTCTTCGTGCGGGGTTTTCATCGCTTCGCGCACTTTCTGTTCGATTTCGGCGGCCAATGCTTCATCGGTTTTCAGCAAATCTTTTACCGCATCGCGGCCCTGGCCGATTTTCTTGTCTCCGTAAGAGAACCACGATCCCGCTTTTTTAATTACACCGTAATCGACGCCGAGGTCGATGATCTCTCCGATCTTCGAGATGCCTTCTCCGAACATGATATCGAATTCGGCCCGTTTGAACGGGGGCGCTACCTTGTTTTTCACGATCTTCACGCGCGTACGGGTGCCGAGTTGTTCTTCGCCATCCTTGATGACCGAAACGCGTCGGATGTCGATTCGCACACTGGCATAGAATTTCAACGCATTGCCGCCCGTCGTCGTCTCCGGATTGCCGTAAACGACGCCGATCTTGTCGCGCAGCTGGTTGATGAAGATGCAGACGGTTTTGGTCTTCGAGATGCTCGACGTGAGTTTGCGCAGGGCCTGCGACATCAGCCGGGCCTGCAACCCCATCTTCGAATCCCCCATTTCGCCTTCGATTTCGGCTTTCGGAGTAAGCGCGGCCACCGAGTCGATGACGATGATGTCGATGGCGCTCGAACGAATCAGTGAATCGGCGATTTCGAGGGCTTGTTCGCCGTTGTCGGGTTGCGAAATCAGCAGATTATCGACATCCACCCCCAACTTCTGGGCATAAAAACTGTCGAATGCGTGTTCGGCGTCGATGAATGCGGCGATGCCGCCCGCTTTTTGCGCTTCGGCGATGGCGTGAATAGCCAAGGTCGTTTTGCCCGACGATTCGGGGCCGTAAATCTCGATGACGCGGCCTTTGGGATAACCGCCCACGCCGAGCGCCATGTCGAGGGTGATCGAGCCGGTCGGAATGACCGGAATGTCGGCGATCTCCTCGGAGTTCATGCGCATGATGGAACCTTTGCCGAAATCCTTTTCGATCTTTTCCATTACCGCATTCAACACTTTGAGCTTGTCTGCGTTCACTTGTGTCTTTTCAGCCATTTTGTTTATCGTTTTATCTGAATTATTATTTTAATTGATCTCGGTTATTGGGTTGTTACCGTTTGATTTGTCCGCTTGGCGATACCCTGCTCCCTATTATGCGGTTCCCGGGTGTCATATTGCGCGGCAGCGGAAAGTGCAAGGTTCGAGCATCCAATCCGGCATCCGGAAAGGGGCTTCGATCGTTCAGGGTATTGCTTGCCTTGAACCGCCATTGTCCGATGAATGCTTCGACATCTTGCCGCTGGAGGATCGGCTGTCGTACGATCTCCGATTGTTTTTGGGCTCGTCGAGCCAGGGCCTCCTTTATCATGCGTCGTTCCCGATCGTGCGGATTGGTCTTTTCAAGCAATTCGCTGTAAGATAGCTTTTTCAATTCGGTAATCGGTTGCGGCGCTTCAACTGCAGGGGCGATCGGCGGCTCTCGGTTTTGTCCTATCGCGACCGGCTCCTGCGCCTGCAACGTTGCGATGCTGCACAGCAACGCTCCGAGGATTATCCATCGGCGATTTGTTTTCTTCGTGGTTCGCATTCGGATTTTTAGGGTCATCGGAATAGTTGGATTTGGGACTGTATGCTGTTTCTTGCTCGCTCGCTTGTTCGGCGCCGTTCGGTCTATCAAGGGCATTTGTTCTCAATAAATGGCTGTCTTGATGCTATTCCCGACCTTTTCTTGTATCGGATGACTTTTTATCGACCGATACCGGTGTCCGATCGGAAAAATTTTCATTCAAAGTTAGCAAATTTTTATGGATTTGCATCGGTCGAATGCGATTTTTGTAGGCGTTGCGGTCGGAATTTCCGTTAGGAGCGCATTCGATCGGTTGAAGAACGACGAAAAAGAGGTCGCGAAAAAAAAAAAGAAAACTTTCCGATCGAATCAGAAAGTTTTTGTTGTGTCGAGTTGAAAAATTCTTTTGCACCGCGTTTCCGGTGGAACGCGGAGGTCAGGCGAGCACGAGTTTTTCGATTTCCTCGACCTGTCGGCGGAAGGCTTTGTCGGTATCGAGCAGATTGGAGACCGCTTTACATGAATGCAATACCGTCGCATGGTTGCGTCCTCCGATTGCCGCACCGATCGTCGTAAGCGGCGCTTTCGTATGCTGCTTGGCTAAATACATGGCGATCTGACGGGCCTGGGCGATTTCGCGGGTACGTTCCGTCGAGTTGAACCGGTCGAAATCCAGATGAAGGTACTTGCATACCACCTCGATGATGTGGTCGATGGTGATCTCTTTCTGGTAGAGTTGCACATACACCTTCAGAATCTCTTTTGCGAGCGAAATGGTGATTTTCCGGCCAAGGAACGAAACGTTCGCCAACAGCAGCGAGAGGGCTCCTTCGATTTCGCGCACGTTGGCCGAAATGTTGTTTGCCAAGAAAGTTACGACCTCGTCCGAAATGTCGGCACCGAGCTTTTTGGCCTTGGCACGGATGATCTTCACCTTCGTATCGTAGTCGGGTTGCCCGATTTGGGCCGAAAGTCCCCATTTGAAACGGGTCAACAGCCGTTCCTCGATGTCCTTCAGCTCCACGGGCGGCTTGTCCGACGTGAGAACGAGCTGTTTGCCAGCTAATTGCAGATGGTTGAAGATATTGAAAAACGCATTTTGCGTACCTGTCTTACCCGTCAGTTCCTGGATGTCGTCGATGAGCAGCACGTCGATCATCTGGTAAAAATGGATGAAATCGGGGATTTCTCCCTTTTTGTATGCAGTCTGGAACTGCGCCTGGAATTTGTTCATCGAGACATAGAGCACGCGCAATTCGGGATGGCGTTGCCGGACTTCGTGCCCGATGGCCTGCATGACGTGGGTTTTGCCCAATCCCGAATCGCCCCAGATATAGAGCGGGTTGAACGGCGTGTTGCCCGGATTGACGGCGACGGACATGCCGGCGGAGCGGGCCAACCGGTTGCATTCGCCCTCGATGAACGTATCGAACGTCAAATTCGCATTGAGTTGCGGATCAATGATGATTTTCTTGACACCCGGAATGACGAACGGATTTTTGATGTTTTCCGTGTTGGTCTGCGTGTTGAAATGCGAGATCGCGGTCATGTCCGCCTCTGCGGAGTCTATCGTTGCGTTCATTGCCGGCATTGCGGGGCGTTGCACCGCATAATACAATTTGGTTTGTTGGCCGTAGAATTGGGAGATGATCGGGCGCAGGAACGAGATGTAATCCTTCTCGATCTTGTCGTAATAGCTCTTGTTAGGGATGCACAGACGCAACGTCGTTCCGTCGAATCGCAACGGCACGATGGGCTCGAACCACTTCTCGAACTCCTCCGACGGAATGCAGGATTTGATCGAGTCGAGGCAGTTCTGCCAGATGTCATTGTTTGTCTGTGTATTGGTCAACATGGAACTGATTTCGCATAAATCCGACATCGCAAAGTTGTGAATAATTTCTCAAAAATATCTTCGGTTTTCAGTTGGAAAAGTTCTTTTTTTCATTATAGAAAAAAGCGGATTCCGGGGCGATAAATTTTAAGTGGCTGATAGTGAATTATTGATTTTTATTTATTAAATTTGCGTATAGAAATTTTGTGGCAGACGGAAATCAACCTATAAAAATAACTGATAGTTTATGGCAAACGAATTGGAACAATTGGTCTTGAAAAAGGCTCAAATGTGGCTCGACGGTCATTACGACGAAGCGACGAAAAAACAGGTCAAATATCTGATCGACAACGATAGGAAGGAGCTTGTCGAGAGCTTCTACAAGGATCTCGAATTCGGTACGGGCGGTTTGCGCGGGATCATGGGCGTGGGTACGAACCGGATGAATATCTATACGGTAGGCGCTGCCACGCAGGGCCTGGCCAACTATCTGAAAAAGAATTTCGCCGGCGAACAGATTCGGGTCGCCATCGGCCATGACAGCCGAAACAATTCGCGTCTTTTCTCCGTACACGTGGCGGATATTTTCGCTTCGAACGGGTTTACCGTTTTTCTCTTCGATGCGCTGCGTCCGACCCCCGAGTTGAGCTTCGCCATTCGCGAACTCAAGTGCCATTCGGGTGTGGTCGTAACGGCTTCGCACAACCCGAAAGAGTACAACGGTTATAAGGCCTATTGGACGGACGGCGCGCAGGTTACTCCGCCGCATGACAAGAACATCATCGAGGAGGTGAACAAGATTACCGATGTGAACATGATCCAGACCGGCAAACATCCGGAGAACATAACGATTCTCGATGAAAAATTCGACGAAATCTATTTAAATAAGGTGCACGAGTTGTCGTTGTCGCCCGAGTGCGTGAAGAAGCACCACGACATGAAGATCATCTATACGCCGATTCACGGTTCGGGTGTGCGTTTAGTGCCCGCTTCGTTGAAGAAATTCGGGTTCACCAACGTAAAATTGGTTCCCGAGCAGGCGGTGGTCGACGGCAACTTCCCTACCGTCGAATCGCCCAATCCCGAAGAGCGGAAAACGATGTCGATGGCGATCGACCTGGCTGCCAAAGAAGGGGCCGATCTGGTATTGGCCACCGATCCCGATTCCGACCGCATCGGGGTCGCCCTGCGCAACCAGAAAGGCGAATACGTCTTGTTGAACGGCAACCAGACGCTCGTGTTGTTGATGAGCTATCAGCTGACCCGCTGGGCCGAATTAGGCAAGTTGGACGGTAAGCAGTATGTCGTGAAGACCATCGTTACCTCGCAGATGGCCAATGCCGTGGCGGAGCATTTCAAGGTCAAGTGCTACGATTGCCTGACCGGTTTCAAGTATATCGCCAAGATCATCCGCGAGAACGAGGGCAAGACGAAATACATCGGCGGCGGCGAGGAATCGTTCGGATATCTCGGCGGCGACTACGTGCGCGACAAGGATGCTGTTTCGGCTTGTTCGTTGGCTGCCGAGGCGGCCGCGTGGGCCAAGGAGACGATGGGCCTGACGCTTTACGAGTGGTTGCAAGAGCTCTACGTGAAGTACGGATTCTACCGCGAAGGGCTCGTCTCCGTCGTGCGCAAGGGCAAGGAGGGTGCCGAATTGATCCAGCAGATGATGGTCGATTTCCGTGCGAATCCGCCCAAGACGATCGTCGGCTCGCCGGTCGTGAAGATCAACGATTATCTGACGCTCGAGACTACCTGTCTCAAAACGGGCGCTAAAACCCCGATCGAGCAGGACAAGAGCAACGTGCTGCAATGGTTCACCGAGGACGGGACGATCGTTTCGGTGCGTCCGTCGGGTACCGAGCCGAAAATCAAGTTCTATTTCGGGGTGAAAGCACCGCTGGCATCGGTGGCCGACTTCGAGCAGGTGCAGGCGCAGCTCGATGCTAAAATCGGGGCTATCAAAAAGGATTTGAAATTGGAGTAACGATTCCAGTTTTGAATTTACACGATTATCGTATGCGGTCGGCGCTGCCCTATCGGGTGGTGCCGGCTGTTTTTTGTATTCCATTATACCCCATAGTTCCAGCCTTTCCTCTCCAACAGCTCCAGCTACCTCATGAACCTTCCAATAGATCCAACGCCCTCTACCCTTTCCCAACGCCCGGTTCGTTTCGGCGCTCCGGCCGAAGTTCCACCCAGACGGGAGCGCTTTTCCTGCTCTTTTCGACAAGTTGCCAAGAACGGAACTTTGAATCCGGCGGGTTGTCTGTTGGAAAAAATCATGGTTTTTATCAAATTTGCAGTCGCAATACCCCGACAGAGTGTTGTGTATTGAGAAACATTTTTCGTAACTTTGTCGTGCAAATCCGAAGGGTTTGCAACAAATTGTTTAGTGAAAGTGTTTCGCTAATCCTTGAGTAGAAATCTGGAAAATTTCAACGAATACAAGGATAGGCAATACAGACACTCATCACCGTGTATAGTTCGTATCATTTTTGATATTGCAACTATTCGGTGTGGGGTATTGTTTATTTGTATTCGGGTATTCCAGAACCTCTACTCAGATAAACGAACGGCTCCACACTTTCTTTTTTATGCAATCCGTAAACGGGGCCGTAGCGGAACAATAATTTTTACACAAATGAAAAAATTTTGGTTGGTTTTGCTGGTGATGGGGTTGGTTTCGACCGGATGCAGCAAGGATGAAAATGCCGAAAACGACAACGGTAAGGACGAATTGCCGGATTTGCCCGCACTGCCCGATCCGGATGATGTTTGTTCGGCGATGGACGACATCTGCTTCCTGTCTTATTGCTATACGAATTTCGATTCCGATCAGAATGGCAAAGTATCCGTAGCCGAAGCGGATGCAGTTCGAGAAATGCGCATTTTTTTGAGTTGGGGGATGGTCGGTTCGCTCAATGGGATCGAGTATTTTCCGAATCTCGAAATCCTGGATGGCGATTTTTTTTCGGCCGCAGATACGGATTACGGTGCGGTCTTGCGATACAACCGAAAATTGAAATATTTGGCTATCGACGATCGGCGATCGTTGTCGGTACTCGATTTGAGCCGATTGCCGGAGTTGGAATATCTTTCTGTGAATGAGGTCGGCATGTTGTCTTTGCCTGCATCCGTACGGGAATTGGCTCTTTGGGACGGCGTAAACGTATTGAAATGTCCGGCGGTTACTCCGCCTGCGCTCTTCTATAATAATAAGGTATCGACCGTTTATGTTCCCGAAGACCGCGTTGCGGTTTACAGGGCGACCGCTCCTTGGAGCCAGTTCGATATTCGATTCTTTTAATTTTTTTGACCCACCCTCAAACCTCCGCCTTGGCGGGGACTTCGGGGCTTCGGGTTCGGAACGTCATCCGATTATCGGCTCAATTTTTCGTTGTTCCGATGGCGATCCTTGTCGCGTGCGGTTTTCTTCGCGAAAGAGGCTTCGATAGCTTCCGTAAGGTCGACACCCGTTTGATTGGCCAAACAGACCAAGACCCACAGAACGTCGGCCAGTTCTTCCGCGAGGTTGCATTTTTCGCCCTCCTTGAAGGATTGGTCGCCGTATCGGCGGGCCATCACACGGGCCAACTCTCCTACTTCTTCGGTCAATACGGCCATGTTGGTGAGCTCCGAGAAATAGCGGACGCCATAGGTCTTGATCCATTCGTCGACCCGTTCTTGCAATGCTTTGATTTCCATCTATTTTACATATATCAGATTCAGCCCGTCCCGCAGCGGTGCGATGACGTTTTCGACCCGCGGATCGTCCGTTACCATGCGGTTGAACTCGATGAGGGCTTGCGTATGGCGGTCGTTGCGGGCTACGGGTTGCAGCACCTTGCCCGACCAGAGAATGTTGTCTGCAATCAAGACGGAACCGCTGTGTACCAGCGGCTCGCCTCCGCTGTCTCCCATCAGCATCCGGTAGTAGTCGGGGTATTCGCGCTTGTCGCCGTCGATGAACACAAGATCGAACCGGCAGCCGAGCGTCGGGGCGATGTCGAGCGCCGAACCGATATGCAGCCGGATTTTTTGTCCGTGCGGCGAACGGTCGAAATAGGATTGCGCGAGCGGTTCCAGCTCGTCGTCCACTTCGATGGTGTGCAGTACGGCCCCGTCGGCCAGCCCTGCGGCCATCGACAGTGCCGAATAACCCGTAAACGTACCGATTTCCAGTACCGTCTGCGGTCGGATCATCCGTACGAACAATTCCAACAAACGGCCTTGCAGATGGCCCGAGAGCATCCGCGGCGCCACTTCGCGCATGTGCGTTTCGCGGTCGAGTTCGCGAAGCAGCGGCTCCTCGGGGGCCGTATGTTCGTGCAGGTATTTTTCGAGTGCATCCATTCTGTCGGTTATCGGTAGAGCAGGCGGGACAGGTCGGTGAAAATTTCTTCGGACACTTCGGTCAGTTGCCGGGCGGTGAGGGCTTCGATTTTGGCGCAGACCTCCTCCATCGTGTCGATCGGCCCGTCGGACGTCAGCAGGCTCTTGCCGGTTCCGAGCATATAGCTTTCGTTGCTTTCGCTCGAGATGGCCAACTGGGCGATGAACTGTTTTTTCGCCATCGAAAGGCGGCGCGACGTGAGCGGCGTCGTGCGAAGTTGCTTCAATTCCCGTTCGATGAGTTCGATGCACCGGTCTGCATTTGCATGGTCGGAACTGAAGTAGATGGCCACGATCCCCGTATCGCCGTAGGGCGTGTAGGTCGCCTCGATGTTGTAGGACAAGCCGTGTTTTTCGCGGATGCTGACATTGAGGAGCGAATTGGCGCTCGGCCCGCCGAGCAGATTGACGACCAAGGCCAGCGGCAGCCGGTTCCGTTCGCCGATGCCGTAGGCGCGTCCGCCGATGATGCAGTGGGTCTGGTGGGTATGTTTGGTGAGGCTCTTTTCGAAGGCGCGATAAGGGCCCGGGGCGATTCGCTCGAAAGCGCGTCGGGTGGCGGGTTGTCGGCCGAAATAGCGGTTCGCGATCGCCTCGGCCGTTTTGACCGAAAAATTGCCGATCGTTGAGAAGACCATCTGGTCGGTGGTATGCGTGCGTGCGGTAAACCGCTGCAAATCATCGCTTTTGTAGTGCATCAACGATGCTTTGCGACCCAGAATGTTGTGCCCCAATTCCGAACCCTCGAAAAGCAGGTCCTCGAACGTATCGTAAATCAGATCGGCGGGCGAATCCTTGTAGGTGTTGATTTCGTCGCAGATGACCTCTTTTTCGCGATCCAGTTCGCGGGCCGGAAAGGTCGAATGGAACGCGATGTCGGCGATCAGTTCGGCCGCCTTGGCGAAATCGCCCCGCAGGGTCGTCGCGTGGAGGGTCGTATCCTCTTTGGTGGTGAATGCGTTCAGTTCGCCGCCGAGGTTTTCCAATCGGCAGTTGACCTGCCAGGCCCGCCGATGCTCGGTTCCCTTGAAAAACGCATGTTCGACGAAATGCGCCAGTCCGTATTGATCGGCCTGTTCGTCGCGGCTTCCGGCATTGATGACCAACGCGCAATGCGCCACGCTGCTCTTGACCTGCCGATGGATGCCGCGGATGCCGTTCGGAAGCGTATAAGTGTGGAATTCGATCACTTTTGTCAAAGTTTTTCGCGCAGTTTCAGATAGTGGCCCGTATGGCTTTCCGGACATTGTTCCAGGTCGTGCGGTGTGCCCACGAAGACGATGCGGCCGCCGTCGCGACCCGCTTCGGGCCCGAGATCGACCACCCAATCGGCGCATTTGATGATGTCCATGTTGTGTTCGACGATCACGATGGTGTGCCCGCGTTCGATCAGGGCGTGGAATGCCGCCAGCAGTTTCGATATATCGTGGAAATGCAGGCCCGTCGTCGGTTCGTCGAAGATGAACATCACGCCTCCGTCGGCGTTCTCCTTGGTCAGGAACGAGGCGAGTTTCACCCGTTGGCTTTCGCCGCCCGAAAGGGTCGACGACGATTGTCCGAGTTTGATATAGCCCAATCCGACATCCTGCAACGGTTGCAACCGCTCTACGATCCGACGGCAGGTCGCATTGGTCTGCTGCTCTTCGCCGAAGAACGCGATGGCTTCGTCGACCGTCAGGTCGAGCACTTCGCAGATGTTCTTGTCGCGGTATTTGACCTCCAGAATCTCATCGCGGAAACGTTTGCCTCCGCAGGCTTCGCAGACTAATTCGACGTCGGCCATGAACTGCATCGAAACCTTGATGACGCCTTCGCCTTGGCACTCCTCGCAGCGACCGCCGGCGACATTGAACGAAAATTGGGTCGCATTGAGCCCCGTATGTTGGGCATAGGGTTGATCCGCAAAGAGTTTGCGTATTTCATCGTAGGCTTTGAGGTAGGTTACCGGATTCGAACGGGTCGATTTGCCGATGGGATTCTGGTCGACCATTTCGACCGATTTGAGCAGCCCGACATCGCCTTCGATTCCGTCGAAATCGCCCGGTTTCACCCCCGTGTCGTAGAGCATGCGCCGCAAGGCCGGATAGAGGATTCCGCGAGCCAGCGACGATTTGCCGCTGCCGCTGACCCCCGTGATGCAGGTCATGGCCCCCAGCGGAATCTTCACGTCGATGTTGCGCAGATTGTTTTCGCGGGCCCCCTTGACTGTGATCGAATGGCTCCATCCGCGTACATCGGCCGGTGCGGCGATATGCTTCCGGCCGGTCAGATAATCGGCGGTCAGACTTTTCCGGTTTTTCAACAGTTGTGCGAGGGGGCCGCTGAAAACCACTTCGCCGCCCAGGTCGCCCGCTTCGGGGCCCATGTCGACGATCCAGTCGGCTGCCCGAATGACCTCTTCTTCGTGTTCGACGACGATGACCGTATTGCCCAAGTCGCGCAGTTGTTTGAGCACTTTGATCAGCCGGTTCGTATCGCGCGGATGCAGGCCGATGGAGGGTTCGTCGAGAATGTAAAGCGAACCGGTCAGGTTGCTGCCCAACGAGGTGGAGAGATTGATGCGTTGGCTTTCGCCGCCCGAGAGGGTCGACGACAAGCGGTCGAGCGTCAGATAACCCAATCCGACATCGGAGAGATATTGCAGTCGGTTGCGGATTTCGACCAGAATGCGGGCGGCGGTTTTCGTGTCGTGCTCGTCCAATTGCAGCTCGCGGAAGAAAACGAGCAGGTCGTCGACGGGCATGATGACCAGATCTGCGATGGTTTTGTCGCCCACCCGGACGTAAAGCGCCTCTTTACGCAGCCGGCTGCCGTTGCATTCGGGACAGCGGGTTTTGCCCGTGTAGCGCGATTTCATGACCCGGAACTGGATTTCGTGCCGTTTCGAGTCGATGTAGGCAAAGAAGTCGTCCAGTCCGTGGAAATATTCGTTTCCTTTCCAGAGCAGCCGTTTCTGGTCGTCCGTCAGTTCGTAATAGGGCGTATGGATCGGAAAGTCGAATTGGGCGGCATGCTCGACCAGTTCGTCTTTCCAACGGCTCATCTTTTCGCCCCGCCAGCAGGCGATGGCACCTTCGTAGATGGTTTTGCCCTTGTCCGGAATGACCAAATCTTCGTCGATTCCGATGGTTTTGCCGTAACCTTCGCACCGCGGGCAGGCCCCCAGCGGATTGTTGAAACTGAAAAGGTATTCCGTCGGCGGTTCGAAACGGATGCCGTCGGCTTCGAATCGGGACGAATATTCCGTTGCCCCCTGCCCGTCGATCACGATGCAGGTTTCGTCGCCATAGGAGAAGGCACGGGCAACCGAATCGCGGATGCGGGTTTGCGTATCGTCGTCCTCGGCGACCTTCAGCCGGTCGATGACGACTGCGATCGCTTCCGCTCGGGTTTCGGGGCCGACTTCGGGCAGGAAATCCTCGATCAGTCGCGTTTGCCCGCCGGTCCATACGCGCATGAATCCGTCCGATAGCAGCAGGGTCAGTTTTTCGATGAGGCCCTGCCCTTCGGCCAGTCGGAGCGGCGCCGCAATAAGGATGCGGGTGCCTGCGCCGGAGGCGAGAATACGATCCGCCACGTCGTCCACGCTGTAACAACGCACCTCTTGTCCCGATACGGGCGAAAAGGTATGACCGATGCGGGCGAACAGCAGTTTCAGATAGTCGTAGATTTCGGTTGTCGTTCCGACGGTCGAACGGGGGTTGCGCGTATTGACCTTCTGTTCGATGGCGATGGCCGGGGCGATGCCCGTAATGAGGTCGACATCGGGTTTGTTGATCTTTCCGAGAAACTGTCGGGCATAGGCCGACAGGCTTTCGACGTAACGGCGTTGGCCTTCGGCGAAGATGGTATCGAATGCCAAGGTCGATTTTCCGGAACCCGAAAGGCCCGTAACGACGATCAGTTTGTTGTGCGGCAGTTCGACCTCGATATTTTTGAGGTTGTGCACCCGTGCGCCTTTGATATGGATCGAATTTTCGTGTTCCATTTATTCCTTTTCGGGGATGCTGCCCCCGGCTTTTTTCAGTTTTTCGGTCAGCCGATCCGCCTTGCTCGCTCGGATTGCGAACTCTATCGTACACAGATTATCGAACGATTGCCGCAGGATGTCGGGCTGTTCGTCTTTGACGGCCCGCATGATTTCGTTCATCGCTAAGTAAGGGAAATCGACCCGAACGATCCGATCGACAGTTCGTTCGACAATTTCGGCAGCTTCCAGTACGGCCGCCGTCGCCTCTTTGTAGGCGGCGATCAGCCCGGGAACTCCGAGTTTCGTCCCGCCGAAGTAACGGACGATCACGACGAGGCAATTCGTAACGGAACGCGACAGCATCTGCCCGAGGATGGGTTTTCCGGCCGTTCCCGACGGTTCGCCGTCGTCGTTGGCCCGCCAAGTAGCTCCGTCCGCTCCCAATCGCCATGCGTAACAATGATGTGTTGCGTCGTAGTAGCGTTTGCGCAGCGCTTCGAGGTGCGTCCGAATCTCCTCTTCATTCCGAACTGGCCAAGCGAATGCGAGAAATTTGCTGCTTCGTTCGCGTAAGGACGCTTCGGCCGGTGCGGCGAGGGTCAGATAACTGTCTTCTGCCACGCTGCTATCGCACTTTTCTGAAAAGACGCTTCCAACGGATGTTCGCGGGGAACGATCGGTTCGCATCGAGCGACAGCCAGATGAAAGAGGCCTTGCCGACGATATGATCTTCGGGCACATAGCCCCAGAACCGCGAATCGGCCGAGTTGTGGCGGTTGTCGCCCATCATCCAGTAGTAGTCCATCGCAAAGGTGTATTCGGTCGCCTCCTCGCCGTCGATGTAGATGCGCCCGTCGCGCTCTTCGAGCGAATGGCCTTCGTAGGTCTCGATGATGCGGCGGAAAAGCGGCAGATTGTCGGTCGTCAGTTGGACGGTCGCGCCTTTTTTCGGAATCCAGATGGGCCCGTAATTATCCTGGCTCCAGCGCGGCATTTCCCATTGCGGGAAGACGTCGGTATTCGGCGTGTAAACGTAACGGCGCAACGACAGCACATTTTTCAATTCGCGAATCTTGTCGGCCGCTTCATCCGTGAGATACATGTAGTAGACCGAACCGTTGCCGCTGTATTCGGTGATTCCGAGCTTGTCGACCGCATACTGCGAGAAAGGTTCCGACGTCTGCACGATGTACATGTATTGCAACCCTTCGATGGGTTCCTGCTGGGAACCGTTCACCCAAACCCGTCCGTCGCGGACTTCGAGCGTGTCGCCCGGAATGGCGACACAGCGTTTGATGTAGTTCTCCCGTTTGTCGACCGGACGGCTGATGACCGTATATTCTTTGGCCAGTTCTTCGCGGGCCTGTTCCTTCCCGTAGGAACTTTCGTAGCCGCGCAGCACGTCGTAATAGCTGACGGCCTGGTTTTCGAGCAAGACCGTGTCGCCGGCCGGAAAGTTGAAAACCACGACGTCGTTGCGGCGGATTTTCCGCAAGCCTTTCAACCGGTGATAAGGCCATCGGATGATTTCGGAGAACGATTTGCGGGTTTTCGAGAACGGCATCGTGTGGTGGACGAACGGGAAAGATACCGGCGTATTGGGCATTTGCGGTCCGTAGGTTACCTTGCTGACATAGAGGTAGTCGCCCACGAGCAGCGATTTTTCCATCGACGAGGTGGGGATGACGTACATTTGGAAAAAGAAAATGTGGACGAGCGAGGCGACGACCGTGGCGAATACGATGGCATTGACCCATTCGTAAACGGTTTTGTAGATTTTGCTGCGTTCGCACATTTCGGCATTGCGGTGCCATACGAAGCGGTAGAAATAGTGCGTGATGTAAAAATCGAAGATAATCGGCAATCCCAGCAGCAGCCATAGATTGCCCGTCCAGATCACGAACCATAGGGTGTAGAGCACGGCAGCCAGCGTGAACCCCACCCACTTGTTTCGTAAGAAACGTTTGATTTTCTCTTTATTCATCGGTTTTGATGTGATTGTTTCCAAATAAGTCTTTCATTGTGTATACGCCCTGTTTCCCGCAGAGGAATTCGGCGGCGATGACAGCGCCGAGAGCCAGCGTGCGACGGTTTTTGATGGTGTGCCGCAGTTCGATCCGGTCGTCCGCCGATTCGTAGCGGACAGTGTGGATGCCCGGGATGTCCCCTTCGCGAACCGAATGGATTTCGATTTGATCGGGAGCCGCAGGGAGATCGTTCACCCAACCGTGTTTCGTATGCAGATTCTCGATGATTCCTTCGGCCAGCGTTATGGCGGTACCGCTCGGCGCATCTTTCTTTTGGGTGTGGTGTACCTCTTCGATTCCGACCTCGTAACCGCCTACACGGTCGATCATGGCGGCCAGTTGGCGGTTGAGCTGAAACAGCAGATTGACGCCCAGACAGAAATTGGAGGCATAGAACAACGCTCCGCCTTTTTCCCGACAGCGGGTTTCCAACTCCGGCAATCGGGTCGTCCAGCCGGTCGTACCGCTCACAACGGGCGTTCCGCAGTCGATGCAGCGGCGGATATTTTCGTAAGCCGTGGCCGGTGTCGTAAATTCCAGAGCCACGTCGATTCCCGCAAGATGTATGGCATCCAAATCCGTTCGGTTATCGACGTCGATGATGAGCCGTATTTCATGACCGCGTTCGGTGAGAATCTTTTCGATCTCCCGCCCCATTTTGCCGTATCCTATGATTGCCGTTTTCATCTTAATCCATCTACATCAATGACTGCACAAAGATAATGCAAGTTGTGTATAACTGCTTCGAGCCGAATTTATTTATGCAAAGATACGAAAATTTTTATTAGCGCACCGCTTTTGAAAGAGGTTCTCCTATGCGATAGGGCCATATTACGTTTTGATAGCTATCTTTGCTTCCGTTGCGAAATACGCGCTTAATTTATTTGCAATTTTTGCCGAGACTTTTCGTATCTTTGACTTCGTCGAAGATACTCCGTCTCGGCATAATCAAGCTATCGCTTGCTTCTGCCCTCGACTTTTCGTATCTTTATTTAGATTGAGGAGTTATGGATTGGGTATCAACTCCATAAGAAGAATTCGCATGAAAAAGGGCAACGGATAAGTAAATTGCAAAGAACGCTGACGCGCTTCGTTTTTCATGTTTCAAACAACCTGTATCAATATTGCAAAGATAGTATTTTTAGTTCTAAAACAAAAGTCGGTTTTAAAAAATGTCGGAGGATTATTTACAGTCTTTCGATGTTTTTGTTTTATCTCATTCGGTTTTATTCATATATCATTCACTCTCAAATACGGGGATATGACCGCCAACCCGTTACAAATCGGAATATATGTGTTAATTTTAATACAGCAATGAATCGAAACCAACCTATTACCGAGCATGTACACTTTTATCGGAAACCTTAAAAAAGACGTCGACAAAAAGCTAAAGAAAACACTGTCGGCAGATTTGAATCTATTGAAAAAATCACTTGAGGCAACATCGATTTATTCAGATGCCTTTAAGCGCCTAAAAGAATTCATCAGCGAATATACATTCAAGGATGAGGCCGAGGAAATTCATTTTTTCAAAGAAATCAAACCTCGATTTTTCCACCGGTTGATTTACTATCGTAAAATATACCATATCGAAATGGATCGGCCCTATGGTATCGAATCGCAGCGACAATATTTAATCGACGAAATCAAGTCCATCAATCGTTACAACTCGAAACGTTCCGATTTCGTGCATTATTATCGATCTGGCTCGACCCATTTAGATTCGCTGTTTTATGTACGGGGGCATGCAAATACGGCCGTCTATCTGGAAACATTTCATTACGAACGGGATCCGCTTTTTTCTACCAATTGCGATTTTATGGTCGCTTGTATTCTTGCAAACGAATTGCTTTTGTCTTATTTGACCGAGCAATTGGATTTTCTCGATCAAAGTCCGATGGACCAATCGTTGCCTCGTGTGCGTATTACGTGGCAGGCATCCAAAGCCGATTTGAATGAACAAATCTTCGCATGGTCCGGGAAAAAGGTCTTCGGGGACATACCCCAAACGCAATTATTCAATTATATCCAGCGCGTCTTCAATATCGAATTGGACACGAATATTTCCCGTACATTCGAGGATTTACGCATTCGTAATAAGCGGACACCGTTTCTCGATGAATTGAAAGAATCACTGATTGAACAAATGGATAGGAGCCGTAAACGGCGGAAGATTATTAATAAATAGCCATAATCGAGTAATCAAATTCATATTATTTTATAATATATTGATTTACAAATAAATCAAAGACAAGCTACCGAGTTCTATATTTGTATAGACAGCTCCGTTATTCGTATATAAATTCCCGTTTTATCGCAAAAAACGATAAAACGGGAATTTGTTTACAAAGAAATTTTATGACAGACTTTGTATGTCATTAAAAATCAAAAGATAAATGCGTTCATGCCAACTATCGATACCGAGTACCCAACATTCGAATGATGCTAAATCTGTAAATACGTGGCTCCTATTTTATTGAAAATCAATCATAAAAAATAATCAGAAAAAAGTCGAACCGGCCTCGTTTTTATCGTTTGAAATACGCTCGACCTTTGCAATAGACAAAAATACAAGTCATTATGAAAATTATTGTTGCAGGGTCGAAGGTCTATCGAGAGCTTGTCGACCGAATCGAGAACATCGAACGGAAAATTATCGCGCAAGAGACTCCGATGCTATCCGATAAGGAATGGGTGGATGGAGAAACAGTTTGCCGTTATCTGAAGATCAGCAAACGCACTTTGCAACGTCTGCGTTCGCAACGAATCATCAATTACTCGCTCTTGAATCATAAGATCTATTATACGTTAGAAGAAGTCAAGCGAATGTTGCGGGAACGTATGATTCGTGGCGGACATACTGTAAAAATCAATAATTAGTCATGCTGCTCGATAAAGATTATTTCGAGACTTGGATGCGGCGTCTCCTTGAAAGGTTGGAATGTATCGAAGAGACTTGTTCAAGAATACCGAGAGACCGACCTACTGTTTTGCCGAATGACGACCGATTGCTCGATAACAGTGATCTGTGCCGGATGTTAAATATCAGCAAACGCACATTGCAGCGTTACCGGTCATTGGGAGACCTGCCGTATGAAATGATTTATCATAAAACATTCTATCGGGAGAGCGAGGTGTTGAAGTTCATAGAACGCCATTTCAGTAAATTCCGGAACATAAAAAAAACATCTTCAGTATAAAGGACCGATAATGGAGATATGGGTAATACGAAAGCAGACGGAATTACCGTCTGCTTTCGTATTACATTTTATACCCTTGTTTGAATTAAGCGAGACTTTATCCACGATTACATGTCAGTATTCAGACCTGAGCAAGTTCATTAAGAGACTGGGTTATTTTAACCAGAACGAATCCCCTATATTCAATGGGAATATGTAACCCCTCGATTTCGGAATTTAGCTCTTTTAATTTGTCTCGATATATCGATTCTCTTTCGGGAGCGGCGGCAAATGCTGTTTTCTCTTCCTCATACCCCCGTTCGATTGCTTCAAGTCTGTCCAACTTACTGATTTCTTCCCGGAGAGCATTATCTATTTTTTCCTGTACGTTACCCATACCCTCATAGAAAATCTGTTTATAATTGTTCCGTTTATAAAGTCGCCAAAAATTCCTTACCAAAGTTATTTTCCCACAATTATCGTGCGTGGGATCATTTATAAAAGCCTCGAAATTATTGGCAGAGCCGAAAATCTGTTCCCAAAAAGGTTCGCAGGCGATGTATTCCAGATGTATGGGACCTCCATTCGGAAACACAAATCCGTCCAGATAGCTGCATGGATACTCTTCGATCAGTTGTCTTACTTTGTTGCAAGCCTCGGTATCCAAAGTTGTTTTTTGAGAAATTTTATCTACGTCAGCAATGCAAGAGTAGAGCAAATTCTTATACACATTAAGTTCGGATTTTCCTGTTGCGATATAATTGTCGAGATATAATTTGCTCCATTCCAGCATTTCTCCCTTAGTGAAGATAAACTCGATATCCTGTTTTGCGTTAAGGCTGTCGAGTATAAGCTGTCTCGTTATGTAGGGATACTCGTCGTTGCGGAATTTCGATTCTATAAATTGTTTGTATGTAGCTTCATCTTCATATCCGTAAATCTGGAGAAGTTTATCGATATGGATTTTCGTTATCAATCTGGCAATATGGAAATCCAGATTTATATAGGAAGTGATCCAAAACAGAATATCTACATATCTTTCGAAACGTAATCTTGAACCGTGGGAAAATAGATTTTTGAGATCCAAGTATTTCAATAAGTCTGGTATGGCCTTTTTATCTTGCCAGTCGGCAAGGATTCGTTTGACCTCGACGCTATCTGTCGCAGGATCGAGCACCTTTTCCATCTGTTCGACACTCAGAATTCCGTAGACGTAATTCTCGAAATATTTATGAAAAGACATTTCGAACCGGATTGACTTATAATCTTCGAGAGTTCCCTGCATCAAGGTATTGTGATAAGTTGGGAAAAGCGTTTCGATTATATCCGTCGATTTTGCATCGCAGTCCTTGACTATTTCAAATACCGACGATACTATATTTTGCGTCAGATATTTTTTCTCATATAAGGCGTTCAGTTCTTGGGGATACTTGTATTTGATTAGCGATACCAAGAAATACTCATTGAAGACGACCTCGTTTTTAATAAGGAAATAATCCTTTAAGAACAGATTCAAAAAGCGCTTGGCATCCCGCATGGTGGGTATGTATTTTTGAATCAGCTCTCGGTTGCTCCGTAGCCATGCTTTGTGAGATTCGCAATTCGATTCATTCCAAGAGAGCAGCTCTTTCAGTTTTTGGGAGACAAAATCCAAAATTATCTCATAAGGCCTCCGGGGCAAATATTCTTCCAGCGAAAAAAACTTGTCGGAAAATTTTCCTTCTTCATTATCGTATTTCGCCCCAAGCAACTTGCGCAGGTGTTCCTTATCATAAGCAGAGATGAAAATGATATTGCTGAACGAAGCGTTTCCATCGATCAACTTAAAAGTTTCTATGATTTCAGCATCCAGCAACCGATCAAAATCCTCGATGAAAACCACGATCCGTTTATTTAAGCGGCTTATAGCAGATTGAAGTGGCTTTTTTCTATCCGTACGACCGGTCAGTTTGTTGTAGAGTCGGAGCCAAGAAACGAACCCTTTCTTGTCAATGATATTCAAAGCATCGAGGTAATCTTCGAAAAGCGTGGAGAATTCACCATTGTAAATTTTCAGCTGCGAGCAGAGTTTTTTGAAAAAATCCTCCTGTATGAGTTTGGCTTCTTTGGAGTGGCGCGGATTGAAATTCACAATGATAAACTGGTCGTTTCCCATCAACTCTTTGACCATATTCATGTAAGAGGTCTTTCCACTGCCCCATGGAGATACGATACCTATGCTGTGCGAGTTATTTACCGGAAGTCTTTTGATTACTTCATAAAGATTGACCGCATCACGATGATAGTCGAGCAAATCATCTTCCGACGATGTAATCGGCACATCGGGAATCATTTTAAAATCAATTTCATTCTGATTGAGATTCTGTTTGGGCTTATAAAACCGGTACACGAAGCAACTTAGTGAAAAGAGGAGCGACAGTCCCGCAAGTATATCACTGTAGCCCAAAAAGTCGAACCAATTTGGTAGCGTAATATAATCGCCTTCGCATCTGGCCGAAAAATAAATGACGCCCACCGATAACATCAAGAAAATATGCGAATACGACGTAGTGTATCTCCTTTGAATACTTGCGATGATTCTTAATAGGAAATAAAGGCAAAGAACGATAAATAGTATATTTGTTAGAGCTCCGGTTCGGATATAAAGATATTGAATGATATGGTCATTGAAAAAAGAGAGGAAATAAGGCCCCCAACAGAACCAGACAAAGAAGATGACAACCAAAAATATAAGCTGCTTTTTCGGTAATTTAGACATGTACTTTATAATTTTAGATAATAATTCATTGTGTAAAATACGATTGTTCATAATCTGTTGTTTGGGTTATCATATCAAAGATAGGTAATAATTATATTTTTTTTGAAGATTTTGGATAAATTTCAATAACCCAAGTGTTTTTTATTGGATTCCAGTTGTGCTAAATTATAAACAACTAAACGAACGTGCCTTGTGAAAATCGCAAGGCACGTTCGTTTATACTTTCATCTTTTTGGATGAACAACCGTCGTTCATGTGTGGCGGAACTCGTCCGATGACGATCCGTCCGCCGGAGGCCTCGGCAATCTGTTGCAGCCGCGACGGAACATAGGGCCGCTGTTCTTTATCCGAAATCGGTTGTCGTGGGCTTTCGACGGCGGACTTCTCCTCTACCGACTGACCGCCCTCCGGCATCTCTTCGCCCTGTTCAATGGGTTTGAGCGACAGTTGAATTTTGCGCTCCAGTTCCGTTATTTGGGCGCGCAGGGCCGTCAGTTCGGGTTCCTTGCGCCACGTTCCCTCCACGACGCTTTGCAGGGTGGGAATGTCCTTGGCGAGTTCCTCGTTCTTCTGTTTGAAGTTCTCCAACACCGTTTCGATGGTCGACAAGGCGTGCAGGAAGTTGAGCGACGCCAAGCGCGGATCCGCCGCGATGTTGCCGTGGTTGTAGGAGTAGAGATAGTCGGCTTCGCCGCGCGCATAGAAACGGTTCTGCGTAAAGTCGAATCCGTCCTTTTCCGTCGTTTCGCTCTTCACGACCAGCTCGAAGCCGTAAAGGCTTCCGATCGTTTGCAGCTCTCCACCCGTGCGGGCCGTCTCGGCAATGTGATTCAACTGCTTGCCGATGAGTTTCGGATCGAAAGTTTCCAGCCCGTCAAGCTTCACGGGGTTGCGGTACGAGCCGTCCGCGTTCAGCTGAACACGGGCTTTGAAATGCTCCAAGTCCTTGCCGATGCCCTCGATTTTGTCGTCGTTCTTCTTCATGGCGGCCACAATGGAGTCCAACTTGTAGCGGCTCGACGACTTGCCGCGCACGAATGCCTGCCGTTCGCTTTCGAGCGTGGCAATCTTCTTTTCCAAACGGGCTTTTTCCAGCAGATCGGTGTTGCCCGACAAGATGGCGACGTATTCGGAGAAGTTCATGCCGCTCTTTTCGTCGATAGCTCCCTCGTCGATGGTGCGGCTGCCCATGTTGTTGGTCTTGAGCTGCCGAATGAAGAGCTGCTTGTTGTGCAGCAGGCCGAATTTGTAGGCGTCGAGCGACTTCTCGACGGCATACAGTATCACGTCCACCTTGTTGTCGGCATGGTATTTCGCCACTTCGTTACCGGTGCGGATGCCGCGGCCGTCGCGTTGTTCGAGGTCGCTGGGCCGCCATGGGCTGTCGAGGTGATGAATCGCTACGCACCGCTTTTGGGCATTCACACCCGTGCCGAGCATCTCGGTCGAGCCGAATAAGACGCGGATTCTTCCAGCATTCATGTCGGCGATCATGGCCTTGCGGGACTTCTCGGTCGTCGCTTCTTGGATGAATCGCACCTCGCTCGACGGTATGCCATAGTCCTCCACGAGCTTGCGTTTCACCTCGGAATAGACATTCCAGTCATTTCCGCCTTTGTAGGTTCCCAAGTCCGAAAAGACGAACTGCGTTCCTCTCCACTCGTCGTATCGGCGATAGTAGTCGGCAATCATCTTGGCGCAGTGGCTCGCCTTGTTGTCCACGTGGTCGCCGTAGCGGTCGGGGTCGATCATGCGCATGTCGAGCGACATCTTGCGGGCGTAGTCCGTGGCGATAAGCATCTTGGCTTTCTCCTCGCTCTGCGACAACGGCCCGCGGCCCAACAGCTCGCCTTTGCCGCTTTTGGCGAACTCCATCAGCTTCTCGATGAACTCCGCTTGGTCGGGTGTTGGCGGTATGTTGTGTAGAATCTCATTCTTCTGCGGGCGGTCGATGCCAATGTCCTCGGCCGAACGGTAGTCGGTAATCTCGGAATAGAACGCCGCCAGTTCCGGCACCTTGATGAAATATCGGAACCGCTCTTTCTGCACCACTTCGTTGGTTACGGAGAACTCGTAGTCGATGGTCTTCTTGGCGAAGATGGCCGCCCACGCATCGAACGTGCGGATGTTCTGCCGCTCCAGCTCTTTCGGCCGCAGGTACTTGAAGAGCAGATACAGTTCCGTCAGGGAGTTGCTGATGGTCGTGCCGGAGAGGAACGTGGCCCCCAGATCGCGCCCCGTGCGCTCCTGTATGGTGCGCAGGGCGAAAAGCATGTTGAGTGCCCGCTGCGACCCGTCGGGGTTGCCCAGCCCCGCCACGCGGTCGTGGCGCGTGGTGAAGGTCAGGTTCTTGAACTTGTGGCTCTCGTCCACGTAGATGTGGTCGATGCCCATCAGGCGGAAATCCACCGCATCGTCCTTGCGTGTTTCGAGCGTGTGCATGACGGTCTGCAACTTGGCTTCCAGATTCGCCTTGCGCTTGATGCAGCCTTTGAGCATGGCGCGGGATACGTCCCGTCCCTGCGATTGCAGGACGGCGAGGTTCTCGTCCACGCTGTCCAACTCGGCCTGCAAAATTTCCTGTTGCACTTCCGGCGACTGGGGAATCATGCCGAACTGCTCGTGCGAGAGAATCACGGCGTCCCAGTCGTTGTTCTTGATGAGATTGAAGATGCGTTCTCGGTTCTTGGGCGTGAAATCCTCCTTGCCGGGATAGAGCACCTTCGCATTCGGATAGGCCGTGCAGAACGTGCGGGCGATCTCGTGGATGTTGGCTTTCAGCCCGATGATAAGGGGTTTGTTGGCCAGTCCGAGGCGCTTCTTCTCGTAGGCTCCGCAGCACATGATGAGGGTCTTGCCGCCGCCCACCTCGTGGTCGATGATGCCGCCGCCGAGCATCTTGTCCATCCAGATGGCATCCTTCTGACTGCGGTAGAGGTCGGGAATGCCCAGCCCTTTGAGATCAAGGTCGGGGAACGTCTGGTGCGAGCCGTCGTACTGCGGCCGCACGAAGCAGTTGAACGTACGGTTGTAGAGGTCGGTGAGCCGATCCTTGAAGTCGGGCGTCTGCTCGCGCAGCCAGTCGGGAAAGGCGTTGCGTATCTCGTCGATCTTGCTGTTGGCGAGCTGTATGGCTTCGCCGTCGCGCACCTTGACCTCTTTCAGCTCTCCGTCTATGAGCTTTGTAACCTTCTTGGTGATGTCAGGCGAGGTGTTTTGCAGGGCGTGCTTCAACAGATGGAGGCCGTTGTATTTGCGGCTTTGCGAATCGACGGCGTATTGGTGCAGAATCTTCGCATTCAGACCGGAGGCCTTGACGCTGTATTCGTCGATGTCGGGAGCGTAGCTTACCTTGACCTCCGTGTCGAAGAGGTTGGAGACGAACCGCTCGTAGACACCTTTGGGAATCCAGCGCTCACCGAAGTTGAAGTCGAGGTCGTCGAACGCAATGGGCTTCGGGGCCGCTTCCCGCAGGGCCGCGAGCGATTCCCGTATCGCCTCGTTGTCGGGGTCGCGTTCCAGAAAGGTCTGCACGCGGTCGGCTTTCTCGATGACGTTGCCCGCGATGAACTTGTCGGCGATCTCGTAGGTGCCGAGCATGGGATTGAAGTAGATGCGTCCTTTCAGCTCGTCGAGCATCTGCGGCTGCGTGGCTCCCGTGAGCGACGCCATGTACTCCAAATCGACCCGTCCGTATTTGTTCAGGCTGGCGACAAGGGCCTCGTTCGCATCGTCGGCATGGGTGATCTCGTTGGGGTTGAATGCCACGGGATGGTCGAAGATGTCGGCCTTGCGGGCCTTGCCGTCGATGTAGCGTTCCAGCGACAGAATCTCCGTTCCCCGTGCATCCATCTTGATGAGATCGAGGTTGCGTTTGTCGTTAAGCCGCCCGAAGCGCTCCGCGAAGTCGTCGTAAAGACGGTTGAGCATTTCGCGCAGCGCGGGGTTTTCCTGCTGCGTCTGTGCCTCGTTCTCGTAGAGGTGGAAATAGGTGTCGCGTATCTCGATGTAGAGGGAGGCTTTCGCACGCTGTGTCGGCGAGAGATTCAATGGGTGAAACATGGGACGCAGGGCGTCTACATCGCGCAGATAACCGACACGATTGTTTTCGTCTGCAACCAACGACCCCTCCCGATAGTGCGACAGCATTTCCCCACCGAAAGCGCGCGGCTCCGTATCGGCCGGCTGCTTCGGTTGAACCGCCATCCGATCGGAGGATGCCAGCAAACCACCGGCCTGCATCCGTTCGCCGACTACAGCTCGTATTGTTTCAGCCTGCCGAGCAACCGGTTCCGTTCGGGAGCGGAGCAATTTCGCACGCTCTTCCGGCGTGAACGACATCATCATCTCGTAATACCCGTTGATCGGCGGATTCTCCTCCCAACTCAATTCATCGTAATCCACATCGGAATCGAACGACAATCCAGTCGTTTGTTCGGATGCCGACAGCACGCCGTTTTTTTCGGAAGACAATCGGGCGGTTTGCCGAGGCTGTCGAATACGGGAGTGTTCCGATAACGGTTCCTTCCGCAACTCTTTGGTTCTCATCATACGCTGTGAACGACGTTTCGATTTGTCTATCTGGCTGCGCTCTTCCTGCGAAAATCCGAACAGATCGTAAAGGGTGAGCTGCGGTTGAGACGCCGTTCTTTTCTCATCCTGAACGTTCGAAAAAGCCGGTGTATCGAACAACGTTCCGGCAAAGTCATTTTGCAGGGTTCGTGCAGGCTTTTCTATCGGTGCCGGTTGTGGAATCATATCCCGTTCAATCGTCTTTGCGGCCTCGAAATCTTCCGGCCGAGGCGGGTATTCCTCCCAGACTTGCCGTTCCTGTTCCTTTGCCCATGCTCCGAATTGGGCTTCGTCTTTTGCTGTCGGTTCGTCGATAGGCGTAACTTCTCCGGTCGTCCGATCCACATGGAAACCCTGAGCTTCCTGTTCGGCGATAAGGATACGTTCATCGGACCAGTCGTTGAAGTTGCGCCAATCCTCTTCCGTAGCTTTCCAATCGGAGGAAAGGTGCATCGGGGCAGGCTGTTCTTCGGGGAATTCGGGGTGAACGGCCGTTGTTTCCTGTTGTTGTTGCAGGCGCGCTTGTACGAGTATCTCGCCGAGGATTTCTCCCGCCTGTCGAGGCGCCCGATTTTCGATGGGTTCGCTTCGGTGCGATAGTTCCTTCCGCAGTTCTTCGGGCGCATGTTCCAAATAATAACTTCGATCGAAATGCGACTTGAAGTCCTCCGCAAGCATGGGCCGCAAATCGAAATCGATGCCTTCCACACCGCCCGCATGGGTGAACTCCATAGCCGGTTTTCCGTAAGGATCGGTTCCTACTTTTGCGTCGGTATGGATGACCCTGTCGAATCCTTGAAAAAGATTGTTGATTCGGATGCCGTTCGATAATCGGCGGGATTCGATAAAATCCGATTGTCGTTGGGACAAGGGCCCCGCAACCGCTCTTTTCTGCAAAATCACCAGGTCGCTGCCCACTTCCGTTCCGGCATGATCTGTAAAGAGATTGTTCGGGAATCGGATTGCCGAAACGACTTCGCAGCGTTGCATCAGCCATTCCCGAACAGGACGATTCTGTTCGGAATTCAACACTCCTTGTGAGGTTATGAATGCGATGATGCCGCCCTCGCGCACCGTATCGACCGATTTCATGAAGAAATAGTTATGCAGCGCCCGTGTTCCTTGTCTCCGTACGGGATCGGTATGGGTCGAGAAGAAAGGATCGAACAGCGCGACGTCGCCGAAAGGGATATTGCTTATCGCGACATCGTAATACCCCGTATATTTGGATTCGATGGTTTCGTAACCTTGAATCTTTACCTGGCTTTCGGGATGAAGCTGTTTCAGAATCAATCCGGTTACAGGGTCTTTTTCGAAGCAGGTCGTTTCCGCTGTGGGGTCATGCAAAGCGACCGCTTCGATAAAAATGCCGGTTCCGGCGCTGGGATCGAGTATCCTTCGCGGTGCGACTTGCGTATCCCATATGGATTCGACGACCGCTTCGGCAATTCGTGGCGGCGTGTAAAATGCGGTCAATACGGAATTTTTGATGCCGTCTACCAACCGTTTGTACTCCCGTTCATTCGATGTGTTCGTTCGGAGAACTTCATGCAACTCGGTAAGAAGCGCAACCATTTCATCGCCGTTTTGTTTCGGCGGTTCTAAAATTTCCTTGATGGCTCCGAACCCGCTGTATGCACCGAGCAGCTCTTGCTCTTCGATAGTCGGAGAGCGTTGTTCCCGTTCGAGCGCGAAAGCTGCTTTCAGCGCGTCGATATTCTGGCGCAGATGCGCTTTCTTATTAAACGCCATCTTCCAGAAGTATTTGAACGGTACCAACGAGTTCCGTGTAAAGACGGTCGTATGCGGGCGTCGAGGCGAAATCGTCCGTCAGCTCATAATTCGCCAATATGTCCCGGCAATACGGCAAAAGACAAAATGCCGTAATGCGGGCGTCGGTTTGTTCGACTTCTTGGGGAAATTCGATCCAAAGAATCCGTACCAGCGTATCGAACGGCGAGAAATGCAAACCGCGGTAAAGCGTTTCGCGGGCCAGTTCTTCCGCTTCGGGGTGAAACCGTCCGATACGAATGGCAGTATCGTATGCCTCGGCGGCTCCATCGGCACGAGCGGCGATGAACTCCTCGTCGAAGAAAAGCAACGGATGATTGTCGAGTAAAAAGGCTTTTAATAAAAGACTATAATAGGACAACGTTTCCGTGTGAGAAATCAGTGATTTATCAGGCATATTCGGTGCATTAGCAATGAGTAGGAATGTTGGAGAAAAGGCGTTCCGGGTTTTCACCCGAAACGCCGCCGCAAAAAACGGATCGGGCAAGTCGATCCTGTATGACGAATGTTTTTTACGGCACTATCTATCGGTTCGATTACATCTTTACCCCTTTGGACTTATTCGGCTGGCGTTGTCGTACGCTTTGGGTACGCTGTGCGCCATCGGGTTGTCGCTGTCCCTGTTTGAGGGGCTCCTGAATGTTTTTGACCGCTTCGACCGTTTTCCCTTCGGAATTAACAGCGATCTGCGTCCGGTTTTCATTTGCAGGTTTTGCCGTCGCACCTTGCCGTTTTGCTTTATCGGGATCCCATCGGTAAAATTTCATCTTTCCCTGCTCGAAATCGGGTTTCACCCACGCATTGAAAGGCTCTTCTTGACGGTCTTTCACCATTCCCTGGATATAGAACGCCCTTACCTCTTTTCGTTTGGTCGGGTCGTCGACTGCTTCGGACCATTGTTTGTAGGCTTCATCGGGTACGGATGCCCCTAATATAGAATGATGGATGTTGATTCGTGGAACGGGTATCTCCTGACCAGTTTGCTCGGCCTGTTTCCGACGATATATTTCCCGATTTTCGTCGATATACCGGTTGCGGTTCAATCCGGCATAAGAAAACTCGTAGTTTCTTTCCGATGCGTCGATTTGAATGTACGCATCTCGTTTGTATCCGGCTCGGGTAGTATACCCCTCCAACAGCACCTTGCTGCCTGAATAGAAATCAATTTGCTTGCCTTCCGAAAGCTCTGCGTTTTTGATAGCGGTTCGTTTTTCGAGCAGTTCGACCGGCATGTATTCCAACGTGTTGGTCCATTTGTCGCGCGAAACGAAACACGGAGTCGTTTTGCCCGGTTCCAATTCGAGGTCGATGATTTTTCCGGCGTGACGGGTCGTCTCTATGTTTTTGATGGTTTCCTCATCGAGTAGCACCCCGTGGAACGGTACCGAGAAATCGACTTTCTCCTGCCAATAATGCGGGATGACACGCAAGGATCCATCGGGCTGCTCTTCAAGCGAGACACGGCCTTTGGTGGGTATACGCAGTCCGCTTTCCAGTTCGGGGCTCATTTCGACAAGACCATTGGATTTATGCCCGTAGGACATGGCTCGCAAATGCGGTTCGATATCTTCCATGCGAATGCCCTTTTTAACAAGGTCATCGAGGTCGATTTTCGAGACGTCCATCGGTTCGAAAGTCTGTTGCTCCTGTTTTTGGGCAGGATTGCCCGGAATGATTCGATACGGCTCCAGCAATTCCGGCTCGAAGTCGATCTGGATCAGTTTGCCGAGCACTTGCTCGGACATAATGAAAATACCCGTATGGGAGGGATTGTCTGCCTCCTGCAAGAATTTCTTGAAAAAGGCTTCGAGCAACGAATCCTGTGCGTTTACGCTTAACAGATCTGCCATGTTTTGTTCTGTCGGTTCGACTGTTTGAAGATTGCCTTCGGGGTCGACACCGGTTACGGCTTTCAATTTACCGTCGGTCGCTTGTCGAACGACCATGACCTCTTTTGCATTGTTCCGTGTTTTTTCGTCCATGATACGAATGTTTTAAGTCGGCATCAATAGCGATGCTGGGACGAAGGTAATGCAGTGATCGTGAGTGAAATGGCAAAAAGTTTGCTATGCGTACTTGTGGCGCGAAAGTGGCAGCAAGAGGACGTTGATTGAAAAATTCGGGTCACACGATAAAATCGTTATTCGGAAAAGTTTCGTACATTAGCATCATAATTCATAAGATGATGAGAAAATAGAAAATACAGAGTAGCTGTTGCTGTTTATTCTTAACTGAAAATCGCCAAAATTTATCCACGAGAATAGACAAGCGAAGCTCGTGCATTACGCATGAATGCGTAGCACGGGCTCGACTTGTTCCGTGGATGGGCGTTTGGCGATGCCTCAGTTAGAACAATGTTGAGTTCGTGCTTTTTTATTATAAACCCTATGAAAAAATTAGAATTGCCAGACTACACGGATTTCTTTTACGATTATTTATCGGTCAATTATCCGCAGATTGCCTCCGATCGCCAATTTATCCACGATAGAAACATCTTGGCGCAAGAAACATTTCTTTCCACAATGAAGAGATGCAACGATTATGATCTGGCCAATGAATTGGCCATAGATGTATTGCTCAAAGATTACAAATTTTCTAAATTCTATTGTGTCCTCGATGTGTTATTCGACGAATATCAAGCATTGTTCTCCAAGGATGTCCTAAAAAATTTTGCCTTGCAATTCATGCCGGAATGCGAACCTATATTCGAAAAATATACGCTGTCCGATGACTTTTTACGACAGCCGGCATTGATGGACTTAAAACATGAACTCAAAAGTTTTATTCGAGATAAAATGAACGAATACTGGTCTTTCTCCATATAGATTAGGTATTATACGTCGTTTTTTCCTAATTTTACGACGTAATGTATTCCTTTATGCGAAAGTCGTTAGTTATAATCTTAATCAGTTATTTGTTTGTCTCGTGTATCGACGATACCCGACAACTTGTCTTATTACAGGAGGCCGAAACCCGAATGCAAGATCGTCCCGACAGCGCGTTGGCTATTTTGCAACAAGTCGACCGGACTTCATTAAGAAGCAGGTACGGTAAGGCGCGTTATGCCTTGCTGTATTCGCAGGCATTGGACAAAAACTATGTGGATATCGATTCGGATTCTCTTATCGTAAAAGCACTGAATTATTATTTGCATCGAGGAGCGAAACGGGAACGAGCGCTCGCGTATTATTATTCCGGACGCATATACGAAAATGCCGGTAACATCGATTCCGCCATTGTCCAATTTACGAATGCAGAAGATATACTGAAAACAACGACCGATGCAGCATTACAGGGATTGACATCCGGGGCATTGGCGAGACTTTACGAAACGCAACATTTCATCGAATTAGCAGAAAACAAATATCTCGAAGCAGCAATCGCTTTTGCGAAAGCCGGACAAAAGCGAAATGAGTTGTTTGCCTATATGGGCATGTTAGAGATGCTTTCCATTCGAAACGATTTTCAAAAACATCGTTTATATTATGAATGTGCATTCGATCTTGCTAAAGAGCTGCAAGATTCCGTAAGAATATTCGAACTTGAACGAATGAAAGCATCGAAATGTATAAAAGAACACTCGGATTACAGAAGAGCTTTATGCACTTTGAAAGACGCTGCAAATTCATACAATCACGGCATTATTCCGCAAAACTACTATTTCCTACTGTGCGATATTTATGCTCATTTGAATAAACCCGACAGTGCCTTGCTTTATCTACGACCGTTATTGAACGGTATGCAAAATGAATCCGCACGCGGGCAATTGGAATATCTCTACATGGCCAGCCGGATCTATAAGATGAAAAAAGACGATTCCAATGCCTATCGATATAATGCCGAAGCGTTGCATATCTGCGATTCGATGTACTTTGCGGAAAAGGAACACGCCATACCTGAACTGCAAGCAAAATATCGCAACGAACGCTTGGCTTTGCATAACAAGTATTTGAAAAGCATCAATCAATACCAATTGATTATTGCCATAATCGTATTGATTGCCGTTCTTTTTATTTCATTGTGGTTGATAGGCCGCAGACAAAAACGAATCTTGCAACAAGAGCAGGAAATAACGGAATACCGAAGCGTCATTTCTCGATTGAAAGAAGAGTATGAGGAGTTACGTATTGGATCGAACGATGAAACGTTGAACAGACGTATTACATTTCTTAAACAGCTACTCGAAACCACCGCACAGTTCGGCCATAATAAAGAGGCTTTTTATGCCAAGATAGAACAATTGCTTACAAAAAGCGGTTCGAATCAACAAGTCAAGAAAAGCGGCACGAATGAGATATTGCTTATCTTTCAGGACATATTGAATACCCGCCACCCGGGCATAATAAATTATCTGATGCAAACTTATCCGCAACTTTCCCATCAAGAGTTAAGTTTGTATTGCATGATCGCGATGGATATTTCCAAAACCGCTATTTGTTTGGTAATGGATACTTCGCAAAAGACTTATTACAACTACCGCAACCTTTTGAGAAATAAACTGGCTATCACGAACGAAGAGATGACTATTCCGCAACACTATCGAATGATTTGTGAGGAATATAAAGCGAATTCG
Organism: uncultured Alistipes sp.; assembly: GCA_947623305.1. GTDB lineage: Bacteria > Bacteroidota > Bacteroidia > Bacteroidales > Rikenellaceae > Alistipes. Next base: position 14,049 of record CANQGQ010000014.1, on the reverse strand, counting down.
AAATTCACCGAATAGAAACCATACGATAATAACAAAAGATGCCGACGAATTCGTCGGCATCTTTTGTTGTATATAAATCTGTCTATCAGTTAGTAATGATGTTTTCGGCACTCCTCTCGATGATTGTATTTATTGTATTATTTTGACAATCAGATACTTGCAATGATTCTGAAATTAAACAAGGAGGCAATAGAGTAATTAAATAATTTTAATTTACTGGTTTTCAGTATAAAGCAATCGTCATTTGGGATATATTCGGGATAAGACAGTTCGGATTAGAAGCCCTAATTTTACATTCAGAAAAACAAATACACAAAATTTACACTTATGAAAAAAATGGTTATTTCTCTGCTGTGTACTCTTGCCGCTTTGCTGTTCAGCAACACTTTCGCGATGGCCCAACAACAAAATGAAGATACCAGATCAACTGAAATTGTTTTAATTAAAACACAAACGAGTACGCGTCCGATTTTCCGAGCACCGTCGAAGGTTTCATCTATTTCTGCTGTGCTCGATGGAAGCACCGGTGAAATAGAAATCGTATTCGATGAACCCGAAGGGAATGCGATTATTGAAATCTCCTGCATGGGCCAAATCGTCAGCAAATATGTCTGCAACACCGCAGAGGAATGGATTGTTTTCATGCCGATTCCTGCAAATTCCGGAACGTATAGTCTGAATATCACTACTGCATCGGCTGAATACATCGGATATTTCTCGTTGTAGCTTGTTCGATGGCAATCCCCGACATTATGTTGGTTATTGAATACATAAAAAGCTTCGGCGCGCTGTTGTCGTTCTTCCTTGTGATATGTCATAAACGGCAGCATCTGCGTCCGTGGGTAATAATAGGACGTTATGAAATCAATTATGCCGATCTGATGTTGGGGTACTTCGTTTCTACGTTGGTTTGCAGTTTCATTTATTGGCCGAATATCTCCACCTATGCTGTTTGGTCTTACTATGGAGCAGTAATAGCCATTATAGCTACTTATAAGATGCTTGCATGGAAACAATGCCGGAACAAATACGTTATAACGCTCAATCTTCTGATTCTTGCAGAGTTTATCGCAATTCTCTCTGATGAGCTGTATTGGGAATGGCAGCTAACGATTATTGCCGCGGGGCTAATAAGCAGTCTTGTTAGTTCGCTTGTAATCGCTTGTTGTAGGTATTGTATAAAACGCTTCTGAGTTGGATTGAAACAGATATATTAACGAGGTTATTGTCATGTGGTTGCCTGCCACAAAACAAAAACCTTCCCACGAAGAAGTAAAAACCGAGTGTAGCAGCTCATAAGTTCAACTAAAACGCAGAAAGGCCGTACAAAAGTAATGAAATTTCTCGGAAAACGGAAGTAGGTCGAGAAACGGCGGTTACGGAACATCCGTCGAAAAGCAAAAGTCCGACCGAACAATTAAATAAAACCGAATTAAAAAATCTACAACTATGAACAACATGAAAAATTTCGCTGCACAGCAGCTGTCGAAAAAGGAAATGAACAACGTGAAAGGCGGTACCAGAGTCGACTGCTATGTCGAAGGACAATGGGTCGGTCAATTTGAGGGTAAAACCAAAGAAGACGTGGAGCAGTATATTCACTCTTTGTACGGATCCGGTTATTGCGACTGACAACAACCGATTCAGCCCCTTAAATAAATGAATCTAAAAAAATAAGATTATGAAAAAAAACAACGCGCTCTTTTTCTGTTTGTTGTTCAGTGCAATAAGTTGTTATGCCCAAGTACGCATTACGACCATCGGTCAACAGTTCCAGACTTTGCCGGCATATCTGTCTGTGGCGGATACGCTCGATATGACACGTTGTGTAGCTTATTATCGCTATTTCTATCCAGCTGACAATTTCGACGGTGGCTTCTCCGAGGCTGAAGACCGGTTGACGCTCCAAATCGGTGAACGGGTGTACAAAACCTTTTCGTACGACCTGCATCTATGGGATCGGAATCTGACTTACGGTGAAAAGAACAAGTTCCGTTTCCGTGTCAATATGGTCGATTACGAAGTATTCCGCAATTATCCGGCTGACCAACTGACCGTTCAGCGGCGCATCCCTTATTCGCGCATACTGCAAGGTTCTACACAGGTGGTTGAATACAACGAATCTTTGCCGCAGACCGAATGGCGGATTACCGAAAAAGTCGATTCCATCGGAGGCTATCGCTGCATCTGTGCTGAAGGGCGTTTCGGGGGACGCGATTGGCTGGTATGGTTCGCTCCGGATCTGCCTTTCGCCGTCGGGCCATGGAAGTTGTGCGGGCTGCCGGGGTTGATTCTTCGGGCCAAAGATGCTACTGGGAATTATCGCTTCGAATTCGATGGTATAAGTGTTAAAGCTGAACCGATTGTGCTCTATGACTGGCACCCAGTCCGAATGTCGAAATCCAAGTGGCGCAAAACCGAGCGGCGCATGTATGAACATCCGGCAGATTATTTCTCAAAAAATGGAGAGATCGAAGTGATGGACTCAAAGACCCATCGCCCGCTCGAAGGCGAATGGAAAGTGCGTTATGACCCCATCGAACTCGAATAAACGATCAAATCACCCACACATTATGCGCCGCCTGTCGATTGCCTTATTGCTCATTTTCGGAACTGTTCCTCTCGCCGCACAGCAGCCAATAATTATTTCAGGTTGCGTCTGCGGAGCGGGCACGAATAAGCCCGTAGGCAGTGTCAACGTCATGTTGCAGGATACCGCGCGGCGAACCATGTTCGGCTATGCAATCACCAAAGAGGATGGAAACTATTCGATAGAATATCGAGGCAAGGCCGATACGCTGGTTGTGGTCGTTACGGGCTTTAACGTCAAGGAACAAACGCGGACGATTCGCGCTATGTCGCAGAGGATCGATTTCGTTGTAGAGGAGGGTGAGCTGAAAATCCGCGAAGTAACGGTCAAGGCGCAGTCGGTCGAGCGGCACTCCGACACGCTCAGTTACAACGTCGCCAGCTTCGCCAACGTTACCGACCGATCGATCGGTGACGTGCTGAAAAAGATGCCCGGCATGGAGGTCGCCAAATCGGGTGAAATCAAGTACAACGGCAAATCCATCAATAAATTTTACGTCGAAGACCTCGATATGCTCGAAGGCCGTTACGGGGTCGCAACGAACAATATCCAAGCAAAAGATATCGCCCGTGTGGAGGTATACGAAAATCACATGCCTATCAAAGCGCTCAAAGGATTGCAACAGAGCGATCGTGCCGCAATCAATCTGAAATTGAAAGAATCGGCCAAAGGAACATGGAATGGCACGCTTCAATTAGGAGGAGGGTACAAACCGGCCATGTGGAATGCCGAAGCTACGGCGATGTATTTCGGTCGACGATTTCAGACCATCGACACTTATAAAACCAATAATACGGGCGATGATGTTTCGCGTGAATTGACTTCGTTCTACGATGGGTTGGATGCAGCTTCGACAATGCTCGGCGTGCATGCCCCCACTGAACCCGCAATAGACGAAGAACGCTATCTGAACAACAATCTCCACACTATTTCGCTCAACACGATTACAAAACTGAAAAAGGCGTTGGAACTGACCGCCAACGGCCATTATATCCATGACTTTCAGTCGTCGGAGGGTGCATCGGTAACGACTTATTATCTGCCCGATGCTATACCGCTTATCGTTACAGAGCAGACCCTCGCCGACCATCGAACCGACCGCACGGAGGTAAACGTCCAACTCAAATCGAATACGGACCAACATTATCTCCAAGAAAAAATCACGTTCGGCGGACAATGGGATGCCGACTACGGCCGTGTGCTGAACAACGGCGAGCCGGTCGACCAACGCTTCCGCCTGCCGCGTATCACTTTGCGAAACCGTTTTACAGACATCAGACGGTGGGGCAAGTGGTCGGTCAACTTCAGCTCGAACAGCGACTACAATACACAGCCCACTTCGCTGCGCATCCGCCCGATGCTCTATCCCGATGTGCTCGATGCTCCGACGGATTATCCCAATGCCCGGCAGACGCTCGACAGCCGCCGTTTCCGCACTTTCAATTCCGCTTTTACAGCGTACACCGTCAAGCGGTGGACTTTTTCGCTCAATGCCTCGCTCAATGCCCAATTGGAATGGATGGATTCGGAACTTTCTGCCATGAACAGTAACGAAGAAATCCTTCCGGCTTCGGCTTCGATGCGCAACGACATCTATTGGCGGCGAACGGATATTCTCGTCGGCCCGAGTATCGGGTACCGCAATGGGGACAAACTTTGGGTGCACCTGTACGCCCCGCTCGACTTCGTGTCAATGTATAGCGAAGATAAAATACAACGGACGGAACAGCAGCTGAACGACCTTTTTGTCGCACCGTCGATTTCGTTCCAATCGAATATCTCTTATAACCTCAAACTTTCGGCACGTGCCTCCTACGGAGAACAGGTCGGTGGATTGTACGACAATTACAGCGGATATATCATGACCGATTACCGTATGATTTCCAACAAACGGGGCGATTTGCTAACCGATAAGCGGCAGAATTACTTGGTATCGCTTTCCTACGGCAATGCCATTCGGGCGCTGTTCGGCTCGGTCGACGTGAGCTATCGGCGCTCGAAGCGCAATTTGCTCTACGGCACCACTTACGAGGGCTCATTGAGCCGAATAGAGGCCGTCCGCATGGACAATCTTTCGAGCGGGTACAACCTCGATGCTAAAATCAGCAAACGGTTCGACGGCATCGCCACGACGATCAATCTGTCGGGCGGATTCGCACGTTCATGGGCCGAAGTATTGCGACAGGGTGAGCTGCTGCCAACGCAATACGACCGCACCACAGCCGGGCTGTCGTTCAACACGCGCTTCACGCAGGCTATACGGCTGGACTACGGCGGCGACTATTCGCACAGCGAAAGCCGTGCGGGCGACGATGAACTGTCGCCTATCGACGTAGTGCGCCAACATGCAACGCTGGATTTCATCGTCCGCAAGAAATTCATCTGCCGCATCGGCGGCGAACATTACTACAATGCAGCTATCGGCGGTGCAGACCGCAACATGTTCTTCCTCGATGCCTCGCTCACCTACAAGAGCCGCCGCATAGAATACATGCTCGAAGCCCGCAATCTGTTGGATACGGGAACATTTCATTCGGCCACGCAAAGCGACATTACGGACTACGTCTATACCTACAAGCTCCGACCGGCTTCCGTCATGCTCAAAATTAAGTTCAGTATCAGATAATACCGACATGCCATGAAGAACTCCGTACCAAGATTGCTGCACCGCTTCCTTTGCCAACTGGGAATACGAATCGATTCCCTGCAAATTCAGAAAACTTATTTCCGGCATCCGTTATCGCATAGTATTCGGTCGTTGAGCGATACGTTTGATGAGCTGCACGTTCCCAATATGGTCTGCCGTTTGGAGTTCGAGCAGCTTTTCGAGATTGAAGGGCCATTCATCGTCGTTGCCGGCAACGGAGAATATCCGTTTTACCTCGTCGAAAAGCTGGATAAGGAGCAACGGAGAATCATGTTGCGTACTGCATCCGGGAAGTCGGCGGTCTTGACTTTCGAGCAGTTCCGTTCAGTATGGGACGGGACCGTGCTGCTGGCCGAAAAGGGCGAAGAGACAAAAAAGGAATCGCTCTCCATGTATTGTATCAAACAAGTCTTAGCCTTTGTCGAGCAAACCGTCGGTTATTGGCTGACCGGATTATTCGTCCTGTTGCTCGGCATCGGGATACTGCATGCCCTCGAATTCTCGGATCTGCGATATGTTGTAAAAATCATCGGTATCGCAGTTTCGCTGGCAGCCGTATTCAAGGCTTCTTTCGACCCGCACCTCGCACAGCGTTTTTGCCGGCTTGGCAAACACTCCGATTGCAACGAAGTTTTTCGATCGGCCGGAGCGAAGATTTTCGGCTGGGTATCGCTTGGAGAACTGTCGCTGGTCTACTTCGCCGTATCGTTTATCTGGGGTGTTTTCATAGCACAACAACCGGACTATGTCTTTTCGTGGCTCGACATGCTGGCTTTGTTCTTTGTCGGCTACTCACTTGTGTGGCAGATTTATCATCGCAAATGGTGCCCGCTGTGTCTGGCGATAGATGCGGTATTGGTTGTCGATTTAGTATCGGAAATTGCAATAACGCACGGATTGCATTCAGGTTCGTTCTATCCCGACTGGCTGACTTTCGGGTTGGCTTTTGCAATCGGAGTATTGGTTTTGCGCTGGCTTGTCGTATCGCTGGATCGGATACAAGAGGTCGAATCGTTACGTTATAAACATGAACGGCTGCTTAGTTCGCCCGAAACGTTCTGGCATTTGCTCGCACAACAACCCATGACTACTGTCGAAAGTCGGATATCCATGCCGATAAGCAATGGTGCGGATACCGAACATACATTGACCGTCGTAATGAACCCGTCGTGTCCAAAATGCGCAAAAGTGCATCGGGTTTTGCATAAATTGGAAGGCTATCGAATCGAACTGTTTTTCGTCATCAACAATGGCGACAAACATTCCCACAATGCTGCGTTACGATTGATTTCGGCCAGCCTTGAACGAGATTGGGAAAAGACGGAACGAATGATTGCCGAGTGGTACGAGCATCACGAATTGCCAGCCCAAGCGTCGATTCATCCCAATGCAGAAGAGATACTGAACAAGCACGTGAAATACTGCCGTGAAACCGGTATTTCGGGGACACCGACGATTCTTGTCGATGGCCGCCGGCTGCCCGAGTTATACGATGCGACGGACTTGAAATACCTATTGTAGCGGATACGGGTTATCCGATATTTATCGACTGCGGCCTTGCCCGCCGAAGTCCATAAAAAAGCCTTCCCACGAGGAAGCAAAACCGAGTGTAGCAGCTCATAAGTTCAACTAAAACGCAGAAAGGCATCGCAAAAGTAGCAAATCTTTTCAGAATCGCGGAAGCGACAATGAAAACGGCGGTTACGGAACATCCGTCGAAACGCAAAAGTCCGACCGAAATAAAAATTTGAAAACAACAAAAAATTACAATCATGAAAAACATGAAGAATTTCGCTGCACAGCAGCTCTCGAAGAAGCAGATGAACAACGTAAAGGGCGGCGCGTCGGCCAACTGTGTTACGACAAATCCTCAGGGAATTGTCGTTGCTTCGTTCAAACTCAACTATGAAGAAGGTACTGAGGGGAGCCTCCAAGGTATCGTCGATGCGGTAACACCCATTGGCTGCGTGACGGTGTGCCGTCGGGCATAAAACTTTACAAGAGGAAGAGATAAAATCTCTTCCTCTTAAAAAACTTTGCCTTATGAAAATAAAGCTTTATCTGATCTTGCTACTGTCATTATTGGGATGGTGCAACATACAAGCTCAAGATAAAATTGTTTTTGGAGATGAATCAGCTTTTCAAAGAGTCTCTTTTATGCCTTGTCGTATAAAAGATTCCCTGTTGATCGGAAATTCAAATATATCGGTCAAATATCGCCTGACACGTAAGATAAATGACAATACATACGGATGGTGTTTCCTAAAATTAACAATAAGCAACAGTATCTCCTGTCAATTGGATCTACATGACTATGCAAATAGTTTAATAATGAGTGATGTCTACAAAGGAAGAAATGATATTGATGAGCGGTTGATCGAAATGGGAATGAACAATGGAGATGCCTCGTCGAATCTTTTTCTGCAAATAGTGCGTAACGATAGCCTGCATACGTTGCAGGTTAGCTGCAGTGACATGCAAATTACAGACAGAACAAGAATGTACGAAGAACCGATTCCGGAAATGAATTGGTGTGTTACGAATAAAATCGATAGCATCTGCGGTTATACCTGTACTTTAGCTACTGCACAGTTTCGCGGAAGAACATGGAGCGGATGGTTCACTACAGAAATACCTGTCAGCTTGGGCCCGTGGAAATTATCAGGTCTACCCGGCCTGATTTTGAAAGCAGCAGATGAATCAGGGGTATATGAATTCGAGTGTGTGGAATTATCGGCAGAAAAAGTCCCTGTATATGTTTATGATTATCCGAACAAACAAATTATTAGCCGCCGTGAATATCTGAAATATGAAAAAAACAGCTACGTGCACCCTTATGAATTATTAGCCGGTGGCGAAAATGTAGTAATATGGAAAAAGGGCACTGATGGAAGTGTTTCTGAAGTCAAAGAATCATGGGTTATTCCCTATAACCCCATCGAACTCGAATAAACGATAAACAGCTATGTCCTTTCCCCACTACACCCAGCTCGATGCGATGGACTGCGGGCCTACGTCGCTGCGGATCATTGCACAATACTACGGTAAGCATTATTCGTTGCAGAATCTGCGCGAGCGGTGTCATATCTCGCGCGAGGGGGTCTCGCTACTCGGCATCAGCGACGCGGCCGAAGCCATCGGCTTCCGAACGACAGGTGTCAAGCTCTCGTGGGAGCAGCTGCGCGACGAGGCCAACCTGCCTTGTATCGTCCATTGGAACCAGCAACACTTCGTAGTGGTCTACAAAATCGAGAAGCAGCACGGACAATGGTGGGTGTGCGTTTCAGACCCGGCATCGGGACTGCTCAAATACAGCGAGGCGCAATTCTTGAAATCGTGGCTTCAAAGCCGTGAACCGCTCGACCTTTCAGTCTTAACTTCTGGGGCTCCCAAGCGGAAAGAGGAGCTCACCGAACTTCTTTCCGATACGAACCGTTCATCCGGCAAAGGCATCGCATTATTGCTCGAACCGACCCCGCGTTTTTACCAAGAGAAAGGCGACGAGGACAAACGGTTGAAGTTCTCTTATCTGTTGCAGTATCTGCGGCCTTACAAGAGCTACCTCGTACAGCTCGCATTGGCGATGCTCACTGCCAGCGTATTGAGCCTTATTTTGCCGTTCCTCACGCAGTCGGTCGTCGACAAGGGCATCGGCACGGGCAACCTTTCGTTCGTCGTCATGATGCTCGTAGCGCAGGTCGTGTTGGTTTTGGGACAGTTGGCCAACAACCTCATCCGCTCGTGGTTGATGCTCCACATGACCACACGTATCAGCATCTCGCTGATTTCGGATTTTTTGGCCAAGCTGATGCGGCTGCCGATCGCGTTCTTCGATTCGAAGATGGTGGGCGACATCATGCAGCGCATCGGCGACTACGACCGTATTCAAACCTTTCTGACCGGTTCGCTCCTCAGCATGGTCATGGCCATCGTGTCATTCGCGATTTACGGGGCTGTCATGGGCGGTTACGACGTTACGATTCTCGGCATATTCCTGCTCGGCAGTGCGCTTTATGTCGGTTGGATCCTGCTCTTTATGAAACGTCGCCGCAAACTCGACTACATGCGTTTTCAGGAGGCGGCCGCCAACCAGGGCAACATCGTGCAGCTCATCAACGGCATGCAGGAGATCAAGCTCAACAACTGCGAGAAGCAGAAGCGTTGGGAGTGGGAACGTATCCAAGCACGGCTGTTTCAAGTTTCCATCAAAGGGCTTGTTTTGGGACAGACGCAGGAAGTCGGAGGTACGTTCATCGACCAAACCAAGAACGTCGTCATTTCGTTTCTCGCCGCGTCGGCCGTCATCGACGGCAACATGACTCTCGGCATGATGGTCGCTTTGCAGTATATCATCGGACAGTTGAACGCTCCCTTGTCGCAGTTCATCCAGTTCGTGCAGGCGACGCAGGATGCCAAGATTTCATTGGAGCGCCTCTCCGAAGTGCAGGAAAAGGACGACGAAGAACCCGCCGACGAACAACGCATCGGCGAGATTCCCGAAAATGCCGACATCGAGTTTCGGGGCGTTACTTTCCAGTACGACGGGCCCCATTCGGCCAAAGCGTTGGACAATGTGTCGGTAACGATTCCGGCCAACAAGGTTACGGCCATCGTCGGGGCAAGTGGTTCGGGCAAAACCACCATGCTCAAAATGATGCTGGGTTTCTATTCTCCTGCGGAGGGTGAAGTGTCGCTGAACGGCCGCAAGGTCTCGCAATATAGTGCGTCGTGTTGGCGCAGGACCTGCGGTACCGTGATGCAAGAGGGGTACGTTTTCTCCGATACCATCGCCAACAACATCGGCGTCTCGGACGAGCGGCCCGATATGGAGCGGGTGCGGCGCGCTGCGGCGATCGCCAACATCGATTCGTTCATCGACGAACTGCCGCTGGGTTACAATACCAAGATCGGGGCCGACGGCCACGGATTGAGCGTCGGACAGAAACAACGCCTGCTGATCGCCCGCGCAGCCTATAAGGATGCCAAGTACCTCTTTTTCGACGAGGCGACCAACTCGCTCGATGCCAACAACGAGCGAACAATCATGGAGCGGTTGGAACAACTTTTCAAGAACAAGACGGTGGTCGTCGTGGCGCATCGTCTTTCGACGGTCAGGAATGCCGATAACATCATCGTGCTGGATCACGGCCGCATCGTCGAACAGGGAACCCACGCCGAACTGACGGCCAAGAGAGGATACTATTACGAACTGGTCAAGAACCAGTTGGAGTTGGGAAACTAAAAGAGAAAAAGCTATGCCGCAAAGAGCTAATTTTTACAGTGAAGAAACCCAAGCGATTTTGGGCAAGGCTCCGTCGTGGGTGGTGCGATGGGGCATTACGGTCGTGTTCGCCATTTTCGCCGGAATCCTGCTCGGCTGCTACTTTATCCGCTATCCCGACATCATCGCCGCTCCGGCCGTCATCACAACACTTAACCCACCGGCCGATCTCATTGCCCGTACCGAAGAGCGTATCGACACGCTGTGCGTGGCCGATGGACAAGCCGTCGAAAGAGGCGATCTGATCGCTGTATTGCACAATTCCGCCGACTGGCACGATGTACTCCGCGTTGCCGAACAACTCGACGCATCCGAATCGTTACCGTGCGAAATGCAGATTGCGGCGGACTGGCTCGATGCGGATTATACACTCGGAGAACTTCAATCCGCTTTCGCCGACTATCAGAGCCGGTGCCGCGATTATCGCCATTACTTAGCGACGAATCACATCGCAACACAAAAACAATTGCTGTCCGAACAGATCGCTAAAAATCGGGAGTATTACGCCAAACTGGAACGACAACGCGCATTATTGAATGAAGACCTTGCCTACGGCCAACGTTCATTGGAGCGTGATTCGTTGTTACTCTCCGAAGCGGTTATCTCTGCCGCTGACTACGAAACCACAGCACAGAACTACCTGTCGAAACAAAACTCCAAAGCAGGATTCGACGCATCGCTGACCTCTACCGAGTTGCAAATCATTCAGCAGGAGCAGCAACACGTCGAATTGAGCATTCAGCAGGAGAACGAAATCGCCGAATACGAACGGGCAATTCATCAAAGCCGGCAGCAACTCTCGGCTCAAATCGCCCAATGGCGTCAACAGTACATGTTGGAAGCCCCTGTCGCCGGACGGGTTTCGTTGGTTGGCTATTGGAGCGAGCATCAGGAAGTCCATGCCGGTGATAAACTGGCAAGCATTCTTCCCGAAGGCACTACGGAGGTCATCGGACGATTACAAATCCCCTCGACCGGATTCGGCAAGGTACAGGTCGGACAAATGGTTCACGTCAAACTGAACGGGTATCCCTACATGGAGTTCGGCGTGCTGCGGGGGACGATCCGCTCGCTCTCGGCCGTGCCGGAGCAGGTGCAGACGCAGAATGGTGCAGTAATCGTCTATTATGCCGAAGTGCTCTTCCCCAAAGGGATGAAGACGAGCTACAACAGAGAGCTGCCGATGATTCAGCAGATGGACGGCTCGGCGGAAATCGTCACGGAAGATTTGCGCCTTATCGAGCGTTTCATTCAACCCATCGTTTCGCTCTTCAAAAACCGATAGCCATGCGAACGTTATTACTTGTCGGGATATGCTTGGCGATGTGTACGAATGCCAATGCCCAAGAAAAACGGTGGACGCTGGAGGAGTGCATCACTCATGCTTACGAGCACAACATTTCTATCAAACAGCAGGAGCTTTCAGCCGAAGAGAAACGTATCGCCCTCTCCGAATCGAAATGGAATTACGCTCCCGACATATCGGTGTCGAACAGCTATTCGCTTTCGACCGGCCGAGTTTTGGATCCCACGACCTACGAGTTTATAGAGAATCGCACGGTAGCAGGAAACAATACCTCCGTCGGAGCATCCGTTCCGCTGTTCAGCGGACTGCGCAATCACAGGGAATTGCAACGGGCAAAACTCGACTTGCGTTCGGCATTGCTTTCTGTGGAGAAACTGCGCAACGATGTCCGGCTGAATGTTACGGCTTATTACCTCGAAGTCCTTTGTGCCGAAGAACAGATTCGGACAGCCGAACAGACCGTGGCGGCATTGCGTGTGCAGGAGGAGAAGACTGCTGTGAAAGTCGAGGCACACAAGGTTACGATGGCCGATCTATTACAAATCCGCTCGCAGCTGGCCGATGCCGAGAACGAGGTGCTCACGGCTCGGAACAGCTACGACATCGCGCGGCTCAACCTCTGCCAATTCCTCGAAATCGCCGACTACGCCACCTTTCGGACCGTTGCGCCCGACGATGCCGAGCCCCTCTGCGGTGGTATAGTGGAAAAGCCGTCAGCTGTCATTGACGCGGCACAGGCCCTGCCCGAGCTAGAGGCGGCACGCGTGGGGATAGCCATCGCACGACGTGACCTGCAAATCGCCCGTGCGGCCTATTATCCGACTATTTCGCTCTCGGTCGGTTACGGTTCAAGTTATTCGGATGCACGGACAAAAATGTTTCAGAATCCCGACGGAACCTATCGCTACGACGCCTATCCCTTTTTCGAGCAGTATCGGGACAACGCCAGCAGTTATGTTTCGTTATCGGTGAGCATTCCTATCTTCGGAAAACTTACTGCTCGCAAAAACGTACAACGACACAAGCTGGCCGTGCAACGGGCCGAATACGAACTGTACACGATTGAAAAGCAAGTTGAAAAAGAGGTTGTACAAGCGACGATCGACGCTCGCACGGCTTGGCAACGGTATCTTGGTGCACAGAAATTCGTACAATCGGCCGATGAAGCGTTGCGGCAGGTAACCCGAAAATACGAATTGGGCGTAGTCTCGGCCACCGATTACAATACTGCTGTTACCACGGCTGTCAAAGCCCGCTCGCAGCTTCTGCAAACCAAATACGAGTATCTGTTCAAAGTGAAAATAATTCATTATTATTTAGATGTAGATTTTTATTCAAGAAGGAATTTCTAATGCCTAATTTCAATATGGATTAGTATTAACACCTTTTATGGCTACAGGAATGAAAGTGTTTATCTACATGGATACAATTTTGCGTTTTCATCGTCTTGTTTTGTCCGAAAACACAGGTAATGCAGAATGTTTTGCTACAAAATTAAATATTAGCAGAGCTTCATTATATCGAATGATAGAAGATATACAGAGTTATGGAATAGATGTTAATTATTCAAGAGAACGCAATACATATTATTACCGATATAGAGATAGAGTTTGCATTAATATTTCTATAATGCAAGCTGAAAAGAAGAACAAGGAATAATATTATAGTTATAGTCTCTATATTGAGACAAGCGTTTTATAATTTTACTTTTAGTTAAAATCGAAAATAAAAGCCGAAGAACATAATATTATGTACACAAAATATAAAGCGCTAAAAAAGGCAATTATTAGGACTCCGCTATTCCCTTTGGAATGGCTAAAAACTACGGATAAAATTTTAAAATCCCCATTTTTCCAAGAGGGGCTATATCTGGCATCACCTTTAGTGTCAAATCTGTATAAAAAGGAGGAATCATCCTCTAATATACAGAATACAATACACAAATACGCCCATCGTGCTACATCCAGATGCACCCCTTATGGCCTTTTTGCTGGCAACTCAATAGCACAAGTTGACACAAATACAAGTGAAATAAAACTTATGGATATTTCGACATATCACCAGCATCTCTCTCTAGATATTGCATATGTACGAAAACTGATCGAATTACTAAAACATGATACATATATCCGTGAGAATATAAATTATTTCACTACTGTCCACTAAAAATGGACAAGGTTAAAAATTAAATAAATTCGGTTCACTTGAATCATATCGGTCTTTGA
>CANQGQ010000013.1 GCA_947623305.1 uncultured Alistipes sp. | reverse complement strand
TTATTATAAACTCCGGAACAAGTTACTTAATAACGGTCGACAAATACAGGCTGGCAACTTTTTCGTATCGCTTTCCCCATTTTGATACATAACGGGAAGGAGCGGAAGGTTCAGACTTCCGCTCCGCTCTCTCTTTTCATCGTGCGAGGCTGTATTTGGTGGAATAGAGGTCGGCCATTTCGTCGAACCCCTTGGCCAACATATCGTCCGTAACTTTGGCGTAAATCTGGGTCGTTTTGATGTTCGTATGTCCCAGCATCCGGCTGACCACCTCGATGCGGATGCCTTGCGCCAATGCGTTGGTCGTCGCGAACGTGTGCCGGGCAGTGTGGTATGTGACCGTCTTGTCAATGCCGACCTCCGCCGCGATCTTTTTCAACACACGGTTGCAGTAGGCGATGTCGGGAACCGGAAGTACGAGGTTCGTTCCGGCTATCTCGCGCTTGTAACGGGCGATGATGCGTTTCGTGATACCGCACAATTTGATTTTGAAAGGCGTATCGGTCTTCTGCCGTCGTTTGACGATCCACAAATCGCCGTCGAACGAGCGTTGAATCATCTCCTGTGTCAAACTTTTGACATCTGCATGGGCCATCCCCGTGAAGCACGAAAAGACGAACATATCCCGCACCTTGCCATAGCCATCGAACGCGAACTTATGGTTCATCAACGCCTGTAACTCGGATTCGATTAGGTAGCCGCGCTCTTTGGTCGTTTTTTTCGGATGATAATCGGCGAAAGGGTTGCGGGAAATGATGCCGGCGTTGTGGGCTTTCGTAACGATCATCTTCAACGGTTTGGTGTAGATGCAAACGCACGAGGGGGTCAGCCCTTTTTCGCCACGCAGGTAAAGGTCGTAATCGGTGATGAAGTTTTCGGTCAGCTCTTTCAACGGAATATCCTCGCGGTGCAATTTTGCGGCGAGGAACTCGGCCAGCCGCTTGCGCACGTTGTCATACTTGCGATAGGTGGATTGCGCCCGATCTATACCGACATGCTGTTTGAAGTCGCGGTTGAATTTGTCGAACGCCTCCAACAACGTTTCGTACTCTTCGCCTATACCAAGGTAGGCTAACTTCACCCGCTCGGCCGTAACGTAGGCGTCGCGGTCGGAGATGCGCTGGTAGTGCCGCTCGATTTGCGCGCGGATGTGTTCCGCGCTTCATGGCTCTTTCCGACAGCCTTGTTGGCTTTGGAATCCCATAGGGTAGGCGGCAGCGACACACGGCAGTTGACGAACGTGCTTTTGCCGTTCACCGTCAAACGAGCGTAAACGGGAATGCGCCCCTCTTTCTTGCGTTGTTTGTTCACATAGAACAGGATTTTGAATGTGCTTCTTCTCATAACGGTTTTACAGATTGCAAAGTTAAGTCGTTATGAGTTCAGAATCAATATGAAGAATTACGCAAAACAGTGAATAAGAATACATTGCAAGAATAACCCGAACCGATTGCCCGATTCTTCGGCTACCGAATCCCGTTAACGATTTGTTAACCGAACTCCTGCTTTTCGATGCTCGAAACCGCCGAATCGCCCATTTGCAAAACAAAGCAACGAAAAGCATAAGACATTATCCAACAGCATATTAACGTATCATTGCTTTGAATTGCTGCCACAATCCCGTTTTCCGCTCTGAAAGCCTGCGAGAAATTAGTCAATCGAGCACAAAAAGCCTTATGTATCAGTGATATGTAAGGCTTTTTCGTTTTTTGGCACCTGCAGAAAAGTGCAATCGAAAGCAAGTTTTCCAAGACCAATTCGTGACCAATTGGACTCGAACTGAAAATAGGTCACGAATTGTCTGTATTGCACTGTTTTTCATTACTTTGCACGGCGATAGCTCTATGCTGCATACGTTTAATCATTAAACATTTGCAGCCATGTGCCGACGTACCACTTTCTCCGTGGTTTTCTTCTGCAAGAAAACCAAACTCAACAAAAAGGGCAAAGCCCCTATCTATGCCCGAATTACTACCTCGGGCAACATTACCGAAATCTACACGCAATGCCAAATCGAGCCAAAGCATTGGAGCCAGCGGTTGGAGCAATCCACTCTCCGTGATTCCGTTTCCTTGCAAATCAACGAGATCATAACCACCTATCGAACCAATATCCTTGCGGCTTACGACAGCATCATCAAGGAGGGTCGGGAACCGAACTGTTTTGCCATCAAACAGCGGTTGGAAAATCGAAGCGGCAACCGACGCATGTTTCTTGCGGAGTTTTCGAAATACTGCGACAAACGGCAGAAAGAGGTACGTTATGTGACGGATGCTGCTTCCGATGGGGTTACTGTGCATCACAAGGAACGCATTATTACGGATATAAACACTACGCCGTATGCAGAATACACGGTGTGATACATTCTTACGATATGTCAGCGACGAGCGTCTATGACCTCCACTATCTCAATGATGTGCGCTGGGAGTACCACGACTGTATGATACTTGGCGACAAAGGTTATCTCAGTACTCAAGTGCGACAAAACCTTTTTGCGGTTGCAAACATCACCTTGGAGGTTCCACACAGGCTGAATCAGAGGAACAGCAAACCGCCAACGTGGGCCTACAAGTACTTCTGCAAACGAATCGAAACCATATTCTCCCAACTCAACGACAATTTTATGATGATACGCAACTATGCAAAGTAATCCTGCGGCCTTTTCACCCGTATGGCGGGTAAAATCGCAGCTATGACATTCATGCAATATGTCATTTTATCAATCATCGTCCTATTGGGCAGATAAAATATGCGCTTTTTTAATTCAACCAACGAGTATGAAAATAAATGTTCTATATACTTTGAAGAAAGTAAATTCCCGTTATGTAGATTTAACCGGAATTTATTGTTAAATAAAAATCCAACATGGTAGATATTAGCGTAAAAATTATTAATTTTGAAATGATTTGATGCAAAATAGATTATTACGAGAATGGAAGAACTATTAACCCATATTACAGAATCGTTCCCGAACATAAGCAATAAGGCAGCATGGTGTTCACTGATTGGTGGCGGTATTGTAGCAATATTGTCTTTATTTGTCAAACCGCTAAAGCGGGAAGACAGATTTGGGCACCCCGTCGCATGGATATCAGGAATAATAATCTTGGGTATTAGCTTAGCAGTTATTGTATTCGAACTATCGCCATATTGGCTGTTACTGGATCTTGTTGTTCCGCCAGTTTGGTTGGCACTGCGGTGGTATGACTTTGCTTGGAAACTAAAGAAAGCTTGTAAACAGAAGAAAGGCCGTGATATTCTTCTTCATGACTATGTGGATACTTTGACTGAGAAAAAACTATTTGAATGGGAAATAAGGCGATTCCTGCTGCCTAACCTTATCGTCTTTTTCGAGATTGGAGCCATCAAAAGGCTGAAAACTGAGTTAGACAATCTGAAGCATTATCAGACGTCCAAAAAGGTCAATGAATTACGGTCCCTTGTATGCAGTATAGAACATAGACCGCAGGAAATGACGGATATATTGAAGCCTAAGGTGATTAAGCGCAAACCGTCAGACAAGGACTATCCGTACTATCTGAACAATCTATACCATGCCGCTATGATGCAGGAAGATACCGTTGGAGTTGAATATGCTTTTGGGGAGATTGAAAATTATGTCGCTTCGGTAACTGATACCAATCGCATCCCTGTAGAGATGCTGGAGGCGATGATGTATCGTTACGATACAACTGACAACAAAACCGGCGTAACTCGCACATTGGCATTGATAGCCTCCAGGAAACCGAAGTCTTTTAACGAGTATCTGCATCTAAATGACATAATACTTTACTACAATAAGCGACACGATAATAGAGGAGGAATTGTATCCTATTTTGACGAGGCGTATATAAAACTTGATGAGATGGAAAAAGATGAAGAACAGAGGTTAGGATTTAGGCTTAGAATGGTCAAGCTTCACTTCGAATACAATTACGGCTGGAAAGAAATCACCATTCAATTGTTTAAGGATGCAGATCGGTTCTTATCTTATTCTCAGGATATTGCAATAGAATATGTAAAAATGCTTGCAAATGCTTTGCGCACCTCCTATTCTATGTATGGACAAACACTTATGCCGGAACAAGAAAGGCTTTTAATCACCCAGACTGTTGAACACATCGAGCAGTATATTCATAGGCACAACAAACAACTATTCGAACTCAGTGAAGAGTTCCTATACCGAAAACAAGATGCATATCAATTCCTTATTGATTTGGCGCAAATTAAAAGTCTTATCAATGATGAATTCGATAAAATCATTGTACAAACGATAAAATCTTATGAAAAAATTATCGAGCTATGTTTGAAAAATGAGAATAAATCAGAATATATCCAGACCATAACGCTCTTTATTAATGAATTCATCGTACAAGTCGAAGCTGTAAAAAATTATATGGGCAGCATAGGTAATGATGATATCTCGCGGTCTGAGAAAATAATACGGTCTGCATCTCCACGCATAACGGAATTGTTTGGCATATACAAGACCATTCTGGCCGAGTCAAACTTCGACCGCTCCTTTGCATATTATACACTTTATGCCGCCTATTTTTCAATGTACTTTGGCTGTAAAGAGGATGCAAAGTTTTACCTTGCTAAATTTGAGGGACATGAGATAAGTATTAAAAACTTTCGGGCGCCGATACAGCTTATGTATCAAAATTTGAAGACTGCACTGAGCTGAAAGGTTTTTTCTTATTTTCGCTTTATAAAAGGACATTCCAGCATTCCCGTTGTAAAATTTAACAGAATAGTTTTAGTCGTATATATTACTAACCATCAACAGTTTATAAAAATCGTTTTTTTTCGATGGCAGCAAGCTCCCGTTCGAGGTGAGCGATGCCGTCGCACAAGTCGAGAAAGGGAACAAAGCAGCAGGCACCCGTGCTCGCAAAGCATCGTTGCAGGTCGAAAAACTGCTGAAAGAGTTCCGCAAAGTATCGCTTGAAGAGGCGAAAAAGTAAAGTCCTCTTCTTTTTGAAGATAAGGTGTAATAGTCAACACTTAGTCAGACAGTGGTTTTAGTATCGGGCAGGAAAACTGTCAGAGGTCTGTTGCGAAATTCATTGGACACACGGACTAGCCCCAATGCAGGATGTCTATCGCCATCTGCATCGCCCACACGGGCCGGCTTCCCGCGTCTGCATCGTCGTGCGGACGCGGGAAGCCAGCCAGGCACACAGGGTAGCAGGGGCAAGAAAAGCGCAAAGGTCAGTACGGCAAATAACTTTCTCATCATATAAACCAGTTTTGTACGGCATCCAGAAACAAAACGGCAACCGAAGCCACCACAAAAGGCGGCTTCGTGCCGGAATGGTGGCCGGGCCGGATTACAGCCCCTCTTTCGAGAGTAGCTCCGACGTGTCGATGCGCACTTGCGTCGTGGTGAGCTTCTCGTTGAGCGCATAGCGCGTTGGGTCGGAGATGGTGACCGGCAGGGAGAAATCCTTGTCGGCATTGGCCTTTAGGTAGGCAATGTCGACCGTGAGGAAAAAGGTTGCGTCACGTTTCCCATCGGGGCAGCTCACCGAAGAGGGCAGCGTGTACGCCCCGTCGGGCAGCAGCGTCGTGCCGTCCAGGGGCACGGTGCCCGCGGAAACATAGACCATATAGGCCTGCAACTCCTCCAGCCCAGCGCGGTAGATTCCCAGGAAAATCCGCACCTTGCCCGCCTGCGTGTCGACGCTATAATTCTTGTTGGACTGCTGCGCCGTCCCGCCGTTGGGTACGACATAGGGAGTGTAGCTGGCCTGCGGCATATAAATCACCGCATTGCCCCAGGGCTTTTCGCTGTCGGCTTTTTGGCATGAGGCCGCTCCGCATGCGAAGAGCAGCACAGAAAAGAATATAACAATTTTTCTCATAGTTCGATATTTTTCGGTTTACCAACCCGGATTCTGCTCGAGAACCCCGCCCGATTTCACGATTTCGGCCTGCGGGATCGGATAAAGGTTCATTTTCGGCGCCTCGAAGATGCGTTTGGTCACTTCGAAAGGCGTGTAGACGAAGCCATCGCCGCTGCGGGTCACTTTCACGCCGCACAGGGGCCGGTTGAGCTCCGTACCGGCATCGTTCCAGCGCCGGAGATCCCAGTAACGATGGTCTTCGAAGGCCAGCTCGATGCGGCGCTCGTGCTTGATGGCCGTGCGCATGGCAGCCGCATCGCCCGGAGCGACGTCGACCGAAGGCATGGCCACACCCGTGCGGTTGCGCACGGCATTCACGGCGTCGCGCGCCGTCATCCCGTAGCCGTGGGCGTCGTCGGGGCCGTAGGCCTCGTTCATCGCTTCGGCAAAGTTAAGCAATATTTCGGCATAGCGGAAAACGATCCAGCTGCGAAGCCGCTTGTCGTCGTTGGTGAGATTCAGGTTTTCATTCAAGAACTTGCGCAGGTAATACCCCGTGGGCGAAGCGTTCTTCTGGGCGGGGTCGTCGGCGCCGCCCGCATAGATTTCGAGCGTGCGGCCGTTCCATGTATCCCCGTTGCGCAGGACGGTGGCATAAAAACGCGGGTCGAGGCCAGCATAGGCATCGTCCGTATCTTCTCCTGTGGATTCATAGGCCTCGACGAGGTTTTGCGAAGGGCAGATACCCGTACCGCCGCCCTGCGTGCCGATGGGATAATTCTTGCGTTCGAATTCGTTGGTCGCCCCCATACGCACGGCCCAGATTGTTTCGGGACTGGTCGTGGAGGTTTCGGCGACAAACAGACTGCCGTAATCGGAATGCAGGGAGTAGATGCCCATGTTAATCACCTCGAAAGCGGCAGCGGCCGCCGCCGCCCACCTGGACTTGTCGCCAGAGGGATTGAACTGCGGGCTGGCGGCATAGAGCAGCGTCCGCGATTTGAGCGCCAAAGCCGCGCCGCGCGTAATGCGCCCCGACTTCTCGTCGAGGTTCTCGGCCCGCCAGTCGACGACCAGTTCGTCGCGCGCCACTTCGATCTCGCGCAAAATAAGGTCGACAACCTCGTCGAACGTACCGCGCGGAAGGTTAGCCTGCTTCTGGTCGGCATACACGCGGTCGATGAGGGGCACCCCGCCGTAACGCTTGGCGAGTTCGAAATAGTAATAGGCTTTGAGCACATGCGCCTCGGCGCGCAGACGCTCCACGTCGACCAAATCGCGGCGGTAACTGTCCAGACCGTTCGAAGTGAGCGTGTCGCGGTGCATACCGAGGATATACTTGTAATCGGCCGATTTATCGAGGTAGTCATGGGCCGCGTAAATGCCGTTGTAATAACTCGCATAGCGATCGTCGGGGTTGTAATGGATACCCCAGCTGCCCTCATTGAATCGCTGTGTGGAGCTGAACGTAGTCACGTATTGCGCCTCGTCGGAAACGGCTGCGAACAGATTGCCGTCGATGGCTGTAAACCCGCAGGGAATGTGTTCGTAAACGCGGTATCCCCAGTCGAACATCTGATAACGGCGCGTGGCCATCATCTCGTCCGTCAGGTTCAGGTCTTCCTTGGTGTCGAGCGCATCGCACCCCGCCAGGAACAAGGAGCAGAGGAGGGCGCTCGCGAAAAGGGGCTTCATATTTTTTCGTATCATGACAGTTGTGTTTAGAAGGTTACGGTCAGACCGAGGTTGTAGGATTTCAGCGCCGGGTGGCCGGAAAGAATTTCGGGATCGATGTCGTAGTCGTGCATCAGCTTGCTGATGGTTAACAGGTTGACACCGCTCACGTAGACGCGGATTTTCGAGATGCCGGCCTTGCTCAACGAAGGCTGCGTGAAGGTGTAGCCCAACTCCACGTTACGCAACTTGAGGAAATTGCCGTTGCGCTTCCAGAGCGTCGAATTGCGGTAGTTGTTGCTGTTATCCTGCAACGACAGGCGCGGATAGGTGGCCGTGGCACGCGTGTCGATTCCCTGTTCGGGATAATAGGCCCAGCGGCCTTCGGCAATCTTGTAGACGTTGCCGTTATCGCGGAACGCCACGTTCTGCAAAGGCGCGTCGAGCAGGTTCACATCGCGTCCGGCAGCACCCTGAAAGAGGGCGAAGAGGTCGAACCCCTTCCAGGAAGCCGCCAGCGAGAACGAGTACTGCAACTCGGGCAGGTAGGAGTCGCCGATGGCCGTCTGGTCGTTCTCGTCGATGACCGTATCGCCGTTCTGGTTCTTGTATTTGATGTCGCCGGGCTGCACGGCACCGAACGTAGGCTTGGGAAGCCCCTCCTTGAGCTCGCCGTTGACATCGAAGTCCTCCCAATCGTAGAAGCCGTCGGCCACGTATCCGAACAGGGCATTGAGCCGCTGGCCCGTGCGAGCTGCCGTCGGAACGGTTACAATCTCGGCCATGTAGTCGATCTTGTTGCTGTTGTAGGAGGCCATGCCCATGAGCACGTAATTGAAATCGCCCACGCGATCGGTCCAGGAGAGCTGCACCTCAAAACCCTTGTTTGTCATCTTGCCGATGTTGCGGTAAGGCGGGTTGTCCACGCCCGAAGCACCAGGAATCATCCAGTCCTGGGTCACGATACCCGAACGTTTCTCGAGGAAGAAATCGACGTTCACGCCCAGCCTGTTCCACAGGCGCACGTCGATGCCAGCATCGTACTTCAGGCTCTTTTCGGCAAAAATATCGGAGTTCGGGAGATAGGACAGCGCCGTTCCTCCGTGCCACATATGTTCGCTGTTGCCCGTATTGAGGCCGCCGCGCCCCGTGTAGTAGCCCTCCCACAGGTAACGCTTCTCGCCCATCGGGTCCCAGCCGTTCTTGCCGACCGAAGCCCTGATTTTGAGAAAATCGACCGTACGGCTATCCCGCAGGAAAGGCTCCCGGGATACGACCCAACTCAGGCCAAGCGAGGGGTAGAACCCCCAGCGGTTGCCGGGCTTGTAATTGTCCGAGCCGTCGGCGGCAAAGGAGAAGGTCATCACATAACGGTCGTCGTAGGCGTAGTTGACGGCGCCGTTGACGGTCATATGACGGTATTCGATCATTTTGCCGGCAGCGCCGTTCTGTGAGAAATCGGTCTTGTAGATATTGTAAAGTATCCCGGCCGAAGCGGAAAGCACATGCTGTCCGAAGGTTCCGTCGTACCCCAGCGTTGCGTTGTAATGCTGCCACGTCCACTGGTTCTGGCCGCTGTCCTCGCCGCGAATATAGGGGGTGTCGTTGTCGGTGGTCTGCTTTGTTCCGTCGAGCCAGCGCGAATAGTTGCGCGTATTGCTCGCGCCGTCGCGCGTCCAGCTGCTCAACGACATCGCCTCCGAGAGGTAGAGCCCCTGCGCGAGGAAATCGAGCCGCTCCTTCAGCTGGAAATTGGCCTGCAGGGTGCGGTCGTGCGTGGAGTTGCGCCCCAGCGCCTTAATCGAGGCCAGGGGGTTGAAATTGTAAATCGGGGTACCCGTCCACGTCCCGTCGGGATTCTGCACGGGATAAACCGAGCTGGGGTATTTGGCAAGCTCCTTCCACAGGTTGCCCGCGGAACGGTTGGGATAACGGCGATCCTCGATGCGTCCGCCGACGTCCACCTTGGCCTCGAGGAAATTGAAGAGGTTCATGTCGAGATTCGTGCGGATGTTGTAGCGGTCGATGCCCGCGTTGGCCAGCGTGTCGTTGGTAGGCGTGTCGTAGATTCCCCGCTGCCCCATATAGCCGAACAGCACGAAATAACGCACGGTCTTGTCACCGCCCGAAACCGATACGTCGGCATCGGTATAGGGCGTAGCTTTCTTGGTAACCTCGCGGTACCAGTCCACGTCGGGCAGCTGGGCGATTTGAGCGTCCGTATAATAGGGCGTCCAGACATTGCCGTTGTCGTTGCTTGCCGCCTCGTTGTAAAGCCGTGTATAGTCGCCCGTACGCAACGGTTTCTGGAGGTTCATGGGTTGTTGCACGCCACCGCGTACATTGACCGTAACCCGCGGACGGCCGATACGGCCACGTTTAGTCGTAACCCATATCACGCCGTTGGCGCCCCGCATGCCGAAGGGGGCCAGCGCCGCGGCATCTTTCAGTACCTCGATCCGGTCGATTTCGGAAGGCGAGAGGAACTGGAAATAGGCCATGTTGGTCTGGAAGCCGTCGACATAGACCGGCAGAGAGGAGTTGTTGTAGGTCGCCACGCCTCGGATATTGAGTGTAGCGGCATCGTAGCCAGGTTCCCCGTTGGTCTGCGATACGACCAGGCCCGGAATACGGCCGTAGAGCATGTTGTTGATATTGGCCGACGGAATGGACACCTCGTCGCCCGTCACGGAAGAAACGGACGAGGTGATTAACGCCGCCTTGGTCCGGGCAGACGTCCCGGGGATCACATATTCCAGGGCCGCACTGTCGGGCTGTTCCGCAGCCGCGGTATCCCGGGCGGAAACCGGGCTGGCGACACCGACGGCCAGAACCGCAAGAGCCGCGCCTCCGAGGAACACACTTTTCATATGGTTGGGATTCATGTAATTCTGTTTTTTTCGGTAAACGATTGTGTTTCGGCGGATCAATATCCGGGATTCTGCACCAGATACCCCTTATTCACCTCGCTGAGCGTAAAGGGCGAGAGGGACATGCGCTCGTGCCACGTGTATGCGGCGACATAGGACGGCTTGCGCGTGTAGTTGGCGAACTCCTCGGGTTTGCGGGGATTCCACGATACGCCGGGAGCCTGCGAAAACTCAAATTTGTACTTGGCCCCGCCGATCATCGACGCTCCTTCCTTCCAGTGGCGGGCGTGGGGGTACCACTGGTTCTCCTCGTAGAATTCCACGGCCCATTCGCGGTGGATGCTCCGCCGCAGCTGCATCTGGTCGGTCTGCGTTTCGTCGGGAATGCCCCCGCGCCTCCGGATGTCGTTCAGGTAGCGGAGCGCCATAGTCGGGTTGCCCTCCTCGTTGTAGGCTTCGGCGATGTTGAGATAGAACTCCGCCATGCGATAGATGGGGAATTCGAACCATTCGCGCGAACCTGCTTCATACCAGAATTTGATGTTCTTGGCACAGCCGTCCTGCCACTTGTATTCGAGCCGCCAGTTCTGGTACAAATCCCAGCGGCTGTTACCCGTATTATTTTTGGGGTTGACGCCGTAGAAATAGAGCGACGCCTGCGCACGGGGTTCCAGCTCTTCGGCCTTGTCGCGGTATTCGCTGGCCGGACGCCAGTCGTCCACGTCCGCCCACGTCTGATCCGTGCCGTCTGCCTTGCGGTACTGGCAAAGCTGCCCGTAGCCGGTGCCGCGGTACTGTCCCAGATCGTGTCCGGTATGGGTCGGCATGAAGGTGTAGTTCTTGTAAATGCCGTTGTCGTCGGACTCGCGCTGCTGTTTGTAGGCCAGCAGCACTTCGCGGTTCGACGGCGTACCGACGGCCGTACCGTAATCCTTGATGGGGTCGCCCGTATCGATGAGTTCGAAACCGTTGGCCTTGCCCCAGTCGATCACCTCCTGATTGGCCAAGCGGGCTTTTTCCCAGCGCTTGGCGTCGTAGCCCCCGAGCCAAATCATCTCATTGTTCGCGGGATCGGCCATCTGCATGTAGGGAGCGTCGGCATTGAAGAGCGGACGGGCAGCATACATCAGCGCCTCGGCCTTGACGGCCAGCGCTACGCCCTTGTTCACGCGTCCCAGCCAATCGGCCGACCAGCGCACACCCTCGAGCGTCGCGGCAGCGGACTCGCACAGCTTCACGATGAAATCGAGCGTCTGCTGCACGGTGGCACGGGAACGCGTGTCGACCGTGGTGAGTGTAGACTCGACCAGCGGAACGCCGCCATAGCGCTTGAGCATCTCCACATAGCGGAAAGCCACCAGCACCTGCATCTCGGCCTTGACGACAGCTTTGTCGCGGTCGGACATGTCGGCGACCTTGTCGATGTTTTCGTACACGAGCCACGCTTTGCGGATATAGGCGTAGTTGTTGGGGAAATAGTCGTCGGTATAGCCGGCGCCGTTATTCTCGTTGTTGGCCAGCATGCCCGCCACTACCTGTTTGTCCATATAGCCCCACGTCAGGCGGCAGAGGTCTTCGCCGCCCATGATGGCTTCGGTCGTTTCGTAAGGCATAATCGGGGAGTTGTTCCACACCAGCACGGGAAGACCCGAGGAGAGAATCGTGCCGTAAGCCTCGGCAATAGCCCCTTCGGCATTCTTGGCCGTGCTGAAGACTTCGTCCTGATCCATGCCCGTCACTTCGGGCTTCTCGATAAACCAGTCCTGGCAGGACGAAAGGCCGACCGCCAGCAACAGGCAGAGAAGCGTATAAATGGTCTTTTTCATAAGGCTGCGTCTTAAAATTGGATATTGAAACCGAAGTTGTACACGCGCGTCAACGGATAGATGATGCCTTCGGAGGTACTGCCGTCCTGCACCAGTTCGGGGTCGATGCCGTCGATCAGGTCTTTGCTGCCCCAGGTGCAGAGGTTGTTGGCATTGACGAATACGCGAATCGACCCGATATGCGCCTTGCGCATCCAGCGGGCATTCTTGAACGTATAAGCCACCTCGACATTCTTCAGCTTGATATGGTCGGTCGAGCGGAACCAGAATGCGTTGTTCTGGTTGTTCTGGCTGTTGGCCATGTTCACCGACATGCGCGGGAAGGTAATCTGTTCGCCGGCGGCATATCGTTCGGGTGTCCAGCGGCCGTTCATGTAGTTCAACGGCGTGCCGTTGCCCTGCGAGAAGGGCGTGATAAGGTAACCGTTCATATTGAACGTTCCCTGCGCTGATCCGGTAAAAAGCGCGGATACCTCGAATCCCTTATAGCCGAAACTCAAGTTACTGCTGAATGCGAAACGCGGAACGTTCGAGAAGCCCGTCGGGGTGATGTCCTTGTCGTCGATGATGCCGTCGCCGTTGACGTCGACGATGCGCAGGTCGCCGCCCTGGACGTGGTTGCCGTCGATGGCGTTGTAGGGGTGGTTGGCAATCTCCTCGGGCGTGTTGTAAAAGCCTTCGTTGTAATAGGCCTTGTACTGTCCGTAGGCGAATCCCGTTTCGTTCATCCAGGCGTACATATAGGAGGGCTCGGCCTTGTAGTCGATCTTGTTGACGGCATAGGAAACCTGCCCGCCCACTTCATACCAGAAATCCGTGCCGACATTGTCGCGCCACGACACTTGAATCTCGTAGCCCCGGTTGTTCATGCGCCCCACATTCACGGGCGGCAAGGCGCTGCCGCTCAAGCCGATGATGCCCGGCGTAATCCCCAGTTTGGTAAGAATGTTGTTGCGTTTCTCCTCGAACAGGTCGACCGTGACGGAGAGCCGGTCGCGGAACATGCGCACCTCGGCGGCAATGTTGTACGACTCCTTCTTCTCCCATGTGACGTCGGGGTTGCCCGTCGACTGTTCGTATTTGCCGGGGAAGGCCGGATTGTAGACCGAACCGTTCGACGAACCGAAGAAATATCCGTTGAGCGGGGTGCCGTTCCAGGGACCGTAACTATGGCTGCCCCACGTGCCGGGCAGGAACAGGAAGCGGTCGTTGCCGATTTCGCTGTTACCGGTCTGTCCGTAGGAGGCGCGGAATTTGAGCCAGGTGAGAATGTCGTTCTTCGGGAAGTAGGGTTCGTTCGACACGACCCAGCCTATCGAAACGGCCGGAAAGAACCCGAACCGCTTGCCGGGCGCGAAATTCTCGGAGCCGTTGTAACCCATGTTGAATTCGGCCAGATAACGCTGGTTGTAGCCGTATGTCACACGCCCCACAACGCCGTAATACCCGCGGGGGACGTTATACTTCAGCCCGGGCGAGGTATAGCGTTCGCCGGTGACGAGCGCCATGGCCGTGACGGCGTGTTTGCCGAAATCGCGGTTGAAGTCGATACCGGCCTCGACATAGACCTTGCGGTTTTTACCCCAGCCGGTTTCCTCGTAGGATTTAGCACTATGCTCGCCGCCGTAATAGAGCAGCTCGGCCGGATTGTCGGGATTGCGCGTAATCGAATAAGTGGGCAGGTTGGGCGTGACACGCAGCGTCTTGGTAAAATAATGGTCGTACGACAACGCCCCGCGCACGGAGAGCCCTTCGACGAGGTAGTCCATCCGGTGACGGATGCGAATCGAGGTATTCAGGCTGCTCTGGTTGATGCGCGCCTGTGCCTTTTCGAGCATGTAGGCAATCGGGGATTTGCCCCACGCGCCCTTGTTGCTGTCCATAATCGTACCGCCGGCGTAATTGGTGATGATGCGGCCGTCGGAAACGCCCGGTGCCGAGAAGGGCGGGGCCTCGTAAATGTTGAGCATCAGGTCGCGGTAACGGCCCCACATCTCGACGCTGCTGTTGCGGTCGGTAATGATATTTGTTTCGCGCACCTGTCCCGAGAGCGAAACATTGATTTCGGTGAGCGGGATGATGTTGAAATCGAAATTGGTGCGGAAGTTATACTTGTGGCTGCCCGAATTGGAGGCTGCGTCGCTGAACCCAAAGTCGTTGGTAAGGCTCTTCTGGTTGGAGTACCCCACCGAGGTGAAGAAGGCCACTTTCTCGGTGCCGCCGGAGATGTTGACACTGTATTGCTGCTGGGGCGACACCCCGGCGTCGAAAATCCGCTTCATATAATCCGTGCTGCCGTAGTAGATGGCGGGACTATCGAGCAACGCCTGTTTCTGTTCGGGCGAAAGGTGCCCCATCGCCTCGACCTCGGCAGGCGTGTAGTCGCGGTTGTGCTGGAATTTCCACAGTTCGTCCTGCGAAAAGACCTTGATGTCGTCGGGCTTGCCGTCGTTGGCGAACGCCTCGTTGCGCAGCACGGCATAATCGTAAGAGTTGACCAGGCTGGGCAGGGTCGTCGGGGAGGTGAAACCGACGTTGGCCGTGAACGAAATCTTCAGGTTGCCTTTACGGCCACGCTTGGTCGTCACGATAATCACGCCGTTGGCGCCGCGCACGCCGTACACGGCAGTCGCCGAGGCGTCCTTGAGCACGTTGACATTCTCCACGTCGTTTGGGTCGAGCATGTTGAAGGCCGTCATGTCGCGCACGATGCCGTCGATGACAATCAGCGGATTCTGGTCGCCGGCATAGGTACCCACGCCGCGCACACGAATCGTGGACTCTTCGAAGCCGGCTTCACCGGTCTTCTGCACGGCGGCCATACCGGCAATACGCCCTACGAGCGCATTGGAAACATTGGTCACGGGGGAGCGCATCAGCTCTTTGCCCGACAACTGCCCGATGGCACCGGTGACCGTTTCCTTCTTCTGGGTGCCGAAGCCGACCACCACCACATCGTCGATGCTCTGGACATTCTCCGCAAGCACGATGCGGATATCGGTCTGGGTTCCTACGGGCACCTCCCGGGTGGTATAGCCGATAAATGAAACAGTCAACGTCGCATCCTTGGCCGCCATGACCGTGAAACGCCCATCAAGGTCGGTTACGGAACCCGTCTGGGTTCCCTTGACGATTACCCCTGCCCCGACGATCGGCATGTCCTGCTGGTCGACGACCGTCCCGGAAACCCTGGTCGGGGAGCTATCCTGCGCCCTGGCGGTGAAAGCGACCGGCAGGGCGATCAGGAGAGTCAGCCCGATCTTCACGAATCTGCGCAGGAGCCCCGACACATTCAAATAATGGTTCATTTTCATAGGTATTTAAGTTGTAGTTGATTGATTGCATCCCGCAGGGAATCGCCCGTGCGGGAGTGCCCGAACTGACATTCACGCAGCGGGCTGGATCACAGAATCGAAAAGGTCGGAGCGTTTTTCTTTCATAGGCTGATAGGTTTGGTTGTGCTTCAGGATTTCGTTGCAACAAATCTAGGAAGACGGAATAAGGATATAAAGAACGAATCTATCATTTATTTGTCCGTTTTCATCATTTGTCCTCCTTGGGAGGGACAATATTCGATCCGGACGACCACCGAACGCGTAAAGTCCGGAAGCGACACGTCGGCACGGCGGGAGGCACGCGTCCACTCGTCCTGCCAGGGGTCATAGATACGCACTTTCTTCACCCTGCGGCCGTCGAGCTGTGGCGTGAAGTCGATGTGCAGGCCGGACAGCCGCTGTGCCGGAATGCGTTCGACCAGCTCATGCCGCCACGTACTCACCGTATCGCGGCACCAAGCAAGCAGCGTGTGTTTGCCCCGGAGCACATAAACCCGCAGCCCCGCCGTGTCGCAGCGCACGGGTTCGAACCCTTCGCGAACGGGATCGATGCCCTCGACGGCATGCGCGAAGCGTCCCAACTGAAACCAGGTATGCTGCTTATCGATATGGTGGTCCCAGTGCCAGAGGTGTCCCGGTCCGGCAGCGCCGCTGAAGAAGGGAGCGAAGAGCACATCGTGGAGCACGGAGCCCATGGTGTCCACCTTATATATAGGATGGGGGCCGGTATGCACAGGTTTCACGGCGCCCGATTCAGCCAGCAGCATCGGCTTGCGGAGGCCATAGCGGCGCAACACGGCGACAGCATCGGAAGCCATGCTGTCGACCGGGGCGCTGCATACAGCCAGTTCGGCACCCTCGTCGATATAGCGGTGCACCTGCGCCACTTCGTTTGAGGGCAGACGGTTGATGAATTCATAAATCGGGAAACTCGACTCCCGGTCGAGCGAACCGAGGCTCTGCATCACCAGGTTCTTCGGGAAAATCTCTTTCACGCGCGACAGCATACGGACATTCCATGCGCGCAGGTGCTCCTCGGGCGTTTCCACGGCATTCATCTCGTTCCACAGTTCCCAGCCGAAAACGGCAGGATGGTCGCCGTAACGCTCGCGGAAAATCCGCACGCGGCGCAGGAACTCCTCTTCACCCCGCTGCGAAGTAATGTAATCGTCGGCATCGGCAAAAGGACCGCCGTTCGAAGTGTGGTAGGAGGCCTTGGTGTCCCACTTGTTCTCGCCCGGACGGATGCGGCGGAAACTCTCGATGCAGAATTTGATTTTAATACCGTACCGGTCGGCCAGCTCCAGCAGGCGGTCGATGCGCTCGAGCTTCGCGCTGTCCACCTCGCCGTAGCGGCTTTCAATCTCGAAGAGGTTCGTATTGAGCCACACGCGGCCGAAATTGGCGCTGTTGCGGTGCATCTGGTCCAGGTAGTGCTCCATATCGGCGACGGACCCCATGGCGGCAATGTTGCACCCGACGGGGATATAGGGTTGCCCGTCCGAAAGGTAGAAATAACGGGGATCTGCGGCGCTGACCTGTACGAAAGAGCGCCGGAACGAACGTTTGGGGCCTTTGGCCGCCGCACGCGGTGCCGCTGCGAAAACAAGGATGCATGTCAAAAGAAGGAGTCGTTTCATAGGTCGTAGTATTAAATTTCAGCGACAGGATAAAAGTAGAAAATTCTCCGTGCACGGAGTGTAACCGGTTCGACAGATGCTAACACATTTTCGTCGAAACGGCACAGAAGGGGCAAAGCCCAGTTTTCTGTTAATCTTTGATAAATCCGTGCAAATCCGAAGAGGGGAGTATTCCTATATTTGTTCCATTGAAAACATACCTTACCCGAATTATGAAACAACTTACGGCAACCCTCTTATGCACGCTGGCATACTGCGCAGCAACAGCCGCCGAGGGGTGGAACGCCCGCAGGGGAAGACGATCGTACTGCCGAATCTCGTGGCGTTGCCTTCGAAGTGCTGGCAATAGTTCGGGAAATTCGTCCGCGAAGGCGACCTATTTCATAATCGGATACGACGTCCCCGCCGCCATCCTGCCCATACACATGTGGAAAGGGATACTTTGCCCCGACAAGGCGCAGGCATCCGCCACCGCTACGGCAAGGATGAGGCCGTATGGCTCCCCTCGCAGCGGCTGGCCGTACTAATCAACAAACGCACGGAACCCGCCGAGGTAAAGCTCTCAGAACCGCTGCCTGCTTCAGCACGGCGATTGTGCGGGGAGGCCGTGCCGACGAGAGTCGTCGTCCGGCTGGCTGCCTAAGAGTGTGCCGTTTTCCTGTGGAACAAACAGGCGAAATGATGTAAAAAATATGGCGATTATATACAAATTTACACCGATGTTAATCCAAAACTGTAAGACCTTGAGGATTCCGACAGAAGCCCCCGCCAAGGCGGATTTGCGGAACAAGTTCCGCTACTGCTGTGGCGGCTCGGCAATCCCAGCAAGCTCGATTGTGCTCGCCTGCGGCCGCAGTTAGGGGGTGGGTCAAGTCTGCAAACGCGGCTTTGCCGCGAGCAGCACGACCGGCGGCAATGCAAAACCGTTCGCCAACTCGATTCGGTGTAAAATGGTATATAGTTACCAAAAATATATTTGTAGTGACATCCTAAAAAACGACCGATGAAACCTCTTGCGACCGGATTGTTGCTGCTCTGCTGGCTGCCGCTGTGGGGGCAGGTCACAAACCTCCATTTCAACAACCTCTCGATCGACGCGGGGCTGTCGGATAAAATGGTTTTCGCCATAGCGCAGGACAGTACGGGGCTGATGTGGTTCGGAACGGCCGAAGGGCTCAACCGCTACGACGGCTACAATTTCGAAACCTTCCGCTACAATCCCGGGGATTCGACGTCGATCAGCGCCTCGTTCATCAATTGCATACACCTCACACGCACGGGCAGGCTGTGGGTCGGCACCGAAAAAGGGCTTGACCTCTACGACCCCGCAACGGAGAGTTTCGTGAAATACCACGCGGACAACGACTCGCTGCGGCTGCTGAACAACCTGCGCATACGTTGCATCTACGACGACCCGCAAGGTTACATCTACATGGGCGGCGACGGGTGTTATATCCGCTACCACTCCGATGCCATCCTGCTCAACGAAGACAAATCGCCGACCGTGATCACCTCGTTCAGCCTGTGGAACAAGGAGGTGCGTCCCGGAGACCGGATCGACAAACGCGTCATACTGCCGCGCTCGATCCTGTACAGCGACCGGCTGCGGCTGCGCCACAACGAAAACTCATTCCGCTTCTACTTCTCGCTGCTCAACTTCGCATCCTCGGACAATAAGTACGCCTACCGACTGGAGGGGTACGACAAGGAGTGGCAGATGACGGGCGGCATGCAGAACTATGCCACCTATTCGAACCTCTCGCCGGGCAGGTACCTCTTCAAGGTCAAGGGATGTAACTCGGACGGCATATGGAGCGACCGCACGGCACGCATCGAGGTGCACATCCTGCCGCCCTGGTGGTTGAGCTGGTGGGCATACGCGATTTACACGGCACTCATCATCGCGGTGGTGGTCATCGCCTATAACCTGACGCTCACCAAAATGAAACTTCTCTCGGAACTTCGGCTCGAGAAGCTCGAACGCATGAAGACGGAGGAGCTGAACCAGGTAAAAATGCGTTTCTTCACGAACGTATCGCACGAATTCAAGACCCCACTGTCGCTGATTCTGGGCCCCATCGAAAGCCTCGGGGAGCAGATTCAGGACAAGCGCCAACTGGAACAACTCGCGCTGATGCGGCAGAACGGCGAACGGCTGCTGCGGCTGATCGACCAAATCATGGATTTGCGCAAATTCGACAACGGGAAGATGCAACTCAACCCCAGCACGGGCGAATTCGTTTCCTTCGTGCGCATGATTTACGATTCATTTGCCTACCAGGCGCAACGCCGGGGCATCGACTACGATTTCGAGTTCTCCGAAACCGAGCTCACCTTCCAGTTCGACAGCGACAAAGTCGAAAAGGTGCTGTACAACCTGCTGTCCAACGCCTTCAAGTTCACGCCCGACAACGGGCATATCGGCGTAACGGTTTCACTGCGCCGTAGCGACGACGGGCGGTTTGCCATAGTCAAGGTGTCGGACACCGGAATAGGTGTTACGGAAGCCGACCGGGAACACATCTTCGAGCGGTTCTACCAGGGCAGCAACCCGTCGTTCGAATCGATCCGCGGCACGGGCATCGGGTTGATGCTGGCAAAGGATTTCGTCGAGCTGCACGGCGGCACGCTTACTCTCGAAAGCGCCCCGGGCAAAGGCAGTACCTTCACGTTCACGCTCCCAGCCGACCCTGCGGAAGCGCTGTCCGCAGGCAAGGCGGCGGAAAGGCAGCTCGGAGCGGAGTCCGCCAAGCGCAACCCGAAGGTACTTATCGTCGAGGACAACGAGGACATGCGGAATTTCCTGCGCGTAAACCTCGAAGAGCAGTACGAAATATACACGGCGCACGACGGGGACGACGGCTGGGAGCAAATCCGCAACATCTACCCCGACCTGGTAATCAGCGACGTCATGATGCCCGGAGTGGACGGCTTCGAACTATGCCGCCGCAGCAAGGCCGATTTGCGTACGTGCCACATTCCGTTCCTGCTGCTCACGGCCAAGGGCGACGAGGAGAACCGCGCCGAGGGATATTCGGCCGGCGCAGACGGATATATCGCCAAGCCGTTCAGCATCAAGACGCTGCGCACACGAATCAACTCGCTGATCGAGCAACGCATCAAATTACACGAACGCTACCGGCAGAAGTTGCTCACCGACCCTTCGGAAATCCCGATCGAATCGGAGAACGACAAATTCATCATCACGCTGGTCAAGGCCATCGAGCAGAATATCGACAACTCGGAATTCGGCCTACAGGAACTGTGCGAGATTTTACGTTATCCCTACCAGCAGGTTTACCGCAAGGTCAAGGCGCTGACCGGGGAGTCGATCAACGAATTCATTCGCACCGTACGGCTCAAGCGGGCGGCGCAGTACCTGGCGCAGAGCGACACTCGCATCTCGGAAATCATGTACAGCGTGGGGTTCAACTCCCACTCCTATTTCACCAAATGCTTCCGCGAGCACTTCGGGCTTTCGCCCAAGGAATACGCCGAGAAATACCGCAGGAAATAGAGCAGCCCCGAACGGACGGAGAAGCGGCCGGACACCTATCCGGCCGTTTTTTCGTATTCCTTGTCTGCCCGGAACAAAGACGGCAGGCCTTTGCGACCGTGCAGGAAGGGTAAATGGTGGAAACGTAATAGTATTTGATAATTCCGGGATAATTTAAGTCGCCGGAGCGGACTATTTTTGTTACACCGCACAACCGGAGAAGACAACCTAAACCCGATAAACCATGAAACGACTCTTATTCTTTTGTGCCGTTGCTGCACTCCTTGCCGGAACCTCCTGCTCGGAACAGGAAACGATCGATACGGGCACACCCGTCCGGTTCCGCATCGCGGGAATCGGCACCGGAAGCCGGGCCGCGACGCACTATGCGGCAGACGACTATTTCGGGATTCCGGAGCTGGGCGAAGCCTCGGTAACCGTTAATGCACGGACGGCGACCTACGCCTATGCGGACAATACGCTGGCCGGAGCCACGCAAGACGATGTGCTCTACTTCCCCGTGGACGGAAGCGCCCTGTCCACCATCAGGGTAAGCTGGCCGGCAGAAGCGGTGCGGCAGGCCCAGGGCGGAACCTTGGCCAAAGACCAGCAGACGAAGGAGGCATTCCTCGCCGCGGACTGGCTTTCAGCCGAGCTGAAAGATGTCGCCCCTGCGCAGGCCATTCCCCTGACGCTGGGACACGAACGGTCAAAACTCACATTCACGCTCGTCGGCACGATGTCGGGCAGCAAAATCACGTCGCTCTCCGTGGCAGGATACGACGCTTATTGCGACCCGCAGACAGGCAACGGAGAGTTGATTATGCTGCCTGGAAATACGGAAATCATCCCCGAAACCATCGGCACCGTCACAATCGGCGGACAGGAGCATCCCCGGAACTTCGTCATCAAGACGATGCCGGCCCTGACAGCCGGGCAAAACCACACGATCGAAATCAACTTCTAATCTATTAAAGTGCATATCATGAAACGACATATCTTCTATCTCGCCATGCTCGCACTGGGCACGGCAGCGACAGGATGCTCCGACGACGACACCGCAAAGAACGGCCGGCCGGAGCCAACGACGGTGGAAAGCATCTCCATCCGCATCCGAATGGCCGAGGTTTCACGCGCCGAGGCCGGCAACGACGACCCCACGATGGGCGCGGCATCGACCCGCGCGGGACACACGATGTCGGTGACGCTCGGCAGCGGCAGCGACCGCATGCAGGCCATATATAAATACGATGGCGGAAAATGGGTGCCGGACGGGGACGCGGTGGTATTCCCCGACAACAAGCGCCAGCCCATAGGAATCACCCTCAAAAAGGAGGGCGCAGCCATACAGGACGGCACGGCGCAGGGACTCGTCGACGCCGACCAGCTGGGATGGGACAACCCTGCCCAAGTACCGCTGCGGGAGATGGACAACGTCCCGATGAGGCACCTGAAAACCATGGTGGAATTCGAGATGGGCACGATTGCGGCCACAACGCTCACGGTGGACGGAATAAAGGCTTACCATGTCGTAAACGGCAACAAATGGCAGGCAATCATCGAACCGTCGACACCACGGTTTACAGTTTCGGTTACGGTCAACGGGGCCATCAGCACCACGGAGGTGAGCGCCGCAGCATCCCCCACCGACGGAGTGTTCCTTGCCGATTACCGTTACACGGTACCGCTGGTGCTCAACGGCAGCAAACTGACGCTGGGAACCGTCGGCGTGGGCAGTTGGGCCGAGGGTGCTGGAGGAACGGCTCAGGACATGACCCCTACGCATTACCGGCTCAAAGGGCTTGAAAACCGCACCGTCAAGGTTTACTTGGCAGGATCGGACAGCCCGACGGAAATTACGCTCGACGCAAGGGGCGAAGCCCTGGAACAGCCCGGGGTTCCGGTCGGCACCATCGCCAGAATCGTCTGCAACGGCATGGAATACGAAATCGGACGCCACGAGAGCAGCGAAATCAGCCTCCGAATCGTCGACGGGAAAGTTGCTTTCCGCGATGCGGACGACAACGGCTTTATCCCCGTCAACACAATCGCCGAGCTGAAGATGATTGACCTCGACGACGCCAGCCGCGGGAACAAATACCTCCAACAGAGCAATATCGACCTGCTTGACGCCGAGTGGACGCCCATTTCGAAACTGAACGGTATCTACGACGGCGGCAACTTTGCCGTCAGCCGCCTCAAGGTGTCGCTCGGAAACGGCAACGCCGGACTCTTCGCCGCGAATGCGGGGACCATCCGGAACGTGGCGATCGCCTCGGCCAGCGCACTCAAGGGGCAGTGGCATGCGGGCATGGTCTGCGGAGAGAACACCGGAACAATCGAGCGGTGCACCAACCGCGCTTCGGTGACCGATGGCGGCAACAACACGCTGGGCGGCATCTGCGGGTACAACAACAGCGGCACCATCTCGGAATGTCTGAACACGGGCAGGCTGACCATCGACGCCACCGTACCGTCGGACGGCACGGGCGGCATCGTCGGCTACTGCGCTAGGGGAACGATCAGCGGCTGCGGCAACGCAGGCGGCATCGGCGGCAAGCCCAGCAAAACGGGTGGTATCACGGGGCAGGCTGACGGATGTGAAATTGCCGACTGCTACAACACGGGCGACCTAATCCTGCCGTGGGGTGCAGGCGACAATAACGGCGGAATCGCGGGACTCACGTACAATGCCACGCTCATCACGCGCTGCTACAACACGGGCACCGTCACCGTCGAAGGGTCGCAGGCCGGAGGCATCTGCGGGCAACTCAACCGTGGGGCAACGATCAGCTCGTGCTACAATGCAGGCAAGGTAGGCGCCAAATGGAACTCGGGCGGCATCGCAGGCCAGAGCACCGATGCAGAGATCATCGCCTGCCACAACGACGGACTGATCGAGAGCCAGACCTCGGGCTGGGCCGGTGCAGGCGGCATCTGCGGATTCCACAAGGGAACCATCACGGCCTGCTACCACATCGGACAGGTGAAGGGCGACAGCGCTATCGGCGCTATCGTCGGCGAACACAACTCCGGCAGCATCTCCTACTGTTACTGGAACGGCGACATAGACGGCATCCCAGCCGGCGGGGGCGGCAGCCAGACCGACAATGCGAAGTTCGGCGCCGCATGGCCCCAGCCCTCGACGCACCAGGCATGGCGAACCACGGCCGAAGCCGCGGATGCCTACTGGCGCACGCTGGGCAGCTCGGGCGGCGGATACCCCAAACTCGCCTGGGAAAAATAACACGACACAGAACCCCGTCCGGCCAAAGGACGGGGTTCTGCCGCATTTGAATTATCTTTGAAAACCGAATAAAACCAAATTCATGATCAAGACGCGCTTTATCGTTGCAATAGGTCTGCTGATGACCTTGGCCTGCTGTTCCAACTCCGGGACGGACGAAACGCCCGACCCCAACCCGCCGACGCCCCCGACGCCGCCCGCGACAGGGAATTACGTATTCGTACAGAACGGAAAATTATATGCGCCTGACGGCGAGGAATTAGCGCTCTGGGGCGTCAACTACCAGCCCTGTTTGAGTTGGGAATACAACGACCGGCTTAAAAGATGTGGGATTCCGGAAACGGCCGAAGCGCTCAAACGCGTGGCCGAGAATAACCTCGAAGAGGTGGCCAAACTCAAGGTTTCGGTCATCCGCTGCCACCTGACCCCGGCCGACTTCACCGACGCCGAAGGCAACCTGGTCGAAACGCCCTACTTAGACGTATTGGACTACATGGTCGCCAAGGCTGCCGAACGGGGCATTTACGTCACGCTTGCATTCATCAACCACATGGGCAACGGTTACGTACCCAATTCGGTATTCATGACCGCCACCCGCCAGGAATGGGTGCATGACAAGGAGGTCGTGCGGAAATCGAAAAACTATATCCGCCAGCTGCTCGCGCGCAAAAACAGCTATTCGGGGACGACTTATGCGGCAGAGAAACACATCGCCCTGTGGGAGCTGATCAACGAACCCGAAGCCTTCAGCTATACCGACATAAAGACCAACCCAGCCTGCTATGCCGATTTCCAGGCCTGGGCGGCCGGCAACGGACGGCAGGACAACGACGTTTCGTACGCACTCTTCCGGGAGAAACTCATCCAGGACTACATCGACGGCATGCACGACCTCATACGGGCAGCCGGAGCGAAGCAGCCCGTTGTCTGGAGCCACAACTGGCACCGTTACCGCAACGGTAACCTAGATATTTTCAGAGGCGCCCTCGCCTCGAAGGCCGAAGCCGTGGCCTTCTGCAACTACCCCGGGCAGGATCTCGTGCCGCAGGACTATTGGAATAACCCCAAAGACCT
Source organism: uncultured Alistipes sp. (assembly GCA_947623305.1). GTDB lineage: Bacteria > Bacteroidota > Bacteroidia > Bacteroidales > Rikenellaceae > Alistipes. Next base: position 58,238 of record CANQGQ010000013.1, on the reverse strand, counting down.
CACGTCGCAGGATTATTCGGGTTGGTTCAACCGGTATTTCGATGACGTGAACGGCTACGGGTGGATGACGCTCCCTGAATACGCCGGCAAGGCGAAGGTAGTTTACGAATTCGAAACTTTCTTCAACCAGAGCGCATACCTCTACCCCATTCAGGCACAGTATTTCCGGGCACTGGGCGTACAGTGCGCTTCGATGTGGACATACACCATGCAGGAATACGCCCCCTATCACAGCGGGTCGCATTTCTTAAGCCTCACCTGCACGCCGAAGAAAGCGGCCAGCTTCATCGTCGCCGGCGAGATATACAAATCCACCCCAGCGGGACAGATGTACGACCGGCTGCTCAACGAGCAGCTGGGCAGCAACTTCGCCATCTCGAAAAGTCGCGACGTGAGCATCTTCTCCTCGCCGGAAAAGTTCTACCATTCGGGCGACGTGACGCAATGGTGCCCGCTGAACGTCAGCGACGGGGTTAAAAGCATCGCCGGCACAGGCAGTTCGTCGCTGGTGACCTACACCGGGACGGGCATCTATTTCATCGACGAACGGGACGGCGAGCTGTTCATCACGCTGGAGCCCAACCACCGGTGGCTTTCAGAGCCGTGGAACAGCCGTACCAAGGGCACAGTCAGCGCACTCGACTACGACACGCCGAACACCATGAGCATCCGGCTCAAGGCCTGGAAGGAGGGTAAATACACGCTCTACCGCCTCACAAACGGCAAGCGGCAGAAAGCAGGCGTACTCGACGGTCTCGACGGAATGTCGCTCGCACCCGGCGATTATGTGATCGTACGCGGGGAACACTAAAACTCCAGGCTTTTGCCGGACATCCGACAGGGATATGACGGAAGTCCGGCAGCGCTCCGGAAAACGCGCCTGTTCTTTGAGCAGCTCGTTGAACGCTCTACAAAATCGGGGAAGATGCCGAGGAATGTTTCGTCGAAGATGCGGTATGCGGTAAAAATCACAATAACTGCGGTCAACGTCCAAAGGCGAGCGCAGCTTGCGCATCCTTGATGCGTGGCTGAACGCTTACAACACCCAAAGAACTCATTCCGGAAAATACTGTTTCGGGAAAACGCCCATGCAGACTTTTATTAAAGGGATCGCTGTTGCAAGAAAAATATCAACTGCAAAATCAGAAAATAATAAAACCGCATGAGCTTTTATCAAGCTCGTGCGGTTGTGAGTGTGAAGTCTGTTGTGAAACTTCACAACAGACTTCTGACAGTTTTCCGGCTCGATACTAAAACCACTGTCAGACTAAGTGTTGACTATTACACCTTATTTCCGAACGGGATTGGAGGCTGGTCGAATTAAAATGCGTATCTTTGTAAATAGTTATAGCAGTGTAAATTTATTTATAATCGCCAATATTTGTTACGACTCTCCAAATCTTACAAACCATATTTTGATATTAAAATTATAAGTAATATTTTGTATTGTAGCATAGAGATGTATTGTAGTGCAAGACGGACACTACGGGTTAGTGACCTAAAAATAGGAAAATTGCCGGAACATATTGATACATAACGAAAAGAAACGAAAGGTTCAGTTTCCGTTTTCCGCTCTGAAATCAACGAGTTGCGAAACGAATACACAATCGTTGATTTTTTGCGCACAATTTGTCCCATATTGCACAAAACAGAGCCGACGGAAAAGTAAATCCGTCGGCTCTGCTTACAACATGGAAATCTCCGATTTCACACCCCGCTGAAGATGGAAAAGCCACCGTCGATCGGGAGGTTGACGCCCGTGATAAACGAAGCTGCATCGGAACACAAGAACTGGATGGCGCCGTTCAACTCGGTGATGTCTCCGAAGCGCCGCATCGGCGTATTAGCCAAAACCTTATGGCTCCGTTCGGTCAACGACCCGTCGGGATTCAACAACACGGCCCGATTCTGGTCGCCGATGAAAAACCCGGGAGCTACCGCATTCACGCGGATACCGTCGCCGTATTTGAGCGCCATGTCCGTAGCGAGCCATTGCGTGAAATTCGTAACGGCAGCCTTGGCAGCCGAATATCCCGGAACATTCGTCAAAGCCTGCAAAGCGGCCATCGACGAAATATTGACGATCGCCCCCTTCTTCTGCTTGGCCATCACCTCGCCGATGATGATCGAAGGGTAGACCGTACCGTTCATATTCAGATTCGTAACCTTGTTCCAGTCCTCGATCTTCATCTCGAAAATCGGCTGGTCTGGACGCAACGTGGCACCGGGCATGTTGCCACCCGCAATATTGATGAGGATGTCGATGCGTCCCCACTTGGCGACCACCTCGTCCGCCACCTTGCGGATGGAATCCAGATCGAGCACGTTGCACAACAGGCCCAGGACCTCACCGTTGCCAATGGCCCGCAACTCTTCGACCCGTCGATCCAACGGTTCCTGCCGAATATCGAGCGCCACGACCCGTGCACCCTGCTCCACGAAACTCTTTGCGACGTTGCCGCCCAAAACTCCACCGGCACCGGTAATCACAGCTACCTTGCCGGCAATACTGAATTGTTCGTTCATGCTTCTATCTCTGATTTTGAAGTTCGTTTCTAACGACCGCCATCATCCCATCGACCTGGCCCAAAGCCAACATCCGACCGTGGAATGAATAACCGGCATTATAGCCCTGCTTTTCATCGCCTAACATCGTTCGTCCGTGGTCGACCCGCATGGGCAAACCAGGCTTCTCGCGTTCGAATATCCGGATCAATTCGACCAGATTGGCACGCCCTCCGAGGTGCGAAGCCTCGATGAAGTTGCCATTGGGCAGGATGTCGCAGCTCCGCAAATGCACGAAATGCGTACGTCCTACGAACCGCTCGGCCATCTTGACGACATCGTTGTGCGCACCGGCAGACAAGGAACCGGCACAGAATGTCAATCCGTTATGCGGATTGTCCACCGCGCCGAGGAACCACTCGATGTCCTCGGCCGAGGTAACGATACGGGGCAAGCCCAAGACCTGGAACGGAGGGTCGTCGGGATGGACGCACATATTCACGTCGTACTCCTCGCAGACAGGCATGACGGCAGCCAGGAAATAACGCATGTTCTCACGCAACTGCTCTCGGTCGATTCCGGCATATTGCGCCAACAGACGCCGGAAAATGCCTACGGGATCGAAATCGCCCTCATGGATATTGCCGTTGACAAAGCCCTGCGTCTTGACGATGATCGAATCGATCAACTCATCCTTCTCGGCTTCGGTAATCGTCCGGTCGAGTTCTTCGACCTTGGCCAACACTTCGGACGAATAATCCGCCTCGGCGCCCTCGCGAGCGAGGATTTTCACGTCGAAGTAAGCAAAACGCACCCGATCGAAATACAACGACGTCGTACCGTCCGCCCACGGATGGGCCAAATCCGTACGAATCCAATCAATCACGGGCATAAAATTGTAACATACGGTCTTCACGCCGCATTTACCCAGATTCGCCAGACTGATTTTGTATTTTTCAATCAATTCGTCGCGTTCAGGGCCGGCATACTTGATTGCCTCCGATACCGGCAACGATTCGACGACCGACCATCGCAAACCGTAACTTTCGATGTAACGCTGCAAGTCGCGGATCGCCTCCTCGCTCCAAATCTCGCCGTTGGGAATCTCATGCAATGCCGTTACGATTCCTTCCACTCCGATCTGCCGCAACATCTCCAAAGTGATCTTATCCTTCTTTCCGAACCATCTCCAGGTTTTTTCCATAATCGTATATGATTTTTATTCCAATTCGAAAACGCTCACCGAAAACAATCCGCATCTTCCCGAAACCGCCCTTTGCAGTCGCCCGATCTGTTTGCATTTGAAGCGAATTTATAAATTATTTCCGATTTTTACAAAACGAAACATTTAATTTTCTTCGAAATAAAAAGATTCGATCGTTTTCGGGATTTCTCGAAAACGATCGAATTTTCTCCGGCAAGGGAATCTCCTTTGCGATTCCTATTCCGGCCTTTCGCGGAACAAGTTCCACAATGCCCCGATCCAACGCAATTTATCCGCTACCCATTCGTATGCGTTCTGCACCAGTCGGGCCACCTCGTAAACCGTTTCGAGCTGTCGGCGAACCGACACGAGCGATTTCCGCACGAGCAGATAATAAACCGCTGCGGCGACAGCTGCAAACACACCGCCGAGAATCAACGTCGACCAAACGACCGAATCTAAGATGACCGATAACCATACGACTGCCGATACGAGCAACAGAAGGATGGCGATTCCAGCCGTAGCGATGAACAGCAACAGCGATACGAGAAGATTACCGCCGGATGATTTTTGCGTTGCCATGAGCGATATGCGCCTTACCTGTTTTTAATCCGCACAGTCGCAGTGGCCGTTCTCGTCGCATTTGCAACGGAGCCGTTCGAATTCCTCCTTCACCTTATCCATCTCGTCATCGACGAAATCCTTGATGCGGCGGCGCATCTCCGGGCCCGAATGGGGCGTAAAGAGGATGGCGATCGCGGAACCGATCAATGCACCGCCGAGCAGCGATGCAACGACAATACCTGTGTGTTTCATAATCGAAAATGTTTTTGAAATTCGATCCGGAAAATACAAAGTCCGCGCCAGAATTCGTATCTTTGGCTTCGCCGAAGATACTTCGCCTCGGCATAACCGAGCTAACGCTTGCTTCTGCACTCGCCTTTTCGTATCTTTGTTCATTATTACCGCTATGGATACTGCAACTTCAATCACTTGTACCGCATTCACCGGACATCGCACCTACCGCCACGAAGCCGACGATCTGATACGCCGCACAGTTACGATGCTTCATGCGACCGGCATCCGCACGTTTTTGAGCGGGATGGCCGTAGGATTCGATTTGGCCGCAGCGGAAGCCGTCTTGAGCTGCAAAGCAGCCCATACAGACATACGATTGATTGCCGTCGTTCCGTTTCGCGGACAACAATTGCGATTTTCGGCCTATGACCGAACTCGTTTCGAACGAATCCTCGCCGAAGCAGACGAGACGATCCTGCTATCCGAATCCTACCATCGCGGAAGCTATGCCATCCGCAACAACTATCTGATAGCGCATGCGGCCACGCTCATAACCTGGTACGACGGTTCGACCGGCGGAACCCGCTATACGGTCGAACGAGCCCTGGCTCAGAATCGCAAGTTGATTCATCTCCATCCGGCGACCCCGCTGACGGCTTATCCGGTTCCGGAATTGTTCTGATAAAACCAGGACGAAACGAAAAACCGTCCCGACTTTTGCAGTCGGAACGGTTATCATCGGTTCGCAACCGAATAGGTGCTATCTTCTCGTTTTGTCCTTCAACAAGCGAACCGTTACCTGGAAATTGAGTTGCGGATAGACCTTGAAATCCTTCAAGAACTTGTTCACATCGCTCAACTCTTCGCTGTTCGTATCCGAAATATTATCCGACACGATTTTGGGCGTACCGTGGAACAAAGCGCCTAACTCGAAACGGAAGCCCACCCGTCTCCGCGGAATGGCACGTCCGAAGCCGAGCCCCACATAAGGCTTTACCGACCGCACTTTCAAATCGGCACTCACCGAACCGTCCGGGTTCATCATTGCTTCGACATCGCCGATCTCGACAGAAAGTTTCGTTATATCCACGCCATAGTTCTCAAGCTCACGCATCGTGGCGTCATCGAATCGACCGCTTACGGTAATCAGCTTTCCCGTACCGAAATAGAGGCCGGCCGAAATGAAAAACGAAGAGTTGCCCCTCCGGAACGGAACGATATCGAACAGCAGATGCCCCGAGGTCATCTGCAATTCGGCTTTCAGACCGAGTTCGACACTGTTCAACTGATCGACCAACGATGCAGGTGCACCGGGAATTTTCGACAAAATATCGGAGAAATCGAAATCGTCATAAGTATAGCTATAACTGAACGGGGCTACCGAGAACCCTCCCCGCAACGAAACATAGTTGCAGAGTGGGGTAGCGACCGAGGCACCGAAACCGACCGTACCGGCATTCACACCGATGGCGAAATTGCTGAATGGCCGACGCACCGGCAGTTCCCGGTCGCCGCGGTCTTTCGCTTGAGCGAACGAAACCGAGCAGATCATCACAACAAGCCACATGCGACGGGCTGCCTTCGAAAGTAAATTGGGTTTAAACATGACCGTAATTTTATTTCCAGTTTAGAATCTTATGAAAATCGAACGCTTCCGGATCGGGCAGATAGGCTTTGGCAGCCTCGTAATCCGCCGGCACGATGGCATTGAGGATATTCTCGACCACCGCACTGAATTTGTCCGAACGAATATCGACCAAGCGAGGCGGGATCTTGCCCGTCGTCGGATCCTGCAAATCCTTCAGATAGAGCGGCGAAACGTTCCCTTCGGAATTGACATAGACCATACAGCCCGTCTTGCCCTCCGAAAACAGTTTGTAAACGCCCAAACCGAGTTCGGAGCAATAGGTCAGGTCATAGGCGATCGGCGTCTGGCATCGGATTTCATAACCCAGTTCCACAGGACGGCTCTTGACTTTGAGGCCCAACTCTTTGACCCGCTTTTCAATCAATTCATTGAAAATATGCGCTTTCGAAACCTTACCCAACTCGGGATGACCGTGCTCGTCGTAGGTGAAGTGCACGCCGCTCTTGCGGATTTCCTCGTCGGAAAGCGCATGGAACACGCCCTCGGAAATTACGGCCGCCCCGTAATCCATGCCCATGATTTTACGCTTGACGATCGACGAAATAACCAATCGCACGATCTTATCAATCGTGATTTCGGTTTGGTCGAACATCTCGGGAATGATGATCATCGGGTAGTGGCAGGCTTCGCCGATACCGAAAGCCAGGTGCCCCGCACTGCGGCCCATAGCAGCCAATACGAACCAATTGCCGCTGGTACGAGCATCGACATAGACGGCACGAGCGATGACAGCCCCCTTGTCTTTGGCCGATTCGTAACCGAATGTCGGCGTTCCGTTCGGAAGCGGCAGGTCGTTGTCGATGGTCTTCGGCACATGGATATTGGCGATCGGATACTTCTTCGCCTCCAAGAACTTGGCGATGCGATTGGCCGTCGAGGCGGTATCGTCGCCGCCCACAGTTACGAGCAGCTTGACGTTGTTGTCGGTGAAGAACTTCAGATTGAAATTGTGCTCGAAATCGGAATCCTTCGGTTTAAAACGGCTCATCTGAAGGAACGAACCGCCCTGGTTGAAAATTCCATCGGCCATCCGGTAGTCGATATCCACCGTACGGGGATCGGGAATGAACAGGCCGGTGTATCCCTCGTGCAACCCGATCACGCGATACCCTTTGCGCAAAAACGTCTTAGCGACGCTGCCGACCACGGTATTCATACCGGGTGCCGGACCGCCGCCGGTCAGAATAGCAATTGCTTCTTTCATCTTCGTTGAATCTGTTTTATTGATTTATGTTATGAAATTGAACTGTTTTGCATTCTCCAATTTCCTCCGATTTCTCTCAAAATCGGAACAAGTATCAAAGGTACGTTTTTTTTCGGAATTAGCTGCACGCTTCCGATCGAATTTTCAGCCAATAAAAAGGGACGAATCCCGAACCGGAAATCGCCCCACATTCTGTAGCCTTCTATCGTTTACTTAACGACGGTTACATTCACGGCCTGTTCGCCCTTGGCACCATCGGCAACCTCGAACTCCACCGTTTGGCCCTCGTTAAGCGACTTGAATCCTCCTGCAACAATTCCAGAGTAGTGCACGAATACCTCCTTGCCGCTCTCTTCCGTAATGAATCCGTAGCCTTTCTTGCTATCGAACCATTTTACCGTACCTGTCATAAAAAAAGTTATTAAGTGTTAAATACACGGCAAAGTAACGTAAAAAACCTGCGCCGTCAAAACTTTTCGGCCTATTTTTTCGTCTACGAAATAAATTTTTTATATTTGTCGTATCGAAATCATCGGTTACAAGATCATGAACAGGAAACTGAAACTCGCATTGGCGGCTCTGCTGGGGTTCTCGGCGGCTTGCTCCACCGTAAAAAACGCGCCTTCGAAAGGATCGGGCGATACGGAGGCACCAGCCGACACAGTTCGAATCGACCGTCCTGTTATCGTCATGTACGGAGTTCGCATCCCCGACGCTCCGACCGAGCACAAATCCTTGAATTCCGTCCTGCAACAGGACAGCACCGCACAGGTTTCGGAATCGCAACCGCAACCGAACGAAAAATAACCGTTCATGGGTTCCGGCCGCAAATTGGGACTCCGGAAACGGTGGGCCCTCGATCTTTTCTCGAATCTTTATAAGGAAACGGTTGCCGAACATCGGTTGAACACGCTTTTCTGGGAATGCACCTTGCGCTGCAATCTTTCGTGTCGGCATTGCGGAAGCGATTGCCGGGTCGCTCCCGACGTGCCGGACATGCCGTTAGCGGACTTTTTGAAGGTACTCGACGAACAAATCACGCCCCACGTCGATCCGAGCAAGGTGTTCATCATCTTTTCGGGCGGCGAGGTATTGGTCCGGGAGGATTTAGAGGAGGCCGGTAGCGAAGTAACGCGCCGCGGGTATCCGTGGGGCATGGTTACCAATGGCATGGCACTGACACCGCAGCGGTTCGAACGATTGATGCACGCCGGTTTGCGAAGTATCTCCGTCAGTTTAGACGGATTCGAACAGGAGCACAATTACCTGCGGGGCAATTCGTCGAGCTTCGAACGGGCGATGCAGGCCATCCGGCTCATCGTGCAGAAACCGACTTTGGCGTATGACGTAATCACCTGTGCCACAGGTGCTCTTATTCCCCGTTTGGAGCCGTTTCGCGACCGGTTGATCGCCGAAGGCGTCGAACATTGGCGGATTTTCTCGATTTTTCCAATGGGACGTGCACGCGACGACGCATCGTTACGCTTGAGCGATGAACAATTCCGCACGTTATTGGATTTCATCCGCCGCACCCGCCGCGAAAAGACGATTGATGTCAGCTACGCGTGCGAAGGTTTTTTAGGCGATTACGAAGCCGAGGTGCGCGATCATTTCTATCAATGCGCCGCCGGAATATCCGTGGCATCCATCCGGGTCGACGGAGCCATATCGGGATGTACCTCTATCCGAGCCAACTTCCATCAAGGAAATATCTATCGCGATGATTTCTGGGAGGTTTGGGAAAATCGGTTCGGCCCTTTCCGCAACCGCGAATGGACTCGGCAAGGCGTATGCGCCGACTGCAAGATGTTCCGTTACTGCTTGGGCGGCGGCATGCACCTGCATGATGACAACGGGCAGCTGCTCTATTGCCATTACCATAAATTATAACCGCCTTGGCGGAGGCTTCTCATTCCAACATCTCAAACAATTATGGGAAATAATTTTTCGAGCTTCAGGAACTAAATAGTACGATTTGTCATGAGGTTTTTTCTTTGCTGCATATTGGCGGTATTGGGCAATAGTGCCTTTTCGCAAACGCATGTCCGGGGAACGGTGCAAGACAAGGACGGAGTTCCGATCGATTGTTTCAATGCGATGATTCTCAGGGCTTCCGATTCATTGTTCATTGCCGGCACGGCGTGTTTCAATGGGAATCTTTCGGTCGAAACCGAAGCTGCGGGCAGCGTTCTGCTGCAACTTTCCGGATTGGGATACGAGGATCTGATGCGGCCTTTGACTCTGCGGGGAGGACAGGAGGATGTCGGAACCTTGATCTTGATGCCGGCCGTCGAGACCATCGACGAAGTCGTGGTGAAGGCCCGCCGCCCTGCGATCATAAGCAAGCCGGATCGAATGATCGTGCAGGTTGAAGGGAGCATCTTGAACAGTGCAGCGGACGGCGTGGAGATGCTCCGAAAAACGCCTGGATTGACGGTGGACCGCAACGGAGACATCGGCGTTTTCGGGAAAGGAGCCGCTACGATCTATCTGGATAATCGCCGCGTGCAGTCGGCCGCAGAGATCAAGATGCTCAATCCGCAGAATATCAAGAGCATCGAAATCATCGACAATCCTCCCGCCGCATACGATGCCCAAGGCAACGCCGTCATTCTCATTCGCACGATCCGACAAGAAGATCGTTATTCCGTCCGGCTCGGGGGCACGTTCACGCAGTCCAGAAAAACGAGTGCCGGAGGTTTCGCCGAAGGGCATTGGTCCAAAGACAAATTCAGCGTCTCCTTATATTACGGTTACCGCAGCGATCGCGGCAACAATGGCGAGTACGGACATATTTCACCAGACGACGTTTATAAGATATTTCATGATACGGAGTATCTTTTCCGCGAACGGAACCAGCAATATCATGTCGCCTTGTCCTACACCCCGGCGCAAGGGCACACCGTCGGATTGCAAAGTACGGGATACCATGCACGCAGCATAGGCGACGACTATTCCTATTCTTGGTCGGACGATCCGCGGCTACGACCGTTCGCAACCTATTCCGACGATAATACCCGCTCCTGGCAAATCGGGCAGTCGGTTTATTACGATTGGCAGATAGATACGCTGGGGCAAACATTCGCCGTGGTGGGCGATTTCTACCGTTCCGACGGCAAAAGCACCCATCCTTATTATAACGTGCCGGAAGGTACGCCCGTTCCGGAAAAGCCGTTCATCAACACGAACGACAATGCCGGAACCAACGACCTCTATTCGTTGAGAGCCGATTACTGCAAGCCGATCGGCAAAACATGGCGGATGGAAACCGGCTTGAAATATTATCGGATCGAGGCCGATAATCTTACCGTTCAGACCGGCAGCACCAACTCTTCGCAGGATTACAGGTCTACGGAGTGGAATATGGCTGGTTATGTTTCGCTGACGGCCCGCGTCAACGACAAGATCGAGTTGCGTGGAGGTCTGAGAGCCGAATACAACAGCCGGGAGGGGCGCAACAACAGCATCCGGTATGTTGCCCGTTCGACGCTGGATTGGTTTCCGAGCGTGCTTCTCGGATACGACCTATCCGAAAATCTCAAAATCGGCATCTCTTATACCAAACGTTTGAACCGTCCGTCGCTGACTGAACTCGATCCGACGTTGGTTTCCGCCGATTCGCTCATGACCCGAAAGGGGAATCCCGACCTGAAATCGGAAAAGTCGCATGTATTTCAACTGACGCTGGGTTTGTGGAAAGATTTGAACATTCGTCTCGGCTACAATTACCATATCCACCCGACTTTTTTCACCGTTTCCCGCGACGAAGAGAATCCTTATGTACATACCGTGGGTTATGTCAACGAACCGAAGTCCCGGTCGTTCGTGGTCAGCGCGAGCTATAACAAAGATCTCTGCAAGTGGTGGACGACTTCGCTCTATGCAGGCCTGTCCGGGTCGGAATACAAATATGTCGACATGGAGGGTATTCGCCGGAACAACGATACGCCCCATTGGGCGGTGTATACAACCAATACGTTCATCTTGCCCGGAAAGCTGATGTGGGACGTGAGTTTCGACTGGTGCAGCGCCGGTAGCCGGGGAACCTATTACTCCGGTTCCTATTGGAATCTGTATACCTCTTTGCGCAAGGATTTCCTGGAAGGGGCCCTGTCATGCCGGATTACGGCCAACGACCTTTTCCGCAAATCGCAGGGGTATCAGCGCTCCGTTTTGCCGGGCGGCAACTGGAATCTTTTCACGGACGATTCACGGTACGTCAGTCTGAACATAACTTATAAATTCGGCAAATCCCAATATCAGTACCGGTCGAAATCGGGTAGCCGGACGGAAATCGACCGAATGCGATGAAGCTCCATCGTTTTCCTCTTGACCGGCAGCCCGACGCCATGGATTGCGGTTCATGCTGTTTAAAGATGATAGCCGCTTTCTACGGCCGCGAATGGGCTCGACAAGACGGATGCGCCGACTGCAAGATGTTCCGTTACTGTTTGGGCGGCGGCATGCACCTGCATGATGACAACGGGCAGCTGCTCTATTGCCATTACCATAAATTATAGGGCTTTCCCCCGCTCCATAAAGCGACCCTTTTCCATTTCAACGATATTTTTCCCGCAACAGCGCGGCCAGCTCGGGCATCCCCTCGGCTGCCCGTTTACGAATAACGGTCAGCGGATTTCGGATGCCGGAGGTATCCGGATTACCCGGGTCGACCACGAAAAGCGGTATTTCCGGACGGACATAACGCACCAAAGAGGCAGCAGGATAGACCGCCAACGAAGTACCGACGACTACCATCAAATCGGCTTGTGCCGCGATTTCCGCAGCCCGTTCGAACTGAGGAACCGCCTCGCCGAAAAAGACGATATGCGGTCGCAGCAGCGAACCATCGGGGGCCGTAGCTTCCAGCCGTTGCTCCCAGCCATCGAGCGGCACGATCAAATCCGGATTACGGGAAGATCGCAACTTGGTCAATTCGCCATGCAGATGAGTTACATGGGTCGAACCGGCCCGTTCGTGCAGATTATCGACATTTTGCGTTACCACTTCGACGGCGAAATCCTGTTCCAAAGCAGCGATCGCGCCATGCCCCGCATTGGGCTTCGCAGCCAGCATTTCACGGCGCCGTTCGTTATAGAACTTCACGACCGTAACACGATCCCGCGCCAAAGCCTCGGGCGTACAAACGTCTTCGATCCGATAATTCGCCCACAAACCCTCCGCATCGCGGAAAGTCGATAATCCGCTATCGGCACTCACGCCGGCGCCGGTAAAAACGACCAGTTTTTTCATATTGCGCATGTTCTGGATTGGATTCGGCACTCAACAAAAAAGATTTCCGCTTTTCTGCGGAAATCTTTTTCATCTTGTCGGGGAGACTGGATTCGAACCAGCGACCTCCAACTCCCGAAGCTGGCGCGCTAACCGGACTGCGCTACACCCCGAACAAATAAAATACCCTTATCTTTTAAAAGCGCACAAAGATAAGCCGAATTTCCGAATCCGCAAAATTATTTTTCACAAAATATCGCGAAACATCGCCCGATCACTCTTTCACGCACCGTACCGACAAACCGTTCGCACGCGCATAGGATACCAAAGGAGCGATTCCGCCCGTCGCATTTTGCTTATCGTACCAGAAATAGAGCGCCGCCGACTTTCGCGCATCGACCGCATCCGCCGACCAATACAGGCCGACCCAGGGTTGCGCTTCTTCCGCCGAATTGCCGCGCGCAGCGATCGTTTCCGGAGCTGGTTCGGGCTGATAGATGTTCTGAATTTTGCCGTTCAGATAGACCCGACGTCCGGCCGCCATGAAGAGCGAGCTCGTAGCGCCATCGGTCAACGGCCATCCGAAAAGATCGTCATCGGCAGCGGTCGGCACTCCGTCCAGCTGCAAGCCTCTGAATGCGGCTGCCGGTGCGACCCTCCATCCATAAGGGCATGGATCGTTCTTCTTGCTCCATCCGGTCTCGGTCGCATTCCACATCCAGTCGTACCCGCTCTCGCTCGTACTCGTGATGAAATTCAACGGATGCTGCTGGGCATACGCCTCCGTTCCGGTCTCCTCGGAAGATTCAACGAACGACAATTTCGTAATCGTATTCTCCGCATCGTAAATCGTTGCGGACGATCCGTTATTCGCCCGATAACCGGCCGGCCCGACAAACGGATCCTTCCGGCCCCATTGATAGAACAGGCCGTAGGAAGCGAGCCGTTCTTCGGCGGACGCATTGGACTGATCGAGGGCTCCGAGATTCCGCCCCATCAGCTGAAAACCGTTCCACTCGACGACATCCAGCTCCGGATCATACGGCACAGTCCAGACGTGCCAACTCCACAACAAGGTTCCCGTCGCATCGTAAGCGCCGATCAGTGCATTGCCGCGCATGATTTCGTCCGTCCGTTCGGCATCCGCACCGACATAGAAAGAAATCCGATCGTTCTCATCGAGATAAACGTATTGCAGCAACTTGCTGGCACTTTGCCAGATCACACCGACATTGGCCGGCTCCACCCCGACCCCGTCGCCCCGCACCGGGCTGAACGAGTAATGCGTATTTTTTTCATTGGCGATAAAGCTGTTGGCCGGGCCTTCGAGCGATTTTTCGGCAACGACACCGACGAAAAGCGAAGCGCTTTTCACTTTATTCGCCGCGTTATAACCGCTGAGCGTTACCGTTCCCGACAGCTCGACACTGCCATCCTCGGACGGTGCAGGAACAACGATCGTCAGCTCCTTTTTCACGGCGTCGATCACCACATTGTCATCGCCCCAGCCCTGGGGTTTGCTCGAAATATAGAAGCGTTCGACCCCACTCGCCGAAAAGGGAACGACGGTTTGCGAACCCGCTCCGGAAAAATAGACCGACGGCACCTCGAACGACAACAGACCGCCGTCCTCCTCGTCATCGTCGCTGCACGAAACGGCCATCGCCGCCACCATCGTCATCGCTACGACGAAACCCCATTTTAGAAAAAAAACTTTCGTATCTTTCATAGTCAGCACATTCTGCGGCAAAGATAGCATAAGCCGGACGCAGAAACAAATTATTGTTTCATAAATTCCGTCTCCGGCTTCCGGAAATCCGGATGGAACAATTCTTGCCATCGGTGAACGAACGAAAAACAAACGGAAATAGTATGCAGCATCCGAAAAACGACGCAAACGACACCGACGAAACGATCCGAATCGCCATTTCGAAACAAGGGCCCTATTTAGTCTACGGACGCCCGCCGCTCTCGGCCCAATACATCATGCCGGACGACAACAACGAAAGCTGGTACTTTCAGGAGGGGCGCCATTTCTCCACCGAGACGGAACCGACCGCACTTTGCCGCTGCGGCGCATCCCGACGACATCCGTACTGCGACGGCAGCCATACGCAGGCGGAATGGGATCCGCAACTTACGGCCCCGACCGAGACGGATCCAGACACTATAGAAACGATCGAAGGGGCAACGGTCGATCTGTTGGATCGTGCCGAACTGTGTGTTTTCGCCCGATTCTGCCATCCGCACGGCGACGCCTGGGAACTGACGGAGCATTCCGAAGCACCGGAGGCCCGCCGCCTGGCGATCCGCGAAGCCTCGATGTGTCCGAGCGGACGACTGACTGCTCGAGATCGTCGGACCTTGCAACCGTTCGAGTTCCGATTCGAGCCCAGCCTCGGACTGATCGAGGATGACGCCATCGGTTCCAGCGGCGGGCTATGGGTACGCGGAGGCATACCGATCCTGCATCCATCAGGCGACACCTACGAAATCCGCAATCGGGTAGTGCTTTGTCGCTGCGGTCAATCGGCCAACAAGCCCTATTGCGACGGCACCCACGCAGCCATCAAGTGGCGCGACCGACTCGAAAGCGAACCGGTCGGCGAGACCCTGCCGGAAAAGGTGCATTGATTGGAGTTTCTTACAAAGTACCCGCGTTTTTGGCCCGAATTTTCAAATCCGACCGCCGTTCCTCACGGCCTTCGGCCGTGTATTCAGTTTTGACCCACCCCTAAATCCCCGCCTTGGCGGGGACTTCGGTCGGGATGCCGAAACAAACCGATTTTCCGGACCGTTGGTTGATACACAGAAGTATAGATTTACAAAAAAAATCCTTGCAGGGGATTTTCCTGCAAGGATGTCTACGGAAGCGAACCGCTCCGCTTATTTCTTTTCCGGCTTGGCGATCGTCTCGCGCATCGACGTATCGGCCATGATGTTCTTCATCTTGTAATAGTCCATCACCCCGAGATTGCCGTTACGGAACGCCTCGGCCATCGCAAGCGGCACTTCGGCCTCGGCCAGAATCACTTTGGCACGAGCATCCTGCGCCTTGGCCTTGTTCTCCTGCTCAAGGGCGACCGCCATCGCGCGACGCTCTTCGGCCTTGGCCTGTGCGATGTTCTTATCGGCCTGCGCCTGATCCATCTGCAACTGAGCGCCGATATTCTTACCGACGTCGATGTCCGCAATATCAATCGACAGGATTTCGAAAGCCGTTCCGGCATCGAGGCCCTTTTCCAATACGACGCGAGAGATCGAATCGGGATTTTCCAACACGATTTTGTGCGTATCGGCCGAACCGATGGACGAGACGATTCCCTCGCCGACACGCGCCAGCACCGTTTCCTCACCGGCACCGCCGACCAGCTGCTTGATATTCGCGCGCACCGTAACGCGGGCCTTGGCGATCAACTGGATACCGTCTTTGGCAACCGCAGCGACCGGCGGCGTATTGATGACTTTGGGATTCACCGACATCTGCACGGCCTCGAACACATCGCGACCGGCCAGGTCGATCGCCGTCGCCATCCGGAAATCGAGTACGATACCGGCTTTCTGGGCCGACACCAACGCATGAACGACATTCGTTACATTACCGCCGGCCAGGTAATGTGCTTCCAGTTCATTGGGGTTGAGCGAAAGGCCGGCCTTGGTGCTTTCGATCATCGACGACACGATGGTCGAGGGCGGCACCTTGCGCCAACGCATCAGAATCAACTGCAACAGGCTGATCCGCACACCGGACACCAGCGCAGAAAACCACAGCCCCACAGGGATGAAATAGAAGATGAGCCATACGGCAACGAGGCTCACGAAAACAACCAAAGCAAGCATTCCTTGATCCATCATAATCGCAGATTTATTGAATTATTCGACTTTTTTGACAATCACGCTGAAATTTTCGAAACCGACGACCTCCACGTCGCTGCGCGGATCAATATAGACATCCTGCGACTTGGCTTCATAGAGTCGACCGTCGATTCTGATTTTTCCCATCGGAGAGAGACGCGAAACGCTTTTTCCACGAGCGCCGACCTGCAATTCTTTGTCCGGTTCGGGCATCGACGACGATCGGATCTCCTGTTTGAGCGAGAAGCGCTGCCACGTCTTGGCCCGCAAGGAAAAGACGACCGACACGACCGACAAAACCAAAATCACAAGTACGACGATGAATCCGGTCAACGGGCCGTAATCGCGGAAAGCCAAATAAATCGAACTGCCGTAACATACCAACGACAACAAAGCGCCGATCGACACCCCCGGCAACAGCACCAATTCCGCCACCAGAAAAAGCAACCCTAAAAAAATGAGCAAGACGATATAAAACATGATCGCGACGATTGGGAATAATTAACGGGTTTAAAGATAATCAATAATTTCGATTATTGCGGCATTTCGGCCACATTTATTTGCAACCGGTCATCCGTTTTCCGAATGGTTTCCGCCACGGCATCGGCGATCGCCCGATCATAAAAAAGCCCCACGACAAAGAGATTTTGACCGACTTTGGAGATTTCCGCATCGCCGGCAACAGCTGCAATCGCAGTCCGAACCGCTTCGGAGAGGACTTCGGTGTTCGTTATTTCGACCCGATAAGCCTGCGCATGCACATCGGGCGATTCAGCCAGATTGCGGTAAGCGCCATGCGTCCAAACGACGATCTCCGGATGAGCGAAACCCTTCTCTTTCAGCTGTTGCTGCGCGGCTTCCGCCTCAGCGAGCGTTGCGAAGCCGCCGGCATAATAGTTCCACTTCTTTGCATCGTCGATTCGGTAATAGAGCGGATAAGCCCCCTTGAACAACGAAACCGCCCGTTTCGTATTGAACGTACCGAGCAAAATCCGATAGATCGTGCCGCGTTCATAAATCCGACATTCGGGAATGGGGTGCCGAATCGTATATTTCGGAACTTTCGAAAATGCGAGCTCCTCGTAATCAATGAAGAATCGTTCGGCAACCTCGATCTTCGGTACGCGGAAATCGACCGACTTCAATCGGGCAGCCACTTGCATGAGCGAATCGCAAGCCGCATCCAAACCGAGCAATCGTGCGACCTCCACTTCGGAATCGACCGACACCCGCTTGCGCAAGAAATAGTCGGCCAGCTGATCGGAGGTCGTCTTATCGCGCAATTCGGCCAACTGCAACATCGCTTCGGAAAGGCGGGTTTCCTGATCCGTCAGTTGCTGTTCGCAGCCGAGTTTGTCCAGCAGATACCCATAGGCGTAACTCTTGTTGTCGAAAATATAGTTCCACGTCGCGGCGAGCGAATCCGCCAACGAGCGGTTCGAATCGGCCAGCGAATCAAGTCGTGCATAAATCGCCGCGGCTTCTTCTTCGGCAGTCGCTTCCGCATACGACCGCGCCAACATCGACAACGTGTCGTAACGAACGAAATAACGGGTTGCGAACTCTTCGGCCTGCCTCTCCAAACGCTGCGCCTCGATCAAAGCGGCGAAATCGGCTTCCGGCAGATTTTCACGGAAATAGCTGTTGTAAACCAAGTTGCGCGACTTCGGCCCTTTGGAGACGACAATCACTTGCTTCGTCGGTTCCTCCGGCCACGCGGCATCCTCCAACGTATCGGAACCTTCCAGTTGAGCCAACACCCATTCCTGCTCCAGCGCATTGATTCGATCAACGACCCGGCTCTTGGCACTCCGGATTTCGAACATCCGATTTTCCAATTGCAAAATTTCTTCCGAAATACGGCTGCGCTCCGCGGGATTCGTCCGCAGCAGAATCCGCAGATTCTCCATCGCCCGAGCGATCGAATCCTGCTGCGCCTGCAACGCCTTGTCTTCTTCCAAAAGAGCAGCATATTGCCGATCGGCCTCCAATCTCGTCGGGCGGGGTTCCACAACCGGCTGCTGGGCATACAACCAGCCTGCAACGGGAAGAACGGCTGCCGCGAATGAAACGATTTTACGCAATAGACGGGTTATCTCCACCATTTTATAAAAAAGAGCTGTATCAAACCGAAAATCTCCAAACGTCCGAACAACATCAGCAACGAATTGGACAACTTGAATGCTGCCGGCAGCGCGGAAAAATTATCCATCGACCCGACAGCGCCGAATCCGGGACCGACATTGCCCATCGAAGCGATCGACCCCGAGAAACTGGTCATCAGATCGACATCGAGCATCGTGCCGAACACCGTACCGATCAAGATCAGCAGCAAATAAGTAACGATGAAAACCGGCACCGAATACAACGCCTCCCGATCCTGTATCGCTCCGTCGAGCCGGATGCGGATGATGGCATTGGGGTGCTGCTGCTGGCTCAACCGCGCCCGAATCATCTTCAACGAAAGGATGAGGCGGTTGATTTTCAAACCGCCCGAAGTCGATCCGGCACAAGCGCACACCAACGAGCCGAACAACAATAGCACGATCGCGAACGACGTCCATTGATTGGTGTCGGCCGTCGCGAAACCGGTCGTCGTGAACAATGAAACGAACTGAAACAAGCCTCCGCGGAAAGCGGCGGAAAAAGTAGGGTAGAGGTCTGCCGCAAAGAGGCTTACCGCAATCGAAAATCCGCAAAAAAACAGCATGCCGAAATACCATCGCGCCACCTCCGACCGGAACAGATTGTTCCGCCGGCCGGTTACCGTGGCGAAAATCAATCCGAAATGCAAGCCCGCTGCCATCATCGAAAAAATCAGCACCCATTCGATTGCCGGACTGTTGAAATAGGCGATCGAAGCGTTTTTCGTCGAGAAGCCGCTCGTCGCGCTGACCGACATGGCATGACACAGCGCATCGAACCAGTTCATGCCGGCCAATTTGAGCAGCAGCATCGAAACGGCCGTCAGGCCCACATAAACGCCCAACAGGATCCGTACGATGGTCTGCGTACGGTAACGATAATTGTCTTTGGCCAGCGTAGAAAGTTCCACGTTGGTCAATGTCAATTTATTGCGGCCCATCGAAGGGAGAATGACGAGTACGAACATGACGACCCCGATACCGCCGATCCAGGTCGTCGCCATGCGCCAAAAAAGCAGTCCGCGCGGCAGCGATTCGATGTCGTTCAGCACGGTCGCTCCGGTCGTCGTAAAGCCGGAAACGCTTTCGAACCAAGCATTGATTAGCGAAAATTCACCGCCCCAAATCAAGTAGGGGAACATGCCGACGACGCACGCCAACAACCACGCCCCGACAACGATGCAGAAACCCTCTTTGGTCGTCAGTTGTTCCTGGCGTTCGACGAAAATCAACGGGAAAATTCCCAACAACGTCGTCAACAAGGCCGAAAGCAGCAGCGGATAGAATGCCGAATCCATGTTGTTGAAGTAGGAAATTCCCGCCGACAATAACAGGAACGCCGCGATGAAGAGCATCACGATACCGACATAGCGTAAAACGACATCCACCCGCATGCTTTCAGAATTTGGTCTGTTTGGAGAGGGCGATCAACGTGTCGATTTTCTCTTTCAGCTCCAACACCTCGTCCTTCAGTTCTCCCTTCACGGTAAACGGAATGCGGAACGTCAGGAAATCGCCCAGCCCCTTGTTCATCCTTACAATGGGATGCACGCAATAGATCGACATGAAATAGTAAAGCATCAACACGATGGCAATCATCACGACCAACGAGATCAAGACCGGCGTAACGGCCCGATAGGCATTCTTCTTCATCTGTTCCGCCCGCGGGGCCAACGAGCTCTGGGTCGAAGTCATGTAATTCTTGATGGCGGCCGTCAATCGAACGTAAAGCGCCTCGTATTCGTTGTTATACCATCGGCTGCCGGCCGTTTCGCCTCGATCCAAAGCGAGCGAATCGCGTTCGACATCGGCGAAAGCCAAATAGGAATCGGTCAGCAGCCGCAATTCCGTCGTAGCGAACGCCAGCGAATCGAGAAACGATTTATCGACCGCCTCATGCTGCGCAATCGACAGCATGTTTTCCAACCGCTCCTGACTGGCCCGGCACAGGCTGTCGTAGGAGCGATCGCCGAAGACCGAATAATGGATCAACGCCACATTCTGCTCGTGGGCGGCATCGAGCATCTCTTTGGCCAAAGAGATATTCCGTCGATTGGCCTCCAGAATATCGCCCGTATCGCGGCTCAGATGGCTCAATTCCAGGAACGACACCATCCCCGAGAAAAAGAGCAGACAAACGATGCTCAAAAAGCCGACCGTAACCCGTTTACGCAACCCCGTCATTTCAACAACGTATTATTAATACCGTATTTCATCTTTCCGACAGCATGCAAATATACGCATTTTAGTCCAAGATTTCGCCTGCCAGGTCGTGAAATTCATCCATCGCGCCGAGCTTCACGCGGCAAATCGTATTGATCCGCGACCGATCGTAAGGGACTTTCACCCGTCGGTAGTTGCCCGTATATCCGAACATCATGCCATTCCGGCGCGTGCTTTCGAAAAGCACCGTATCCTCCGAACCGACCGCCGCGGCACAGAAATCGCCATGCAAGCGGTCGCACAACGCTTCGAGTTCCTCGACCCGACGGGTCGCCACGGAAGCCTGCACCTTATCCGGCAAATCGACCGCCGGCGTTCCGGGGCGCTCCGAGAAAGGGAAAATATGCAGGAAAGCAGGCCGCAAATCCTCTAAGAAACGATATGTGTCGCGGAAATCCTGATCCGTCTCGCCCGGGAATCCGACGATGACGTCGATCCCGATGAAGGCATCGGGCATCGCCCGACGTACGGCTGCAATACGGTCGGCGAAACGGGCCGTCGTATAACGTCGCCGCATCGCCGCGAGAATCCGGTCGGAACCGCTCTGAATCGGAATATGGAAATGATGCTGGAACCGAGGCGACGAAGCACAGAACGCAATAATCTCATCGGTCAGCAAATTGGGTTCGATGGACGAAATACGATAGCGTTCGATGCCTTCCACTTCATCGAGCGCCCGCAGCAGGTCGACGAACCGTTCGCCCGTCGTACGGCCGAAATCGCCTGTATTGACCCCCGTGATGACGATCTCCTTCTGTCCGGCTGCCGCGATCTGCCGCGCCTCCTTCACCAAATCGGCGATGGGCATGTTCCGGCTCGATCCGCGGGCATAATGAATCGTGCAGTACGAACAGCAGTAATCGCAACCGTCCTGCACTTTCAGAAATGCGCGGGTGCGGTCTCCGCTCGAAAACGCGGCGAAAAACGACGTCAATTCGTCGGTTTCGCAACTGTACACCTGCGCACGCCCCTTGCCGGAAAGTCCGCAGACCCGACGGTAAAGTTCGCCCTTGTCGTTGTTGCTCAACACGAGATCGACCCCTTCGATCGCTGCGATTTCATACGGTTTGAGCTGGGCGTAACATCCGGTTACGGCAATGATGGCCTGCGGATTGCGGCGGTGGAGTTTACGGATCAGATTGCGGCATTTCTTGTCGGCATGTTCCGTTACGGAACAGGTGTTGATGACGCAAATATCGGCCGGTGCATCGGGGGATACCCGTTCGAAGCCGCCCGCTTCGAACTGACGGGCGAACGTCGAACTCTCCGAGAAATTGAGTTTGCAGCCGAGCGTATGGAAATTGACTTTTCGGGATTGCATGGCGATTGTCGGACGCTGAATTCGTCCGCGAATTTACGCAATTTTTGGAACACCCGCCAAAAAAACGTAAATTTGCAGGCTTTACCGAAACGGGTTATGGATTTTTTCAGCGATCTGCTCCAATACGGCTATCTGTCCAATGCGTTCATCGCATGCATACTGTCGGGCATCACCTGCGGAATCATCGGCACCTATATCGTATGCCGGCGCATGGTGTTCCTGGCCGGAGGGATCACCCATGCTTCGTTCGGGGGATTGGGCATCGCCTTCTTCTTCGGGGCCAATCCCATCGGCGGAGCGATGATTTTCGCCGTTCTGTCGGCCCTCGGCATCGAATGGGCCGGAAGTCGCGGCCGGATTCGCGAAGATTCCGCCATCGGCATCATCTGGTCAGTCGGCATGGCGATCGGAGCGCTTTTCATGAGCCTGCGCCCGGGCTACACCTCGGGCGACCTCTCGGCTTACCTTTTCGGCAGCATCGTTACCGTAACCCGAAGCGACGTCCTCGCCCTCGCCGGACTGACCTTCGCCATTCTCATAGGCGCTTTGCTTTGGCTCCGGCCGGTGATGTACGTCGCTTTCGACCGCGAATTCGCCCGCAGCCGAGGCATCCCGACCCGTCTCATCTCCTATCTGATGGCCGTTTCGGTCGCCGTAACCATCGTTCTGTCGATCCGCATCATGGGCATCGTCCTGCTCATCTCGCTGTTGACCATGCCCGTGGTCATCGTCAATGCGCTGTCGCATTCCTACCGCACGTTAGCCGCAGCGGCACCCGCCGTCGCCGTCGCAGGCAATGTCGCCGGCCTGCTCGTCAGTTATCAATACGAAGTGCCCCCCGGCGCTGCCATCATATTTATCCTCACCGTCGCGCTTATTCTGATAAAACTATTAACTTTGTCGGGCGCAAACGTCGGCAAAAAACGGAACTCCTCGCATGAAAACCATTCATAAATTCGTACTGAAAGCCTACCTCGGGCCGATGATCCTCACGTTTTTCATCGTGATGTTCGTCCTGCTGATGAATTTCGTATGGCGCTACATCGACGAATTGGTCGGCAAGGGGTTGAGCACGGGCATCATCATCGAGCTGTTCACCTACGCGATGGCCAACATGATTCCGATGGGCCTGCCGTTAGCCATGCTGCTCGCCGCCATCATGACGATGGGCAACTTGGGCGAAAATTACGAATTGCTGGCCATGAAATCGGCTGGCATGTCGTTGATCCAGATCACCAAACCGTTGATCATCCTGACCGGGTTCATCGCCGTCGGCAGTTTCTTTATCACGAACAACCTCGTACCTTATGCCAATCGAAAGATGTTCAGCATCATCTTCGACATCCGGCAGCAAAAGCAGGCGCTCGAATTCAAGGACGGATTGTTCTTCAACGGCATCGAAAACATGTCGATCCGCGTGGAGCGGCAGGATCCCGATACGCACCTGCTCCACGACGTGTTGATTTACGACAACCGTTCCATCAACGGCAACATGAATACCGTCGTCGCCGATTCGGGATACATCCGCCTGTCGGACGACAAACGTTACCTGCTCGTAACGCTTTTCAACGGAGAGACCTACGAACAGACCCGCAACAGCCAGTGGTTCAACAAAAGTTCACTGCGACACCACCGGTTCGACATGCAGGAGCAGAAAATCGCGATGGACGGATTCGCGATGGGGCGCACCGATGCCAGCCTGTTTTCGAACAGCCAGACGAAAAACATCAACGAACTGCAACAGGACATCGACTCGCTGGAACGCACCGTAAACGCATCGACGACCCGTTCCTATGAACCGCTCTTGAAGGAGCAACTTTTCGTACGCGACAATTCGGTTCTCCCGATCCCCGACAGCCTTCGCTTCGACAAAAGCGACTTTCGGAATGCGCTGATTACGGATTCGCTCGTCGATCTGCCGGTTCGGGAGAAAAACCGCATCTGGAACCGAGCCAGAACATTGGCCAAGAACTCCCGCAACATGTTCGCCTTCGACGAATCGGCATCGAAAGAGTCGCTCAACCAACTCTACCGCAGCAAGGTGGAGTGGCACAAGAAAATTTCGCTTCCGGTCTCCATCATGATCTTTTTCCTGATCGGAGCGCCGTTAGGGGCTATTATCCGCAAAGGCGGATTGGGGCTGCCGGTGGTCGTATCGGTGATTTTCTTCGTCATCTACTACATGATCAGCCTTTCGGGCGAGAAATTCGCCAAAGAGGGGACGTGGGATGCCGTTTACGGCATGTGGCTTTCGACGATGGTACTGACCCCCATCGCCGCCTACCTGACCTACAAGGCGACCAACGATTCCGGTTTGCTCGACACCGATTGGTACATCGGGAAAATCAAAGCGTTGCGCGAAAAGATCGAACCGCGCATCGTCGGATTACTGCACGCCATAAAACGCAAACGTCATGACAAAAGAGACGGTATTGAATAGGGTAGAGGAGGTCATCGAAGACTTCCGGAATGGAAAAATCGTCATCGTCGTCGACGATGAAGATCGGGAAAACGAAGGCGATTTCATCGTCGCCGCCGAGAAGATCACGCCCGAAATCGTCAATTTCATGCTCAAAGAGGGGCGGGGCGTACTTTGTGCGCCGCTTTCGGAAGAGCGTTGCGAGGAGTTGGAACTCAACATGATGGAGCAGAACAACACCTCGCTGTTGGGGACGCCGTTCACCGTTACGGTCGACCTGTTGGGCCACGGTTGCACGACCGGCGTTTCGATCCACGACCGTGCGGCCACCATCTGTGCGCTCGCCGACCCGTCGACCCGTCCATCCGATCTGGGCCGGCCGGGACATATTAATCCGTTACGGGCCCGTCAGAAAGGCGTCCTGCGACGCCCCGGACATACCGAAGCGGCCGTCGATCTGGCACGGCTCGCCGGTCTGCATCCTGCCGGAGCCTTGATCGAGATCATGAATCCCGACGGGACGATGGCCCGCCTACCGCAGCTGGTCGAAATCGCGCGGCGGTTCGGATTGAAAATCATCTCCATCGCCTCGCTCATCGCCTACCGGCTCAAAGAGGAATCGTTGATCGAACGCGGCGAAACGGCCGACATGCCCACCCAATGGGGCCATTTCAAGATCACAGCCTTCCGCCAAAAGAGCAACGGGCTGGAACACATGGCCATCACCAAAGGCGAATGGCGGGACGACGAACCGGTTTTGATTCGCGTACACTCCTCCTGCGCCACGGGCGACATTCTCGGTTCCTGCCGCTGCGACTGCGGCGCCCAACTGCACGAAGCGATGCAGATGATCGAAAAAGAGGGGAAGGGCGCCATCGTTTACCTCAATCAGGAGGGGCGAGGCATCGGCCTGTTCAACAAAATACGGGCCTATAAATTGCAGGAGGAGGGACTCGATACGGTCGACGCCAACATCGAATTGGGCTTCCGGCCCGACGAGCGCGACTACGGAGTCGGGGCGAGCATCATCCGCGAATTGGGCATCAAACGGATGCGTCTGATGACCAATAACCCGTTGAAACGAGCCGGTTTAGAGGGTTACGGATTGAGCATCGAGGAGATCGTGCCCATCGTCATCGCGCCCAATCCCTACAACCTCCACTATTTGGAGACCAAAGAGGAGCGGATGCACCACAAATTGGGATTGCATTGCAAGAGATAGCCATGAACGCCAAGGATTTACGCATCGTATTCATGGGTACGCCCGAATTCGCCGTACCCTCGCTTCGGAGATTGGTCGCCGAGGGCTACCACGTCGTGGCCGTCGTTACGGCGCCCGACAAACCGGCCGGACGCGGCCAACAACTGCATAAAAGCGAAGTGAAAATCGCCGCCGAAGAGTTGGGCCTGCCGATCTTGCAACCCGAAAAGCTCAAAGCCCCGGAGTTCGTCGACGCGATGCGCGCACTTCGGCCCGACTTGGGAATCGTCATCGCTTTCCGAATGCTTCCCGAGGTGATTTGGGCCATGCCCCGATTGGGAACTTTCAACCTGCACGCCTCGTTATTGCCCCAATATCGGGGGGCGGCGCCTATCAACTGGGCCCTCATCAACGGCGAAACCGAAACGGGCATTACCACCTTTTTGCTCAACCACGAAATCGACCGAGGGGCTATTCTCGGGCAGAAACGGGTTCCGATCGCACCCGAAGACAACGTCGGTACACTTTACGACCGATTGATGAATTTAGGCCCGGAACTCGTATCGGAAACGGTCGAGCGACTTGCCGCAGGAAAGATTCAGCCCTTGGAACAGGCACGGATCGAAACAAACGACCTCAAACCGGCGCCCAAAATTTTCAAAGAGGATTGCCGCATCGACTGGAGTTGGAACGGCGAACGCATCGTCGATTTCATTCGCGGTCTTTCGCCCTATCCGGCAGCCTGGAGCCCGATGTACCGCAAGAATGCCGAGGCAACCACCGCCAAAATTTTCAAAGTCCGCTTCGAGCCCGCTTCGACCGAAGCCGTTCCGGGCACGATCCGCAGCAATGCGCCCGATGAACTGGCCGTCGCCTGTGCCGACGGCTGGATAAAAGTAGCTGAAATCCAGCTTGCCGGCAAACGCCGCCTGTCCGTACACGATTTGTTGTTGGGATTCCGCGAAATCGAGACCTACCGATTCCACGATTAACGAAAAACCTCCCCGCTTGTCAAAACGGGGAGGTTTTGCGATTCGCATTCAGGCTTCCACCGGTTGCGGCTTTTCGGCTTTCGTGTCGGTCTGCGGCAGCGGCTTCATGCAGAAATACCATTCGTAACACTTCATGCCTTCGGCCGACTGCTCCGTTCCGTCGTAAGTCGTAGGAGCAGGAACCACAATGTCTTCGCCCGGACGCCAGTCGGCAGGCAAAGTCACCTTGTACTTATCGACGGTCTGCAATCCGACCAACACCCGTTTCAGTTCATCGAAATTCCGTCCCAGCTGCGCCGGATAGCAGATGATCGCCCGAATCGTCGCTGTCGGGTCGATGAAGAAAACCGACCGCACGGCTGTCGTCGAACTGGCATTCGGTTGTACCATGCCGTACTTTCGGGCCACCTCCATCGACATATCGGCAATCAAAGGGAAACGCAAATCGACCTTTTTATGCCCTCGGTATTCGATCCGGTCATGAATCGACCGCAACCAGGCGATGTGGCTCGAAAGCGTGCCGACCGACAATCCGATCAACCGGCAATTCAGCGCTTCGAACTCTTGCTGCATCGCGCCGAACAAGACGAATTCCGACGTACATATCGCCGTAAAATCGGACGGATGGCTGAATAAAATCACCCATTTCCCTTTGAATTCCTGGGGAAAACGGATTTTTCCCTGCGTGGTCTCGGCTTCGAACGACGGAGCCTTATCACCGATAAGCGGCATCGCAGTACATGTTTGATTTTCCATAATCAGAAACTGTTGTTTTTTCCGCCTGCCGCTCCTGCAAATACAATGCCCCGCCGAGAAGTGCATCCCCGACGCGGTTTTTGTGGTATGCAATTTGCCGGATGAACGGGCAAATCAACTTTCACGATTATGAAAACATACGACAACGACGAAAAAGAGGTGAAAACCGACAAATCCGACCGCAAGTCGGAATCGACGATCACGACAAAAACCGGTACCCGCAAGACAACCACCGCAAAAGCCAAAACGACCGGCGTTTCGAAATCGACCGCCTCGACTGCCTCAAAAAGCCGCTACACGGGCGACGCCGAATCGGACTTCCACACCTTTTTCGTGGACGCGCTCAAAGACATCTATTGGGCCGAACTGCACTTGAAAAAGGGGCTCGTAAAGATGTGCAAGGCCTCCACGACCGAACAACTGTCCGAGGCATTCAGCAAACATTACGACGAGGGAGATCAGCAAATCGCCGAATTGGAGACCGTTTTCTCCCTGCTGGGCGAGAAGTCCGAAGCCAAACGGTGCGAAGCGATGGCCGGACTGCTCGAAGAGGTGGAATCGATCATTTCCGATACGAAACGCAACAGCTTCGTGCGGGATGCCGGTTTGATCCTGGCCGCCCAGAAGGTCGAGCACTACGAGATCGCCACCTACGGGACTTTGTATGCGTTGGCCGCCTATCTGCCCGATAAGAAGGTTCAAAAAGTATTAGGGGCGATTCTGGCCGAAGAGAAAAAAACCGACATCGCTCTGACCAAATTGGCCGAGGAGTTCATCAACGAATGCGCCGCGGTGGAGTAACCCACTGAAAACGCTCGAGCAATTTTCGTCAAAAAGCCACATCCGCATTGTCCCATACTACGGATACAAAGGAGCCCGATTTTCTCAATCGGGCTCCTTTATTTATATCGTAAATCTCTTTTAACGAATTTTCCGGATGATTTCGCCGCCGTGCCGGATGGCCTCCTCGTTGGCCGGAAGCATCTTCCAAGCGCGCTCGGGCAACGATTTTTTCAGACCGATCATCACGTTCTCCATCGCAACGACGGGGCAAATCTTCAAATACCCGCCCAAAATCATCGTATTGAACAACTTCGACTGTCCCATGCGGGCGCACTCGGCCGTCGCGTCGATGGAATACACCGCAATGTCCGTCCGCACGGGATGGCGCGTAATGCCGTTCGTGTCGTAAATCAACACGCCGCCCGGTTTCACCATCGGCTCGAACTTCTCCATCGACTGCTGATTGAGAATGATCGCCGTGTCGAACTCATGCGCAATGGGCGACGAAATTTTCCGGTCGGAAAGAATGACCGTAACATTGGCCGTACCGCCCCGCATCTCGGGCCCGTAAGAGGGCATCCACGTTACCTCGTAATCCTGCATCACGCCCGAATAGGCAAGAATCTTCCCCATCGAAAGGACACCCTGTCCTCCGAAACCTGCTATGATTAATGTCTCTTTCATCGTGTCGGATCCAATTTTACGTCTTTAATATCTCCTAACGGGTAGTAGGGCAGCATGTGCTGTTCCAGCCACTCGTTCGCAGCCACGGGCGAGAGTTTCCAACCGCTGTTGCAGGTCGAGACGACCTCCACCAACGAAAAGCCCTGTCCGTCCATCGCATGTTGAAACGCCTTTTTAATG
Source organism: uncultured Alistipes sp. (assembly GCA_947623305.1). Lineage (GTDB taxonomy): Bacteria > Bacteroidota > Bacteroidia > Bacteroidales > Rikenellaceae > Alistipes. The sequence continues at coordinate 29,089 of CANQGQ010000013.1, read as the reverse complement.
GCGGCCTTGCACTTGCGCACGTTGGCCGGTTTGTGTACGCTTTGGCGCGTGATATAGGTCGCACCGTCCAAATGGGCCATCATCTCGGCGATTTTATACGGATAACCGTTCAATCGCGGGTCGCGTCCATAGGGCGTCGTCGCCGTCTTCATACCCAGCAGGGTAGTGGGCGCCATCTGCCCGCCGGTCATGCCGTAAATCGCATTGTTGATATAAATCGCCACGACATTCTCGCCGCGAGCCGCCGCATGGATGGATTCCGCCGTACCGATCGCCGACAGGTCGCCGTCGCCCTGATAGGTGAAGACCATCCGATCGGGATTGAGCCGTTTGGCTGCCGTAGCAACCGCCAAGGCCCGACCGTGCGCGGCTTCCATCCAGTCGATGTCGATATAATTGTAGGCGAAAACCGAGCACCCGACGGGTGAAATGCCGATCGTCCGGTCGGCCAAACCCAATTCGTCGATGACCTCGGCGATCAGCTTGTGTACCGTACCATGACTGCACCCCGGGCAATAGTGCATCGTGTTATCCAGCATTAATCGCGGTTTCGCATAGACCCTGTTTTCCGCTTTTATCTCAACCTCTGCCATAGCCGTTACTTTTTAATCAGTTTTTCTTTGAGTGCCGCCAGCACCTCGTCGGGATTGAAAAGCATGCCTCCCTGGCGTCCATAATGCTCTACGGGAGCTTTTCCGTTGACCGCAAGCCGGACATCCTCGACCATCTGACCGGCATTCAGTTCGGCGGAAAGGAATCCCTTCACGCCTCGGGCCGCCAATTCGGCGATTTGTTTCTTCGGGAAGGGGTAGAGCGTGATAGGACGTAACAAGCCGACACGCAAACCCTCGGCCCGAGCCATTTCGACCGTCGCCGAGCAGATGCGGGCCGACGAACCGAACGCCACGATCACATATTCGGCATCGTCGCACTCGATCGCTTCGTAACGCACCTCAAGTTCTTCCATCGTGCGATATTTCTCCTGCAACCGTTGGTTGATGATTTCCATCTTCTCCGACTGCAATTCCAACGAAGTAACGATGTTGCGTTCGCGATCGGCCGGCTTGCCGTAAGCAGCCCACGCGCGTGCTTCGGCACGGGTCTCCTCATCGGTCTTGCGCGGACGCTGCGGAGCCAGCACCACCTTTTCCATCATCTGACCGATGGCGCCGTCGGCCAGAATCATCGCCGGATTGCGATATTTGAAAGCCAGATCGAATGCTTCGGCCACATGATCGTGCATCTCCTGCACGGAGTTCGGCGCCAGCACGATCAAATGATAATCGCCATGTCCTCCGCCTTTCGTCGCCTGGAAATAGTCGCCCTGCGACGGCTGAATCGTCCCCAACCCGGGGCCGCCGCGTTGGCAGTTGATAATGAGGCAGGGGAGTTCGGCACCGGCCAAGTAACTGAGCCCCTCGGACATCAACGAAATACCGGGGCTCGACGAAGAGGTCATCACCCGTTTGCCGGTCGCGGCCCCTCCGTACAACATATTGATGGAAGAGACTTCGGATTCGGCCTGCAATACGACCATGCCCGTCGTTTCCCAAGGTTTCAGTTCCATCAAGGTCTCCATCACCTCCGACTGGGGCGTGATCGGGTAGCCGAAATAGCCGTCGCAACCGTAGCGGATCGCCGCATGAGCGATCACTTCGTTGCCTTTCATTAACTTCACCTCTTTCTCTGCCATAGTCTATTCGAATTTTTGACGGTACACCGTGATGCAACTGTCGGGACAGATCACGCCGCACGAGGCACAGCCCGTGCAGGCATCGGGACGAGCCATCCGCACGACAGGATAACCCTTTCCATTCACCTCGGATGACAAAGCGAGCACATCGCACGGGCACGAAGCCACACAAACCCCGCATCCTTTGCAGCGTTCGCTGTCGACGACGATCGTACCTTTGATTTTAGCCATAACATCCAGTTTTGATATGATACGACAAATATAAGAATTTTTCGGAAGAAACGCAAAATGCGGTCGAACGAATAAAAAACATCCCCGAACCGGATGTCGGATTCGGGGATAAAGGAAAATGCGACCTTTTCGCTACTCCTCCGCAAACGAGTGGATCACGATTCCCGAACGGAGTTTCGGTTCGAACCAGGTCGTCTTCGGAGGCATGATGTTGCCCGTATCGGCGATGTCGATCAACTGCTGCATCGAAACGGGGTAAAGCGCAAACGCCACCCGCATCTCTCCACTGTCGACGCGTCGCTTCAATTCACCCAGCCCGCGGATACCTCCTACGAAATCAATCCGTTTGGAGGTGCGCAAATCTGTAATATCCAGCACAGGGCCCAATACATGATTCGAAAGTACCGTAACGTCCAGCACGCCGATCGGGTCCCCATCGTCATAAGTTCCCGCTTTGGCCGTCAGACTCCACCAACGGCCCTCGAAATACATCGAGAAATTGTGGAGCGCCGCAGGCCGATACTCCTCGGTACCTTTGTCCTCGACCTCGAATTTTTCGCGCAACCGATCCAGGAACTGCTCGGCAGTCAATCCGTTCAGATCGCGGACGACCCGATTGTAGTCGATGATGCGCAACTGGCTCGCAGGGAACGTAACGGCCAAAAAGTAACTGTACTCTTCATCGCCCGTATGCTGCGGATTTTTCGCCTTGCATTCGGCGCCCACCCGCGCGGCAGCCGCCGTACGATGGTGTCCGTCGGCGACATACAAAGCCGGAATCTTCGCGAACAACTCCGTAATGCGCTCATTGGTCTTGCGATCCCGAATCACCCACAGCTTATGACCGAACCCGTCGGCCGCCGTGAAATCGTATTCCGGAGCTTGATTCCGCACGACATCGACAACGATCGCGTCGATCTCAGGGTCGTCGGGATAGGCGAAAAACACCGGTTCGATGTTCGCCTGCTGGTTGCGCACATGGATCATGCGATCTTCCTCTTTGTCGGGACGGGTCAGTTCGTGTTTTTTGATGGCTCCCGAAAGATAATCCTCGAAATGGCAGCACATGGCCAATCCATACTGCGTACGGCCATCCATCGTCTGGGCATAGATATAATAATACTCCTCGGGATCCTGCCGAAGCCACCCTTTTTCACGCCAACGCCGGAAATTATCGACCGCTTTCGCATAGACCTCCGGCGCATGTTCATCGGCGATCGGATCGAAATCAATCTCCGGTTTGATGATGTGCAGCAACGAACGTTCCGTCGCTTCGGCCTTGGCCTCGACGGAGTTCAACACGTCATAAGGACGCGACGCCACTTCGGAGGCGAACTCCTTCGGAGGGCGTATTCCGCGGAAAGGTTTGATGCGTACCATGATTCTTTATTTGTTGACCTGGAAACGGGTTACCCCCTCTTTGAAAAAGGCGACGATCTGATTGGCCGCTGCCAAACCGGCATTGATATTCGCTTCGGCTGTTTCGGCGCCCATTTTCTTGGGGGTGGCGAAGAATCGTTTGCCGAATTGCGCCTCCATCTCCGACTGAAGGGCCGGAGCGATGTCCGTAATGTACTTCAAATCCTCGCGCTCGGTCAAGGCCCGAAGCACACCCTGCTCGTCGATCACCTCTTTGCGGGCCGTATTGACCAAGGTCGCCCCTTTCGGCATCGACATCAACAAGTCGTAACCGATGGAGTTTTTCGTCTGTTCGGTCGCCGGAATATGCAGCGAAAGATAGTCGGCCCGCTTGTAAAGTTCTTCGACCGTATCCACCTTCTCCACGCCGTCCGCCTCGAAGACCTGCGCATCTTGAATGAACGGATCGTAAGCGATCACCCGCATGCCCATCGCCTTGCCCTTGCAGCCGACCAACCGACCCACATTGCCGTAAGCATGAATGGCCAGCGTCTTGCCGCGCAATTCCGAACCGGTACCGGGCGTAAACCGATTGCGGGCCATGTAAATCATCATGCCGAGCGCCAGTTCGGCCACGGCATTCGAATTCTGACCGGGGGTATTCATCACCACGATTCCGCGTTCGGTCGCCGCAGCGAGGTCGACGTTGTCATACCCCGCGCCGGCACGAACGACGATCCGGAGCTTTTTCGCCGCAGCGATGACCTCGGACGTTACCTTGTCGCTTCGGACAATCAACGCATCCGCATCGGCAACAGCCTCCAGCAGCTGGGCTTTTTCCGTGTATTTTTCCAGCAGGACCAGTTCGAATCCGGCTCCTTCGATGCTTGCGCGAATGCCGTCGACGGCCTCTTTCGCAAACGGTTTTTCAGTTGCAACAAGAATTTTCATACTTTTCAGAATCGTCGTTTCATTCGTTTCAACATAGTCCCACGCTTCGACTTTGCCCGTCAGCGCATCGTAGCCCGTAGGAACTTTCGCATAGGTTGCCATCTATTCGTACTTTTTGGAAAACTCCTGCATGCAAGCGATCAATGCCTCGACGCTCTCTTTCGGCAGGGCGTTGTAGCACGATGCGCGAAAGCCGCCCACTAAGCGATGTCCCTTGATGCCGACCATGCCCCGAGCCTTGGCGAATTCGAGGAATTCGGGTGCCAACTCTTCGTAACCGTCAGCCATCACGAAACAGATATTCATCAACGAACGGTCTTCCTTCACGACCGTACCGCGGAACAACGGGTTGCGGTCGATTTCCGCATAGAGCAAAGCCGCTTTCTCCTGATTGCGCCGATGGATTTCGGGCACACCGCCGATGGATTTCAACCACTTCAACGATTCGCACAAGACGTAAATCGGGAATACCGGCGGCGTATTGAACATCGAATTGTTTTCGACGTGCGTGCGGAACGAGACCATCGTAGGCAATTCGCGCACCTGCCGGTCGAGCATATCCTCGCGAATGATGGCGAACGTTACGCCCGCAGGCGCCAGATTCTTCTGAGCACCGCCATAGATCATGGCATATTTCGACACATCGACCGGACGCGACAGGATATCGGACGACATATCGGCGATGAGCGGCACCGGAGCAGTCAAATCCTCGTGATATTCCGTGCCGTAGATCGTATTGTTCGACGTGATATGCAGATAATCCAAATCCTCCGGAATGGCGAATCCTTTGGGAATGTAGGTGAAATTCCGGTCGTCCGACGAGGCCAGGGTCTCCACCTCGCCGAAGAACTTGGCCTCCTTGATGGCCTTCTTCGACCAGACACCGGTATTCACATAACCGGCCTTCTTGCCGAGAAAGTTGGCGGGCACTTCGTAGAACATCGTGCTGGCGCCGCCGCCGATGTAGAAAATCCGATAATTGTCCGGGATATGCAGCAATTCGCGGAAAAGAGCGTCCGCCTCGGCAACTACGTTATCGAAATCTTTGGTACGATGGGAGATGGAGAGCAGCGACAGTCCGCTTCCGTTGAAGTCGATGATCGCTTTCGCAGCCTGTTCGAGCACTTCCTGCGGCAGAATGGCCGGTCCCGCATTGAAATTGTGTTTTTTCATATCCGTTCGGTTTATGAGATTCGACATTTTCGGTGTCTGTTATAACGCTAACACAAAGATAGGGTAAACCGAGCGCAATACCAAATTTATTTTGTGTATTGTATCGAATTACATTATCTTCGACAAAGTCAAAGGTAGGGAAAATATCCCGACCGCGCAACAGCGAGGCGAATTATTTTCGGTAACTATTATATCATTTTACACCGAATCGAGTTGGCAAATGTACTTACATTGCTGTCGGTCGTGTCGCTCGCAGCTTAGCCGCGTATTCAGTTTTGACCCACCCCCAAACCCCCGCCTTGGCGGGGGCTTCGGTCGGAACCCGCAACGTTATACGGCTTTGGATTATCGTTGGTGTAAATTTATATATAATCGCCTTATTTTTCACAAGCAATTTTCTTCATTATGAAGCATAGTCGATCCGCCGAAAACCGTCTGTCGCAAAACGTCGCGAAAATAGCAAATAGCCGAACCGAAGCGACGATCCTGCGGCAGATTGAATAGTTTTTATTACCTTTGCAGGGAAAAATCGTTCCGTCCTCATGGTAAAATCAATGACAGGCTTCGGGAAAGCCGAGGTTACGTTCTCGAACAAAAAGATCACGGTCGAAATCCGGTCGCTCAATTCCAAGCAGTTGGATCTCAATCTGCGGTTGCCGGCCGTCTATCGACAATCGGAATACGAAATCCGCGGCATCATCGCCCGTGCGCTCGAACGAGGCAAGGTGGACGTATTCGTAACGGTCGAGATGCAGACCGTCGAAACTTCCGCCCATATCAACCGCGATGCGTTTCGCGAATATTTGCGCCAGATGACCGATGCACTCAATTATTCGGGCATCGACGCCGATTACGACGCATTGGTACCCTGCATCATGCACTTGCCGGACGTCGTGGCGACCGAAGCCGGAGCCATCTCCGATGAAGAACACGCCGCCTTGCTTTCGGCTACCGAAAAGGCTGCGGCCGAATTGGACGCTTTCCGTGCCCAGGAGGGAGCGACCCTGATCGCCGACCTGCTGCGCCGCATCGACCTCATCGAGGGGTACAAAAACGAAGTGATTCCCTTCGAACAAAGCCGGACGGAGAACATCAAAGCCCGTCTGCTCGACAACCTGTCGAAACTCAACGTCGAAGTCGATCGCAACCGGCTGGAACAGGAGATGATTTTCTATTTGGAAAAACTCGACATCACCGAAGAAAAAGTGCGGTTGACCAACCACTGCAACTATTTCCGCGAGGTGGCAGCTTCCGAAGAGGGCGTAGGCCGCAAATTGGGATTCATCGCTCAGGAACTCGGTCGCGAAATCAACACGATGGGTTCGAAAGCCAACGAAACGAACATCCAGATTTTGGTCGTCAAGATGAAGGACGAATTGGAAAAGATCAAGGAACAGGTACTGAACATTCTGTAACGATGGGCAAAGTCGTCATATTCTCCGCGCCGAGCGGTTCCGGAAAAACCACCATCGTTCGGGCACTCTTGGAGCGGTACCCGCAGCTCGAATTTTCGATTTCGGCCACCAGCCGCGCCCCGCGCGGATGCGAGCGGCACGGCAAGGATTATTACTTCTTCACGCAGGAGGAATTCATGCAGGCCGTGGCCGAAAACCGGTTCGTGGAGTGGGAGGAGGTCTATCAGGGCACCTGCTACGGCACGTTGCGCACCGAAGTGGAACGCATCTGGGCCAAGGGGCACACCATCCTGTTCGACGTCGATGTCATCGGAGGGCTGAACCTCCGGCGCATCTTCGGAAACGATGCGTGCGCGATCTTCATCATGCCGCCCTCGATCGAAGAGCTGCGCCGCCGGCTCGAAAACCGAGGCACCGAGGCACCGGAAGTCATCGACCGTCGGGTCGCCAAGGCGGAATTCGAACTGACCAAGGCATCGGGATTCGACCACATCGTACTGAACGACCGTCTCGACGAGGCTATCGCCGAAACCGCCCGCATTCTCGAAACCTTTATCGGCATCCGGTGATGAAACGGCGTATGATGCTCTACTTCGGGTCGTTCAACCCCGTTCACAAAGGCCACATCACGTTGGCCGAACGGGTCATCGGACAGGGTTTGTGCGATGAAGTCGCGCTGGTCGTTTCGCCGCAGAATCCGTACAAGGATCCGTCGATGCTGGCACCGGAGCTGGAACGTTACGAAATGGCCGAAATCGCCTGCAAGGCATCCGCCTATCCCGACTGCATCCGCCCGTCGGTCATCGAGTTTCTGCTTCCGCGACCGTCGTACACGATCGACACGCTGCAATACCTTACGGAGCATCACGGCGAAGAAATGGACTTTTCCATTCTGATGGGCAGCGATCAACTGAAACGGCTCGACGGCTGGAAAGCGTACGAAAAGATTCTCGCCTATCCGGTGTATGTCTATCCGCGGAAAGGGTATCCGATTCCGGCAGAATACGCGGCATGCATCACCCTTTTGAAAGATGCGCCGTTGCTGGATGTCTCCTCCACCGAAATTCGCCGACGCATCGAATCCGGCGAGGATACGACCGATTGGCTGCATCCCGACGTGGCGGCCTACATTCGTCAAAAAGGGCTTTGGAGTCCGACCTCGCGACTGGCTGCGCTCACGGCTCGATTGGCCGAGACGCCCGACGATATTGCCTTGCTGCTGGAACACGGCAAACTGCACTACCGGCTCAACGAGTGGGGGGCAGCGCTCAACGATTTCAACCGCATTCTGCAAATCGACGCAGCGCATGTCGAAGCCCGCCAATTCGTCGAAATAATCCAAGAGATTCTCGCATTTCGTTACAAAGATATTTATAACCCATGAAACGATTGAAAATAGCCCTTCTGGCCGGAGGGGATTCGCCCGAACGGGCGATCGCCCTGCAAAGCGCCGCCCAGATCGAACAGGCGCTCGACCACGACAAATACGACATCACGCTAATCGACCTGCATCATCGCGACTGGCACTACACAGCGCCCGACGGCCGCGAATGGCAGGTGGATAAAAACGATTTTTCACTGACGGTCGAGGGCGTCCGCAAAGCTTTCGATTATGCACTGATCATCATCCACGGGACGCCGGGCGAAGACGGCCGGCTGCAAGGCTACCTCGACATGATGGGGATTCCGTATTCCTCCTGCTCGATGCTCTCCTCGGTCATTACGTTCGACAAAATCACGACCAAACGCACGTTGGCCGGCCACGTCAATCTGGCCCGCGAAATTTTTCTCCGTCGCGACGAGGCATATGACCCGGAAAAGATCGTCCGCGAACTGGGCCTGCCGCTCTTCGTCAAGCCCAATGCCAACGGATCGTCGTTCGGCGTAACGAAGGTGCACACGGCGGAGGAGCTGCCCACCGCCATCGCCGCGGCATTCGCCCAAGGCGACGAGATTCTGATCGAAGAGTGTATCACGGGACAAGAAATCGGATGCGGCGTAATGATCGCCGGCGGCCGCGAATACCTCTTTCCCGAAACCGAAATCGTGCCGAAAAACGACTTTTTCGACTACGAAGCGAAATACACGGCCGGACGTTCCGAAGAGATCACACCGGCCCGCATCGCCCCCGAAATACGGGCGGAACTCAACCGCATGACGCTCGATGCCTACCGAATCTGCCGTTGCAGCGGGGTCGTGCGTGTCGATTTCATCGTTACGCCGGATGGCAAGCCCTATTTCATCGAATTGAATTCGATTCCGGGCATGAGCCCCGGAAGCATCGTTCCGAAGCAGGCCCGCGCCATGGGCCTGTCGCTCGGTGCGCTCTACGATCTGATTATCGCCGACACCTGCCGCAAATGATCGAAATCGACGATAAAATCGTAAGCGCCGACCTGTTGCGTGAATGTTTCGCCTGCGACCTCGCGGCCTGCAAGGGGGCGTGCTGCGTCGAAGGGAATGCCGGAGCCCCGCTCGAAATGGACGAAGTGGACACGCTCGAACGCGAATACGAGGCTTACAAACCTTACCTGACGCCGAAAGGCATTGCCGCCATCGAGCGGCAGGGTTTCATGGTCATCGACGAAGACGGCGACTATACGACCCCGCTCGTCGACGACGCCGAATGCGCCTACTCCTGTTGCGAAAACGGCATCACCTTTTGCGCCATCGAACGGGCGTGGAAGGAGGGCCGCACCCCGTTCCGGAAACCCATCTCGTGCCATCTCTATCCGATTCGGCTCGTGCGGTTTTCCAACGGCGCCACCGGTCTCAACTATCACCGGTGGTCGGTCTGCGAAGCGGCGCGAGTTTGCGGCAAACAAGCAGGCATACCGGTCTACAAAGCCTTGCGGGAACCTATCATCCGCAAATTCGGCGAGGATTTCTACCGAGCGCTCGAAGCGGCCGAATCTTATTTGCACTCTACAATATAACGAAATATGGACCGATTCATCTTTTCCTTCCTCCTCGCAACAACGCTGCTGCCGCTTACGGCGCACGGAGAAGCTCCCGAAGACGTAACGCTGATTGCCGAAGCGAACGAAATCGAGACGCAAATCGACGCTCATGCAGCCGATTCCGTAGCGGCACTGCGTCTGCGTTTGGAACGCAAACAGATTCTGTCGAATACCGACACCAACGACCTGACGATCATCGACACGCTCGATTCGGGCAACGAGGCGTTGCGGGTCATCCTCTACAGCAACAACACCTGGAAATACATCCTCGACCGCGAAGTGGCTCGAGACAGCACGATCTTCGAAAAATATTGGGACACGACGACGCTCTTTCCCTATCGCGAGGTCGATCTGTCGGAGTTGCCGCAATCCATCGTCATCGAGCTGCTCGATTCCGTAACGAGCTACCACTGTCCCTACCAAGGAACCATCCATCCGAACGGAAAATTCGGCCCGCGCCGCCGCCGTCAGCACCAGGGCATCGACCTGCCTCTGAAAACCGGCGATCCGATCTATGCCACCTTCAGCGGGCGCGTCCGCATTTCGCGATACAATTACGGCGGATACGGCAATTTAGTCATCATTCGCCATGACAACGGTCTGGAAACCTATTACGGCCACCTGGCGGAACGATTGGTCGAAGCGAATCAATGGGTCGAAGCCGGTCAGATCATCGGGTTGGGCGGGTCGACAGGCCGTTCGACGGGCCCGCATCTGCATTTCGAGACCCGTTATTACGGGCGTTCGTTCGACCCCGAACGGCTGATCGACTTCAAAAGCGGGGTTCTCTGTCGGGAAACGTTTCTCCTGAAAAAATCGTTCTTCAGCATCTATTCGAATGCCGGTCAGGATTTCGATGATGAAATAGCCAACGAAGAACAGGACCAAAGAGAGATCGCCGAACAGGCAGCCCGACGCTATCACACGATCCGTCGAGGCGATTCGCTGAGTTCATTGGCAAAAAAATACGGAACGACCGTTACCAATCTTTGCCGATTGAACGGAATCAAACCGACGACCGTCATTCAGACCGGCAAATCATTGCGCGTTCGTTAAATCGGGCGGTAAAAATCGCGAACGGGCCTGCGCTGCGGTCAATCCTCCTTCCGAGTGTAGTTCCTCTCGCCGAAAATCAACGATCCGATGCGCACCATCGTAGCCCCGCATTCCGTCGCGTAACCGTAATCGTGGGACATGCCCATCGACAAAATATCGAACCGTGCGCCGAAATAGGGTCGTAGCAGGTCGTAGCAACGTTTCAGTTCAGTAAAATCGCGCCGAATGGCTTCCGCATCGGTCGTATGGGTTGCGATGCCCATCACGCCCCGCACTCGGACGTTTTCCATCCGCGCGAAAGGAGCCGATCGTACATACTGCATCAACTCCGTAAAATCCCAGCCGGTTTTCGTATCTTCGGCCGCGACCCGAATTTCCAGGAGAATGTCGATCGTCCGACCGCATTTGGCTGCTTCGCGCTGGATCGCTTCCGCCAGATGAGCGCTATCGACCGAATGAATCAAAGCGACGAACGGTACAATCAGTTTGATTTTATTGGTTTGCAAATGGCCGATCATGTGCCATTCGATGTCTTTCGGCAGGACGTTCGCCTTTTCGGCCAGTTCCTGGGGACGGCTTTCGCCGAAAATGCGTTGTCCGGCCTCGTAAGCCGCACGAAGCGCTGCGACGGGATGCGTTTTCGATACCGCAACGAGCGTTACGTTCTCGGGTAAGGTGGATCGCACGAGCGACAACTGACAAGCGATCTTACAATTCGAATCGGTATTCATACGACAAAATTACGCAAAAATCCTGCAACAGGAAAATTCCGCGTCGACAAAACCGCTCCGATCGACACAAAACGACCGGCTTTATTCATTTCTCTCGAGTGCTGGCCAATCTCCGTTTTTTGGCATTTGCGAATAGTTTGCTATCTTTATACCGCAAAAAGCCAAAAGAATGAAAAAAGTCCGCTTCCTTCTCGTTGCGATCGCAACATTCGCGTATGGCGCAGCATGGGCCTGCACCAACTTCATCATAACCAAAGGCGCCTCGACCGACGGGTCGATCATGGTCTCCTATGCGGCCGATTCGCATGCGCTGTACGGTGCGCTCTACCGCACCCCGGGCGGCAAACACAAGACCGGCACGATGATGCCCGTTTACGAATGGGACACGGGACGCCATCTGATCGACATTCCGCAGGTCGCCGAGACTTATTCCACGATCGGCAACATGAACGAACATTCGTTGGTCATCGGAGAAACGACCTTCGGCGGTCGCGCCGAACTGGCCGATCCGACCGGAAAAATCGACTACGGTTCGTTGATTTACATTGCGTTGCAACGTGCACGCACGGCTCGTGAGGCAATCCGGATCATCGCCGAGCTGGCCGACACCTACGGTTACGCATCGTCGGGCGAATCGTTCTCCATCGCCGATACCGAGGAAGCCTGGATCATGGAGTTGATCGGCAAGGGATACCAAGACGACGAATCGGGCGGCAACCTCCGAAAAGGCATCGTATGGGTCGCCCGACGCATACCCGACGGCTATGTCTGCGCCCATGCCAATCAATCGCGCATCACGAATTTTCCGCTCGATGATCCCGAAAACTGTCTGTATGCACCCGATGTCATTTCATTTGCGCGCGAAATGGGTTATTATGAAGGTGCGGATGAAAATTTCAGTTTCTGCGATGCCTATTGTCCGGCCGATTTCGGTGCTCTGCGCGGTTGCGAGGCCCGTGTATGGGCCTTTTTCCGCACGGTAGCCGACGGAATGGATGCTTATCAGGATTATGCAATGGGGTACAATCCGGCCAACAAGATGCCCTTGTGGGTCGAACCTCGGACAAAGGTGTCGCCTAAAACCGTATTCGACTGCATGCGCGATCATTACGAAGGTACACCGATGGATATGACCCGCGATCTCGGAGCCGGCGGCCACGCCTGTCCCTATCGCTGGCGACCGATGGAATTCGAGGTCGACGGCGAAACCTACGTCAACGAACGGGCGACCGCCACACAGCAAACCGGATTCTGGTTCGTATCGCAAACCCGTCCGCAACTGCCCGACGACATGGGGATTCTGTGGTTCGGGGTCGACGATGCCGCCACCTCCTGCCTGACCCCGATCTACTGCTCGGCAACCGAAGTACCGGAATGTTTCAGCGAAACGAACGGTTCGATGCTCGACTACTCGCCGACATCGGCATTCTGGCTGTTCAACCGGACGACCAATTTCGCCTACATGCGTTACGACATGATTTCGGCCGACATCCGCAAAGTCGCCGACGACTGGGAGACCGACAAGCTGCAAGTGCAGATACCGCTCGTAGATTTGGAAGCGGCTAAACTTCCAGCAAAAAAACGGACCCGCTATCTGACGGATTATTCCGTAAATTCGGCTCAAAACCTGTTCGAACGCTGGTCAAAACTGAACGAGTACCTCTTAATAAAATATGTCGACGGCAACGTGAAGAGCGAGCACGCCGATGTGCTGGATTATCTCGATGGCACGAACCGTGCGGCTCATTTCGTAGATAATGGCAGCGGACGCCGGATTCCGGACAAAATCCAATTCCCGGGATACAACGAAAAGTGGAAACGGGCCGTCGCGGCGGACAATGGAGAGGTATTGCGCGTACCGAAAAAATAGGTAATCTATCATGAAATACGACATCATCGTTGTAGGAAGCGGGCCCGGCGGCTATGTGGCTGCTATACGAGCCGCCCAATTAGGCAAGAAAGTCGCCCTCGTCGAACGGGCGGACCCCGGGGGCGTCTGCCTCAACTGGGGGTGCATTCCGACGAAAGCCCTGCTGAAAAGCGCACAAATCTATGCCGATTGTTCCGCTGCCGCTCGCTACGGAGTGAACATTACAGGCGAAGTTCGACCCGATTTGGAAAAAATCGTCGCGAGGTCGCGCGAAGTCGCCCAAACGATGTCGAAAGGCATCCGGTTTCTGCTCGACAAAAACGGAATCGAGCTAATCCAAGGATTCGGACGGCTTACGGCTCGGGGGCATTTGGATGTCGACGGCGCCGATTACGAAGCCGAACACATCCTTCTCGCCACAGGAGCCCGACCGCGCGAAATGCCGTTCATGCGAATCGACGGCGAACACGTCATCACCTCGAAACAGGCGCTGACACTCACTGAATTGCCGCAGTCGATGATCGTGATCGGTTCGGGGGCGATCGGAATCGAATTCGCCTGGTTCTACGCCACGCTGGGCGTGAAAGTTACCGTCATCGAATACCTGCCGCGCATCCTGCCGCTCGAAGACGACGAGGTGTCGAAGGTCGTGGAACGCACGTTCCGCAAACTACGGGCGACGGTGCTCACTTCGACAACGGTCAAACAAGTCGAGGTTTCGCCGGACGGCTTTTGCCGGGTGGAAATCGAAGGCAAAAAGGGCATGGAGACGCTCTCGGCCGACAAAGTTCTCTCAGCAATCGGCATTCAGGCGAATATCGAAGGCATCGGACTGGAAGAGGTCGGCGTGCAGGTCGAACGCGGCAAAATCAAGGTCGACGAATACTACCGCACCACTGTGGCCGGAATCTACGCGATCGGCGACATCGTACCCGGGCCGGCATTGGCGCACGTGGCCTCGGCCGAGGGCATCTGCTGCGTCGAACACATCTGCGGGCTGAATCCGCAACCGGTCGATTATACGACCATTCCGTCGTGCATCTTCACCACGCCGGAGGTTGCATCGGTCGGCGCAACCGAACAACAGCTTCAAGAACAGGGTATCGAATACAAAGTCGGCCGTTTCCCCTTCACGGCCTCGGGCAAGGCAACCGCGACGGGCGACCGCGACGGATTTATTAAATTGCTTTTCGGAGCAGACGACCGATTGCTGGGAGCTCACCTGGTCGGAGCACACGTTACAGAGATGTTGTCCGAACCGACCTTGGCCAAAGCACTCGGAGCGACGGCCCACCGAATCGCCCGCACCATCCATGCGCATCCGACGATGAACGAAGGGATCATGGAGGCTGCCGAAGCCGCCCTCGGCGCAGCGATTCATCTGTAATCCGAATTCCACAGACAAAATGAAATGGGCCGAAATCACTTTCGGCCCATTGTTTTATTATCGCCGCAACCGCCGACGAAAAGCAATCGGTATCCGGAGTGCGACGAATCAACGCCACCGTCGTTCGAAAAGTTCAGTAGGGTAGCGTATATCGCTGAGGAACAACCCCTGTGCAGGTGCTCCGCCGCTCGAACGGGACAAATCGCGCGCCGCCACGATTTCACGGAATCGCTCCGGCGTATAACGTCCCCGCCCGACATCGACTAAGGTTCCGACGATGGCCCGCACCATATTGCGCAGAAAGCGGTCGGCCCGAATCGTGAAACACAACGTACCGGAGGGTTCCACTTGCCAGTCGGCCCGCAGAAGATGGCAAATGTTCGTATGGTTGTTCGAATTGAGTTTGGCGAACGACGTGAAATCATCGAATTCCAGCAACCGTGCCGCCGCTTCGTTCATGCGCGGCACGTCCAACGGCACATAATATTGCCACGAACTGCGGCGCGTAAACGGATTTTTATACGGTTCGATGAAATAGCGATATTCCCGTTCGCGCGCGCTGAAGCGTGCATGAGCCTCATCGGGAACCGGCGTCAGCGTCCCGACCGCAATATCGGGCGGCAACAGATAATCGAGTTTGTATAAAATCTGCCGAGGATCGGCAATCGGTTCCGAGACATCGAAATGCGCCACGTAATACGAAGCGTTGACCCCCGTATCGGTACGTCCGGCACCGGTCAACTCGATCGGCGTCCGCAACAGGGTAGACAACGCCCGTTCAAGCGTCTGCTGCACGGTAGGCTGATCGGGCTGCCGCTGCCAGCCGCAATAAGCGGCTCCGTCGTATTTCAATTCCGCAAAGTACCTCATATTTAGGTCAAAGATACGAAGAATTTTGCAGAAAACGGGTAATCGGGGCAAGGATAGCGTAATAGGTTTAGAACAAGAATCGTAACGGAGCGTCGGACTTCGGTTTTCCAAGTGGCGAAAAGTCGATTTCTACGGAATAGTTCGAGAGAAACATTACTTATCCGTTGCCTTTTTCGGACAGGAAATAAGACCGAAATAAGGGTACGGAAAGTCTTTCGCCTGACCGCCGAAAACGTTGTCGACTTCAAGGAGCCTGAGCATTTCTCGGAAAACTTCACGACAAAGGTAGTCGTTTTTGGCAGAGTTTTCAGAAAAGACAGGATAAGATACGGAACCATAGTATCTTATTCCTTGTTTCGCTTCGTTTTTCATGGATTCGAATAACTCTATATCAACTAATTTTGTAAACGGTTAATAGAGTTATGAATCAAGTGGATGTAAAGGTCGCGTTCTACCTTAAATCGAACGAAAAGAATGCCGAGGGTCGTTGCCCTGTCATGGGCCGTTTGACGGTTGGCAGGTCGGAAAGTGTGTTCAGTGCCAAGTTGTCCGTTCCCGCATCGTTGTGGTTGTCGGGTCGGGCTAAAGGCAAAAGCACCGAGGCGACCGCAATCAACCGGCAGTTGGATGAATACCGAGCGTTGGCACTCACCATATACCGCGAGCAGTCGGCCGTTCGTGAACAGATAACGGCCGAGAAGGTCAAGTGTTTGTTGTTGGGTATGGTTGCCGGGCAGGAAACCTTGCTCGACTATTTCGGCACGTATATCGAACAGTTCGAGAAACGTGTGGGTATCAATCGGTCGGCCAAGTCGGCACAAACTTATCTCAATACTTACAATCATCTTGTCCGCTTTCTGTCAGAGCGTCTGCGGCTGTCGGATATTCCATTCTCCGTGTTGGATCGGTCGTTCATCGACAAGTTCGATCTATACTTGCGCACCGAACAGCGACTTGCTCCGCGCAGCATCATTCTGAATATGTCGCGTCTGCATACGGCCGTTAATAAAGCCCTTGCCGCAGGAATCATCACTGCCGATCCGTTCGCCGGTTACGAACCGCCGCGCCCCGAACGCAAACAACGTTACCTCACGCGAGAGGAGTTGCAGCGGTTGATGACCACGCCGCTTCCAGCCAGTAGGCTCTACCTCGTCCGCGATCTGTTTCTGTTCTCCTGTTATACGGGCATCAGCTACGGCGATATGTGCCGTCTGACCGTCGAAAACCTCGAAATAGCCGAGGATGAAACGGTTTGGATCAAGGCGGTGCGGGAGAAAACCGGTGTAGAGTTCGAGATCCCGCTGCTCGATCTGCCGCAGCATATCATCGACAAATACCGCGATATAATGCCCGATGGAAAGTTACTCCCTATGTACGGAAATTCAGAGTTGAACAAGGGGTTGAAATGTCTTGCTGCGGTCTGCGGCATCGATCGGAAGTTGACCTTCCACATGGCTCGCCACACCTACGCCACCGAGATCGCTCTCTCGCACGGCGTGCCGATGGAAACGGTCTGCAGGATGTTAGGCCACAGCCGTGTCGATACGACGCAGATCTACGCACAAGTAACCGACAACAAGATCGACACCGACACGCAGTCGCTCGACGAACGGATTGCCGAACGATTTACAGTCGCTATTTAACCACTCTTTAATTACGACAATAATGAAAGCTCCGAATACTGAAAATAAAGTGCGCCGAAGTACATTCGCCATACTGTTCTATATCAATCGCACGAAAGTCCGAAAAGACGGCATGTGTCAGCTCTTATGCAGAATAAGTATCGACGCCGAAGCGGCGCAAATCGGAACCAAAGTCGCGGTCGATCCGGCCATTTGGAACCCGACGACGGGGCGTGCCGACGGGCGTAGCCGCAATGCCAACGAAGTGAACCGAGCAATAGATGCTCTGACAGAGGAAATCAAGACGCACTACAATCGCATCAACCTATCTCTCGGTTTTGTAACGGCCGAGCTGGTTAAGAACGCCCTGAAAGGCATCGGGCAAAAGCCGCTGACCCTGCTGGCTCTGTTTCGGGAGCACAACGAAGAGTTTTCCAAACGAGTGGGAATAGACCGCACGAAAGAAACCTACAAGAGTTATATCCGGTCTTACAACCACCTGCTGGAGTTCGTGCAGGAGAAATGCGGGCAAGAAGATATAACCTTACGAAGCCTCGACCAAGAGTTCTACGATGCGTTCGATTTATTCTTGCGGACAGACCGGCACTTACAACAGAAGTCGGTGCACGAACATTTGTATCGGTTGAAGAAGATGACCGTGCGGGCGGTCAATCAAAGAACATTGCGCCGCGATCCCTATTGCAATCTGCACCCGGAATTGCCCAAACGCAAGAGTCGTCATTTGAAACTCGACGACTTGAAACGTCTGCTTGCCGAGCAGGTCGCCGACCCGGTACTGCAACGGGTGCGGGATTGGTTTATCTTCTCCACCTTCACGGGATTGGCCTATGCAGACCTGAAACAGCTATCTACAAAGCACTTATCGCAGGATGACGAGGGTGTTTGGTGGATACATATCCGACGCCAAAAGACCGACACGGAATCAGTTATTAGATTGCTGGATATACCGATGCGGATTATCGAGAAATACAAAGCGGAGCGTACCGATGATCGACTGCTGCCGATTTGTCCTTACAAGAAATTACAACGACTGATTCCCCGATTAGGTACAGCCTATGGAATCGGAAATATGACTTTTCATATGGCACGACATAACTTCGGAACGCATATTACGCTTTCGTTGGGTGTACCGCTCGAAACTGTCAGCCGCATGATGGGACACAAGCGGCTCGTAACGACACAAATCTATGCCCATGTTACGGATAAGAAAGTAGACGAGGACACGAAGCAATTACGACAACTGTCCGCCAGTCGCAAACTCGAACTTTATGAAGAACCGCAGAATACAAAAATGCAAGCACCCGATAAAAGAGCACGATTATGACGGCACGACCCATAACTATCGAAAACGGGCGGGTAATGATCCGCTCCAATGCAACTGACGTTTGGCTTACGCAAAACCAGATCGCCGACCTGTTCGGCGTATTCACCTCCGCCGTGCATGCGAATATCCGCTCCATTCTTAAAAGCGGTGTTCTACAAGAAGACTGCGTTTTCCAACGCACACGCAGCCGAAACGGAACTTTCGTCGAACGCTACAATCTTGAAATGATTACGGCACTGGCATTTCGACTGAAATCCGAAAAAGCAGAGGTATTTCGCAAATGGATTATCGAACGGACGACAACGCCCGAAATCGTCTGGAAGATACCGACTACCGACGGAGCAATATTGAACTAACCTCTCGATAAGACAAAAGACGGCTGTTGAGCCGTCTTTTGCTTTTCTTACTACACCAGATTCCGACTATCGAAAATGGGTCGGTATGCTTTCTCCAACATCCGTTGAATATCCGATTCTTTGTAAATAACCTTTCCGCTGATGAGATAGTACGGCAGGACTCCGACAGAACGATAATCCTGCAACGTGCGACGACTGATATGCAACCGTTGCGACAACTGTACGTCGGAGAGGAATTGTTCGCCGCCGAAAACACGATCGGCAACTGCCGTTTTCAACTGTCGGTCGAGTGCTTTTTCCGTCTTTTCCATACGTTCGAGCAAATCCTCGATGCACGGTTCCTGCTGTCCTATGAGATAGTTCTGCATGATGCGGCGGCTTTAGTGTGATAGGCACTCCGTAAAAGGTTTTCCACATCTTCGGGTTTGTAGAAGATTTTGCGGCGAATGCAGGTATATGCCAACAATCCCTTATTGCGGTAAGTCTGCAATGTACGCTGCGTGATTCCGAGAATCTCGCATACCTCCTGATTGTCCAACCAACGCTTCAGCTTCAGGTCTTCCCCACGAGCGCATAAAGCCGTTACTTTTTCTTCGATGGCTTTCATACGCCGGAGAAGCGTATCGAAAAGCCGTGTATCCATACTGATAATGTCCATGATGTCGATTTGTTTCGATTATTCCTTTCCCGGTTCGGCAATATAGACAAATACCAAGCTATGGGGTTGTAGCATGAGCGGCAGCGGTACATTGAGGCACCGAACCGGCAGTATGCGGCTGTTTTCTACGAGAGCCGCGAGATAGCAAGGGTAAAGCGTAGCGAACGGTCCATTTTTACGCTCGCTGCGAAACGATTTATCTCTGTGCTTCTCCCCGATAACCTTCTCCCCGTTTCATTTTGTCTGTACGGGCCGGTAGTGGATGTATCTGTTATCGGCAGCGAAGGTATTCCCGGAATCGACGCTCTTACAAGATCGGGCCGACAAGTCGGTTTTGCGGAAAATCTTCCTTCACCCGACATGCGAAGCGTATTTTCCGCAAAAATCTTGTTGCGAGCTGATTCCGAACCTTCCGAGCTCCCGAAACAGATTCCATCCATACCGGCTCCGCTACGGCATATAAAAAAAAGTCGAAGGTTATGAGAAGCACAGAGAAAAATAAACGGAAACAGAAATCCTCCACCTTTCCACTTGGCATAGGGTCGAGTCGGACGACATGGCTGCTGCTCGGCGCGGCGGCGTTGGGGTTTTACACGTGGGGCGAGGGCTTCATTTGGGTAGTGCTGGGCTTCGTGTTCTGCCGGAATATCCTGCTGGGGATGCTTCGCGGGTTGGTTTCTCTCGCGGCTCTCGTCGGCTTCTTTCACTTTCTATTCACACGCATTTTCTAAACACTTACAGCTATGACAAAGTACATTTCATTATTCGGCGGCACGACGACGGACACGACCGTGCAGGTAGTCAAAGAGAATCAAATCATCATCGGTTACGGGCCTTACATGGCAATGAACCGCTATGTAGTCTACAAAGTGGAGCATACGGCAGACGGTTATATGTATCATCTGCTGAACCTCGAAACGAAAGAAATAGACCGCACGGATATTCTGCAACCTCTTTCCTGCAAGCACGGCATCGGCAGATACTACGACGATAAGAATCCCGAATTTATGGACGCTTTCGAGGTGGCCCTGCTCGTGGAGGAAGCCGAGAAGAAAGCCGCAGAGCGGGCGCGGCAGGCCGAACAGGAACGGCAGCGGGTCGAGCAAGTAAAGGCTGTCGGGCGCGAACGCTTCGCCGCGATGCTGCCCCCGACGGCAAAGGCGGTCATCGTCGCGGAACTCCGCCAAGACGAGAGCGACCACATGACGGACTACTTCGCCTATCGTACCGTCCGCACCGTGATTTTGGGTTTCTCCTCGCATACACGGGACTTGTTTTCGGAGATGCGCAAACATGCCGCCAACTTCCCCGAAACGGCCTATCTGTCCGAACCGAACGAGGAGTACGAACACCGCGAGAAATACTCGATGGGCGCAGGCTACTATCTCGGCCAAAGCAAATACTACGGGTGGATTATCAAGAAAACGCCCATATACAACCGCGAACGGACTATCGAAGATTTCGCCTACACGGCGGGCGACGAGGAGAACATCCGCTTGTCGGGCGCGACTGCGGAGCGGTCGGGCAAGCGGTCGGAAACGGTCGTGCTGGGGGATTTCATCCTCGTGGACTACTCCGACAAGGCGATTGCCGTATTCGGCGACACGAAGCCTATCAAGGCGGAGTTATCCGCACTCGGCGGACGCTTCAACAGCCGACTGACCCACGAGGGCGAGAAGAAGGCGGGCTGGATATTCCAAAAGAGCAAAGAGGAGCAGGTACGCCGACTTATCGGCAAGAACGAATAGAGGTTGAACAAGGGGCGGGTAACCGCCCCGCAAAAGAGACGATTATGAAAACAACGGACTATTTCAAGCAGACGATACAGACCTATTTGGAGTATCGCGCCGCTACGGACGAACTTTTCGCCGCGCGTTATGCCGACCCGAAGAAGAACATCGACGATTGCACAACCTACATTCTGAACGAAGTGCGGGCGAGCGGCTGCAACGGCTTCGCCGACGAGGAGATTTATTCGATGGCGCTCCACTACTACGACGAACCCGACATCGAGGTCGGCAAATCGGTAAACTGCCGCGTCGTGGTCAATCACACCATCGAACTGACTGAGGAGGAGAAAGCGCAGGCACACCGCGATGCCATGAAGCGCGCCGAGAACGAAGCCTACGCTAAACTTACTCAGCGCAAGCCTGCCGCCAAGAAGCAGAGCGACAATAACCGGCAAATGAACCTATTATTCTAATCAAAAGCAGAACACCATGAAACCCAAGACCAAAATACAGAAAGAAGTCGCCCGTTTGAGCCGCCGTTTGCCCCGCATCACCAAAGCGCAGGAAGCCTATGCCTGCCACCATTGCTTCGACCACATCGGCCGCAGAACCGCCAAAGGCGTTATTACCTGCACGGAGTGCGGCCACACGTGGCAGAGCGACGGAGCGTTGGCCGACAGCCTTTGCGGCAGTATCTGCCCGAACTGCGGTACCAAGTTGCAGGTCGTGCAGACCCGTAAACGTATCTTTGCCGAGAGTGCCTATTTCTGCGTCCTCACGACCTGCAAAGGCTTTCAAGTATTGCGCTTCTTCTTCGTGAATACCTATCGCAAAATCGGGCATAAAGCAGGCTATTGGATGGATGAGGTAGTACAGCGTTGGATTGCTCCAGACGGACGTACCGTGCCACTGGCCAAACTGCGCCCGATGTTCGGCTGGTCGGACAGCTGGATATGGTCGAGCGATTTGGAAGTGCGTCCCGACAAACAGTTGTACGACGTTTTGCCGCAGGCGATTTATCCCCGTATGTCGATTATTCCCGAACTGCGGCAGCGCGGATTTACAGGCAAGACCTACGGACTTACCCCCGTTCCGGCTGATTCATGGACTGCTTGCCTGCAATCGGCTGGAAACGCTGCTCAAAATCGGACAAATTCCCCTCTTGCAGCATTTCTCGCTCCATAGTTACGACCGGATAGACACCTATTGGCCGTCCGTCAAAATCGCAGCACGCAACGGTTATATCGTTCCCGACGGTTCGTTGTGGTGCGACTACCTCGACGAATTGCGGAACTTCGGAAAAGACCTGCACAATCCGAAATACGTTTGTCCGACCGACTTGCAGGCCGAGCACGACCGCTGGATGCACAAACGGCAGGAGCGTATCGAGCGCGAACGCCTCGAAGAGCAGCAGCGTCGCATCCGTGAAAACGAATCGACCTATCGGGAGCAGAAGTCCCGATTCTTCGGGCTGGCGTTTTCGGACAAGAAAATCACCGTCCGCGTATTGGAGAGCGTGCGGGAGTTCTACGAGGAGGGAAAGGCCATGCACCACTGCGTGTTCAGCAATGCCTACTACAAACGTCCCGATTCGCTTATTCTTTCGGCGTCCATCGGCGGGCAGCGCATCGAAACGGTCGAGGTATCGTTGGCGACATTCGACATCGTGCAAAGTCGCGGCGTCTGCAATTCGCAAACCGAGTACCACAAGCGCATCGTGAAACTCGTCCGAAAGAACATGCCCCTTATCGTACAACGTATGATTGCCTAACGAACAATCCTAAAATCATGTGATTATGAACGTAACGATCGAAACAATCTTTTGTCCTTATTGCGACGAAGTAACGGAGGCTTACCTCCGACTGACAAACACGATACTTTTAGCCGGCAACGAGAACGAACTGCGGCAAGGTATCGAGAAACTGAAAGCCCAAATCCCGCTCGACGACTATTTTGTCTACGGCTTCGGTGCGCATCACTTTTGGGTGTATCAGCGCAAGGCCAGCGACCCGACGCAGTGTTTCGCGCATCGACTGATGATAGCAGAGTTTTAACCCCTAAACAATGATAACGATGGAAACAACGAAGATGACCGTAACCGGCGTATCGGTTTGCCCGACGGGAGAGGAACGATACGAGTATTTCGACCTTATGCCACGTCCACGCAAACGGAACCGGTATTGCCAATACGACTACCGCCACACGGACGGCGAATTGTTCTCGTGCGTCGCTCCGACGCTCGACAAATGCCGCGAAAAACGCGATGCTTGGCTCGCGGACAGAAACCGAATGTTAAACGAATAATAAAACCTTATCCTATTATGAATACCGAAGCAACATATAACCCCGCATACGATACGTTAATCGTAACTTTCACCGAACCGAGAACGGTTGTGGATACTTTCTTCGAGGATAGCCGAACATGGGGCGTTTCGACCTTGAAAGCGTGGATAGACAACTACGAAAGCACCCGCTTTACATGGGCCGACGACCGTACGGCGGTCATCACTTCCGAATACAATATGCCGCATGTTCGGGCGTGGTTGATGCAAAACATGCGTATCGAACGAATAACGGCAGAGTGAATAATAACCTGAGGGCGACTTTTTTATTGCACCCTCCGGTCGTTATAATTTTTCGCCGCCTTTCGCGGCGGCATATAAAGTTTGGAAAAATGAAGACGAATATCAAAGATTTGGAGGGAAAACCCGTAACCGTTACCGATTTGGACAAGGCCATCGAACAATGCCGAGATTGCATTGACAGTCCCTACAAAATGCCGTCGGGGCATACCATAGGCGAGAATTATGCCTATATGCTGAAACAACTGCTCGAACTGCAAGCGAAAGATACGACTTCCGAGTAAGGCCGGCCTTATGGCGCGAAAAAATCCGGCGGTAACAACCGCCGGATTTTTTGTCCGCTCCGACTTCCGTTCAAGTCGGATTTTTTATAATAACCTCTCGCTGTTATTCAAAACGACAGCGGATCGTTGGCCGTACTGTTCATGTAAGTACAAGTCAAAAGCGGTTCCCGACAATAGAGCCGAAACAGGTAGCCGTTCGTCAAACGGATCCGCACGAAAGCCCCGTCGACGTCTATACCGGCGATTTCATCGTACCCGATCTCCCCGTCGTTATAAAGCACACCATATTCTTCCTTATTGGGGATAATAAAATGTTTGTCTGTCAAGGTAATGCCGTACATGCCGATTACCCGATTCAGCTTCTCGTTCATGGACGGTCGATTTAGAGGATTCATTTATCTTCATTGTTTTGATTTGACTTATCGCAGACAAATACCGTACAATACGACATGAATAGGCTGCCGACTGCAAAGATAGCGAATTAGCTTCGTGATTCCGAAAATGTCGGACTTTTTAGAACAAACAATCGGGATAGCAGTGTATCTTTGTTGAACTCTTATAGAACAAAAATACATATGAACAGGATAATACTTATCGGCAACGGTTTCGATTTGGCGCATGGACTGAAAACAAGTTATGCGGATTTTATCCGCGGATATTATTTTACTCTAAAACTCAGATTATTGGAAGGTGAATACGAACTAATCGATGGTCTATGTTCTGTCGAAATTTCCAATTCGGAAGATCGAAAACTCATGGAGAAGTTTCGGTGGATGCTGAGTAATAATATGTTTCGATATGTAAACAATGTGGGAGAGATCACTATGACAGAACGCTATGATACGTTCTTCAACGATCATTTCAAATACGAAAGCAGATTTTTCGAAGCAATAAACAAGGCTATCGAAACAAAGTCCTGGGTGGATATTGAGGCTGTATATTATCATTGGCTAACAAAGATTTTCAAACAGGACGAATGCGAGTATGCTGATCCGAATAAACTCAACGATGAGTTGAAGATATTGGAAGAGAATCTTGTTGTTTATTTGGCATATATTCAGGCTAAATTCATTAAGCCGGAACTTGTAAAGGATTGCATTCGACAAATTATCTATGAGCCATTCAATCCGAACGATATATCGAATAGCGAAAATGCAAAATTCGAGCAGTTTTTAATCAATCGGTTAGAATATATATTTACTAAAAATGAATATGAAATACGGTATTTTTTAAGCCGATTTGGATGGGAATATTTGTACAACCATTCCGACATTGACAATTATGGAGAATCGGTTGTTGTCGAGTCGAAAGATTCTGAAAAAACAAAATCTTTCGATTTTATAAAACACATCCAAAATGTAAATAAACAGCGAAGTATTGTTCCCGATTGTTTTTTGTGGCCCGACCAAATCTTATTGTTGAATTTCAATTATACAAAAACCGCAGACCTATATCTTACGAAAGGCTCCGAGTTCAAGGTAAACCATATTCATGGCGAGTTGGGCAACGAGAAGAATCCGATTATATTCGGCTACGGGGATGAGCTGGATGACGATTACAAGGCGATCGCCAAGTTGAACGATAACGACTATTTGAAGAACATCAAATCCATTTGCTACCTTGAAACGGATAACTATCGCAAATTGCTTTCGTTCATAGATTCCGCACCGTTTCAGATTTATATTATGGGGCATTCGTGCGGAATTTCTGACCGTACATTGCTCAATACGCTTTTTGAGCATAAAAACTGTGTGTCGATTAAGCCGTTCTATTACGAAAAACCGGACGGCACGGACAACTACATCGAAATCGTTCAGAATATCTCGCGCAATTTCAACGATATGCGACTGATGCGCGATCGTGTCGTCAATAAGACCTATTGTCGGCCGATGATGGAAGTTACAACCGAATAATGATGAGGATAAACGTAAATTTTTCTTCATAAAAAGAGCTGCCAGTTTATACTGACAGCTCTTTGTTTTCGATAGCCGATAAATTTACTTTTTCGCTTCTTCTACCGATACCTTGCGAAACTCCTTCAGCAACTTTTCAACCTGCAACGATGCCTTACGGGCGCGGGTGCCGGCCGCTTTGTTCCCTTTCTCGACTTGTGCGACGGCATCGCTCTGGAATGCGGCGTATGTCTCTTGGATTTTTGCGACTAACTCTTTCATATCTTCAGTTATTTGTTGATTAGCAGCACAAAGGTAATGAAAGATGCGGTTTATGCAAAACCCCAACATTTGCTCAATATCCCATCACATCTTTATGCCCTTACTTTTCTTCGGGGGCTTTATGGTCGGCTTCCTTTTCTCCAATACATTCTCTCGCTTCGGCGTTATCATCCGTAATGCCAGTCGCTTTTCCTTGCGGTCATAGCGGACTTCGCAGCAATCCAGCACACCTATCCTCGTCTGCACATTTTTTACAAGGACAGGTTCTCCTGCATAAAGCCGTTTATACTCCTCGTATCCGAGCGGTTGGCGCAAGGTCTCATCGGCTTTGCGATGAAACGAATAGATGTTGTGCCCTTGCGCAATTTCGTCGGGAACATAAATTTGCAACTCCGGGTATGCAGCTTCGGCACACAAACACATATCCGGTGTGCGCAGTTCTCGCGGTACCCATCGAATGTTTCTCGGCTCGTTCCGCACGGCAATTTCCGCTATTTGGGGCGTAATAGCTCCCTGCGGTACGCAATGCAGCACGTCGCCGTTTTTTCGTACGGCTCCCAATGCGATTTCGGCAGTAATCAAGCGGGCCGGTAATATATCCATCAGAAATCCGATCCTTTTCGGGTCGTTCTGTTCTCGCATCGCTTGCAGCACCATCGCCGGATCGGTCAGCGACGAAATAACGGAAAAGTCCGTCTTGTCCTTGCCATAGGTATTGTCGAATGCTATCCGGCACATCTGCGGTGTGCGTTCCTCGAATGGAATTCCGTTCAGATTACGCGGATTCTCCTTAACGAGCCGCAAATAAAGTTCTGGTGTCTTCATTTCATCGGGAATATACCGAATGGCATACGGACTGCATCGTATGGCATCCATACACAAATCCCACGTTTTCATCGTTTCGGGAACACAGCGCAGATAAGACCCTTCATGTCGAACTGCCGTTTCACACAGTTCCCGATCCTTACAATGTTCGGGTAGCAGAACGAATAACTCCGGCTCTTTCAGAAATACACGTTCCGCCAATTGCGGTGTCATGTAAAGCGGATTCATGCAGCCTATGAATTCTCTCGTCTTCGTATAACCGTCGCAGTAGGTTTCCAATACGTGTTCATGGATTTCCCGATGCGGAATATGATAAAGCGGCCGTAGGTCGCCCGTCTTTTCCAATGCTTTGCGACATAGTTCCGGTGTTTTCAATTCGTGCGGAACATCATCCAATGCACGGAAGTCCGACGATACGGCCGCTTCGCACAATGCTTTCGTTCGCAAATGCTCCGGTACTGCGTGCAATAAGATTCCGTTTTTCTCGACTGCTGCCATGCAGACTTTCTCCGTTCGGAATTTTGGAGGCAGCAGTGTCAGGCACGACGCACTCATGCGGATACCTTCGAGTGCAAGTGCTTCGGTCAGAACGGCCGGGTCAATGATCGAGAAAATCAGATGCGGGTCATGGAATCCGTGCTCGAACTTTCTTATTCCCTCTATGCAGACTTCCGGGAACGGGATATGGGCCAAGATGTCCGAATCAGAACTTCCGAGCCTTTTCAACGCCTCGCGACACATACGCGGCGTTTTGACCTTTTCGGGAACATCGGCCAATGCCCAGCCGTTACGGCGAACCGCTTGCATACAGAGGTTCCGCGTGCGGAGCGGAACAGGAACGGAAGCCAACGCATAGCTGTAATTACCGACGGCTATGCGGCATAATCTCGGTGTAATGCGTTCTTTCGGTACGAATGCGAGAGCTTCACCTCCGCGCCGGACTGCTGTCCGGCACAAACGGGGCGTTTTGAGTGCTTCGGGAACATGTTTAAGATTCCGTGCCGAGAGCTTCACCGCATGGTGGCAGACTTTTGCCGTACGGCGTTCCGGCGGAATGTCGATTAACAGGCCGTATGGTCGATCCGCGATTTGCATTCCTTTGTCGAGGAATGCCATGTCTTGTTTTTCTTGTTCGGTCATGGTCGTATAGTAAATCGACCGAGACACTCCCGTAATAAGAGCGTCTCGGCCATGAAATAGGTTTATTCTTCCGTTTCTTCACTTTCGTTTTGAAATGCGAAAGTCAGCTGTTCGCACTGCCCAAAGTTATCCTCGACGTAAATGTCGATAGTCTGTTGGTCGGTCGACGCGGAGGTGTAGTAGAGTCGAAACTCCTCTCTCGTGAGGGGATAGCGGTCGTTGGGTAGGAACAGCGTTCCGTCGTCCATGCGTAGTTCTCCCTTGCCGTCGGGTTGAAAGTAGCGGATCGTGTATCGTGCGCCGTCGTACTCGCCCTCACGGACGAGCGTGCAACGTATTTCAGCCGTTTCTCCACATACGATGCGCGTCTGCACAGGCATGGTTTCCAATCGGAAAGCATACGCCTGTTGTATATCCAGCTCGTTGTTGCAGGCGACAGCCGTTAGCAATAGACCGGTTAATAAATAAAGCCGTTTTTTCATGGTTTTCTTGAATTTTGTTTGCTATTCGGTGGGCATTTCATGAGATTGGTGTACCTCGTTTATAAGTTCGATACGAGCCGGATCGGTAACGAATCGCAGGCCGATTCCGTCGTTGGGAACCAATTCGACCTCTCGCGACGTAATAGATTTATCGAGGAAGAAATAGGCGAAATAGCGGTCGACTACTTTATAGTG
>CANQGQ010000012.1 GCA_947623305.1 uncultured Alistipes sp. | reverse complement strand
ATTGTTCGCAGGATCGCTCCGGCGCGATCGTATTGTTCACGGGCTTCGAGGTTCGCTTCCGATGGCAACCCGACCAAACCCGTCCGATAGGCTAATAATGCGCGCCGGATTGTCTCGATCTGGTTCTCGTCAAGTTCCATAATAGCGTATATCCCGCGATTGTCTTTATCGCAGTAGACGCTGTAATCATCCACGTGCGGCGATTGTGTCAAGAGCTTGGAATCAAATTCAATCGTTGCGCGTTCTCGGATTCCGGCACCGAGTTCTTCGGGTTGATAGAAAACCCCTCTTCCGAAACCAAGAAACAGGCGAGTTGTTTTTATTTGACAAGTATTCATATCCGGATCACCGCCCAATTCCTCCAATAGGGTTTCCGCATCGAATTGAACGATCCCCTCCCTAATTCGATAGTCGAAGTTTTCGACAAGTTTTTCGGTATTAACCATCGATCGGACTTGTTGCAGTATCGATTCCATGATTACGCGATTTTGAGTTTGACGTTGTATTTCTGTTCGACGATACTTTCGAGACGTGGCTTTTTCGCTTGGGGAACACGACGGGACCCGATACGCCAGGCGTTGAAGGTGTCGGAACCGACGAAGAGTTCGTCGGCGACAGTTTGTAACAGATCGGCCCGCGCTTTTATGTCGAGCGATTTCCATAATTCGGTTAGTGTCTGCTCTTCCATGATGAATAGGGTTATTTGTAAAGGATTTGGTTATTGAGTGTTCCGGCGGCACTTCTCAAATTGCCGCTCCATGATTCCAGATCGCGTTCTTCCTCGTCGTTGAAGTCGACGTGGGTGAGCCGGAGCGCTTCATTGTATTTTTCCAGGGCTTCGTACGCGCTTTTCATTACCTCGATAATTTCTTTTGTTGTAGGTGTCGTTTTCATATATAATCGTTTGTGTGTGTTTCAAAAGTCAAGGAGGAGGTTCGACCTTTCAAGGGGTTTCGCCCCTCCTTGTTGCCGTTGGCGGCCCTCACGGGTGGCACGGCTCCGAGTGCCTATTTGAATGGCAGCTACTAATCTCTCGCACTCGTTTTCCGAATAAGCCTATTGGCCAGTCGTACGGCGTTCGCCATGTTCCCGACAAGCAGAATCGACAGCCACGGATGGTTCTCGCTGAATAGAATGACCGGCGCCATAAGGCTTATAATAAGATACAAACCGCCGGCTTTCTGCTTCATGGAAAGTTCCATAAAATCATGGCCCATACACACCGTCAATAGTTGCCGGACGAACCGTGCGGTCTTTGTTCTGTCGCTCGTAAAATCCGGTCGAACCGGAACAGGGTACGAGGCAGCCCTTTCGTTACTCGTGTACATATAAGGGGGGTAAAACGAAATGCGATAAATTGAGTTATTCCACATAAACGGAATAGCTTTGATATACAAATAGTTATGATTGAATAGGAGAGGAGAGAGGGAAAAACGAAAAGTTTACTCTGCTTTACTTTGGCTTTACTTTAGACTTTACTCTGAATAGTTTGAACGCCTATCTGCTTTACACTGCAGCGAAAACTTAATATACGGTGGAGTAGGAGAGGAGAGGGGTGAGCACATTGGCCGCAGAACGCTTTTATTTAAGCGGATTGCGGCTTTTTTATGCTCTGTTGATAGGATTATCATTTCATATTAAAATAGCCTGAATTCGGCGTTCAAAATAGCGGAAATAGGAGAGGGGCAAATGGTATTCATTTGAGGGTGGAATATTGCGTTTTTTAGGGGTTGGTTGTGCATTTGGTTGTGCGTTTGGTTGTGCATTTTTGTAATAAAAAAAACGAAATGTTTTTAATGGTTGTGCATTTGGTTGTGCATTTCCCGTTAAAAATAGACGTGTTTAGATATAGAAATTGCCTATTTATTAGCTGTTTTATAGTTGTTTTGTGGTTTTCAGAGGGGGAAAATACCATAAAAAAATAATAGAAATCAGCATATATTGTTGTTTAATATGCTGATATACAATATAATGAATAACTGATTCTTATTTGATAAAAATCAAAAGTGCGTGTGCAGCTAATATTTGGGACACTTTTTCCCGAAAATTATACGACATCTGCACATATTGCATCGGGTGCAGCCGATTGTTGTGTACCCAATAACTTTACTTGTTCTTTTAATTTGCCGATTTCCTCTGCTTGTTCTGCGATTTTCTCTATAAAGTAGTGGGTGTTTTGGTCGGGAGGTGTGTATTGCGTCTGAGAGGTAGAATTATACAGCATCTCCCCTCTTTCCATTAATAACCACTCTGCTGATATATTCGCATTTGCGCATACTTTTTCGAGGACATCATAAGATGGCTTACCTTGTCTCGTACCTACAACATTCTCAATCACAGTAGCAGATACACCTATTGCGTTGGCAAAAGCTCGTTTGTTTCCGCCGTACAATTCTTTGATAATATGGTTCATTCGTTCATTTATAGTCATACCTCTCCTATTTTATTTGCGCAAAAGCGAATAAAATATTCGCAATTACTTGTTTTATTCGCAAATGCGAATTATATTTGCAGCACGATAACAATGTAAACGGCTGTAAAAGTACAAAAAGCGGTTGATATTGCAATGAATAACTAATAAAAACAGAATTATGCAAGCAATTAAGGTACAAATCTATTTTTCGGAATGGGAAAAAGTAAGTGATTTTATTTCTGAAATAAATATAGATGAAGAAATGGCGGCTTACGCTATTGATAACAGAACTATGGTGATAGCGACAGTTGGAGAGTGTTCTATGGCCTATGCAAAGGCACAGCTGAAAACTTGGTTTAGTGATCCTACTATTGAAACCATTAAATAAGAAAAACATGAAAAAGAGAATTGTAGTTGAGTACGGGAAAATATCCCAAATCTCAAAAGATTTTAAGGTGACGAGGCAGGCCGTTTATAAGGCATTGAATTATTTGAGTAATAGTTCTAAGGCTACATTAATCCGAAAGGTAGCCATTGAACGTGGAGGCGTTGAAATCGGTGATCAAAAGGAAACGGCATGAAAAGGATGTTTTTGCTCCTTTTGGGAGATGAGTTTAAAGAGTATTTCTCTTTGACTACAAAGCAAAAGTTTTATGTGTGGTATTTCTGCTTGAGTTTCTGTTTTTTGTGTATAACAGATGATAGTCCGATTTGGGCGATTATAGTGGTGGTTTTGAATTTTGCTAATGCCGCCCGTCTGATTAAAAAAGTACCAATTTCAACCGATGACAAAGATATTTAAAATAGGTGAATCCCGGACGGTCTTTTGAGGTGGTTCGATTCCGCCTCCGGGGACTAAGATTTTAAAATAATGGAGTATTTCAATAAAATAGTATGCGTAACAGTTCAGGAATTAACCAGCTCTGAAAATGGAGAACCGGTGATTTCATTATGGACGCTTTATTCTTTAATTCGGAGAGGTAAGGCTCAACGGGTTAATAGAGGCGGTGGTCTTGATAATTACGCTCTTATTGATTACTTGTCCTTACCTGAACGTTACCGGATCCGCTTTGAGCAAAAGTATGGGGATCCGGTGGAGTTAATCAAAGAGAAGTGTATGAAAAACAGGCTTAAAATAGATGAAGCAGCCCGGATATTCTTTGAGGATTACCGGTATGATAAGGCCGGGGAGTTAGTAAGTCTCACAGAACCCAAAAAAGCTGAATATACCATCAACGCCTCAGTACTGAACGAGTTGATATCGATCCTGAATGACCGGGAGGGCTATCGCAAGGCTTTGGGTGGAAGTACAAAGAAAGTATGGGAAACGATTATCGGAACGGCAGACCGCCTCCGTGACTCTTATGGCCATACGCTACCTGAAAACGCCGCCCGGCTGAAAGACAAAATAAACCAATACAAAAAAGAGGGTTACTCCTGCTTGATCAGCAAGAAAATGGGAAATGGCAATACCCTGAAAATAACCGAGGAAGCCGGTAACATGATTATAGCGTTAAAGCGGAGCAGCGTTCCCGTTTATACAGATGCTCAAATATTCGTGGAATTCAACCGGATTGCAGATGAGAAAGGTTGGAAGCAGCTCCGGAGCATTCAGAGCCTCCGGCAATTCCTGAACCGTCCTGACATCGAACCGTTATGGTACGATGCCGTTCACGGGGAGCTGAAAGCTCACCAGCGTTACAGCCGCAAGAATAAAACCGAGCTTCCCTCGATGCGTGACTCCTTGTGGTATGGTGATGGTACGAAAATCAATTTGTACTATAAAGACTATGACAAGGACGGTAAGCTGGTGGTTCGTACCACTCAGGTTTACGAGGTCATCGATGCTTATTCGGAGGTATTTTTGGGATACCATATTTCAGACAGCGAGGACTACGAGGCGCAATATAATGCCTACCGCATGGCCATTCAGGTATCAGGTCATAAGCCTTACGAGCTGGTGCATGATAATCAGGGAGGCCACAAGAAACTGCAGAATAGCCATTTCTTTGATAAGATTGTCGGCCATGTTTATAGAACCACGGCTCCATACAGCGGGCAATCCAAAACGATAGAGAGCGTTTTCGGACGTTTTCAGGCTGAGGTTCTGCATAAGGATTGGAGGTTCACCGGTCAAAATATCACCACCAAAAAGGACACGAGCCGCCCGAATTTAGAGCGTATCGAGGCAAACAAGGATAAACTTTACACTTTGGCCGAACTGAAAGCAGCATACGCTGCCGCCCGGAAAGAATGGAACGAAAGCAAGCATTTTGCTACCGGGATGAACCGCATCGAGATGTACCGAAACAGCGTGAATCCTGATACCCCGACAGTGGGCGTTCTCGACATGATCGAGATGTTTTGGGTGATGACTGATAAGCCCTCCACTTATACAGATAACGGTCTGAAAATAACCATTAAAAAACGTGAGTTTACATACGAGGTTTACGAGGTTCCGGGTGTGCCTGATCACGAATTCCTAAGAAAAAATAGAGGGCAAAAGTTCTACACCATGTATGATCCTTATGATCATACCTCGGTACGGCTATACAAGAAAGATAAAGCAGGAGAGCTGCGATTTGTACGGACTGCAGAGCCTTATATCGTTATCCACCGGAATATTCAGGAACAGACCGAGGGTGAAATGTCCTTTATCCGCCGGAATATAGAGGCGAACACGGAGGATCGCATCGAGCGTCAGGTTGATGCACGTATCATCGAGCAGGCGCATGGCGTGAGTATGGAACAACAGGGACTCAAACGTCCGAAATTGAAAGGTGCAAAGAGCGAAACGGAGCGTGAAATTGAACGCCGAGTCCGCCGGTACAGTCAGGATCCGGAACAGCTCTCCGCCGGTAAGGTGACAAAGCTAATAAGCAACATCACGTTTGACCAGCTGAATGGTGATATCCGCCTGAATGAAAAGAAAGTAGCAGGAAAATTATAATTCTAATATAAAATGAACAGTACAATGACACAGAAAGAGAAAGATGATATCCGTGAGGCTCTCCGGGTATATGCAGCGAAGTATTCCAGCCAAAAAAAGGCTGCGGCAAGTTTGAACGGCGTGTCTGCAGGGACACTGAGTGCCGTGATTAACGGCAAGTATGAGAGTATCAGTGATGATATGTTCCGCAATATCATCGCTCAAATTACTCCAGCAGCTGCAGCCACCGGATGGCAGCTCGTGGAAACGAACTCCTTTCAGGAAATATGGTATGCCCTGAGCGATGCGCAGGAGTTTAAAAAAGTCCGCTGGATCGTGGGTGGTGCGGGATGTGGCAAAACAACGACAGCCACCATGTACGCTCAAAAGAATCATGAGGTGTTCGTCATCCTTTGTGATGAGGATATGCGGAAAGGTGATTTTGTTCGGGAGATCGCCCGTAAACTCGGTTTTAAGACTTGCGGGATGCGTATCCGTGAAATATTGGACTTGGCCATCGAGAGCATCATACAGATGGAAAATCCGCTTTTGGTGTTCGATGAGGGTGACAAGTTGAACGATAACGTGTTCCACTACTTTATCAACCTGTATAATCGGTTGGAGGGTAAATGCGGGATTACTTTCTTATCCACCGATTACATCCAGCATCGTATTGACTGCGGTTTGAACCACAACCGGAAAGGCTATAACGAGATTTATTCCCGCATTGGGCGTAAGTTCTTTAAGCTGGAACCAACCTCCTGTAATGATGTATTTGCCATTTGCCAAGCCAACGGATTGATGGATAAAAAACTTATTGCAAACGTGATCGATGTGACGGAGAAATCGGAGTTTGATTTGCGATGCGTGAAAGATGCCATTCACCGGGAGAAAAAGGTGGCGGCAGCGAAATAGTATAAAAACCTGTTCAAACGCTGGTTGAACGGCGTTTGAACGTAATTCAAAAAGTATATGAAACAAATTGTTTTACCACTCGCAAGCCGGTTCCCGGCAGGCCATTTGAAAAGAGGCCAGCTCACCGGCTTTCCTGAGAAAGTGATTAAAGGAACCAAGATCCACACGTTTCGTGAGGATCCGGGCAAATGGGCGTACAACGTGGAGCTTATCAACTCCCATAATGCGGAGCTATCTATCCGCCGGTGGATTGGCCGTCCTTATCATACTCCGCAGCTGGAGGTGAAAAGGTTGAAAAAAATCGGTATCCAGCAGGTGCAAATGACATGGGACTCCGATGTCGAGCAGCCGACCGTTTTCATAGACGGAAAACGTATCCTAAACGTGGAGCAGCTGGCTGCTAATGACGGGATGACTCTCGATGATTTCGTGAGCTGGTTTTTTAAGACCTCCAACACATTCGAGGGAGTGATTATTCATTTTACAGATTTCAGATATTGATTTATGGCACGGGCATTATCGGTAACAGAAGCAGTAAGCATGAAGAAAGAAACGCTCAAGCTGACAGGCGCATGGGCGGACGCTTTCGGAGAGCCTGAACGGATTGGCGTTTGGTTTATTTGGGGCAATAGTGGTAACGGGAAAAGCAGCTTTGTCATGCAGCTTTGTAAAGAGCTGGCAAAGTTTGGGCGGGTGGCTTATGACAGCCTCGAAGAGGGTGCGAGCCTCACCATGCAGAACACGCTCCGCCGTTTCAACATGGCCGAGGTAAACCGCCGTTTCCAGCTGCTTGACTGTGAGCCGATGTCCGAGCTTGGTGAAAGAATGGATAAGCATAAAAGCCCCGATTTTTACGTCATTGACAGTTTCCAATACACCCAAATGAGCTATAAAGAATACATCAAATTTAAGGAGGCGCACCGGAACAAGCTGCTGATTTTTATCAGCCATGCAGATGGCCGGAACCCTGATGGTCGGAGCGCAAAGAAAGTGATGTATGATGCCGCCCTGAAAATTTACGTGGAGGGGTTCCGGGCTTTCTCGAGAGGCCGCTTTTTCGGCTCCGTGGGGCATTTTACAATTTGGGATGAGGGTGCGGTAAGATATTGGGGAGATAACGCTTAAAACGAACGGAAATGAGTAAAAATAATCAAGTTATAACGATTTCGCCTCCCATGTTTATCGGGGAGGGAAATCAGAAAGAAAGTATCTCCAGCAAAGGCCACCGGTGTAGCTATTGCCACGGTAACGGTTTCTTTTGGGGAGAGGAACAACGGGAACGGGTGAAAGTTGATTGCCCGGTCTGCAAAGGTAGCGGTAAACTCGATGCCGTGATAACTATCGAGTGGAAACCTGCAAAATAGAATGAACGATGGAAAAAGAAGTACCTGAAAATATATTGGCGAAAATTAGAAAGCTGCTCCGGTTAAAAGAATCTGCCATAAAAATCGGATCCGAGGGAGAAGCCCATGCAGCTGCGGAGGCTGTAAACCGGCTGCTGACATCCTATAATTTGTCATTGATGGATGTTACCCCGGAAGAACAAAAGAATATGATATCCGTGAGTGAATCGGAGAAAATAACCTATCAGGACACGTATGGGAATATTTGGAAAAGGGATTTGTTGCGGATTATATGCGAGTATAATTTTTGCCGGATTTTGTTGCATGGAGGTACGACTTACATGGTGGTAGTCGGTACACGGGAAAATGCGGAAGTTGTGCTCTCGCTTTATAATTACTTGAGGTCTGTATTCCGCCGGTTGTCGGTAGAACGTTGCACCGAGTATGTGGCTACCCGCAGAGGGTATTACCGGACAAAGAAGTTTAAACGGAATTATATCAAATCTTATTTGTTGGGATGTTGTACCGGTTTACGGAAACAGTTTGAGAGCATTCGGAAAACAGCGGAGGAAACAGGTCTGATGCTATGCCACAGTCATTTGATTGATGATTATTTTCAATCGATAGGCACAACCACCCATAAATCCAAGAACCGGAATAAAGTGAACGCCTCCGCCTATTGTTCCGGATATGATGACGGTTCAAAAATTAATTTAAACAAGCAAATCAATGGGAAATGATCTTTATCAAATAGGCTTACCGGTAGCCTCTTTAAGTACAGTTCTGATGGATTGGACTTGCTTTAACCGACCGGAGAAATTGCTGATCAGTCCGGCCAAGAAAGATGAATGGGCGGTGGTTGAACTCCGGAACCCGGAGCTGGCCGCAGCTATCATCAAGGATGTGCCGGAGGCAATGGTAAAAGTAGTACAACAACCTGTAAAAGTCGTGCAAATATGAAAGCGTTATCAGCATTAAGACAGGTATTCAGCCTGAAAAAGAACGAGGAACTCGGCAGAAAGTTCTCTCCCGAAGAATTAAAACGTATTGTCGATGCCATGAAAGAGTATGCGGCATCCAAGCTGCAGGAGCAGCGAGCCATTTGTCAGCGTGAATTTGAGTTGGCCTATGACTCCGGTGAAAGTAATTTGGGGACGAACCCGGCCATTACCGAATTGTACGTCCTGCAATCCCTAAAAGAGAGTGAAACCCCTGAACTTGATTGATTATGGCAAAGACAAACAGTTATTCACGTTTTTGGACGCTGCTGGCGAAAATGCCCTGTTCTGACAGGGACGGTTTAAAGCTGCAGCTTGTATCCAGCTTTACGAATGGGCGGACGGACTCACTGAGAGAAATGACTTTGAGTGAATATAACTCGATGATACGGGAGATGGAGAAGCAGACCGGATCCAGCCGTCCGGTCAGTTACGAGGTTCTGAAAAAGAAACGCTCTGCCGTTCTCCACCAAATGCAGTTGATGGGTATTGATACGGCAAATTGGGCGGCGGTGGATAACTTTTGTTTGGGCGTTCGTATCGCAGGAAAGAAATTCAGGGAGTTGTCCGCTGATGATTTGGATGCGGTATTGCTCCGGATCCGCTCCATCCGGCAAAAGGATATGCAGAAAGCAAAGAAAGAACTCAATTAACTTATTTATAAACCATTTAAAATGTGATATTATGGCACAGATTGAAGAAAAGCAGACCGTTGAAATGACGGCGGAGGAAAAGGCTCAATTCGAGGCTTTCCGTAAAGAAAAGGCCAAAAAAGAGGCTCAGGAAAAGGCGAAAGCCGAACGTGAAACGTACCGCCAAATGGTGGATGATGAAGTGAACAGCGCAATCCCGGTACTCCTCTCCTTGAGTGAGGATATCAAGGAAACCAAAAAGACGGTGCTGGAGAACTTTAAAAGTATTCTTGACATGAAATGCGAGGTTCTGAAAGTCGTAAAGGATGATCAGCGCAGCCATACCTTTACCAATTCGGAGGGAACCAAGCGCATCACTCTCGGAGTGTACGTGACGGACGGCTACCGTGACACGGTGGAGGACGGCATCGCTATCGTGAAAGAGTACATCGAGAGCCTCGCCGACAATGCTAAAACGAAATCACTCGTGAACATGGTATTGAAACTGCTGGCTCGTGATTCCAAAGGCACGTTAAAAGCCAGCCGTATCGTCCAGCTCCGCAAGATTGCCGAGGAAAGCGACAATGACCGTTTCATGGAGGGTGTCCGCATCATTGAGGAGGCATACCAGCCAGCGATCAGCAAACAGTTTGTGAGAGCGGAAATGAAGAACGGGGACGGTATGTGGGTGACCATTCCTCTGGGTATGACAGAAGCATAAGGAGGGACGGTCATGATATACAAAGTTCAATTCCAAATCCACCGCAGAGGTTACCGCAAGCTCCGGCTTGAGGGCTTATACGTGCCGGAAACCGGTGTCGAGATGTCGGTTCCTGAAATGAAACGTGACGTTACCGAGTTCATCAAACGCCAGCTTTCCAGCCGGAACAAGGAATTTGAGAATTTTCAGGTGGAACTTACGGTTTTCAAAAAGCTCAAAACCGATTTCATGTATCACCCGAAATCAAGTGAAGAATTAACCATAATAAAGGAGGAATCAGATGGAACAGACGAATAATGCGAAAGCCCGGTATATTCCCACCCGTGTGGCTGTATGCAAGCGTTGCGAGGGAAAAGGCGTTGTATTCGAGTACAGCGATGAGAACAGGACAAAGGTATCCGGATCCTGCCAATGTCCGACCTGCCTCGGATCCGGCAGAGTGAAAGTGACCAGCTCGGTGATAACCACTATAAAGCCGTTCGTTCCGGGTAAGGATGACAAAGAGGGTATGCTTGCAATGTAAAAGCCCTTTAATCAATAATAAAAGTCCGCTGAAATCCTAATTTTCAGCGGACTTTTTTCGTACTATGGTGCAAATAATGTACCTTTGTATTAAGTAATCAAATCAATATGCAGGAGCAGCTCGTAATACCGTTTTTTTGCCCGGAAATAGAGAAAGCCGGTAACCGCCGCAGAACACGCACGGTTGCCTCCTCCGATGCTGCCATCACCTCCCGCCGTGACCGCCTCGAAAAGCGGAACCGCATCATGACCGCCCGTTATTACTATTGGACTGAGATCAAACGCCGCCGCTTCGATGACGTGCTGAGAATCCTTTCCGATAACGAGTTCTTTGTCGAAGAGCGAACCATCAGCAACACGCTGGTGGAACAGGATGATTTTTACAATGAACTCCTGCGTTCCAAAGCATCCACCCGCAAGCTCAAAGCGATGTTTCCCGGCTTTGATTGGAACTAATCCATAAACTCGGTTTCATAAATCACGTTATAGACTTTCAGACCGTCCGCTCTTTTTTCCGGCGCACCCCGGAGGCGGCGCATCGGGTTGAAAAGGTTCCCGCCGTTCCACCATTGCAAAGCCTCGTGTATCTTATCCAACGTGTCCATGCAGGAGAGAGCGTGTTCCCTGACAAGTTTAGGGGCTGCTGCATTTGTACTCCCTCCGGCTTGAAAGGCCACCCTGAGTTGTATTTGCGCCTTTATCTTTTGCCGTCCACCCATGTGGGTTTCGCAGGACGGGTAAGATATATCTATCAGGCAGCACGGGAAAGCCACAGCAGGCCGCTCTCCCGTGTTAAGTTGTCCCTCCTCGGCATCTATCCATCGGAGCCCGGGTACTTCTGTTTTCAGCCGGTCACAAACGGCAATAAAAATTTCTTTGTTCATAGCTATTCATTGTTAAGTGAGTCAATATATCCCTCTATCCGTGCGTGTATCTGCTCGTTCAATTCTTCGGAATCTCCCATGAATTCACGTTTCGGGATGTTAGTTTTCCGGGTGTGCGCCTTGACCGGTACATCTTTCCGTTTTGTTTTCCGGGTGTGTGCCGGTACGGGTACTATACCTTTGAATCCCTCGTTGTGTACCTGAGCGTAATCTACCTTTTCATTCCCTGCAGAGATAACCACCCGCTGGGGAGTTATCACCGCCGGTCTGATACTGTTCACCAGCGCACCGGAGTCGATCAGCAGGGAACCGGTTGTTTTCGGTACTTTTGCCGGAGTCCACGGGTTCCCGTCAAATGCTTTCTTCTTGAAAGCTGATTTATAGTATTCCGTGGCCGTTTCTGCCACGATTTCTGCCGCATCGGAGATTATCTCCTCCGGGAGCGATTGCAGATAATTATTTAATTCTTTGATATTCATATTGAAATAATTTTGTATATTTGCTTCCGTAAGCATATCGCTCCGGGGATGAATCGAATATGCCAACACCTGACGGATGACGGGGGCATCAAAAAGTCCGG
The DNA here is from genome assembly GCA_947623305.1 of uncultured Alistipes sp. Classification (GTDB taxonomy): domain Bacteria; phylum Bacteroidota; class Bacteroidia; order Bacteroidales; family Rikenellaceae; genus Alistipes. The sequence continues at coordinate 71,701 of CANQGQ010000012.1, read as the reverse complement.
GCTTTATACGGCGGAGCGGGATGTTAATCCGTATATAAAAGGAGGTTCTCAGAGCCTCCTTTTACTTTTTGATAAGCAGACCACGGCGATATCTCCATCGTGGATCTATCTTTCTGCTCTTGCGGCCTTTCACCTTGATGTTGGCGTTTTGTTCTATCTCGAACCATGTCGTGACCTGATAGAGCGTTCCGTTCTTGACCTCGCAAACCACGTTAATCACCTTATCCTCGTAAAACTTGATAAAGTTCAGGTTGTCGAACTTCTTTTGATAGTCGTTTATCCATACCTCGTCAGGGTTTTTAAGCACGTCCGGGATGCACTCCACGAGAGGAACACGAGCCTCCTCGTATTTCTTTGTGGTGTGGCGTTTGAACACCTCCTCCGTAAGTTGCACCTTTCGGCCTTTGTAGTCATCCATCACCTGATGCGAATCTCTCCACTGGTTCGGATCCCCGGCAAACACCGGTGCTTTTTCGGTCGCTGCCGCCGCTTTCTTTCCAAAGGACTCCAGCCCGTAATCATTATAATGCAGGTCACCCAGCAAGGAGGCGGCCTTGTCGGGAAACTTGCGGATATAATGCTGGTTCTTGGAAAATACCTCAGCCGTTTCTCCCCGGTTTGAGTCCCAGCCCTGAGCCTCGTTCATTTTCCATTCACTCGTACCGAGGTATTCGTCGACAATGGCACGCATGGCGTTGATGTCTATACCCTCTACCTCGTGTTTCATGAGCGGAACCACCCGGCAACGGCATTTCCAGCCATTAGGCGGGAATATCTTTTTCCACCGTGGATCATTGGCCGGTAATATCACCCCGTCCAGCTTCCGGTGTTCCTCCCTTACCTTTTCATCCCCGGCAGTGACATATTTCCAATAAGGGAACATTTTCGTTTTTCCCATGAGCCGGTGGTAATTGCTGGCGGACTCCGCCGTTAGTACCGCCGTTTCGTATTCCGTCTTTTGCCACGTTTTATTGAACGTGCCACATATCTGCTCCGCTTTTTTGGAGAACTCCTGAAAATTACCGCTCTCCCTGAACGCCTTGTTCAGCTCCTGAATTTCCGCCAGCGTCTTACCGGCGGAGAAATGAAACAGGTTCATCTCCAAAGCGGTGATGAAAGCGTCATCCTGCAGGCCGTATGCGAATCTTACATCCGCATGGTTCATTGAACGTTTGAACGCACTTTGAACACCGTTCAAAAAGTCGGTAGCAATAAAGGAGAACAACTCCGCATCGAACTTCCCGGTTTCGCCGTTTGCAATCCTTGCGGCCAGCTTTTCCGACATCGGAGCGTTATCATTCAGCCTGATGGGGGCTTTTCCAATGGATGCCCCGACCTGCGGGGCTTGCACGAAAAAATCCCATAAGCGCATAAAGAAATTACGGTCTGCATTACTGATTGTATCCTCCTCCGAATCCTCTCCTATATCGAACTGAGCGGCCTGAGAGGAGGCACGTTTTGCGACCGGCTCCCCATCTTTAGGCACGGGAATCGAATATTTTTCATGCAGGTAGCTCTGCGGGATATCCATGATGTCGGAGAGCTGCACCACCTCGGCAACGGAGAGCTGCTCCGCCGCTTTGGGGAAAATGAACTTTCCGCCAGCAACGGGATACCCTCTCGCCTCCAGCATGGGGAGTACCTTTTGGTTGAGGACACGCTGCACGTACCGGAGGTCAGATTTATTCTTTCCCTCCTCTACCTCCTTGTGAACCTCACCCAATGAACGTGCGCCTTTCTCTCCCTGTACGGTGGTCATGGTTTGTCCGAGGATAGTGATCAGCATCTCCTCGTTGTTGGCCTGCCGGAATTCGTTGTACGAGGATCCTGAACCCGTTCCGCCCTCTTTGGTTTCCACATCCGCCTCTTTTGGGATGACCACATACGGTGCGGATCCGGCTTTATCGAAAGCCTCCTCCAGCAGCTTGCGGCTCTCCGGATCATACGTGTTGTATTTACCGATGCGCTGGGGCATCCCGAAAAGCTCGATCCATTGTGACCAATCCCCAAAGCCTCCACGTTTGTAGATGGCATAGGGAGCCGCCTTGAGTAACAAACCGAAATCCCGGTCTTTGCCGAGAATGAGCAGCTGTGAATCTCCCTCGTATGGTATGCCTATTTCGTCCGTGTCCTGCCGGAGGATTGTGCGGTTTTTCAGGTTGATATGCTTTGCCGGAATCGGTTCCACGTTGAAACCGTCATTAAAGGTCATTTCAATGCCTGAACGCCCGTATATTTTCTTTTTCAGGATTTCAGTCAGCAGATCCTCCCATGCGGTGGTGTCCATCAGGTCTGCGATCTCCTCCACTTCCTCCCCAGCCGCATTTTGGAAAGTAAGCTCCGAGTTCGTGACCGCATCGATACGCTTTTGAACGGCATCGCTCAAAACGCCGTCAATCATGATATCATCAAGCAGGTCATAAAGCTGCTTTGTTCGTCCATTGTCTGCAGAGGAGAGAGCCGTCCGCCAATTCCCCACGTCATACACTTTCCGCTGGGGAGCCTTGACTACGATCTGATGGATGACCAGCTGCTCCTTTGATTTTGCCCCGGTATTTGTCGTGGCCGTCTTTTTTTTCTTGTTCGCCATAGTCATATATTAAAAATGTTGATTACGCTTGGGATTGCTCCCGTAGATATATTCACCTGCAGTATCCGGTTTCCCGTCACCGTCCTCGTCTATAATGGGGAGGTTAGGCTTAATGTCTGATTTCTGTACTTGCCTGAGCCATGCCACGGCACGCTCGTACCTATCCTGCCGGAGCTGCAGGTCAGTACCGGCATTGCATAGGTTCACGAAATGCCACACGGCTATGTCCTTTACAAAAATGAGCAGGAGGGCGTTTCTTTGGCTCCCTGTGGCCTCGAAAATCTTTTTGCGGTCATACGCACCAAGATATCCGTATGCTTCCTGTACGGCAGCGTCTATGGCTGCCGTGAGGATTGTTTCATCCTCCCTGCTGATAGCCTCTATATTCTCTTTATAGAGGTGCGTTTCCAATTCTTTGGGTGTGATAAATGCCATGATTAAAATCTCTTTTTATTGGTTACACGTGCGCCCACGGTGTAGGATCCAGCCGAGAGCGTGCTTATCTTTTGGTTGATGATCCACACGCCACCCTCGATGCAGTCCACGCCGTCAGCGGGTGATTTCATAGCTCGGTTGATGAGCAGGAACTGCTCCTCCAGCCTTTTCATGTGCGGATTATCCTTTTCGTCAATGTTGAGGATGAGTTGTCCTCGCCGGTTGATCGGCTCAAGGTTTCCCTCGATACGGTCAAACTTTTCCGGTTTCTTCCGGGTATCCGGTATGATCCCGATAAATCCGAGTTGTTTTCCTTTCTCGCTAAATAGCGGAACGAACACCTGTTCGTAGAAAGGATCCTGCAGTTTGTTATTTTCGATGTAATTATATACCTGCGTTTTTTGTCCCACGTAATCCCGGAGATAATAATACCAGTTCACGTACTCCTCGTTTACCACGTGGTCAAGATAACCGGTATAAACATAGAATCGACCGTCATAATACCCGATAAGGAAACAGGCTTTGAAAGAGGTGGCCTTGTTCTTTGAGTTGGACGGAGCCGGATCCCCGTAAACAACGGCAAACTGCAGCTTTGAGAGCGGCGGGCATTTGCCCCATACCATTTCTTTGAACGTGTCACCCTCGGAGAGCGGGTTGTTCATGTATTCTTGCTGGAACGCCTTTGTGCTGATTTTGGACTGGATACGGTTAATGCGTTCCTCCGTGTTCTTTTCCGGCCAGCTGGATTTGCCATCCTTGTCCCGGATGTTCACGATATCCCAATGGTCAGCTTTATCACCGGCACGTTTCACGCAGCAGTCAAGAGCGATCAGGTTTCCGCAGAATATCACCAGCAAATCCTCGCTGATGGATCGGGTTGGAAACAGAGCCTCCTCGAACCATTCCCATTTCTTTTTCAGGATGTCCGGGTTCCTGCAGTCCGCATCCGTATCGAAGTCATCCACGAGAGCCGTGTCCGGACGAACAGCGTCCTTTCTTGTTCCACGAGGTGACTCCAGCGCACCGATAGCCCGGAATGTTGCCCCGGTAGTGAGAGTGAATTCATCTGCCGTCCAGCTCCCGAACTCCCTCAAGTCGCCGTAATACGCCTTTAACATGGAATTGCTCTCAAAGGCTTTTTTGTACGGTTCTAATAGTCGGACTGCGTTCTCGTGACTGTTTGATATAAGCAGCACGTTCCTTTTCTTCCCGGTCAGCACGAGGTACATCATACACATGAACACGATGGTGGATTTTGCCAGCTCACGTGACCACGAGAGAACCTCGTACCATTCCATATTCGTGGTGATGCGTTTGATTGCCTTTTTGTGGAACTTGGTAAAGGGGTACTTTGCGAACTCCGAGAAAAAGAACAGGATCCATTCGATGACGTTCGCCTCCAGCTTTTCCAGCTTCTTTTTTCGTTCCACCGGCGAGAGGTTGTCGGCGGCTTTGTCCCTTTTGAGTGAACGGTGGTATTCAGTCCACTCCTTGTATGCCTGAATATCATCTATTTTACCCATTTCATTTTCTCCTTTATGTACGCATCGAAATAATCACTCAACTCCTTTGCCCTTTCGAGATCCTGCTGTCGGAGCCAATCGAGCAGCCCACGGGACACGTTGTATATATCCCTGATGGAGGCGTCCTGTTCCAATGCCTCAAGGTCAGCCGTCAGTTTGCGCCGTATATCGGCCTCCGCCGCTGAGGGATACCGTTTCCCCTCCTCTTTGCCTGCGATGGAGCGGTCGAGTTCATCCAGCTGCGTGAGCGTGGAGCTGATCCGTTCCTCCCGTGTCTGCAGGAGGTTGAGCTTTAAACCCTCCCATTCCTTAACCCATTTGTTCACCGTGACACGGGAAACACCTACCCGGTCGGCAATTTCCTGCTGGGTGATGTTCTCTTTGAGATACATCAATTTCGCCCATTCTTTCCGTTGATTTGCTTTCAGTTCTTCCGCCATAATTGTATCATTTTATAGCCCAAAGGTAAAGCCTTGCGGTGAGTGAAAATAATTGGTTTGTAATGGTTTACGTTTAAACTGAAATGGCTGCGGTTTAAGTTGAAACGGTTACAGGCCGATTTGTACAGCCCGTTTTTTACCCTGAATTTTGTCACAAAATCAAACGAGCGAAATGGGCAAATTAACCTTTGTATTACATGATGAGTCGGTGAACACCTACGGTTTTAGGATGCTCACCAGCGGAGCCAATTTGGAGGAGTTTAAAAAGAATCCCGTGATGCTTCTGAATCACGATGATTACTCCCTGCCGATTGGCCGGTGGGAAAATATACGTGTTGAGGGAGGTAAGATTTTAGCCGATGCCGTGTTCGATGAGGGAGATGCCCGTGCCGCAGAGGTAAAGCGTAAAGTTGAGAATGACTTTATCCGTATGGCCTCTATCGGTGCGTGGCCTCCGGAGGAGAAAAGCGATGCCTATGACCTGATGCTCCCCGGACAAACACTCCCTACCGTTACGAGATGGACGGTTCGGGAGGGCAGTGTCGTTACAATCGGAGCCAATCACAATGCGCTGGTATTCTATGACAGAGAGAGCAAACAGATTATCGACCTGAATGATAAGGGTAATCTTATCCGGTTGATAGATCACAGTAATAACCCCAAAAAACAATTAAAAATGAGCGTACTTACAGGAGTATTGAAGCTGCAGGACTCTGCAAGCGAGGCGGAAATCGTAACCGCCATTCAGGGAATCATTGCCAATGCCGACCGCTTGGAAAAAGAAAACAAGACGCTGGCCGCCGCAGTGGATAAAATGAACGAGGCCAAAAAGGAATCCCAGAAGCGGGAGGCGATTTCCCTGACCGATGCGGCCATTAAAGACGGACGCTATGATGCGAAAGGCCGTGAGAACCTGCTGAACCTTTTCGATAAGGATTTCGAGGGAACAAAGGCTATGCTGGCAGCTATCCCGTGTCGTGCAAACGTGGCCGGTCAAATCAACACGGATAAAGGATCCGGTGTGACACTCGGTGATTGGAAAGACAAATCATGGGATGAGCTGGATAAAGCCGGTAAGCTCGTTGAGCTGAAAGATGCTGCTCCGGACTTGTATAAGTCCAAGTTTAAAGAGCGTTTCGGTATCGAACCGAATCTGTAATTATTAACCATTAAAGCAAGAATAGAAATGGCAATTCAGAAAGAAATTTGGATGGCGGCTATCGTGGAGGGTTTATTTGCCTCCAATAGCTTCCTGAGCAAGGCGTTCAACGCCGATGAGTACGTGAACAACGGCAAGATTGTTCACATCCCGAATGCCGGTGCTGCGTCCGGAACCAAGAAGAACCGAACCGACCTCCCGGCTACGGTAACCAAAAGAACGGATATCGATGTGACGTTCCCGCTGGATGAATACACCACGGATCCGGTACTTATCCCTAATGCTGATACGGTGGAACTCAGCTATGATAAACGGGAGTCCGTCCTGCGTCAGGATAAACTCAAGCTGCAGGATGACGTGGCACTCGATTTCGTTTTCAACTGGAGTCCTGCCGCTGCCGGGTGCGTTGAAACTACCGGTGCGGAGGTTGACGCTTACACGGATAAGGCTACCGGCAAACGTAAGGGTATCTGTAAGGCGGACGTGCTGGCCTTGATGACCAAGTTCAATAACGATGATATTCCACAGGAGGGGCGTTATTTGTTGCTGGATGCACAGATGTACTCCCAGCTGTTGAACAGCCTGACGGAGAACGAGAACACGGCGTTCCTCGCTTCTGCTGATGCGCAGAACGGTATCCTCGGTAAGCTGTTCAGCTTTAATATCATGATGCGCAGCAGGGTTGCCCTTTATACTGCGGCCAAAGCTCCTAAAGCATGGGGTATTGCCGGTGCAGCTACCGATCTCGCCGCCGGACTTGCATGGCACGAGCAAAGTGTCTGCCGTGCGCTGGGTGAGGTGAAAGCGTTCGAGAACGAGGGTGACGCAACCTATTACGGTGATATTTATTCATTCCTTGTACGTGCCGGTGGTCGTATCATGCGGGAGGATAAAAAAGGTGTAATCGCTTTAGTACAGGGAACCCCTGTGGCAGGATAAGGTTATGGCAGAATTGAAATATTTGGTAATCCACTGTACCGCCACGCCTCAAGGCCGTAAGGTAACGAGTAACGATATCAGAGCATGGCACACGAACCCGGTAAGCAAGGGTGGCCGTGGCTGGAAACAGGTAGGATATACCGATATGTTTCACCTTGACGGAACGGTGGAGCGATTGGCCCGGAACAACGAGGACGCACGGGTGGATACGTGGGAGGTTACCAATGGAGCAAAAGGGTACAATACCATTTCCCGGCACATTGTGTACGTTGGCGGCGTGGCCGCTGACGGCAAGACTCCCAAAGATACCCGTACTCCCGGCCAACTAAAAGCGTTGGAGGATTACGTGAAAGACTTCCACCGCCGTTTCCCACGGGTGAGAATCATCGGTCATAACGAGATTGCGGCCAAAGCGTGTCCGTCATTTGACGTTCAGGCATGGCTCAGGAACATAGGCATTAATCAATAACAAAGCAAAGAGATGGACGGTCTGATGGACTTTTTAACGTTCGCCCTGCCGGGTGGTTTTATCGGTAGCATCTTCACGTGGTTTGTTGGCCGTAGAAAGCAGAACAATGATATGTTATCCCAGCTTCAGGCGTCCATCAATATGCTCAGTGATGAGAACCGGAAGATATTGGATGAGAATATCAAGCTCCGCAGGGAGAATGCCGACCTGAAAGCGAATCAGGAGGAGATGATCCAAAAACTCTCCCGCCTGACCAAAGAGGTGGAGAGATTAAGAAAAGTAATCAATAAACAAACAGGAAATGATGAGAAACCTAATCCGAGGGGCAACCCTCGTGCTAATCATAGCCGTGTTCATCCTGACGGGGTGTGCCACGGCGAAATTAACCAAGAACCGGCAGTCACACACACTGACGGAACAGACGAAAAGCGGAACCACCACCGGAGCAACCGGAGAGCAGTCAGACGTGACGGCTCAGAGGACGGGGGAACTACTGCAGGGACAGACGATAACCGCCCTGACACAGGAGGGGATCCCGGAGTCGGAGGCGAAAGTGGATGTTCCGATACAGAACCTCCTTAACTTGCCGGACGGTGCTGGCTACACGGCCAAAGACGGTCAGGCATCGGTAAGCGTACAAAGGCATGGCGATAATATAACGGTTATTGGTAAATGTGACTCTATCGCACGGCAATGTCTTTTTTACGAGCGTGAGGTGTTCCGACAGCGCAGCGAGGTGGATAGTTTAAAGCGGGTTATTTCCCGGATGGAACAGACGAGCAGCCGGAGTGATGAAATCTACAAGGCGGAGAGCGATGCCGCCCAAAGCATTAAGGAAAAACCTCCCGCTACATGGTATAAATGGCTTTTAGTCGGATTTGTGGGCGGTTTGTTGCTTACCTCTCCACTAAAGAAACTAAAAAACAGAATATTAACCTTTATAAAATAGAGAACGATGTCAAAAGTATATGTGAATGACGGATACATGATGCTCCTTGATGCCATTTATTTCAATGGTAAAAAGATCGGCAATGTTTCTGATGACGGTATTGATTGGGGCGGTGATGCCGCTGAATATATCAAGCTCTTTGCCGCACAGGTTCGTAATGCTCCGGTCAAGAAAATAAAGAAAAAGGATGCCACCAACCTGTTAAAGTTTACCCTGATCGAACTTGTTCCTCAGAACTGTAAGGATGTGATGGGCGGAACGGTGAACGGTACAAAATGGGAGGCTCCCTCGGAATCCGTTTCGTTAGAGGGTGCATTGAAAATCCTTTGCGGAACCGGCCAGACTATCGAGGTCAAGCGTATGACGCTGGACGGTGTTGTACGTGGTAAGATTGGCGGTGATGATCCGCTGGGTATCGAGTGTGAAATGGAAATGTTGAACCCGCTGGATGGCGGCTCTCCTTTCAGCTTTGATGATACGGTTCCGTTTATCTCCGTAACGCCCACCTCTTTGTCATTCGCCAAAGGTGGAGAAAGTAAAACGGTGGATATTGAAGCCTCCGGAGCGTTTTCCGTGGGAAAGGTTCCCTCCGGTTTCAATCTTGAGGTTGTGAACGGCAGGATCACCATCACGGCGGATGCCAATACCGGTGCTGCGAGAAACGGATCGGTAGAGTTTATCCTTGCGGCTGATAATACCCAAAAGGCTACCCTCACGTTGAGTCAGGCGGCTGGAAATGCGTAACCCATGAAAAAGAACGTGGAAATAGAGGCAGCGGAGGCTCTGCTTGACGTGGGGGTTTCCCTGCCTTTTTTACGGTTTAAGATACCATTTAGAAAGAAACCGGTATCAATCAGGGTGACCATGAAACGTCCCTGTTTGGGGAGTCAGATCCGGATCGCAAAGTTATACCTGCAGCTGGGTATTACTTACGAGGAGATGGAGCAGTTCAACAAGCATGAGGAGATGGCATTCCTTGCCATTCATGGCAAACGTGTTTCCAAGATGGTAGCCCTGACAATCTGCCGTGGAGCGATCTCCGGACTATTGTTTTCCGGCATTGTCGCATGGCTGCTGAGATGGTTCGTTCCTGACAAATACCTGCAGGGTGCTAACCAGCGTTTTATCACCCTGCTGGGTACAAAGTCTTTTATGCGTATTATCGAATCGGTTCAGATATCCAATCCCCTGAAACCGAGAGAGAGCCAAAAAAGAAAGGGGAGTTAAGAACGAAATATGTCGGATCCCATAGCCCCTTTGGTATCGTGTGGCAGATAGCGGCGGCCACCGGCTGGAGCGTGAAATACATCCTTTGGGGTGTCAATTACCAAACGCTCCGGATGATGCTCGCCGATGCGCCACATTACGAGAAAGAGAATGATAACAACCGAACCGGAAGCAAAGGCGGTAAAGGGAAACCTAAAAGCCTTTCCGGATTTTTCCAATCACGATTGAAAGAACAATGAAACCCGTTGAGATAGAATTCATAATGAGAGACAAGCTCTCTCCCGGCATTGACAAGGCGGGCAAGTCCGCCGAAACGCTGGGAGATAAGGCCGAGCAGGTGTCTAAAAGCATCACAGACCGTATTGCCGCCCAAAAAGAGCAGATCAAGTATGTTGAATCCTGTCTCAAGGATTTAAAGAAGCAATACGACAACCTTGCACCCGGAAAGGCGCAGCTGGAGATGCGTGCGGAGATAGATGCCTGTACCAAAGCCCTGCAGGAGGACAAGAACATTCTCTCCTCCCTTGAGGCGGAGCATGACAAGGCATCCGTTTCCACCAAACGTCTTTCGATGCAGCTCCGGGAGATGCAGGATGCGATGGCTCGCCTGCGTTTGGAGGGCAAACAGAACACCAAAGAGTATGCGGAGATGGCCGATAAAGCCGCCGTATTAGCCGATACCATCGGTGATCTGCGTACCCAAACGAATATTCTCGCCAATGATGATGCAGCCTTGCAGGGAGTGATGAGCGGTGTGAACGGCTTGTCCGGTCTGTTCACGACCGCCACCGGTGTCATGGGGATTTTCGCCTCGGAAAACGAGGATCTGATAAAGATACAAACCCGTGTGCAGAGCGTCATGGCCGTCACTATGGGGCTGCAGCAAGTCATGAATACCCTGAACAAGGATTCCGCTTTTCGGCTGGTTACCGTTGTCAAGATGAAAAAGCTGCTGACGGCGGCCAATACAAAGCTGGCCGTTTCGTTGGGTATCTCCAATGCGGCGGCCACCGCTTTGATGGCCACGCTGACATTAGGGCTTTCCGCCGTAATAACGGGGCTTATCGTCCTTTGGGATAAATACAGCGATGCGCAGGAGAAAGCGGCGGAAAAGGCGAAAGAACGGGTAAAAATAGAGAGTGACGGGCGTGCCCAAATGATTAAAACCCGTTTCGAGATAGAAAATACGACAAAGAGCCTGAAAGACTTTACCGGCAGTAAGGAACAGGAAAAGGCTAAAGTCGAGGAGTTGAACCGGAAATACGGCGAGAGCTTCGGATATTACAATACCGTTGCCGAGTGGTACGATGTGCTGATCCAAAAGAGTGATGACTATATCCAAATGCTTTTCCTGCAAGCGAAAGCCCAAAGCCTCGTGAACAAAGCCGTGGAAGCGGACGAAAAGGTGAACGAGGTAAAAGTCACGCCCGAATCTGATGTCGAGGGTTCAATGGGGTGGTTTTCTAAAATGGGGCTGCGTATGGCTCAGGCTGAATCCTATGGCCAATTCGATGCCGAGGCTTTGATTGAAAAGCATAATAAAGAGGCAAAGGCCGCAGCTATAAAAGCTGCAGAGGAACAGCGGGATGCTTATTTGGATGAGGCAAAGAAGCTGCAGGAAGAATATGCAGAGCTGGGTAAAAAGTCCGGTATCGGTGGTTTCGTGGATCCGAATAAAAATAACAAGGATCCGAAACAGCCCGCTAAAATTGTGAATAACCTTGCCGAGCTGGAACTAAAAGCCCGTCAAAAGATAGAGGATCAGCGTATCGCCCTGACGAAAGAGGGATACGAGAGGGAGCGTGCGGAGGCCTTGCTTAATTTCGAGAGAGAAAAAGACCGTATCACGGGTGAGGAACAGCAGCGCATTGAACTGTACAATAAGCTGAAAGCCGCCGGGGAAAAGGTTACTCCTGAACAACTTGCCAATATATCCGCTCAGGCGGCCACGCAACGCATACAAGCGGCGCAGATATATGATGCCACCGTTGCAGATATTGATAGCAGGGAAAACAGGGATGCCACCGAGAAGAAAAAGAAACAGCAGGAAACCCTGCAAGAACTCCTGAGCAAATATCGTGATTTCGAGGCGCAAAGAGCCGCCATAAAGAAACAGGGTGATGATGATATCGCCCAGCTGGAATCCCAGCGTACAGCGGAAAATTCCGATGAGATTGACCGTGCGATAGCGGTTGCAAAGGAACAAGTAACGAAAGGCATCCAATCCATTAATGATGCCGAGGCCGAGGAGGCATCCAAAGATAACGATTTTTTAAAGAAATTATTCGGGGACTATTCTTCCATGTCCTTTGATTCGCTGCAAAAACTTATTTCGCAGGCCAAACAGCTCCGGGCGTATCTTTCCGGTAACGGGGATACGAAAGGCATCACGTTTATTTCGCCTGAGCAATTAAAGAATATAGAGAAAAGCCCGGAAAAACTTGAAAAGTTAAAGAAAGCACTTGACAAATTGCTCGATTCCGACAAAGGCGGCAATAACAAGTGGGAAAGCATTTTCAAGACATTCGAGAAAGGCTTTGCCGAACTAAAGGGAGCCAAAGGAGCCAAAGAACTATCCGGAGCTATCGGCACGATTGGCGGTGCTGCATCAGATGCGGCTGGCGAGCTTGCTAATATGTTCGACCAAATGGGTGACACTCAGACGGCGGATGCCCTGAGTGGAATGCAGCAGGTCATGGGTGCGGTTTCCAACATCGGGCAAGGATTTGCAAAAGGCGGTTTGATCGGCGGTATAGGTGCGGCCATCGGCGAGGCTGCCAATTTTATCACCTCGGCTTTTGCGGCGGAAGCCCGTCACAAAGAGGCTTTAAAAGAGATTGAAAAGGCAAAGCTCGATTTTCAGCGGCAATACAATCTCCTTTTGCTGGAGCAGAATCTTTTGCTGGAAAAGGCTGAGAATATATTCGGGGAACGTCAGGTGGCAAAGGCCGCCAATGCGATAGAGGTTTACCGGGATGCCCTCTCCCAATTTAAGGACGAGCTTTCCGGAGAAGCCCCGACCATGAGCTGGATGGAACGCATGACGGGAGATTTTGCCGGAACTTACCGCAAACGGTTGGAAAATTATCAGAAAGGTTTCGGCGGTCTGAACGATGCCCAGATCGTAACCGGCCACAAGAAAACCGGTCTGTTCGGTTGGGGAAAGGGTAAAGACGTTTATAGCGGCATTCTCGATGTTTACCCGGAGCTGATCAAGGCCAACGGTGAGCTGGATACGGAAATGCTCCAAGTGATCCTCGATACCCGTAAGATGAGTGATGAAACCCGGAACTACCTCGAGAACCTGATCGACCTGAAAGATGCGATGGACGAGGCAGAGCAGGCTTTGGAGGATTACCTGCAGGAAACATTCGGGAGCCTCGGCCCGGGTATGCTGGACTCCATCACCTCCGCCATCAAAGGGGGCGGTACGGCTTTGGAGAACTTTGCGGATCAGGCAGTATCCGTGTTTGAGGATCTCGGTGAGCAGATCGCATACTCCTTGTTTTTCGCTGATAAATTTGATGACCTGCAGAAGCAGCTCAAAGAGGTTTACGGCAGTGGTAAAAGCGAGGAACAGATTGCTAATGATGCCATGCGGCTCGTGGATGACTTTTACAATAATATCGGCAGTAACGTGGATGCTGCGCAGTCATGGATGGAATCGTGGAAAGATAAAGCGGCGGCTATGGGGTTCGACCTTTGGAAAGAGGATACCACGACTCAGAGCGGTAAAGCCGGGGCGTTTCAATCCCTTTCTCAGGATCAGGGTACAAAGCTGGAGGGGTTGATGACCTCCCTGCAGATGCACGATGCCTCCATCGATGAGAACGTGGAGAATATCTCCGAGGGACTCGGCGGGGCTATTGATACCATCAACAAGATAAAAGAGAATACCGACAGTCTGCCGAAAATATATGATGAGATCGTGGAAATAAAGCGTGACGGTTTAAAAATGAAATGATATGGATGTATTGAAAGGCTTATTATTGATTAATGATGTGGATATATTCACGGATTACGGGGCTTTCCTCGTGGAGGAAAAGCCCGGTGAGAACAAGAACTACTCCTCACTTTTGAAACCACCTGCAACCAAAACGCACACGGCTGTATCATTCAGGGAACAGGATGGCGAGAAACTGCCTGAAACACTTGTTCCGGCTTGGGAGGCTCGTGACGTGACACTCCATTTTGCGATCATGGCATCAGACCGGCGGCAATTCCTTATCCGTTATTCCGCTTTCTTGGCTTTTTTAAAGGCCGGGAATAAAGGGTGGCTAAATTTATACCTGCAGGAGCTTGACCGTTCATTCCGGCTGTATTACAAGGAATGCACGGACTACAGCCAGCTGACCGATTTCGGTGGCGAGGTTGCCGCAAAATTCAGCGTGAAATTCAGGGAACCGGCTCCGGTGTTATAGGCTATTCAAATAAATTCAAACGGCGTTCAAATGGAACTTAAAATATACAATCAGCAAGGCGTTTTAAAAGCCACCGTGTCACCCTCGGACTCGGATCGTCATGTTAAGGAGGTGATGAATGACAATGTACTGAATTTGTCATTCACGCTTTACGAGTATGTCGGGCTGGGCGTGAACGATTACGTGGACTTTGACGGGGAGCGTTTCACGTTATTGGAGGATTATAAACCTGAGCAGAATTCCACCGTGGAATACGTGTATAACTGCAAATTTTACGGGATCGAGAGTGAACTTAAAAAGGCGAAAGTCCTCAAGCTGGTAGATAACGAGAATGAGTTGTCTTTCTCTTATGATGCCACCGCTGCGGAACATCTCCAGCTTATATGCGACAATATCAACCGGATCAAGGGTGGTAATGCTTGGGTTATCGGGGAGGTTGTTTCCACGGGTAACGTGAACATAGAATACGATAATATATTTTGTTTTGACGCTCTTTCCGAGATAGCCAAGAACTTCGACACGGAGTGGTGGATCGAGGGTTCGACCATCAACCTGAGCCGGTGCGAGCATGGCACTGCCGTTCCTTTGGGATATGGGAAAGGATTGAAAAAACTCACCCGTGTGGCAAATGATACGGTTCCGTTTTTTACCCGTCTTTACCCGCTTGGCAGCACCCGTAATATCGTGCAGTCTGATTACGGTTATAAGCGTCTGCAGTTACCCGGTGGCGTGCGCTATGTAGAAAAGAATACCTACCTCGGTATCGTGGAGCAATCTGAGGAAAACTTCTTTTCCAATATTTATCCAAGACGTACCGGTAAAGTATCTACGGTTAGAAGCATGGAGGCCACTGGTGAGGACGGCAATAAATTCACGATATATTACTTTACGGACTCCTCTCTCGATTTCGATCCGAATGATTATGAGATTGAGGGGCTTGTCAAGAATGTGGTGTTTCAAAGCGGAGAGCTGAACGGGCGTGATTTTGAGTTGAATTTTAATTCCAAAACGAAAGAGTTTGAAATCGTAACGCAATTCCCTTACGAGAACCAGCAGCTGCCGGGCGGTTTGTTGATCCCGAAACCGGGTGATGAATATATCCTGTATAACATCCGGATGCCTAAAGAATATTATCCGCTGGCCGAGCAGGAATTTGCAGAAGCTGTGGCCAAATACATGGATAAAATCAGTATTGATACTTCCGTGTACAAGGCTCCCACTGATTATGTCTATTTGGAAGAAAACCGGATATCCTTGCAAATCGGTAGGCGTGTTCTTTTGGAAAATGAGATCTATTTTCCGACAGGGGCGCACGAGAGCCGTATCACGAAAATCTCCCGGAAATTGAATAATCCCTTCGAGGCGGATATTGAATGCACGTATGCGGTTGATTACGGGCGTATCAGCCAAATAGAGAACAATATCGTGGATATACAGGCCGCTTACAAGGAGCAGCTGAACAAGGAGGTGCTGGCTGTTTTAAAGAGCTGGGACAGCATTGATCCTACTGAATACAATGTCCTTTCCGCCGTCCGGACTATCAAAGCGATAGCGAATTCGATCAGCAGGCTGGAAAAGGAAATTTCCGATAAATTCCTGCGGAAAGATATTCCTGACGAGGCGGGTGAACTTGAAACCTTTTTAAAGGGGATCAGCGTGATCGGCACGGCATTGGTTGAAAAGCTCACGGTCGATAAAAACGCATTCTTTAAAGATACCCTCTCCTCCGAGAACTTCATCTCCGGTTTTCCGGGCGGATCCGGCTGGGCTTTGTTCTGGAAAGAGGTCATTAACTCCGCCGGTGTAACGGAGAAAAAAGCGGTCATGGAGCTTGATGACATGACCATCCGTGGCGTGATGAGAGTTTACGAGTTCGTGATCTCCCAGCTCGTGGGTGAGAACGGAACCCGTATCACCTCCGACATGATGCGTGTTCATTCTATCAACCCGGCCACAAAAACGATATATCTCGACACTGAGAAAGGTGTCCTTTATAATCCTTTCCGTGCCGGTGATATCGTGATGGTGCAACAATTTTCCGTGAATGGCCACGGTGGAAAACAATACGAGTTTGAGGTGGTGGATGCCAAGGTCGGGGCATTGGCTGATGGAGAGAACCGGATGGATAGTGTCACCTATAAAAATTTTGTCGGTGACGTGGGCAGCGTGGCCGCCCGTGACGTGCTTACCCGTGTGGACTCTTTGACGAACTCAGACAGAAAAGGTATCCTAAAGCAAACCAGCGTGGAGGAGGGCAGCCCTTACCTCGATGTCCTGTACGGGATGAAAACGGATCCTGACAATGCCGTCCGTACCCGTTTGGGACGTTTGGCTGGAATCATCACTTATTGCTGGGGACAGTTAAAAGGTTACGGGCTGTATTCGGAGAACGCTTACCTGACCGGTGATTTTCGCCTGCGTACGGGAGAGGATGTCCGGACGAAATTTGAAATCGTTGAGGGGATGTTGCAGAGTGCCATGCAGGGGGTTATCAACACGATGACCGAAAAGGACAATTACCTGACGAACGCCACCTTTCAGGATGACCTGACCGGCTGGATCCGGGAGAATGATATCAGCATCTATGACGTGAACGGGCAGCTGCTTGATTTGGGTATAAACTTTTATTCCGAAAAGAACAAGGTTTCGGACGTGGTTTCTTTTGACGGGCGTTTCATGCTCCGTGTTAAACGTAGTTATATAAAGCAGTTGAATAAAGATATAACCAAACCTGAAAAAGGGAGTATCCTTTATTTGACTATAAAATACCATTGTGATGCCGGTGGAACCCTGACTGCCGGTTTCAGCGGATCCGCTCCTTATGTTTCAAAAGCTATCGAGGCAGCCGATGGATTTCAGGTGTTGGAGGTATCGGGAGAATGGAGCGGATCCGGTGATTTCCTTTTGCAGTTTACCGGTGATATTTATGTCGAGCGGCTCACTTTGACCAACCACCCGCTGGAGGATTATCAAAAGGTTGTAAGCACGAAATTTGAGCAAACGGCTGAACATATCTCTGCGGTGGCCGAGGCGGTGGATAAAATTGATAACACGATAAAGACAGCAGGCTGGATAACTACTGCGGACGGCAATAAGTTATGGGCTACAATTTCAACGGTGGATGGCTTGGGTAACCGCCTGACCACCCATGAGGGCAGCTTCCACGTGACGGCGGATCAAATCAATGCCATCGTGAGTCGTATCGATAAGGCGGAGGATGAACTGGGAATTATTGACAACACGATAAAGACTGCAGGCTGGATTACCACTGCGGACGGCAACAAGTTATGGGCGACCATTGACAGGGTGGACGTATTGGGTAACCGCCTGACCACCCATGAGAGCAGCTTTCACGTGACGGCGCAGCAGATCAACGCCATCGTGAGCCGTGTGGACACGATAGACGGAACCATCAGCAGGGCCGGGTGGATTACCTCTGCTGACGGTAACAGGTTATGGGCAAGCAAGTCGTTGGAGAATGGCGGTACAATCGTATCCTTTATCAACCAATCGGCTGAGGACGTGGCAATAAATGCGGAACATATCAGGCTGGAGGGGCTCGTTACCGCCAATGAATATTTTAAGGTGTTGGAGGATGGTTCGATTGAAGCGAATGCGGGTACGTTTTCCGGATATTTAAAGACTAATTTTCATTTAGTGGAATCGAGCGATGCCATATACACGACTGATTCCGCACGAAAAGAATACGGATACAAGATCAACAAGGAATTAAGTTTGAAGGTTGATATGAAAGGAGCAACTAATGGAGCCGATATCATATTGTCAAATGATGTAAAGTATATTGGATCACGAGTGATCTTGTATAACGGATGTCATCCTCCTTACACGAGAACGGTGGGTTCTATCCGTTACAGTTCCGTGCGCATTGATGATGGAAGTCAGATTCGTGGAACCAACTCGGGTTTGGGCGAAGATGGTTTGTTGTCGTATAGCGATCCTTATAAGATAGAATGGATAAGCGGAATAATCGAACTTATTGGCACGCCGGAACATAATGGCAGAGAAATGGCCGGTCTGATATCGTGGAGAGGGGAACTCGTACAACCGCCAATAAACCCTCAAAGTGGTTGGCTCTATTATAACGAGAAAGAAAACCGGAATTACTTGTATTGGTATGGCGAATGGGTAGAATTTCCTGTTTATGGTGACGAATCCGAAGATTTACGCATAACGTGGCTGGGAATGTTATCATCGCCACCAAAGGATCCGAAAAAAAATTCGATATACATGACCACGTGGAAGTATCTTTATATATACACCGGGGAACATATGGAGGAGATCACCTATGTTTTTGATTTCCTAAATAAATGTGGGTGGTGTGTTTTGGGATTTAACTCTCTCAGTTATAAATATTACAAATGACGATATGAAAAAAGTGAACTTTAAAAAATTTGAGGCTTATACCGGAATTTCCAGGCAAAAGAAAATTACCGGTGACGCACGTAAGGATTTTGCTGATTTGATATACCAGCATACGATCGGGATAGAAGCCCACGCCCTTGCTTTTAAGATCTATAATAGTGAAGAACCGGTTGCGATCACGGGAAAAGAGGAACAGCTTATCGTGAGGGTTGCAAATGAATGGTGTACTCCCATGTTTATAGATGGTTTAATAGAACAGTTAAGAACGGAGGTCTGATATGGAAAACTTGACAGAATCCCAAATACAGGCGATAGCCGCCCGTGTCCGGAACATACTGCGAGCCGAATCCAAAGGTGTGGGTGAGCTTCCTGTTGTTTCCTCTTTGGATGGAGTATTGACACTCCCGGCCTTGAGAATGAACGGTGGTATCCCGGAAGTTGTCGAGGCTCCCGTTAATTTGCTGCAGGACGTGGCAACCGATGCGGTTGCGGATGCGACCCAAAAGGCCGCTGATGCCACGGCAAAAGCGATAACAGCCACGAACGAAGCGAAAAAGGCCACGACAAATGCCACCAATGCCGCCGGTGCTGCGGGAACCGCTATCGAAGCGGCAAAGAAAGCCACGGACGCTGCTAACGGAGCCGCTTCAAATGCCACGAATGCCGCCACGAAAGCGTCCTCCGCCGCTGATACGGCGAACAAGGAGGCCAGCTCTGTAAATGCGGCCAAATCGGAAGCCCTTGCCGCTGCCGCCCGTGCGAGCAGTACGGCCACCACCGCAGAGGCCGAGATCGAGAAGATGAAGCAGCTGCAGGAGTCCATATCGGGTGCGGCTTCGTTGGCTCCCACGAGAATGGAACTGACCTACACGAAACGCATCACCCAGCGTAATCCTTACGTTCAGCGTATCGTGGCCAAGATGTTCCCCTCGTACTCGCTGCAGAATGTTTTGTTCTTGGGTGATGACGTGGCCGTGAGCGTGGATCCTGCGGGTGTTGTAACCCCGTTGAAAATTGGGACGAGCCGGATCCACGTGATCCCGACACAGGCCACCCACTTGTACAAGACCATAAACGTGACGGTTCAGGCTCCGTCCGTCCGCCTTACCGGAGGCGGTAAAATCCGGGTTGACAGTAAAGGTAGAATACGTTTAACTTAAAAACTTGATAAATATGACAAGCGATCAGGAAACCCGTGTGTTAGCGATGCTTGCGGCTTTCGAGGCCGGAAAGAAGATCAGTGACCTTGATACTGCCTCCGGCAGCGTGAGCGATATGCGCATCGAGGTGCTGGACACGGACGGAGAGTCCAAAGTTATGAATTTGTCCGAGGCGGTTACCACCGCCGCAAACGGCGTTTGTGGACGTTATTGGAATGAATCGAATTCCACGTACCGGGCTGCCGGTTACTATGGCAGCCTTGATATGCTCCGCAAGCTGCCAGAGCTGTTAGGACTTGGTTGTTACCTCGTTCAGGATGACCGTACCCGGCGCAAGCTGGATCCCACGAACCACTACCGTTTTGAGGACGGTACACCGGCGAAGCTGGACGGCACGATGGGACAGTATATGTGGTGTTGGAATATTGGTTTTTATTTTGCCGAGTGGAAAGTGGGTAATTTGAAATATTATGCGGTTTCCCTTTCTCCCATCAAAGGCAAACAGTGCGTGTATATTCCCGCCGGTGGCCTTTCCGCCCTCGGTGGTGGCGTGATGGACAGGACGAACAATATCCTTTGTTCGGTTGTGAGTGATGCCGCCCAATATCGTGGTGGAAACAATGATGCAAGCCGGGACGGTACTTACCGCACGCAGTTGGGGATGGTTGCAACCAATATGCAGTACCGTAATTTTTCAACTTATGCCCGCAAGCGTGGCGAGGGTTGGGATGCCAACTGGTACGTGGCTCAGGCGGTGGTTGAAATTCTTTTCATGATCATATTCGGAACCCGCAACATGCAGGAGGCCGTGATTGCTGAAAAGGACAGCAACGGTTTGTATCAGGGTGGCCTCGGATCCGGAACCACCAATATGCCGAATTGGGATCAGTGGGGTTATTACCCGGTTGTTCCGACCTCTGCCGGTATCGAGCTGGGTGACGGTTGCGGTGAAACCACGTTTAACGTGCTAAAGGAGGACGGCTCGTTGCATTATGCAGCAAAGGTTCCGGTGTTCTTCGGCCTGAAACATCCTTTCGGTCATATTTGGAAGATTGTCCGGGGGCTTATCGATAACGTGGGTGATGAGAAATCTGAGGTCTATGTTGCCCCGTCCCTTTATGCCGGTTATGATGACAATTCGATTTCCGGCCTTATCAAGGTTTGCGAGGTTCCGAGAACCAGCGGTTATATCAAACAGAAAAGTTACTACTTGCTTTGCGCCATGCCGACCGAAATCGGAGCGACCGCCTCGACTTATTTCTGTGACTATTTTTGGGAGAATTCAGCATCATCCAAAGGGCTTCGTGTCCGCCTCTCCGGTGCTAACGCTAACAATGGCGCGAATGCGGGGGCGTTTGCTACGGGTACGAACGATGCGGCCTCGTATTCGAATGCGAATGTGTCCGCTCCCCTCTGCTTTTTCGATGCGGATCCGGTGATGTCGGCTTAAAACGAAAACGGAAAACGGAAAGAGGAAAAGAACGTTCTTTGAAATTTTGTATTGAGAGTTTTGGAAAAGCTGTTCGGCGGGTTTCAGAACTCGCCGTAAGGCGAGTCGATTTTTGTGATTTTTTTGCCGGTTTTGGGTAAATGTATTTAAAAGGCTTATCTTTGCATCGTTAAACCAAGTTTAACAGGTTGTTTTACCCTTAGTGTGACGCAGGCTTCGTGTCCGCCTCTCCGGTGCTAACGCTAACAATGGCACGAATGCAGGGGCGTTTGCTACGAATACGAACAATGCAGCCTCGAATTCGAATGCGAATGTGTCCGCTCCCCTATACTTTGCAGTTAGGAAACGGTTAGATGGGGTGAAAGACCTTGCCACTTGGCAAAAGATGACGAACGCTCAAAAGGACGCTGGTAGGCCGGTAACGGTTCGAACGCTTCCGAGTAAGGCAAAGCAGACACTCAGACACTCAGACACTCAGAACCGCAGAAACAGACCATGAAAAGGTATGGAAATTTGTTTGAACGAGTTGTCGAATATGGCAATCTCGAACAGGCGTTTCACAACGCCGCCCGTCACAAAACTCGCCGAAGCGAAGTAATAGAGTACGGCTCCCATTTGGAGGCGAACCTATTACAGCTCCAGCGTGAACTTATCACCGGTACTTACCGCACCTCCGAGTACAAGACTTTTATCATTTACGAGCCTAAAGAGCGGAAGATATTCAAACTGCCATTCCGTGATCGTGTCGTTCATTGGGCTATCATGCAGGTGATTGAACCGATATGGCTCTCCAATTTCACCCGTGATACCTATTCCTGTATCCGTGGACGTGGTATTCACCCTCTTTTATACAAGCTCCGCCGTGATTTGAAAGCGGATCCGGAGGGAACCCGGTACTGCCTGAAAATCGATGTGCGCAAATTTTATCCGAGTATAGACCACGAGATCATGAAACAGGTAATCCGCCGAAAGCTGAAAGATGCCCGGCTGCTTGCTTTGCTTGACGGTATCGTGGACTCGGCAGAGAACGGAGTGCCTATTGGAAATTATTTATCCCAATTCTTTGCTAACCTTTATTTATCCGAACTGGATCATATCATGAAAGAAGAAATGGGCATCCGGTACTATTACCGCTTTGCCGATGATATTGTCCTACTGGATGGAAACAAGGAGAAACTCCACGGAACCCTCGTGTTTATCAACCACTACTTGAATAATGAACGTGCTTTGAGTATAAAGCCGAATTATCAGGTCTTCCCGGTAGAGAGCAGGGGTGTCAATTACGTGGGATACGTGACGTTCCATGATTATTGCCTCGCCCGCAAGCAGAACAAGAAAAACCTCTGCCGGGAGGTGGCCAAACTACGAAAACGTGGAATGAGCGATGAGGAGATCCGGATAAAGGCATCCAGCCGGTTGGGGTTCATGCAGCATTGCAATAGTATTTATTTATTAAAAACTCTCAATATGAAAACATTCAGTGAAGTAACGAACAGCAGTGGTAATCTCACGGGAGATAAGTACCACATTGATGACATTTTGAACAGGGAAATCCACCTGAAAGGCTTCGAGATAAAAGCCTCCAAGTACAAGGGTGAATGCCTGATCATCCAGTATGACATCTACGAGCAGGTAAAGGACAAGACCGGAGCTTTGCTCACTGATGATGACGGTTCTCCAAAAATGGATTGGGTGGAACATATCACTTTTACCGGTTCGGAGGCTCTTATCAAACAGTTGAAAGATGTGGTGTTGGATGAACCCTGTTCGGCAAAGATTATTAAACAACCAATCGGTGACCGGGGTAAATGCTTTTATAAGATAACCGATCCCGATTAAAATATCGGTGATTATGTACAAAGGGATTTATGCAGAAAAAAAGACTTTTTCAAAGTTCGATAATGAACATTATTTGTGCTATCTGAACGAGCAGCGTGAGGAGTATTCTCCTGAACCGGATGCCCGTTCGGGTGAGGTGACTGAACCGGTGTCCGCTCCCATATTGGGATATGCCTATACAGGAAGTATGGCGGACGGAGGTACTCTGATTGAAGCGAGGGAGGCTACTTATGACGAATTTGTTTCTGGGTTGATCCGCACGAGGTACTCGGCCAGCCGGGTGGAGGCAATCCAGTCAAGCCGTATGATAGCCTTTGTCAATCCGGAGCATGAACGGGCATCCGAATTTATTTCCGAGTGGGATGATTTCCAGTCTTACCGGGAACAATGCAAGGAACAAGCTAATGCGCTTATAAACGGATAAATGCCTGTCGGGGGCAGGCAAGAAAAAGCCCCCGGCCTGTAAGTAGTTATCTCACCCACATACTTACACAAAGATGCGACCAACCGCACAGCCGGGGGCTAAATACCCTCTGCTGCGGTTGGTCGCATTTGTATGTTATGTGAGTGAGATGTCGCAAAGATAGTAACATTTAAAGGAATAACAGCAATGAAAACACCTATTTCTTACTACGGAGGCAAGCAAACCCTCCTTAAACATATTCTGCCTCTGATCCCCAAGCATAAACTTTATACAGAGGCTTTCTGCGGCGGTGCTGCAGTATTGTTTGCCAAGCGTCCGGCTGATGGCGAAGTTATAAACGATATCAGCATGGATATAACGAACTTTTATTGGATGGCTAAAGTCTATTATCGTGACCTGAAACAGGAGATTGAGAAGACTTTGCACAGCCGGGATATGCACGCCCATGCCGGACACATATTGCAGTATCCTCAATTCTTTCAGCCGGTGCAACGTGCATGGGCTGTTTGGGCGTTATGTAAAATGTCCTTTGCCAGCATGATGGATGGTTCGTTCGGTTATGACTTTGGTGGCGGAATGCCGAAGAAACTGCGTAATGCAAAGGATGAGTTTACCGAATGGTTATGCGCCCGGCTTGACAACGTGACCATAGAGAACCGGGATGCGCTGGATGTCATCTCCACTTATGACTCGCCCGATACGTTTCATTTTGTGGATCCACCTTATATCAATAGCGATTGTGGTCATTACGAGGGTACGTTTGATGAGTATTGCATGGAGAAGCTCCTGCAGCTTTTGGAGCAGGTGAAAGGTAAGTTCATGCTGACAATGTTTCCCCTGCCAATGATAGAGGAATACGCAAACAAAAACGGATGGATAATCCACCGGGTAGAAAGAACCATCAGCGCATCAAAGACGAGCCGAAGAAAGCAGGAGGAGTGGATGGTATGCAATTATGAAGAACACCCGCAGCGAACTTTGTTTGATTACAAAGATTGCGGCGTTGTCGATACAACAGATGCCTCCTAAATACTATGTAAAGATAGTCATTCCTAATGAATTGCACAAATATTTGAATGTGCTTTTTGCGTGAAAATGCTATAAATTTAAAGGCTTTCAAACGCCATTCAAATGACGTTTGAAAGCCTTTTTATATCGTGTGTGTGCGATATTTTTTTCACATTTCGTTTTATACCCTGATTATCGCATTTCGTTTTTTATACCGCTCGCATTTCGTTTTGCCGATTATACATAGTTGTTGAGTTTGTAATGGTTAAAATTTTATTACATTTGTAATAAACAAAGTGCGTTATTTTGTTTATTACATTTGCAAATATCAGTAATTATTTGTCAATAAACAAATAATTACAAATAAAAATTCTATGTAAAAATGTATAGTATTGATATAAAGAAATTTAGAAAATCGAACAATATGACGCAGCAGATGCTTGCAGATTATTTTGGTGTCGGGCAGGCTTTTATTGCCAATATGGAAGCCGGTAGGGATAATGTCCCAGAGAAGTATATTAGGAAGATATTAGACGATCCAGCCGTTGATTCTTCAATGGTACAGATAGACAATGCAGAAGGCGATATAATAATATCTCGTGAAGTATTTGAAAAAATTTCGCAACTAATTGAAACCGTAAGTTCGCAACAGAATACTATTTCCGACCAAAATCGAACAATCGCGCGCCTTGTGGAAGTGAATCAACAGATGGCGTCTTCAATTAAATATCCTACGATGGAAGAGAACTCTTCGGCACCCATTGTGTCGGATATTAAAACGCCATATCAGAAATAAAATTGAATTATTTGTGATATTGCCATGAAGATTCTATTGTCTTTTATTTTATGTTTTGTGGGAGCAACGTTGTCTGCTCAAGAATCGCAAATCGCTAACCCTCTTACATATTCGGAGGTCATTCACGTTGATGGTGTTTCAGCCGATGAATTATTTACGAAGGGCCGTGCATGGTTTGCAACAGCTTATAATGATTCAAAGTCTGTTTTGCAGATGGCAGAAAATTCTCGTTTAATAGGAAAAGCCGTTCAACCTTTTAGCCTTTACGGAGGTTTTGCTGCAGGTAATCTTACAGTTCGTGTAACCTATAATCTATCTATTGAATGCCGTGATGGTCGATATAAATATACAATCAATAATGTTGTTGCGAGGTCATCCTCGGGTTGGGCGAATTTTGGGCCAATAACAATAGCTGAAAACTATAAAGAGAAAGGCGCGGGTGCGAAAACCATGAACAAATTATGGAAAGACCTTAAAAGTGAATTTTCAGCCTTTCAGTTGATTCTAATCACTTCATTAAAAGAAGCTATGAACAATAATCCGCGTCAAGTTGCGGAGGAAGATTGGTAATAATAAAACAGCACGGAATCCCGGGACAGATACGGGACAATTTTACGGCTTATGTCTGTCTTTATTAGATGTAGACAGTTGATTTATTGCGATTAGGAAACGGTCGGAATGCTCGGATTGGGATAATCAAGTCTCTCTCCCGCTACGGAAAATCGAAAGGTTGCGAATCCGGAAAGGGTTCGCAACCTTTCGATTTTTAAGAGCCGATGGGCAAGCATTTCGATCGTGCGGTTCCACACCTGCGGAGGGTGGAAGCCCTTTCGATGGTCGGCGGGGGCGTTATGCAATCGGCTTTTCGCGATACTCGTTCGGGGTCATGCCGACGATTTTCTTGAACAACCGCGTGAAATGCTGCGGATACCGGAATCCCAATTCGTAGGCAACCTGCGAAATGGAGTGCTCCGGATTCAACACCGATTCCTTGGCTAGGTCGATCAGCTTGAGCTGGATGTGCTCCTGTGCCGTTTTGCCGCTCTCCTTTTTGATGAGGTCGCCGAAATAATTGGGCGACAGGCACAATTCGCTGGCACATTGTCTGACCGTCGGCAACCCTTGCTGTTTCGCCTGTCCGCTTTCGAAGTAGCGGTCGAGCAGCGACTCGAAGCGGGCCAGGATGTCCCGATTGACGTGCTCGCGCGTGATGAACTGGCGCTCGTAGAACCGCAGGCAATACTCCAACAGCAGTTCGATGTGGGTAACGATGAGCCGCCGACTGAGCCGGTCGAGGGCATGACGCAGTTCGTCGCGGATTTTGAGCAGGCAATCAATGAACAAATCACGTTCCTGTTGCGAAAGGTGCAGCGCTTCGTTCACTTCATACGAAAAGTAGGTGTACTCCTTCATGCGGCTGCCGAGCGACGTCCCCCGAATCAGATCGGGATGAAAGCACAACGCCCAGCCTTTGGGTTGGTAGATTTCGCCATTGTCTTCGACGCCGATTACCTGTCCGGGTGCGAGGCACACGACCGTGCCCTCCTGGTAATCGTAACGTTGCCGTCCGTAGATCAGGTCGCCGCACTTCACCTCTTTCAGAAAGACGGTATAGAATCCGAACGTGTGTCGGGCATGTTTCATCGGCCGGACTTTCGACAGGTCGATCACGCTCACCAACGGATGCAAGGTTTCGACGCCGAGCAGGTCGTTGTATTCGGCGACGGTTTCGATCGGGAACAGCTTCTTTTCCATATATATTATTCGGTTTGCTTTTCGGGCAAAGATAGTCTTTTCTGCCTCCATTCGCAACGGATGGCCGCGCTATCCGTAATTTCGATAAATCAATCCGTAATTCGGTGAACCGGTTTCGTGAAAAGGTCGCTATCTTTGCTCTCGGAAAATTAAATGATGGAGTTATGAACAGAATCATGATTGCGGCCTTTTCGGCCTGTTTGTTGCTGATGGGCGCAGCTTGTACGGAAACCGATAACAGAAAGAATATGGAACAGTTGAATCTGACGACCGAGTGGGACAAGACCTTCCCGCAGAGCGATCGAGTGAATCATGCGAAAGTCGTTTTTCGCAACCGTTACGGCATTCCGCTTGCCGCTGACCTCTATGTGCCGAAGCAGGCCGCTGGTAAGTTGCCTGCCATCGCCGTGTGCGGCCCGTTCGGGGCCGTCAAGGAACAGAGCTCGGGCCTCTATGCCCAGACGATGGCCGAGCAGGGTTTCCTGACCCTCGCTTTCGATCCTTCGTTCACGGGCGAGAGCGGCGGCGAACCGCGTTATGTGGCCTCGCCCGACATCAACACCGAAGACTTCTGCGCGGCGGTCGATTACCTCACGACGCGCGACGATGTGGATTCCGAACGGATCGGAATCATCGGTATTTGCGGCTGGGGTGGCATGGCGCTCAATGCGGCGGCCATCGACACGCGCATCAAGGCTACGGTGGCTTCGACGATGTACGACATGAGCCGCGTGAGTGCCAACGGCTACTTCGATGCGATGGATGCCGATGCCCGCTACGAACTGCGCCGCGAGCTCAATGCCCAGCGTACCGAGGATGCCCGCAACGGTTCGTATGCGCTGGCCGGCGGGGTGGTCGATCCGCTGCCGGAGGATGCTCCGCAGTTCGTCAAGGATTACTACGACTACTACAAAACCCCGCGCGGCTATCATCCTCGTTCGCTCAATTCCAACGGCGGATGGAACAAGACGTCGGCCCTGTCGTTCATCAACATGCCGATCCTGGCGTACAGCGACGAAATCCGCAGCGCCGTATTGATCGTTCACGGCGAAAAGGCCCATTCGCGCTATTTCAGCGAGGATGCTTTCCGTAAGCTGACGGGCGACAACAAGGAGTTGCTCATCATCCCCGGAGCCAATCATACGGATTTGTACGATCGGACGGAGGTCATCCCGTTCGGCAAGCTGACGGAGTTTTTCAACGCGAATCTTCGTTGAGAGGGGCGAGGAAGATGCGAGTGCCGTGGTCGCGCGGCTCTTTGTGGTATAGCTTTTGCACATGTCCGAACAGCGCATTTCCGTTGACGGGAATGCACGATCGACCGGCCGTTTCGGAACTCGGCCTACGGCTCCGAACGACGGATATGTTCAACTTAACACTTTTTTATGCCATGAAAGAGTCTACCAACAAGACGACCGGCTCGCAGTCGAAGACGAACAAGTCTGCTGCGAAGAGCTCGAACGCCGGTACGCAATCGTCCACCCGCGGCACGGCCTGCACGACCTCTTCGAGTCGGGGCACCGCCCGCAGCCAATCTTCGGGCACGGGTCGCAGCGGCTCGCGCAGCAACAACCCCGAAGGGCACAACCAATACACGAAGAAATAGGCCGATCCATCCGGATGGCCCGATTCCGGTCGTGTAGTTCGAACCGGAGCGGAATCAATTCCGCTCCGGTTCCTTTATTCATGGCTCCGGAGCTTCGTCATTCTTTCGATTGCCGTTTTGCCTGCGACCTATGATCCGCTTTCGGATAAATCGCAACGGAAAATCCTGCGGAGTTTCCGAATCTTTTGTAATTTTGCCCCGCAAACGAATCCGATCCGAATCCATGAAAACCGTAAGAACCGCATCCGTGAACGATACGCCCCTGTCCCGCGAAGCCGACGAAGCCGTGCGCATCCTTCGATCGGGCGGAATCATCCTCTATCCGACCGATACCGTATGGGGGCTCGGCTGCGATGCGACCAACGCCGCTGCTGTGCAGCGCATCTACGACCTCAAACGCAGCGTCAACAAGAAGTCGATGCTCGTGTTGTGCGCTTCGCCCGATATGGTCGTACGTTATGTCAACCGTGCGCCCGGCATTGCTTTCGAGGTGATGGAGCTGGCGACCTCGCCGTTGACCTTGATTCTGCCCGGAGCTGTGGGCGTTGCCGAAAATCTGATTCCCGACGAGGGTACGCTCGGCGTACGGGTGCCCGACCACGCATTCTGTCAGCGGATGCTGCGCGGATTAGGCCGTCCGATCGTATCGACGTCGGCCAACCTCACCGGCGAGACGACCCCGACGGGATTGCAGGAGGTGGCGCGGGAGATCGTCGAGGGGGTGGATTTCGTGGTCGATCCGCGTTTCGAGGGAAAGCCTACGCGCAAGGCTTCGTCGATCGTGGCGTTCGGCGAGGGCGGCGAAGTGAAAGTGATTCGTGAATAGAAGATAAGAACGATGGCACGTACGATAGATACCCCGATCCAACAACGGTTCACGGACGTCGATCCGTTTCTGCATGTGAACAACGTCGCGCAGCAGATGTATTTCGATGTGGGCAAGACGGCTTATTATAATAAGGTATTGGGCGGCGACGTCTTGACAGGAGTTCGGCGCATCGTAACAGTTTCGACTTCGACCTCCTACATGGCGCAGGTCCGGATGGACGACGATGTGCACGTTACGACCACCTGCGAGCGGATCGGGAATAAAAGCATGACGCTTTTTCAACGGCTTCTGGCGGGCGGATGCGTGTGCAGCGAAAGCCGGTCGGTGATGGTCGCCTTCGATTTCGAGGCGCAGCAGGGGATTCCGGTGCCGGACGAGTGGCGCCGGGCAATGACGGAGGTCGAATGATGGACAGCGGAAAACTCAAAGGACATGCCGCCTTGTGGCTGGCGAATATCATTTGGGGCCTGAATGCCCCGATCTGCAAAAGCGTGCTTCGGTCGGCGGAGTATCCCGACGGAATTGATCCGTTCGCTTTGAGCGTTTATCGGATGGTCGGCGCGGCGTTGCTGTTCGGGCTTTGCTCGTTGTGGGTGCCGCGCGAACGGGTTGAGCGCCGCGACATCGTGCGGCTGTTTTTCGCGTCGGTGTTCGGCATCCAGCTCAATCAGATGCTCTTTTTGTGGGGCTTGTCGATGACCTCGCCCATCGACTCGTCGATCATTGCTACGGTCGTGCCGGTCTTGACGATGGTGCTGGCGATGCTCTTCTTGCGCGAACCGATTACGTGGCTGAAAGCCGGCGGCGTGCTGCTGGGAGCGGTCGGCGCCGTTTTGTTGGTGCTTTTGAGCCGGCACGGCAGCAGTCGCGCTTCGAGCCTGGAGGGCGATATTCTCTGCATTGTCAGTGCGATGAGCTATGCGGTCTATCTCACGGCCTTCCGCGATACTATCGTCAAATATTCGCCCGTTACCACCATGAAGTGGATGTTTCTGTTCGCGGCGATCGTTTCGGTGATCGTCTATTGGCGTCCGCTGGTCGGGGTGGAGTACGCCTCCTTGTCGGGCAGTACGTGGGGCGGGATCGCTTACGTGGTCGTCTGCTCGACCTTCGTGGCCTATCTGATGGTGCCCATCGCACAGCGTTATCTGCGTCCCACGCTGGTCTCGATGTACAATTACGTGCAGCCGATCGTCGCCGTGCTGTTCACCGTGGCGATCGGGCTGGATACGTTCGGTCCGACGAAGGGATTCGCAGCGATGTGCGTTTTTGTCGGCGTGTGGCTCGTAACCCGTTCGAAGTCGCGTGCGCAGTTGGAGGCGGAACGCGCGGCGAACGAAAAATGAGCCGGTAGGGGCGATCGTCCGATTTTATCGACTTTCCGACCAATCGCACGGGAATATCGGGCTGGCAGCGGTGTGGAAAAACCGTAATTTTGCATCGTTCAATATTGAATTGTCGATGCGAATCCATTTGAATCCCGTCTATGACCGGTTGCGACCGTTCGTCGAACGGCTGCCCGAGGCTTTCGCTGCGAATGAGGGCACGTTGATCTATCAGATACGCAATACCGTGCGATTGTTCGAAATCGAAGGGTTGCGCCTGGTCGTCAAGCGATTCCGGCAGCCCAACCCGTTTCAGGCATTCGTCTATGCGTGGCTGCGTCGGAGCAAGGCGCAGCGGGCTTACGAACATGCCGTGCGTTTGCGGGCGCTGGGGTTCGATACGCCGGTTCCGGTCGCCTGGTGCGAATGTCATCGTCGGGGGTTGTTGCTTGATGGTTATTTAGTTACGCTCCATGTCGACGATCGTTCGCTTTCGGAGATGATGGCGCGGTTTCCGGAGCCCGAAGCGCTGTCGGTGCTCGATGCGTTTGCAAAGTATGCTGCGCGCCTGCACGATGCGGGCATCGAACATCTGGATTTGCATCATAACAACGTGTTGTATCGTCGCGATGAAGCGACGGACGAACTCCGTTTCCGACTGATCGACATCAATCGGATGCGTTTTTACGATGCGCCGCTCTCCCTGCGACGGCGGATGTTCAATCTGCGCAGGCTGACCCATCGGACGGAGGTGTTCGTCTATGTGATGGAACGTTACGCCGAGGTGTGCGGTTACGATCTCGACGATACGTTGTTGCGCAGCATTTTTCTTCGGTTGATGCTCGATCGTCGCAGCAAGCTGAAAGCCCGTTTCCGTCGCCGTCGGCCATGAAAGGCGCGTCAGTGTATGAAAAATCGGCGAGGCTGCGATATTTTTCGTGCGGATTGTTGCGGTATTGAAAACTTTTCTTAACTTTGCACCCGATTTCGCCGCCCGATGAAGTCGTCGCGAAAGATGAGGGCGGAGGAACGACGGAGTTCTTTGAGAAGCGTGGAAATAGACGAAAAATTTATCCGCATTTATTTGGCTGATAAATTTTTTATACCTACTTTTGCAATCCCAAGGTCAAGTTCTGCCGATGTAGCTCAGTTGGCCAGAGCAGCTGATTTGTAATCAGCTGGTCGTGGGTTCGAATCCCTCCATCGGCTCGTGAAGCCGGAGAGACCGGAACTGCAGGCGAGGGGGGCGTGTGAGCGGCGACGGATGAGCCGGACGTAAAACGACGGTTGTTAGAAGTCGGACAAGTTAATAATAACGGGAAGTTACCAGAGTGGCCAAATGGGGCAGACTGTAAATCTGCTGGCGTACGCCTTCGGTGGTTCGAATCCATCACTTCCCACTCGAAAAAGGATGTAATGCCGATTGGAGGCGCAACTCCTCGGGAACGCGGATGTGACGAGCATGCGCGGACGAGGAAGGAAAAGCGGTCTCTGATACGGTATATTTTTGCGGAAGTAGCTCAGTTGATAGAGCATTAGCCTTCCAAGCTAAGGGTCGCGAGTTTGAGCCTCGTCTTCCGCTCGGAAAAAAGATTTACAAGATAATTTACAAACTTTAAAACTTAAGCTAAGCTATGGCAAAAGAGAAATTCGACCGGTCGAAACCGCATGTCAATATCGGTACCATCGGCCACGTAGACCACGGTAAGACGACCCTTACCGCAGCTATCACGACCGTTCTGGCCAAGAAAGGTCTGTCGGAGCTCCGTTCGTTCGACTCGATCGACAACGCGCCCGAAGAGAAGGAACGCGGTATCACGATCAATACGTCGCACGTCGAGTATCAGACGGCTACGCGCCACTATGCTCACGTGGACTGCCCGGGCCACGCCGACTATGTGAAGAACATGGTTACCGGTGCCGCTCAGATGGACGGTGCCATCCTCGTTGTCGCCGCTACCGACGGCCCGATGCCCCAGACCAACGAACACGTGCTGCTCGCTCGTCAGGTGAATGTGCCGCGTATCGTCGTTTTCTTGAACAAGTGCGACATGGTGGACGATCCCGAAATGCTCGACCTCGTCGAGATGGAGGTTCGCGACCTGCTGTCGAAATACGAATACGATGGCGACAACGCCCCGATCATTCGCGGTTCCGCACTCGGCGGCCTGAACGGCGAGGCTAAGTGGGAAGAGAAGATCATGGAGTTGATGGACGCTGTCGATAGCTACATTCCGCTGCCCGTTCGTGAGAACGAGAAGCCGTTCCTGATGCCTATCGAGGACGTGTTCTCGATTACCGGTCGTGGTACCGTCGTTACGGGCCGTATCGAAACCGGTGTCATCCATGTAGGCGATCCCGTCGAGATCATCGGTCTGGAAGAGGAGACGTTGACTTCGACCTGCACCGGCGTCGAGATGTTCCGCAAGTTGCTCGACGAGGGCGAGGCCGGCGATAACGTAGGTCTGTTGCTCCGCGGTATCGACAAGAAACAGGTTAAGCGCGGTATGGTTGTCGCTAAACCGGGTTCGATTACGCCGCACACCGAGTTTACCGCCGAGGTCTACATCCTGAAAAAGGAAGAGGGTGGCCGTCATACGCCGTTCCACAACAACTATCGTCCCCAGTTCTATCTGCGTACGATGGACGTAACGGGTGAGGTTCATTTGCCCGACGGCGTCGACATGGTTATGCCGGGCGACCACGTAACCATCACCGTGAAACTGATCTATCCGGTCGCTCTGAACGAAGGTCTGCGTTTCGCTATCCGCGAAGGCGGCCGTACGGTAGGTGCCGGTCAGATTCTGAAGATCGTGAAGTAATTTCGCCATACGATCCCGGGAAACAGCCTCTATTCGCACCGGACGGTAATCAATAGGTCTGTTTCCCGATTTTAGGAGCATAGTTCAAGGGTAGAATAGCGGTCTCCAAAACCGTTGATGGGAGTTCGAATCTCTCTGCTCCTGCCAGAATAAAGAGAATAACGATTATGTTCAATTACATCAAGGAATCCTATAACGAACTGGTCAACAAGGTAACCTGGCCGACCTTTCCGCAGCTTCAGAGCTCGACGGTCGTCGTGATGGTCGCATCGGTGATCTTTGCGGTCATCGTTCTTGCCATGGACCTGACGTTCGAAAATATCATGGCTTTCATCTACAAGACGCTGGGTAATTTGTAATTGATTGCGTGGGTGATGAGTGAGATTGAAAAACAGTGGTATGTAGTCCGTGCGATCGGCGGCAAGGAGAATAAGGTCAAAGAGTATATCGAGGCCGAAGTCCGTCATAGTCATCTGGAGGATTACGTTTCCCAAGTATTGATACCTACCGAGAAAGTCTATACGATCCGCAACGGAAAACGCATCTCGAAAGAGAAGGTCTCTTATCCGGGTTACGTGCTGATCGAGGCTGCTTTCGTGGGTAAAATTCCTACATTGATTCGAAATATTCCCAACGTGCTGGGTTTTCTCGGCGATACCAAGGAGGACAGTCAACAATTGAAAGCCACGCCTCTCCGTCCACAGGAGGTCGCGCGTATCCTCGGTCGAGTCGATGAAATGAATGCCACGGAAGAGGAAAACGAAACACCGTTCTTCGTCGGCGAAACCGTCAAGGTTACCGATGGTCCTTTCTCAAGCTTCCAGGGTACCATCGAGGTCGTCGATAACGAGCGCAAGAAACTCACGGTATCGGTGAAGATATTCGGGCGCAAAACTCCTATGGAGTTGAGTTTCACTCAAGTAGTTAAAGAATAACAAACCTAAGGAAAACTATGGCAAAAGAGGTTGCTGCATTTATCAAATTGCAGATCAAAGGTGGTGCCGCCAATCCTTCGCCCCCGGTAGGTCCCGCATTGGGCTCCAAGGGAGTCAACATCATGGACTTCTGTAAGCAGTTCAATGCCCGTACGCAAGACAAGGGTGGCAAGGTTCTTCCGGTCATCATCACCGTTTATGCCGACAAGTCGTTCGACTTCGTCGTGAAACAGCCGCCCGTAGCGATCCAGCTCAAGGAAGCAGCGAAAGTGCAGAAAGGTTCCGCACAGCCCAACCGCGACAAGGTCGGTCAGGTAACGTGGGAGCAGATTCGCCAGATTGCCCAGGACAAGATGCCGGACATGAACTGCTTCACGTTGGAATCGGCTATGCGGATGGTTGCCGGTACCGCCCGCAGCATGGGTCTCAATGTTGTCGGAGAATTTCCTAATCAGTAATCGAAGAAGATGAGTAAGTTGACAAAAAATCAAAAAAACGCCTACGCTAAGGTGGAAGCCGGTAAGGCTTACAAACTCCCGGAGGCTGCCGCTCTTCTGAAGGAGATTACGTTTACGAAATTCGACGCTTCGGTCGACATCGACGTGCGTTTGGGCGTGGATCCCCGCAAGGCCAATCAGATGGTGCGCGGCGTAGTAACCCTTCCTCACGGAACGGGTAAGACGGTGCGCGTGCTCGTACTCTGCACCCCCGAAAAGGAGGCCGAAGCTACGGCCGCAGGTGCCGATTACGTCGGTCTGGATGAATATGTCGATAAAATCAAGTCCGGTTGGACGGATGTGGATGTCATCATCTGCACTCCCAACGTGATGGGCAAAGTGGGTGCGCTGGGTCGTATCCTCGGCCCCCGCGGCTTGATGCCGAACCCCAAGACCGGTACCGTAACGATGGACATCGCCAAAGCCGTCAAGGATGTGAAGGCGGGTAAAATCGACTTCAAGGTCGACAAATTCGGTATCATCCACACTTCGGTGGGCAAGATTTCGTTCGCAGCCGACCAGATCGCCGACAACGCGAACGAGGTGCTGAATATGATTTTCAAGTTGAAACCGGCTGCTGCCAAAGGTTCTTATGTGAAGAGTATCTATCTCTCGACCACGATGAGTCCGGGCTTGCAGATTGATTCCAAATCGGTAGAAACCAAATAAGAGGGAGGAACCAAGAGATGACAAAGGAAGAAAAATTGGCTGTCATTGACAGCCTTGCCCAGCAGCTCCAGAACTATCCTCACTTCTATGTCGCCGACATCGAGGCGCTCAACGCCGAGCAGACCGCTGCCCTGCGTCGCAAATGCTTCGAAAACGGCGTCAAGTTGGTGGTCGTGAAAAACACGCTGCTGAACAAGGCGCTGGAGAAGGTGGAAAAGGCGGATGCCGACTTGGTAAACGTATTGGAGGGTCCGACCTCCGTGATGTTCGCCGAGGTAGCGAAGGCTCCCGCGCAACTCATCAAAGAGTTCCGCAAGGAGTCGGACAAACCCGTCCTGAAAGCGGCTTTCGCTGAAGGATGCGTCTACGTGGGCGACGACAAGTTGGACGCACTTTGCAACATCAAATCGAAGGAGGAACTCATCGGCGATCTCATCGCTCTATTGCAGTCTCCTGCGAAGAATGTTATTTCCGCATTGCAAGCTAATGCCGGACAAAAGATTGCGGGCCTCGTGAAGACGCTCGAATCGAGAAACAACTAATCACAACAAGAATTTAAAAACAAAATTAAAGATCTACAACTATGGCAGACGTAAAGAAACTTGCTGAAGAACTGGTTAACTTGAAAGTTACCGAGGTGAACGAACTCGCTCAGATCCTCAAGGAGGAATATGGCATCGAACCGGCTGCTGCCGCTGTGGCCGTTGCAGCTCCCGCTGCCGGCGCTGGTGAAGCCGCTGCCGCTGAGAAATCGACGTTCGACGTAATACTGAAGAACGCAGGTCAGGCTAAACTTCAGGTCATCAAAGTCGTGAAGGACATCGCTGGTCTTTCGCTGGGCGATGCCAAGGCTCTCGTAGACGGCGCTCCGAAGGCTGTCAAAGAGGGCGTTTCCAAAGAGGAGGCCGAGCAGATCAAAGGTCAACTCGAGGAGGCCGGTGCTGAAGTCGAGCTCAAGTAGCCTTGGCTGCGGGCCGTCAGAGGCGAACAGGTGTAGGGCTAACCGTGTGTTAGCTCTATGCCTTTTCTTGGTCTAAAGAATGGAAGAACCGATCGGGAAAAGGAGGCGGAGGGTCCGATTCCGTTGCTCGATCGGAGACGGGTGCGTCTGGCATCGGAACGAAAGTTCCGATAGTGATCGGACGATCCCCGAACTTTGTCGCGGGAGCATGTGCAGGAGGAGCTACCTGCATTTTTCAGAAGCGTAATACACACTTCAACCTAATTCGGATTTTTACGATGTCCACAGCAAAAACACAACAAAGAATTAGCTTTTCGACAGTAAAAAATCGGGTGCCTTACCCGGATTTGCTGGAGGTCCAGCTCAAATCATTCCGGGACTTTTTCCAGATGGACACGACAGCCGAAAATCGCAAGAACGAAGGGCTGTACAAGGTTTTTCAGGAGAATTTCCCGATTACGGATACCCGGAACAATTTCGTTCTGGAGTTCATCGACTACTATATCGACCCGCCGCGCTACTCGATCGAAGAGTGTCTGGAGCGCGGTTTGACGTACAGCGTGCCGCTGAAAGCCAAATTGAAACTCTCCTGCACCGATCCCGAACACGAGGATTTCGATGTCGTGATTCAGGACGTCTATTTCGGGACGATCCCTTATATGACCGAACGGGGTACGTTCGTCATCAACGGTGCTGAGCGCGTCGTCGTTTCGCAGTTGCACCGTTCGCCGGGTGTCTTCTTCGGGCAGAGCATGCACACCAACGGCACCAAACTCTATTCCGCGCGTATCATCCCTTTCAAGGGTTCGTGGATCGAGTTCGCTACGGACATCAACAACGTGATGTATGCCTACATCGACCGTAAAAAGAAATTGCCCGTTACGACGCTGTTGCGCGCCATCGGCTACGAGGCCGACCAGCAGATTCTGGAGATTTTCGACCTTGCCGATGAAGTGAAAGTTTCCAAAGCTACGTTGAAAAAAGCGGTTGGCCGGAAACTGGCGGCTCGTGTGCTCTCGACTTGGGTCGAGGATTTCGTGGACGAGGATACGGGCGAGGTGGTCTCCATCGAGCGTAACAACATCATCGTCGATCGCGAGACGGTGCTCGAAGAGGAGCATATCGACCAGATCATCGAAAGCGGTGCCAAGACGATTCTGCTGCACAAGGAGAACCAGTCGGGCATTGATTTTTCCATCATATACAATACGTTGCAGAAAGATCCCTGCAACTCCGAAAAGGAGGCGGTGGTGTACATCTATCGCCAGTTGCGGGCTTCGGAGCCGCCCGACGAGGCGACCGCCCGCGACGTCATCGAGAAACTTTTCTTCTCGGACAAACGTTACGACTTGGGCGACGTGGGTCGTTACCGCATCAACAAGAAGCTGGATTTGGACATCGACCCGGCGATCCGCACGTTGACGCGCGAGGACATCATCGCTATCATCAAATACTTGATTCAACTGATCAACTCGAAAGCCGAAGTCGACGACATCGACCACTTGTCGAACCGTCGCGTTCGCACGGTGGGCGAGCAGCTTTCGAATCAGTTCTCGGTCGGCTTCGTCCGCATGGCTCGTACCATCCGCGAACGGATGAACGTGCGTGATAACGAAGTGTTTACGCCCGTCGACCTCATCAACGCCAAAACGTTGTCTTCGGTCATCAATTCGTTCTTCGGCACGTCGCAGTTGTCGCAGTTCATGGATCAAATCAACCCGTTGGCCGAAATCACCCACAAACGCCGTCTGTCGGCCCTCGGCCCGGGCGGTCTGTCGCGCGATCGCGCCGGTTTCGAGGTGCGAGACGTGCACTA
Organism: uncultured Alistipes sp.; assembly: GCA_947623305.1. GTDB lineage: Bacteria > Bacteroidota > Bacteroidia > Bacteroidales > Rikenellaceae > Alistipes. The sequence goes on along the minus strand of CANQGQ010000012.1, from coordinate 33,274 downwards.
TACCCACTACGGACGTCTGTGCCCGATCGAATCGCCGGAAGGCCCGAACATCGGTCTGATTTCGTCGTTGTGCGTCTATGCGAAAATCTCGCCGATGGGTTTTATTGAAACCCCTTATCGCAAGGTTGAAGGCGGGAAAATCGACATGGACAATTCCCATATCCGCTACTACTCCGCCGAAGAGGAGGAGGGGCAGATCGTCGCGCAGTCGAACATGCCGATCGACGACGAGGGCCATTTCTTGCAGCCGGAGCGTATCAAAGCGCGCGAAGGGGCCGATTTCCCCGTCGTTACGGCCAACGAGGTTACGTTGATGGACGTCGCCCCGAACCAGATTGCGTCGATCGCTGCCAGTCTGATCCCGTTCTTGGAGCACGACGATGCCAACCGTGCGTTGATGGGTGCAAACATGATGCGTCAGGCCGTGCCGTTGGTAACGACCGAGGCGCCGATCGTCGGTACCGGCCTGGAGAAGGACATGATTATCGACAGCCGCATCCAGATCGTCGCCGAGGGCGATGGCGAGGTTACGTTCGCCGATGCCACGAAGATTCAGATCCGCTACGACCGGACGCCCGACGAGGTGCTCGTTTCGTTCGCTCCCGAGATCACGACCTACGAATTGCCGCGCTACCGTCGTACGAACCAGAATACGTCGGTAACGTTGAAGCCGACCGTGCTGACGGGCGATCGGGTAACGAAAGGCCAGATTCTGACCGAGGGCTATTCGACGCAGAACGGCGAGTTGGCGTTGGGCCGCAACTTGAAGGTGGCATACATGCCTTGGAAGGGATACAACTTCGAGGATGCCATTGTGATTTCCGAACGCATCCAGCGCGAGGATATTTATACGTCGGTGCACGTCGACGAATACATCATGGAGGTGCGCGACACCAAGCGCGGTGTCGAGGAATTGACCTCCGATATTCCGAACGTCTCGGAAGATGCCACGAAAGACCTCGATGCGAACGGTATCATCCGCATCGGCGCCAACGTCGAGCCGGGCGATATCCTGATCGGTAAAATCACCCCGAAGGGCGAGAGCGATCCTTCGCCCGAGGAGAAACTCTTGCGCGCCATTTTCGGCGACAAGGCGGGCGATGTGAAGGATGCTTCGCTGAAAGCCCAACCTTCGTTGCACGGCGTCGTAATCGACACGAAACTGTACAGCCGGGCCAACAAGGAGAACAAGAAGGGCAAAAATGCCGAAAAAGTCCAGTTGGAGAAGGTCGACGAACAGTTCGTTACCGAGATTGCGGAGCTGACGAAACGGCTCGTCGCCAAATTGTGGTCGTTGCTTCAGGGGAAGACCACGACCGGAATCACCGACTACTACGGGGTCGAATTGTATCCGGCCGGTGCGAAGTTCACGCAGAAGATGCTGGACGAAATTTCGCGCAAGACGATCGACGAGAAGACCGGTGCGGCGATGGGGTATCTCAACCTCGGAACCTGCAACTGGACGGGCGACGCGCACATCGACGGATTGATCGAAACGACGGTCAACAACTATACGATCGAGTGGAAGAAGGCCGATGCTGCTACGAAGCGTGAGAAATACAACCTCACGAACGGCGACGAACTGCCGCAGACGGGCGTCATCCAGATGGCGAAGGTTTATATCGCCAAGAAGCGCAAACTGAAGGTGGGCGACAAGATGGCCGGCCGCCACGGTAACAAGGGTATCGTGGCGAAGGTCGTGCGCGACGAAGATATGCCGTTCTTGGAGGATGGTACGATCGTCGACATCGTGTTGAACCCGTTGGGCGTGCCTTCGCGTATGAACTTGGGCCAGATCTATGAGGCTGTGCTCGGTTGGGCCGGTCGCGAGCTGGGAATGAAGTTCGCAACGCCGATTTTCGACGGCGCTTCGCTCGACCAGATCAACGAATACGTCGCCAAAGCGGGCCTTCCGCGCAGCGGCCGCACCTATCTCTACAACGGCGAAACGGGCGAACGCTTCGACCAGCCTGCAACGGTCGGCGTAACCTACTTCCTCAAGCTGGGCCACATGATCGACGACAAGATGCACGCTCGTTCCATCGGCCCCTACTCGCTCATCACCCAGCAGCCGTTGGGCGGTAAGGCGCAGTTCGGTGGTCAGCGTTTCGGCGAGATGGAGGTTTGGGCGCTCGAGGGCTTCGGCGCCGCCAACATCCTGCAGGAGATTCTGACCGTCAAGTCCGATGACGTAACGGGCCGTGCGAAAGCTTACGAAGCCATCGTCAAGGGCGACAATCTGCCGAAACCGGGTATCCCCGAGGCGATGAACGTTCTGCTGCACGAGTTGCGCGGTCTGGCACTGTCCATCAAACTGGAGTAGTTGAGTAACAGAGGATAAGAAAAACAACAAATTCTATGTCAATTTCGAAAGACAATAAGATGAACAACGGTTACAGCCGCATTTCGATCGGTCTGGCCTCTCCCGAAGAGATTCTGGCCCAGTCGAGCGGCGAGGTGCTCAAACCGGAGACCATCAACTACCGCACCTACAAACCCGAACGCGACGGTTTGTTCTGCGAACGGATCTTCGGCCCGGTGAAAGACTACGAGTGCCATTGCGGCAAGTACAAGCGAATCCGTTACAAGGGCATCGTCTGCGACCGTTGCGGGGTGGAGGTAACCGAGAAAAAGGTGCGTCGCGAACGCATGGGCCACATTTCGTTGGTCGTGCCGGTGGTGCATATCTGGTATTTCCGGTCGCTGCCCTCCAAAATCGGCTATCTGTTGGGCATTCCGTCGAAGAAGCTCGAAGCCATCATCTACTACGAACGTTATGTCGTGATCAATCCGGGCGCTGCTTCGGAGCAGGGCATCGAAAAACTGGCGACGCTCTCCGAAAAGGAGTATCTGGATGTGTTGGCCGCTCTGCCGAAGGGCAACCAGTCGCTCGACGACAGCGATCCCAACAAGTTCATTGCGCAGATGGGCGCCGAGGCGATCTATACCTTGTTGAAGGAGGTCGACCTTGATTCGATGTCCTACGCGCTGCGCCATAAGGCGTCGACCGAGACTTCGATGCAGCGCAAGGCCGAAGCCCTCAAACAGTTGAATGTCATCGAATCGTTCCGCGCGTCGGAAGGCAAAAACAAACCCGAATGGATGGTGTTGAGCGTCATTCCGGTCATCCCGCCCGAGTTGCGCCCGTTGGTACCGCTGGACGGCGGACGTTTCGCCACGTCGGACTTGAACGACCTTTATCGTCGTGTCATCATCCGCAACAACCGTCTGAAACGGTTGATCGAAATCAAGGCCCCCGAGGTCATCCTGCGCAATGAGAAACGTATGTTGCAGGAAGCTGTCGATTCGTTGTTCGACAACTCGCGCAAGAGCAATGCCGTGAAGAACGAGTCGAACCGTCCGCTCAAGTCGCTTTCCGATTCGCTGAAAGGCAAACAAGGCCGTTTCCGTCAGAATCTGCTCGGTAAACGTGTCGACTATTCCGCGCGTTCGGTCATCGTCGTCGGCCCCGAGCTGAAGATGCACGAGATGGGTATCCCGAAGGATATGGCCGCCGAACTCTACAAACCGTTCATCATCCGCAAACTCATCGAGCGCGGCATCGTGAAGACGGTGAAGTCGGCCAAGAAGATCATCGACCGCAAAGACCCCGTCATCTGGGGCATTCTGGAGAATGTCATCAAGGGCCATCCCGTGCTGATGAACCGTGCCCCGACGTTGCACCGTCTGGGTATCCAGGCTTTCCAGCCCAAACTGATCGAGGGCAAGGCCATGCAGCTGCACCCGTTGGCTTGTACGGCGTTCAACGCCGACTTCGACGGCGACCAGATGGCCGTGCACTTGCCGTTGGGTAATGCCGCCATTCTGGAGGCGCAGTTGTTGATGCTCGGTTCGCACAACGTCCTCAATCCCGCGAACGGCGCCCCGATTACCGTGCCGTCGCAGGATATGGTACTCGGTCTTTACTACATCACCAAGCCCCGCAAGGGTATGAAGGGCGAAGGGCTGACTTTCTACGGCCCCGAAGAGGCCATCATCGCCTACAACGAAAAACGCGCCGACCTGCATGCGCTGGTCAAGTGCCAGGTCGATGACCTCGACGAACAAGGCAATCCGGTCAAGGTGGTGAAAGAGACGACTATCGGCCGCATCCTCTTCAATCAGGTCGTGCCGAAAGAGGTCGGGTACATCAACGAGGTGCTGACCAAACGTTCGTTGCGCGACATCATCGCCGTGGTCATGAAGAAGGCCGGCGCCGACAAGGTGGCCAACTTCCTCGACGATATCAAAGATATGGGGTACCGCATGGCGTTCCAGGGCGGTCTGTCGTTCAACCTCGATGCCGTGATCGTTCCGGAGCAGAAGGAGCAGCTCGTGCAGGAGGGTTACGAACGGGCCGACGCCATCATGGATGACTACAACATGGGTCTCATCACCAACAACGAACGTTACAACCAGATCATCGACGTCTGGACCAACATCAACACCAAGTTGACGAAGGCCGTGATCGACACGCTGGTAAACGACAACGATGGTTTCAACCCCGTATACATGATGTTGGATTCCGGCGCCCGTGGTTCGAAGGAGCAGATCCGTCAGTTGAGCGGTATGCGTGGCCTGATGGCCAAGCCGCAGAAGTCGGGTGTCGAGGGTGGCCAGCAGGTCATCGAAAACCCGATTCTCTCGAACTTCAAGGAGGGTCTGTCGGTGTTGGAATACTTCATTTCGACGCACGGCGCCCGCAAGGGTCTGGCCGATACGGCGTTGAAAACGGCCGATGCCGGTTATCTGACCCGTCGTCTGGTCGATGTGGCGCAGGATGTCATCATCAACGAGGAGGATTGCGGCACGTTGCGCGGTCTGACGGCTACGGCCATCAAGCGGAACGACGACGTGGTGCAGACCTTGTACGATCGCATTCTGGGTCGTACGGCTTTGAACGACGTCATCCACCCGTTGACGGGCGAGGTGCTTTGCAAGGCGGGCGAGGAGATCACCGAGTCGATTGCCGAGTCGATCGAAAAATCGCCGCTCGAATCGGTCGAAATCCGTTCGGTGCTGACCTGCGAATCGCGCCACGGCGTCTGTGCGAAGTGCTACGGCCGCAATCTGGCTACGGCCCGTATGGTACAAAAAGGCGAGGTGGTCGGCGTCATCGCGGCGCAGTCCATCGGCGAGCCGGGTACACAGTTGACGTTGCGTACGTTCCACGTCGGCGGTGTGGCCGGCGGCACGGCAGTCGAAACCAACGTCGTTTCGAAATACGAAGGTCGTCTGGACATCGAGGAGTTGCGCACCGTGAAGGGCAAGAATGCCGCAGGCGAACCGATTGATATCGTGATTTCGCGTCAGTCGGAGTTCCGCATCGTCGATCCGAAGACCGAAATTGTACTCTATACCCACGCTTTGCCTTACGGCTCGACCCTCTTTATGGCCGACGGTGCTGAGGTGAAGAAAGGCGATCTGATTTGCGAATGGGATCCGTACAACGCCGTCATCATTTCGGAATACGAGGGTAAGGCGGTCTACGAGAGCGTGATCGAGGGCATTACCTACCGCGACGAGCGCGATGAACAGACGGGTCTGTCGGAAAAGGTGGTCATCGAATCGAAAGACCGCATGAAGAACCCCGTCATCAAGATTGTCGACAAAGCGGGCGAGGAGGTCAAACAATACAACCTGCCCGTGGGTGCGCACGTCGTCGTCAAGGACAACGCCCGCATCAAGGCCGGCGATATTCTCATCAAGATTCCGCGCGTGGTCGGCAAGTCCGGCGGCGATATTACCGGTGGTCTGCCGCGTGTTACGGAGCTGTTCGAGGCCCACAACCCGTCCAATCCGGCTATCGTGTCGGAGATCGACGGCGAAATTTCGTTCGGCAAGATCAAGCGCGGTAATCGCGAGATCGTCGTTACCTCGAAGCAGGGCGATGTGAAACGTTATTTGGTTCCGCTGTCGCGTCAGATCGTCGTGCAGGAGAACGACTTCGTGAAGGCCGGCGGCGCTTTGTCGGACGGTGCTATCACGCCGTCGGATATTCTGAACATCCTGGGCCCGACGCGCGTACAGGAGTACATCGTCAACGAGGTGCAGGAGGTTTACCGCATGCAGGGCGTGAAGATCAACGACAAACATTTCGAGGTGATCGTCCGTCAGATGATGTCGAAAGTGAAGATCGAAGACCCGGGCGATACCCGTTTTTTCGAGGATCAGATCGTCGACAAATGGGAGTTCATGGACGTCAATGACGAATTGTACGACAAGGTGGTCGTTACCGACGCAGGCGATTCGACCTCGATGCAGCCCGGCCAGATCGTTTCGTTGCGCAAACTGCGCGATGAAAATTCGAGCCTGAAGCGTCGCGATCTGCGTCCCGTGCAGGTGCGCGACATCGTGCCGGCCACTTCGACGCAGATTTTGCAAGGTATCACCCGTGCGGCGTTGCAGACTTCGAGCTTCATCTCGGCTGCTTCCTTCCAGGAGACTACCAAGGTGCTCAACGAAGCGGCCATCCAGGCCAAGACCGATCCGCTGGAGAACCTCAAGGAGAATGTCATCTGCGGCCACAAGATTCCGGGCGGTACGGGTCTGCCGGAGTACGAGAATCTGATCGTCGCCGCCAAAGCCGACTTGGAATCCTTGCAGCAGGCACAGTAAAATTCCGAGTTTCGGATCAATCGAAAGCGGGACGAGCTTCCTTAAAGAAGTCCGTCCCGCTTTTTTATAGATCGGGTGCGCTTGTTTTTGAAAGACGATTCCGGATTTATTTTCCGCCGTTTTCGAGCCAGGCGATGAACTCGGCGGTTTTGGCTCGACTGACGAACGAATCAATGTCGTTTTCCGGCTTCAGCTTGAGTTTCAACCGGTTGCCCAACCGTTTCGCGACGCTTCCGATGCCGTCGCCCGAAATGATGCAACTGCGCGAAATCCGGAAGAAGCGGGCCGGGTCCATCTCCTCGCAAATCGTGTCCAATGAGGTGTCCATCAGATACTTTTCTCCTGCGACCGTCATCAGATAGGTGCTGCCCTGTTCGGAGTAGAAGTAGGCGATTTGCGATGTTTCGACCATGACGAGTTTGTCGTTGAAACGCAACAAGTAACGTTGTTTGTAACGCGGTTCCGGTCTTGCCGTGAGCGCTTCCCGCAATTCGCGCAGCTGCCCGAGGTCGAATCCAGTTTGCCGGCGGCGGTTGCGGCAACGATCGACAGCCCGTTGCAGGTCGGGCAGTCCGATGGGTTTCAATAAATAGTCGATGGAATTTACCTCGAAGGCTTTGACCGCATAGTGATCGTAGGCCGTGGTCATGACTACGGGACAGTCGATCGTCGTGCGTTCGAAAATGTCGAATGCCTGGCCGTCGCCGAGCTGGATGTCCATGAAAATCGCATCGGGAGCGGGGTGGCTTTCGAGCCAGGCGACACTCTGATCCACGCTGTCGAGCAGCCCGCAGATCGCGATGTCCGGAAAATGCTGCACGAGCAGGTGGGCCAGCATCTGTCGGGCGACGGGTTCGTCTTCGATGATGAGTACGTTCATGACCGGTTTCAGATTAGGGGCAGTTCGACCCGGAATTCCGTTTCGTTCTTTCGAACGACGATCTCCCGGCCGAGTATGCCGCGGTATTGTTGCGATATGTTGGCCAGCCCGAAACGGGTGCTTCCCGACCCGTTGTCGGCGTAGCGGGGTTGCAGATTGTTGACTACGGTGATCCGTTGCGGCGTGGCCTCGATGACGATATGCAATGGCTTTTCCGACCGCACGATGTTGTGTTTCAACGCATTTTCGATCAGCATCTGGAGACAGCAGGGAACGATGTAACTGTTGGAGGCTTGCGGATCAATGCGGTATTCGACCTGGAATCCGTCGGGGAAACGCACCTTCAGCAGGTCGATGTATTGTCGGGTGAAGGCCAGTTCGTCGCACAGCCGTACGAAGGTCTCTTTTTCGTTTTGCAGCATGTAGCGGTAGAGCGACGCCAATTTGCGGATGTATTCGTTGGCTTCGGGATTCTTGTTCTCCTCGACCAACCCGCTGAGGATGTTCAGCGAGTTGAACAGGAAGTGGGGATTGACCTGTTGTTTGAGCAGGCTGTAGCGGAACTGGGCTAAGTGGCGTTTGTCGCGTTCGCGGTGCAGCTGGTTGCGGGTCAGCCAGATGTAGTCGCCTGCCAGCACGATGAGATAGATGATGATGTTGACCAGCAGCAGCAGAACGCTCGTTTGCAGGAACGACCCTTCGGCGAATGGGGTCGGTGTACCGAAAGGAAGGTCGTAGCCGATGACGAACGCGGTGAGGACGGCGAGCAGCATTGATTCGATGACGACGCCCATGATGTGGAGCAGCGGCCGGTTGTACCAGGCCCGCCGGCGGGAGATGCGGATGTAGATGATGTTGCAGCAGATGAGCGTCAAGGTGGCTAACGAGTTGCTGAACAGCAGCCGGAAGAAGTGCCGGAATATATCCTCGGTGAGGTAGTTGCTGAAAAACAGCGAATAGCCGATGCGCAGCAGCATGATGATGCCGAGCACGAACAGCACTTGCCGAATGTCGGGGCCTCCTTGCGAAACCGATTGGGCTGTCGGCACCGGTTTGTCGTCCGGTTGCTCCGGATGCCGGAAGAGCCGCAGCAGAAAGAGCACGCCGAATCCGAGAATTTCGGTCGTGAGCAGCGTGGTGATGACGTGGACGATCGTATCGTTGGCGATGGCCAGTCGCAGCAGGCGGGCTCCGTAGGTGCCGATGATGAATCCGATGATGTTGCCGACGATGACCCAGGCGGCCACGACGTCGATGCTTCGTTGTTTGCGGAAACAGATGATGCTGATGAGGGCGATCGTTGCGGCGGTCAGCAGGAGTTCGTCCTGCACGCCGAACGCCTGGCACAGGATGACGATGCAGGCGTGCACCAGGGCGAACAGATGGATGATGGATGCGGTGCGGAGCTCTTTCACGGCGAAAAACGGTCTCTCAACTCTTATTCAAAAGTAAGAACTTCTGCCGAATAATCCAAATTTTTTCCGTTCACGGCGTTTTTCGTGCGGTTCGTCCTTGAAAATCCACCGTTCGGGGGCGGAGCGTTGCTTTTCTCGATTGTTTTGTTAAAATTTGCATAAGCAACCTAACCGCTATTCCTAAATCGACATGAAAAAACCTAATTTGTCCTTTTGGCAAATCTGGAATCTCAGCTTCGGCTTTTTGGGCGTGCAGATCGGCTATTCGCTCCAGAATTCGAATACTTCGACCATCTTCGAATCGTTGGGGGCCGACGTGCATCAATTGAGTTATTTTTGGTTGGCGGCTCCGTTAGCCGGATTGGTCGTGCAGCCCATCGTCGGACTCTTTTCCGACGGCACCTGGACGCGCTTCGGCCGACGTATTCCGTTCATTCTCGGCGGAGCGATCATTTCGACCCTTGCTTTGGCCTTGATGCCCAATTGTCCGGTCTTGCTGGCCTTCGCTCCGTTGGCGATGGGCGCGTTCATCCTCTTGTTCATGGATTTGTCGTTCAACGTAACGATGCAGCCGTTCCGCGCGTTGGTGGCCGATATGCTCAACGACGAGCAAAAGACCAAAGGCTATGTCGTCCAAACATTCTTGATCAATCTCGGGGCGGTCGTCGGCGCCGTGCTGCCTTTGCTGTTGACCCATCTGGGCATCTCCGACGAGGTGCGGCCGGGCGAGGTGGCCGACCATATCGCCTATTCCTATTATATAGGCGGCGCCATTCTGTTGGCTACGGTACTCGTTACGTCGTTCCGCACCCGCGAATATCCGCCCGAGGAGTTTTCTAAATACGATGATGGCGCGAATGCCGCCGATGCGGCTTCGGGCAAGGCTGGCGCGGCGGCCGCGAGCGAACGGCTTTCGTTCTTTGCATTGATGCGCAACATCCCGCGTGTGATGTTGCAGTTGGGCGTCGTGCAGTTTTTCTCGTGGGCATCGCTCTTTCTGATGTGGACCTATCTGAAAAGTGCTATCACGGGCGTCGTTACCGATCACGAAACAGGTGTGGTTCTCTCGGAGGGCGCTACCCAAACGTGGGTCGGCGTGCTGAACGGCATCTATCCGATTCCGGCGTGTCTCGTGTCGCTCGTCATGGGCGGGGTGGCCGCTCGTTACGGCAATAAACTCGTCTATGCGGTGAGCCTGTTGTTCGGTGCCGCCGGATTCCTCGGGTTGACGCAATTGCACGACCAGTATGCCCTGATGCTGCCCATGATCGGCATCGGCATCGCGTGGGCCGGTATTCTGGCCATGCCCTATTCGATCCTCTCGCGAGCGGTCGATGCCCATCACATGGGCGTTTACATGGGCATCTTCAACTTCACGATCACCATCCCGCAGATCGTCATCGGATTGACGGGCGGTCTGATCGTGCAGCATATCTTCGCTTCCGATGCGATGTCGATGATCGGTCTGGCCGGCGTGTTGATGCTGCTGGCGGCTGTTTCGGTATATTTCGTTAAAGAGAAATAAGATGATTGCCTGTTGCCTATTCGATCTGGACGGCGTGCTGGTCGACACCGCACGCTTCCACTATCGGGCGTGGGCCGATTTGGCGCACGACCTTGGGTTCGAGTTCACGCCCGAGCAGGGCGAAGCGACCAAGGGCGTGAGCCGGATGGCCTCGCTCGACATCGTGTTGCGGGCCGGCGGCATGGAGAACCGCTTCTCGCAGGAGGAGAAAGAGCGTTTGGCGGCCGAAAAGAATGACCGCTATCTGAGTTACGTCTCGACCATGACGCCCGACGACGTGTTGCCCGGCGTGCGCGACTTTCTGGCCGATCTGAAACGGCACGGGGTCAAAATCGCCCTCGGATCGGCGTCGAAGAATGCCGGAACGATTCTCGACCGGTGCGCTTTGCGCGACGTCTTCGATGCCATTGTCGACGGCACGCTCGTTTCGCGAGCCAAGCCCGACCCCGAAGTTTTCTTAAAAGGGGCGGAATTGCTAAACGCCGTTTCAGAAAAATGCGTCGTCTTCGAGGATGCGGCGGCGGGCATCGAAGCGGCGGCACGGGCCGGCATGCGGTCGGTGGGCGTCGGCGGCGATCGGTCGCTCGCCCGCGCGACGACGGGAATCACGACATTCGAAAATTTCACATACGAAGCACTATGCAAAGCAATCGACTGAATCTGGGCATCGACCCGTGGTTGTTGACCGAAAACGATTTCGATCCTTCGCGCGTGAAGTCGTCCGAATCGCTCTTCGCGTTGGGCAACGGCGTGATGGGCGGCCGTGCCAATTTCGAGGAGCACTATTCGGGCCCCTCGTTGCAGGGCAACTATATCGGCGGCGTCTACTATCCCGACAAAACCCGCGTAGGGTGGTGGAAAAACGGCTATCCCGAGTATTTCGCCAAGGTGTTGAATGCCGCTTTCTGGATCGGGGTCGACGTGCGCATCGACGGCGAGGAACTCGACCTGGCGCAGTGCGAGGTGAAGCGATTTTACCGTGAAATGGACATGCGCCGTTCGGTGTTGACGCGCCGGATGACCGTCGTCCTGAAAAACGGGGCCGAAGTGGAGGTCGAGGCCGTGCGGTTCCTGTCGCTGGCCCGTCGCGAGTTGGGCGTGATCCGTTACAGCGTTACGCCCGTGAATCGGGATGCCGAAATCACCTTTTCGCCCTACATCGACGCCGACGTGCGGAACTCCGATGCCAACTACGACGAAAAATTCTGGGAACCGGTGCGCACCGAGGAGGATGCCACGCAGAGCTGTACGCGGAAAAGCGGCTTCGAAGTCGCTTGGGCGCAGGCTGTCGCATTGGACGGGGCGCAATTTGTCTGCGAGACCGTGCCCGAGAAACCGCGTCGGACAGCGACCGTGCATCGCTCCAAGGGGACGACCGCTACTTTGTATAAATATACGGGCATCTGTTCGTCGTTGAACCATCGGCCTGAGGAGTTGCTATCTGCGGCGCAGGCGGTGGCGGCTGACGGATTGCAGGCCGGTTTCGATGCGTTGGTGAACGAGCAGGAGGAGGCTTGGGCGGCCCGCTGGCACCGTTGCGATGTCGTTATCGACGGCGACGATGCGGCGCAGCAGGGCATCCGGTTCTGCATCTTCATGCTGTTGCAGACCTATACGGGCGTCGATACCCGTCTGAACATCGGCCCCAAGGGATTCACGGGCGAGAAATACGGCGGCGTAACCTATTGGGATACGGAGGCTTATTGCCTGCCGTTCTATCTCTCGACCGCCGGTCAGGAGGTCGCCCGCGAACTGCTCGTCTATCGCTACAACCAGTTGGACAAGGCGATCGAAAATGCTGCCAAATTGGGTTTCAAGGAGGGGGCGGCCCTCTATCCGATGGTAACCATCAACGGCGAAGAGTGCCACAACGAGTGGGAAATCACCTTCGAGGAGATCCACCGCAACGGGGCCATCGCCTATGCCGTTTTCAATTATATCCGTTATACCGGCGACCGGGCCTATCTGGCCGAGGGCGGTTTGGAGGTCTTGTTGTCCATCGCCCGGTTCTGGGCGCAGCGCATCACCTGGTCGGAGGCGCGGCAGCAGTATGTGATGTTGGGCGTTACGGGTCCCAACGAGTACGAAAACAACGTCAACAACAATTGGTACACCTCCTATATCGCTTGTTGGTGTATGCGTTACGCGGCCGAGGCGGCGGCTTGGGTGCGGGAGAACCGCCCCGAAGCATATGCTCGCATCTGCGCGAAGCGGCATTTCGACGAACAGGCCGAAACGGCCCGCTGGATGGAGATCGTTGACAAGATGTATCTGGGCGAAGACCGCGAACGCGGCATCTTCCTCCAGCAGGACGGTTATTTGGACAAGGAACAGGTACTGGTCAGCGAACTCGATCCGGCGGAACGGCCTATCAACCAAAAGTGGTCGTGGGATCGCATCCTGCGTTCGTGCTTCATCAAACAGGCCGACGTGCTGCAAGGCATTTACCTTTTCCAGGAACAGTTCGATGACGAGACCATCCGTCGCAACTTCCGGTTCTACGAGGCCCGCACGGTGCACGAATCGTCGTTGTCGCCCTGCGTCCATGCCATTCTCGCCGCGAAGATCGGCGATGCGGCCAAAGCTTACGAACTCTATCTGCGCACCGCACGCCTCGATCTGGACGATTACAACCGCGAGGTCGAGGAGGGGTGCCACGTTACCTCGATGGCCGGTTCGTGGTTGGCTGTGGTCGAGGGCTTCGGCGGTATGCGGATGGCCGACGGCGTGTTGAACTTCACGCCCCATCTGCCCGAAGCGTGGCGGTCGCTCGCTTTCCGCGTCGACTACCGAGGCCGGATATTGACTGTTACCGTAACGCACGACGGTGTTGAGGTGCGGAACGAGGGCGAACCGGTCGAAATCGCGATCGGCGGCGAACGTCGCCGATTGCCCGATGACCGCCGATAACCGAATGATCCGGCTGCGGGCGGCGAAAGGCTGCGTCGTTCGCGCCGAAAAAACATAAAAAACGATAACTAAACCAATCAACCAATTATTAACTAACACAAAGGACTTTATGAAAAAAGTTGCAGCTATGTGTTTGGGTATGATGCTTCTATTTGCGATTACCCCCCCCCTCGCAGTTGCCCAGAGCGGTGATTATGAGGTGAATGGCGTCGTCGTCGATGCCTCCGGCGCTCCGATGATCGGCGTCTCGATCGTGGAGCAGGGAACGGTTCGCGGCACGACGACCGACATCGACGGTCGGTATGCGTTGGCCGTAACCGGCCCGAATTCCGTCGTCGAAGTGAGCTTCATCGGTTACAAACCCGTAACGCGCGTCGCCTCGTCGGCCGACTTGAAGCATGTGGTGCTCGAAGAGGACCTCACGTCGCTCGACGAAGTGATTGTCATCGGTTACGGTACCGTTAAGAAGAACGATGCGACCGGTTCGGTCGTTACGGTCAAGGCCGATCAACTGAATAAAGGTATGGTTTCGTCGCCGGCCGATCTGTTGCGTGGTAAGAGCGCCGGTGTCGTCATCACTTCGGGCGACGGTGCGCCGGGTTCCAAAGCGACCATCCGCATCCGTGGCGGTTCGTCGCTCAATGCGTCGAACGATCCGTTGATCATCATCGACGGGCTGCCCGTTACGAACGACGACATTAGCGGCGTCAGCAATCCGCTGGCGTCGATCAACCCCTCCGACATCGAATCGTACACCGTGCTGAAAGATGCGTCGGCGACGGCCATCTACGGTTCGCGCGCATCGAACGGTGTCATCATCATCACGACCAAGAAGGGGTCGAGCCGCGATGCGGCCATTCCGCACGTGGACGTCGATTTTACGGCTTCGTTGAGCCACAATTCGAAGTACGTCGACATGATGAACGCTTCGCAGTTGATCGAGGCGGTTCGCGGTTATTACGGCGAAGACAGCAACGCTTACCGTGCGCTGGGTCTCACTTACGGCGGCGAGCAGAAATTCTACAATACGGACTGGCAGAAAGAGGTCTACCAGCTGGCCCAGTCCTACGAAGGTAACATCAGCCTGACGGGCAATGTGAACTTCGACAAGGCGGCGAAGAATGCGATGCCCTATCGCGTATCGGTCGGTTATCTGAACCAGGACGGTACGCTCAAGACGTCGAACATGACGCGCGAAACGCTCGCTGTTTCGTTGAATCCCCAGTTGCTGAACAAACACCTGTCGGTCAATTTGAATGCGAAGGGCATGAACATGGACAACCGCTTCGCCAATCAGGATGCTGTGGGTGCGGCCGTGTCGTACGACCCAACCAAACCCGTCTACGACGAGCACGGTCTGAACGGTTATTCGTGGTGGCACAACGGCAAGCTCGGTGCCGACGGTTATCCGGAACTCACGCAGTCCAACTACAATACGCAGGCCGCCCAGAACCCCCTCGCCCTCTTGAACGACAAGTTCGATGAGGCCAACGCCAAACGCTTCATCGGCAATGCGCAGATCGACTACAAGATTCACGGTTTCGAAGACCTGCGCGTGAACTTGAACCTCGGTCTCGACTACTCGAAGTCGAACGGTACGGTCGACGTGGCTCCGGGCCGCGAGCAGACGATGCACGACGTAACCCAAACCGGTAGCGGTTACCACAAGGACTATTCGCAGATGAAGCGCACCCAGACCTTGGAGGCCTACATCGCCTATGCCAAGACGCTCGGCCGCCATTCGTTCGATGTGATGGCCGGTTATTCGTGGCAGCACATCTACAAATCGTCGGCGGAGCAGCAGTTCCGCGCTGACGGTACCGCACCCGATGCGCCGAACTATTGGCTGAAAATGCCATTTGTCGATAAGGAGGAGCAGTACCTCGTTTCGTTCTTCGGCCGTGCCAACTATTCGTTCGACAACCGTTACTACCTCACGGCGACGATCCGTCGCGACGGTACCTCGCGCTTCTCGAACAACAAGTGGGGCGTATTCCCCTCGGTGGCCGTCGGCTGGAACATCTCGAACGAAAGTTTCCTCAAAGACAGCCGCGCGCTCTCGAACCTCAAGCTGCGCTTGAGCTGGGGTAAGACCGGTCAGCAGGAGGTCGGCGGTCTCTACGACACGCTGCCCACCTATGTCTTGAACGAACTCGGCAGCTACTACCAGTTCGGCGACAAGGTCATCATCCCGATCACGCCCCAGGGCTACAACGCCGATCTGAAGTGGGAGACCACCACCACCTACAACGCCGGTTTGGACTACGGCTTCCTAAACGGCCGCATCTACGGTTCGGTGGACTTCTACTACCGCAAGACGACCGACATGCTGAACTACACGCCGATCGCCGCCGGTGCCAACCTCAAGAACTATCTGAACGCCAACATCGGCGACATGGAGAACACGGGCGTCGAGTTCGAAATCAACGCCGTGCCCATCGAGACCAAGGATTGGAACTGGACGATCGGATTCAACGCCGCCTGGAACAAGAACAAGATCACCCACCTCTCGGCCGAAGACGGTACGGAGGGTTATCTGGGCGTGCTGACCGGCGGCGTGTCGGGCGGTACGGGCAACAACTGCCAGGTGCACCAGACGGGCCATCCGACCTATTCGTTCTTCGTATTCCAGCAGATTTACGACGAGGCGGGCAAGCCGATCGAGGGCCTGTACGTCGACCGCAACGAAGACGGCAAGATCGACGACAAAGACCGTTATTGCTTCAAGAAGGCCGCTCCCGACGTTACGCTGGGCTTCAACACGCAGCTGTCGTGGAAGGCGTTGACGCTGGCCGTTTCGGCACACGCCAACATCGGCAACTACGTCTACGACAACATGTCGTCGAACAACGAACTCCTGTCGGGCGCCTTCACGGCCACGAACTTCATTGCGAACCGCAAGGCGTCGGCCGCAGCTACGGGCTTCGTCAAGGAGGCGCAGTATCTGTCGGATTACTACGTGCGCAATGCGTCGTTCCTCAAGATCGACAACATCACGTTGAGCTACCGCTTCGCGCTGGGCAAGAAACTTTCGCGTCCGATGTCGTTGAGCGTATTCGGTACGGTGCAGAACGTCTGCACGTTCACGGGCTACGATGGCATCGACCCCGAAATCTACTCGGGTATCGACAACAACATGTATCCGCGTCCGCGCACCTACATTCTCGGTGTGAAATTCAATTTCTAATCCCCAAAAAACGACTGTAAATTATGAAAAAGTATAAAGTCTTGATGATGACCTTCGCCGCAGCATGTATGCTGGGTGCAGGTTCGTGCACGGGCGATTTGGATACGCAGCCGATCGACCCCGATGTGCAGCTCCCGCAGGATGTGCTTTCGTCGCAGGATGCGTTCGAGGCCGTGCTCGCGAAGTGTTACCAGGGTTTGGCCGTTTCGTCGTCCAAAGGCGTGAACGGCGGCCCCGACATCGACGGCCTCGACGGCGGTACGGGTCAGTATCTGCGCGCCTTGTGGAACATGCAGTGCCTCACGACCGACGAATCGGTCTGCTGCTGGAACGACCCGGGCGTATTCGACCTCCACAACCAGTGCTGGACGGCTTCGAATGTGTTGGTGGTCGGCATGTATGCGCGTATTTTCTACCAGGTCAGTCTCTGCAACGAGTTGATTCGTCAGATCAATGCCAATGTCGCCGGTATTCCCGATTCCGAGTTCCCGCAGAAGAACGCTTTCATCGCCGAGGCGCGCGCGTTGCGTCTGTTGAGCTACTACCACGCCATCGACCTCTTCGGCAACGTGCCGTTCGCGACGGAGGCCAATACGGTCGGCGCGACGGGCGGTCAGCGCATCGAGCGCGGCGACCTGTTCGACTGGATGGAAAAGGAGGCGCTCGAACTGCTCGACAGCGGCAGCGGACTTGCCGATGAGGGCAAGAACGTCTACGGCCGCTGCGACAAGGGCATGGTGCGCATGATTCTGGCCAAACTCTACCTCAATGCCGAGGTATGGAAAGGCACCGCGATGTACGACAAGTGCTACGAACAGAGCGCGATCATCCGTCAGAAATATCGTCTGCACGACAATTTCGCCGAGCTTTTCATGGCCGACAACCATCGCTGGACGAAAAACACCACCTACAACGGCGACGAAATCATCTTCGCGGTTGAGTTCGACGGTCTGAATACGCAATCTTACGGCGGTATGGACTTCTTGATCTTCGCAGCCGTCGGTGGCGATATGGATGCTGCTTCGTTCGGTATCGCAAGCGGGTGGGGCGGTCTGTCGGTTACGCCGGAGTTCACTTCGAAGTTCGACCTCGACAAGGATGCCCGCGCCATGTTCTTCACGCAGTACGGTGCAAGCATCGAGGTTTTGTCGGAGTTCACCAGTGGCGGTTACAAGTCGATGAAGTTCACTAATAAGAAGAGCGATGGAACCCCGGGACAAGCCGACGGTTTCGTCGATACCGACTTCCCCGTGTTCCGCGCGGCCGACGCCTATCTGATGATGGCCGAGTGCGCCGCCCGCGGAGCCGGTTCGATGTCGGAGGCGTTGAACGCTTTCAACGAAGTCCGCACGCGTGCCGGTCTGTCTGCCGTAACGTCGTTCACCAAGGAGGACGTGCTCGACGAACGTGCCCGCGAAATGATGTGGGAGTGCTGCCGTCGTCAGGACTTGATTCGTTACGGCCTGTTCACCACGAACGATTACCTGTGGCAGTACAAAGGCGGTCTGAAAGCCGGACAGCGGGTCGACGATCATTTCAATCTGATGCCCATTCCGTCGTCCGACCTCAATTCGAACGGCAGTCTGGTACAGAATCCGGGTTATTAATCAGAGTATGAACCGATAAAAACAGCAAACGATGAAAAAGTTATTTAGTATATTGTGTCTTGCGGCGGCCGGTCTGTGGTTCGGATCGTGCGAGCAGGATCATATCGACGTCATCTACCACCCGTCGGATGTCGTCGCCCCCGTGGCAGGGACGCTTTCCGGCCCCGATGGAGGTATCCTGACGGCCGATGGCGCGCCTGTTGTGTTGACTTATACGAAAGCCGATTACGGCGTGCCGACCAACGTGAACTATTCGGTTTACGTCGACCTTGCGTCGGTCGCATCGGCCAAGGAGGCGGCTTCCGTGCTTCCCGACATCTCGACGATGACCCGTATTTCGGCGGCTGTCGTCAGCACCGACCCTGCGACGATCACCATCCCGCAGAAGGATCTCAACAATGTGTTGCTCAATTTGGGCGTTTTGCCCGGTGAGGAGTGTACGGTGCGGTTTTTCGTGGTAACCAATCTGGCCAACGACAAGGGGACGACGGTCGAAGGAACGGAGTTCTATTCCGATGCGGTCATCGCACAATTCACGCCCTACAATGTCGAGATCAACGATGTCGACAAGTTCGAGCATGTTTGGGTCATCGGCGACTTCAACGGCTGGAGTTTCGACAATGTCGATCAATATCTCTACGCTTATAAGGGCGGTTCGACCTACACGGGCTTGATCGACTTCGGCGAAAAAGCGGCCAACGGATTCAAACTGACCGGTGCCGCCAATTGGGACAATGGCAACTGGGGCCTGGACAAAGCCGCAACGGCTCCCGAGGCCGAAGCGGCATCGGTTCAGTTGATCAACGATGGTGGTTCGGGCGACATCAAGGCTTATTCCAAGCGCTTCTACATGTTCGAGTTCGACAAGACGTCGCTCGTGCTGAAGAAATCGTGGTCGGCCGACCAGGTCGGCATCATCGGTCTCAACGGCGACTGGGACAACGACATCGTGATGGAGTACAACGCCTACAAACACCGCTTCTATGCCGATATTACGGTTGCCGACGCAACCGAAATGAAGCTCCGCGCCGACAGCGACTGGACGTTGAACTGGGGCGTCGATCTGGCGAACGGCGGCGGTAATATTCCGGTCGAAGCGGGCAACTATCGTGTCTACGTAGACTTCAACAACGGAGAGTACACGTTCGACGGTAAGATGTACGGCCAGGAGGAGCCGACGGCACCCGCCGGCGGCGACGAGCCCGAACCGGAACCCGAAGTGAAAATCAAAGCCGGTTTGTGGTCGCTCATCGGCAACGTCAACGGCAATACCGACTGGACGCTCGACGTTTATCTGACGGCTAACGAGAACGGTCTGTGGGTAAGCCCCGTAACGACGCTGGATGGTGAGTTCAAACTCCGCTGGAACAATGCCTGGGACATCAACCGCGGCGGTGCCGTAACTGTAGGTGCGGCATCTCCGGTAACGAATAACGGTGCCAACATGACGGTTGAAAAGGGCGATTACGCCGTGGTTTACGACCCGAAGACCGAAACGGTTACCGTACTGCCGGCCAACCAAGGCCTCGGCATGGTCGGCGATGCACTGGCCAACGGCTGGGATAAGGATACCTACCACTTGCTGGAAACTTCGGCCGGAAGCAACATCTACACCACCGTGGCCGTGCTCGGTGAAGGCGGTTTCAAGATTCGTCAGGATTCAGCTTGGGACATCAGCTATGGCGGCACGTTCGAAGCATTCGGCAAGCCCTTCACGGCTGTGAGCGAGAATGGCGAGAATATCAAAGTCGAGGGTACCGCAGGCGCTCCGGTGCTGGTAACCCTCAATCTGAACGATCAAACGATCACGATCGACAAACTGGCTGCCGGTCGTTGGGGCGTTGTCGGACAAGTCAACGGTTCGAACTGGGACAGCGACGTAGTAATGGTTGCCGACGGAACCACCTTCCGCAGCGTTCCGTTCGTAGCCGACGGCGAGTTCAAGATTCGCAAGGACGGTGCTTGGGACGATGACCGCGGCGGCGAGTTCGCGGCATTCGATACGGCATTCTCCGTAACGAAAGGCGCTGGCAACATCAAGAACGATGCCTTGGTAGGCAAGAGCGTCTATTTGGTGTACGACGCGGCTGCCGAGACGATCACGGTCAGCGAATACAAATAATCGCTGAACGATCCGAGCAGGCGGGGCGGTCTGCGAACGACCCTCCGCCCGCTCTGTTTTGGTCGGCGTACTTTGACCGGTGCGCCGACCCCGAACGAATCGAAACCGACTAAAACGAAATACTTATGAAAAAGTGGAACATCCTTTGGCGGGTGGCTGGATGGTGCACTGTGTGCTTGTTGTGCGCCCTGTGCGCGTGCAGCAGCGGAGGCGACGAACCGCCCGTGGAGCCGATCATCGAACCGACGGAAATCGCGGTCGCTCCCGATGAATGGGACGGCGTGAAACGAGCCGATATTACCTATCAACTGCTGGTCTATGCCTTTGCCGATTCGAACGGCGATCGGTTGGGAGACTTGCAGGGCATCGTCTCGAAACTCGATTATTTGCAGCAGTTGGGTGTTTCGGCCATCTGGTTGTCGCCCGTCCATCCGGCGGCTTCGTATCACGGGTACGATGTCTTGGATTACGAGGCGATAAATCCGGATTATGGCACGGAGGCCGATTTCCGCGCATTGATCGAAGCGGCACATGCCCGGGGCATCCGCATCTACATGGATTGGGTCATCAACCATACGAGCCGCGAGCATCCCTGGTTCCGCGCGGCCTTGGCGGATGAAAAGAGCCCTTATCGCGATTATTACATCCTTTCGACCGACCCTGCGGCCGACATCGCGGCGGGCCGCATTCCGATGATCGCGACCGAAGGGGCCGAGGGCTACGATGCGGGTCAGTGGTTTTCGACCGCGACCGGCGATGCCGCACCGCAGCGACTGAAATTCACGCTCGACTGGAGCGGCGCGAACAAGACCCTCAAAGTCGAGAAAGTCGAACAGATCGAAAACCCGGGTGCGCCGGCCGCAGACAAATGGCTCTATTTCGGCGAGCAGGCTTCGAATCATGCGTTTTACGACCAGGGCAACGGAATCTATACGTTGGCCGTCGAGTTCGCGTCGCCGTGGGGCTGCCTCGTGCGAACGTCGGCCACGCAGTGGGACAATTACAAATGGGGCGCTTCGTCGGCTGCACCGATGCAGTGGGGCGTACCGATGACGTTGGCCAACGGCGGCAATGCCAAGGATATTCTGCTGCCCGGCATGGAGGTGCTGAAGTATCATTCGCATTTCTGGACCGAATGGTTCGCCGATCTGAATTACGGCGCCGCCGCCACATGCGAGCAGTCGCCGGCTTTCAAGTTGATCTGCTCGGCGGCCGAAAAGTGGCTCGACATGGGGGTCGACGGCCTGCGCATGGACGGGGCGAAGCACATCTATCACAATGCCGATTCGGACGAAAATCCCACCTTCTGGAACAAATTCTACACGACGCTCGATGCCCATTTCCGGCAATCGCATTCCGTGCCGCTCTACATGGTCGGCGAGGTCTTCTCGTCGGCTGCGGAGGTCGCTCCTTACTATAAGGGGCTGCCCGCCTGTTTTGAGTTCGATTTCTGGAACCGGCTCGAATGGGCGATCAACAATGCTACGGGCTGTTATTTCGTGAAAGACATCCTTTCGTACAGGGAGCTTTACAAGTCCCGTCGTGCGGACTTCATCGCTGCGACGAAACTATCGAATCACGACGAAGATCGCGCCCGTTCGTCGCTGAACGATTCCGAAGCGCGGGCCAAACTGGCCGGTGCCGTGCTGTTGACGGCGTCGGGCTCGCCCTACATCTATTACGGCGAGGAGTTGGGCTATGTCGGCAAGAAAGAGGGCGGCGACGAATACGTTCGTGCGGCGATGAAGTGGGGCGACGGTTCGACGATCGACGATCCGTCGTCGAAGACCTTTGCCGGCATGGCCTCCGTCAAGGAGGTCGCGGCGCAGGAGGGCGATCCCGAGTCGATTCTCAACGTCTATCGCCGATTCGCCGTCGTGCGCAACACCTATCCGGCATTGGCTTCGGGCGAGATGACGCCCCATGCGGTCTATAACGACCGGAACGAGCAGTACAAGCAGATCGCCGCGTGGTACCGCACGGCCGGCGACCAGCGGATGCTCGTCGTGCACAATTTTTCGCCGGCCAGCTCGGTCATCCGGCTCGACGATCCCATCGAAAAGGCGGTCGCCCGACTCGGAACGGTGTCGGCTACCGTCGACGGTTCGACCGCTACGGTTCGGCTGGACGGGTATTCGTCGATCGTCTTCCTGTTGAAATAAAATCGTGAGGCTATGAAAAAATGGATGTGGATCATCGGGGCGTTGTTGGCGGTCGCCTGTTCGTCGAACGAGCCTCCTGCTGCAACGGCTCCGCATGCCGATTGGAGCTATCAGGCGGTCGTTTACGAGATGAACGTGCGCCAATATACGCCCGAAGGAACGTTTGCGGCCGCTGCCCGCGAACTGCCGCGCTTGAAAAAGTTGGGCGTCGATGTCGTGTGGCTGATGCCGATTTATCCCATCGGCGTCAAGGAGCGTAAGGGCTCGCTGGGCTCCTATTATGCGATTTCCGATTATTGCGCCGTCAATCCCGAGTTCGGGACGATGGCTGATTTCGATGCCTTTCTGGCCGAAGCGCACCGGTCGGGTTTGCGGGTGATTCTGGATTGGGTGGCGAATCATACTTCGCCCGATGCCCGTTGGATCGACGAACAGCCCGCCGATTGGTATGTGCGCGATTCGTTGGGAAATACCGTCGTGCAGTACGATTGGACGGACATCGCCAAGCTCAACTACGACAATGCCGACATGCGCGATGCGATGCGCCGGTCGATGCGTTTTTGGCTCGACAAAGGGGTCGACGGATTCCGTTGCGACATGGCCTGCGAGGTGCCGATCGCGTTCTGGCGCGAAACGTTGCCTGCCTTGCGTCGGGAGTATCCGGAACGTTATTTCTTGGCCGAGGGCGAAAATCCCGAATTGCATGTCGATGCGTTCGATGCCTCCTATGCTTGGGAGCTGCATCACTTGTTGAACGACATCGCCCAAGGGAAAAAGGGCGTCGCCGATTTGCAGGCCTATATCGAAAAGGATGCTGCGGCGAACCCCTCGGAGGCGTTCCGACTGATGTTCACCTCGAACCACGACGAAAATTCGTGGGCCGGGACGGAGTTCGAACGGATGGGCGAAGCGGCACGGGTGATGGCCTTGCTGACCTTCACGCTGCCCAACGGACAGCCGTTGATCTATACGGGGCAAGAGATCGGATTCGACCATCGTTTCGCGTTTTTCGAGAAAGACCCCGTACCGGCTTGGTCGACCAATGATTTTACCGACTTTTATCGGTCGTTGATTCGGCTGCGGCACGGCAATCCGGCCCTTGCAGCCGGTGAGCGGGGCGGTCGGATCGTTTATCCGGCGAACGATGCCCCGGAGCAGGTGATGCTCTTTGCACGTCGGGTGGGGGAGAACGAGGTGGTGGTCGCGGCCAATCTGTCGGCTTCCGATGCGCTGCTGACGTTGCCGTTCGACGATGCACGCTGCGAATTTTTTACCGGTCGACGTTATGCCGGCGGTGAACGGACGACGATTCCGGCCTGGGGCTGGCTCGTGTTCGCGAGGGAGGTCGAAAAGTAAAAATGTACGGCCCTGCGACCCGCCGCTTTTGAAAGCGGTTCCCGATGCGATAGACCGTTGATCCGCTTTCGAACGTTATCTTCGCTGCCGACCGTTGCCCCTTTACCCTTGAAAACGGCCCGATCCGTACCAGTGAATAAAAATGTACGGCCTCGCGCCCCGTACCAGTTAATAAAAGTTGTATATTGTCAAAAAAAGGTACGACCTTGCGATCCGTACCAGTTAATAAAAACTTGTTTTGAAACGATTGTTTATGACTTTGGTAGTTGCCGGATTGGCCGCTTGCGGCACGCAGCCGGCATTCGACCCCGATTCCGTGGCCGATGCTGCGGACGAGGTAACCCGTGTCGAACCGCTTTCGTGGTGGACGGGGATGCGTACACCGCTTCAGTTGCTCGTCAATGGCGAGGGAATCGCCGCTTGCGATTTGCGGATCGAAGGCGGCGAGGGAGTGAAAATTTCGGCCCTTCATCCGGCCGAAAGTCCGAATTACTTGTTCGCCGACGTCGAAATCGCCGACGATGCAGCGGCCGGAACCTATTATCTGGTCTTCTCGCGCGACGGGCGCGAGTTCAAGGTGCCGTATGAAATTGCCGCGCGTCGCGCGGGATCGGCCCAGCGGAAGAGCTTTTCTTCGGCAGATGCGATCTATCTGTTGATGCCCGACCGCTTCGCCGATGGCGATCCTTCGATCGACACGGTCGCTGCGATGCAGGAACCGGCCGACCGCAGCGCCTTCTTCGGACGGCATGGCGGCGACTTGCAGGGGATGATCGACCATCTGGATTACATCGCCTCGTTGGGCATGACCGCCGTCTGGCCTACGCCGCTGTTGGTGGACAACGAACCGCAGGGTTCCTATCACGGATATGCCTGCGGCGATTATTACCATATCGACCCGCGTTTCGGTACGAACGACCTCTACCGCGAGTTCGTCGCCAAGGCCCACGAAAAGGGGTTGAAGGTGATTATGGACATCGTTACGAACCATTGCGGCGTGTCGCATTGGTGGATGAACGACCTGCCGTTCGCCGACTGGATTCATCAGTTTCCGGAGTACACCGGCACGAACGTCTGCTTCTCGACCAATATGGATCCCAATGCATCGCGCTACGACCTGAATTTGCAGGAGAGCGGCTGGTTCGTTCCGTCGATGCCCGACATGAATTTGGACAATTCCTTCGTGTTGCACTATTTCCAGCAGTGGGCCGTGTGGTGGGCGGAGTTTGCCGATCTGGACGGCTTCCGCGTCGATACCTATCCCTATAACGAGAAAGTTCCCATGAGCGAGTGGTGCGCTTCGGTGCGTCGCGAATATCCCGAACTGAACATCGTCGGCGAATGTTGGACTTCGTCTATCCCGCAGCTGGCTTACTGGCAGGGCGGCAATGCGAACAAGGACGGTTTCGATTCGCATCTGCCCGCGATCATGGATTTCCCGTTGCAGGAGGCTCTGTGCAGGGCCTTGCCGACCGATTCGTTGCGCTGGGGCGAAGGGATGACCCGCGTTTACGATTGCTTGTCGCACGATTTCGTTTATCAGGATGTCGATAACCTGCTGATCTTCGCGGCCAACCACGATACCGAACGCATCGGCGACGTTTTGCGTCGGAATCCCGATCGGCTGAAGTTGTCGATGGCGATGCTGGCTACGATGCGCGGTATTCCGCAGATTTTCGCGGGCGACGAGATGATGTTCACCTCGAAAGACCGTTCGCAGGGCCACGGCGGCCTGCGGGTCGATTTCCCGGGCGGTTGGCAGGGCGATGCGAAGAATTTGTTCGACCCTGCCGGACGCACCGGCCTCGACAAGGAGCTGTTCGATTATACGCAGCGCCTGTTCCAGTGGCGGAAGCGGACGCCCGTGCTCCACACGGGGCGGACGATGCACTTCTTGGCGCGCGACAATACCTATGCCTATTTCCGCTACGACGATGAGACGGTCGTTTTCGTCTTCATCAACAATTCGCGGGGCCGGAAGCAGGTGCCGTGGTCGCATTACGCCGAGCTGGCCGCCGATTTGAAAGCGGGCCGCAACGTGCTGACCGACGAGACGATAACGGTCGACGACCGGACGACCGTCGGCCCGCGTCAGGCTTTGATCGTGGAGTTCAAACGCTAAATAGAACCGAATCATGAAGAAACTGTTGATAGGCTTTATCGCCTTGTGGACGATGGGCGGTGCAACGGCACAGGAGACCTTGCAGTCGCCCGATGGAAATCTGACTTTGCGCTTCGCGCTGGCCGATGACGGTGCACCGACCTATGCGCTCGATTACAAAGGGCGGGCGGTCATCCTGCCCAGTCGGTTGGGACTCGAACTGCGGGGCGATGCGCCTGCCGCCAAGTTCGGCGAGGAGCTCGAAAAACGCGATTTCGGCGCCCCCGTCTCCTTGTATGATGGATTCGAGCCGATCGGAACGGAACGTTCGACCTTCGATGAAACGTGGGAGCCCGTGTGGGGCGAGCAGGATCGTATCCGCAACCATTACAACGAAATGCTCGTCGCGCTGCGTCAGCCGGCCTCGGGACGGGTCATGAACCTCCGTTTCCGGTTGTACGATGACGGGCTCGGTTTGCGGTACGAGTTCCCCGAACAACCCGCGCTGACCTATTTCGTCATCAAGGAGGAGCGCACGCAGTTCGCCATGACGGGCGACCACACGGCCTACTGGATCCCGGGCGATTACGATACGCAGGAGTACGACTATACGATCTCGCGGCTTTCGGAAATCCGGTCGCTGCTGCCGGCGGCCGTTACGCCCAATTCGTCGCAGACGGTCTTTTCGCCCACGGGCGTGCAGACCTCCCTGCAACTGAAAACGGACGACGGATTGTATATCAATCTTCACGAGGCGGCGTTGGTCGATTATTCGTGCATGCACCTCGACCTCGATGACCGGAACATGGTCTTCACGTCGCATCTGACGCCCGACGCACAAGGCTGGAAAGGCTACATGCAGACCCCCTGCCATACGCCGTGGCGGACGATCATGGTCTCGGACGATGCCCGCCAAATGTTAGCGTCGAAGCTGATTCTCAATCTGAACGAACCTTGCGCGTTGGAGGATACCTCGTGGATCGAGCCGGTGAAGTACGTGGGCGTCTGGTGGGAGATGATTACCGGCAAGAGCGATTGGGCCTATACGAACGAATTGCCGTCGGTGCATGTCGGCCAAACGGACTACACGAAGGTGCGGCCCAGCGGTCGTCATGCCGCCAACAACGAGAAGGTGAAACGATACATCGACTTCGCTGCCGACCACGGTTTCGCGCAGGTGCTGGTCGAGGGCTGGAACATCGGTTGGGAAGACTGGTTCGGCCATACGAAAGACCGTGTGTTCGATTTCGTAACGCCTTACCCCGATTTCGACATCGAGGCGCTGAACGAATACGCCCATGCGAAAGGCGTGCGGTTGATGATGCACCACGAAACCTCCTCGTCGGCCCGCAACTACGAACGCTGCATGGAGGCGGCCTACACGCTGATGAACAAATACGGTTACAATGCCGTGAAGAGCGGTTACGTGGGCGACATCGTGCCGCGTGGCGAACACCACTATGGCCAGTGGATGAACAACCACTATCTCTATGCCGTGCAGCGTGCCGCCGAGCATCGCATCATGGTCAATGCCCACGAGGCGGTGCGTCCTACGGGATTGTGCCGCACCTATCCGAATCTGATCGGTAACGAAGCGGCCCGCGGTACGGAGTATCAGGCGTTCGGCGGTTCGAAACCGCATCACGTAACGATCCTGCCTTTCACGCGGCTGCAGGGCGGCCCGATGGATTACACGCCGGGCATCTTCTCGATGGAGGTCTCGAAGCTCAACCCTGAAAACGATTCGCATGTCAATTCGACCTTGTGCAACCAGTTGGCGCTCTACGTTACGATGTATTCGCCGTTGCAGATGGCGGCCGACGTGCCCGAACATTACGAACGCTATGCCGATGCGTTCCGGTTCATCGAGGAGGTGCCGGTCGATTGGTCGGAGAGCCGTTACCTGGCTGCCGAACCCGGGGCCTATATCGTGGCGGCGCGTCGCGAGAAGGGCGGCGAACGTTGGTTCGTCGGCGGGGTTACGAACGAAGAACGTCGCACGATGGAGGTCGCCTTGGATTTTCTCGATCCGTCGAAGACCTACGTGGCGACGCTCTATGCCGATGCTCCGACGGCCGATTACGAGAAGAACCCCGAAGCCTATGTCATCCGTACGGGCAAGGTTTCGTCTGCTTCGAAGCTGAAGATCGACATGGCTCGTGGCGGCGGGTTCGCTTTGTCGATTCGGGCATTCGATCCGTCGCAGGATGCGAAGCTGAAGCGGCTGAAATAGGGGCGTCGAGCCGTATGGAAAGCGGCAGGGCGGTCGATGTCGACCGCCCTGCTTATTTTTTAGGCTTCTGCTTTACGTTCGCTCGAATCTCTTTTGGGTGATTAGATTGCCGAACGGTATACCCAAACCGTGTAACGTTACGGGTTCCGACCGAAGCCCCCGCCAAGGCGGGGGTTTGGGGGTGGGTCAAATTTGTAAACGCGGCTTTGCCGCGAAAACGACCATTGGATCTGTAAATCCATCCGCTAACTTATATAGTTACTCTGTTTTACGGATGGCCGATGCCGGTCAGAATGCGAGTTTGATACCCGCCGTGAAGTTGGCACCGTACTCGGGATACCACGGGAATCGGTACAACCGATGATTCAACAGGTTGTCGCCCTCCACGAAAAGGCCGATCCGTCCCGTAACTTTCCAATTGAAGGCGATCCGCAGATTCATCGTTGCCGGAGCTTTGAAGGTGCTTTTCCCTTCGGTTCCGAGGATGTCCGTGTAGAGCAGCGTCCATTTGCGGGCTGTCTGGCCGGAGAGCGAGGCTTCGATCGAAACCCGCTTCACGGCATAACGGATGCCGAAATCCGCTTCGAACGACGGCGCACCGTTGCCGAAATCGAGGTCGTCATTGTACAGATATCCGTGCACGCCGAGTTTCATCCGCAACGAACTGACCGGATGAAATTCGGCCTCGCCGTGGAACGACGTAACCGTCTGTCGGGCCTGCCGAGGATTCAACGTGCAGGCAGCGGCCAGGACGGTCTGTTCGTCGGCGTCGTACAAGCCGGTGACATACCAGTAATTGTGGTGGTCGCGTATCGCAAAAGCGGCGTAAACCCGATAGGAGAAGCGGTTGCGCCACAGGTCGCCGCGGATGCCGAGCCGACCGTTGTAATCGACCGAACTCTTATCGAGGAGGGTGGCGGGCGTTACATAGGGGCATTGGAGGGTCAGCGAACGGTAGCTGTTGTCATGGACGGTTCCGTCCACTTCGAGGAACGGCCGGAGCTTCCGTGTGCCGAGGTCGAAATCCAGTCGGACGAACGGCAGCAGATAGTTCTGGTTTTTCGTGCCGGAGATCCGATCGTGATAGTAATCGGCTCCGATTTCGAGATTCATCGCACCGCGTTCGGTTCCGTAGCGGGCGCTTGCATGGATGAGGTGCTCTTTGAACTCGGCGATCGAACGACGACCGCGGAATTGATCGTAGCCCACGGCGAGCAGGAAACGGCGGCGGCCGAATGCCCGTGCGATTTTTCCGCTTGCATGGAACGAAGCCTGACGGGGACGGTTGTCATTGCTCGTCCAGACCGTTTGGTCGAAAAAGAGCGAATGCGAGACGGACACGTCGAAATTCACGCGGCTCAAATCCTGAAAATCATCGCCGATGCGAATCCGGACATCGGCCTCGCCGTAGTCGATGCGGGCGCCGGGCGCCACCGGAAACGGATTGGCTGTTGTAGAGGCTACATAAGCGCCGTAACGATGATAGAGCCGGTTTTCGTACGAAACGGCCCCTTCGAGCAGATGACGCCCGAGGTAGAGGCCCGTCGCTCCTCCGACGCGGTTGAGCATGCGCGCCGACTGGTTTTTGCATCCGAAGTCGTTGCGAATATCGGCGTAACGGCCCTCGTGGTGGAGGTATCCCACGACATAGCCCGTATTCGGATGTTGGGTCGCGGCCTGAAAATCGGCGACCGAACGGAGCGGATAACCGGCCCCGAGTTTGAGGTAGCACGGCAACGGGCGATTGAAATTCCAATAGGTTACCGCCGTCGGCCGGATGGGTTGCAATTCGAGCGGGGTGTTCAGCGAGACCGGTGTAACGGAATAGCCGATTTCGGGTCGCATCTGCGTCGTATCGGTCAGGTCGGGCGTTACGGGCAGTTTGGCGGCCTGTTCGACGCTCGGAATGTACTCTTTCGTTACTTCGACCTGCTTTTCGACCTGGGCTTCGACCCCGAGGGGCCCCATTGCGCACACGGTAGTTAATAATAAGATGTATTTTTTCATCGTCAGTGTCAGTTCAGTTTGCGGAGGCGGGCGGTGGCTTCGTCGATGATGCCGTCATCGGCGGGCGAGTAGCCGTTCACGATACTTTGCCAGGTGGCCCGCGCCTGGAAATCGTCTCCCTTGCGGAGATAGACCTCTCCCAACAGGAGGTAGGCTTTGGCCAGCCAATAGGCTTTCGGTTCGCGCTCGGAGTAGGCGAAAATCGCCTGCTCGGTTCGGTCCAGGTCGCCGCTCTCGAAGGTCTCCTGCAGCAAATAATAGTTGGCGGCGGAACCTTCGGTCGTGCGCACCTCTCCGGACAGCTCCTTGTACAATCCGGATGCTTCGCTGCCGTTGCCTGCTAGTCGGTAGTATTCGGCCAGCGCGAAAGTCGCTTCGCGACGGGCCGTCGCACCGGCATCGGAGCGGCTGCGCACCTCCTCCGCCATGCTGCGGATGCGCGTGCGGTCTCCGGCGGCCACCGTCGCGCGGACGTAGCCCGTCATCGCTTGTTCGCGTTCGGGGTCGGTCGGCGCGGCATCGTAGAGCTTGCGGAACGCGACGGCCGCTTCGGCGTATCGCCGGTCGGCGAAAGCTATTTCCGAGAGGGTCTCCAATACCTTGAGCGTATAGGAATTGGTCTCTTCGTTCGACAGTTCGGTCAGCGCCTCGATGGCTTTGTCGCGCTCCTTGCTGCGAAGGTAGCAATCGCTCAACAGGTAGAGTGCGTCGCGTCGGTAATAACCTTTGGGATAGCTCAACAGATAGCTGCGGAGCGATTTGGCTGCGGTTTCGCAATCTTCGGTGATGTAGAGTTTCTGCGCTGCGGCATACGACAGCGAATCGCGGGCGAGTGCGGTCAGGTCGCTTTCGACGCCCGCTTTGGCGGCGTAGTCGAAATAGGCATCCGCATCGCCGCGCGAGATGTAGATGTCGCGGATGCCCTGCATGGCGTCGCGGGCTTCGGACGAACGGGGCGCCGAAGAGACGATCATGCCGTAGTATTGCAGCGATTTGTCGCGGTCGCCCAGATTGAGATAGGCCAATCCCAAATCAGAGAGCGCCTGCGAGCGATGCGCCGAATGCGGATATTGCCGGATGAACTTTTCCAGCGCGGCGGCACCATCGGCATACCGTTCCTCGGCCATGTAGCTGCGACCCAGCTCGAATTGGGCCGATTCGACGTAATCGCCTTTCCCGCCGGCGATGATCTGTTTGAGGGCCTCTTGTTTCAACGCTGGCTGCTCCATGCGTCCGAGCGTCATGGCCCGTTGGTATTGGGCGTAGTATCGGTTCGCGTCTCCCGTCGCGATAACTTGGTCGTATTGCTCGAGCGCCTCCTCGAAACGGCGGTCGACGTAGCGAATGTCGCCCAACCGGTTGCAGGCGTCGCTTCGGTAGAGGTCGTTCTGCGGATGCCGGGCGAGGAATTGCTGGAAATTCGTTTCGGCCTCCTCCATGCGCTCCTGCGAGAAGCGGCAGTAACCGAGGTTGTACCAGGCTATGACGTACTCCGGTTCGCTCTGCGGCGCGCGGCGGAGATAACGGTCGTAGCGGGTTGCGGCAGTGGCATAATCGCCCTGCTCGAAAGCGATTTCGCCCAACCAGAAGTCGGCGAGCGCCGTGTATTTCGGGCTTACGTCGACGGCTGCCGATTCGGTCAGATAGCGGCTCGCAGCTGCGCGATCGCCGGATTTGTAGGCGTTCAGTCCACGGAAGTAGGCGATTTTCTGCAAAGCGGCTCGCGTTTCGCCATCCTGCGCGGGCATGGAGCGGATGGCTTGGTAGGCCGCATCGTAATCGCGCGAATTGTAGTAGGCGGCGATCAGCAGCGTGTGCGCTTCGGCTGCGCGCGGCGATTGCGGATAACGCTCGATGTAACGTTGCAACGCATGAATCGCATGGTTATAAAAACTTTCGCCCGATTCGTATTGCAGTTTGGCGTAGTTGAACAAGGCATCTTCGGCGACAGCGGCGTCGAAGTCCGCGGCCGCTGCCACGGCGAACGACTGCATGGCCGCCTGCTTGTTTGCAGCCCGCAGGTAGCAGTCCGCCAGATGATAGGAGGCGTTCTGCGTTAACGCATCTTCGGTTCCGCAGGCTTTGCGCAGCCAGTCGGCCGCATCGTCGTAACGGGCGGTGCGGTAGAGCGAGAAGCCCATCAGGTAACAGGTTTCGCGATTTTCTGCCCCTCCGGCAGCGAGATAGGTGTGCAAATGGTCGATGGCGGCGTTGTAATTTTCCAGCCGGAACCACGATTCGGCGATGATGCGTTCGATTTCCGTCCGTCGTTCGTCGGACGCTTGTGCGGCCAGCTCCTCGCCGTTCTCCACGACATACCGATAATTCCCCTCCTGGAAAGCCAGTTGAAGAAGATAATATGGAGCTACGTCGGCGTAAGCCTCGCTGTGCAGCAGTTGTTCGAACCCTTGGCGGGCGCGTCCGTTGCGTCCTTCGGCATAATCGACGTAGGATTGGTAGTAAAGAGCGTGGTCGGCCAGTTCGCTGTTGGACGGAATGCGGTTGAGGTGTTCGTACATTTCGGCGTAATTCCCTTCGACGAAAGCGATATAGCCGCATCGGAAGTCGTATTGTTCGCGACGCGACGCACTCAAGGCCGAACGGTCGGTCTGACGGAACCATTCGCCGGCCTGCTCCAGATTTCCGTTCGCACAATGGAACGATCCCAATGCAAACCGCACATCGTTCAGATAGGTCGATCCCGGATGGTTTCGTTCGAACTCCAGGAGTGCTGCGGCGGCATCGGGGCTGCCTAACTCGACGGCGCATGCCGCCAGATAGAAATCGGCTTCTTGGATAGCTGCGTGGTCGGTGGGGTCCAGATCGGTACGGGCCAGCCGGAATTCGTGTCGGGCATCGCTCCAGCGTCCGTATTCGAATAATTCGCGTCCTCGTCGGAGGTGGCGGGCCGTTTCGGGGGTCATGGCGGGAACGTTCGTCGCGCAAAGGAGGCCTATAGCCAGAAGAAATCTTGCGATTCGCATGCAGTCCGGATTTTTCTGAAGCAAAGATACGGAAATTCGCTAAATATCGGGTGCTGCAAGTGAGTAAAAGTTCGGTTTTATATATAATAGCATTAGTGTCCACTAAAAAATCATAGAAGTTCTTTGAAATAATTGAAATTCAATTTGTTATAAGTGTTTTGTGAGTC
>CANQGQ010000011.1 GCA_947623305.1 uncultured Alistipes sp. | reverse complement strand
ACAAAACACTTATAACAAATTGAATTTCAATTATTTCAAAGAACTTCTATGATTTTTTAGTGGACACTAATGAAGAGATATATACTTTTGCCGACATTCAATATTTAATCGATAATGGGGTTGAAGAATCCATACACCTCGATTTCAAGGCCGCAGGTGCTCTTGCAAAAGATGATAAAAAGAAAAACGAGATAGCCAAAGATGTGTCGGCATTTGCCAATTCAGATGGTGGAATAATAATCTACGGAATAAGTGAGATCGGACATAAGGCAGATTCATATTCATTTGTGGATGGTGATGTTTTTACCAAAGAATGGTTGGAGCAAATCATAAATTCCAACATTCAAAAACGAATCAACAATATCAGAATCATTCCTATTCGTCAAGACGGAGACATAAAACGGACTGTGTATATAGTTAAAATACCGAGAAGCAACAATGCTCCGCACATGAGTGGTGATAAACGCTATTATAAGCGTTACAATTTCCAATCGGTCATGATGGAAGAATATGAAGTTCGAGATTTATTTTACCGACACAATACATCTACTTTGTCTATTGTCGGTTGGTCTTTATTCGATAATGGAGAAACAGCAGATGGTAGATTTAGAAAATATAGTTTTGTCGTTCAGGTCCATAATGAAAGTCAAGTGACGGAGTCATTATACAAACTTAACTGTTATATAAATAATCTCTATGTTTCCCGATATAATGTCAGATGGCGCTTAAATCAAGGACGTATTGATACGACTGAACTTTACGAGGATAGGTTAAAGATATCCGATATGGGAACTTTACCATTATTTTCTAACGAGGTGATTGATATGATGAGAATTTATATTGAAGTTCCTGTTTCGAAGGTCCGTTCATTTGTCGAAGAGACCAAGATTGAATTAGCACTTTTTTATGATAATGCTGAAGATACACGACATTTTTATGTCAGAAACTATATCTAAACCACAGTAATCTTCAACAACCATCAGAAAACACAATTTTTTTATTGACTGCTATATTCGAATACTATAATGCTGTCGATCTATTGCCACCATACTTGATACACATTATTGAATGTGGAAATAGGATTACAAGTAAGCTTATGCAGTAAAATGATAGAAATAGAGAATGCAGCGAAAAGAGAAAATATGCAGTGGACTTTCATTCTTTCTTTTGGGACTGTATATTTCTCGAGTAGTCAGATAATGGGAATGGGTTGAAAATTCAGTTTCGTTTGTGCATTAGCCTTATATATGCTAAATCAAAGTAAACTATATTTAGGTAGGCATATTTGCCTTTCCATATGCCTGTGGTTTTATAGAAATAGTTATCTTAGCGGAGACACAAGTTTTAATGAAGATATGAGACAAAACACACAAACCTGTCCTTTTCTCTTTTGGCTGCAACAATTCATTGATGAGCCATCGAACGATATTCTTCGGATGAGAGGTCGATAGTCGGAAATTAAGAGGCACTTTGAATGCGACCAAGTCCAAGGGATGAAACCAAGTGAAATACGAAAAGCTGAGAATCGCTTAAATTATTGATTTTGTTTCTATGTTGTTCCTTTGCTAAGATAGGAAAAATATTATCATGTTGATATACAGAATATAAATTTTGTTTATTGTAACATTTACCAGATTTACGCGAAGGTAACGGACGATATGTTGGCCAAGGGGTTCGACGAAATAGCCGAAATCTATTCCACCAAATACAGCCTCGCACGATGAAATAGGAAATTGTTCCGGTCATAAACGGCAACGATAGGACGATTTAACGTCCGCACCTCAAAATGTTTTTATTTTGTCATACCCATAAGGGCTCTAATCTAAAACCATCTTGAATTATGAAGTGCAAAATGATTGAATCGGCAGCTTATAGTGAGCTGCAATCCCTTATTATCCGTCTTTGTGAACGGAGCCTGCATTTGGCATCACTATCCCTTTTCCCGAAACCGGATAAATGACTGACGACAGAAGAAGTTTGTAAAGCATTGCATGTTACTAAACGCACATTGCAGTATTACCGACAGAACAATATAGGAGGATGTTTCTCTGACACGCAGTTCCGCGAATGAACGAAGTCCCACGGGCAATTTTTGTTATGGGATGTCCGAGGCTGTATGCCAAGGATGAGAACCGGCCGAAAGTGATGAAAATGTAAATTACTAATTGTTCCAAGAAGCCATTTAGAGTAAATTGTAATCTGAATGGCTTCATTTGGATGTCATGTCATAGATAGTTTGGATAAAATGAATAACTTTGCAATAAGTATCGGACAGATTATTAAATGGATAATTTCAACCGCTATATAGATAAAATTGATTTGAACTTTTGGCGCGAGCTATGCATCAAAGAGGGTAAGCTACGCTCCTACAAGAAAGGAGCGTATTTCCTACATCGTGGAGATGTTCCTAAGTATTTTGGTTTTATAGCTCAAGGATATTTTGAATATTCTGTAATAGATACAGATGGAAATAGCAACATCACAGGTTTTGCATTCTGTAATACTTTGGTTGGTGATTATTATGGTTCTGTAAAAAAATACCATCCTTGATAGACTTCGTTGATGCGTCTGGTTTCTACCTCATACATAACGGCCAAATCTCGGTCGAGCATGACCCGCTGACCGCGAATCTCGTAAATCTTGTTTTGAATGACTTGCAGGGCTTCCATAGTTATTTTCGATTTTAGGTTCATAAACAAGAGAGAGGAAATATGGCTCGGCCGTTGCCTGTGGGATTGGTAAAGCGTAGGCTTGCCATTCCCCCTCGATCTCCTGTGCATCAGATTTTCTATTATTGTGTTTTTGTCTATTTGAAATTAGCTTCGAATGATTCCGCTTTTCGGAGTGCTTCAACTTGCAGACGGCTGTAAAAGATCGGCGAGTTCTTTGCTGGGCCGGCTTTTTGTCCGACGATGTTTCCGCGTCGGATATGATAATTCAACCATCCGTGATCATATAGAGAATATAATTCGCGGCGGGTGATCGTGTCCGATTTCGGTTGATTACGTCGACATACGGCCAACGCGACCAAATCGGCCGATTCTACCAATACTTTCTGTATGAGCCGAAGATTCATTATTATGATACTTTGTTCCCGAGGAACCGTTCGAGGAAATGCAACTGGCCGGCGGCGGTAGAATGAGGCTTGATCGGCTTCATAATTATTCAGTTCTGGTGATTGAGAATGTCTGATCTGCTCGATTGGATTCGGTACGAAAATGTCGATAAGGCGCTTTACCATTATTTACCTTCCCATAATATCGAACAATAGCACAACGGGCGTTATGTAGTGAATTCCCGAGATTTTGAAAATGCTTCGATTCGTTGATCATCATGCCTTTCAATAAAGATTCCCATGCTGTAGAGTAAAGAGGAAGTGAACAAATGATTTTTTCTTCCATATTTTGCTAAATAATGTTTTTGTTTTATATTTACTCGTTCAATGATATAACATGTGTATGTTACATGCGGTATCGCATGCAAATATGGCACATATTTATGCAAATTCAAAGCAAATAACATATATTTGCGACAAAAATGGGAAAATCACAAGAAGTTTACGACAATGTGTCCAAAGGTTTGAAGGAACGGATCGGACAACTTGCAGAGCATTATGGTTGCTCTGTTCGTAAATTGGAGGAAAAATGTCAGGTGGGGCGAGGTAATTTTAGTAGAACGACCACTATTATTGGATTTGATAAAGTGGCGAAAATAATTGAAAATTGCCCAGAAGTATCCGGTACATGGTTATTGACAGGTAAAGGAAAAATGTTTAATTCCGACAATGCCGAAATC
This sequence comes from uncultured Alistipes sp., assembly GCA_947623305.1. Classification (GTDB taxonomy): domain Bacteria; phylum Bacteroidota; class Bacteroidia; order Bacteroidales; family Rikenellaceae; genus Alistipes. The sequence goes on along the minus strand of CANQGQ010000011.1, from coordinate 103,887 downwards.
TCCAATCAATCACTTCCGGCCGTTATAACGGTTGATTTTGTTCAAGAATTAGTGCAAACTATCAAGACGCAAGCAGCGACATTGTTGGAGCAACAGCGTTTTATCAACGATCATTTCGGACAAGAGGGAATAGGCTGCTCTACCCCCCCCCAAGAAGGTGTAAAATCTCCTGAAAATTAATCTATTACGTTGCCGATAACGGGCTAATCGGAGCTAATTATAAATTGGCCCAGTCGAACAAAGAGAGTAATTTTTTATTAGCCTCCCATAGGATATTCCAGTCTTTTACAAGATAAATATCTGTTACCTTCATCGCCGGGTCTACGTGGTTTAACATTTCATGAACCACATATTTGTCTAATCCGGCACCTCCGATATTTTGTTTTTTGTCCTTATTAGTAATTTCGTGAGTTCTGGCTATGGTGGCCATTGAGTGGCGTGCTGCATAAAACGTCAAATCGGGAACTCCAACGGCTTTACCGACTTCTTTCAATCCTTTATTCAGCATTTTGTTGAAATTTTCGCCGTCGGAATACTTCAAGTAGAAGTTAAAAAGCCGTCGTCCGGTTTTATCGCTATATCGTTCTATGAGTTTTGCAATACAAGGTTCGATGCGTACGTGCATTTCAGCATGATCGAACCGGCGGGATCGTCATTTGAGGGCTTGCCACACATCAACATATCTATGCTGTTCATTCCCATTAGTGCAAATGAAAGCAGAAAGCAGTCGCGGGCCTTCTGATTTTGTTCTTGGTCGAATGGCGGTAGATCGATAATTTGTTGAATGATTCGGGCGGGGAGCGCTCGTTTGTCTGTGGGCGACGGAGTTTTAATGCGGATGGTTTTGAAAGGGTTCCCTTTTATCGGTATGATGCCCAATTCTTCATCATTGAATTCATCTTTGGCTTGATTCCAGATGGTTTTGATACGCGATAAATAAAGCGATAGTGCACGGTTCCCTTTGGATTCGATCGTTGATTCGGCCTTTGATTTTCTATTCGCACCGCGTTGCGAAGGCTCCGTCTCCAAAAACTGAATGAATCCTCGAATGAAACCGTTATTGATTTCCTGAATATCGATGCTTTCTCGACCAGCATACCGTTTGAGGGCATTGGCCGCTGTTCGGTAAATAGAACCGGTGCCTCGGTTCATTTTTTCGGCCGAACGATACATGTATTCCACGAAGTCTAATCGGAAATGATTCGAGCCATTCAGACCGGCTTTGATATGAGCGACGAGCTCATCGACATCCATGCCTTCGACTGTATATCCCAATGAACTGCAAATATCGATACAGGCATCCGTAAGCTCCCTGCATTTACGATTCAAGATTTCATTTTTCAGTTTCAGACTTCGGGTTAAATCTTCCGGTCTTGCCAAAAGATTCGTATTTATTCACCGACTTCGACGATGATGCGTGATGCGCAACTTGATGGTGTAGGTGCCATCCGCTTTTTTGTGATGGGCTAATATGCAAGTTTTGAATGTGGCCATCCCAATCGAATGTAAAACATGTGTAAAACATTTTCATACAAAAGTACAAACAAAGTGTGAAAAGTAACACAAAATGGTTCGAAGAATTTTGGCCCAGAGCAGTACGATTTCGATGAAAAACCCGCACCGACATAGCTGGTGCGGGCTTTTCGTTGCGCGGTTCTCAGTGAGCGGAAAACGGGATTCGAACCCGCGACCCTCAGCTTGGGAAGCTGATGCTCTACCGACTGAGCTATTTCCGCATTTCAATCTACAAAGATACGCCGCTTTTTGGAATTTTCAAGTTCTGGGACGATAAAATTATCGTCCGTTCAATATTTTTTCGAGCGAAGCCAAATTTTCAGGGTTGTCCGGTTTGCGTCCTTCGGGCGTATACAGATAGTTCAACCGGTCGGCGAAATGGCTCTCCACTTTGTTGCGTACGATTTTCATCGTGCTGTTGACCAACCCGTTCCGTTCGGAGAAGGTCTCGTCGACGATCGCCAAACCGGTCGGCAACCACCGTTCAGGAAATTCGCCAGCAAAATTGCCTCTGGCCCGATAACGGTCGATCTCGGCGCTGATGATTTCGGCGGCGGCCTGTGCTTGTTGCTTCGTTGCGATGCCTCGAGCGTTCAATTCGCGTTTTAAGGCATCCCCGTCGGGCACGACGATAGCTCCGGTGAAAGGCGATTGGTTGTTGTAGATCAGAATCTGTGCGATATAGGGCGATTGGTCGACGATCGCCTCTTCCATTCCTTCCGGACTGTATTTCTCGCCGTCTGCAGCGATCAACAGGCTCTTGAATCGTCCCAGCACGTAGAGAAATTCATCTTCGGAAACATAGCCCATATCGCCCGTATGCAGCCATCCGTTGCGCACGGTTTCGGCCGTCGCTTCGGGATTTTTCCAATAACCGGCCATGACGTTTTCGCCGCGGATGATGATTTCGCCTTTCTGTCCGTGCGGAACTTCGTGTCCTGCATCGTCGATGATTTTCAATTCCAAAGGAATCAGAATCTTGCCCGACGATCCGAACCGATGCCAATGCCGGCGGGGCGAATTGGTCGAGATTACGGGAGTCGCTTCGGAAAGGCCGTAGCCTTGGTACATCGGTATGCCGATCGCGTAGAAGAACCGTTGTAACTCGGAATCGAGCAAGGCGCCTCCGCCGACGAAAAATTGCAATTCGCCGCCGAATGCCTGACGAACTTTGCGGAACAGGAGTAGGTCGAAAAGTGCGACGAACGGTTTCAACAGGCAGCGCCAGCCCTCCCCTTTGCGGTAGCCGTCGGCATTGTAGGCATAGGCGACGCGCAGAGCGAATCGGAAAAGCCGTTCCGTGGCACGGCCTTTCGCCTGGATGGATTTTTCGATGTTCTTGCGGAAATTTTTGGCCAAGGCCGGAACGGAAAGCAGAAAGTGCGGCCGGACTTCGCGGATATTCTCCGGAATGTGTTTCAGGGTCTCCATCGGCGTGGTTCCGATCTGTACGGTGGCGACGGTCGCGCCGCAGGCGATCATGATGTAAAAACCGACGACGTGGGCGAAACAATGGTCCAACGGCAGGATAATCAATGTCCGGAACCATGACGGGATGTCGACTCGCGAGAGCGCCTGTTCGACATTGGCCGTGTAGTTGCGATGGGTCAGAATCACACCCTTGGGATCGGAGGTCGTTCCCGACGTATAGGTGATGGTCGCGTAGGTGTCGTTTTCGATCGCTTGTCCGATTTTCAGAAACTCGGTACGATGGTCGACGAGGTATTCGCGTCCCTGGCGTTTGAGGGTGCCGTAGGCCGTTTCGCCCGCTTCGAGCGGAATGGAGCCGAAAACGATGATGTGCTTGATTTCGGGCAGCTCGGCGCGGATCCGGCGAATCTTGGCCAACTGCTGTTTCGATACGAAGAGAGCCTTTACTTCGGCATGGCGCAGGCGGAACAGTAGATCGTTCGATTCCTCCAATTTCACGGATAACGGGACGCTGATGGCTCCGGCGTAAAACAGGCCCAATTCGGAGATGATCCAAGCGTTGCATCCTTCGGAGAGGATGGCGACTTTGTCGCCCGGTTCGATGCCCGATGCTACCAATCCCGCACCTACTTCGATTGCCTCCTCGCGGGTTTCGGCATAGGTCGTGGGCTCGAAACGCTGACGGCGTTTCTCCAATAAGAAAGTTTTGTCTCCGTACTTTGCAACGGAGGATTCGAACAGGTCGATAAGCGTCTTTTTCATGGGTGTATCAATCCATTTTCAGTACGGCGAGGAAGGCCGATTGGGGAACTTGGACGTTGCCGATCTGACGCATGCGTTTTTTGCCCTTTTTCTGTTTTTCGAGCAACTTACGCTTACGGGAGATGTCGCCGCCGTAACATTTGGCCGTTACGTCCTTGCGGACGGCCTTGACCGTTTCGCGGGCGATGATCTTTGCGCCGATGGCCGCCTGGATGGCGATGTCGAACTGTTGGCGCGGAATCAGCTCTTTCAACTTTTCGCACATTTTGCGGCCGAAGTCGTAGGCGTGTTCCGCATAGATGAGCGACGAAAGCGCATCGACCGGCTCTCCGTTCAACAGGATGTCCAATTTGGCGAGTTTCGAGGGCTGGTAACCCGTGCGATGGTAGTCGAACGAGGCGTACCCTTTCGAAATGCTTTTCAGTTTGTCGTAGAAATCGAACACGATCTCCGATAGCGGCATATCGAAATTGACCTCCACCCGATCCTGTGCGATGAACGTTTGGTTTTTCATCGTGCCGCGTTTGTCGATGCAGAGTTTGATGACATTGCCCAGAAATTCGCTTTTGGTGATGATCTGTGCGAGAATGTAAGGCTCCTCGATTTTGGCGATTTTGGTGATCTCCGGCAGCCCCGACGGATTGTGGACTTCCAGTTCCTCGCCCTGCGTGGTGGTGATGCGATAGGATACGTTGGGCACCGTGGTGATGACGTCCATGTCGAACTCGCGGTAGAGCCGCTCTTGGATGATTTCCATGTGCAGCAGCCCGAGGAATCCGCAGCGGAATCCGAATCCAAGTGCCAACGAACTTTCCGGTTCGAACGTGAGCGATGCATCGTTCAATTGTAATTTTTCGAGCGAGGCGCGCAAATCTTCGTATTGGTCGGCTTCGACCGGATAGACACCCGCGAAGACCATCGGTTTGACATCTTCGAATCCGGCGATGGCCTCTTGGGCGGGATGGGCCACCGAGGTGATCGTGTCGCCGACTTTCACGTCCGCCGAAGTCTTGATTCCCGAACAGATATACCCTACGTCGCCGACATGGATTGCGTCGCGAGGTTGCATTTTGAGTTTGAGGACGCCCACTTCGTCGGCATCGTATTCGCTTCCCGTGTTGAAAAACTTGACGTGCTCGCCTTTGTGAATCGAACCGTTGAAAACGCGGTAGTAAGCGATGATTCCCCGAAACGGATTGAATACCGAATCGAAAATCAAGGCCTGCAAAGGGGCGTTTTCATCGCCTTGCGGTGCCGGAATCCGTTGCACGATCGCTTCCAGAACCTCTTCGACGCCGGCACCGGTCTTTCCGGAAGCGAGCAGGATTTCCTCCTCCTTGCAGCCGATCAGGTCGATGACCTGATCTTTTACCTCGTCGATCATGGCCGAATCCATGTCGATTTTGTTCAGAACGGGGATGATGGTCAGGTCGTGGGCGACGGCTAAATAGAGGTTCGAGATGGTTTGCGCCTGAATACCTTGCGTGGCATCGACAACCAATAAGGCGCCTTCGCACGATGCGATGGCACGCGAAACCTCATAGGAGAAGTCGACGTGCCCCGGGGTGTCGATCAGATTGAGCGTATAGCATTCCCCGTTGTGCGCCGTGTACTCCATCTGGATGGCGTGGCTTTTGATGGTGATGCCCTTTTCGCGTTCGAGTTCCATGTCATCGAGCACCTGTGCCTGCATTTCGCGTTGGTTGAGCGTGTTGGTCTTTTCCAGCAGACGGTCGGCAAGGGTCGATTTCCCGTGGTCGATGTGGGCTATGATGCAAAAATTACGGATGTTTTTCATTTCGGTCGCATAAAATCTCCGTCAAAGATACGAATTTTTTATGAACTGGCACGGATCGGCCCGCTCGAACGGACTGCCGGATTTGCGGTTTCGGGTCGAATGGCTATCTTTGCAATCCGATTTACAACGTCTTTGAAAAAATGTGGTTGTCGCTTGCATTCGCTTCGGCAGCGTTGCTCGGTTTATACGATGCTGCCAAAAAGAAATCCCTCACGGATAATGCCGTTCTGCCCGTATTGCTGCTCAATACGTTGTTCTCGACCTTGATCTTTCTTCCGGCGGTCGTCTCTTCGGAGTGGAATCTCGGTTGGTTCGACGGTACCGTCCTGGAGACCGAACCCGGAACGCTGCATGCGCATGCACTGGTTGTCCTCAAATCCGTTATCGTGCTGACATCCTGGATTTTCGGCTACTACGGTATGAAACACCTGCCCATCACGATCGTCGGTCCGATCAATGCGACCCGTCCGGTGATGGTGCTGGTCGGCGCGATGTTGGTGTTCGGCGAACGGCTGAACGGCTACCAATGGATCGGTGTGCTGCTGGCCATGGTTTCGCTCTTTTTATTGAGCCGGTCGAGCCGTCGCGAAGGGGTCGATTTCGTGCATAACCGTTGGATCTGGTTCGTGGCCGTTTCAGCATTGACGGGTGCCGTGAGCGGCCTCTACGACAAGTTCATCATGTCGCGGCTCGACGCGGTTTTCGTGCAGAGTTGGTACAATCTTTATCAGTTTCTGATGATGACGGTCATCGTTGCCGTCATTTGGTGGCCCCACCGTCGTGCGACCACGCCGTTTCGGTGGAGCTGGGCGATTCCGGCGATCTCGATCTTCCTGTCATTGGCCGATTTCGCCTATCTTTATGCTTTGAGCGATCCCGATGCGATGATTTCGGTCGTTTCGATGGTGCGGCGCGGGTCGGTGGTCGTTTCGTTCCTGTGCGGGGCGTGGCTGTTTCACGAACACAACCTGCGGTCGAAAGCGATTGATCTGGCCTTTATTCTCGTCGGTATGATCTTTCTGTGGATCGGCTCCCGATGAACGAACGTCGCCCGCGGCGTGATAAATTCATAAAAAATTGTTACCTTTGTCTAAATTTATGCGCCGAAAAGCAGTTCGCCGTTCGCGCATGAATGCGACCGTACTTTTCAGCATGTTGCGGACGAATTGTCGAATTTTGAAAACAAAGTTAATATATTGTTATGAATGTTTCGTATAACTGGCTCAAGCGTTACATTGATATCGACCTCCCGGCCGAGGAGGTGGCGAAGATTCTGACCGACATCGGTCTCGAAGTCGAGGGCTTCGAGAAGATCGAAACCGTCAAAGGCGGTCTTCGGGGCGTGGTCGTCGCCGAGGTGAAAACCTGCGTCGATCATCCCGATTCCGATCATCTGCACATCACGACCGTCGATGTCGGTGCGGGCGAGCCCTTGCAGATCGTCTGCGGGGCGCCGAATTGTCGGGCCGGATTGAAAGTCCTTTGTGCTACGGTGGGGGCTGTGCTCTACCCCAATGGCGGCGACGAGGAGTTCAAAATCAAACGCAGCAAAATCCGTGGCGTGGAATCGCTCGGAATGCTTTGCGCCGAGGACGAATTGGGAATCGGCGCGTCGCACGACGGCATCATGGAGCTTCCGGCCGATGCGCCCGTCGGTATGTCGGCCAAGGAGTATCTGCATGTCGAGGATGATTATCTGATCGGCATCGGGTTGACGCCCAATCGGGTTGATGCCGCATCGCACATCGGCGTGGCGCGCGATCTGGCCGCCTATTTCCGCAGTCGCGGCAAGGAGGTACACGTGAAATGGCCCGATGTCTCGGCTTTTGCGGTCGATAATCATGCGCTGGAGATCGGCGTTCAGGTCGAAAACACCGAGGCGGCACCCCGCTATGCGGGCGTGAGCGTAACCGGATGCAAAATCGGCCCCTCGCCCGAATGGATGCAGAACTGTCTGCGTGCGGCGGGCATCCATCCCAAAAACAATCTGGTCGATATTACGAATTTCGTCCTGTTCGAATTGGGGCAGCCGTTGCATGCGTTCGATGCTTCGAAAATCGAGGGCGGCCGAATCGTCGTGCGTACCTGTGCCGAGGGGACGCCGTTCGTTACGCTGGACGGCGTGGAGCGGAAACTGACCGAACGGGATTTGATGATCTGTTCGGCCGAACGTCCGATGGCCATTGCCGGTGTGTTCGGCGGTTTGGAGTCGGGCATCAGCGAGACGACGACCGACGTCTTTATCGAAAGCGCCTATTTCAATCCCGTGTGGGTGCGAAAAACGGCCAAGCGATTCGGCCTCAATACGGATGCGTCGTTCCGTTACGAACGCGGTATCGACCCCAATTTGCAAGTGTATGCCGCCAAACGGGCCGCTCTGCTCTTGAAAGAGCTGGCCGGAGGAACCATTTCGAGCGAGATCGTCGATGTTTGTGCGGCTCCGGCGAAAGAGTTCGTTTTCGATATTTCGTTCGCCCGCATTGATGCGCTGGTGGGTAAGCATATCCCCGAGGAGACGGTGCGCACGATCATCGACGCGCTGGAGGTGAAAGTGCTGGCCGAAAAAGAGGGGGTGCTGACGGTCGCCGTGCCGCCCTATCGGGTCGATGTGCAGCGCGAAGCCGATCTGATCGAGGATATTTTGCGCATTTACGGGTACAATCGGGTCGAAATTCCGTCGCAGGTGCGTTCTACCCTCTCCTATGCCCCGAAACCCGATCGCAATGCCCTGATGAATGCGGCGGCCGATTTTCTGACGGCGAACGGCTATTCGGAAATCATGTCCAATTCGCTGACGAAGAGTGCCTATTACGAAGGGTTGCAATCCTATCCGGCCGATCGCTGCGTGCGGATTCTCAATCCGTTGAGCACCGATCTGAACGTCATGCGTCAGACGCTGTTGTTCAACATGCTGGAAGCGATCGCCCTCAATGCAAACCGGCGCAATGGCGATTTGAAGTTGTACGAATTCGGCAACTGCTATTTCTACGATGCCGATAAACGCACGGACGAACAACCGCTCAACGGCTATTCGGAACAATATCGGTTGGCGATCGCCGTAACCGGTGCGGATGTCGCAGCTTCGTGGAATGCCAAGCCGGCTCCGGTCTCGTTCTTTACGCTGCGGGCGATTGCGGAGAAATTGTTGCAGCGATTCGGCATCGACATTTATGCGTTGCAGACTGAAGAGTTGCAGAATGACCTGTTCAGCGAAGGACTTACGCTGTCGTTGAATGGCAAGGAGCTGTTGCAAATCGGGGCCGTACAAGCGAAAATTCGCCGGCAGGCGGATGTCAAACAGCCGGTCTATTTCTTGGAGATGAATTTCGATGCGCTCGTCAAATCGACGAAGAAATTGAAAGTCGCGGCCGCGGAGTTGTCGAAGTTCCCCGAAGTGAAGCGCGATTTAGCCTTGCTGGTCGATCGGAAAGTTACCTTTGCCGCGCTGCGTGAGGTGGCGTTCGCAACGGAGCGCAAGTTGCTGAAAAGCGTTTCGCTGTTCGATGTTTACGAGGGCGACAAATTGCCCGACGGCAAAAAATCCTATGCGTTGAGTTTCATCCTGGAGGACAAGAGCCGGACGTTGGATGACAAGTCCATCGAACGGGTGATGACCAACCTGGCGAAGCAGTTCGAGCAGAAATGCGGCGCTACGGTGCGGGCGTAAGATTCAATCGGATACATGAAACGCACGAGGCATTTGAAAGAGAGTGCCTCGTGCGTCGTTTTTATAATATTGGTTTGATTTGTGGCGGTTGGATGGTTACATAGGGCGTGCCGTTGTCGTCGCAGGTCGAGACGATGCGTACGGATTTTACCGGACGGTCGGGATGCAAACAGATACTCCCCTTTTCCAACTCGCCGATTCGCTCGAAACGTTGCCCGTCATAGGATATTTCCACGATTCCGGTGGTGATGATCGTCTTGGGCAGCTGTCGGTTGCCCGTTTGCAGGTACATTTCGCGGCATCGCACCGGTTCGGCGAAGTCGTAACGGATCCAGTCTTGCTGGCGGCAGGTACGGCGCGTGCGGGACAAGCCTTTATAGGTTTCGGCATTGGCGTAGGGCGCGCTCGAACTTTCGCCCATCGAAGTAGTCAGGGTAAAGGCAGGCGCGAGGGTGCGGTAATAGGATTTGTCGGCGACATAAGGGCTGCGGGCCGTGTGGTAACGGGTAAAAAAACGATACCGGTGCGGTTCGTCCGTATGGATCGGTCGCTTGTAACGATGTTCTTCCGAGCTGCCCTCCTTGATATAATAGATGCGGGAATGATCGTCCGTCGCAGCGGTGAAAGTTCCGTCGCGATAGCTTATTCGGGGCGGGAAAAGCCGGAACCGGATGCCCATGGCGACCATTCGGTCGTAGTGCTCCGCAACGAGTTCGCGATAGAAATCCTCCCAACCTTGCTCGTTACCCCGCCAGGCGATGCGAGCCAGTGCGCAGATGCGCGGATAGCACATGTAATCGAGGTAGTCGGGAAGTTCGGGGTGGTGCGAAACATAGGCTTCGCTGAAAAAAGTCCCTTCGAGGCCCGCGACGTGCCGCATTTGTTCTTCGCTGAATCCGAGCTCGGCGAAATCGAATCCGTAGACTTTTTTCGCATCGAAAATCGCGGCCCAGTCGTGGCCGTCCTCTTCGGGCGTCTGGCGCATGTCGAAATAGAAGTAGGCCCCCGGCATGACGACGGTCGGATAGCCTTTTGCGGTGGCATCGAGACAAGCCTGAACATCCTGCCAGCCATAGATGCGGCTGTCGCGGGTAAACGCGCCCGATGCCGCTGCTTCGTTCCAGACAGCCGGACGCTTGCCGTGCACTGCGAGAATGTCCGTAACGCGGTTCATAAAAAGGTCTTCCAAACGATGCGGGTCGGCGATTCCCTTTTGCTGCATCAGCCGCCGGCAGTCGGGGCAGCGTTCCCATTGCGATACATCGACCTCGTCGCCGCCGACGTGGATGTATTCCGATGGAAAGAGTTCGCAGATTTCGCCCAGGATGTCAGCCAGCAGTGCATAGTTCTCCTCGCGTGCGACGCACCAAGCGGAACGGTAATCGTAGCCGTTCGTTGCGAGCGTATCGGGTGGATAGTTGCAGCGGATTTCCGGATGAACGGAGGCGATGTTGCGGCTGTGGCCGGGCAGGTCGATTTCGGGAATGATTTCGATGTTGCGCACGGCGGCGTAATGGATCAAGTCGCGCATCTCGGCTTGTGTGAAATAGCCGCCGTATTTTTCGTCCCATTTGCCGTAAACGGCTCGCACGGGCGAATCGCCCCCGCGAAAGCCTCCGATTTCGGTCAGCTCGGGATGCGACCGGATTTCGATGCGCCATCCCTCGTCGTCGGCCAAATGGAGGTGCAGTTTGTTGATGCGATGGTAGGCCAGCAGGTCGATGAACCGTTTTACGGCATCGGGCCCTTGCCACGTGCGGGCTACGTCGAGCATCATTCCTCGATAGGAAAAACGCGGGCCGTCCGTCCATACGGTGTCGGCCAATTCGATGCGCTCCGGTCGAACTTTCGCATAGATTTCGGGCGGCATCGAACGGAACAAGGCCTGAATCCCGTTGAAAACGCCTCCGTAGTCAGCTCCGGCAAGCGTGATGCCCGAAGCGTTTACTTCGAGTCGGAAGGCTTCGGCGGCGAACGTCGTGTCGATGCACAATCGGATCGCATCGTCGTTGACCGTGTCGTTCGGTGCGATCGTAACCGGCAGATACGTGGCCAGATATTCGGCCAAAGGCGCAAGCGCGGGTTCGAATTGAACTTGGGTCGAAGGCGTAATAGCGTATCGGTCGGGCAACGGTCGGGAGCAGGCAGGTAGCAAGGTGCAACACAACAGGACGAGAAGAGTCGAATAGGCCGATTTCATGGGTAAAGGTCGATGGGTTATTATTTAGCAACTATATATCTACACCGAATCGAGTTGGTGGATGCGTTTGCATGGCTGTCGGTCGCTGTACTCGCGGCAAAACCGCGTTTGCAGACTTGACCCACCCCCAAACCCCCGCCTTGGCGGGGGCTTCGGTCGGAACCCGCAAGGTCTTACGGTTTTGGTTTGCCGTCGGTGTAAATTCGTATGTAATCGCCATTATTTATGCCAAAATTACGCTTTTTCGGCCGAATTTCCTAACTTTGTCGAAAGTTACACGTTTCATACGAAATTATGGAAGATAAACGTTTGGAAGCCACGGCCCGCTTGCTGGAGGTGATGAACCGTTTGCGGCGCGAATGCCCCTGGGATCGTGAACAGACTTTCGATTCGCTGCGCAGCAACACGATCGAGGAGACGTTCGAATTGGCCGATGCCATTTCCGACCACAACATGGAGGGAATCAAAGAGGAATTGGGTGATTTGCTGCTGCATGTGGTATTTTATTCGAAGTTGGGCGAGGAACAGGGTGCATTCGATTTTGCCGACGTGGCCAATGCGCTTTGCGATAAGTTGATCTACCGCCATCCGCATGTTTACGGAGAAATCCATGCCGATACGCCCGATGAGGTGAAAGCCAACTGGGAGGCTTTGAAATTACGCAAGAAACATCGGAAAAGCGGCACGCTGGGCGGTGTCCCGCGTTCGCTGCCGGCGATGGTGAAAGCCTATCGCGTGGGAGAAAAGGCCGCTGGAGCCGGTTTCGACTGGCAGAAAAAAGAGGAGGTCTGGGACAAGGTCAAGGAGGAGATCGGCGAAGTGGAAGCCGAGATGAAAGCGGGCTGCAAAGAGGAATTGGAGAGCGAATTCGGCGATCTGTTTTTTGCGTTGGTGAATGCGAGCCGACTTTACGGGGTCGATCCCGAAGCGGCTTTGGATCGCACCAACAAGAAGTTCATCCGTCGCTTCAATTACATGGAGCAACAGGCCGAAGCAGAGGGACATGCACTGCACGATCTTTCGCTCGACCGGATGGAGGAGCTGTGGCAGCAGGCCAAAGCCGAAGAGTGAACGGATGCCGTGGATCGAAACGAAAGAATAGCGAATGATAAAGATGATTATATACATCGGTGTACCGACAGTCGTAAGACCTGATTGATTTCGGCATCCCGATCGAAGCCCCTGCCAAGGCGGGGGTTTGGGGGTGGGTCAAAACTGAATACGTGGCCAAAGGCCGCGAAGAACAGCGGTCGAATTCGAAAAACGCTGGTACAAGCAGAGTATATAATGGCGAATTGATGAATTATGGCATATATCAGAAAAGTGCGCGGGCACGAACCCGTAATCGGTGAAAACACCTTTGTGGCGGAAACCGCCGTCATCGTGGGCGACGTAACCATCGGTCGGGATTGTTCGATCTGGTTCAATGCCGTCCTGCGGGGCGATGTGAACAAAATCGTCATCGGTGACCGCACCAACATCCAAGACGGCGTGGTGCTCCATACGACCTACGACGGCGCGAAGCATCCTTCGCAGACGATTATCGGAAACGATGTTTCGGTCGGACACAATGCCATCATCCACGGGGCGCGGATCGGCGATAACTGCTTGATCGGTATGGGGGCTACCCTGCTCGACAATGCCGTCGTTCCGTCGGGATGTATCATCGCGGCCAATGCGCTGGTGCTCTCCAATGCGCAACTGGAGCCCGATTCGCTCTATGCCGGCGTGCCGGCCCGCCGGATCAAATCGGTAACGCCCGAACAATGCGATGAAATCATCCGTCGTACGGCGCACGATTACAGGCTTTATGCCTCCTGGTTCGAAAACGAAGAATAAGGTACCCCCTCTCGGCCATGAAACTGCAACTCCGCTATTCCGATTGGATTCTGAATCTGCTGGTCGCTGCGGCGATCAGTACGGTGGTCAATTTCTCCTATGTGCTGCTCTTGATCGTCGACCAGCGAAGCGAGCAGCAGCGTCCGGCGAAGGAAATTCCCATACAGCGTTCGGACGAAGGGGTGTTGTCGGTAACGCCCGACGGACACGGGTATATCGTCTATGCGAACGGCGATAGTCTCTATGCCCCGATGAACCGGATCCGTCGGTTCGGTCTCGCCGACGGCGACCGGCTGGTCGTCGATCTGATGCCGAATCGCATCCGGGGCGCGCATCCCGTATTTTCGGAAATCCATAAGCGGAACGGCCTCGATTTCGATTACAGCTCCGTATTCAACCGACCGTCGACGGCCGTGGATGTAACGGTTCAGTTGCTCTACTATTTGCTCCTGTCGTTCGTGCTGTTGACCTTTATGAGCGTTGCGCATCGGAACGGCACTTCGCGAAGTTTGGTTCGAAGTTCGCTGGCCGGAGTTGCTGTGGCGGCAGCGCTGTATTTCATCGCTCCGGTTATCGACTGGCATTCGGGCCGTATCGTGCCCAATTTCTCGACCGGCCGCATGTTCGATTACATGCTGTTATTGAAGTGGACGTTCGCGGTCGTCGTATCGCTGCTTTATGGACGAATCTATACCCTTATTTCCCAGCGGCAGGCCGTGGTGGTCGAAAACGAACGGCTCAAAAACGAGAATCTGACCACCCGCTACAATATGCTGGTCGGTCAAATCAATCCGCATTTCTTTTTCAATTCGCTCAATTCGCTGGCGATGCTCGTGCGCGAAAAGCAGGATGAAAAGGCGCTGTTCTATATTGATCAACTCTCGTATGCGTTCCGTTATATCATCCAGAACGGTCAGAGTACGTTGATTACGCTCCGCGAGGAGCTGAAGTTCGTCGAGGCTTACAGCTATCTCTTCAAAATTCGTTACGCCGACAAATTGTTTTTCGATGTCGATGTGGCCGCCGAATACATGGACTGGCAGCTGCCTACGCTCTCCCTGCAGCCGTTGATCGGCAATGCGGTGAAACACAATACGATTACCCGCACCCATCCGTTCCATGTCTCTATCCGCACCGATGGCCCGTGGCTCGTGGTCTCCAATCCCAAAATTCCCAAACTGACCCCCGAACCGTCGACCGGTATCGGATTGAGCAATCTGAACAACCGTTGGCGGTTGATTACGGGGCGCGAAGTGGAGATTATCGACACCGACCAGGAATTTACCGTGCGCATGCCGCTGCAATCCCCCACCATCCTGTCATGAAAGCCTTGATTATCGAAGATGAAACGGCGGCTGCGGTCAATCTGCAAGCCATCCTTAGAGAGGTCGCACCGTCGATCGAGGTCGTCGCGACGCTGGAAAGCGTGGTCGAAAGCATCGAATGGTTGCGGGGCAATCCGCATCCCGATCTCCTTTTTGCGGATATTCATTTGGCCGACGGCGATTCGTTTCGGATCTTCCGCGACGTGCAGGTAACGGCTCCGGTGATTTTCACGACGGCTTACGACCAGTATGCCCTGGAGGCTTTCAAGGTCAATAGCATCGACTACCTGTTGAAGCCCATCAATGCCGGCGATGTCCGGCGGGCGTTGGACAAATTGCACCGTTTGACCAATCGGGAACGGAACGATTACGGTTCGCGGGTACGGTCGATGGCCTCCGGCGTGCATTCCGGAACCTTTTTGGTGCATGTCCGCGACCGGATCATCCCGTTGCGCCGCGAACAGATCGCTTTCTGCTATACCTGCAACGAGAAAGTTACCGCTTACGATTATGATGGAGCCGTTTATCCGTTGGATAAGACGCTCGAAGCCTTGCAGGCCTTGTTGCCGGAGGCGGATTTCTTTCGGGCCAATCGACAATTCATCATCGCCCGTCGGGCCGTCAAGGAGATTGCCGTATGGTTCGGCAGCCGGCTGACGCTTCATCTGACGGTCGAAACGCCGGAACGGATCGTCATTTCAAAGGCCCGGGTTCCCGAATTCAAGGCCTGGCTGACGACGGTTCACCGGGCCGAATAGTCGTTTCAACCTGCAAATCGGTCGTTTGCCCCGAAGTTCGGTTCGGGGCTTTCGTTTTGGCTTTACCTTTGCAGGGGAGCTCCGGATGAACCGAGAATCGGTTCGAAGTCAAACAATCAAAAACAAGAGACGCTTTATGAAAAAGAGCATTTTTGCGGTCGTAGCGACCCTGGGCATGATGATCGGGACGGGCGTGTGCGCCCAGAACACGCAACAGCAAAGCCGAATGATGAAGAATCGTCCGACGGCCGAGCAGATGGCGCAACGTCAGACCGATCGGTTGAAAGAGAAACTCGCTCTTACGGATGCGCAGGCCAAACAGATTTATGCCTACAATCTGCAACAGATCAAAGAGATGCAGGCGCAGCGCGAACAGATGCGGGCAGCTCGGCAGGCCGAAGCGGCCAAGATGAAAAGCATCCTGACCGAGGAGCAGTTCGAAAAATGGCAGGAGATGCAGGGCTGCTACAAAGGCCACGGTAAGATGCAGAAAGGCGACGGCAAAGCCGGAAAATGCTGTCAGAACTCGAAAAAGGGCAGCAAAGGCACTTGCAGCGACGGAAAAAAACAAAAATAAAGCAGTGTGCGTGGGGGCGGCCGTCGGATGTTGCGAAGTTCGTCGGCTGACCCCCCTTTTTGGACGATTCACCGCCACGCGATGACACGTTTCGAAGAAAAGGATTATTTTCGCACGGATTTCTCATGAAAGGACGTTCCCGCTTCGCTCGTGCACATGCAGCGGACGGCTCGATCGGAGGAAGAATGAACACACACATCATAGAAATAAATGAAAAGGATACTACTGACCACACTGTTCGCCCTTGTCGCGACGACGGTTTTTGCCCAGAGCGGAAGAATCACGGCAACGATCGTCGACGGTGAGACGGGTGAGGGGGTCGCAGGTGCCGTCGTAACAGTTACTTCGGCGACCGATCCGGAGAAGAAACACTATTTCACTTCGGCCTATCAGGGTGCCTTGACGATTCCGTCGCTGGCTTACGGCGAGTATTCGCTCTTGGTGGAATTTTTGGGCTACGAGAATCTCGAAACAAAATTCAAGCTCTCTGCGGCCAAACAGAATCTCGGTAAATTGTCGTTGCAGCCCGGTGTGCGCATCGAAACCGTCGTGAAAGAGGTGAAGCAGATGCGTACCTCGCAGAAAGGCGATACGGTGAGCTACAATGCCGCTGCTTTCAAGGTGGCGAACGATGCCGATGTCGAGGGCTTGTTGAAGAAGATGCCCGGTATCACGATCTCGGACGGTGCAGTCGAAGCCCAAGGCGAAGAGGTCAAAAAGATCTATGTCGACGGTAAGGAGTTTTTCGGCGAAGACGTTACGACGGCGATCAAGTCGCTGCCGGCCGAGGCGGTCGATCGGATCGAGGTGTACAACAAATTGAGCGATGCAGCGGAGTTCTCTGGAATGGATGACGGCGAAGGATACAAGGCGCTGAATATCGTAACTCGTCCCGGTATGCGGCAGGGTCAGTTCGGACGTTTGTACGCCGGATTCGGTTACGATGCCGATACGCAAACCGAGGATAAATTCAAGTATGTAGCCGGCGGCAACGCCAACATCTTCAGCGGCGACAGCCGGATTTCGCTCATCGGTCTGTTCAACAACATCAACCAGCAGAATTTTTCGTTCGAGGATATTCTGGGCGTTTCGGGCGGTAGCGGACGCCGGGGCGGCGTAGGCCAGTTCATGACCCGTCCGCAGAGCGGTGTGGCTTCGGTGAACGCCTTCGGCGTGAACTATTCGGACACCTGGGGCAAACGCGATCAGGTGTCGTTCCAGGGCAGCTATTTCTTCAACAACACGGATACCGAAAACCGGTCGACGGCGGACAAATGGTATGAAACGCCTTATATTGATACGCTTTCGACCCGCGGATATTCCGATACGAAATCGTTCAACCACCGGTTCAATGGCCGTCTGGAATGGAAAATTTCGCAGAACCAGAATCTGATGGTTCGCCCGAGCTTCAGCTATCAGTCGAACGATCCGTTGAGCTGGACGCGCGGTTGGCAATGGGGCGACAAGGGCTATAGCCGAACCGATAATTTCAGCGATGCGTCGAATTCGGGTTACCGTTTGCAGACGGATGCGATTTATCGGGCCAAATTGGGCAAGGATGGCCGCACGATCACCGTCAACGGACGGGTGGCTTATGCGGATAACGAGAACGATTCCAATTCGAGTTCGAATCTGTTGGGATATCAACCGGTAAGGCCGCTCGACGGCCCTTACGGAGCCTGGACATCGGAGACGTACGTCGATCCCGAAACCGGCGAGGTGAAACCGTATGTCGATCCGCGTTTTCTGCGCAATACGGCTCCGTCGAGCAGTTACAACCTGCGCGGTGAGTTCACCTATACGGAGCCTGTGGCGAAAAACGCGCAGGTCAGCCTCCAATACCGTGCGCAATACGAGCATCAGGAGCGGGATAAGCAGAGCTTCCAGACCGGTTCGGATTTTGTCGGCGGTGCGTTGCTGCCCAGTCTCTCCAGCTCGTACGAAAGCAACTATCTGACGCAACGGGTCGGCCCGGGATTCCGCTATTCGAAAGACCGGAATACGTTCGTGGCAAATGTGTTCTATCAACGGTCGTCGCTCGACGGGCAGGTGCTGCAATCGGAGAATCCGGACAACATCCGCCACAACTACAACGATGTTACCTATTTCATGATGGGTCAGTTGATGATCAATCGCGAAAATTCGCTGCGGCTGTTTGTTTCCTCCTATACGGACAATCCGTCGGTAACGCAGTTGCAGGGCATCTACGACCTTTCGAATGCGCAGAACATATCGAGCGGTAACCCCGAACTGAACCCGTCGTACAATCATTCGGTCAATTTCCACTATGTCAATTCGAACGTGGAAAAGGGGCGGACGTTCATGTGGATGTTCTCGATGAATGCCGCGACGGATTACATTACCTCCAATGTGCAGTACAACGGGACGACGACCATCGACGGCCAACCGTACTCCTACATGCAATACACCCGTCCGATCAATATGGATGGTTACTGGAGCCTGCGCACGCACTTGAGTTACGGCCTGCCGATCGGCTTCCTGAAAAGCAACCTCAATGTGATGGCCGGTGTCGTTTATTCGACGACGCCGAGCCAGATCGACGGGCAGCGGAACGATGCCGAAAACATGGGTTACGATTTCCGGACGGTATTGGGCAGCAACATATCGGAAAATGTCGATTTCACGCTTTCGTGGAACGGAACCTACAACATTGCGAAGAATTCCATTCTGTCGGGCGCCGAGGCCAAGAACCGCTATTTCAACCACACGGCGCAAGGCAATTTGAAAGTGGTATTTCCGCTCGGCTTCACGTTGACCGCCAGTGCTTCCTATACGCAATACGTCGGGTTCACGAACAACTATAATGACGATTACCTGCTTTGCAATGCCTATATCGGCAAGAAGGTGTTCCGGAACAAACGGGGCGAAATCATGATCGGCGTGAACGATATTTTCAATCAGAACAAAGCCTTCGTCCGCACGACCGGATCGGGCTGGACGCAGAATGCGACGAACAGCGTCGTCGGGCGATATTATATGATCCAGTTCTCTTTCAATTTGCGGCGGTTCGGCAAGAAAGGTTCGCGCAATATCAAGGATTACGACGGCGTGGAACAGTCGTCCGGCAGCAGCCGTCGAATGGGCCCTGGCGGTCCTGGCGGACCTCCTCCGGGCGGTTTCGGCGGGCCGAGATAACCCGTGCTGGCTGCGAACCGAAAAATGCTCCGACCGATAAATAAAAGGTCGGAGCATTTTTTGTACGCTCGTAAAATATTCGGCCGGCCCTCGACGTTAATGATAAAAATCGTATTTTTGCAACGTGCGAGTAGGACGAATCATACGGCGATGGATGCTTTTGTTAGTTGGCGTTTGTGCTGTTGCCGGCAGCGCATGGGCCCAGCAGGGCCACGGCTTTTGGCATCAGGAATGGACGGTCGAAAACGGCGATTCCATTCCGATGATCCATTCGTTGCCTGTTTATGTATTCAGCCGGCCGGTCGACTTGCGTCGGTATCGCAAGTTGGTTGCCGCCGTGAAGCGGGTCTACCCTATCGCTCAGATTGCCAAGGCTCGGATGGCCGAAATGGAGGAGGAGTTGTGCCGGCTGCCGACCAAAAAGGCGCAAAAGGCATATATCAAACAGGTCTATAATGAAATCAAGGAGGAATATACGCCGGTGCTCAAACACATGACCCGCACCCAGGGGCGTGTGTTGCTGAAACTCATCGACCGCGAAACCGAATATACGGCCTACGAGGTGTTGAAGGAGTTCCGTGGCGGATTCGTTGCCGGGTTTTGGCAAGGGATTTCGCGGATTTTCGGTCAGAATCTCAAATCGGAATACGATAAGGAGGGCGAAGATCGCATGATCGAGCAGATCGTCATTTACTATGAAGCGGGATGGTTGTAATCGCGAATAGGAATGTTTGTCGGGAGTGCTGATGAGGCTCCGAACCGAAAGTAATCTATTAAGTCGGAGGGAAAGCGCAGATAACTGTTCCAAGCATGATAACATTCTATTGCGCCAATAAAAGTTCGTATCTTTGAAAGAGGAGGATACTATTTAACTAATTACCAATAAGGTAGAAGGATTACGCAAAAAACAATGGATAAGTACGTTGCATAGAACGCTAACGCGCTTCGTTTTTCATGGTTTTAAACAACTCATATCAGTAATGCAAAGATAGTATTTGAGTCTAAGACAAAAGCCGTTTGCAAAAATGTCGAAGGGCTATCTATAGCATTTGGAAACATTTTATTACGAACGTGAAATTGCGTCAGTTTAGCCACATATTCCATCATTCCGCAGTTGCTTTTATCACACGAAACACGTCGCCGAAAACACATGCTTTGATGAAAGCCACCTTCGACAACAATCCAGATTGGCTCGTACATCGTCAGAAAACTGGCGTGTTTCTCCGCGAAAAAATTTACTAAAAAACCGATGTTTGGCAGTGTCGAGCATCGAAAAGCAGGAGCTCGATTAACAAACCGTTAACGAACGTTCGTCAACTGTCGCGTAATGCTGCCGCCCGCACTGTGGGATTCCAAAGCCAACAAGGCTGCCGGAAAGAACTATGAAGCGCAGGAGGTTAACCGCAAGTTGGAGCATATCCGCGCGCAACTCGAACGCCATAACCAACGGATTTCCGACTGCAACGCTTACGTTACGGCCGAGCGGGTGAAGCTGGCCTACCTCGGCATGGGCGAGGAATACGAAACGCTGTTGGAGGCTTTCGACAAATTCAATCGCAACTTCAAGTAGCATGTCGGCATAGACCGAGCACAGTCCACCTACCGCAAGTACGATAACGTGCGCAAGCAGCTGGCGGGATTCTCGCCGAAAAACAGCACTGCGCGGATATTCCGTTGAAAGAACTGACCGAAACATTCATCACTGATTACGACCTTTACCTGCGCGGCGAAAAGGGCCTGGCGCCCTTGTGTGTCTGTATCTTCAAGGGCAATTCCCGGCCAACCGATCATTATGCTCTTCTGTGTTGAGGTGCGGTTATCCGGGTAGATACGCGGTTACATATTCTATAAGCGGCGTTTCGTTGTGCAGATTTTAACACCTTTTGAAACATCCGTTATATGTTTCCATTTTGTGCTCCGGTTATCTTTGTTACGCGAAACGTCCGCACTGGAAGCAGCGATTTCCAAAAAACGAAAGAAAACCTAAAATACTTTATCATATGACCAAACATCTGCTAACTTCATTCGTATTGTCTCTGTTGACGACGGTCTCCGTATGTGCACAAAATATCTCCGTGCATGGTACGGTGCTGTCGAAAACCGACAATCAGCCCTTGATTGGCGTCGCTGTAATTTCCGATGCCGATGGCACCGGTGTCGCTACCGACATCGACGGTAAATTCAACCTCGATGTTCCTGCCAACACCACCGTCTCTTTCTCTTATATCGGGTACAAGCCCCTGACGATCGACGCTACGGCCGAAGAACTGACCCTCTATCTGGAAGAGGAGGCCTCGCAACTCGACGAAGTGGTGGTGGTCGGTTACTCCGTACAACGCAAAGCCGACCTTACGGGTTCTGTATCGGTCGTGAACACCAAAGACATCACGACCTCAGCTTCGACCGACCCGATGCGCGCCTTGCAGGGCAAGGTCGCAGGTATGACCATTACCACCGACGGTTCGCCCGTCGGAACGGGTACGGTGCGTATTCGCGGTATGGGTTCGTTCAATGCTTCGCAAGACCCGCTCTATGTGATCGACGGCGTACCCACGACAACGGCGCTGAATACCCTCAACATGAATGATATAGAGAGTATGCAGGTGTTGAAGGACGCTGCCTCTGCCTCCATCTACGGTTCGCGGGCCGCAAACGGTGTGATCATCATCACGACCAAACAGGGTAAAAAGGGCGAAGGCGGCGTTCATGTCGATTTCTCGGCCAGCTGGACGGCGCAGTTCTACAACAAGCAGTCGAAAATGTCGCTGCTCAACACGCAGGGTTATGCAACGGCCATGGCGCAGGCTGCCTTGAACGACGGCATGGATCCCGTGGCATACGCATCCAATTACGGCCTGAATCTCAATGCTCCGACCGGTTTGCCCATTCGAGTTTACGATCCTGCGACCGGCGGCTATATCGACTATCTCGTAAACGGCCGTTACGACGGATACATCAACCCTGCAAAGACGATGCGGGCCTCCAATACCGACTGGCTCAAAGCGATCTCCCGCACGGGATTCATGCACAATTACGATGTTTCGCTCTCGCGGGCGAACGACAACAGCAGTTCGCTTTTCTCCGTCGGATACAAAAAGAACAGCGGTATTCTGAAATATACCGAGTTCGAAAGTATTTCGGGCCGCATCAACAATTCGTTCAATTTGGGCAAGTATGTAACCGTCGGCGAGAACTTCACGATGACCTACTCCAATCAGGTGGACTGCCAGCCGCTCGAAAATGCGCTGAAAATGGCACCTACGGTACCGGTGTACGAGGAGGACGGCGAGACGTTCAGCGGCCCCGTCGGCAGCATGAGCGACCGTCAGAATCCGTTGCGCGAACTCTACCACAACCGCGACAACCGGCTTAAAATCTGGCGTATGTTCGGAAACGCCTACATTGATGTCAAACCGTTCAAGGGCTTCGTCTTCCGTTCGAATTTCGGTTTGGATTTCGATGCGGCATTCATCCACTCCTATAATTATACGTTCCACAGCGACATCGTGAACAACGATACCAATTCGACGACGCTGTCGCAGGCCAACGACTCGAAAATCACCTGGTCGAACACCATCAACTACGATTTCAGCTTTGCCGACAAGCACAAGTTCCACGTGCTGGCCGGTTCCGAGATTTTCCGCCAGACACGGGTCGATTTCTCGGCCTACAACGAGGATTACGCTTTGGAGCATCCCGATTACATGTGGCCCGATGCCTCCACCGGCGTGGAGCGCGCGACCGGCAACCGCTCGGCATACGCACTGGCCTCGTTCTTCGGCAAAGTGGATTACAACTACGATGATCTTCTGCTGGCTTCGTTTACGATCCGTTACGACGGTTCGTCGCGTTTCGGCCGCAACAACCGCTACGGTACCTTCCCCTCGGCAACGCTGGGTTACCGTTTGTCGAAGCACATCGACCGCGACTGGCTCGATGATTTGAAACTGCGCCTTTCGTGGGGAAAGACCGGTAATCAGGCCATCTCCAACACGGCGCGCTATGCCCTCTATGTGGCCGACTACGGCAACGACCGCGTTACGTCGACGGCCTACGACATCCTGTTGCAGCAGTCGGGCATCTTCCCTTCGGGATACATCGCTTCGCAGTCCGAAAACCCCAATCTTAAATGGGAGACCACGATTCAGTACAATGTCGGCATCGACTTCTCGTTCCTGCGCAACCGGTTGACCGGTACGATCGACGCCTACATCAAGGATGTGAAGGATATGCTGATCAATCCGGCTTATCTGGGCGCCATGGGTGAAGGCGGCGCCTCGTGGCTGAACGGGCCTTCGCTGCGAAACGAAGGTATGGAGTTCACCATCGGTTGGCGCGACCGGCGTGCAAACGGTTTCTCCTATGCGATCAATGCCAATCTCGACTTTTATCGGAATTGGGTAACGTACCTGCCCTCTACCACGACCGGTTCGTATGTCCACACCACGACGGAGAACCTCGTCGAATCCCACCGTCCCTATGGGTCGATCGTGGGATACGTCGCCGACGGACTCTTCCAGTCGCGCGAGGAGGTGCTCGCCTCCGGACAGGACAATGCCCGTGTCGGAGGCATCCGCTATGCCGACCTCAATGGCGACGGGCGCATCACGGCCGATGACCAGACGTGGATTTTCAGCCCCGTGCCCGATTTGTCGGCCGGTTTGAATGTCGAGCTGTCCTACAAGAATTTCGACTTCTCGATGTTCTGGCAAGGCGTCTTCGGACAGGATGTTTACAACGACCAGAAATTCCAGACCGACTTCTGGAGCATTACCGATGCCGGTTCCAATAAGGGCGATCGTCTGCTGGGGGCCTGGAGACCCGACAATGCCGCTTCGACGATTCCGGCACTTACGACCAACAATACCAGCGATGAAGGACGTACTTCGACCTACTTCGTGGAAAACGGTTCGTATGCCAAGCTGCGCACCTTGCAGATCGGGTACAATCTGCCCGAAAGAATCGTGTCGAAACTTCACATGAGAAATGCCCGCATCTACGTTTCCGGCAACAACCTGCTGACGGTCAAGAGCAGCGGCCTGACCTGCTCCGATCCCGAAAACCCGCGCTGGGCCTATCCGCATTCCACGTCGGTAACCTTCGGTATTCAAATCGGTTTCTGACCTCAGGCGGACAACATTATCCAACGACCTTATAAACCAAAAGCATCATGAAACTTATCAAAAATATGACGATGGCGATCCTGGCAAGCCTTGCCGTCGCCTCGTGCAACGACTTTATCGATGTCCCGCCGACGGGCGTTATCGACGGGAATAAGGCCTACTCCCAACCCGACAAAATGGTTACGGCTGCCTATGCGGCGCTCGGAGACTGCTGGTACACCTATCCGTTCAACCTGATGCCCTACGGCGACATCTCGTCCGACGACTGCTACAAGGGCGGCAGCGGCGTCTCCGACACGGGTTATCATCCGATGGAGATATGGACGACGCTGACCTCGCGTCCGGGCGAACTCGACGAATTGTGGTATCGTCTCTACTGCGGCATTTCGCGTTGCAACCGCGCCTTGGTGGCGCTCGAAGAGAACGGCGAAAGCGTGCTCGGTGCAGAGGTCGCCGCACGCCGCGCAGCCGAGGTTCATTTCCTTCGCGGACACTTCTATTTCAAACTGCTGACCGTCTTCCGCAAAATCCCGTGGATCGACGAGGAGGTTTTCAAAAACAACCTCCAGGAGCAGACCCGCAATGACGCATTCACCTATGAGGAGCTGTTCGCGAAGGTCATTCGCGAGTTCGAAATCGCCTATGAAACGCTTCCCGACGAGGCTCCCGATGGCGGAGGCCGCACGAACCGCATCGCCGCAGCCGCCTACTTGGCCAAATGTTATCTGACGATCGCGTGGGGCGACGGTTACGAAGCGACGAACGGCGTGTCGCACATCAATGCGGAGTACATGAAGAAGGTCGTGGAGTACACCGATGCGGTCGTAAACTCGCGTTTCGGCTACTTAGAGGATTTCGGCGACATTTTCCTGCCGGAGTACAAGAATTCGAAGGAGTCCGTATTCGCCGTGCAGACCTCGGATTACAGCGAAGACCACACCCAGTTCGGACGTGCCAACTGGTCGAATATGCTCAACGGCTGCTGGGGCATGTGGTCGTGCGGCTGGGATTTCCACAAGCCCTCGCAGAATCTGGTGAATGCCTTCAAGACCGAAAACGGGCTTCCGATGTTCGACCACTACAACGACCGCACCGATTATCCCGAACAGGGCGTAGCGTCGTCGCAAAAGTGGGATCCGCGTCTGTTCCACACGGTCGGCATGCCTACGTGGCCCTACAAATATGAAGCCGCCTACACGATGACTACCCAAAATTCGCGCACCCCCAATACCTACGGCTATTATACCTCGCTCAAGGATGTTCCGCAGCGTTCGAACGGCGAGACTTTCAACGGCTCGTGGCAGGCATTCGCCATGAACGACTATGTATTCCGCTATACCGACGTGATGCTGATGCGGGCCGAGGCGCTGGTCGAACTCGATCGGCTGCCCGAAGCGCTCGCCATCGTCAACGACATCCGCACCCGTGCGAAGAACTCCATCGACAAGCACATCGGATATGCCGCCGATTGGTGTGAGATTTCGACCTATCCCACCGGCTACTTTACCACCAAGGAGATCGGCCGCAAGTGCGTGCAGTGGGAGCGTCGGCTGGAAATGGCGATGGAGAACGACCGTTACTTCTCGCTGCGCCGCTGGGGAATCGCTTCCATGACGCTGAACGCCTATTTCGAGACGGAAAAGAACGTGGCCTATGGGAACCAGAAGTATGCCGAGTATCTGAACGAGGCGCACTATACGCCCGACAAGAACGAGTTCTGGCCCGTGCCGTACAACCAGCTCTACTATGTGCCGAAGCTCTACACCCAGAACAAGAACTACAATGACTAACAATCCCTTAAAAACCGCAAAGCAATGAAAATTTGGAAATATATGGTTCTGGCGCTGTTCTGCCTTGCAGCGGCGGCGTGTCAGGACAAGGAGATAGAGATCGCAGCCCCCGCGATCGAACCGATCGACGCCTCGCTCATTACGGGACAACTCGTAGGCAATGATTACGTGTGGTCGTGGACGGCTCCGCAGCAGGGTTTGCAGATGCAGGTAAGCGTTTGTCAAGGAACGACGATTCGCAGCACGGAGACGGTCGGCGGGAATACCTATACCCATCGGAATGTCGATACGAATATCGAATATACCTACGTCTTCAAACTGACCGACGGCACAAATATTTCGCTCGGTGTAACGAAGCGTTATCTGCGGGAGGGCGCCACGCCCGTAAGCGGCGTAACGATGTCGCAGATCGACAAGGAGGGCGGATACGATGCGCTGGTAACCTGGACGGCCAGTCCCGATGCCGACAACGTATCGTTCTCGGCGACCAACGGGAGCAGGAGCATTCGCGAAACCCTGCCGAACACGGCTACATCCTACCTCATCGCGGATGTCCATGACGGCGAGGAGTGGAACATCGAACTGGTCGCCGACAACAGCAAGGGCGTTGCGCTTCCTGCGATCGCCTCGTTGCGCATCGGCAAAACCGCCATCGGGTTCTTGAGCGAATATGCCACCGTCGAAGAGTTGCAGGAGAAGGGCGATGACGATGAAATTTCGGCCTGGCTGTGGCTTACGAGCGAATACGCTTCGGCGCGCTATGTCTATTTCGGCGATATCCAATCGACGGCCGACCTCGATCCGTATCGTGTGCTGTTCTGGATTCGCGACGTAGAGGATGGCCGCAACGGCGACGAATTGTTCAATATGCCTGCCGTGGTGGATGCCGCCACCCCGTATGTCAGCGAATGGTACAAAAACGGCGGCAGTTTGCTCCTGTGGAGCCATGCGACGCCTTATATCACGGCTTTGGGACGTCTCGAAAAAGAGTTGCTCCTCACCAACGACCGCAACATCTCCACCGGTCGCGGAGGTTACAATCCCGATACATGGAAGATGGCCGTCGAACTCCACCCGGGCAGTCGTTTCAAGAAGGATGCTTCGTCGCATCCGATGTTCAAAGGAGTCGATTACGAAACGACCGACCGCACGAAACTCATCGCCGTGAAGGGCCCCGGCTGGGCCGAAGACCACAACTGCCTCTATTTCAACATTCCGTCGGTACTGACCGGCATCAACAATCAGGAAGAGGCCTGCTACAACAAGCTCGTCGATGAATACGGCATCATTCCGCTGGCGACCTGGGATTCGCAAATCGACTGGGTATCGCAACTCAATATCTGGGAGGCACAGCAGGGCAACACCGAATTCAAGGGAACGATCATCTGCATGGGCAACGGCGGTTGCGAGTTCTCGATGCGCAATGCCGATGGAAGTGCCGATGTCTCGGCTCACCCCTCCAACAACATCTACGAGGACAACATTCTGAAGATGGCGAAAAACGCCCTCGAATACCTCAAAACACGCTAATGAAACAGGATGATGAAAAAGTCGCATATCTATTTGCTCGCAGCGGGTTTTGCGCTGTTCGCTGCCGCAGGTTGCAACGATGACCGTTTCGACGAACAGCCTCCCGTGATCGAGGGCACCGGCGAAGAGGGCGGTGAGGAGAATCCGGGCGAGGATATTCCGCAAAGTTCCTACAACGAGTTGTACCGGCCGCAGATTCACTACACGCCGGCCCGCAACTGGATGAACGATCCGAACGGACTCGTTTACGACAACGGCACCTACCATCTGTTTTATCAGTACAATCCGCAGGGCAACGAATGGGGCAACATGAGCTGGGGCCACGCTTCGTCGACCGACCTCTTGCACTGGAAGGAGCAGCCTGTGGCCATGCGCCGCAACGAGTTGGGCGACATTTTCTCGGGCAGTGCGGTCATTGATGCCGACAATACGGCGGGATTCGGCGCCGGAGCGATGGTAGCCGTCTACACATCTTCGGGCGAGCACCAGCAGCAGAGCATCGCCTACAGCACCGACGGCGGAATGACTTTTACGCAATATGTCGGCAATCCGGTCATCGCCAACAGCGACCGTCCCGATTTCCGCGACCCGAAGGTTTTTTGGCACGCTGAATCGAAACAGTGGATCATGGCCTTGGCTTTGGGGAACGCTCATGCCATTGAATTTTACGGTTCTCCGAACCTGAAAAGCTGGACTTTCCTTTCCTCTTTCACAACAACGTCGGCCCGCTCCAACATCGGGCAGTGGGAGTGTCCCGATTTGTTCCGCATGACCTACGAAAGCGGTACGAAATGGATTCTTATTGTCAGCAACAATCCGGGCGGCCCTGCAGGCGGTTCAGGTACGGAGTATTTCCTTGGCGATTTCGACGGTAAGACATTCACAGCGGATGATTTGGATTATCCCTTGTGGATAGACTACGGTTCGGACAATTATGCCGGTGTAACGTGGAGCAATGTTCCCGACGGCCGCAGGCTGTTCATCGGATGGATGAATAACTGGAATTACAGCGGGGCCGTGCCGGCTTCGCCGTGGCGCTCGGCAATGACCCTGCCGCGCGAACTCGAACTCCTCGAAATCGACGGCTCGTTCGTGCTGGCGAATAAGGTGGTCTCGGAGATTGAAAACATAGCGGGCAGTTGGCAGCCCCTCTCTGGAACGATTGCCGCCCCCGCATACGAATTGAAAACGACGGTAAAACTGTCTGAAAATTCGACGTTGAGACTTTCGAACGGAGCGGGCGAGTATCTGGAAATGACCGTCAATGCAGCCACCCGCAGCGTAATCGTTCACCGTACGGCATCGACCGGCAAATGTGCATTCTCCGGATTGTTCTCCATCCCTTCCGTCATCATGCCGATAAAGGGTGCTTCCGATGAGGTCGAACTGCACCTTTTCGTCGATCAGTCGTCCGTGGAGCTGTTTACGGCCGACGGATCGAGCACTGCGACGATGGTGGTTTACCCTTCGAACATCTACGACCGTTTCGACGGTGCCGATGCCGAATACCGCGAATTGGCGTCGGTTTGGTAGTCATCCGCCATTTTCTATCGAAATCGGTTCGTTTCATTCGCCCGACCGAAGCCCCCGCCAAGGCGGGGGTTTGGGGGTGGGTCAAAACTGGATACGCGGCCTGCGGCCGCGAGCAACGACGGTCGGATTTGAAAAACCGGATTAAAAACGAGAAAGTATAGAATTGCGAGGACAAGAGCCGATGCAACAAACAGTTGCATCGGCTCGCTTTTATTTGTTCGTGATTTTGGAGGTGCGTTTCTGGACTTCGGTCGGAGCCTCTCCGAACCAGTCGTGGTAGCACTTTGTAAAATAACCCGGCGAGGAGAATCCGACCGAATAGGAGATTTCCGAAACCGTGTTTTCGGTGGTGCGTAGGAGCATGTCAGCACGCTTCAATCGCAGAATACGCAACAGCTCGGCCGGAGAGTAATTCGTCAATGCCTTGATTTTGCGATAAAATTGCACGCGGCTCAACCCCAGATCGGCGGCCATTTCCTCGATCGAAAGCTCCGAATCCGCCATACGTCGTTCGACCAGTGCGGCAAAACGGCGGTAAAAATCGTTGTCTATCTCCGAACGTTGTGCTTCTGCCGCACCGGAAGCGCGCGGCTCGGTGCGGGGAGACAAAAGCGTCTCCGAAGCGAACGCTTCGCGCAGCCGCTTGCGGTTGAGCAGCAGCGATTCGCACCGCGCGACCAACATCCGTGAATCGAATGGTTTCGACAAAAAGGCGTCTGCCCCGCATTCGTAACTTTCGATGCGCTGTTCATCCAGCGAGCAGGCCGTAAGCATCAGGATGGGGATATGCGAGGTCGAGATCTCCGATTTCAGCCTTCGGCACACCTCCAAACCGTCGAGGTCGTGCATCATGACGTCGCAGATAATCAAGTCGGGGGTATATTTCGAAGCGAGGCGAATGCCCGTCTTGCCGTTCGAGGCTTGCAGGATAATGTAACGGTCGCGCAATAACCCGCCGACCAAGGTACGGATGTCGGCGTTGTCGTCGATAATCAAGATCGAGTGCGCGGACTCCTCGACCGGCTGTTCGGCCGCTTCGGGCTCCTCGATGTCGGTCAATTCCTGCGTGATGTCATTCGCGGAGAGTGCAATTCCCCTCTCCTCGGTCGGAGCTGCGGCAACGTGGACGATGGGGATCGTAACCGTGAAGGTCGCCCCCTTGCCGGAGGTGCTTTGGACCGACACCGACCCTCCGTGCATCTCGGCGAAGGCCTTGACGAGGGTAAGTCCGATGCCCGAACCATCGGGATTGATTTTGTCCACACGGTAGAACCGTTCGAAGATGCGGGCCAAATCCTCCTGTGCGATCCCCTTGCCGGTATCGGAAACCGTAAGCACCAACTGCTCGCTGTCATCGGTCGAGAGCCGGATCGTTACCGTGCCGTTGGCGGGGGTGAATTTGAAGGCATTGGAGAGCAGGTTGAAGAAAATCCGCTCGAACTTTTCGACATCCACGGCCATGGTGAAATTCCGGTCGGATTCGATGGAGAGCTTCAGCTCGATATGGCGTTTGAGCGCCGCATTGCGGAAGGCCTCGGCCCATTCGGTAACCAACGCCGCAACATCCGTCTCAATGGGGTTGAAAGCCAGTTCTCCGTTTTCGTACTTTCTGAAATCTAAAATTCGGTTGATCAGCCGTTTCAGAATCCGGACGTTTTTGTCGGCCAGCCGCATCAGGGTCGTCTGGCGTTCGGTCAAATTGTCGGCATGCACTAATTGCTCCACCGGATCGGCAATCAGGGTCAGCGGGGTGCGCAGATCATGCGATACATTGGTAAAGAAGGCCAGTTTGGACTGTGTGGCCTCCTGCAACCGCAGGTAGAGTTCGTTGAGTTCGTCCCGCTGACGTCCCAGTTCGCGGTTTTGGGCGTCCAACATCTGCCGGTGCCGGACGTTGATACGATGGGTGCGCAGGAGCATGAAAATTCCTGCGGCCAGCAGAAGTGCTACCAACACTACCGCATACAAGGCGATGGTTTGCATCAGATGACGGCTCCAATAGTCGTCCACACGGGCTTTGAGCCACTCCATCTTCTCGGTCTCCTCTTTGAGCGCCTTGTTTTGCAGGAGCAGGATTTCGGCATTCGACGCATCGACTGCCGGTACCGTCGGGAAAATCAGATTGCGTTCGTAGGGCTCTCCTCGGAGAATGGCCAAGGCCGTACGAATCAGTTGATGACCTTCGGTCGGGTAGAGAAAGGTGGCGTCGATGACGCCATCGGCCACGGCCCGGATGCCGATTTCGGGTGCGGCGTCGATACCGATGATTTGCAAATCATTTATTCCGTGTCGCTCGGCGGCTCGTGCGGCGGCCACGGCCATGCGGTCGTTGTGGGCGTAGACGGTGTTCGCATCGGGATAAAGCGTAAGGAGGGAATCGGCGACTCGGTAGCCGTCGGTGTCGTTCCAGTTACCGTATCCGGAGCCCAGCAGAAGCATGTCGCTGTCGGCGGAGACGACCTCTCCGAAACCCTGTTGCCGTTCGATGGCAGGCGTGGAGCCTTGCAATCCGCAAATCTCGATGATGCGGCAACCGTCTTGCATGCGGCTTTTGGCGAGGCGGGCCGCAGAGCGTCCGATTTCGCGGTTGTCGGCACCCTGATAGGCCGTATAGGTGTCGCCGAGGATGTGGCGGTCGAAGAGGATGATCGGAATGCCGGAGCGGTAAACTTCCGCAATGACGGGTGTGAGCGCCTCGGCCTCGTTGGGAGAGGCGATGATGATGTCGAAACCCTGCTCCGCGAAATAACGGATGTCGGCGATCTGTCGGTCGTTGTCGTCGTCCGCCGACCGAATTTCGATCTGGACATCGTTGTGAAAAAGGGCCTCGCGGCGAATCTCCTCGTTCATCTTCTCGCGCCAGTCGTCGGAGCTGCACTGCGAAACGCCGATCCGATACGGTTCAGTCGTGCGGCATCCCGCCGCCAGTACGACTGTCAGAACAAATAGCCAAATTCGAATAGGACGCATCGCGCTCATTTTTCCTTCCGTATAATACAAATATACGTCTTTTTTCCTTTCTTTCAAAATAGTACGGAATTTTCGATTCTACGAAAAAAACTATCTATGTAACATTCGAAACAGACAATGAACGATTTTTGATAGGTTCGTCGTACTCGGTGGGCTATCTTTGCAATCGGAAGTTTTCACGAGATACTTCCGAATACCGAACCTAAAAACCGACTGCCTAATGAATCTGCTTGCACACTTTGCAACCCTTGTCGCCGTTGGCGGAATAACAACGGCAAGCGCCTCCGCCCAAACGCTCGATATCCGGCATACCGCCCCCGATAATACAATGGTGCGCACGACTGCCGATGTGCACTACCTGCTACTTCCCGTCGAAGACGATGCCCCCGATGCTCGGATCGAGGTATTGGACGGGGGTGCGATCGTCCGTACATTCTATGTACGGCTGGCCCAACATGCCGTGGATTACACGGTGCCTTTCGACCTGACGCCCTACGCCGGTCGGGAAATCCTATTCAATATTGTAGCCGAGGAGCGTTTGCGTCCGCATCAAATGGAGAAATTCGTCTGCTGGAAGGCCCTGCGCCTCGCCGATGCGTTCGACACCGCAAACCGCGAGAAATACCGCCCTGTCTATCACCATACGCCGCTCTACGGCTGGATGAACGACCCCAACGGCATGTTTTGGAAAGATGGGGTGTGGCACCTCTGTTTTCAGTATAATCCCTACGGGTCGAAGTGGCAGAACATGACGTGGGGGCACTCCGTGAGCCCTGACCTCATGCACTGGACGCAGGAACCCTCCGTCCTCGAACCCGACGGCTTGGGCAGCGTATTCAGCGGCAGTGCCGCGGTCGATCATGACAATACGGCCGGATTCGGGGCCGGTGCCGTCGTCGCCCTTTTTACCTCGGCAGGGAAAAGTCAGGTGCAAAGTCTGGCTTATAGCACCAATGGCGGAGCAACCTTTACCCGCTATGCTGCTAATCCGGTGATTGTAACCGAACACGAAGCCCGCGATCCGAAAATCTTCTGGAACGAGCGTCTCGGCAAATGGAACCTCATTCTGGCCCACGCCCTCGACCGCGAGATGTTGATTTACTCCTCGCCCGATTTGAAAAACTGGCGTTTCGAGAGTGCGTTCGGCCGCGGATACGGCTGTCAGAAAGGGGTTTGGGAGTGCCCCGACCTTTTCGAACTCCCCGTGCGCGGCACGCATGAAAAAAAATGGGTGCTGATATGCAACATCAACCCGGGAGGTCCCTTCGGCGGCAGTGCCACGCAATACTTTGTCGGCGACTTCGATGGGCACCGTTTTGTGTGCGATACGCATCCCGACGAAACCCAGTGGATGGACTACGGCAAGGATCACTACGCCGCTGTTACATGGAGCGACGCTCCCGACAACCGCCGCACGGCCATCGCATGGATGAGCAACTGGGAGTATGCCGACGTGGTGCCGACCCTGCAATTCCGCAGCGCCAATACCCTGCCGCGCGATTTGGAGCTTTTCCGCCTTTCCGACGGTTCGCTGCGTCTCGGCGTGAAACCGGCCAAAGAGGTGGAGAGCCTGCGCCGCGGTAAAACGTCTTTCCCTGCGGCGACACTCTCCGCATCGCCTGTCGTCTGCACCTTGCCGGCGGAGGCGGACGGGGTGTGCGAAATCGAACTTGCCTTGGATTTCGGTCATGCCCGAAAAATAGACCTCGTTCTCTCGAACGAAGCAGGGGAGTCGGTCCGGATGACCTGCGACGTACACGACACGAAGAAGCGAACGTTTGCCATGTACCGTCAACAAAGCGGAGCGACGGATTTCAGCCTCGCTTTTCCGGCAACGACCGTGGCACCCATGCTCCAAACAGGACACAAATGCACGTTGCGCATCTTTCTCGACCGCTGTTCGGTCGAGGTGTTCGGAGACAATGGCGAATTCGCCATGACCAATTTAGTTTTCCCTGCTTCGCCCTACACGTCGCTGACCCTGTCGGCCGAAGGGGGAGCCGCCCGCATGGAGCAGCTGACGGTCTATCCGCTCGGCACCGCCGAATGATACGACAACCAACGTAAATAACAGAAATAGATCATGAAAACCGAAACTTCAATCTTCCCGCCGAAACATTCGGTTCTGGCGCAGATGATTCCCGTGATGCTGTGCTTTTTCGCCATGGGATTCGTCGATCTCGTCGGCACGGCATCCAACTATGTACAAAAAGATTTGGGACTGACCGATGCGCAGGCCAACCTTTTCCCTTCGCTGGTATTTTTCTGGTTCCTGATTTTCTCCGTGCCGACCGGCCTGTTGATGAACCGCATCGGGCGCAAGAACACCGTATTGCTCTCGCTGGGCGTAACTTTGGTGTCGCTCATCGTACCGATGTTCGGCGAGGGGTTTGCCGTGATGCTCATCGCCTTCTCGTTGCTCGGCATCGGCAATGCCCTGATGCAGACCTCGCTCAATCCGCTGGTCAGCAATCTGATCGCTCCCTCGCAGCTGGCCTCGACACTTACTTTCGGACAATTCGTCAAGGCTATCGCCTCGTTCCTTGCACCCGTCATCGCCGCATGGGGCGCCACGACGATGCTGCCCACGGGCAATTTGGGTTGGCGTATGCTCTTCCCCGTTTATGCCGTGATTTGCCTTCTTTCGATTGCGGCGCTCGGCATGACCCATATCGAGGAGGAACAACCCGACAAGGCATCGGGATTCGGAGCCTGCTTGCGGCTGCTCGGACATCCATTTATTTTGCTCTGTTTCCTCGGTATCATCTGCCACGTCGGTATCGACGTCGGAACTAATGCGACCGCCCCGAAATTGCTGATTGAACGCCAGGACATGGCGCTCGAGGCAGCCGGATTCGCCACGAGTATCTATTTCATCTGCCGCACGGCAGGGAGTTTGCTCGGCGCCATCATCCTCCGCAAGGTTTCGGCCCGCGCGTTCTTCGGCATCAGCGTCGTCATGATGTTAGCCGCCATGATTTTGCTCTTTGCGGGTCATTCGCAGGCAGTGCTCTATACCGGTATCGCCTTGATCGGACTGGGCAACTCCAACATCTTCCCCATCATCTTCGCACAGGCGCTCAATACCCTGCCCGAAAAGAAAAACGAGGTTTCGGGTCTGATGATTATGGGCCTTTTCGGCGGTACGGTCTTCCCGTTGGCCATGGGCATCGCAAGCGACGCATTGGGCGGGCAGTACGGGGCTGTCGGCGTGATGACGGCCGGCGTGATCTATCTGCTTTTCTATCTGACGAAAATCAACCGCAACTAAAACTCGAAAACCATGAAAGGAACCATAGTAGGAATCGGTGAAGCACTCTGGGATGTACTTCCCGAAGGGAAAAAATTGGGCGGCGCTCCGGCGAATTTCGCCTACCACGTATCGCAGTTCGGTCTGGAGAGCTGCGTGGTGAGTGCCGTGGGCGAGGACAGCTTGGGGGATGAACTGCTTGCCAATCTCGACGAAAAGGGATTGAACCGTCTGATCGAGCGGATCCCTTATCCGACCGGCACGGTGCAGGTAGAGATCGACCAGGCGGGGATTCCGCAATACGAAATCAAGGAGCATGTGGCTTGGGACAATATCCCGTACACGCAACAATTAGAGCAGTTGGCCGCACATACGCAGGCGGTTTGTTTCGGGTCGTTGGCACAGCGTTCGGACGTGTCGCGCATGACTATCGGGCGGTTCCTCGACGCCATGCCGCAGGATGACGACACGCTGGTCGTCTTCGACGTGAATCTGCGGCAGGGATTCTTCAATACGGAGATTCTCGATGCCTCGATGAAACGTTGCAACATCCTGAAGATAAACGACGAAGAGTTGGTTACCGTCAGCCGGCTTTTCGGTTATCCGGGAATCGACCTGCAAGACAAATGCTGGTTATTGTTGGGTAAATACAATTTGAAGATGTTGATTCTGACGTGCGGCATCAACGGCAGTTATGTCTTTACGCCGGGGAATTTTTCGTTCCGCGAAACGCCGGTCGTGCAGGTTGCCGACACGGTAGGTGCCGGGGATTCGTTTACAGCGGCCTTCATCTCGTCCATCATCAAGGGCAAACCGATTGCAGAGGCGCATCGCACGGCGGTAGAGGTTTCGGCATACGTCTGTACACAGAACGGCGCCATGCCGGTTCTTCCCGTGGAGTACACGCGATAGGCCGGCGACACTGCATTCGGCCAATAACGAACGGCAATATCCCACCGGTGTGTTGCTTCCGGTCTCGAATGATATTTTTTATTAAAATCAATTCCGTGTAATCTATTGATATACATGGAATTTTTTTGATATTAACGGAACATACGAGACATTTTGCAGGATGCTTCAATCAAAAGAGGTACCGATTTTCGATCCTCGTGTTTAAGAACAGAAAACGCGGTCTTCGTGTAGAATGCCGTTTTTAAGAATCGCTTTGATATTCGCACTCACGATCAAGGGGAGCACACCGGACGGATCGGCGGTAATGATCCCCGCAGCGACAGTCTTGGTGGTTTTACCTTTGGCACGACCCGATGACCACAAAGAGGGTGGCACAAGCATCTTCGCACTGAACACGCTTTCCGACTGGCCAACCACCAAGCGACCCATGATGAGGCTGTAACCTTTGGCATCCATCTCGTCCCTTTTGAGGTAGAACGTAATTTTCACAGCCGCTTGATCCATATCTCTATTAAAATTAGTTGATATAGAGATATTTGAAGCTATGAGAAATGAAGCGAAACGAAGAATTTAAGATACTATGTTTTCGCATCCGTGAAGTGCAGAAGCGTTTTCAGCGGTCAGACGAAAGGTTTTTACATCCTTATTTCCGCCCCGAAACCCGTCTTTCTCCGAAATTCTTTGTATCTTTGTAAGAGTGTAATGATTAACGGAAATGGCAGAAAAATCGCTCTATAACTACCGCGTAGAACCGCAAAACGTCGATTTCACACTTCGTGCGACGCTTGCCTCGCTGGGTACCTCCATACTCAACGCAGCAGGCGTAGATGCACACAATAAAGGATTCGGAGTCGACATCCTCCATGCCGACAATCATTCGTGGATTCTTTCCCGCATGGCGATGGAGATCGACCGTCGCCCGCAACAATACACCGACTACACCGTTGCGACGTGGATCAACGAATACGGACGTGTTTTGTCGACCCGTAATTTCACTTTATGCGATACCGCCGGCCTCGAATTCGGCCGCGCCGTTACCCAATGGGCCATGCTCGATCTGAAAAACCGCACGGCTGTCGACCTTTCGCACGTGGGCGATGCACATGCCGATGCGATCGTCGATTGTCCGTCGCCGACCGACAAGCCGCACAAAATCCGTACGGTTATGCCGATACTCCGTGCGGAACATCGCATCGTTTACAGCGACATCGACTTCAACCGCCATGTCAATACGATGCGATACATCGAAATGATGTGCGATCTGTTGCCTCTGGAACGTTTGACTTCGCCGGAACCGGTACGGTTGGACGTCCATTTCCTGCACGAAAGCCGTTACGGTCAGACACTGTCCATCGGATGCGAACAGCGCGACAAAGAAGCGCTCTTCGAAATCAACACGGACGACGGTACGGTTGCCGTACGCGCCTGCATGGCGTGGAAATAGGACCGACTGCGCCACCGCCCGCATGATTTTTCGGAACAGGTTTTGCAAATTAGGGTTGCAAAACCTTTTTCGATTATGGAAACCACTGTACAAAGCCCCGCAAAAACGGAGACGCCGGCATCGGACAAAAACCGTTACCGAATCAGCATCGACCTGCTCAATGACGCCATCGGTCGCGAAATTGCCACCACGCTCCAATACATGTACTTCCACGCTCGGTTCGAGGATGCCCGTTACCGGCATCTTTCGCGCATCATGCGCGAAGTCGCCATCGCCGAGATGCGGCATACCGAAGCCTTTTCCGACCGGATTTTCTTCTTGGAGGGCGACGTGAACATGAATCCGGCCTTTCAGTCCCGTCAAATGTCCGACACGGCGGAAATGTTGCAGTTCGCCATGCAGCTCGAACAGTCGACCATCGACTTTTATAACGAAGCATCGCGCATCGCTGCGGAATACAAAGATGCCGTAACGCACAAGATGTTTCAGGACATCATCGTCGAAGAGGAGAATCACCTGGATACGTTCCGCACTGAATTACAGAATCTGCGCGACTACGGCGAGAATTATCTGGCACTGCAATCCGTCGCTGGTAGCAAACACGCCGCGAAAGATTTGCAGAAAACCCGTAAGGAAAAAGAGGAAGAAGAATAATTGCCGAGAAACCATAACCGGAATCGCTTGGCGGTTATACATACTCGGCGGCATCTGAATCACCGCTCATTCAAACAACCGGTTGAACTTGTACATAGGTTTAACCGGTTGTTTTGTAAAAATTCGTATCTTTGCCGGAAATACGAATCAAACCATGTTTGAAAATTTAACCGATAAACTCGAACGATCGTTCAAAATTCTCAAGGGCGAGGGCCGCATTACCGAAATCAATGTCGCTGAGACGCTGAAAGAGATTCGCCGTGCGTTGATCGACGCCGATGTCAACTACAAGGTAGCCAAGTCGTTTACGGACGAGGTAAAACAGAAAGCCTTGGGGCAACATGTGCTGACGGCTGTCAAGCCCGGGCAGATGATGACCAAAATCGTACGTGATTCGCTGGCCGAACTGATGGGCGGCACGGCGACCGACATTGCGCTGAACGGTACGCCGGCAGTGGTGTTGATCGCCGGTTTGCAAGGTTCCGGTAAAACGACTTTTTCGGGTAAATTGGCGTCGTTCATCAAGAGCAAGAAGGGCCGCCAGGTGCTGCTCGTTGCAGGCGACGTCTATCGTCCGGCCGCCATCGACCAGCTGCAGGTGCTCGGCGCTCAAATCGGTGTGGAGGTCTACACCGAAGCGGATAACCGGAATCCGGTCGAAATTGCGGAAAATGCCATTAAATACGCTCGTCAGAAATCCTACAACGTGGTGATCGTCGATACGGCCGGTCGTTTGGCGGTCGATGAAGCGATGATGCAGGAGATTGCGGCGATCAAAACGGCGGTCAAACCCTCGGAAACGTTGTTCGTTGTCGATGCGATGACCGGCCAGGATGCCGTCAATACGGCGAAAGAGTTCAATGACCGGCTGGATTTCGATGGTGTGGTTCTGACGAAACTGGATGGCGATACGCGCGGCGGTGCGGCGATTTCCATCCGTTCGGTCGTCGATAAACCGTTGAAATTCATATCGAGCGGCGAAAAGATGGATGCCTTGCAGGTTTTCCATCCGGAACGCATGGCCGATCGTATCTTGGGGATGGGCGATGTCGTTTCGTTAGTGGAACGTGCGCAGGAGCAGTTCGATGAAGAAGAGGCCCGGAGATTAAAAAAGAAGTTGGTAAAAAATCAGTTCAATTTCAACGATTTTCTGGCGCAAATCCAACAAGTCAAGAAGATGGGCAATCTGAAAGATTTGGCGTCGATGCTTCCGGGCATGGGTAAGATGTTGAAAAACGTCGATATTCCGGACGATGCGTTCAAACCGACGGAGGCGATCATTTCGTCGATGACGCCCGCCGAGCGCGAACATCCGGAGATCATCAATGCCAAGCGTCGCGAACGGATCGCCAAAGGCAGCGGCCGCACGATCGCCGAGGTGAACCGGTTGATGAAGCAGTTCGAAGATACGCGCAAGATGATGAAAGCCGTTGCGGGCGGCAATTTGCGGATGCCCAAGATGCCCGGCGGCATGATGCGGAGATAAAAAATCTACAATTTTACACGCGGCGGAACGGTTTGCCGATAAAAATATGATTTTGCAATCGGATTCATTTATTTTTATGAAAACAAAATCCTATCGGTTATTACTCATATTGCTTGGCTCTTTGTTGGTGTATTGGGTGTGGTGGAATTCTTCAAGTCTGGTAGCTCCCTTGCATCTGCAAAGCCATTCTATTTCCAAGTTTATTGTTAAAGCATTTTTGGCGTGCATACCGATGACGGTTGTGCTTTTTTTGCTCCACAAGCCGAAAGAAATCGTAGGTTCGCTTGGTCTTAATGGTTCTTGTATAAAGGGGATAGGGACAACCCTCGTGATGACATTCCCCATGTTCGTCGGCTTTTCGATAATAGGAAATTTCAATTCTGAAATCACGGTCAAGGTGATTATTTATAAATGTGTGCTTGCCGCCTTGTTTGAAGAGATAGTATTCAGGGGTTTCATGTTCGGACAGCTTTTCAGGTATGGCAAGGTCGGTTTTTTCTGGGCGGCTTTTTCCCCTGCCCTATTGTTCGGCCTGTGGCATATCTATCAAGGCCATGATTTAATATCTTCTATCATGGCGTTTGGCGTAACTTTTTTAGGAGCCTTATACTTCAGTTGGATATATGTTGAATGGGACTATAACTTATGGATGCCGATAGGTCTGCATTTTTTTATGAATCTGTCATGGCAGCTATTTATCGTGGACGGCAATGAAGTCGCCGCAGGAGGATTGATATCCAATGTTTTTCGTCTTTCATCGATCGCTGTCGCTATAATTCTGACAATCGTTTATAAACGTAAATCCGGCCGTCGTGTATTCGATTATCGGGTTTGGGCCATAAGATAGATATTTATATCCTTGCCGGTTTGAAGCATTCTCTTCCCTTTTGTTCCATGCGGTTGTAATCGTTTCATTTCCCGATCGAGGAATCTCGAAACGAATAAAATGTGGTAGCACTTGCAGGGACATGATTTTATCGTTATCTTTGTCTGAATACTATTCGGACAGGAAATATGCACAAATCCGGTTTTGTAAATATCATCGGCAATCCCAATGTCGGGAAATCGACGTTGATGAATGCGCTCGTCGGCGAGCGGCTTTCCATCATCACGGCCAAGGCTCAGACCACGCGTCATAGGATCATGGGGATCGTTTCGGGCGAGGATTTCCAGATCGTCTATTCCGATACGCCGGGCATTCTGAAACCGGCCTACAAATTACAGGCTTCGATGATGAAATTCGTCGCCGGTGCATTGACCGATGCCGACATCATCCTCTATGTTACCGATACGGTGGAGCAGAGCGACCGTTCGGCGACCGTTCTCGAAAACATTCGGCAAAGCGGCATCCCGACCGTGGTCGTAATCAACAAAATCGACCTCTCGACCCCCGAAGCGCTGGAGCGGTTGACCGAAAAATGGCACGCTGAATTGCCTGCGGCCCGCATCGTTCCGGTTTCGGCCAAGGAACGATTCAATGTCGAAGGCGTATTCCGCACGATTCTCGATTTGCTGCCCGAGGGCCCGTCGTATTATCCGGACGATACGCTGACCGATAAACCGATGCGTTTTTTTGCATCGGAAATCATTCGCGAGAAGATTCTCCGGTTCTATGACAAGGAAATCCCCTACTGCTGCGAAATCGGCATCGAAAGCTACAAGGAAGAGGCGACGATCGACCGCATCGTGGCGATCATCTATGTCGCCCGCGATTCGCAGAAAGGCATTCTGATCGGCCGCGGCGGTTCGATGCTCAAAAAGGTGGGACAGGCGGCACGCGAAGA
The DNA here is from genome assembly GCA_947623305.1 of uncultured Alistipes sp. GTDB lineage: Bacteria > Bacteroidota > Bacteroidia > Bacteroidales > Rikenellaceae > Alistipes. Next base: position 62,383 of record CANQGQ010000011.1, on the reverse strand, counting down.
CCTCGAAAAGTTCCTCGGTAAAAAGGTTTTCCTGCAACTGCTGGTCAAGGTGAGCGACGACTGGCGCAACAACGAACGCAAGCTGCGCGAATTCGGCTACGAACAGGAATAATAAAAGACGGGACGGATACGTTTGGTAAGACGATGCGGAAAGGATTCTTCATAAGTTTGTTGTCGGGACTGGCTTTGTTGTGCGGTGTCCAGGCCCGTGCGCAATACAATCGGGAGTATTTCTTCTGGATGGGGCGCACGTGCATGATGAACAACCACTATCAGGAGGCGATCCGCACGTTGAACACCCTGTTGCGGGTCGATGAAGATGCTTTCGAGGGCTATTTCCTGCGCGGCATCGCGAAATACAACCTGGACGATCTGATCGGTGCGGAAGCCGACTTCTCGACAGCGATACGGCTCAATCCGGTTTACACGCAGGCCTATACCTATCGGGCCATTACTCGTTCGCGGTTGGGCAATTACGACGATGCCTTGCAGGATTTCAAGGAGGCGATCGAATTGCGTCCCGACCTGCCGGGCCCCTATTACAGCCGCGGGGTAACCCGTCTGCTGAACCAGCAATTCGAATTGGCGATCGCCGATTTCGACAAATTCATCCGGCAGGAGACCAAAGTGGCCGATGCCTTCATCTGTCGCGGATTGAGCTACCTTCATCTGAAAGATACGGTGCGGGCTTATGAAAACTTCGATCGGGCGATCCGCACGAATCGGGAGGATCCAAACGGTTACAACCGTCGCGGGGGACTTTACATGCAACAGAAACGCTATGAGGAGGCCGAAGCCGATTTCAATCGGGCCATCCGTTGCGATTCGACCTATCTGCTCTCCTATTTCAATCGGGCGCTGCTCTATTCCGATACGAATCGTCCGATGCCCGCTTTGGCCGATTTCGATAAGGTCATCCAACTCGATTCGACCAATTCGCTGACCTATTTCAATCGGGCGATGCTGCGTTCGCAGATCGGCGATTACAATCGGGCCCTGGAGGACTACGACAAGGTGGAACGCTATTCGCCGAACAACGTGTTGGTCTATTACAATCGGGCCGGTGTCCATGCGCAGTTGGGAAATATCGAACAGGCGGTGCAGGACTATACGTCGGCCATCAAGCTCTATCCAGATTTCGCCAACGCTTATATTTATCGCGGGCGGCTGCGGGAGTTCCTGCGCGACCCCAAGGGTGCGAAACAGGATCGCGAAACGGCCCAGCGCAAAATCAACGAATACAAAAAACGCTTGAGCGACAGCGCTTATTCGATCTATGCCGACACGACGCAGCATTTCGATCGGCTGTTGTCGTTCGACAGCAAATTTGCCGGCGGGAATTTCGACCGCATGACGGACCGCAACGGCGGACACGAGGAGATGCAGCTGCTGCCGTTGTTCAAATTCACGTTGATACAGCCCGATACGGTGCCGGTCGTCGCGCATTACCGATTGCAGCGGGTCGAAGATTTCAAACGCCGGATCGCGAACGAACAACTCGCCCTCTCTTGTCGGGAAAGCAATATCGAAACGGATTCGCTCATGTCGCTCGACCGCAAATACATGGAAATGCAGCGGGCCGACAATTCGTGGACGATGCTTTTCCAGCGAAGCATTACCCAACTGTTGATCAAGCAGTACACCAATTCGGTGAACACGCTCACGGCAGCAATCGAGCTCAATCCCTCCAATCCGTTCCTCTACTTGAACCGCTCGACGACGCAGGCCGAAATGATCGATTTCATTTCGTCGATCGACAATTCGTATCAGCGTATTACCATTGATTCGGATCCGGCCAACCGGCTGAACAATCGTTCGAAACGAACGTACAGCTATGATGAGGCGATCGCCGATCTGAACAAGGCGGCGAAACTCTTTCCCGATTTCGCTCACATTTATTACAATCGGGCCAATTTGCAGGCGCTCTCCGGCAATCTGCCCGAAGCCTTCGAAGATTATACGAAAGCCATCGAGCTCGATCCGTCGTTCGCCGAAGCCTACTACAACCGCGGTGTCGTGCAGATTTTCATGAAGGATACGCGCAAAGGTTGCCTCGACCTCTCGAAAGCGGGCGAACTCGGTATTACGGCGGCTTATGATCTGTTGAAGCAGTATGCGCAGGCTGAAAACTGAAACTAACTCAAAACGATAGATTTATGGTAGAAAAAATCCAACGCAAAATCAACGATTCGTTCGTCATGCGATGGACGGCGCTCGTGCTGATCGCCTCGATGATGTTCTTCGGTTACATGTTCGTCGATGTGATGTCGCCGCTCAAATCGTTGCTCGAATCTTCGCTCCATTGGGACAGCGGAACGTTCGGAACGTATGCTGCATCGGAGTATTTCCTGAATGTTTGCGTCGCATTTCTCATCTTCGCGGGCATCATTCTCGACAAGATGGGCATCCGTTTTACCGGATTGCTTTCGGCTTCGCTGATGGTGGCCGGTGCGTGTATCAAGTATGTCGGTATCACCGACTGGTTTCAGACGACTGCTTTCTGCGCATGGCTCGACAGTTGGTGGGTTGCTTTCCCCGGAAGTGCGAAAATGGCTTCATTGGGCTTCATGATTTTCGGTTGCGGTTGCGAGATGGCCGGCACGACCGTTTCGAAAGCGATTGCTAAGTGGTTCGAGGGCAAGGAGATGGCCTTGGCCATGGGATTCGAAATGGCGATCGCCCGTCTGGGCGTATTTGCCGTTATGTGGCTGTCCCCGATGATTTCCAATCATTTCGACAAGTCGATTACGGCCCCCGTGGCTTTCTGTACGGCATTGCTCATCATCGGGCTGTTGTCCTATACGGTATTCGTTTGCATGGATCGCAAACTCGATAACCAGTTGATTGCGACCGGCGAACTGAAAGAGGAAAAGACCTCCGACGAGGAGTTCCATGTCAAGGATCTCGGCCGGATTTTCACCAGCAAGATGTTCTGGTTGGTGGCTTTGCTCTGCGTGCTCTATTATTCGGCGATTTTCCCCTTCCAGCGCTTTGCTCCCAATTTCCTGGAGGTAACGTTGCAGGTCGATGCCGAAATGGCTGCACGTATTTTCAGCTGTTTCCCTATATTGGCCATGATCCTTACGCCGTTTCTCGGTGCTTTGTTGGATTTCAAGGGAAAAGGGGCTTCGATGCTGATGGTCGGAGCGGTCATTATGATTTGCTGCCACTTGAGTTTCGCTTTCCTGTTGCCGATGTTCCCTTACAAGTGGTTGGCGTTGTTGTTGATTGTCGTGCTCGGCGTATCGTTTTCGTTGGTGCCTGCCGCTTTGTGGCCTTCGGTGCCGAAGATCATTGATACGAAAATTCTCGGTTCGGCCTATTGCGTGATTTTCTGGATTCAGAATGTCGGGTTGTTGCTCGTGCCGTTGTTGATCGGCAAGGCGCTCGATGCGACAGGCGGGTATTTCGTGCCGATGATCATCTTTTCGGGATTCGGCGTGCTGGCCTTTATCTTCAGCCTTTATCTCAAGATCGAGGATCGGCGGAAAGGTTACGGTCTGGAACTTCCGAATGTGAAAAACTGATTTTCAGTCTTGCGATAAGACGGGTCGTCGTGCGATTGCATGACGACCCGTTCTCGGTTTTTGATGGGTAGATTACTCGGCGACCAACCGATACAAATCTTCGATGCGATTGCACATCGCTTCCCACGAAAATCGTTTCCGTTCTTCGAGGCAGTTTTGCCGGAATCGTTCCAAGGTATCGCCTTCATAGATGCGTTCCACGGCTCGGGCGACCCCCTCGACGGTCGGAGGAGCAACGTATCCCACCTTGCCGTCCGGTACGATTTCAGTCAATCCTCCTACGTCGGTTACGACCATCGGCGTGCAGAACTGATAGGCGATCTGCGTTACGCCGCTTTGCGTGGCGCTTTTGTAAGGCTGTATGACGCAATCCGCAACCGAAAAGTAGTACCGTACTTCGTTGTCGGGAATGAAGCGGTCGTGCAACAAGACGTCGTTTTGCAATCCGAGTTCGGCGAGCTGTTTCAGATAGGGCTCTTTCGAGGTGTAGAACTCGCCTGCCACGATCAATTTTCGATCGTCGAATTGCCCGTTCCTTTTCAGGCGGGCCCAGGCATCGAGCAACAAGTCCAATCCTTTGTAGTCGCGAACCAATCCGAAAAAGAGTGCATAGCGCTTGTTCGGATTCAGTCCGAGCCGAATGCAGGCTTCGTTCCGCTCGACCCGTTCGCCGAAGTTCTCGAACAACGGATGCGGAGAGAACAACGCTGGTACGGAGGTATAGGCGGACAGTTCACGATGCACCTGTTCGGACATGTAGATGAATCCGTCGACCGAATGCAGATAATAGCGATTGAACGGCCGGTCGGTGAAATGATGCTCGTGCGGTTCGACGTTGTCGATTTGACACAGCACTTTCGTATGGCCGTTGCGTCGTGCAAGGCGGGCGATGGTGCCGAAACAAGGGGCCATGAACGGGGTCCAGTATTTCATCAGTATGATATCCGGACGTTCCCGTTTGAGTTCACGACCGATGCGGAGCCAGTTGAGCGGCCACATCGTATTGACGCAGCGACGGATAACGAGGTCGTCCGGCGGCGGCGTATCGACCGTTTGGCAGGTTCCGGGAAAGAGCAGAGAGGGATATTGCAGTGTGAACGTGCGTATATCTACGTGATGGCCGCGGCGGACGAATGTCCGAGCCATGATTTCCATAATGGAGGCCAATCCTCCGCGATAAGGGTGGGCCGGGCCTAAAATCGTGATCTTCATGAAGACAAAGATACGAAATTTTTATTAGCGCGGTAGACTGTTATCTTGCTTTCGACGGTTCGCTTCGCTTCCGCTGCGAAATCCATTTAATTTATTGCGTATTTTCGAGCTGGAATTCTTCGACGAAGCCCAAAATATGGATTATCCATAAAATTGCAGTACGAAACCACTTGTGTTTTGTTGTCGACCACGCGGAATTCCTTCGTAAAACATCTTTTTCTCCTTTTTCATCGAATTTCGATAAAAATTATTTGTTTTCCATCCTTTTTAATCGTACTTTTGTCCTGTAGAATCAAAAACGAACCGTCATGCAAAACAAGAAAAGATTGTATAAACATCTGATTGTTATCTATATCCTCTATTTCATCGTTTTGGCTTCCGGCTTCATGCTGAATACGATCCCCTCCTTTACGAGCGGCTTCCATGCGGGAATGGCCCAGGCTGAACGGGAAATCGACCGAGGCAATGCACACTTCTATTATATTACGACCGAACTGCGAAATCCGGAGGGCTGTATCGAAGTCGATGGTCTTCCTGAAAATGTCGATGCCTATTTCGCCCGTCTCCATTTGCATGTGTCCGACCCCGGCGCGTTCACGCTGGACAATGCGTTTCGGGTGCAGGCCGATAGTGGCTATGCCTATTTGCTGTTGGTCGTTTCGGGCCTTTCATTTCTTGTAGTTATCGTGCTTATCGCATTGATGATCAATTCGCTGCGAAAATCCATCCGGGACGAGCAGCCTTTGCATCACAACAACATCGTCCGCACCCGTATCGTCGGTGTCTTGCTGATCGTCATGGAAGTGTCCAATGCGCTGATGCTTTATATCAACCAATGCAAAGCGATCGAATTGTTGGAAGATACCCCGTACGAGGTGTTGAACCGATTCCCCCTCGATTATTGGAATCTGATTATCGGGGTCTTGTTCCTGTTCATGGCCGAGGTATTCGCGATCGGTACGCAGCTGAGCGAGGAGCAGAAACTGACCATCTGAAACGAGAACTTTACGCAGTCGCTCTTTTGTCGAACCAAATGAACTGATTCATGGCTATAATCATCAATATAGACGTAATGATGGCCAAGCGCAAGATGCCGCTTGGTGAACTGGCCCGCCGCATTGATATTACGCCGGCCAACCTGTCGATCTTGAAAAACGGAAAGGCGAAGGCGGTCCGATTTTCCACGTTGGAAGCGATCTGTCGGGAATTGGATTGCCAACCCGGCGATGTGATCGAATACCGTCCCGATCCGGAACCGGCCGCCCCCGATCAGAAGGAGCATTAAAAGAACCCCTTCCGTTCGTTCAATAGCATTCACCACTCAATTAATAATAGTATGAAAAAACTGATGATGCTGTTCCTCGCTTGTTGGACGATGAGCAGCGCGACGGCGCAAATGCAGCTGACACCGATGCCGGTGGATCCTGAATTGCGCACGGGAAAACTTCCCAATGGCATGACCTACTACATCCGCCACAACGAAAAGCCCAAGGGCCAGGCCGATTTTTACATCCTGCACAATGTCGGCGCGATTCAAGAGAACGATTCGCAGCAGGGCTTGGCTCACTTCCTGGAGCACATGGCGTTCAACGGCACGAAAAATCTCGAAGGCAAGACGGTCATCGAATACCTGGAGAAAGTCGGCGTGAATTTCGGCCGCAATCTCAATGCCGCAACGGGCTGGGACAATACGGTTTATCAGATGACCGACGTGCCGACGTCGCGACAAGGCATCATCGACAGCGCGCTGTTGATTTTGCACGATTGGTCGCACTTCATCGCCTTGCAGCCCGAAGAGATTGATTCCGAACGCGGCGTCATCATGGAGGAGCTGCGCACGCGCGACGGAGCCGCTTGGCGTTCGCAGATCGAAATGATCAAAGCCCTCGGCAAGGGGTCGAAATACGAACACCGCAATCTGATCGGCTATTTAGATGGTCTGAAAGGCTTCCAGCACAAGGATCTGGAGGAGTTTTACCAAATGTGGTACCGTCCCGAACACCAAGCCGTGATCGTGGTCGGCGATATCGACGTCGATGCGATCGAAAAGCAGATCACAGCGTTGATGGCCGATATTCCCGCCTCGCCGGCCGATGCGCCGAAAAAAGAGGAGATCGTTGTTCCTGACAACGAACAGCCGATTGTCAATATCTATACCGATCCGGAGATGCAGGGATCGCGGATCACCCTATTCGTGAAACGCCCCGCTTTGCCCCTCGAAATCAACAATACGATCAACGGTGAAATGATCGACGTCATCGAAACCTATGCCAATACGATGGAGGGCGCCCGTTTGCAGGAACTCGCCATGAAACCCGATGCTCCGTTCCTCGGGGCCGGCATGTCGATGGGCAGCTTGGGTATTATCCCGACGCTCAATATCACGGGATTCGTCGCTGTAACGCAGGATGGCAAACTTGCCGAAGGCTTCGAGGCCATCTATTCCGAGATGGAACGGCTGCGCCGTTTCGGCTTCACGCAGAGCGAATTCGAACGCGCCCAGGAGAATCTGCTCCGTACGGCCGAACGGAAATACACGAATCGCAATGACCGCCGTAACAACGAGTTCGTACAGACCTATCTGCAAAACTATCAGATGAACAAACCGATGCCCGATGCGCAGAACGAGTGGCAGATCGACAGTATGCTCATCAAGTCGGTCAACGTCGATGCTGTAAATATGTACGTGCAGCAGACCATCTATCCGCAGAATCAGGTCATTTTCGTTACGGCTCCCGAACGCGAGGGACTGACTAATCCTACGGAGGCCGATTTGCTCGCTATCCGCGAGAAGGTGATGGGGTCGGAACTGACTGCATACGAAGATGATACGGTTAAAGAGCCGTTGATTTCCGCAGAAACCGTATTGGCTGGCTCGCCGGTTGTAAAGACGACGGAGAATGCCGCCTACGGCACGACGGAATGGACGCTGAAAAACGGCGTGAAAGTCATCGTGAAACCTACAACGTTCAAGGCCGATGAAGTCCAGTTGACGGCTTATGCGCCCAACGGCCTGTCGGTGCTGACGGACAAGGAGTATTACATGGGCGAGTTGATGCCGGCCTTCAATCAGATGTCGGGTGTCGGCAAGTTCTCAGCGGCCGATTTGAGAAAACAGCTTGCGGGTAAATCGGCCCGTGTGCAGACTTCGACTTCGGAGTACGAAAACCGGATCGAAGGCGTCGGCTCTCCGAAAGACGTGGAAACGTTGCTTCAACTGCTCTATCTGAACTTTACGCAGCCGCGTTTTGATGAGAATGACTACAACACGTTGATGAAGATGCTGCGTGCCCAGTTGGAGAACGTCCGCACGAATCCCGATTTCGTGATGCAGGAGAAGTTCACCGATGTGGCCTACGGACACAATCCGCGTCGTCAGGTGATTACGATCGAGACGCTCGACCAGTTCGATTTTGCGCAACTTCCGAGCATCTACCAAAAACTCTTCCCGGGGGCCGATAGCTTCACGTTCTACATCGTCGGCAACGTCGATCTGAATACGCTCAAACCGCTGGTCGAGAAGTATATCGGCTCCATTCCGACAACCGGTCATCCGGTCGGCACGGTCGATGACCATGCGGCTCCGGTCAAGGGTGCGGTCGTCGAGGATTTCCGGACGCCCATGCAGCAACCTAAGGTGTCGATTTACTATCGCTTCACGGGCGACATGCCGCAGTCGATTCGGAACAAGTTGACGATGAACTTGTTGATGGAGGCGCTCAACTCCCGTTATCTGATTTCGGTTCGCGAGGAGAAGGGCGGAACGTACGGCGTGCAGGTTTTCGGTAAGACGGAAAAACGTCCGCACGAGACTTACCGGATGGACATTCAGTTCGATACCAATGCCGAAATGGCCGATGAGCTGCAAGAGATCGTCATGCAGGAAATCCGCAACATTGCCGAGAACGGTCCCAAAAACGAGGATATCGAGAAAACGCGGGAATTCTTAGCCAAACAGTGGAAAAACTCGCTGGAACAGAACGGCAGTTGGATGCGGTATTTGCTCCAATACGATGTGGACGGAAACGATTACCTGGCAGATTACGAAACAGAGCTTCGTTCGATCACCGATGCCGACGTACAGGCATTGGCCAAGAAGATTTTGGCGGATAACAACCTCGTACAGGTCGTTATGCGTCCTGCTCCAGCTGCGGAGAAATAACGGAAAAACATATTTATTGAAAAAGAATCGGTTCCGACCAATCGGTCGGAACCGATTCTTTATGCGGGTCGATTGCAGAAAAGCACCCTATCCTATCGAACTGATTTCGTCAACGGTTGCACCGATATAGGCGATCAGATCGGACGGCGCGATTTTGAGTTGCAGCCCGCGAACGCCGGCACTAATGTAGATGAACGGATGTTCGAGTGCCGACCGATGGATGAAAGTCGGGAACCGTTTTTTCATTCCGATGGGTGAACAGCCGCCCCGGATGTAACCCGTAACCGGAAGCAGCTCTTTCATCGGGATCAAATCGACCTTTTTGTTGCCCGACAGACGGGCTACGGCTTTGAGATCGACCTCGTGGTCGCCCGGTACGACGCATACGAGGTGCCCCGTACGGTCGCCTTTCAATACCAACGTTTTGAAGACAAGTTCGATAGGTTCTTGCAATTGGTCGGCTACGTGCGTGGCTGCAAGGTCTGTTTCATCGACCTCATACGGAACGGTTTCGTAGGCTATTTTCGCTTGATCGAGTTGTCGGGCGGCATTCGTCTTTTCGATTTTTTTGTGCGGCATGATGTTTTTTCTGTTCGGATGGGTGATGATTTTGGTGCAAAGGTAGGACATTTTGAATAAAACGGATGGATTTTGTCTATTTTTGGCGGTGCCGGAGACACTGCGTTTCGGCAAAATGCAAATAATTGAAGCGGATCTCGTACGGAAGCGACGATGACCATCGAAAGGACGTAGACGGTCTACCGCGCTAATAAAAATTTCGTATCTTTGCACCTTGATGAGACGTTTTTCATTTCTGTTGATCGGTTGTGTGCTGTTGGGATGTGTGGAGTCGGCCGCTCAGACGACTCGTGTGCGAGGTCGGGTAACCGATGCCGCGACCGGTGCGCCTCTGCCGTTCGTCAGCGTGCTGTTCCCCAATACGACGGTCGGTATATCGACCGATGAAAATGGTGTTTATGCACTCGAAACACGCGATACGTCGTCGGTCGTATTGGCAACTTTGGTCGGTTATCATCAACAGACGAAACCGATTGTTCGCAGATCGTTCAATCAGGTCGATTTCGCACTCGAAGCGATGGATGTCGGTATTGATCGGGTCGTGATTACACCGGGTGCGAATCCTGCCCATCCGATTCTGAAAGGTGTGATCCGTCATAAACCGCAGAACGATCCGATGGCCCTGCCGCTCTATCGTTGCGCGACCTACACCAAGATGGAACTCGATATCGCCAATATAGGAACGGAGTTCCGCAGCCCGCGATTGCAACGGAATTTCGGGTTCATCTTCAATTATGTCGATACGTCGGCCCTCACCGGCCAGGTCTATTTGCCGGTCATGATCTCCGAGACCTTGGCGGACTACTATCATAGCCGCAAACCGGATGTCTCGCGTGAGGTGATCCGTGCGAATCGGGTCTCGGGGGTCGATGATACCTCGTCGATCGCCCAGTTTACCGGTTCGCTGCAAAGCGATGTCAATTTTTACAACAATTTCATCGACCTTTTCGATGTGCGATTCGCCAGTCCGTTGGCCGACGGCGGACTGTCGTTCTACGACTATTTTTTAGTCGACAGCATGCAGGTCGACGGACGTAAAACCTATAAGATCCGTTTCCATCCGAAACGACTGACCACGCCCGTGCTGGACGGCGAAATCAATATAGATTCGGCGACCTATGCCCTGCAATCGGCTTCGGTGCGTATGCCGAAAGGCGTGAATGTCAACTGGATCAAACACTTGCGAATCGACAATTCCAATCGGATGGTCAACGATACGACCTGGTTCCGCCATTTCGATCATGTATCGGCGGAGTTCGCCGTCGCGATGAACGATTCTTCGAAATTGGTGTCGTTTATCGGTACGCGCGAGGTCAACTATTCCGATGTCCGCTTCGGCGAACCGATCCCCGCCGAGGTGCTGGCGATGGATAATTCGGTGGTGGTCGAAGACGATGATTCGATCCGTCGGGACGAAAGCTATTGGGAAAAGGCCCGACCTTATCGGCTGACCGAAAAAGAGAAGGGAATCTATGCCATGGTCGATTCCGTGCAGCAGGTTCCGCTTTATCGGAATATCTATACCTTAATCAATACGATCGTCGGCGGTTACTACGACACGAAATATATCGGGATCGGCCCCTATTACAAGATGGCGAGTTTCAATCGGCTCGAAGGATTCCGCATGCAGTTCGGCGCCCGCACGACGAAGGCCGTCAGTCGTACGGTGCGTTTGGGCGGCTACGTCGCCTATGGTACGCGCGACGAAGATGTCAAGGGCGGCGGCAGTGTCGAGTTGTCGTTCAATCGGCGTCTGATGCGCAAACTGACCTTGAACGGCAGCCATGATGTCGTTCAATTGGGAGCCGGACAGAATGCGCTGACCGATAACAACATCCTCAGTTCGATCTTTTCCCGAGGCGGCCGCCGTCGGCTTTCGATGGTCAATCGTTTCGAGGCATATTACGAACACGAGTGGTTTCATGGCCTCGACAACCATTTGGGAACCCGCATCCAACGGATTTATGGCAACAAATACGTCCCGTTGGTGCGCCCCGACGGTTCCGCGCTCGAATCCATAAGCGACGCATCGCTTCAGATAGGTATGCGTGTCTCGCACGACGAAAAGGTGTTGCGGACTACTTTCAACCGCTATTCCCTCGAAACTCGCTACCCGGTGTTGAGCCTTTCGCTGACGGCCGGAATGCCGAAATGGATGAAGGATACATACGAATATTATCGGCTGGAAGGCGGGTTGCATTACCGACCCCAACTTCCGCCGATCGGCTATTCGAACATTACGATTCAAGGAGGAAAGATATTCGGCAAGGTACCCTATCCGCTGTTGAAACTTCACGAAGGAAACGCCACCTATTTTTACGATCCGTATGCCTTTTCGTGCATGAATTTTTATGAATTCGCTTCCGATGCGTGGGTCGGCCTCTTTTTCGAACATCATTTCAACGGCTGGCTGTTGGGTCGGATTCCGTTGATAAAGCGACTTAAACTCCGTGAAGTTTTCATCTGCAAGGGCGTATGGGGTACGCTGTCGAATCGGAACAACGGCAGTCTGCCGGGAACCGAGGCCTATTTGCTCTTTCCCGAAGGGATGACATCGGTCGATAAACCCTATGTCGAGATGGGATTCGGAGTGGAAAATATTCTGCGGCTGTTCCGGGTCGACTGCATCTGGCGTCTCACGCACCGGAACTCGCTGCCCGGGCAGAACGTGCAGAATTTTGCGGTCAACTTGAGTTTGAAATTAGAATTCTGATGTGATTATGATACGTGCGGCTATTTTCGATATGGACGGTACCTTGGTGGACAATTCCGCGGTGCATGTCGAGGCATTCGAACGGTTTTGCACCCGTTATGGCGTGGAGGATTGGCGGAAAAAGATGCAAGGCGTTTTCGGCATGGGCAACGACGATATTATGCGTCGTATTTTGCCGGAATCGTTGATCCGTGAAAAGGGGTTGCAGGCGCTTGCCGATGAGAAGGAGGCGATTTACCGAGCGATTTATGCCCCGAAGATCGTTCCGATCGCGGGCCTCGTCGATTTGCTCGGACGATTGCGGCAGATGGGTATCCGTTGTGCCGTCGGTTCATCGGGTTGCCGGGCCAATATCGAATTCGTTTTGGAAAAATGCGCGATCGGGAAGTTTTTCGACGCTACGGTCAGCGGCGATCAAGTTACGCGTTGCAAACCCGATCCAGAAATCTATCTGACGGCTGCAAAGGCATTGGACGTGGAGCCTTCCGAATGCGTCGTTTTCGAGGATGCCGAGGCCGGGATCGAATCGGCGCGCCGGGCAAGGATCGGCCGGATCGTTGCCATAGCGACGACACTCGATCGTGCCGAACTGGAGAAATTACAAGGGCCGTCCGTCATCATTTCCGACTATCGGGAGCTCGCCGCCGATGTCGCGTCGCTGTTCCGATAAGCCCTGTTTTTAAGACGAACGGGGCGATCTTTCCGAAAAAATGGCTATTTTTGCGGTCATTAAAAACGTCTCTCTATCTATGTGGAAAGGATTAACGACCGTCGGATTGCTTATCGTTTCGAATACGTTCATGACGCTTGCCTGGTACGGGCATATCGTTTTCAAATCGAAACTGGAACATTTCGGTCTGCTGGCCATCGTTTTGTTGAGTTGGTGCATCGCTTTGTTCGAATACAGTTTCATGATTCCCGCCAATCGGATCGGCAGCAGTCAGTTCGGAGGCCCTTTTTCCCTATGGGAGTTGAAGGTGATTCAGGAAGTGGTGTCGCTCACCGTATTTACCTTGTTCACATTGGCCTTTATGCGTTCCGATGCCCTTCGATGGAACCATCTGGCCGGATTTTTTTGTTTGGTGCTGGCCGTTTACTTCATTTTCCGGAAATAGGCGGTCTCGTAGAATCAGCGAGGTTTGCTGGAACTTGATTCGCGAAAATATCGAACTTGTTGACAGAAAATAGTTGCCATGAATAACGAAATCATCTACCTGCTATTGCCCGACTATGCGGCTCACGAAGAGGTCTTTTTGTCGCAGGCCATTAGCTGCGATCAACAAGCTCTGAAACCGGTTCCCAAATATCTCAACAAGATCGTTGCCCCGACCTTGGAGCCCGTGCGTGCTTGCAGCGGATTCCGCACCCTACCCGATTACTCGTTCGATACGATGCCCGATGATTATGCCGCATTGGTGTTGATCGGAGGGTTCGGGTGGTCGACGGCGATTGCCGAACGGGTCGTTCCCATTGTGCGTAAGGCGATCGAAACGGGTAAAATTGTCGGTGCGATTTGCAATGCCGCTTCGTTTCTGGCCAAGCATGGTTTTCTCAATAACATCAAGCATACGGGGAACGGCTTGGAGCAGCTGAAATTACGGGGTGGCAGCAATTATACGAATGCGGCGATGTATGTCCATGCGCAGGCAGTTAGCGACCGCCGTATCGTAACGGCCAATGGTTCGGCCACGCTTGAATTTGCGCGCGAGTTGCTTCTGCTCCTGGAGAACGACACACCCGAACGGATCGAAATGTATTACCAATTCAACAAACAGGGTTTTATTAATTGGGTTTCGGGGAATTGACCGTTTGGAAATTGACTTTCGGAGAGTTGATAGGCTGTTAGTTGTTTGTTTCCGTCAGTGCCCGATCGTGCTTGTACAGCTGATAGGAATTCACGAAGTTCTGCCAGACGATGTAGGCCGTCGGAGCGATGGACGAAATGGGATTGAGAAAGGACTGAGCCATCCAAACAGCCAAAACCGTGTTTTTCTGACCCAATGACTGCCCGCCGGCGGCAGGATCCCCGTAAATACGCCCGAGGGTCCGCCCTACTTTGAACTGAATCAGACAGATAACCAACGCGATCGAAGCCAACGCGATTTCCGTCGAGAAAGAAGCGTCGTGCAGGTCGATGATGAAGGCGGTCGTCCGCCCGATGATGACGGTCAAGGACAGCAACCACAGATAAAACGAAATCTGGCTGTGATCGGCAATCCAACGGGCACATTTCGGTATCAGGAAGCGGCAGCCTTGCGCTGCGGCGAAAGGCATGATGAGCAACGGAGCCACCCGTCCGAGAATCTGGGAGAATGTGCAAATTCCGTTACCGGTAAAGGTCAGTATGACAGGGGCTAACAGTGCGATGACCAAATTGCATAACAGGCTGTAAGTCGCCATGGTGGCGACATCGGCTCCCAACATGCCGCCGATGACGACGGCCGCCATAGCGATGGGAGCGAGGACGCAAATCATGCCGCCTTGTGCCACCACCGGATCGAACGACAATAACAACAGATAGATGCCGATGGAACCGACGATTTGAAAAAGCAGCATCCAGCCGTGGAGCATCGACAGTTTCATTTGGCTCGGTTTCACGCGGCAAAAGGTGATGAAGAGCATCAAGAAAATCAAAGTCGGCGTAATCAGTTGTTGCGAAGCCTGTTCCAATGCCGTGATGGGACGACACAACAAGGCCCCGACGATCATGGCCGAGGGCATGGCGACTGTTTTGACATTCCGATGCAGGTATTCGAGTAGATTCATGCGATTATAATCTTTTAATCGGGACGGTTACGATCGTTCCGTCCTTGCGTTCGACGGTTATTTCCGGTCGGTCGCTGCGAATCTCGCCGCGAATCATCGCACAAGGGTCGATTTCGGAAACATCGTAGCTTCCGATGCGTAGGATGCGGTCGCCCGTTGCGATGACCTCTTCCAATGTTTCGTCCCAGATTCGTCCGACAACCAATCGATTCCGATCGAATGCGAAGCCGACGTTTCGAATGGTGGTATCGGGCGGTTCCGGTGCCTCGGGGTGCGGAATCAGCCAAAAGCGTTTCCTGCGATAATCAATGACGATCGACCCATAACGCAGGAGTGGAAGCCCGATATTGTTGGTGTCTCCATGGGTCTCTTCGAGCGGAATCTCTTTCAAGGTCGTTCCAGCTAATCGGAGCTCGGGAACGATACCCCGCACGGCCTCGCTTTCAGCGGTGCGATTAGTCCATCCGACGTGCGAGGGTCGACCGGAAGTCCGGCGCACATTGCGGAGCAGCTTCCGGTCGATTGATAGGAGGCATTCGGCATAACGAAGATTGACCAAAGTCGAAGAACCGCTGTCGAACAGCGCTCGGATTTCCAGATCGTGCGTTCCGTCGCCGATAGTCAGATCAAGGAAAGGACATTTGGCGAAAAAGTGGATCGGAGCAGCTGCGTTTCGGTCGAGGTCTTCGAATGCCCGATAGTCGCGGGCGAACAGCAAGGCCGAATCCGTAAATCGGATGACGAATTTGCGCAACAGATCGCTGCCGATAAGCCCGTCGATGCCCAAACACCAGACATACGAAGAATCGGGCAAGACGTCCACCGTAAGGTTTTCGAATTCGGCTTCGCCCATGCGCAGTCGCGGAAGCGTGGCCGTTACGATCGAGGCTCGATGCCCCTCAAAATCCTTACCGATGATCCGACCGGTTTCGGTAAGCTGCAACTTTTCGCACAATTTTTTACGGATGGTCGTATAGGAGGTTCCTGTGTCGAGCGCGAATCGATGCGGTCCTGCATCCGTTTCGACCACGACGATACAGCGCCCGCGATCCGATTCGATGTTACACGGTATTTCGAACACCCCCGAAGGCTTGCGGGCATGTACGTCCGCCACCGAAAGCACGCTGCAGAGGAACAACAGCAACAGTCTCATCGACGGCGGATTTTAAGCGAGCAATTCCTTGACCTTGGCCGAAATCTCTTTCCCGTCGGCGCGGCCGGCAAGCCGCTTCGAGGCGACGCCCATCACCTTGCCCATCTCTTTCATCGACGTGGCGCCGACCTCGGCGATAATGGCTTTCAGCTCGGCCGTCAACTCCTCGGCGGTCAGTTGTTTCGGCAGAAATTCCTGGTAAACAGCCACCTGTGCCAATTCTTCATCGGCCAAATCTTTTCGATTCTGCTGCGCGAAAATGGCGGCGGAATCGGTTCCTTGCTTGGCCAATTTCGAGATGATTTTCAGCACGTCGGCATCGGGTAGCTCCGCGACCTCCGGGCCGGCGGTTTTGGCTTCGATGATGTACTTCTTTGCATTGCGCAAGGCACTCAACCGTACGGTATCCTTGGCTTTCATCGCCTCCATGATACCTTTCGAAATTTGTTGTTCGAGAGACATATTCGTTTGTTTTTAGTTGTGAAATCAGTCGTTGGTCAGAAAATGCAGCACATCCCGCATCAATCGTTCCCGTTCGCGCGAGGTCTGCAAGGCTTCGAACGGAAATCCCAGAACGAATACACGTCCGTTGCCGGTCGAAGCCACGCCGGCTGTCCGTCCGTTCTCGGCATAACGCAGGACGGCGGTTGCATGTCTGTCAGCCGGTTGCAGTGCGTCTGGCGATTCGACGGCATAGTGATCGGGGCCCAAATCGACGTGAAACCGGTATTCGCCGCGTGAAAAATCGACGGATGGAGACGCAATGACGCGCACACGGCCTTGTCGGGCAGCCCGGTCGCAGTCGAGCGTAACATGCAGCACTTCTTCGGCGAATGCGCGGTCGGTAGAATCGGTGTCTGGCCCGTGCCATAAATCCGATACAACGTAACTGCCCGAGACGAAAAGGGTTCCCCCGTCAGCCAACATCCGGCGCAATGCCCGCTGCATTTCGGGCGTAAATGTCCGGAATTCCGTGCCGCGTGTTCCCCGACCGACCGCAGTCGATCGCTGTTCGCCTAATAGCAAGTCGACAGCCGAATAGCCCGAAAGAGCCGCACGGTTTTGTTCGATGGCTTTTGCCGAGGCTGAACAGAACGAATAACCCGCTTGCACGGCGGCTTCGCCATGCAGGTATGGATAGTCGAACGTATTGCCGCCGATGACATCGGTTTCGTATTCGTTTCGGCTGGCACCGAGGGCACGGTAATCGTTGTCGCTGCCCGCCATCGAAAGGTCGAACACCCGCTGTTCACCGATGAAGGAAATATCTTGTCGGTCGGGAACGCCGGCGTCGATGTGGTTGTAGAATCCGGCTACACTGTCGCGACGGTCGCTGTAGGGGGCGCTTACACGGTCGAATCCGTTGACGATCAGCATCCGGCCCCGTTCTTCCGGCATGCGGCATGCGGCGAGGGTTTCGCTCGGGAAACTTTCACCGCCCGCATTGACGGCCGTAACCCGATAACTGTATATTTCTCCGGGCTCCTGTTCGAGCGTGCAGGTCGGAACGTCGACGCGGCGGCCGTTATCGAATCCGCCGTTGCCTTTGCGCGTGTAGACGATGTAACCGGTCGGAATGGCCGTCGCTTCTAACGTGTCGATGACCGGCGACCAACTCAACTGTACTTTGTTTTCGTCGACGAATTCAATGCCGAACGCTTCGACCGGCAGCGGCTGTACGACGTAGGGCGTACCGTATTGCGAACTGAGGTAGCGCAAAATCCCCTTGTAGGCGGCGCGGCTGACCGTGAACCGGAAGCGCGGATCGAGCCCGTAACGCATGTCGGCGAAATTCTGATGCGACAGCAATTCCAGCAACATGGTCGGTGCGCATGGGACACGGGCTTCGTAGTAGGAACGGTTCCACAATCCGCGGCGGTTCCATTCCGGTTCGAACGTCCGGCGAATATCGCCGACGATCTGCGTCATAACGATGTCGGCCAGATCGCGCGAACGGTAGCGGTCGGCTCCTCCGACGAATCGGCCGTTGTTGTCTTTCGTATAGAAAATGCCCAGCGTGCCGATGGTTTCATCGCCTTCGCGGACACCGGCATCGGAATGGAAGGCCAGCGCCAGGTCGATCGGAATGTGCAGGCCGGTCGAATCGGGCAGTCGTTGCGATCCGCCCATCAGTGCGTTGACCCAATGGGCCCGCGACATGTAGTCTTCTTTGTAGTCATCCAGATGCTGCTTGGGGGCATAGACCGATTCGTCGAATCCGGCCCATTGGAGCCAGTAACGCGCCCCTTCGCAGAAGCGCGGATAACCGCTCGTCTCTTCCGGATAGTCCTGGCCGTTTGTGCGCAGGGACGCGTCGGTCGAACGGGCGATATTGCCGAATCCCCCGCCGATTTTCACGGCATCGGCCGATACGGTGCGACCGGCGCGACGGGAACGGTTGGACAGCGTTACGACCTCCTGTTCTCCCGCTTCGAACCGGAATCGACCGAGGTAAATCCAGGTTCCACCGCCCATGGTCTGATTGACGGCGAAGTCGGTCGTTCCGCCTGCATGGTGCACCGTGTAATGCGCATCGTCGACGCTGTTCGGCGTCTGTTCGTAGCTGACAGAAACGGCATACTCCCCCGCTTCGGGAATTTCGGTCTGCCAGATGGCCCGGCTTTCGGGGCCTCTGGCAACACTCGCAGTTCGACGGGTCGTGCCATCTCGGAACGGGTTCTCGCCGGTGCGATAGACCTGTCGCAGTTGGGCGAATCCGGCACCTCCGTTTGTCCAACTCCCCTCCTCCCGATATTGTTCTTGCCGGTCGTTGTCGGCGATCGCCTCGTTGCACTGCACATCGCGTTCACGGGGCAGCAGCACGCAAGCGCCGGCATTTTCGAGCATCGGAACCAAGTACGGAAGAACATAACTTTGCGTATAGAGGTCTTCGCAGGTCTCCCAAAGCTGCGAACGCTGCCATTTCCAACGGTTTTTCTCTTGGTCGAAATAGCGGCCATGGCTTTGCCATACGGCGATATGACGGCCGGTCAACCCTTGCGACGGCACGGTGGCGGCCGACAAACGGGTTACCAACGGTCGTTCAGCGCGGTTGACGAAGGGGATCGGCCGATCCTTTTTCCTTTTGGGCAGGACGGTGCGGTAGGCCAACGGAATCAGTTCGGTAATTTCGTGCCGGTCGGTGTAGAGTTCGATCCGGGCCTTGCGGTATTCACGCGGCAGAAGGGCCCGTATCGAATCGTAAAGCGCTTTTGTGTTCTCTTCACGGAACGGGTAATAGGATAATCCGATCGAGGCGTAGATCCGGACCCGTCCGCGGGATGCTTTGATCGACTGGATGCGGACGTTTGCGCCCGTAACTTCGCGGGCGACGATGCGGTTGAGTGTTTCGTCGATCTGTCGACGGGTCAACGAGCCGATGGGTGCAGCTGCGGATGCTCCGGAACAGGTCAGAAAAGTGAACAGCAGGCAAAAAAAGCTATTTTTCATTTCGTTTCGTTAAAAGCGACATGCCGATCATCGTGAATGCGGCATTGTAAATCAATAATTCGAACCCGATTTGGTAATTCCAACGGGTGCGGGCGACGTATTGCAGCAGGCCGCTCAACACGGGAGCGGCAATCGCTGCGAGGGGAATCCAACGGTCTCTAATTTGGCGCCGGGTTATCAATCCGAAAACGAACAAACCCAGAATCGGCCCGTAAGTATATCCGGCGACCTTGTACACCAAATTGATGACGCTGTCGTCGACGCTGTATTCGAATGCCAAGATTACGAGGGCCATGCAAGCGGCCATCGCAATATGCACGATGCGTCGGGTTCGGGTCAACCGGCGTTCGTCGGACTGTTTCGTAGCCGAGAGGATGTCCACCGTGAAAGAGGTCGTCAAGGCGGTAAGCGCGGAACCGGCAGATGAATAGGTACTTGAAATAAGTCCGATAACGAACAGAATACCAACGATAAGCGGCAATCCGCCGTTGACGGCTACCTGCGAAAAGACTTGATCGCTTTTGGCCGGCAGAGGCATCCCGATATCATCCATGTAACGGTAAAGCAGGACGCCGAGGATCAGAAACAACAGGATGACGAAAATCTGACAAAATGCTGTGAGCAAGATGTTTTTTTGCGCATCGCGGGGCGTGGCACAACTCATGTTCCGCTGCATCATGTCCTGGTCGAGGCCGGTCATCGCCACGAGCAGCACGATGCCGGCGAAAAACATCTTCCAGAAATAGGTGCCCGATGCTGGATCGTCGAAGAAAAAGATGCGCGACATGGGCGACTGTACGACTTGTCGGGCCGTCTCGGCGAGCGACCAATCCATGCCGTTCATCAGGCAAACGATGGTCGATACCAAACTGCCGACCAGACAGACGGTTTTGAGCGTATCCGTCCAGATCAGCGTTTTCACGCCGCCCTGTTGCGTATAGAGCCAAACGAATGTCATCGTGAGCGTCGCATTGAGCCAGAACGGCACGCCGTAATAATCGAAAACCAATCCCTGCATCACGGCGCAGACGATGTAGACCTTGAGTGCGGTGCCGGACATCTTCGACAGGAAGAAAAACCAGGCGCCGGTTCGGTGCGAAACGATTCCGAATCGGGTATCGAGGTATTCGTACAGCGAAATGACCTGCAATCGGTAGAAGGTCGGAATCAATACGAAAGCGATGAGGAACTGCCCTACCGTGAACCCCATGACCATCTGCATGTAGGAGAATGCGTCCGTCGCGACCGACCCGGGGACGGAGATGAACGTAACGCCCGACATGGCTGCGGCGATCATGGCGGATGCGGCCATGTACCACGGCGTACGTCGGTTGCCCGTAAAAAAGGCTGCATTTCCTGCTCGCCGGCCCGAGATACGGGCCAACGTGAACAGGAGAACGATATATCCCAATACGGTTAGGATGACGGCTGCAGGCGACATTCTTCTTTCTTAATTTGCTCGCTCGGCTCGGTCGGTGAATGAATCCGGATGATTTCGGATTTCCGGCCCGTTCCGGCGAGCGGACTTTTGAGGCTGTGCAAAGATAACGATAAAAAATGAGAGTAGGATGATGCCGCCGAAGTTTCTCGGCAGCGTTATGCCGTTCGAAAGCGGCTTTTATTTTCTGCGTTTGCAGATGGTATTGAAATCGCAATAGGTGCAGGTATCCAGATCCTCGCATTGACGGAACGGAACGGCGGGATCGTAGATTTCCGTCAGCGTTTCGCAGATGAGCTGTTCGAATTTTTCGCAATAAAACGAATACGGGGCACCGCAAACGCCCGTCTCCTTGTCGTTCAGCAACGGCGAATAATCGGGCCGATTGATGACCCGCACGTAATAGAGCGCCGGAACCGCGTCGATCCGATGTTTGTGGTAGAGCATCATGGCATAGAGCAGGGTTTGCACGATATTCGACAGCCGTTGTTTCCCCGTTCCCCGAAAAAGCGATTCCAACCCTTTGAATTCCAGATGCGGCGAACCGGTCTTGTAGTCCACGACACGCAAAGTTCCGTCGTCGAGCCGGTCGATTCGATCGGCGATGCCGGAGAATTTCAGAATGCGTTCGCCGTCGGACGTCGGGAACGGGAATCCGTAATCGACCGGTTCTTCCAATCCGGCGAGCGTGAACCGGTCGTTCGCCGCATCGTAAGGCAATACGCCGCCCCGAAGATAACGCATGACGATGTCCTTGACCAATAGTAGATTGCCGGTATAATCCTGTGTCGAGGCCGTTTCGTCGTGCAGATAATTCTCGTTGATGGCCGCTTCGACGGCTCGGGCGATGGCATCGGTACGAAGCAAAGCCTTCAATGTGTTGCTGGGATGGGACTCGTCCTTGATTCGTGCATAGAGCTTTTGGACGGCTGCATGGAGGATGGTTCCGAACATCGGGGCGTCGATTTCTTCCGTGATTTCGTCGTCCGGCTTCAGCCGAGCGACCGATGCGAAATAAAAACGCAACGGACAAGCGACATAACGGAAAAAGGCAGTCGGAGAGAGCGTTGCCGGATCGGTGGAATCGGTGAATCGGGCCAGACTGTGCAATACATTCGCATCTTTCGGCACCTCGATCGAATTGCTTTCGGCTAAGTTGACATCCACACCGACCTCGATTTTACGGATGGGGAAGCCGCTTTCGTAATCCAACTGCCGGATATAACGGCTCGGCTCGCCGGTCGATTTTTCGTCGGCGTGCGAGCAATAGAGCATGTGTACGCTTTTCGCCCGTTGGATCAACCGGTAGAAATAGTAGGCATAAACCCCTTCGTGATGTTCGGGGGTCGGCAGCGAATAGGCCGCCCGCAGATTGTAGGGAATGAACGACGCTTGGGCAAGCCGATTGCCCGGGAAATTGTCGTCGGTCATCGAGAGAATAATCACATGGTCGAAGTCGAGGTTGCGCGTTTCGAGAATTCCCATGACCTGCACCCCTCTCAACGGCTCTCCTTCGAACGGAATCCGCTGGGTTTGCAGATGACGCCGCAGAAGGGAGGCATAAATCTCGGGGGTGATGTCGATTTCGCACTTTTCAAGCGAATTGCGCAGCTTAACGATTTCGGCTGAAATGACGGACAAAAATTCGATGCGTTCGCGTGCATCGTCGCCCGAGTAAGGCGTATGCGCGATGTCTTCGAGCACGTCGAGCAGATAATCCGACATATCGGGCCACGTGGCGACCGGTCGGAAGATGCGTTTCAGCAATTCGGTCGTTCCGAGCCAATCGGCATCGACTGCGATGCGTCGTTCGCGGAGAATCGTTTCCTGTTGCGTTGCGGTCGTTGCCGAGTCGTGTTCCATGACGTAGGGGTGCGACAACAGACCGGTTACATCGGTATGATAGAAGGCCGTATGGCCGTTTTTATCGGTTCGGCGGTGGTGTTGCAGCTCGATGAGCCGTTCGATGAACGTGTAGGCCAAGGTGGATCGCAAGGGATACCCCATTGTAACATTGATTTCGTTTGCCTCGCTCGGCAAGGCGTAGAGCAACGGCATCAACAGATTTTCATCGGTCAGTACGATGGCCGTCCGTTTGTCCAACGGCGCTTCGGCGGAGAGTTGTTGCAGGATTTCAGCGACGTATTTGCATTGCACGGCATTCGATACGGCGGCAACCGCCGTCAACTGCTTTTCGTGCCGCATGTTGTCATGCGAAAGGTCGTCGCGGGCCGGAAACCGGACGATATTGTCGCGTACGAACAAGCCGGCTTCCTGCTCGGAATTGACCGTATAATAGGAGTCGTAATCCCAATAGAAGTCGGTTTCGGCATTGGTCGCCAGAAACCGAAAGAGTCTTTTTTCGCACTCGGACAGGGCATTGAATCCGGCTACGACATAGTGTCGAGGCTCCGGAAAGGCGAAACTACCCTCCTGCAATCGTTCGGCTGCGGCTCGCTGTACCATGCCGTTATAGGCGATGCCGACCGATTCGAGCCGTTTGCGGTAATCCCGATAGATGGGCCCGAGCGTACGCCAGATGGCCAGGAATCGGCGTTTCTCTTTGGAAAGATCGACCTCTTCGCCGAACGATGACCAGAAGGTCCGGATGATCTGTTGTTGTGCCGGTGTGAGATACGACAAGTCGGCTTCGAGTTCCTTCAGATCGCTGATATTCCGGAAGAGCATGTCGGCGTCGATCAGATACTTGTCGATCGTGTCGAAATCGTTCAGCAGCAGATCGCCCCAGAAATAAAATTTGTCGAACGGTTCGTCATGGTAGCCCGAATAGACTTTGTAGAGCTCCGTGATAAGCCGGATGCGTTCGCCGGTTCGCAAGCCCGATATTTCGGACATCAGGTCGTCGATGGTAACCCATTGCGGCTGCCAGATCGGGCGTTCGATGATGCGGGAGAGGGCTTCGGTGAAGAAGAGGCGTGCCCGTCGCGAAGGAAACAGCAAGGCTCTGTCGGCCAATGCCTCGCCGTAACGGGCATACAGCCGCTCGGCGACCTCTTCCAGAAAGCCTTGCATGATACGTCGTCGTTATCGGGCCTGTTCGATGTTGCCGCCCATGAATCGCGTACCGCCTCGAATGATGGGAGGTTCCGTCTTGTAGTTGACCGTACCGTTCGTAGAGGTCGTAGCCTCCATGCGTTCCGTTACATCCAGCGTTACGGAACCGCCCGAGGTTACGTTGACCCGAGCGGCCATTGCTTCCAGACCGAGCCCGTCGACCGTGCCGTTCGCAACGTAGAGGGTCAGATAACGTACCGTACCGTCCAATTTGGCGGAGCTGCGGCCGGTGAGTTCCATGTTCAAATCTTTCACATCGAGCGTAGCGATCAGCGAGGCGCGTGCCCCGATGTTCAGGTCGAAGAGTTTGGCGGTGATCGGTTCACGGAAAGTGGCGGCAGCGTCGGTGATCGAAAGGGCGTTCAACGTATTGTAGTAGATCGTAACTTTCGTTTGTTCTGGACGCCGCGAATCGGTCCGTTCGTTGATACGCAACACTCGATTTTTGACCTCGAAGCGGAATTTCGTCGTATAGGAGCCTTTGGTATCGTAGACGATTTTCGGCGCTTCGTTGTCGGGAATGCGTATGAACGTAACCTCGATCGGCGCTTCGATGTTCACGGCCGAAAAGGATTGGAGCCACTCGCTTTTTTCGGATGCCGAACGCTGGGTGTCGACCGTCTCGACGGTCTGGGCGAAACAAGCGGATACGAATAACAGCGCAACGGCGCTCGAAATGAGTCTCTTCATGATTGGTGTGGATGGTTAAATACGATGCTAAATTACAAAAATAATCGGGATTCGGGGCGGTTGTTCGCGATTTGTTTCGTACTTTTACTACGATAAACGAAAAATCGGAGCGTGAAAGCGAAAATTCTCAATGCGAGCGCAGGGTCGGGCAAGACCTATCAGTTAGCCTATAAGTATGTGCATGATGTGGTGGAGCAACCTGCTCTGTATCGGCATATTCTGGCCGTAACCTTCACGAACAAGGCTACCGAGGAGATGAAATCGCGCATTCTGAAAGAGATTCACCGATTGGCTTCCGGTGCGGAGAGCCCTTATCTGACCTCGCTTTGCCGTGAATTGAATCTGGACGCTGCGACCGTGCGCAAGCGGGCGGCCGAAGCCCGTTCGAAAATACTGCACGACTATTCGCGGTTCACGGTGTTGACGATCGACACCTTTTTCCAACGGATTCTTCGTGCTTTCATCAAGGAATTGGGCATCGACCTCAATTACAATATCGAAATCGAGACGGCTTCGGTACTGGCCAAGAGCGCCGACGCTTTGATCGACGAGATTACGGTCGATAAGGATTTGTTACGGTGGTTGACCGGTTTCGTACAGGAGCGGATCGACGACGGCAGCGGATGGGACATCCGCAACGGGATTCTTTCGTTGGGCAAGGAGCTGTTCAAGGAGAAGAACAAAGAGACGCTTGCTTCGATGCGTTCGAAAGAGGAGTTGGCTCGCATCGTGCGGGATGCGCTCGCCCAGGCCGAAAAGATGAAACGTCGGATGCGCGAGACGGCCCAGCGGGCTCTTGCGATCATCGAGGGGGCAGGACTTTCCGAGAAGGATTTCACGCGGGGCTTCCCGGTCAAATATCTGCGGGAAATTGCTGCGGGCGAAATTGTGGCATACGGTGCTACCGTCCGCAACCAAAGCCAGTCGACGACCGGTTGGTGCAATGCGAAATCGCCGGCTGCGGATCATGTCGCGCAGCTGCAACCGCTGTTGCATACGGTGTGCGAAATCTATGACCGGAATATCCGTCAATGGAACACCGCTGCCCTTTTGCGGGACAATTATCGCAGCTTTGCGCTGCTGTCCGATCTGTATGCGCGAGTGCAGCGCATGTGCGACGAACAGAATCTGATGCTTCTGTCGGAGACGAAGTATATCCTTTCGGAATTCATTGACCACAACGATGCCCCCTTCATTTACGAAAAGGTCGGGAATCGGTTCGAACGTTTCATGATCGACGAATTTCAAGACACGTCGATCAAAGAGTGGGAAAATTTTCTGCCGCTCTTGCGGAATGCGCTGTCGCAGGTCGAACAGACCTCGGTTTTCATTGTGGGCGACATCAAGCAGTCGATTTACCGTTGGCGAGGCGGCGACTGGAAAATTCTTCGTTACGGGGCGCGCGAAGCCTTGGGACCGGAGAATACCGAAGTGGTCAGTTTGCAGGACAACTTCCGGAGTTTGCCCGTGGTCGTGGAATTCAACAATCGGGTGATCGGACGCATGGTTTCGTCCGATAATCGGCAGCTCAATGCGATGCTCGAAAAGGCGCAGGCCCTGCATGCGCTGCCAGCGGACGAGGCGGAGCGATTGCGCGATACGTTGCAGGAAGCCTATCGGAATCATGAACAGCATCCGCGTCGCCGAAAAGAGTATGCAGGTTATGTCTCGGTCGAATTGTACGATGAGAAACCGCCGGTCGTGGAACGTATCTGCCGATTGATGGACGAGGGGTTTCGTCCGTGCGACATCTTGATTTTGGTGCGGGGTGCGGTCGACGGCGCGCGTATTGCCGCCGAGCTGCTCGATTTCAAACGGAGGAATACGGACGATCGCTATCGGTTCGAGGTAATGACGCGCGAGGCCTTGCGTATCGGAACCGCACCGGTGTGTACGTTCATCGTGTCGGCTATGCGACTTGCGACGAACGGCGAGGATTCGCTCAGTCGGGCCAATTACAACTGTTTTCTCGGCAGGCCTTTCGAGGTCCCGTTGTGCGAGGAGGAACGCGGCTTCTTCCGTTCGCTGCAGTTGTTGTCGCCCGAAGAGGCCTTCGAACGGATCGTAATGCGTTATGAATTGCAAAATGCCGAGAGTCAGACGGCCTATCTGCAAGCGATTCATGAACAACTGATCGCGTTCTGTTCCGACCGCATTGCCGATATTCCGCTTTTCCTGCGTTGGTGGGAGGAGCAGGGCTCGGAACAGTCGCTTTCGATCGAACGGAGCGAAACGGCCGTCGAAATCATGACGATCCACAAAGCGAAAGGGCTCGAACGCAAAGCGGTCATCATTCCCTATTGCTCTTGGTCGTTGGAGCCCAAAAGTCAAGGATGGAGCCCGAATATCGTATGGGCCGAAGCGCAAGGTGGAGCAGCCGAAATCGGTCGCTTTCCGGTACGGTACGGGAAAACGATGTCCGAATCGGATTTCTCGACGGAGTATTATCGCGAACGGGTTTTTGCGCATGTGGACAACCTCAATCTGCTCTATGTGGCGTTGACCCGTGCGGCGGAATCATTGCATGTCTTCATTCCGCAGGCCGGTACGGATAAAATGCCGACCCATGCGGGCGCATTATTATGGCAGGCGCTCGAAGAATCGGCCGACGAATCACGAGAACGTTTCGAGTTCGGTGAATTTACGGGGCCGGTGGCAGCGGAGCGCGATGCGGAAAAGCCGGAGCATATCGTATTGAGGAACTACCCTACGGCCCCGTCCGATTTACAGCTGAAGCTACCGTCGCAACGCTATTTCGAAGAGGGCGAGCGGGAACTGTCGCCGCGCAATCTCGGAATTCTGATGCACAAGGCATTCCAGGATGCGGCGACGATCGACGATATTCGTCGGGCCGTCGAGCAGATGTACGATGATGCCCTGCTTTCCGATGCGGATGCCGCTGCCTTACGGCAAATGATCGACCGAGCGTTTGAAAATCTGCTTGTGCGCGAATGGTTCGACGGAAGTTGGGACTGCGTGCGGAATGAAAATACGATTATTCGGCCCATATCAGACCTTACGATCTCTTGCGACGAAGATTTAATAAGACGTCCCGACCGCGTGATGCTGAAAGGGAACCGGGCGATCGTCGTCGATTATAAATTCGGCCGACGCGAAGGCAAAGAAGCCGCTTATCGGCGTCAGATTCGCCGGTACATGGATTTGATCCGTGGCATGGGGTATACCGAATGCGACGGGTATCTGTGGTATGTCAAGCAAGGGGAAATCGTGAAGGTCGAAGCAGACGATTGAACGGATGCGGGTGCAAAAAAGAGGCCTTTTTCGAAAAGGCCTCCTTTTTTCAGAACGAGACAGTTCGTTGAAACTATTCGCCCAACGCGAAGCGTTTGTAGGCGATCACCGTAGCCTCTTTGTCGGCCTTGTGGATGTATTCGGCGATGGTTTCCTTCTCGCCGACAACCACCTGATTCAACAACGTGTTCTCCTCGTAGAACTTGCGCATCTTGCCTTCGGCAATCTTCGCAAGAATCTCTTCGGGTTTGTTGGCGTTTTTCGGATCCTGTTTCATGGCCTCGATCGCGATTTTGCGTTCGTGTTCCACGACATCGGCCGGGCAATCTGCAATGTCGATTGATACGGGAGCCATGGCCGTAGCCTGCATGGCAACCGTATGGGCGACTTCGGCGGGAACCTCTTTGTTGAAGCCGAGAACCGTACCCAGTTTCTTGTTGAAGTGAACATAGGCGGCGCAGTAAGGAGCCTCGATGCGGGCATAATAAGCCAATTCGATCTTCTCGCCGGTCTGTCCGGATTTCTCGGTTACCATCTCCTCGACGGTATGGCCTTCTGCGTTCTTCGTAACCAGCAGGGCGTCGCGGTCGGCAGCATCGGCTGCGACAGCTACTTCCAACATGGCATTGGCCGAAGCGGCATACTCGGCGTTTTGTGCCACGAAGTCGGTTTCGCAAGCCAGACACAGAATATAGGCCTTTTGACCGACGATTTTCGTAACGACGACGCCTTCGGTAGCCGTACGATCAGCGCGTTTGGCAACGACGAGTTTCCCTTTTTCGCGGATAATGTCTTGAGCACGGTCGTAATCGCCTTCTGCTTCGATGAGGGCTTTTTTGCAGTCCATCATGCCGGCGCCGGTCATCTTACGGAGCTTCATTACATCTGCAGCTTTGATTTCCATGGTTTTTCGTGTTTACGTTAACAACTTTTTTCAAAAGCCGCGATTATTCGGCCTGTTCGGGCATTTCGGATTCTTCTGCGTTCGCCGGCTCCTCATACGGAGTTTCGACAGCCGCAACGACCTCTTTCACTGCCTCTTCTTCGGCGTCGACCATTGCCTTCACCGCTTTCTTGATGCGGGGCTTGCCCTCCTTGCGGGGAGCGGCTTCGGCCGATGCTTCGGCTTCCTGGGCCTCCTTCTCCTTTTCGAGACGGCGTTCCTCGGTACCTTCGGCGATTGCGGCGCACATGGCATCTACAATAACGGCGATTGATTTGGCAGCATCATCATTTGCAGGTATAACGTAATCAATGTCGGTCGGATCACAACAAGTATCAACCATTGCAAATACGGGGATGCTCAACCGTTTCGCCTCTTTCACGGCGTTGGCCTCTTTCTGTACATCGACGACGAACAGCGCAGCGGGCAGACGGGTCAGATCGGCGATGGAACCGAGGTTCTTCTCCAACTTCGCACGCTGACGGGCGATCTGGAGTTTTTCGCGCTTCGAGAAATTATCGAATGTGCCATCATTGGTCATCTTGTCGATGGTGGCCATTTTCTTGACGGCTTTACGGATGGTGGGGAAGTTCGTCAGCATACCGCCGGCCCAGCGTTCGGTAACGTAAGGCATTCCGACGGCTGCCACCTTTTCGGCAACGATCTCCTTGGCCTGCTTTTTCGTGGCGACGAACAGCACGCGGCGACCGCTCTTGGCGATCTGTTTGATGGCTGCGGCCGCTTCATCGACTTTCAGTACGGTTTTGTGCAGGTCGATGATATGGATGCCGTTCTTCTCCATGAAGATATAAGGAGCCATTTTAGGGTTCCATTTGCGCTTCAAGTGTCCGAAGTGCGCACCGGCTTCCAATAAGGTATTAAAATCTGTACGAGACATGTTAATTCTGTTTTGTTTGTTTTAATTCTCTTTTCTGCAACCCTACGGGTAGCGGATCGCTCCGATCCCGAGGGGTTTTCCGCGGCTCGGCAACCGAAAGGTAATAACAGTTCGAACTGTCGGTCGTTCCGGTTTCGAAAACCTCGCCGTGCTTTGCCGAAATTCCGATCGTCTGCGATATTAACGCTTGCTGAACTGGAACTTGCGGCGTGCTCCGGGTTGACCGGGCTTCTTACGTTCAACCTCACGAGGATCACGTGTCAGGAATCCGGCTTTCTTCAGAACCGGACGCATCTCGGCGTCGATCTCGCAAAGAGCGCGTGCGATGCCCAGACGGGCAGCTTCTGCCTGACCTTTGATGCCGCCGCCGTCCAGATTGATGGCGATGTCGTAATTCTCGGCCGTGTTGGTAGCCAGCAGCGGCTGTTTTACCTGGAACTGGAGAATCTCGAGCGGGAAATAGGTGGCAAGCTCCTTATGGTTGATCGTAATCTGACCCTTACCCGGCTTCACGAATACGCGAGCCACAGCAGCCTTACGGCGACCTACGGTGTTTACAACTTCCATAATACTCTTTTACTTGATTTCGTTTAATTTGACGGTCTTCGGGCTCTGTGCGGCATGAGGATGCTCCTCACCGGCATAAACCTTCAGATTTTTCAGAAGAACGGCGCCCAATCGCGTGCGGGGCAACATGCCCTTGACGGCTTTTTCGATCAGGAACGTCGGTTTTTTAGCCAGGTAATCGGCGGGGGTGGCATAACGCTGGCCTCCGGGATAACCCGTGTGTCGTGTGTAGACCTTGTCGGTCATCTTTTTGCCCGTGAGCTTCACTTTCTCGGCATTGATCACGACCACATAGTCGCCGCAATCCGCGTGGGGAGTGTAGCAGGGCTTGTTCTTACCTCGAAGAATCTTGGCGATTTGCGAGGCAAGACGTCCCAATACCTCGCCGTTCGCATCGATCAGCACCCACTCTTTGGTAACGGTCGCTGCATTGGCAGAGATAGTCTTGTAGCTTAATGAATCCACTGTGTTTTACGTTTAATTTAACTTGTTGTAATCCTTTTCCCGCATTTATGCGAGTGCGCAAAGGTACGAATTTTTTCGGTTCTGCAAAAACAAAAGCATGAAAAACATCAAAAAAGAGCGGGTTATAGGCAAAAAAGGCAGGACGAATTTCCGTCCTGCCTTTTCTGGAGTTCCGAATCGGGCTATCCGAGGAACGAAAGCAGAATACCCGCAGCTACTGCCGAACCGACGACGCCGGCCACATTCGGGCCCATGGCGTGCATCAACAGGAAGTTGCTCGGATTTTCTTGCTGACCGACCGTTTGGGCGACGCGTGCAGCCATCGGAACGGCCGATACGCCCGACGCACCGATCAACGGATTGATTTTTTGCCCGTCCTTGACGAACAAGTTCATCAGTTTGGCCAGCAGGACACCGCTTGCCGTACCGATGCCGAATGCCAATACGCCCAAAACGAGAATTCCCAGTGTACGTCCATTGAAGAAGGCTTCGGCCGTTGCCGTAGCACCCACTGTCAGACCAAGGAAAATCACGACGATGTTCATCAGTTCGTTTTGTACGGTTTTGCTCAATCGGTCGACAACACCGCACTCTTTCATCAAGTTACCCAGCATCAGGCATCCGATAAGCGGAGCGGCGCTCGGCAACAAGAGCGAAATGATGACGGCGATGATGATCGGGAAAAGAATCCGCTCCAATTTCGAAACCGGCCGCAAGGTTTTCATCTTGATGGCGCGTTCTTTCTTGGTGGTCAGCATCTTCATGATGGGCGGCTGGATCACGGGCACGAGCGCCATGTAGGAATAGGCCGCCACAGCGATCGGGCCGAGCAATTCGGGCGCGAGTTTCGAGGTCAGATAGATGGCCGTCGGGCCGTCCGCACCGCCGATGATGCCGATGGAACCGGCCTGTTCGGGCGTGAATCCCAAGGCGAAAGCGCCGAGGAACGTGATGAAGATACCGATCTGGGCGGCCGCTCCCAACAGAAAACTTTTTGGGTTGGCGATGAGCGGGCCGAAATCGGTCATAGCCCCTACCCCGACGAATATCAGACAGGGATAGATGCCTAACTTGACGCCCAAATAGAGGTAATCGAGCAAACCGGCCTGAGCGACGAAATTGCCCCAATGCACATGGCCTTCGGCAAAAAGCTCCGCATGATAGAGATTCGCTCCGGGCAGGTTGGTAAGCAACATGCCGAATGCGATAGTGAACAGCAACAGCGGTTCGAATTTATGGCGGATCGCCAGATAGAGCAGGAAGAAGGCCACACCGATCATGACGATGTTGGTCCACCCCATCGCTCCGAAGAATCCGACGAGACCCGTGGATTCGACGAATTTTTGAATGCTCTCCCCGACGAAGTTCGAGGATGCAACTGACAGCGTACCCATAACTATTCGATAACAAGCAGATTGTCCCCCTCCATCACCGTGGCGCCTTGCTGAACGAAGATCTGTTTGACGACACCGGCACGGTCAGCGTCGATATTGTTTTCCATCTTCATGGCTTCGAGCACCACGAGGTTTTGTCCGGGTGCGACTTTGTCTCCGACAGCGACGTTGATGCTCAACACCGTACCCGGGAGCGGGCATTTCACGACGCTGCCCGAAGTCGGCGCCGCGGCTGCGATGCGAGGCGACGGCGTGGCCGTTGCAGGCGTAATTTTGGCGCTGTTGGCCTCTTTGGGAGCGGGTGCGACCTGGGGCTTGGTTGCAGCAGTGCGTTCGGCACCTGCAATTTCCACCTCGTAGGGCGTGCCGTTGACCGATACGTGAGCCAAGGTCGAATTTTCGTTCACGTTGTCGATCTGCACGTCGTAATTTTGTCCGTTGATTTTCAGCGAGTAATTTTTCATGACGTTTGCAATGCTTATTTTTTGTCAGGCACCCGGGTCAGACCGTGGATTTTCGAGTTCCACGGCGAGTAGGCGCGTTTGATACTTTGGATGGTCAATACTTCCGATTCACGGTCGTGCATCTCCGCCTTGAAAAGGGCGAGCGCGGCGACGATGGCTGCAATTTCCTCTTCATGAAGCTGTCCCGTGGTTATGGGAGCGGCTGCCGTCCTTGCTGCGGCCGCTTGCTGGCGCGTGAAGACGAATCCGAACAACTTCATGATGAAAACCAGCAAGGCCAGCACGATGAATACCAGGCAAATGCTGATGAGCGCCACCCACAACATCTCCGACCATCCCCAGTCCGTTACCAATAACATTTTCATGGCTCAATCGTTTACAAGGGGATATTCGAGTGCTTCTTTGGCGGATTCTGCAACCGTTTGGTCGCCAGGGACTGCAAGGCACGGATGATGCGGAAACGCGTATTGCGCGGTTCGATCACATCGTCGATGTAGCCGTAACGGGCGGCATTGTACGGGTTGGAGAACTTGTCGTTGTACTCCTTGACCTTCTCGGCGATGAACGTAGCGCGTTCTTCGGGTTTGTCGGCCAGCTCCTTCAGATCCTTTCCATAGAGCACCTCGACGGCACCGCTGGCACCCATGACTGCGATTTCGGCCGACGGCCAAGCGTAGTTGATGTCGCCCCGTATGTGCTTGGACGACATGACGATATAGGCACCGCCGTACGCCTTGCGCAGCGTAACGGTAATCTTCGGCACCGTGGCTTCGCAGTAAGCGAAGAGCAGTTTCGCACCGTGCGTGATGACACCGCCGTATTCCTGCGTCGTGCCCGGCAGGAAGCCCGGAACATCGACCAACGTAACGAGCGGAATGTTGAAGGCGTCGCAGAACCGGACGAAGCGGGCGGCTTTGCGGCTGGCATTGATGTCGAGCACGCCGGCCATGAATTTGGGCTGGTTGGCGATGATGCCCACTGACTGTCCGTTGAAACGGGCGAAGCAGGTGATGATGTTCTTGGCGAAACCGGCCGCAGATTCGAGGTATTCGCCGTTATCGACGATCGCGCGGATGACTTCGGCCATGTCGTACGGCTTGTTGTCGTTGTCCGGAATGATTTCGTTGAGCGAATCCTCCAAACGGGTGATTTTATCTGTGCAGACGGCCAACGGCGCATCCTCCATGTTGTTCTGCGGCATATAGGAGAGCAACTTGCGGATCAACGCGATGCCCTCTTCTTCGGTATCGACGGCGAACTGCGCTACGCCCGATTTGGTCGTGTGCATACGTGCACCGCCCAACTGTTCCTGCGTTACGTCTTCGCCTGTTACGGTTTTCACGACTTTCGGGCCGGTCAGGAACATGTTCGAGGTCTCTTTCTTCATGATGATGAAGTCGGTCAGGGCCGGCGAATAGACCGCACCGCCCGCACACGGGCCGAAGATGGCCGAAATCTGCGGAATGACGCCCGACGACATCACGTTCCGTTGGAAGATATTCGCATAACCGGCCAATGCGTTGACCCCTTCCTGGATACGGGCGCCACCCGAATCGTTCATGCCGATGCAGGGCGCACCGTTGCGCAGGGCCATATCCATGACCTTGCAGATTTTGTCCGACATCGACAACGAAAGCGAACCGGCCGAAACCGTGAAATCCTGTGCGAAAACATAGACCAAACGTCCGTCGATCGTACCGTAACCGGTTACGACGCCGTCGCCGAACGTATGTTTCTTCTCCATGCCGAAGTCGTAGCAGCGATGCGTAACGAACATGTCGAACTCTTCGAAACTGCCTTCGTCGAGCAGCATCTGGATGCGTTCGCGGGCCGTGTATTTGCCTCTTTCGTGTTGTTTGTCGATCGCCTTCTGTCCGCCGCCGAGCCGGGCGGTCTCGCGGTTCTCGATCAGTTGATTGATTTTATGCTGAATCTCGCTCATAGCTTCGGATTATTTGTTTTTGTTTTCGCAAAGTTCCGTCAGAATGCCCTGGGTCGATTTGGGATGCAGGAAAGCGATGGTCATGCCTTCGGCGCCCTTGCGCGGAGTCGCGTCGATCAGACGGATTCCCTTGGCTTCGGCATCGGCCAGCTGCTCCTCGATGTTTTCGCAGGCCAGCGCCATGTGATGGATGCCTACGCCGCGCTTCTCGATGTATTTGGCGATCGTCGAATCCTCGGAGGTGGGTTCGAGCAATTCGATCTTGGTCTGCCCCAGCAGGAAGAAAGCCGTACGGACTTTCTGGTCAGCGACCTCTTCGATGGCGTAACATTTCAGCCCGAGTACGTTTTCCCAATAGGGAATCGCTTCGTCGAGGCTGTTCACGGCGATGCCGAGATGTTCGATATGAGATACTTTCATGGTTTGAAAAGTTGATTGATGAATTTTTTCGTTGCAATATCGCCCCTTTTCAGAGCATACAAAGATAAATCAATCTTCGGGAATCCCCAAGCGTTTGCGACCGAAAAATTTCGACTGTTGCCAAATAAGACAAAAATTTCGTAACTTCGCCAAAGAAAAGATTCAGGGTTATGAAAAAACAGGGATTTTTTTGGTCGCTCTTGGTCGTATGGATGATTTCGGCTTTCCCGCTGCAGGCGCAAAATGCTGCATTGGGTCAGAAAGTTTCCGAGATTCGGGCGGAAGCATGGCTCGACGGCGTTCGTCCTGCATCGGCACCGTTGACTGTTCTGACCTTTTTCACCGTGTCGAATCCCGTTTGCGAGCAAACGCTCGAACACCTGTACGCTTTGATGGAAGCGGATGACCGCTTGCGGGTGATCGTCGTTACCCGCGACGACGAATCGAAAATCGCTCCGCTCATGGCTCCCTATCATTCGCCGCGAATGACCGTCGCGTTCGATGCGGATGGGAAAATCTTCAAGAGTTTCGGGGTGAATTATGTTCCGTTCAGCCTGTTGACCGATGCCAAAAATCGGGTGTTGTGGCAGGGCAATCCGCTCCGGATGACCGAAAAAATCGTATCGACTGCACAATAGAATCTTCGAAAGGCGGGTCTGCCCCGCCGCTTTGCATACACCATGAATTTCTCGAAAATAGCTCACTACGAAAAAGAGTACGCCGATACCCACCACGACACCGCGTTGAATGTTGCGGACGGGGTCGAAGACCAACCGATCGTAAACCCTTATTTCACGCGTCGCAAGAAACGGGAACTCTCCGTCGACGATTATGTTGCGGGAATTCGTTCCGGCAATATTCCCGTCTTGTCGCAAGCCATTACGCTTATCGAATCGAACAATCCCGAACATTATGCCAAAGCGCAGGAGATCATCGAACGCTGCCTGCCGCATGCCGGCAAATCCATCCGTATCGGGATAACGGGCGTGCCGGGCGCCGGCAAGTCGACCTTCATCGAGGCGATCGGCGGTATGGTAACCTCGCTGCATCACAAATTGGCCGTGCTGGCGATCGACCCTTCGTCGGAACGCAGCGGCGGTTCGATTCTCGGCGATAAAACCCGTATGGAGAGCATCTGCCACAATCCCGACGTATTCATCCGTCCCTCCCCTTCGGCCGGTTCGCTGGGAGGCGTGGCACGCAAGACCCGCGAGACGATCGTGCTGTGCGAAGCCGCCGGATTCGATGTCATCTTCATCGAAACGGTAGGGGTCGGACAGTCCGAAACGGCGGTGCATTCGATGGTCGATTTGTTTATGCTGTTGCAGATTTCCGGTGCGGGCGACGAGTTGCAGGGTATTAAACGGGGCATCATGGAGATGGCCGATCTGATGGTCATCACGAAGGCCGACGGCGAAAATATCCATAAGGCGGAACTGGCCCGCACGCAATTCCAAAGTGCTTTGCGGCTTTTCCCCGTTCCCGAATCGGGATGGCATCCTTGTGTATATACGGCCTCGTCGGTAACGCGGGCCGGTCTGGAAGAAGTATGGAAAGGTGTGGAATCCTATCTGGAACATACGGAAAAAAACGGTTATTTCCAGCTCAACCGCAACCGGCAGAACAAATATTGGATGTACGAAAGCATCAACGAAGCTCTGCGCAATTCGTTTTATCGCTCGCCGGTCATCGACGAGCGCATCGGCGAGTACGAGCAGCAGGTGTTGAACAATCGTCTATCTTCGTTCATTGCGGCCAAGGAGTTGTTGGAACTCTATTTCAATCGCGATAAAGCGTAGCGAAGGGCGGTTTCACGTCTGCTCGCGAGTATAATAATAGTAGTTCTGTTTTCCAGTCGTGAGCGGCGTCGTTTGCGGCTCGTGGATGGGTAGGCCCTACCCTGCCGGTCGATATTGCCGCAAATGGAGCGTTCGATGCGGAGGCAATCCGTAATTCAGGTTATCTAATCCGTAATCCGGTTAGGTGCGGACAAGCAAATACTTGCTATCTTTGCCAATAGGAATCAGAAGAATTGATCGGGAAGAGATACGGTGGCGTGGAAATTGACGGAACCCGACGGAAAACGCGCAGGATGAAAAATTGAAATTCCGTTGCGCGACCGATGCACAGACGATAAGATAAATAGAAACAATAGGTTTAACTTAATTAAAAAACATTCGAAATTATGAACGGTTTCGTATATGACATTCCCGTGAAGGTCTATTTCGGGGAGAACCAGCTCGGTCATTTGGGCGAAGAACTCGGAAAATACGGTAAACGGGTGCTGTTGACCTACGGCGGCGGTTCGATCAAGCGGATCGGGCTGTATGACAGAATTATAGCCGAACTGAAAAAAGGCGGATTCGAGGTTTTCGAACTTTCGGGCATCGAGCCCAATCCGCGAATCGAATCCGTGCGGCGCGGTGTGCGGATTTGCAAGGAGGAGAAGATCGACGTATTGTTGGCCGTGGGCGGCGGCTCCACGATCGACGCCACCAAATTCATGGCGGCGGGTGCTTGTGTCGAGCATGACCCGTGGGACTTTCTCAACGAAAAACGGGCGCCGATCGAAAAGGCGCTCCCGATCGTTACGGTGTTGACGTTGGCGGCCACCGGTTCGGAAATGGATTGCGGCGGCGTAATCAGCAACCCCGAGACGCACGATAAAATCGGTCGGCTGGCTCCCGCGATGCTGCCGAAGGTTTCGTTTCTCGATCCCACGCTCACCTACACGGTCAGCCCCTACCAAACGGCCTGCGGCGCAGTCGACATGTTGTCGCACATCATCGAAGTCTATTTCAATATGGAGCAAGACCTTTATATGTTAGACTGCTTCATGGAGGGCATGATGAAGACGATCGTCAAGTACGCTCCGATCGCGATGAAAGAGCCCGAAAACTACGAGGCGCGCGCCAATCTGATGTGGACTTCTTCGTGGGCCATCAACGGCTTTGTGAACGGTGGCAAACAACAGGCGTGGAGCTGTCATCCGATGGAACACGAACTTTCGGCCATTTACGACATTACGCACGGTCTGGGGCTTGCCATCCTGACGCCTCGTTGGATGGAATACTGTTTAGACGAGAGAACGGTTTCCAAGTACGTGCAGTTCGGCGTGAACGTCTTCGGCATCCGTGCAGACAAGGAGCCGATGGCGATTGCGCACGAGAGCATCGAACGACTTTCGGAATTTCTGTTCGACACTTTACAACTGAAAAGTACGTTCACGGAGGTGGGCATCAAGGCCGAAGATTTTCCCGTAATGGCCCGCAAGGCGTGTGCCGGCGGCATCCTGCCGGGATTCAAACCGTTGGAACAGAAAGATATCGAAAAGATATTCGAAATGTGTTTGTAATGCAATAGAAAAAACGACCGGTATGAAATCGCATATTTTAACGACCTTGGCAATGGTCGTCGCAGGATCGTGCGGCGCAATTACCCCTATCGGTGCACAAGAACCCATGAAAAACGAATCGACATTCCATCAGATTTTTCCGCAGGGCGAAAAATTGCCTGAGCAGTTTTCACGTTATTTTATCGGTCAGGCCTATTTGGCTCCGTTGACGCAGAACAAGGCGTTGAATATGCCGGTGTCGAACGTTACGTTTGAGCCGGGTTGCCGCAACAACTGGCACAGCCACACGGGTGGCCAACTGCTCGTCTGCACCGCCGGACGCGGTTACTATCAAGAAAAGGGACAACCTGCTCGTGAGCTTTTGCCCGGCGATGTGGTCGAAATCGCTCCCGATGTCGTACATTGGCACGGTGCCGCACCTGACAGTTGGTTTTCTCACCTCGCCATCGAATGCAATCCGCAGACGAACAAAAACACCTGGCTGGAGCCGGTGGATGACGAACAATATCGTGCAGCCACTGCCAAGCCGACACCGACCGTTCGACTGTCGGAAGCCGCTGCACGCAATCGTAATGCGTGGTTTCCGGGAACTGTTGCGATCGACCGACAAACCGATCCGGAACTTACCGAAATCTTCGATAATTTTGCATTCGACGAAGTACAGCAATACGGCGACCTCGACCGAAAGACGCGTATCTTGGTAACGATGGCTTCGACGATCGCCCAGCACACCGTGCAGGAGTATGAAAAGATGCTTCATGCCGCTTGGGCCAACGGTGTTACCCCCGTCGAAATCAAAGAGGTGCTTTATCAAGCTGTTCCCTATGTGGGCATTGCCAAGGTGTCCGATCTCATCGAGGTTGCCAATGATTTCCTGATTGCCAACGATGTTTCGTTGCCGCTCGATGGACAATCGACCACCTCTCCCGAAACACGATACGCGAAAGGGCTTGCTTTGCAAAAATCCATTTTCGGCGAACAGATCGGCAAGATGGCGGATAACATGCCTGACAATCAGAAACATATCGCTCGTTACCTTTCGGCCAATTGTTTCGGCGACTACCAGACACGCAATGGATTGGATACCAAAATGCGGGAACTGTTGACTTTTTCCATGTTGATTTCATTGGGTGGTTGCGAATCGCAGGTGAAAGGACATATCCAAGGGAACGTGCATGTCGGCAACGATAAAAATACATTATTGGCTGTCGTTACACAATTGTTACCTTACAACGGTTATCCGCGTACGCTGAATGCCATTGCCTGCCTCAACGAGGTGTTGCCGGAGTAGTTGCGCGGCTGATTGGCGGATTAAAGAATTGATCAATCGGATGTATATAATAGAGATGGCTGATAATCATTGGATTATCGGCCATTTCTATCGTGAGCGGGAAACGGAAACTTTCGCTTCTTTCCGTTATGTATCAATATGTTCCGGAGAATTTCCTTTTTCGAATCACTAACCCGTACTGTCTGCCTTGCACCGCAATACATCTCTATGCTATTCGTTTGCGATGCCAAACCGGAATTCGGTGGTCGACCGGAAAGTCTCGCCTGGACGTAGCAGCGTCGAAGGGAATTGGGGCTGATTAGGACTGTCGGCGAAATGCATCGTTTCGAAACAGATCGAGTTGCGCTTCGGATAAACGATACCCCGTTTGCCGACGATGTTGCCTTTGTGTCCGTTGGCCGTATAGACATGCACGGCGGGCTCGGTGGTGTAGACCTCGAGCGTCCGGCCACTGACATCGTCGATAAGTCGGGCCGCCCGGCGCAGCGAACCATCCCAGCCGTCGATGGCCCAGGCATGATCGTAGCCACCCGTAACGGCGAGTTGCGGATCGGGGTCGTCAATACGATCTCCGATTTGCCGAAACTCGCGGAAGTCGAAAGCGGTATTTGCGACGGAAAGCATACGTCCCGTTACACATTTTCTGGCGTCGTATTCGGTGATGCTGTCGCCGTCGATCTGGAGTCGCTGCGCCAATATGTCGGACGAAAGATCGCCGTTGATGTTAAAGAAGGAGTGATTCGAGGGGTTCAACACCGTAGGCCGGTCGGTGGTGGCTTCGTAGTCAATCGTCAGGGTATTGTCGTCGCGCACGCCAAAAGCGACCTGCATCTGCAGGTTGCCTGGAAAACCGTTTTCGCCGTCGGGCGAGCGATAGACCAGCACAAGCGAACGTCTGTCGCACCGTTCGCACTCCCACACACGGTCGGCAAAGCCAGGTGAACCACCGTGCGAGATGTGTCCTCCCCCGCTGGCTTGCAACCGGTATTCGACGCCGTCGATCGTAAAGCGGGCATCGCAGATGCGGCCGATATAGCGGCCAACGGTCGATCCGAAATTCTGCCGGATTTTCCGGTAATCCTGCACGCACTCGAATCCGCACACCACATCCGCTGACATGCCATTACGGTCGGGCACGACGATCGAAACGATACGGGCGCCGTAATTGGTGATACAGACCTCCATCCCCGATGCATTCGCGAGACGGTAGAGGGTGGTGGGCTGCCCGTCGATCACGGCGACAAAAGCCTCCGTACGCAGTCCCGAGGCCGTAGTCGGCAAATCATCGGCCGGAGTGAATGCAACCAATCCTCCGACGATCATTCCGACCGCCGACAGCCCCAGCAGACGGCGCAACAAACTCATCCCGCTGCTACTTTTTCAGAAAATCGGCCCGCATCGGGCTGAAAGTGTCGATCAGCATACCCGGTTCCAGACAGACGCAACCGTGAGGCTTGTCAGGGGTTTTGAAGAGACAGTCGCCTTCCGAAACGATGTGGGTTTCGCCGTCGATCGTAAATTCGAATTTACCTTTGGCGACGTAGGTGCACTGGCTGTGGTAATGGTGGTGCGGGGCACCGACGGCCCCCTTTTCGAAGACCACCTTGACCATCATTAGTTGTCCGTCGTAGCCGAGAATCTGGCGTTTTACGCCGCCGCCGAGATCTTCCCACTGCGTCTCGGCCTCGAAGATGAAAGCTGCGCTTCCGGTTTTTTCCATAGCAATTTGTTGTTGCGGGAGCTCGCTCCGGCTTTGGGGCGCCGCCGATACGGCGACAACCAAGGCACCTGCGGCCGCCCAAAATTTGATCAAACGCATAGCAGTTCGTATAGTAGATAACGCAAAGATAACGATTTTGCCTCAAATTGGCAACGCCCGTCCGAAATGTCGCGGATTTCGGCTCTCTTTTAGAAAAAAAGGTTATATTTGCAATAACTGAAACACTGAATGTCCAATGTTACGCAACTTCTGTTTTTTCCTGTTGGCTGCCATGACATGGTCGGTTCCGGTCGCTGCACAGCACTATCGCAATCCGCTTCTCGGAGGCGACTATCCCGACCCTACGGTCGTGCGCGACGGCGAAGATTACTACATGACCCACTCGGCTTTCGACTACCAGCCCGGCCTAACCGTCTTTCACTCGCGCGATTTGGTACACTGGGAGCCGATCAGCTGCGCGCTGACGCGCTACCTCGGGTCGATCTGGGCACCCGACATCTCGAAATACGACGGCAAATTCTACATCTACTTTACGGTGGCCCATCCCAACGGTCGTCAGAATTTCGTTACTTGGGCCGAGTCGCCCTACGGCCCCTGGAGCGATCCGATCGACCTGCACATCGCCAACATCGACCCCTGCCACGTCGTGGGAGAGGACGGCTCGCGCTGGCTTTTTATGAGCAACGGCAAACGGGCCCGGCTGACAGACGACGGCCTCGCCGTGGTTCCCGGCACCGAAGAGACCGTTTATACTGGCTGGCCCTATCCCGAAGAGTGGCTGACCGAGGGATTCTGCCTCGAAGGGCCGAAACTGCGCCGGATCGGCGACTACTACTACTACCTCAATGCCGAGGGCGGCACGGCTGGTCCGCCGACCAGCCACATGGTAGTCGTGGCCCGTGCACGCTCGATCAATGGCCCGTGGGAAAATTCGCCTTACAATCCGCTGGTGCATACCTACAGCAACAGCGACCGTTGGTGGTCGAAGGGCCATGGCTCACTGATCGATACCCCTGACGGACGCTGGTGGATCATTTACCATTCCTACGAGAACGGCTTCTATAATCTCGGACGGCAGACCCTCATGGAGCCGGTCGAACTCACCTCCGACGGCTGGTTCAAAACCTGCGCGGCAACTGATCTCGAAGGGGAGATCGTCGCACCGCTGCCCTTCGATCCGGCTGCGACCGACCGCTATGCCCGTCTCGGCGAATTTCGCGTCGGCCTGGAGTGGAAGTTTTACAAAAACTACGATCCCTCCCGTGTACACGTCGCCGACCGGACACTGACGCTGCGTGCTACCGGTAACGACCTGGTCAGCTCGCCGCCGATGCTTTTCGTAGCAGGCCAACATGCCTATGAGGTTGAGGCGCACATCACGCTCGAGGGCGACGTTACGGCTGGCATTACGCTCTATTACAATGGAGGATTCTTTATGAGCAACGGCTTCAACCGCATGAACCGTATCCGCCACCGCATGGGCCTGGTACGCGGTGGCGGCCGTCATCCGCTGCAGGCTCATCCTGTGAAATCAATGTGGATTCGTATTCGCAATGACCGCCATATCGTTACGGGCGAATATAGCTACGACGGC
Organism: uncultured Alistipes sp.; assembly: GCA_947623305.1. Classification (GTDB taxonomy): domain Bacteria; phylum Bacteroidota; class Bacteroidia; order Bacteroidales; family Rikenellaceae; genus Alistipes. The sequence goes on along the minus strand of CANQGQ010000011.1, from coordinate 19,313 downwards.
ACGACGTGGCACCGCGAAACCTGGGGCATGGATATTTCGGGCTATCACCACAACACGCTCTACGATTTCCAAAGCGTTCTGCCGGGCCTGTTTGTCTACGGCGAGGGTTCGGCCCGTTTCGATTCGTTTAAATTTACCATTTTGCAATAATCTCAGCTAAATGAAACCCATGAAACGTATTCTGCTTTGCGGATTGTGGCTTGCATCCGCCTGTTTTTCCTCGGCATTCGGCCGCCAGCCCGACTCCGAACAGCGCATCCTCGATGCCATGAAACAGGCTACGCATTATATGATGGACGTAGCCAGTTATCGCGGCGGCTTCGTTTGGAACTACTTGCCGGATATGTCGCGCACGTGGGGCGAAATGGAGGCCAAGCGCACAATGGTCTGGATTCAGCCCCCCGGTACGCCTGCGGTGGGCCACCTGATGCTCGACGCCTACCATGCCACCGGCGACGAATACTATTATCAGTGCGCCGAACGGATCGCCGGGGCACTCATCTGGGGACAGCTGCCTTGTGGCGGTTGGAACTACATGTTCGACTTTGCGGGCGAAAATTCCACTAAAGAGTGGTATGCCACCGTCGGCAGGAGCGGTTGGCGCCTCGAGGAGTTCCAGCATTACTATGGCAATGCCACCTTCGACGACGGCGGTACAATGGAGGCGGCCAAATTCCTGTTGCGTATCTATGTCGAGAAGTACGATCCCTCTTTCCGGCCCGCGCTTGAGAAGGCGATCGGGCTTGTTTTGACGAGCCAGTATCCCGTCGGAGGCTGGCCGCAGCGCTGGCCGCTGAAGTACGACCATCCGTTTCAGGGCAAGGCCGACTATTCATCATTTATTACGCTCAACGACGATGTGATTCCCGAGAACATCGACTTCTTGATCCAGTGCTACCAATCGCTCGGAATGCAAAGCCTGAAGGAACCGATCCTGCGGGCCATGAACTGCGTGATCATCCTTCAGCAGGGAGCACCCTATGCCGGCTGGGGCGACCAATATACCGTCGAAGACCTGCAGCCGGCCCATGCCCGCTCTTACGAGCCGCGTGCCATCAATACCGCCACCACGATCCGCATGGTGCGTACACTGATGGGCTACTACCGTTTGACGGGGGATACGAAGTATCTGTCGGGGATTCCGGCAGCACTGGATTTCGTAGAGTCGATGCGTCTGCCCGAATCGGAAGTGCAACGCTGGGGCCGTCCGTCGCGCGATCCCGATGCGATTTTGGTGCCGCGCTTTATCGATCCGGACGACGGTCGCCCGCTCTATGTTCACCGCAAAGGATCAAACGTGATGAATGGCACCTACTATACCGACCAGGACATTACTGGTACGATTGCCCACTACAACTCGACGGCCTACATCAATGTCGGTGCCCTGCGACGTGCCTATGAGGAGGTGAAAGCCCTGTCGCGCGAGGAGGCTACGGCCGGATCGCCGCTTATCGGCACCGAATTGACGCCGCTCGATCCCTACTACTATAAGCCGCGTCCGGCATTCGGTGGTCGCGAAGCCGACAGGCAACCGTCGGTCGACGAACTGGTTCGTTCGCTGACGGCCGAGGGTTACTGGCTCTCACCGATTCGCCAGATCTCCAATCCCTATAAGCCGATTCCGCCGATGGAACCGAGCGAGTCGACCGACTATCGTCAGACAATGGTGGGCGACGAATACGATACCTCGCCCTATGCGCCCGACGAGCCGGTGATGGGTATCTCGACGCAGGTGTTCATCCATAATATGACGCGTCTGATTCACGAAGTGCGAAAGTAAATTCGGAGCGATACGAAAAGGGGCGGCCGTCGGAATCCCGGCGGCCGCCCCTTTTCGAACCCCGCAAGGCATTTAAAGCGCTGTCTGCTCGGGCGAAAGATAATCGGTCTGACGGTCGGTTGCAATTAGTACGCGGTCGTGTGCAGGGCCTGTCGGGCCGTCCCCGCCAAAGGTATAGATGCCGTTCTCGAAAACACCGACATACGTCAGTGTACCGTTCGTCGGCGAATACCACCAAACGTGTTTCGTAGCGCCCGAAATTTTCGTCAGGTCGATTTGCATCGGTCGGTTGGTGTAGGTATAGACCAGCAGGTAGTCGCTGCCGCGCGTCGCGATCGCCCGATCATAACGGGTGCCGTTTTCACCAGCTATCACCGATTGATCGCCCACCCGTTCGAAGTAAGGAAATGTCTCGATCAGACGCCGCAGATACTGCATTTGATTGAAACCGTCATCCTGCAACCCTTCCCGCCACGATTTGCGGGCGCCATAGGCACCGATGCTGCCGCCAGGGTGCATCTGCATGATCGAACTGTGGCCGTAGGTGTGGCCGCAGGCACCGGCAAAGATCGACCAATAGGCATAACGACGTACGTCAGGCGCCTTCCACCACGGCTCTTCGGGGTCATGCAACCCCTGCGGAATCTCCTCATAACTCGGTTCGGCATCCAGAATCGGCTTGGTCGGTTGCAAATGCAGGCCGACTTCGACATAACGCCAATTGTCCTCGGCTTGCGAAGCCTGTGCTGCATCATCGCCGTCGCCACGAAGCTGGTCGTAGCGGCGGTGTCCGCTCTGAAACATGTTGAAATCAAGCCAGTCGGCGTGGTGGAACCACGTAGCCGACGAGGTGCGTCCGAAGGGATGGAAGGTCATCAGATGACGGGGGTCGATGCGGCGGATCGTGCGGGCCAGCGTCTCCCACACCTCGGTCTGGACATCACCGCGAATATCGCCGCCTATGATCCAGACGATGTTGGGGGAATCCTTGTAACGATTGGCCAGGAACGTACCGTAGGACACGGCCTGGGCGGCATTCATCTGGCCGCTTTTCACTAAACCGCCCCAGATGCAGACCATGCCGATATAAATCCCCTCCTGTTCGGCCTTGCGGATGATGTAGTCCATGTGCTGCCAGTAGCCATCGGGGCCTTCGGCCTCGATCCGCGAAAAGTCGAATCCGTCGGGCATCGACAATTTGCCGTAGGCATTCCGGGCCGGAACCCCGTTGACGGTTTGCACCTGGACGACATTGTAGCCCGCCTCGCGGCAGGTTTCGAGAAAATAATCGGCTTCTTCGCGCGTCAGTCGTTCGGGCAGCAGCCAGCCGGTATTGCCCAACCAGAAGAAGGGCGTGCCGTCGGTGTGTTGCAGGTAGCGGCCGTTGGGCGAGACACACAACGGCCCGTGCTTCCATGGAAGCACAACGTCGTCTGTTGCCTGCTGCGACGGTGCGCAGGCCGCGGCCAGCAGCGCGACGAAGGTTGCGAAAAGGTGTTTCATACTGCGAATGCGATTTTTTCAGAACAAGATACGAAAAATCCGCCGGAGAGCGGGTTCGTCTCTCGGAAATTTTTTGCCTGTTCGCAAGCACTTCCCGAAAAAAGAGAGCCGATTCTTGTGAATCGGCTCTCTTTTTTCGGGAAGGCAGCTCAATTACTCCTGAGCGAAGCCATAACCGTTGGTGAAACCGCCCGAAAGCAGCGTGTTGACTGTAAACGGCCACAGGTAAACCGGAGCCGATTCATAGTCGTAGTTTTTGAACACGTTGTCCAGGTATTCCTCCCTGTACTTTACAAACTCCTTGCCCCAATCCACCTCGGTGTAACCTTCCTCCTGAAGTCTCTCGGCTTCTGCGTCATCTATGTGCTTGAAGAGCCCTTTGATGGCGAGATTGTAGGTCGTGAAGGCGATCGAAAAACCGGCAGCCGTGCCGACAGCAGCCCAGTCGTCGTGCTGACCGCGCCAGCCCGGATACAGAACCGGATCATTTTTGTCCTGGCATTCAGCCGTCAGATTGTAACCATAGATCGTCTTGGCATCGACATCCTTCGTATAAACGTAGTTGCTGATCGTGTTGCCGTTCTCAAAGGTATAGTAGCCTTGGGTCTCCAAACCGTTCATCATCGCAGCAGTCAACTCCTTGATACGCTTGATCTTGTCGGCGACCTTGCCGGTGCGGATGATCGTCCAGCGGCGGTCTCCCTCACCGGCGAACTCGAAGCCTCGCTCCTCGATGATGGCATCGAGCAGATCATCGCACGACGCGATGAATCCACTGGTATTGTCCATGCCCTGCGGGAACGAGCGCTTGCGGATAATTTCCAAATAGTTGCGGGCCGTAGCCTCGTCGCCCGTTACGGCGCAGGCCTCGGCATAACCCAGGTAAATTTCCGCCATACGCATATACGGGCCGTTGATACCCGAAACACGCTGTTTCGCATTGGGCAGTTCCTGACGGCACTCGTCCCACTTGTTGAGCGAGATACCGCCCCCATTCGTCTGCGAACCCGGCGTGGGTGGAATCAGCGCCTCATGACCGTTGCCTTTCGAACCAGTTACCGTCATCGAAACGTCGCGGCGTTTGTCGTTCGGGTCGAATACACCGTAATAGTAAGCCGGGTTGATACGGCCCTGACCATAATTCTTGCAGGGATAGCCGTTGTTCACCTTGCGCGGGCTACCGCCGGCAGCCGGACGGCCGAACGAGTAGGGACGACTGTTGTTGCCGCTGCCGTAGGTCTGTACGATTTCGTATATCGACTCATCGGCATAATGCTCCGAACCCTGCACGCAATCCTGGTGCATCTGCTGGAAGAAGTATTGATAGGGGTTGTCGTAGACCCGCTTGCCGTTTGCGTCGGGTTGACGCGGATCGGTCAGGTGCAGCGTAGCCGTACCCGGATTGTCCAGCACCTTTTTAAAGTAGGTTTTGGCCGTCTCATAGAAATCGCGGTAGTCGCTGCGACGTGCGTAGAATGCGTTGCCTGCATTGGCATTGGGTTTGCCCTTTTGCTCGAAACTGATCGGGTTGCCTTTGCTGTCGACATACTCGATATCCGAACGATGCGTCTGATAACCGGCTGCATCGAGTGCGATGCGACCGATCAGACCTTGTACGAACGTACGCGAGAAGTTGCTCTTGTCCATACCATTCTCACCCAGTCGATACATCAGCGGCTCCACCTTGATCAGGTCGGCGAGGATCTGCTCATACACTGCATGACGCGAAACCAGCCCCTCGCTATCGCCGAAAGGAACATCGCCGTAGTAGCGAATCAGTTCCCGATAGCAGTTCGCACGCATTGTTACGGCCTCACCGTAGAGCTGGCTCAGTTCGGTGGGCTGATCATTGACGAAGTTGGCCGCCTCACCTGCATCTTCGATGGCTGTGATCACAGCCGTAGCTTGACCGATGCACTTGAAAGCACGCAAATAGAGCGAGTACGATTTGTTGTCGTCTTCATAGGAGTTCAAGGTGTAGATACCCGCTGCGACACCGTTCTCGTAGAAACCCTCGGGTCGATGGCGCTGCAACTGTGCGGTGTAGGCTTCCGGGTGGCGCTCGATATCCGAGCCGGCAACGTCGGCCGCATAATAAAGACCGTCGCCGAAGGCATGGTTGCCGCCTACCTGACGCCATGCCTCGTAGGCACCGTCGAGCGCTTTGCGGGCTGTCTCGATATTGGAGAAGACAAAGGTTTCGTCGACAACCGACGGAGATGAGGTCTCCAAAAATTCCTCGCACGCCGTTGCACCAATCAAAACCGCTGCACAGAGTGCGCTATATATTAATCTTTTCATGTTTTATTCCTCCGTTTTGATTAGAAAGTAAGATTAAGACCGAACGTGTAGGTGCGCATCTTCGGATAGGCATTGTAATCGTAGTTCGGGGTCGGGAAACCGTTTACGCCATCGGGGCTGGTGTTGATGTCGGGATCGAGCCCCGAGTAACCGGTCAGACAGAAGAGATTCGACCCCGTAAAGTAGATGCGGAGCTTCTCGATGTGGATCTTGTTCAACCAACGCTTCGGCAGCGAGTAACCGATCGTAAGATTCTGCAGACGCAGGTACGAGGCATCCTCGATGAAGTCCGAAACAACCGGGCCGTACTGCGAGTGTGCCATCGGATATTTTGCGTTTGCGTTTATCGCATTCAGCTGGTTGGGGTCGGTTACGAGGCCGATATTGCCATCCGCCTGTACGTCATAGATGCGATAAGCATCGGCGGTGTAGTGCAACCGGTTCGCACCGAGACGGTTGTCCTTGTCGCCCATGAGGCTCCACATGGCGTTGGCATTGTAAACCTGGCCGCCGATCTGGTAGGTGAAGTTCATCGCGAAATCGAGGTTCTTCCAGTTGCCGCTCAGCGAGAATCCGCCGGTGTGGTTCGGCATCATGCGACCGATGATGTCCACGTCATCCAGATCGACCTTGCCATTGCCGTCGGTATCGCGATATTTCGGCATACCCGGATAAGCGACCTGCCCTTCAGCCGTCGGGAAGTCGCCGCTGCGTTGATACGAAACCAGGGCGTTGTCGATATCGGGTACCCCCGGTTTGAGCGTGTACACGCCATTGGCGTAGTCGAAGTCCGCTGGCGTATAGAAGCCCTGCGACACGAAACCCATGACCAGACCTACCGGCTGACCTTCGCGAATCACATAGTCGAACTTCGGCAGAATAGCCGACGATGCCCACCCCATCGAGGTGTCGGCATTGACATCGGCCTTGATCTTGTCGATTTTGTTCTTGTTGTAGCTGTACGTTGCGTTGAATTTCAGGTTGAAATTCTGCTTGCGGACCAGCGCGGCGCCGAGGGCGATTTCGACACCTTTGTTCGAGGTCTGACCCACGTTGGCCATCTGATAGGTGTACCCCGTTGCGGCAGCGGTCGGAACCTGCATCAGAATGTCTTTCGTGGTGTTCCAGTAAGCATCGACACTACCGAACAGACGCCCGTTCCAGAAGCTGAAGTCCACACCGAGATTGCGCGAAATCGTCGTCTCCCACTTCAGGTCAGGGTTGGCACGCATGTCGTTGGGCTGGTAAATCGTCTCGCCGGCGGAGTTGGTCGTCGTCTTCCACGAGCTCTTCCACAGGGAGGAGTCGATGTTGTCGGCACCCGAAGTACCCACCGAAACACGCAACTTCAAGTTGTCGAGCCAGTCATGTGCATTTTCGAGGAACCCTTCGTCCGAGATGCGCCAGGCGAAAGCACCGGCGGGGAAATAACCCCAGTGATTGTTCGGGCCGAACTTCGACGAACCGTCGGCTCGGAACGTACCCGTGAAGAGGTATTTGCCGTAGAGCGAGTAGTTTGCACGGGCGAAGAACGAAAGGGTGTGAGCCGGCGTGCCGATCGAATTGGTGAATGTAGCCTTTTTAACGGTGTTGTCGAACATATCGATCATACCGAATACGTTGTCTATCGTATAACTCGACGGATAACCGTAACCATCGAAACGCGACGAATTCGATTTCGAAGCGAGTACCTCGTTACCGACGAGGAACGAGAGGTTGTGGTTTTCACCCAATCCCTGAACCTCGTAATTCAGCGTGGTCGCCCAGCGAACCCCGTAACCTTCGCCCTTGGTCAGACGTGCATTATTATAGGTGTTGCTCGAGGCCATTGTACCGGCATCCCAGTATTCCGTCTGACTCCAATTGCGGCTCAGCGAGAGCTCGGTTCTGGCCGTGAAGCCTTTGAATGCCTGCCACGTCAGAGATCCCATGGCACGCAGACGCTGGCGGTAGGTCTGGTTGGTGTAGTTGTTCAGCACATCCACCGAATTTTTGCCTGGCGTAACGTACTGACCGCCCTGCCCCATGAGACCTTCCGAATCTTCGCCGAATGGTTCGTCGATCGGACGATATCGGTAAGCCAACGTAGCCTGATCGAAGTTGGAACCTTCGATCTTCATGTCTGCATAACGCAGGTCGGCATCGAAAGTGAGCGTCTTGGCGAGTTTCTGGCTGATCTTGAAGTTGGCGTTCCAGCGGCGGAATCCGGACTTCATCAAGGCACCGTCGTCATTCAGATAGTTGACAGAAGCGTAGTATTGCGTCTTGTCGGTGCCGGCGGATACCGAAATATCGTGATTCCACTGACCTGACCCGCTGAGCACCTCCTTCGACCAGTTGTGCGCCTTTACGTTGCGGTAGTCCTCGAGGTGGTTGCCGTATTTCGGCCCCAGGCCGAAATACTTGGCCACATTGTCGGCGTAGGAATCGCCCGTCTCGTAAGCCTGCGCCCAGGTGTAAAGCACGTAGTCGTAGGCGTCGAGCGTTTCGAGCGTCTCGGGCTTTTCCTTCACCTGATAGTACATATTGTAGCGTACGGTTGTCTTCGACTCCTTCTTGCCGCTCTTGGTAGTGATAAGAATTACGCCGTTGGCACCGCGTGCACCGTAGATGGCCGTCGAAGCGGCATCCTTCAGCACGTCGATCGATTCGATGTTGTCGGCCGGAATGTCGTCGATCGAGCTCACCTGCGTACCGTCGACGATAAGCAACGGCTCATTCGACTGCGTAATCGAATTACCGCCGCGAACGCGAATGGACATCGAAGCACCCGGACGGCCGTCTTGCGACGTTACCGATACGCCCGGCAACTGGCCTTGCAGCGCCTCGGCAATGTTCGACACGGGGTTGGCTGCCAGTTTGTCGCCTGTAACCGATGCTACCGAACCCGTCAGGTCGCGGCGTTTCACCGTACCGTAACCGATGACCACCACATCGTCGACTGCAAGCGCGTCCTCAAGCAACACGATGTCGATCTGCGTACGTCCATCGACCGGAATGCTCTGGGTCGCATAGCCGATAAACGACACGGTCAATACGGCCTTTTTCGCATCCGGAACGTTCAACTCGAACTGTCCGTTCACATCCGAAGTTATACCGAGGGAGGTGCCGTCGACGGTTATGGACGCGCCTATAACTGGTTGTCCTTGAGCGTCTTTAACCCCCCCCCTCACAGTCTGGGCTTGTGCCGCATGGGTCAGCCCGATGCCTAACACGACAGTTAGGACAAATTTGAAAAGGGTTTTCATCAGAAAAATAGATTTATAGATTAGTCAACGCGAATTTAACCATTTTTTTCGGTTTCCCAAATTTTAAATCAGCGGATTTTCGGCCCCTCCCCAAAAAAATGTGGCGTCCATCTACCCCATCGAAGCATGGGGCATAGCGATCGAACTACGGCCCTTGCAAGTCAGAGCCTGCCGGAATTATCGACTTCTACTCCACCGAAGCACAATGTTGTTCCATCCTGTCGCCAGACGGTAGCGAGCTGTACCTTTATCCGACAAACTGCGTTTTGTCCGACAAAGGTGCTCGCTCTGCGAGGCCGGGGTTCTCCCAAGTCGCACCGTTATAACCATGTCGTAAAGACCATCGACACACACTATTTGTCGGCATCCATTCCCGCCCGCCCGTTCGTTTGATACTGGAACTGTTCGACATGCCGGCATACGAAGACCGCCAGCAGGAACAGCCGCGAAAGAAACGAAAACGCAAAAGAAGTAAAAATAAAAAAACTCGGGACAAATAGTCCTGAGCAGTTGGGTGTTCAGTTGCCGTTAAAGCAACGATGCACAAATTTTATGGATTTCTGCGTACAGTAAAATATTCAACGAATTGTTCCGTGCTGTCTGCAAATTCGAACTCTGCCTGCCAACCTATCCACATGTAGGATGGCGTGCCGAGCGCTGCTTCCAGACGGCACGCGAAATCTGCCGTCGTACCGCGTTTGCCTTTGATAATTTCAAGGAAACGGAATTCCGGAGTGTGGATCGCTCCAACCGCTGGCTCCAATGCTTCGGCTCGATTTGGCATTGCGTGTAGATTTCGGTAATGTTTCCCGAGGTCGTAATTCGGGCATAGATAGGGGCTTTGCCCTTTTTGTTGAGTTTGGTTTTCTTGCAGAAGAAAACCACGGAGAAAGTGGTACGTCGGCACATGGCTGCAAATGTTTAATGATTAAACGTATGCAGCATAGAGCTATCGCCGTGCAAAGTAATGAAAAACAGTGCAATACAGACAATTCGTGACCTATTTTCAGTTCGAGTCCAATTGGTCACGAATTGGTCTTGGAAAACTTGCTTTCGATTGCACTTTTCTGCAGGTGCCAAAAAACGAAAAAGCCTTACATATCACTGATACATAAGGCTTTTTGTGCTCGATTGACTAATTTCTCGCAGGCTTTCAGAGCGGAAAACGGGATTGTGGCAGCAATTCAAAGCAATGATACGTTAATATGCTGTTGGATAATGTCTTATGCTTTTCGTTGCGTTGCTTTGCCAACGTGCAATTCGGCGGTTTTGAGCATTGTAATGCAAGAGTTCAGTTAACAAATCGTTAACGGGATTGATTGATCAACAGAATGGCGAAACAATCGTTGCTCTTATATGCAACGTATTCTTATTCACTGTTTTGCATAATTCTTCATATTGATTCTGAACTCATAACGACTTAACTTTGCAACCTGTAAAACCGTTATGAGAAGAAGCACATTCAAAATCCTGTTCTATGTAAATAAACAGCGCATGAAAGAGGGGCGCATCCCCGTCTATGCCCGTTTGACGGTGAACGGCAAGAGCACGTTCATCAACTGCCGTGTAACGTTGCCGCCCGCTCTGTGGGATTCCAAAGCCAACAAGGCCGCCGGAAAGAGCCATGAAGCACAGGATGTCAACCGCAAATTGGAGCATATTCGCGCGCAGATAGAACGTCATTACCAGCAGATCGCCGACCGCGACGCCTACGTTACGGCCGAGCGGGTAAAGCTGGCCTATCTTGGCATGGGCGAGGAGTACGAAACGTTGTTGGAGGCGTTCGACAAATTCAACCGCGACTTCAAGCAGCATGTCGGCATAGATCGGGCACAATCCACCTACCGCAAGTACGACAACGTGCGCAACCGGCTAGCCGAGTTTCTTACCGAGAAACTGCATCGCGAGGATATTCCGCTGAAAGAGCTGACAGAAACCTTCATCACCGATTACGACCTCTACTTGCGCAGCGAAAAGGGTCTGACGCCCTCGTGCGTCTGCATCTATACCAAGCCGTTGAAGATGATCGTAACCAAGGCCCACAACGCCGGCATCATCTCCCGCAATCCGTTCGCCGATTATCATCCGAAAAAGACGACCAAAGAGCGCGGCTACCTCATAGAATCCGAATTGCAGGCGTTGATGAACCACAAATTCGCGTTCGACGGCTACGGCAAGGTACGGGATATGTTCGTCTTTTCGTGTTTCACGGGGATGGCCCATGCAGATGTCAAGAGTTTGACACAGGAGATGATTCAACGCTCGTTCGACGGCGATTTGTGGATCGTCAAACGACGGCAGAAGACCGATACGCCTTTCAAAATCAAATTGTGCGGTATCACGAAACGCATCATTGCCCGTTACAAGCGAGAGATAGCTGGAACGAATCTCGTACTTCCGGTTCCCGACATCGCCTACTGTAACCGCATATTGAAAAAGATCGCGGCGGAGGTCGGCATCGACAAGACGATAATTTACCACACCAGAAGACATGACAAATCTTTCATCTTGCTGAAATACAGGATGCTGCAAAATATTTCAGCTTAATAGGTAACGATTTAGAAACCAGCGAAATTCTATATTTCACCTCGTTTTGCAGTAATTCAAAAAAACGTTTTTCCTAAACGCAAAGGTAAGTGTTTTTTATTATTCCACCAAATTTTCTATTCGCCCATTTTTATAGACGATTCTCTTTCCGAGGTAACAAAGTCTAATCCGTTATCATCTCGTATTCGGTGTATTCGGGGAACCATTTGTCGAGCTGAGCATCGGCACGACCTTCCATTTCGGGGGTGATGTACTTCGACATCTTCTGAACAAGTACGGCGAGAGAAGCCACTTCATCAAGCCAGCCGATAATCGGAAGTCGTTTGGAGTCCAGTATGTCAATTGGCAGAATGAGGTATGCCAACGATCCGAAGATTGCCCATTTATCCTTGCGAGGAGTTTCCTTGCTGCACATTACATACCACATAAGGAGAACCGGGCGTGTTGCAGCGCGTCCTGCCTTTTTGCTCCAATTGCAGATGCTCTCCCAAAGAGCGTTGTAGTCGAGATTGAAGATTGCCATAATCTGATGTTTTTTAAGTTCATTATATTTGTAATGATGCGGAAAAGGGAAAAATCTATCAGTACCAGACATTGTAGTTATACTCGATTCCGTTTTCATCGCAAAATCGCCTGAAGTTATCAATGAACTCATGATAACTGACGCGATTGCCAAACCGTGTTTTCATCTCCTTGACGACTGCAACGGAAGAATATTTTTTTAGAGAAGAACAAAATTGATGGGTATTGAGCAAATCCAGTGAATACGAGCTTTCAACAATACCTGTACGGCGGTTGTATTCCCATTCTTCAAAATCAAACCGCCATACAATCAGTTCTCCGCCATCGAGTGAAACACCGACACGACAGTATGGTCTTCCATTCCTGTTTGATTCATAGAGAGTTTTAGAGTAATCCCAAATGTTGTAGTAATCAGGTGTGTCCATAGCGTTATATGTCTGTAATCTTGATGATTATTGCCGAATAGTTATCACGGGCTTTCTCTTCGCCACGTTTGAGAAGGACGGCATGAAACTCGTCAATATCAGTGATACGTTCGAGCAGGTGTTCGATTTCCTCATTAGTAAAGCAATTATACAGGCCATCTGAGCAAAGGAGAAGAAAATCGCCTTTGCTTAGGGCAAACTCATTGACTTCCGGAAAATATGTTTCACCCTGCACGAAACCTTTTGCCACATACTCCAGCCTTCGGGTGTGTCGGTAGTTTGCCAATGCGACATACTCCACTTGTGGAAATAATAGCAGCGGCTATCACCGCAATGGGCTATGCGTGCAATACCATCTTCAAGCGCAGCCATAACCATTGTGGTTCCCATTTCGGCTTGCGGTCGCTTTTCAATAGCGACTTTGGCTTCATTACAGGCATCCACTATCTTCTTATAGCAATCTCTACGTTTGGGATTACCATGCCAGTAATTGCAGATGGATTTTACGACAGTCTGGCTTGCGATGTCTCCGCTGCGGTGTCCACCCATGCCATCGCAAAGGATAAACATGGCTCGCTGTTGTTCCCGCATTACAACGCAGCCTAAGGTGTCCTCGTTCTTCCAACGTGGGCCACATTCAGAGAATGTTCGGTATTCGAGTATCATGTCTGTTACACGCTTATTGCGTTGAATGATGTTTATTATATGGAACAGAACGGTTGTGAGCCGTTCTGTCCGGATTTTGATGTGTGGCAGTCAGAGTATCAGCATGACTTCTAACTAATGAGGGAGAGAAGAATGAGTCTTTTCTTCTTGTCAAGGCTGTTCCACCAGTTGCGGATGGCATGACCTGCGGGCTTGGCTCCGAAGAGGGCGCAAAGCAGTAGATAGTGAGTAGAGATTAACATGGCTTTATAAGTTGATTGTGGTTAAAGAATCAAATTGTCGCTTTCATATTTTCACCTTCACCTACATAGTAGATGTGAGGGAAAGATTCAGGAAGCTCGTTAATATCAAGCTCGCAATTCCCTTTATACGGGAGTAGCGCAAGTCTGAAGATGACATCTTTTGTGAACGGTTGTTCAGAAAAGAAATAGTTGGTGAAATAGCGATCCTCATAAGCGTAGTCGCTTGAATCGAAGCAAGGATAACGCTGATGTATTTCGAGTACATGAACGCCTTGAATCTGAGTAGTAGGTGCTTGGGTGAATATGTAAGGCTTATCCCAACCGACAAAGCGGTTGCCTTTCATTTTGCCATGACCGACTGATGATGTAGCTTTGATGGCATCGCGGATTTCTTTCAGACTTTGGAATGTATGTCCAAAAATCGTAATAGGCTCGTTGATTGGAACGATTTTAGTCGTATGCTTGCTCATAGTTTAAAGATTTTGATGTTGAACGATTTCTCCTTTTGAATTTACGATTACACCGGCGGAGGCATCCTTGTACTTGCAAAGATAGATGTCCTTGGTAATGGGCATCACCTCCCAGTATATCGGTTCTGTGATTATGTCACCGTCAACGGTGCAAAGCCCTTCGTAACCATCCGACATGCGGTAGCGCATCAGAGTGGTAGCATCTATGATTTTGTTGCCCTCTTCATCCCACTCGTCTTTGTCGTAGTACATCTTCTCCAAGTCGCGGCATAAAAATTGGTCGGACTTCTCGCCATTGAAGTCGTAAGCGACTTGCAGGTGATTAGGCGGAGTGACAACGATGCCCAAATCTTCCGTTATTTCCATTTGGGGATAACCTGTTTCCGTAACAAGTTTTGCTTTGTCATTGAGAGCGTACCATAGTTCGGTCTCGCTGTTACCTTTGCGGGCTTTCCAGAAGTTTTTCGCCTCCGAGCAAATCCAGTCGTATGTCGGTTCAACAGCCCAATTACCGGATTTGTCGATAAGCCCCATCTTGCCGTTGTCGGTTGCGATAGCGCAATAATCGCCATGATAAACGTATGCGCGGGTCTTGGGATGGAACAAGAACTTCTTGCCATTGACAGGTTTGCCGGAATGGTCGATGAAATAAACGCTGTTCCCCTCTGCAACTGAGGCAACGCCACTGGAGAACACCCATGCCTTGGGAAATTTAGCCGGAATGGCAATCTCGCCGGAGAAGCGGTTGAGATAACCTCGTTTGTCTTTGCGGCTGAAAACGACAAGACTGTCCTCATCGGTCGGCAGGGCAATCCACTCAATATCTTTAGCGACGGCTTCGCCTGTGTGGAAGTTCTTGATGAAGCCTGTTTTGTCGCCGGACTTTTTGACAAAGGTGAGATTGGCACTTATCCGCTGCGTTTCCGTATTGCGATAATCATGGCGGAGATTGTAAATGTAATACGAGTGGACGAGGATACACGTTACGGTTACAACACAGATTGTGATAGCCGCCCAAACGACACGCCAAAATGTGGTCTTGTACTTCGGATTGAAAGCACGACCAACCCAACACAATGCTTGCCAGATGCCCTTGAAGAAGTTGGCAAGCCATTCCTTGAAAGTAATCTTCTGATTCATAAGATAGATAATGTTATTTGGTTTCTTACAATAATATAGAATCACCAAACAACAAAATCTATCTTCTGAAACCAAAAACAGTGAATTTCTCCACTGCTATATTAGCCAGTATCGTCTTTTGACGTCTTGTCGACATAATTGGAACACAATTTCTTCAAAAACGATAAAGCGGTATCCTTAAGTTCATCGCCATGTACATTTTTAAGTTCAGTAGCTTTGTCCTTCAGCGTTTGAAGTTCCTCGTCTATCTTGTCGCTTTCAAAGATTGAGCGAGCAATGTCCATCATGACACGACCTTGCTCATGCTCTTTGATATTCACGTTTGAGTTAAAAGAATAGTCCTTGATTTCAGGATAATCTTCAGGTTTTACATTACTAAAACGTGCCGACACTTCAACTTCATCTGTGTATCCACTAAAGCGAATATCGAAAATTTCGCACATCGAACACATATTAGCAAGCTGAGTGAACTTGTCTAGGAGAATGATAATATTACCATCTTCTTTGGTGGCAGCACATCCTGCCGGAAGTTCGCTAAGCAAACCCAAAACCTTCGGAACAACTATAGGTGAGAATGCACCAGCTGATACTTTCAGTTTGATGCGGTTAGGCACATCATATTCAGGTTCAATAGCGATGCGCAACTTGACCCGGTTTTGGAGAAAGTCCATATTGCGCGGTTGGATCCTGATCTCGTAGTCGCTGACTTGTCGGAGTTTGAGTTCTAATCCATAGTGGGCTTTGATTAAAGCCTCAATTTCATGAAATGTTATGCTAAACTTCATATTATTTTTACAGCGTTAGTCCTTTATATTTCTGTCCTAAGTGTAGTCGGTTAAGTCAATTGAGTAAACATTTGAAACACATTATCGAACAACAAGGAGGGATGCAAAAGCATAGATATAGCCTTAGGGTTTATTAAGCATTTTTTACTTTAGCTATTCCTACAACGTCCGATTATTGATTTCACAAGAAACTTGCATTAGCTTAATGAAGTCTGATTGCTTGAGATTATACTTCTTTTTTAGTAAATCATAAATATAATTAGTTCGACATACATCTGGACGCGATTCATATATGTTACATTTGTTATACTCATTGAGATACGGACATACACCATTGACTGGAGAAAATGGGAACGAGAGAGGTACGCCTAAAACAGCACTTAGTTTAGATGCATTGCTTTTCCATCTTTCCACATTTCTGCAGCAGTTGCCACACATATTGCAGTAGAACTTCATTAGAACATCCATTTCCATATGACCCACCTATTATAATCAAATTCTGAAAATATTTCAGCTATTTTTCTTTTAGTATTATCTGTGGAACCGTATTTTTGCAACAATAATGCTTCTATTTGAAAATAAGATAACTTTCCACTACAAAGCAGGAATACATCCTCCCTCATACCATCCAACAATATCAATTCTTTTCCATCTTTTAATGCAAAATATCTTTCACCATCTGAGACAGGTTGTATGGTTCTATATGGTATTGCGACCCTAAATTCCTTCTTGTCTTTTATATTGTGATATGGTGCGAATCCATAGAATATCTGAGGTTCAAAGTAATTTTTATTAGATTCTACTTCATTAGCATGGACGTACCAATCTGTAACCATTCCAAACCTCTCCTTCAATTCGTAAATTCGCATGAGCACATCGCTTGACAGATTCTTAATAAGTTTCCGGTATTCTTCTTTAATCTCAGACTCAAAAATTGCCTTTAACTGAGCTATTTTCTTATTAGATAAACTTTCGGTCTTTACGACAGTAATGTGGCCATCAGGTCCAGTTATCACATCATAGTCTATTATTTCAATGCCATATTTTGCTGGGTTTAATCTAATTGGTGTCCCGACATAAGGCGTTAGTAAAGAGCATCCTACTTCCGCACATCCAGGAGCTAAATTCAATAAATGTTTGGCATAATCCAATGTTTCTTTAAACGTATCAATATTTTCAAAAGCTCCCCCAATAATGAAATTAATATATGTAGATGGAATACCATTTTCGTAAATGGCTTTTACAACGCGTTCAAGATCTCCTAACTTCATTTGTTTTTTGTATGCGTCTAAAATGCGTTGGTTTCCAGATTCTCCTCCCAATTGAATTCTGATATTGCCTGCTTTTTTTATAAGGGGAAGCATATCAAGATGCTTTGCTAAAATATCTACTCTTCCCTCGCAGAACCAACCTATACTACCATTATATTTGTTAATTAAATGGTTGCATATTATAGAAGTTCGTTCTGTACTTAAAATGAATGTATCATCTAAAAATGAGATATAATTCTTAACTTTTAGATTTGATACAATATAATCAATCTCTTCAATTACACTCTCAATTGAACGCAGACGTAAATGATTAGATGTTTTGTTGCCTTCAAAACAAAATGTACACCTCCCTACACACCCGCGTCCAGTCGAGATTTGGTCAAAGATAGGATTCTCATCAAGAGTTAAATCGTATCTGCGAGGGTATGGATAGGTGTCTAATTCATTAATTGGCAGTTGGGAAGGAGTCTTGTGTAAACTACCATTATCACGATAAATCAATCCATTTACACTCTTGAAATCCTTCTCGTTATTTAGTAAAGATGATAATAACTCGCTGAACGGACGTTCTCCTTCTCCAATAATTCCACAATTAGCAGCGGGAATGCGCTTCATCGCCAATTCCGCATCCCCAGTTACTTGTGGTCCCCCAATAGCAATAAATAAATTGGGATGAGATTGTCTTAGAAACATAGCTATCCTTGAAATATGCCACACATTCTCGCTATCAACATAGAATCCAATAACATCACATGAGAATCTTGAAACAATGGTATATCAAAGAGTCTAAAATGGTATCGTTGGTAGAGTAAGATTTGACTTTTACATTAAACCCATTTTGTTTAGCATATTCAGCGATATAATATTGACCCAATTGAGGCTCCGCTCCACGAATATCAATATGAATATACGCAGAGCGGATCTGAACTAGAAGCGCATCTATTTTATCAAAATCTGATGTCATCAATTGATGCTACTAACATTCTCTCCAAACTGGAAGAAATCTTCATAGGGAAAAAGTTATCCTTGATAACAGATAAACAGGTTTCGGGGTTAACCATTTTATCGTCTTTTACTTCTTTACTAATTTCCCGGCCTACATATGTGCATCCACCTACGATAGCTGCAGTTGGGATACTGAGATCAACAAACACGAGAGGCGTAAAGTGCCCATCTGGGAATACAACTCGCGGAATTATGAGTGATTGTTTTTCCATATCGTAATATATTATTATATAGTTAGCTTTTAAGATGGTCGCGTGCCCACTGAGCTTCTTTAATCCAATGGGCTTGCTCCGAGCCGGAAGAGATGCGAGCTTGATGTTCGTACCATTCTACGTCGGCCATAGTCGCATTTTTAGCCTCTCCGGTAAAATGGATGTCAGAACCATCTGCAAGAGCACTTGCTGCGTCAGATGGCATAGAGCCGAACTGAGCACGGTATTCGGTAATCAATCCGCCTTTTTCTTCAATGTGTTTGTTCAAACGCGCTAGACAATTGTCGAATGTCGGTTCTATCCCACGAGCAGAAAGTTCTTGAGCAACCTGTTGGCCGTATTCGATGAAGTTGGCACGTAATGCTCCATTAGGATGAGTATCGCCGCCTGGTGTTGAACCCAAAGCAGCCTCAAAGTTATCAATGTTTATGTCATCAAGGCCGGCATGTACACCTGCGAAGAAATCGCATGCCAATTCTTCTTCCCAACTGTCGTTATAGGCACCTTGCAATGTGCGGTGAGCACACTCGTGAGTGTAGATGAGTGTTAAGGAATCTTCGCCAGAGATACCGAGATTCATGAGTTGCTCTCGGTTGAAACCAAACACATCATCGTTAAGGGTGTCGGATTCATTCGGCCATACACATACACCTTGGGCGTTGATGACAGGTACTTCGGGTATACCGAAGAAATCACATGCACGAGTTACTGCATTGACAACCATCTCATCAGGTAACACAACATCGTTGATGTCGCTTGATAGATTCATGGGGATGTTGTTGAATGCTACATGGGCATCGTCAACAGAGGGGATAAAATCGTTGTTCATTGTTTGTTTGATTTTCTTGGTTTATTGTTAAAGATTAGAAAGCCACACTTATCTATCACCAAACTTATTGTTTTTTATTATATCCTAAATTTTTGGCGATAGCTTCATATTTGGACGCTTTCGAAAGACATATTGAGATTCCACCGAACAACGATGACCCCTCCTTATAAAACTGTGCTAGACGGTAATAGGAAGCCCCCTCACTATATTCTGTTTTTAATTTTTCCAAAATCTCAGAGTCAGAAATTCCAAGCGATTCCGAGATAGAAGTCCAAGTAGAATAATCTTTAGCTCATTAGTGTCCACTAAAAAATCATAGAAGTTCTTTGAAATAATTGAAATTCAATTTGTTATAAGTGTTTTGTGA
>CANQGQ010000010.1 GCA_947623305.1 uncultured Alistipes sp. | reverse complement strand
CTGTAGAAAATAGTCGTTGGACCATATCTCCAAGTCCCGTGGATTGTTGAGAAACGGCAGTACATCCGCTTTCACCTGATTGATGTCAGTTGCGGCAAGACGGTTGTTTAATTCACCAATGAACTCGTTCAGGGTCATCTCTCGGTTATTAAACTGGCGTATTCTTTCCTGAAGATGTCGGAAATTAAGTTCAATGCCATTTCTTACATACCACTCAAAGTCATACCAATCACGCCCTTTTACGCGCGACTTCCATGTTCTGAATACAAGGGCGTGCATTTTTCCCGCAAACAAATCCGGAAGTGAGACACAACGTGTCATAAAGGACATCGGTTGAAGAAGCAGTTTCTGTTCTGTGGAGAACTTCATAGGAGGCACGATGTCGACCTCAATTTTGACCTTAATTGACCTTTCCGTCTGAAAAGAAATGTCATAAACATCTGTATTGTCTTTCAGAAATGCAGATTCAACCTTCCCAAAACTCTTCTTGTCTTTCTTTTTAATCTCCACCTTTCGCCCGACAACGGAGAACTGGTCTATAACGGGCTGAAAATATTGTTCAAAGTTAAAAGACCGGTCTTCCTTCAACAGCGTAAAATCCATATCTTCACTGAAACGGTCCAGCCCATGGAATATCCGCAGGCAGGTGCCGCCATAAAAAGCTGCCATGTCAAAGAACCCTCCATTTGACAGGCCGGCCAATACCAATTGCTGGCTTACTTCATATATTGCATTCCGTCGACCGGTATCAGTGCTTTGGTCGTATGTCGAAAGCATTCGTTCGTAAAGTGCATTCATTGTTCAAGAAGTTTTATGATTGTCTTTATAGATACGGCTTTTTTCCCGTACTCTGCGCATTGTTTGAGTATGGACGGGTCAAATGTTCCGAAGGCATCCATATCAAATCTGAGATTATCTTCCAGATAGGCTCTTGCCTCTTCACAGTAGCGGAGATTTACTCCGGATGTGGTGATAATTAGGTCACACAGAGCCTTTTCCGGACTGGCCATGATAAACCCTGTTCCTTCTGTTTCTATGTGGCGCAACCCGATGGGAAAGTATTCCCGATTGGTGCAAGTATATTCGAATATCCCGATGGAATTGACAAATTTTCGGGAGTGTTTCACCGTCATGCTCTGAGTCGTTGCAACTCTTTCAGGAATAAGGCCGTACCAACGCAAAGCGCTGAGTTGCGACACGTAAGAAGGAGCATACAAATGGTTTGCAATGAGTTCTGTAGATATTCTTCTGCCGGAAATGTCAGGGTTTACGACATAAAGCCCGCGTTTCAGTCTGATGATGTCTCCGGAATTTTCCAATGCCGACACTTTCTGGTTTGCTCCTGAAATCTCAGGATACAACGAAGCGATGGCTGCCGTAGTGACAGGTGTATTACCCAAAGTATGCAATATATTCTTCATGGCAGCAAAGATAGTAAATATTTGAATAGAAAATCAAGTTTTACATTATTTTCTGTTCCGGATTACGCCTATGGGGCCTACCATTCAAGAGAGCAAATTTCTGTGATAATCTGCCTGATATAATACAAATCCCTGAATCAGATTATGATGCGGGCGATATTGCGACAATTTGTTGCGGTATTGCCCGCATCTGAATTTTGCACCATAAAGGTTGTATTATAAGCCATTATGCTGTAAATATGACCACAATAGCCCACTTTCAGCTATTACGAATAAGTGGGATATTTATGTTATAATAATGCAGCAATTAGAAAACGTCATTTTATGAAGTCGGCAACGTTGGAATTATATTTTTTGAGAAATGATTCAAAAAAGGTTGTAGGAGTACAACCTTTTTTGAGCGTTTTTCTGTATATTTGCATATTTTTTTGAAAAAATGAATACCGATATGAAGTATCTGAATATAAAGAAGGCGTTGACAGCATGGCAGGAGTTGCAGCCTCTGTCGGAGAAGAACAGGGAAAGGCTTAGTCGCCGATTTACGGTGGACTTTAACTATAATAGTAACCATATTGAGGGGAACACATTGACTTACGGGCAGACGGAAATCTTGCTGCTTTTCGGTAAAGTGATTGGTGAGGCTGACGTGCGTGACGTACAGGAGATGACTGCGAGCAATGTCGGCTTGCGAATGATGACCGAGGATGCAATGGTGAAAGGGATGCCATTGACGCAGAACTTTATTCGAACGTTACACAAGACCATATTGCGAGAGGATTACACTGTATATCGTAATTTCCCGGGTGGGATGCAAACGAGTTACGTGATACACGCGGGACAATACAAGACACGCCCCAACAGTGTTATCACACGATATGGAGACCGATGCGAGTATGCCTCCCCGGAGGAGACTCCCGGACTGATGGGGGATTTGGTGGATTGGTATAATGCAGCTGAGCAAGAAGGGAAACTCTCTCCGGTGGAATTGGCTGCGCTGTTTCATTACCGCTATATACGTATTCATCCTTTCGAGGATGGCAACGGTCGCATTGCCCGATTGATGGTGAATTACATCCTAAATCGCCACGGATATCCGATGATTGTTGTCCGCAGCCGTAAAAAAGACGCGTATTTGGAGGCTTTGCATCAAGCCGACATCGCAGTAGGTCCAGTCCCAAGTGATGGAGCCCATGCCGATATTAAGGATATTCGTCCTTTCTTGAAGTATTTCAATGATTTGGTGGCTACTGAAGTCTACAACGATGTGCTGTTTGTGAGCGAGAAGAATGAAAATGTGTGGTGGTATGACGGAGAGCGGATTGCATTCCGAACACCCAATTATACGAAGATACTGAACGCCATGCAAACGCAACCGATATTGACGCTTGCAGACATGAAAGAGGAAACCGGCATCAGTGTAACAGCTATGCAGAAACTGTTGGATCAACTGATTTCCAAAAAGTATGTAGATCGCGGAGAGAAAGAGGGAAGTTGGCGAGTGTTTGTAACACAGTAAAGAGTTATTGGATGAACCGGATTTAGGTTCTCAAGGAATGATGCGTAAAACTCTGTATTCGCCGTTGTCGTCAGGCGATATGACGACATCGTTTATCTCCAATCCCCGGCAGATAGTTCACAACATTTCGCAAGCCAAACTGGCACCGACTTTCCTTTTGTCGGGATGCGCTGCGAGAAAAATCGGAATATAGTACGCATTAAACGCTTTGAATGTATCGGGCAGATTGTTTGCCAAATCCTCACGTATGCCGATATCGGCACCGATATATCCTCCGGCGACACACTCTTCGGTATATATGCTGCCCCGACCAAGCATGATAATGCACGATTCTGGTAAAATCGCCAGTGTGGTGTTCGATTTTTGTGTAAAAAATCGTCATTGGTGAAAAATAATTACTATATTTGCAAAAAGGATTGAGATATGGAAATGATAAACAGAATACTCCAAGAGAAGATTACAGTACGGATTGAACCCAACAAGGCTGTATTGATTTTCGGTGCCCGCCGCGTGGGTAAAACCGTGATGATGCGCAAAATCGTGGGTAGTTATCCTGGCCGGACGATGATGCTCAACGGCGAGGATTACGATACGTTGGCTTTGCTGGAAAACCGCTCCGTCGCCAATTATAGGCATTTATTGGAGGGTATCGACCTGCTGGCTATCGACGAAGCACAGAACATTCCGCAGATCGGCAGTATCTTGAAACTGATCGTCGATGAGATACCGGGCATAAGCGTCTTGGCCAGCGGAGCATCGTCGTTCGACCTGCTGAACAAGACCGGCGAACCGTTGGTGGGTCGCAGTACGCAAGTCCTGCTGACGCCGTTCTCGCAGCGGGAAATCGCACAGACGGAAACTGCACTCGAAACTCGTCAGAACCTCGAAGCCCGCTTGATTTACGGCTCCTATCCGGAAGTGGTGATGATGGACAATTACGAGCGCAAGACCGACTATCTACGCGATATTGTTGGGGCGTATTTGTTGAAAGACATTCTGGCGATTGACGGACTGAAAAACTCGAGCAAGATGCGCGACCTGTTGCGGTTGATTGCCTTTCAGTTAGGTAGCGAGGTCTCTTACGAGGAGTTGGGCAAACAACTCGGTATGAGCAAGACGACTGTCGAGAAGTACCTCGACCTCTTGGAAAAAGTCTTCGTCATCTACCGGCTGGGGGCTTATTCGCGCAACCTGCGCAAGGAGGTTACGAAAGCCGGGAAATGGTATTTCTACGATAACGGCATTCGCAATGCCATTATCGGCGCTTTCTCACCGCTGGCTATTCGGCAGGATGTCGGAACTCTGTGGGAGAACTACATCATCGGTGAGCGTCGCAAAGCAAACTTCAACGAGGGCTTGCACAAGGAGTTCTATTTCTGGCGCACCTATGACAAGCAGGAAATCGACTTGATTGAAGAGAGTGCCGACAGCCTGACCGCATTGGAATTCAAATGGGGAAACAAGATGCCTGCCGCCCCGAAAGTCTTCCAGGAAGCCTATCCCCATGCCGAGTTTCATGTGGTGAACAGGGAGAATTATTTGGAGTTTATATAATCATAAAATGTGGATATATGAATAATGCGGACTTTAAAACTCGTTTTGCTAAGTTATTATCAGAAACATCTATTTCAAGTGATGCTTCCTCCGATGAAGTGTGTTCGAAATGGAATATCATAAATAAACTTTTATTTAAGAACATTCCTCAAAAGTTATTTAGATTTCGAACCTGTAATACGGACAGTCTTATTTCTTTACAAAGCAGGACTATATCATTGTGTACAGCCTACTCCTTTAGGGATAAATATGATTCATTGATATATGTCAATAAGGAAAAAATCAAAGACGGAGTAACGGATCTTATCAACTCTGATATAATGAAAAATATATGGGCAGGCATTGAGGATGGATCGATGATTCCTGTTTTCGAAACTTTCTTGGGGAAAGAGAGAGTCGCACAAATGCTTGAAGATGGCCTAAAAGATTCCGCGGAAGAAAACAAACAAAAATTCTATGAAAGTGCAAAACAGATGTTATCTCAGATTATAGACAATATTGATTCTCATATCGATTATATCAGGAAGGATAGATTCACAAAGATTGCTTGCTTTACAGAGGATGTCCAATCTTTGTATATGTGGGATACCTATGCTGACGGGTACAAGGGTTTTGCTCTTGAGTATGATTTTAGAGATTTTCATTTTAAAGGCTGCCTAAATTGCCCGAAGGTATCTGAATGTAACGAAGTATATAAAAATTTCAGCAATCTGTTGCCAATAGTATATTCTAATGAACGATATGATGCTACATTCAATGTAATGAATATTATATGTAGTGATATTTTGAGAAATTGGGGAGTGAGTGATTGTATGTTGCCCATAGACCAATTATATTGGTATAAGGCATATCTATATAAAAATGAGGTGGAGTATGGGCATGAAAAAGAGTGGCGCATGATTACTCGTTGTCCTAATCAGCAAGACAGTGATTTCGCAACAATTCCTGATCATAAATGCTTGAAAGCAATATATTATGGGCCCAATATGGAAAAGAGATACAAGGATTTTCTTCGTGCTATTGCCCAACAAATGAATTTATTGGAGTATGATGTTTCCATAGATGCCAGTTCCCCACGCTATGATTTGACGATTTCCAATTTGGAATCGCTGTAACGTTGCGGTGCTTATTGTAGAGGAGGACATTTACTCCTCGTTGTATTAATATACTATATAATCTGCAGACAGAGAAATTCTTATAACACTTTTTCCTCACTCCGGATAAATCATCTTGACGGTTGCGCCACCGTCAACGGTCAGGGTTTGGCCGTTGATAAAATCGTTCTCCGGTTCACACAAAAACAGGCACATTCGGGCAATGTCCTCGGGCGTGCCGACACGACGCGACGGATGAAATGCGTGGTCCTCAGGGCGCAGCACCTCGTCCTCGCGCACATGAATCCAACCCGGCGCAATGGCATTGACCGTGATGTGCATCGGCGCGAGCGACACAGCCTGCGCATGGGTCAGCGAATAGATGCCGCCTTTCGATGCCGAATAGCCCTCTGTGCCTGTCTCGCTTTGCAGGTAGCGCGTAGAGCATAGATTGACGATGCGCCCGTAGGCGGTATTGTCATTTGCCAGCCGATGTCGTGCCAGCATCCGCGCGGTGATGAACGCTGACCGCAGATTGGTGCTGATTACGCGGTCGAACTCCTCGACCGACACCTCTGTCAGCGACTTGAAAATCCCTATTCCGACATTATTCACCATCACGTCGATGTCGCACCAAGCGTCAAACACCTGCTGCATAGCTGCTTCAAGTTGCGCCGCGTCGGTAACATCGACCTTATAAAAGACTGCGCCAGTTTGCGCCGCAACCGCCTCACCTCGCGCAACGTCGATATCGCAGAATGCGACTTTCTCCCCTCTGCTCGCAAAAGTTTCGACAATGCTCTTGCCAATTCCGTGTGCCCTGCCGGTAATGAATACTCGTTTAATCATAGACTAATCTAATGATTCCGGTTCATCGTCTGTTGAATCTGTCGTGTTTGCGTCAAATGTTAGGAAAACTTCAAGAAATGCAGTTTCTCTATAGAAATAGTTTGGGTTATCGATCAACTTGTCTTCCATAAAATGGAAACCCCAGTTAGCATATTCTTCCATAGTCTGCATTAAAGCATCAACGGCCTTTCGAGCAGTTACCAACCCTTTATCAAGGGCGATGAAATCAAAATCGGTTTTAGCCACTAGTGCAGTGAAAATAAACTCTCTCAATTTAGGGTAAGCTTTACGACCTTTCACCGAATCGATATTTCCCCAGAATTGAATGGGTTGTCCCAACGATTTGATTTTTGTGCTATCGTCTATAAGTTTTTTCCTTTGGTTATAATATAGACCAATAAAGAACGCAATGATGAAGATTTCATATCCAGCACCAAACAACTTTCCCTTGGCATCGCCCAGGCTGGTAACACCTTCACATAATCGCTGAAATTTTTGATTATAGTCTCCTCATAACGCTTCTCCCAGTTAGGATTACGCCTTGCCCATACATCATATAGTTTCTCTGCCATAGCTTATTTAATTCTTTCGGTTAATGTTTTAATTGTTGACAAATCTTCTTCATCGTAGCAGGGGGCTTTCTGTATGCGATATACAGAGCATGATAATTGATTTATCTTATCAAAATCCAATTTTCTGGTCTCTGTTTCACGATCGAATTTCAATAGGTCTTTCGTGAATATAATGCATTGTTTATCAATATTATCAATGATATTGTAGAAAATATCCTCTTTGAAATCTCCGAACGAAGATGTCGGAGCATCAAAATCAAAGGGTAATCTTCATCTCTCTTTAGCGTGGTGATATTAGAAATGGCGAAAAGAACAGACATATACATTGTCGTCTTTTGCGCACCACCCGGATTGGCTATTACAGTATCATTAGAACTATAAAGATTTATTTTAGCTGATCCATCAGCTGTTCGCTTTATTTTAATAACCCCACGAAAATCATCTGCGTTGAGCTTTTTTAGATATATATTAGCCTGTTCCTCAAGGGTCTTAATAAACTCTTCTACATTTCTATCCTTTGCCGCTTCAAATGCTTTCATTATTCGCTCGAGCGTAATGTGGACCTTCTGATAAACTCTTACAATTCCATTAGATGGAACAATTTGATTCTGCTTATCTTTTAATTCCTGTTTCTGTATCTCGAGTTCTTCAAGTTTGTGGTTAAGGTCTTGGAGGTCTAATGACGCTCGTTTGCTGCTGTCTGAGAGTCCCTTGAAGTCTTTAAAGTTTTTGATAAGCATTTCCTCCGTTAGATCAGGAGTTTGAATAAGCAGTTGCATTTTCGCGTCTTCTGCCTCTGTCAAGTCTTTATTTACTTTTTCAAGGTCCTGCTTTCTGGTTTGTACAAATAACAGTCTGTCGGCAATAACAGTTGCCAACTCAGATAATTCCTGCTCGGTATCGCCACTTAATTGAATGCTACGAGTATGAAGTTCATTTATATATGTGTTTTCAAAAAGAGGTTTTATCGGGGTCTCTTGTTGTTGCGCAGATTCCGATTCTTTACGAATATGCTCAAGATATTCATTAAGTTTATTGACCATAAAGTTATAGGCCTCACTCCCTTTTTCTGCCGGACGACCACAAACTTTGCATATTTCATCATCAATCATCTCCTGCATTGTCTCTTTATCCGGGAGATTCCATGGAAGGGGAGTCGCATTATTAGCTAATTTTTGTATCTCTTTAATCGCTTCTTGTTTCCCCTTCTCGATGGCAATTCGTTCATCTTCTGCCTTCTGCAATTTGCGCTTTTCTCGACTAAGAGCCGACACCTTTTTCTGATATTCACTTAAAATAGACGGATATGCGCGAAGAATCCACATATCATCAAGCAACATGGCATTATAGTCCAGATTGATGCATCCCATTAATCTTCGTTGCTCAATTTTCTTTTGTTCAATTCGAGCGTTTATACCCTGAAGATTCTCACAGGCATCTTCTTGATTTTCCTCCAATATTCTCAAACGAGTTTCATAATCTGAAACAGCCTTCTCTTTTGTGTTGATACTATTTCGTACATCAGAAATTTCAGACTGCACTTTATTCAAATCGGACTCAAGCTGTTTAATAATTACCTCTTGTTTTTTATCTTTTTTTAGTTCTTTGGTAACCAAATTGCCAGACTGCTGCTCAAAGTATGAGGTCATCTCGACAAGATTATCGAATTGCTTGATTCCAGAGAAAGTGTCAACAAGTGTTTTAAGTGCCGTATTATTGTCGAACACATTTAATTCCCATTCTCCTTTAAAAAGACAATATCGACGAATAACCGTATCAAAACATGATTCTAATAATATTCTTCCATCTCGATTATGCCTCTCTGAACCCACAATTTCATAACCGACAAAAGAAAAATCTCTTGTTGCTACGAAGTTATCGGATGTTTTTTCAAAAATAAATTTTTTACAAATTTCCTTTTCTCCGCCATGTTCAAAGGTCATAGTGACAGAAACCTCATCACGATCTCCTATCCCTATTTCCGCTTTACGCATTTCAGAAATATTACTTTCACTTTTATTGTCTTTGCTGGTATCAAACAACCATTCAAGAGCTTCAAAGAAAGTGGTTTTACCATCGCCATTATCGCCAATAACCAGAGTAAGACCGTCGACAACTCAAAACAGTTTTCGCCGTAATAACTGCGGAAATTCTTAATAATAATCTTATTTAGTTTCATATATTCGAGGTCAAGAAGTTCGACACCTGAGTGTATATTTCCTTTTGAGTGTATTGATTTTCGCTGCCATCAATAATCATTGCGACAGCTCGTATTGTAGCATTTTCTGAATCGAGAGCATCCGCAACAGTCTCGGTTCCGGTTGGTGTATACGTTCCTGACTCCGCCAGTTTGGGGTCGGCTAATACTGCTTGCAGTATTTTGTCTCCGTTTGTATAATGAGTAGCCATAATGATATTAGTTAAATATTGAAATCTGATACTGGTTTAATACATCATCTAAAGTATTCAATGTGTCGTTACAATTTTCCGAAAGCAACGCAAAATCTCGAACACGTCTTATTTCCGCGGAAACTAAACTTTTCTCTAACTCATAGCAATCCGGGTCAAAGTTTATTTGTGGTATTACAACGAGATCGTGAATAATCGCAAATCGTTTGTCGGGATGTGTTCGTAGGACACGCCCCCTACGTTGAATAAATTGTCTGGGATTTCCCGTACTTGCACAAAAAATGGCCAATTCGCTTCGCGGAACGTCAACACCTTCGTCCAAACACTTCATGGAAGTTAATACATCGATATTGCCTTTTGCAAAATCAGCCAACATGGCATCGCGATCGGTGGATTCTGAGGTAAATTGACGTACAACAATATGCGAATCAAGATCTCTTACAATTCGGGTATATTCATTGATAAGATGAATAGTATCTTCATCATCTTTGATTCGTTCTGTCGTATCAAAGACATCTGCACCCTGATCATCTGGCTGATTCCCTTCCGGAACATATACTAACGTATATTTTAATGAACCGGTTTTCTCTCGATGTTCTTTTAAAATATCTTCAAATATACTCTTTTTATTTTCTGCCTTATGTATAATCTGCTTCCGCTTAAGCAGAAGCCGTTTTAATATCTCTCAGCTGTCATCATCTTCTCGATTGATTATTTTTACAATCTTCTTCGATAGTTCAATGTATTGAACCATCTCCTCGTTTGTCAACTTGACTAAGTGTGGATAGTAATAGTATTTGCACAAGGCTTTATTCCTAATAGCCTCT
The DNA here is from genome assembly GCA_947623305.1 of uncultured Alistipes sp. Classification (GTDB taxonomy): domain Bacteria; phylum Bacteroidota; class Bacteroidia; order Bacteroidales; family Rikenellaceae; genus Alistipes. Next base: position 108,444 of record CANQGQ010000010.1, on the reverse strand, counting down.
GCCATTGAGTATTCAAAAGTATACGCTCCATCGCAACTAAAGAACTCCATTAGTCGTGCATTGCCTTCCTCATCAAACTGACGTTCTGGAGTCGCAGACAAACCGATTCTTCGTGAATATTTAATATCGTTAAGACGTTTGGCAATGAGTCCGGCGTCCATATTATGAGCTTCGTCGGCTATAAGCAATAATTTGTTCTTAGGGAACTGATTTAATTCTATAAAATGAGCCGGTCGAATAAATGATGCATATGTGGAAATTATCACATAAGATTGCTTATTGTCTGGATTTGAAAGCTCCAGCATTCTTATATTTGCCAATGAGGTTTGCCATCCGCTATATTTAGAGCAGACTTTAATCACATTGGTAAAGTTAAATTTTGCACACTCTTTTTCTCATTGGTCTACCATGGTAATAGTTAGGACCAGTATAAGGGCTTTATAATAACCTAATCTTTTATAAATTTCAAGTAGGCAGTTTAAAGAGGTGATGGTTTTACCCGTACCTGTCGCCATCGCAAACAGTCCTTTCTGTTTATTGGCTTTCCAGTTCTCAAAAGCTTGAATTTGATAATCTCTTGGTCCAGTTGAATACGGGAAATGTGGCTCATTATTTTTCATAACGGCCACCCTGAACTCTGTATCTTTAAGCTTATCAATAATAACCTCTAATCTCTCTTTTGCGTTATCTAATGCTTTGGCAATGCGTTTAGATATATTTTGCTGATGCTGTTTCTTTAGTATATTATACTCCGATTCAAGTAACTCAGATATTGTTTTGTCCGGGAAGTTTTCTGTAATTTGAGTCTTAACCTTATCTGCTGACAAATAGAGTACATTATCATCCTTCTCATGGAAGACATTCTCAAAATCTTCTTTAATAGATTTAAGTTTTGCTATTTCTATGTTGCCGTCCCAATCACATGAGATAGTCAAGCTTTCGATATTATCTACGAGAGCCGTTCTGGAGAAATTACACGAGCCATCAAACCCAACTCTGTCAATGCCATCGGAGAAAATGCCTAATTTAGTATGAGAAATCCCGATCCCGCTTTTAGGTGCTATAATTTTAATTTCAAGTCGATTATGACGTATAAGCCAAGCTAAACAATCAAAAAAATGTTGGTCTCTTTCTGATAATGTATTTTTAATCTTTTGAATATCGAATATGTCAAAATATGGTATCTCAATATCACAGGAGCCTGCTGCGATTATCAGTTCCCGCTCGGAACACTTGTTGCGGTGGCGAAGCGCAGCTATGACGGCACGGAGGATTATCGATTCGATGTGAAGTCACAGACGCTCGACGGCAACGGAACGTTGTCGACTGCCTATGTCGTTGTCCCGCAGGGTGGCACTCCGGAGTTTACGCAGGTATTGAGATCGACCGAAGTCCGTTTGCAAAACTGGTTGATTGACAGATGGAATTTTGGCTAACAATATTAGGTGCGATAATCATCGGCGTTGCGTCCTCATTTAAGGGCGACAGCAATGGTTGTGGCAGTGGCGGCGGCAAAACGCCTCCGCGCCGAAAATCCGACTTTCGGGAGAGTGAGTTAGACGACGAGATAGAGGACTTCGACCGGATGTTCGGCGATGACCTTTAACAAACTTGTCTTACGAGGAAGGGATATTTATAATAATTTTCACTGAAAGATATTGATAATTAGTTGAATTGGAAATCTATTGATAAGGATAAGAAAATTTGTAATGTAGTTATAAAATCTGGAAATATAATCCTGTTTCTGCTATTAAAGAATATCTTTTATAGAGTTATGACCTATTATTATTTTCCGACGGGGAAACTACCAGGATACATTTTGTGATAGCGGTCTGTTATAAACCTCAATTCTTCTTTGGTGTAACGGAATGGTGTTGAATTTTCGATATGCCACCCCGCGTGAATAAGTTCCTTAAAAACATTAAATGTATTGAATCCAAGTTCGGGATGTTTTTTTAATACTTTATTGATAGAGTCTTTACCGTAAATTCGATACTTTCGCATACACCACACCTTTTCCACCATTGGATCATAAGGAAATAAAACCGTACCAAAACCCATAAGACGATGGCATTCAATTGATGCTTGCTCATTATGCCAAAAGAAGAACCGATGCACATCACCTATGCTGTGAAAGTCCTGATCTTTCTTAAGATAAACGCCAAATCCCCGTTGTTCTCCGGGCCGCGGTAACGCTTCCATACCTATTGGCCATATTTGATTTTTATTCATCATGGTTGCAGGATTAAATATGCCCGTTGGAAGAAAATATATAACCCCTTTTCGTATAACTTCCCTTACCGGGTAATAGCATCCCGTCAAAGAATTATAATCAGAGGTCGCAAAGAAAGCGGCGACACCGAAACTATTGGTTAAATCAATGATATTAGTCTCTATGCCGTAATGTTGTGCCAGCCCGTCATAATTGACCGCTATATCTGCTCGGATGGTATCTTGAATCTCCGGGTTATCATTTAGTATAGTTTTAAAATCTTCTATCTGTACTAATCGCTCAAGTGTTTGAATAGGAGACCATTTTTTCCGATAAAGCGAGGGAAGGCATTTTTCATAATAACAGCTTTGTCCACGGTATAATGGATTAAATGGAACCGGCGAAGCAACAACATGATTGTCATATAGCGTCATCACTTCGAAATTTGGTGCAGCGTACCATCCAATGTTCCAGCCTTTATATTTAATATAATTGTAGACATCAAATATGTCTTTAAAAACATATTTTCCTGATTGAATATCATTATTAGGGATAGAAGAAAAGTCTGTAGTAGTCACTGTTCTCACTGTATAAATTTACTATACCAATTAGTAGTTTATATTATTTATTATTAACTGTTTATGTACTGATATAACTCAAAAATTTTATTACAGGTCAACCTCCGAAATGGTAGCCGGACATTGCATTGGTAGGTGTACTGCTTGTGTATGGTATGGAAGCGGAAACCCTCAACCGTCAAATCTCGACGAACTGCAAAATAGACCGTGCCATTTGGAGCCAATAGGTTTTCAATATCTGCCATTGCCTCTGCCTGTGCATAAGGTTCAAGTACGTTTAGCACATAGATACAGATAATCGTATTAAATTTTCTTTGTGGATATTCAGGTCGATAGTAATTGTCATACCCCGTTATATCAAAGCCTTGCCGTTTGAGCTCGTCCGTATCATATCCAAATCCGCATCCAAAATCCAAGATATTACCTTTCAATAAATTATGTTTCAATAGATAGCGGACCGGGGCGGATAATGCCGAGCGCTTTATGGCTGTGAGATATGGATGATTGATTTTTACTGTTTCCATACACCCTGATATTTCCATGTTTCAAAACCCATATTGAGCGCAATCTGATTCATCGGAACAAAAGTTCGCTCATATAGTTCTCTGAACCGTAGACTATCCATATTTGCCAATTCCCGTGCTGTATAACCCAATGAGATGAAATCTTCCAGCACTTTGGGTTCTTTATTTGCAGCAAGCATCATCTTCAAAGATTTATGTTGAACTTCCGACAGTTTGGGTAGGTAGTAATTTATATCCGAAAGTTTATTACTTTTCGATGAATTTATGCTACCATCCGCCGGAATCAAATTCCACAACAAATCATGCGATACAAAACTCCACGGGATAAAATGATCGAGATCATAATCCGACGGATGAAGTTCTTTACCTGTATAGATGCAGTGAATTGAGCCACCAATATTCATGACTGTATCCCAATAACGGTGTTGAGCCGATAAAGAAGCCCTTATCTCTGGGCGAATCAATTTATTCGAGATCGCAGGAACATTTGGATTGCGTGCTTGGAGAAATAGGGTCAGATTCCAATAGGCAAAATCCACCAAGATATTGTAGTTATTGTGCAGATAGGTGTTCCATGCAGGATTTAATATAATATAGAAATCCGAGCCATCTTTATGTAATGAATACAAACAATTATTTTCTAATGATTGAGAACGATGCACCATCTCTTTATCGTCGGACGTATCAATCCACGGGCGCAAAAAGCGATACGGGACGTTTTGCGTCAGCGTATTCAACTGTTTCTTGATTTGCCTATCGTTCAATCGGCTCGTCAATTCTTCGATAATTGTTTCAGTATTTGCATCAATCGAAATTTGCGTAATACGATGCAATTCCATCACAATATCAAACAATGAATCGCTTTTACCGAAAGACAATCGGAAATAATGAATCGGATACCACGCATTAGCAACCATTCGAATCACTATATCCCAAACACTTATTCGTGGATTATCCATTTTGGCGTGTATCTGCATGATCGACACAAACCAAAAGTATTTATACGTTGCAACCGTCTTATTGAAGACGTCGCCTAACCGACTTGTGGTTAATATGTCCGACTGCGGAACTTGCATACTACACTACAATCTTTTTATTTCATAACCTAATAATACAGGCTTCTTCATGTCTGGATTCTTATTTATCATTTATCAACTCCTTAATATCAATGTTTAACACTTTCGCTATTTTGACAAGAGTATCTAATGTCGGTTGAGTAGTGTTTGAACACCATTTAGAGACAGTAGAAGGATCTTTGTCCAGCTGTTCTGCTAGCCATTTCCCAGTTTTCTTCTGCTCAACAAGAACCAACTTTAACCTATTGACATCTTTCATGTATATCCGGATTATATTTGATAATTCACAAAGATACTGAAAATTTTTCAATATGCACTATTTAGGGGCAATAAAAAACCAACAAGCGGCTATATATTCAATAAGTGTATCGCCACTATTATAAATTGCACCCCTTTGACAGGAAAATACAGGACAAGCACGGGACAAGTTGACTATCCCTTTCCGAAAAACGCTGACAAGAAGTAGCCTATCGAGATAATGGTATAGCAAAGTGGCAGGAGGAAGAACCATAGCAGGGTGTGAAATGCGGATCTTGAGAGCCAGATGCCGTCGTTGGATTCGAGGTTGCGGCGTTGCTCGGTGAGGGAAGTGTGCCAGAGTTGTTTCTGTTTCTCCCAATGCTGGTTGAGCATTTGTTCCTCAGTTTTAAGAAATTCGTCGGAAAACAATGAAAGTTTCAGCAACTCGGTTTCGTCGATATGGGCTTTGATGCGGGTGTTCTCGGCTCGCAACAGCGATACGCGGATTGCGTCGATAATTCCCCAAAGACGTTTGTATATGTTCTCACAGACCTCCCGCGCATCATCCATGCCGGCTTTTGCGTCTTTGAGTTGAACGATACTCTCCTGCAAAGTATCGTTCAGCCGCTTCAGTCCTTCAATATGCTCCGTCGTAACCGCCGCCTCGTGCTGTTTGGCAGTCTGCGTGTCTATCTCCTGCATCAAATTGTCGATTCCCGAGGTCTTTGTTTGTCTAATTGCCAGAGTTTAATCATATAAAAGTTTACCGCCGCCAGCCGCGTCTTTGCGGACGACTCATTTCCATTGCCATACGGGCGCAGCGGCGTGCCCATTCGCACTCGTCATCGTCTTTGTCGCGTCCCCAGCCGGATGAAGGTGCGCTGCCGCCACCGCCGTGCAATTCGGACATCGCGATTGCTGCATCAACGTATCCGGCAAAGAGCAAGACGGCGGTCTTCTGCATCTCTATGATGCCGGCAGCGAACTCTTCGGTATAGGCAAGCGACAGGACATCGGCAATAGCTGAGTCTGCTGTTTTCGGAATATCGACCCTGTAGTGTTTGTCTGCAACCTCGATGTCATAGTGTACAATAAGTATCGGCTCGACACATGGCTGCGTTGCCACATTGGTCACCGATTGGTCTGCCGATTGACTTGTCTGCTGCGGACTCGTTTCCTTGGTCGACTGCACCTTTGAATTTACGGTTGCTCCTGCCGCCGCAGTCTGTTCGACCGGATGCAAACTCAGCCAAGTCTGTTCTATCTTCGAGGGTGTCAGATGACGACCTGTGCCGAGTTGGGAGGATTTGTAGACCGAGTTGCCTTTGCCGACGGTGTAGCCGCGAACAATTTCCTTCGAATCGCGCTTCAAGTTTACGACATAGCCTTTGCGCACGAGCCGCTGCACATACTCCTCCCAGTCGAATTTGGACATCTGACGCAGAATGTCGAGACAGTCGTCGGCTATCTGCTGACGGTTCTGCTCGCTGCGCTCCTCGGCGGTCAGCCAGCCTCGTTGTATGTTGATACGCCGTGCCGCCTCCATCGCCCGCTCGTAGATGAAATGGGCATCGTTCACATTGCCCTCCATATCGACACGGTTGGCAACAATGTGCAGATGGGCGATTCCCGAGCGGCTGTCGCGGTGGAGTGCCACCACATACTGGCTGCCTTCGAGGTTTGTCCGTACCGCACTTGCGCGACCAGCCCGCTTGGACAAATTGACCGCATCGAACTCCTGCACAAAATCATGCGCCAACTGCTCCCAGTCGTCGTGCGTCCACCCCTCCGATTCGTCCCGGGCTGGGGATGCCTCGATACGGATAGCATTGTTCTGCAACGGGCGATGACGGCTCAATTTTGCTTCGAACTTTTTCTGATGAATGACCATTCGCTGCCAGATGCCTTCGAAGGGAATATCGTCGGGCAGGCGGTTGAGTTTTATAATCTCTGATTTGTCTTTCTCGGTGGCATAACGGACAGCATTTGCGCCGTGTGATATAACTGCTGCTTTGGCTATCATAACGGATAATCGGTTTTGTGTTGATTGGTTAATGCAAGTTCTCTCGGTTGCTCCATTAGGCTATTGACTGATGTTTCGGATGATATTGTCCCACTGCTCGACAAGGCGGTTCACTGCCACAATCCACTGCTCCATAAAGCGGGGATTGCCGAAGTATCGCTGCCGCTCCTGCCGGCTGCGCCCTTTGAGGGCATTGCGGATATGGATAAGTTCCGCCCGCGCATCCGTCAGACTGCACAAGGCTTCAATCTCGCGGTCATTCAACCTCTGTTTGGGATGCTGTCCCAGCGCGCACCGGCGGAGGTAGCCGCTCAATGTCAGACCGCACTGCGCTGCCAGTGCGACGATGCGGTCCAGTTCCGCATCGGTTACCCGCGCTTCTATACGGCGGCTGCGGGTCGTGCCACTTTTCTCCTGTTCTTCTTCGTTCATATCAAGTTCAATGAGTATTAAAAGTTATTGTATAATAGTCAACCCCGTGCGAGCCTGCGAGCGGGACAGGAATCCATTGGAAGTGCGGAATGGCAGCGCCATTTTGTACGACATGGGTATTTCTTGCAAAACACCACAAGTGTTTATTTTGGCTACTCCGCAAGCGAAGCGCAGTCGGTTCTATAAGAAGGATTCTTGAAGGGTATGACTATCGCCATCTCGTTGAGCCGGTCGGCAATCCGGTCGCCGTAACGCTTGCGGATACCTTCGGGTGTGAGATTGGTGGTCATAATAGTAAACAGTTGCTCGTCGTAACGTCTGGTCAGCAACTCTACTCACAGCATTGCCATACTCTATCACTTCCAAAGGCTCGATACCCACGTCGTCAATAGCGAGCATCGGAATCCGCGTCAGCGTAAGAAACGCCGGATAATCCGTCCGCGCGACGCCGGCAACCTCTCGTGCATTGCAGATGCGCATTCCGTAGGTCTTTCCGTGTCCGTCGGGAACAGGGATGTTCAGATAACTGAGCATGTTCTGAAAGGCTTTCACGAAGGTGGTTTTGCCATTCCCGCAGCCGCCGCACAGGACTGCCGCAAATTTGGAGGAATCGCCCGTAAGCCATGTTGCCATACGGTCGATTTGTTCGGACAGAGCATTGGTCACGGAAAAGGGTCGCCGCCGGTATTCGACCTCTGCCTGAACGGCAGCCAGCAGGGCATCGCGTGCCTGCGCAACATTCATCGGCAGCCTAAAATGCACCTTCGTAATCTTCCGGCGAAGCAGTCGGGACTTCAACTCCCCGACGCCGGTCATATTGTTTTTGTTTGTCAGTTCCATATTTCGAATATTCCTTCAAAAGTTTGTTGTAAAAGTGGCTTCGGCACTCTTTTTCTTCCCTTTTTTCATATTTGCAGATACGCAGGTAGTTGAAGAACTGCCGCAGCCAATCCGTAAGTGTATCTGCATCAGTAGACTTGCCGCTCGCGGCAAGTTGGCGCACGATCTGTTCGTGCCACTCGCGGTCCGCCAGTAGCCGACGTTCCAATTCATCAATCGGAATCGGCGCATCTGTATTTGAAGATGTATTTGTATTGCTCTTTTGTGTTGTATAAGAGGTTGCATCGGCGGTATCGTCAGCAGTTGCAGAAGCGGTTGCACTACCGGTATCATGTGCTGTGTCGAGAATGGTGTAGGTCGGGGCGCGGGAGTTCTGCCCTCCTTCCTCGAACAGGATAAGTCCGCGGCGGCGCAGCCCCTCACGTGCGCGCACTAATGAGGCACGGTTCATGCCGATGACGGCACACACGACCGAAGTCGAACATGGTACGGGCATCCGCCAATAGTTGTGATTGCACTCGTTCAGCAGATAGTAGTAGAGTTCCCGCTCGGCAGTGGTGAAGCGGTCGGCACGGTTCGCCTCCCAGAACCGGTTCAGCAAATCAATGTACTTCATCACTGCATCCCCCAGTTTGATTTCGGTTTGTGGCGGACACCGCGCTGCATATCCTCGATGATGGAGTCGCGTGTCTGCGCCGAGGTCCCCTGACGGGCGCTCTCCATCCATGCCATCAACTCCGAACGTTTGAACTGAAGCATTTTGCCGGGTTGATAAAAAGGAATCTTGTGCGCCTGCGCAAGTGCATAGACGGTCGATTTGGCGCGTTGAAGAATTTTGCACGCCTCGTCGATGCCGATCATCAGCTCATCGACCAGAGGCTGACAGCGTTCTTTGAGTTCGCTGATGTCGGCGCGCTGTGTGTCCACCTTGCGCATCAGTTCCAAGATGGCCTGAGGCATCGCCTCGAATGATAATGTTTCCTGCATACACGTTGAATCTTAATTGTTTGTGCTGCAAAGGAACAGACTGGGAATGGGTTCAGACGGTTATTTCAGGATATAACCGCACACAACCGACGAATAACCGTAACCGAATGTATCTGACAGATTTTAATAGGTTATTTTTTAGGACATAAACATATTCCCAAACAAAAAAGACGGTGCAAATCCATGTTTACACCGTCTATGATTATGCAATGATCAAATCGTGTGTCTGCAGAGTTCCTTTCCGACCTCCACCAACGGGATAGAGTAAGGTCCGTAATCTTTTGTCATCTTCGAGTAGATAGTTTCGACGGCGATATGACCGAGCGTATTCGGGAATGCCTGCCGCAGAAAACTGCACATCCGCCGGCGGGAACAGAGTTGCGTTCGCATCCATACATTCCAACCGTAGTGGAAGAGGTCGGTTACGGTCAATCCGTTGGCCTGAACTAACGGGCGAGTAATTGCTTCGTCGCTTATTACGCCTGAACGCAGGTTATCAAGCATTGTCAGCAGCCGTTCGATTTCAACCTCCGGCAGATACTCTTTGAAAATACACCGCGTGTAGGTAACAATCTCCGCCCATACCGAATCCTCTACCGAAACGGGAACATTTGTCGTTGCTGCTTTCGCGGCGGTGCGAATTTCACGGCGACGTGCATAAATCCGTTCAAGTTGGGGCAGTGCCTCCTGCACGAACCAGTTGCCGAGCCGGTAAAGCATTGCGGCAAAGATGCCGGTGATGCCAAGAGCTAATACGCCCATTACGGTATCGCCGCCGAGTCCGTGAACCACATAGATGTAACCTGCCGTCCCGAGGCAAAGGGCCAGCAGTGCATAGCTGCCCTGAAAGACAATAGCAAGACATTTCATATTTTGTAATTTTTAGTATTGTTTTCTGTGCTCAAAATTAGGCAGCATCCTTTGCTCCATTATAAAAACGGGCAAAAAATCTGCGATTTTTTAATGATTTTCGAGCCGAATGTTTGATTTTGAACTCAAAATTGGACTCAAATTTATTTTTGATGCTTAAATTCCCCCTGAAGACTTTTCTGTGCTGACCGGAAATTTGTTATCTTTGCGACATAAAGGTATACAATTTGTTCGCGCAAGTATATGAAGCAGACGACAGAGATAGCAATTCTTCCGTTCAAGGTTCTGGAACTGGCAGAGATTATTGCAGAGAAGAAAAGACTCTCTGTGGATGATGCTTTATTCTATCTATACAATTCGGACCTTTATCGTGACCTTTTAGATCCCGAACAGAAGTTATGGTATTACGGTGGCGCACAACTGTATGAACTTTTGGAGGAGGAGAAACTTTATGGTAAGAAGTTGAAATTTTATAAATCAGAATTGCAGTTTCTGGTCTTTTGCATTGAACAATATCGTCTGCGCGACAATCTTCCGTCTGCCGGAGTGCTGGCAATGTTTGCCAGGTTGGGTGTCGATAAATTTTTGAGGGACAATTTTGAAGTATTGCATTCTCAGGGAACCGAATATATTCTGCATGAAATAGATGTATATATAAAGAGGCGGAGATAGATTATGCGTTTGTATCATGGCTCAACAATGACTGTTCGCAAACCTGCGATTTCCCGAAGTCGGTCCAAAACAGATTTCGGAAAGGGCTTTTATACAACGACCAGCCGTGAACAGGCAGAAAAATGGGCACAGATAAAGAAGAACAGGGAAGGCGATGATGAAAATGTTCGTGCCGTTGTTTCTGTTTTTGAGTTTGATGAAAAATTGCTGGATAGTGCCCAATATAACACGAGGCATTTTAGCGGAGCAACGGTCGAATGGCTGAACTTTGTGGTAAGCAATCGCAAGGGAGACACTTCGCACGATTATGATATTATAATGGGTCCGGTCGCAAATGATAAGTTGTATGCCACGATTTCATTGTATGAAACCGGCGTGCTTGATGCGGCAGCAGCTATCGAACAACTGAAAACACATCAACTGTTTGACCAGTTATCATTCCATACGGCAAGAGCTTGCGGTCTTCTGAATTTCATTGATTCTTACGAGGTAAAATAAGAGGTACTGCTGTGTCGAATTGTTCATATTCATGCACCTTTTTTCGTCTCAGCATAACCCGGCAAGTCCGGCTTCTGCACTCGGCTTAACGGAAACGTTCAATTTGCGCTAAATTGGCACGAAACTTCAGAATTCAGCACGCTATAAACAAAACATACGCCTTTTACTTTACGATGTAAGTATAGTTTTTGAAAGTTCGCCGGAAGTTTGCGAAACAGTAAACTTTAGGCGAACTTATAGCAAACTTTTACGCGGATTATGGCTGTAGAACAGTTTTCTATCTATTTGCGGACAAAAGAGCCGACCCCGAAAACGAGGCCGACTCACGAATATGGAAAAAGTAGGAAAGTTATTTCAGTGAAATCTTATTGACCGTTTCGCGCTTCTTGGCACTAACCAAATCGGCGTAAATCTGGGTGGTTGTCACGTTTTTGTGCGTCAGCATTTTCGAGACAGTGTAAATGTCTGTGCCCGACGCGATTTGCAGCGTGGCGTAGGTGTGCCGGAAGCAATGAAATGTAATCGGCTTGGTGATGCCAGCCTCGGCAATCCACTTTTTCAGCGGATAGTTTACCATGCTTCCTTTGAACACCGTGCCGGTCGAACGTTCTCCGCACAGTTCGATGGCTTCATAACTTATCGGCAAAATGGCCTCGGTCTGCGTCTTTTGCGTGCGGATTCGGATGCAGTAGCCTTGGTCGGGTGCAATCTCGAAGCCCTCCCATTTGAGGTTCAGCACATCGCTGATGCGCAGCCCCGTAAGGCAGGAGAACAGGGATGCCTGCTTCAATACCTCAATACGGCAGGGCGTGGCGGCCAGTTGTCGCAGTTCGTCGATTGTCAGGTATGATTTCTTCACGTCCTCCCACTCAATCTTTTCAAGAAAATCATTGATATTCTCACGGATAAGTTTGTCGCGGTAGGCAATTTTCAACAGTCCGCGGAACGTGGAGTAATAATCGGCTGCCGAGTTGCGCCGAACTTTGCGGTGGGGCAGCCGCAGCTGGTGCGCCCCGAGCAGATACTCCCCGAAGCCTTTGCACAGTTCGACCGTGAGGTCGCCAAAGGTGCAACGACCTCCCACATAGTTATAGAAATGGCGGTACACGGTGTCCCACTTTTCATACTTTTTGCGGCACATTTTCTTAAAGTAGGCGAGGAAATCCCCGCGCATCTTGTCGCGGTCAAGGAAGTCGAATTGTTCATTGATAAGCGATGTGACGCGCAGACAGCGGATTGCTTCGGCCTTTTCGAGCATCTGACGGTTGAAATTGCGTTCGATGTCGTTGGCGGGCTTGGCATAGATGTATATGCCGAGATATTCGCGCCGCGTCATCTTCATCGTTTCGGGATTGCGGATTGCCGGATAGAAATCGAGATAGAGCGAGATTCGTCCGTTGGTAATGGGGCGTCTCAAAAGCGAGACGGTTGTACAGGTGTGCTGATACATAAGTTTTGATTTTTAAGTGTTTCTGTTTTCTGGTTGCAAAGAAGACGGTTTTCGGCGGTTGCTGTCGGTTATAATCGCAGATAACTGCCGATAACCGAACAATAACCGTAACCTGCGCTACAAAACCGGTGGTGCGAGCAGTGCATCCAACTCCTTCTTGGAAATTTTCAGGTAGCGTCCCACCTGCACTTTCGGAACCTTGTGCCATTTGACATAGTGGTACAGTTGGTCGCGCGTCAGACCGTACCGTTCCATTGCCTCAGCGGAGGTATAGTATTCCGGTTCTGCCGAAACGACCAACCCTTTGGCTGCATCGACGTGCCGCTTCGAGTAGAAGACTTCGTTTCTGACCTTTTCTTGGGGATGCCGTAGGTATAGACGAAGGAGTACACCGCCGAGGAGGTCATGCCGAATTTCTGCCGCATCTCCTCCGCCGTATACCACTCGGTGATGCTTTCGTCAGGCTGCTGACGGGCGAACACGGCATCGAAATGCCGTTTGCTCCACAGCGTCTTTCCGCGCCGCATCACTTTCGGAATGTTTTCGGTCTTGCCGACCTTGAATATCCACGACAGACTCACTCCGAACTTTTCGCGCAACTCGTCGTTGGTGTAGAACTCGGTAATCGGAGCAGGTTCACGCTTATATCGTTTAGTATATGGATTGTTGTCGAGCATCGCTTCCACATCACTTCGGCGAATAGGCGTCATTCTACTGCTTAGCTTGGTTGCTTTCAGCGCACCTGCATATATAAGATTGTAGACTGAGCGTGTGGTAACTCCGATAAGAACACCTGTCTCTTGAACGGGGAGGAACGCTTTGTGCCGAATATCATTAAGAGGCTTTGTATCAATGGCTACCTTTACATCCGTTTTGGTACGTTCAATCCTTTGTACACGAAGTTGATATTTGTATGCTCTGCTGCTACACGTTTTCGAGCAGTAGCGTGTTGTCATTTTCTGGGCGAAGAACTCTTTGCCGCAGAATTCACAAATTTTTTTGATACGAATCTTGCTTGTTGACATAGTTTTTAATTTTTTATCACATTTTACCTATTTTGTTAGTTCTTAAAGTCTGCTCTGTAAGGTATCATCATGAACCATAATGAATCATTGTGAAATTCATCCAATACCTCGCTCGGCACAGAGTTCCCGAAATCGCCCGCGGTACGGGAGCGGTACGGAGAACGACGCAAAAACAGGCACAAACGGTCGGAACCAAGAGTGACTGGCAAAAATAAAAGCACTCGTACAGAGTGCTTTGCCTATGAAATGTGATTTTTGTTAATCGTTAGTAATTCACAATTACTTACAATGCAGAAACTACAAAGCCATATTTTTCGCTACGATCTGCATGTCCCGTAGGATGGAGGAATCGAGAATCCGGGCATATGGCGGGTCATCTTCGTATCGACGTGGCCGAGCATCTTGGCAACGTTTTCAATGGTCGCACCGCTGGCGAGCGTCAAGGATTTGTAGAGTTTATTTCGGCGAATGTAAAACAATAGACCGAATGATGTTCTTTCCATAGGACACTGTTTAGAGGTTACAAAATTAGTTTTTCAAGTGTCCGATGTCAAGAGATAAAACGATGCAAATCGGTGCAATTCAAAAAATTACAGCTAATTCGGTGTACCTTTTTTGGCAATCGGAAAGGTACACCGAATAGGCCACAGATGATATGCTTCGAATAGCATTTTTCTGCTATTTGCATAAAACAAATTACGCTGTAAATTAAACATTTACAGCGTAATTGCATTTTTTTGCTTCCTATTCTGGCGGAAAGAGAGGGATTCGAACCCCCGGAGCCTTGCAGCTCAACGGTTTTCAAGACCGCCGCAATCGACCACTCTGCCATCTTTCCGTTGACAAAAATAACATCGTTTTTTCATTCCACCAAATTTTTATTAACTGGTACGGATCGGACAGGCATCGGGAAAAAACAAACATTTCTACACCCATCCGCCAACATTTTCGAACTGGTACGGATCGGACAGGCATCGGGAAAGAAGCAAACATTTCTACACCCATCCGCCAACATTTTTTGAACAGGCACGGATCGGAAAGCAACCAGAAACAAACAAAAATTCCGTTATAAATCGCACCGCCTTACGTCGACGGAAACATCTTGATGAAAAATTTGCTTACCTTTGTAAAGTAACTTCATAATCAATTCCGCTATGGACAGAACTACGATCAAAGACCTCCGGTTTCCCGAATGCCCGATACGGAATATTCTCGCACGTTTCGGCGACAAATGGTCGTTACTGGTGCTCTTTCTGTTGCATCAAAACGGCACAATGCGATTCAAGAACTTGCAGCGCGCGCTTCCCGACATTTCGCCCAAGATGCTGACCGTTACGCTCCGAACGCTCGAAGAAGACGGATTCATCGTTCGGGAAGCCTATCCCGAGGTACCGCCCCACGTGGAATATACACTCACACCGCGGGCCGAATCGTTGTTGCCGCACATCGACCGATTGATCGACTGGGCTACGGAACATCAGGCGGAGATTCTCAAAGACCGCAAAGCCGCAACTCGTCCTTGAACGAATCAACCGACTGTTTTCGCCTCGTTTTTCTCGTTCTCTCCGACTTCGCCTCGAGATAAGGCAGGGGTAAAAAGCAAACAAGTTTACTTTTATATCCGGCTTTTTCGTATCTTTGACTTCGTCGAAGATACTGCGCCTCGGCAATGTTCAAATAAATTTGGCATTGTGTTCGGCTTTTTCGTATCTTTGTATTAAACAAGCTATCGAAGAGATGTCCATGGAGTGTAAAATAGATACGGATTCCCGATGCGCGGTCATCGGCTACGGCAGCTGGGCGACGGCGCTCGTCAAACTGCTCTCCGGAAACGAACCGCAAGTCGGCTGGTATGTCCGCAATCCCGAAGTGCTGGAGACGCTCCGTACAGAAGGACGTAATCCGCGCTATCTGAGCGATGTCGAATTCGACCGCTTGCGCATCGCACCGTCCGACAATCTGAATGCCGTTGTACGCGAAGCCGATATTCTGGTACTGGCGGTTCCGTCGGCCTATCTGAAAACCTTTCTGGAACCCTTGACCGAATCGCTGGCGGACAAAATCATCATTTCGGCCATCAAGGGCATCGTCCCGGACGATTACAAGACCGTCGTCGAATACCTTCGCGACCGTTACGACCTTTCGTACCGGCAACTCGGACTCTTCACGGGCCCGTCGCATGCCGAGGAGGTCTCGCGCGGAAAACTTTCGTATCTGACGGTGGTCTGTCCCGAAATGGAGACGGCCCGCGCCATCGGCCCGAAATTCGCAACGCCCTACATCCGGTTGAGCTACTCGACCGACCTCTACGGTATCGAATATGCTGCGATTTTGAAGAACATCTATGCGCTGGCCGTCGGATTGGCCGTCGGGTTGGGCTACGGCGATAATTTTTTGGCCGTGCTGATCGCCAACTGCGCCGATGAAATGACCCGTTTCCTCGACGAAACCTATCCCGCCGAACGCAATACGCGGGTGTCGGCCTATCTGGGCGATCTGCTCGTAACCTGTTATTCGTCGTACAGCCGCAACCGCCGGCTGGGGCTGCTGGTCGGACACGGCTGCACGGTGAAAAGCGCCCTGAACGAGATGACGATGATCGCCGAAGGCTATTTCGCCGTCGATTGCATCCGGCACATCAATTTCCGGCACCGGGTCGACATGCCCATCGTCGAGATGGTCTATGACGTCTTTTACTGCAATGCGTCGGCGCGTCGCCGGATGCGTGAACTGACCGAAAAACTATTTTAACCGATAATTACAGGCTTGTAAATGGCGCCGAAGGCGGCAAGAACAGCGGCCGGAAGCATTTCGACAGAAAGGCAATGTAAATTCATATATAATTATGCTATGAAAAATCTGAAATTGGACATCAGCAAAGCGGGTGTCGAGATTACGCCCGCCTTGCAGGCCGAAGCGCAACGGGCCAATGCGCTGCTCCAATCGGGCAAAGGCGCAGGCAACGATTTTTTAGGGTGGGTACACCTGCCATCGTCGATCTCCGACGCCGAACTGGCTGCGCTTCAAGCCCAAGCCGACAAACTGCGTGCGAAGGCCGATCTGGTCATCTGCATCGGAATCGGCGGTTCTTATTTAGGCGCCAAAGCGGTCGTCGAAGCGATGACCGACCCTTTCAAATTGCTGCATAAAGAGCAACAAGACCCGACGGTCGTCTTTGCCGGCCAGAACATTTCCGAAGACTATATCAATGCACTGATGGCCGCTGCAGAGGAGCACTCCATCGCCGCCATCGTCATCTCGAAATCGGGTACGACGACCGAACCGGCCATCGCTTTCCGGCTGATTAAAGCCGCCATCGAGAAACGCTACGGCAAGAAAGAGGCAGCCGAACGCATCGTCGCCGTAACCGACAAGGCTCGCGGCGCGTTGAAAACCCTCGCTACGCAGGAGGGGTATCCGACGTTCGTCATTCCGGACGACGTGGGCGGTCGTTTCTCGGTGCTCACGCCCGTCGGACTGCTGCCGCTGGCGGTCGCCGGTGTCGACATCGCCGCGTTGGTGCACGGTGCGCAGGAGATGGAACAGGCCACGGCCGACGGCACGCCGTTCGAGCAGAATCCGTCGGCCATCTATGCCGTCGTGCGCAACGCGCTCTATCGCAGCGGAAAGAAGATCGAGATGCTGGGCTCCTACGAACCCCGTCTGCAATACATCAACGAGTGGTGGAAGCAGCTCTACGGCGAGAGCGAAGGCAAGCAGGGCAAAGGGCTGTTTCCGGCCAGCGTAACGCTGACTGCCGACCTGCATTCGATGGGCCAATACATCCAGGAGGGCGAACGCACCCTGATGGAAACCATCATTTCGGTTGCGGCACCCGACCATCGGGTGGTCATCGAACCGGATGCCGAGAACCTCGACGGTCTGAACTATCTGGCCGGCAAGCGCATTTCGGAGGTGAACCGCATGGCCGAATTAGGCGTGCAGCTGGCCCATGTCGACGGCGGCGTGCCCAATATCCGCATCGAATTGCCGAAGGTCGATGCCCACACCATCGGCGGCTTGCTCTACTTCTTCGAGAAGGCGTGCGGCATCAGCGGTTACATGTTGGGCGTCAACCCGTTCGACCAGCCCGGCGTCGAGGCGTACAAGAAGAACATGTTCGCGCTGCTCGAAAAGCCCGGGTACGAAGAGGCGACGAAAGCCATCAAGGCACGGTTGTAATCATTCCGAATCCGAATGAATCGAGGCGGCTCCTTTGCAGGGAAGCCGCCTCGTTCATATCTTCGCCTGTCGAAAACAGGTTTCGGAATTATTCTTTCAACCGCCTGATGGTGCGTCGGATGCGGAGCATCATCAACACCGCTGCCACGGTCAGTCCGACGAAGTAACCGAGGAACAACCCCGAAGGCCCCATACCGAACGTGAATCCGAACAGATAACCCACCGGCAGGTTGAGCACCCAATAAGAGAGGAGGGCGATCGGCGTGATGATGCGCACATCCTGCAAACCGCGCAGGATGCCGACCGAGATGTTCTGCAAACCGTCCGACAGTTGGTAGAGCGCCACGAAGAGCATCAGTTCCGCCGTGATGGCGATGACTTCGGCATTGGTCGTGAAGAACTGCGGAATGTAGTGGCGCAGGGCGACGAATGCCACCGTTGCAAAGCCGCTCCAGGCAAGAATCAGATGATAGGATGCCTTGGCTGCCAGCGACAGTTGGCCGATGTCGCGTGCTCCGTAGCAGTGCGAAATCCGGATGGTCGCCGCCGCACCGATGGAGGTAACGACCATCCAGGCGCAGTTGTTGACCGTGATGGCGATTTGGTTGGCGCTGATGGCCAGCGTGCCCAACCAGCCCATCATGATGGTGGTGCCGATGAACGCGGAGCTCTCCAAAAACATCTGCGAAGCGATCGGCGCACCGATCCGCACGAGCGTGCGCACGGTTTTCCGATGGTAGTTGCGGAGCGAGAATCCCTCGAGATAGGGCCGGTAGCGGTCGCGCGAACAGAAGTAACCGATCATCAGCAGCGGCGTCATGATGCGGGCCAGCAGCGTAGCCAGACCGGCTCCCGTGGCGCCCATTTCGGGCATGCCGAGATGCCCGTAGATGAACACCCAGTTGAGCCCGATATTGGCGAGGTTCGCGATGACGGTTACGATGAGTTCCGCATGGGTGTTGCCGACGCCCTCCAGGAATTGTTTGAAGGCGAAAAAGAGCATGATGAACGGCATGCTGTACGACAACAGCCGATAGTAGGGCAATGCCATATCGACCACCTCGACCGGCTGCCCGAGGCGATAAAGCAACGGAATGCCGGCCAGTTGCAAGAGGGTCGTAACGATGCCGAGCAGCGTGTAGAACAGGATGCCGTTCTGAAGCAGGACGGCCGAATTGCGACGGTCGCCCTGGGCGAAAAGCTCGCCGATGAGCGGCGTCAGCCCCATCGCCATGCCGATGGCCGTGATGAAAAAGATGAAGGCAATCGAGCCGCCGAAAGCGATTGCCGCGAGGGGTACGGGATCATCGCCGCCATACTGGCCGACCATGACGTTATCGGCCAGCTGGGTCAATATCTGGCCGATCTGGGTCAATACGACCGGCAGTGCCAGCCGGATATTGGCGGCGTATTGCGATCGGTATGTTTCGAAACGGTACATCGGGGGACAAAGATACGAAAAGTCGAGGGCAGAAGCAAGCGATAGCTTGATTATGCCGAGACGGAGTATCTTCGGCAAAGCCAAAGATACGAAAAAAAGCGTATCGCATTCATGCGATACGCTCCGAACTGTTATGCAATCCGTCAAGCTACCCGTAAGGTTACGCCCTGCGAGGGGTCGTCTTCGACGACGACCGTGTCGCCCGCATGCAGCTTGCCGGTGATAATCAGTTCCGACAACGGTTCCTCCAAATGATCCGTCAGGGTACGTTTCAACGAGCGCACGCCGTAGCGCGATTCGTAACCCATCGTCGCTAACCGACGTTTGGCCGGCGCCGTGATTTTCACCTTGTAGCCCAGCCGTTCGGTGCGCTGCAGCAGCCCGCCGAGCTCCAGATCGACGATGCGCTCCACGTCGTCCAGCTCCAACGAACGGAACTGCACGATGTCGTCGATACGGTTGAGAAACTCCGGCGCGAAGGTCTGTTCCAAGGCTTTGCGATATTCGGCCTGCGGGGTTTCGACGACGGCGGCGCTTTTCGACGAAGTGCTGTATCCGACCGACACCGGCCGCTGCGCCACAGCCCGCGAACCGACGTTCGAAGTCATGATGATGATCGTGTTGCGGAAATCGACCTTGCGGCCCGAACCGTCCGTCAGATGCCCTTCGTCGAAGAGTTGCAGCATCGTGTTGAAGACCTCGGGATGGGCCTTTTCGATCTCGTCGAACAGCACAACCGCATAGGGCTGGCGCCGCACGGCCTCGGTCAGCTGACCGCCCTCGCCGTAGCCGACATACCCGGGAGGCGAACCGATCAACCGCGAAACGTTGTGTTTTTCGGCATATTCGCTCATGTCGATGCGAATCAGCCCGCGACGTTCGTCGAAGAGCCATTTCGAAACTTCCTTGGCCAACAGGGTTTTACCCACGCCGGTCGGGCCGACGAAAAGGAAGACGCCGATGGGCCGGTTTTCGTCCTTCAACCCCGCCCGCGAACGGCAGATCGTGCGCGAAATGCGTTCTACGGCCTCCTGCTGCCCCACGACCCGGCTCGACAGATGGTCGCGCAAGGCGTGCAGCCGGCTCATCTCGCTCTCCGAAACCCGTTCGGCCGGTATGCCCGTCATGGCGGTAATGACCTGCCGGATATGCTCCTCGGTGATCGACTCCGGATGGCTCTCCAAGCTGCGGCGCCATTCGGTGCGTTCGCTGCCCAACTTCGAACGGAGCGCCAGCTCGCGCATCCGGGCCGATGCCGCTTTGTCGTAGGAAGCTCCGTCGATCGCTTCGCGGCGTTCGCGCTGGATTTGACACAGCGCCGTCTCCATTTCGCGCAGCTCGGCCGGTTCCCGAGCCGACAGCAGATGCACGCGCGAACCCGCTTCGTCGAGCACGTCGATCGCCTTGTCCGGAAAATAACGGTCGGTAACGTAACGTTCCGTGAGCGCCACGCAGGCCCGCAGCGCATCGTCGGTATAGTGCACTTTATGATGGCGTTCATAGCGCGGCGCGATGTTTTGCAGGATTTGCAGCGTCTGCTCGGGAGTCGTCGGCTCGATGAGCACCTTCTGGAAGCGGCGTTCGAGGGCCGAATCACGTTCGATGTTCTCGCGATATTCGTCGAGCGTCGTCGCGCCGATGGTCTGCAACTCGCCGCGCGCCAGCGCCGGTTTTAGAATGTTCGCCGTATCCAAGCTGCCCTGCGTCGAACCTGCCCCCACGATGGTGTGGATTTCGTCGATGAACAGAATGGTGTTCTGCTCTTTGCGCAGTTCGTCGAGCAGCTGCTGCATGCGCTCCTCGAACTCGCCGCGGAACTTCGTGCCCGCCACGAGCGACGAGATGTCGAGCGAAAACAACGTCTTGTCGGCAATGGTATAGGGCACGTCGCCGGCCGCGATGCGCAGGGCCAGCCCCTCGACGACGGCGCTTTTGCCGACGCCCGCTTCGCCGATCAGAATCGGATTGTTCTTTTTGCGGCGCGAAAGGATCTGCACGACCCGCTCGATTTCGGTTTCGCGGCCCACGACCGGATCCAAACGCCCCTCGCGGGCCTGGCGCGTCAGGTCGACGCCGAACTTGTCGAGCAACCGGTTCTTCTCTCCGGAAGCAGGCCGGTTGTCGGCATCGAAATCGAGCATGTGCACTTGTATCTCGGTGCGATAGTCCTCGCCCACGACGAACTTTTGCAGATCATCGGCAATCGTGTCGGCCCCGATGCCGAACGTCTCCAACACTTGGGCCGTAGCGGTCGACGGATCGGAGGCGATGAACTGGAGCGCATGGCCGGTCGAGATACTGCGGGTCGCGGCGACCGTGTTCCGCAATTCGTCAGTCCATGTACGGTAGAACGTCTCCGGATCGACCGCGTCCAGGGCCGGCTGTTGGTTCCGTCGAGCGGCATCGGAGGCGATGATCCCCTGCTCGATGCGTTGACGAAGCTGGTGCAGTTCCCAATCCTGCAATCGGGCAGAAAGCAACTGATAGGCGAGCGATCCCTCCTCGCGAAGCATTTCGAGCGTGAGGAAGTCTTTGAGCGAATGGCCGATGGTGGCCTTCGTCGTATGGAAAGCGGCGCGGGCGATGAGCCCTTCGAGCGTTTTCGAGATTTTCACTTGCATATTTCGTCGTCTTTTCATTTCGCAAATAGAACGACGAAACCGTATGGCTTATTGTGCGGCCTTTTTCGATAGATTTTGCTTATGCAGTTGGCTCGATGCTCCCCGTTTTCGGGGGCGTCAGATGCTCCGCGGCCACTCGCCCACCTCCATGTCGCGCAGGTCGGTGCCGTCGACGACGAACCGGACGGCTGTCCGCACTTTGTGGAATCCGAATTCGCCGGCAGCCCCCGGGTTGATGTGCAACAAGTTGTAAACCGGATCGTTCATGACGCGCAGAATATGCGAATGCCCCGACACGAAAATGCGGGGCCGGATCGCCTGGATGCGTTCCACGGCACGGGGATCGTAACGGCGCGGATAACCGCCGATGTGGGTCATCAACACCCGCACGCCTTCGCATTCGAAACTCAGAAACGACGGATAGACCCGACGCGTCATGCCGCCGTCGATATTGCCCGACACGGCCCGCAAAGGTTTGAAAGCGGCGATTTCATCGGCCAACTCCAACGAACCGATGTCGCCCGCGTGCCAGATTTCGTCGACGTCGCGCAAAAAGAGGCGCAGCGTCTCGTCGAAAGTTCCGTGCGTATCCGAAATGATGCCGATGCGTTTCATGTTTTTATTAACAGCTTGGGAATGCGATCGAACCGTTAATACTTCCCTTTCCACAACGTGCGGATGCGTTCGGCGATCTTCGCTTCGGCAGGATTCTGTTCGTCTGGTTCATAAAATTTCGTACCCGCCAAACTCTCCGGCAGAAATTCCAAATCGGCGAAATGGCCCTCGTAATCATGGGCGTATTTGTAGCCTTTGCCGTAGCCCGACTGCTTCATCAGCTTGGTCGGCGCATTGCGCAAATGCAACGGCACGGGGCGATTCGTCGTATCATGCTCGACCAATGAAAGGGCCTTGTCGATGGCCATGTAAGCCGAATTGCTCTTGGCCGAGGTCGCTAAATAAACAGTCGTTTCGGCCAGTGTGATGCGCGCTTCGGGCATACCGATTTTGTGCACCGTGTCGAAACAGGCATTGGCCAACAACAGGGCGTTCGGATTGGCCAATCCGATGTCCTCCGAGGCCAGAATCACCAATCGGCGGGCGATGAAGCGCGGTTCCTCGCCGCCAGCCAGCATGCGGGCCAAATAATAGATGGCCGCATTGGGATCGCTGCCCCGCACCGATTTGATGAATGCCGAAATGACGTCGTAATGTTGTTCACCGTTCTTGTCGTAGAGGGCGATGTTTTCTTGGAGACAGTCCGTAACGTAACGGTCGGTGATCGTAACCTTCCCGTCCGTAGACCCGACGACGATGTCGAGGATGTTCAACAGTTTGCGCGCATCGCCGCCCGACAACCGAAAGAGGGCGGCGGTCTCTTTCACCGTGATTTTGCGCTCCTTGAGTTCGCTGTCGGTCGTCAGCGCGCGGTCGAGCAGGGTTTGCAGCTCGTCCTCCTCCATCGGACGGAGCGTATAGACCTGGCAGCGGCTCAACAACGGCGAAATGACCTCGAACGAAGGATTTTCGGTCGTGGCGCCGATCAGCGTTACGATACCTTGTTCGACGGCACCCAGCAGCGAATCTTGCTGCGACTTGTTGAACCGGTGGATTTCGTCGATGAAAAGGAACGGCGGACGGGCATCGAAAAATCGTTGGCGTTTGGCGTTTTCGATCACCTCGCGCACCTCCTTGACGCCCGACGTAACGGCCGAAAGCGTAAACAACGGACGTTCGAGTTGCGTAGCGACGATCTTGGCCAACGTGGTCTTGCCGACGCCGGGAGGGCCCCACAGGATGAACGACGGAACGTTGCCCGTTTCGAAAAACTTGCGAAAAATTCCGTTCGGGCCGACCAGATGGGTCTGTCCGATGTATTCGTCGATCGTCCGCGGACGCAGACGCTCTGCTAATGGGGCGGCCATTTTTAGGACTGGAAAGTTTCGAATCTTAAGGCAAAGATACAATTTTTTAGCTTCCGATTATCATTCTTCCCGCGACGCAATCGCTTAAAGATACCGAATTTCGGAGGATGAAAAAGAGGAAACACCTATAAAATAGGTATTCCCTCTGCGAATCGCGAAGTCCGACAAGCGGACTGTTGATTTATTGCACCTCGATCTGACGGGCGGCGGAAGCCGTCGCCTCGATGCGCTTTTTCGGAATGTCGATGGTCATCACGCCGTTCTCCATGCGGGCCGAAATTTTGTCGCGCTCGATATTGTCCGGCAACAACAGGCTCTGACGAAACTGCGTATACGAAAATTCGCGCCGCAGATAGGTGTCCTTTTTAGCATCGTCCGATTTTTCCGTCTCCTTCGGTTCCGTCCGCTTCTCCAGCGTGATGAGCAGCTCGTTGTCCTCGTTGAGATGCACCTTGAAATCCTCCTTGGTCATCCCCGGAGCGGCCACCTCGACCTTGTAACACGTTTCGTTTTCGAGGATGTTCACGGCCGGCGAGGTCGTGCTGTGCCGATCCGGCCAATCCCGTTCGAAAAAGTCGTTGAAGATGCTCGGCAGCCAACTGTTCTGGTTTCGTCTTACCGGTGTCATAATTTTTTCTCCTGCGTTTTGTTTTGGTTCAACCTTTTATTCATGCGGACACACTTATTCAGCATGTCGGCATTCGGTCGAGGGTCAAAACCCGTGCCACGCAGACCGCACCGTCAACGAAAAGCGGATAGCCGGACGAACTTGCGGCGCACCAGGCGGATCAATTCGCCGCCGAACGCGAACAGCGAGGTCAACCCGACGACAATCGCCCAATCGCGAACCGACAAAGGCTCCGTGCGGAAAATCGCTCCGCCCGTCTCGACGATGAACCATTGCCCCACGGCGATGGCGGCCAAGATGAGAAAAAATTCGCGACAACCCCGAAAATCGGCGAACACCGACCGATGCAGTTCGAACGCCCGCGCGTTGAACATGTTCCAAAACTGGAGAAAGACGAACGTGGTGAAAAATAAGGTCAGATGACGGATGCTCAGGTCGCCCGCACGGCTCGTCCACGCAAAGAGCATCCCCAGCAGAACGGCGATCATCCCGGTCGCACAGATGAAAATCGTTCGGGTCATCGCCGGCGTGATGATGAATTCGTTGCGCGGACGGGGACGGTCGAGCATGACGCGCGGATCCGGCGGCAGCGAGGCCATTGCCATCGCCGCAAAGGTGTCCATGATGATATTGACCCACAGAATCTGCACGACCGTGAGCGGCATGTCGGTGCCGACTACGGCACCCACGAAACAGACGACGATGGCTACGACGTTGATCGTCAGTTGGAACAGGACGAACCGCTGGATGTTGCGGTAAAGCGAACGGCCCCACAGAATGGCCGTCGCGATCGACGAAAACGAATCGTCGAGCAGCGTGATGTCCGATGCCTCTTTGGCCACCGAAGTGCCCGAACCCATCGACAGCCCCACGTCGGCGAAATTCAGCGCCGGCGCATCGTTCGTGCCGTCGCCCGTAACGGCCACTACCTCGCCGCATCGTTGCAGCAAACGAACCAGACGTTGTTTATCGAGCGGACGGGCCCGCGCAAGGATTTTCAACTGGCGCACACGCTCAAGCAAATCATCATCGCTCGCCGCAGCGAACTCCATGCCGGTCATCCGCTGACGGTCGTCGTCTGCGGCATCGTCCCACAAGCCGATGCGTCGGGCGATCTCCGTAGCGGTGGCGGGCGTGTCGCCCGTAACGATTTTTACGTCGATACCGGCATCCAAACAACGGCGGACGGCTGCCGGAACCTCCTCGCGCACAGGGTCGGAGATGGCCGCAATCGCGGCGAAATGCAACCCGCCCCGCGCGATCGCTTCGGCGCAATCCGGTGCCTGCGTCTCACACCAAGCGAAGCCCAACGTACGCATGGCATGATGTTGCAGGTCGGCCAATCGGACAGCGATCTCTTCGTCCCGGTCGTCCGGTTCGCACATCGTCCGCACGATCTCGGGAGCCCCCTTCACACACAACATCCGACGTCCGGAAAGTCCGCTTTCGAGCAGGGTCGCCATATATTTGCGTTCGGCCGAGAAGGTTTGCCGATCAACGATGCGGGCCCCGTGCCGCAAAGCCTCGTAATCCATTCCCTCGGCCTGCAACCAAGACAACAGCGCACCTTCGGTCGGGTTACCGAGCGCCGTACCCGAAGCATCGAGAAAGGCGGTCGTGTTGGCGGCAACCGTTTCGGCGAAATCAGCCGTCGAAAGATCGTCGTAGTGGATCAACTGCTGCACGGTCATGCGGTTGCGGGTCAGCGTACCGGTCTTGTCGGTGCAGATGACCGTAACGGCACCCATCGTTTCGCAAGCGTGCATCTTGCGGACGAGGTTGTTCGTGCGCAGCATTTTCCGCATGGAGATGGCCAGCGAAAGGGTGATGCTCATCGGCAATCCCTCGGGCACGGCCATGACGATCAACGCCACGGAGACCATGAAGATATGGAGCAGCTGCTCCGACACCTCCAACCACGAGCGGGTCAGCAATTCGTCGACGAAGATGGATTTGGCCGACATGACGCAAAAGATGACGATGGCGACCAGGATGCCGACCCGGCCGATCAATTGCGAAAGGCGGGTCAGCTGCCGGTCGAGCGGGGTCGGCGCATCGTTCCGGACGGTCGACTGTTCGGTTACGCGGCCGGCTTCGCTCCGGTCGCCCACGGCCGTTACGACCATTCGGCCGTAACCGTCGACGACCGACGTACCGCGCAACAACCGGTTCGACGGATAGGTGGCTTCGGGATCGAAATGGCGTTCGTCGACGGTTTTGTCGCAGACCGGTTCGCCCGTGAGGGTCGATTCGTCGACCTTGAGCGACACGGATTCGATCAATTCTCCGTCGGCGGGCACCGTCTCGCCGCTTTCGACCACCACGATGTCGCCCACTACGACGGCGCGGCGCGGAATGCTGCACATCGCACCGCCGCGCAGCACCTTGACGGGAATGTCGTCGTTGACCTTGTTCAACCGCTTGAACCGCCGACGGGCATCCCATTCGAACCAAAAGCCGACGCACGTCGCCAGAATGATGGCGCAAAGGATGCCGACCGATTCGGTGAAGTCGCCGTGCAACGCCCCGATGACAAGCGAAAGCGCCGCCGCGACGAGCAGAATGCGGATGATGGGATCGCGGAATTTCTCGGCAAGCAACTCCCAGGCCGAATCGTCGCGGACCGGCGTGATGAGGTTGACGCCGTACTGGCGCCGGCTGGTTGCGACCTCTTCGGGCGTAAGCCCCTGCAGGGAATGGGGAATCATAGCGGAATATAGGTTCAGAACTTTTCCAACGAAAATTGGCGGGTCGCGGCATCGAGCCGTATAGCGATGAAAATCAACAGCGTGAAGGCGATCAACGACGAACCGCCGTAGCTCATCAACGGCAACGGAATGCCCATCACGGGAACTAATCCGATGGTCATGCCGACATTGACCAGCACATGGAACAGCAGAATAGATGCCACACAATAACAATAGATGCGGCCGAAGGGCTCCTCCTGCCGTTCGCCCATTCGCATCAAGCGCAAAATCAACAGGCAGAACAACGTCAGCACGAGCATCGTACCGACGAATCCCCACTCCTCGCCGACGGTGCAGAAGATGAAATCGGTATGCCGTTCGGGGACGAATCCGTAGCGAATCTGGGTGCCCTCCATGAAGCCCTTGCCGATGACGCCGCCCGACCCGATGGCGATTTTCGACTGATTGACGTTGTAGTCGATGCCGCGCGGGTCGTTGATGATGCCCAAAAAGCTCTCGATGCGCTTTTGCTGATGCTCTTTCAGAATGGAGTTGAAGATGTAGTCGGTCGTCGGGAAGAAGATCGTCATGCCGATGAACATGCCGATAATAATATAGGTATTGCTGAGCGTGCGGCGATAGGCATAGACGGCCACGACGATCAACGAGGCAAGCGTTACGGTCAACAGCGAATGGTACAGACTCATCGCCCCGGGTGCAAGGAATGCCATCGTCGCTTGGAGCACGATGCTCGCCAACGCAAGCGAGGCCAAGTAGATGATGCGCGATTTCCAGGCTCTGTTCAGAATCGCGTCGCAGAGCGTGCAGACCACGATGGAGAGCACGAGCAGGGTCATGGGCGTCAGCAGGAACGAGATGATGAAGAGGGTCGCGATCAACAGAATCGGCACGCAAAGCCATTTGTTGAGCCCCTCGCGGTAGAGGACGAACAGGAACGAACCGAGCACGATGCCCGAACCGGTATCGTTTTGCAGGACGATGATGCTCAACGGCAGACAGATGACGAAAGCGACCTTCAACAAGTCGCCCGGGCGGTTGACCGAGAACGAATAGGCGCTCATCACGCGGGCAAGGGCGAGGGCCGTAGCGATTTTGACGAATTCGACGGGCTGCATTCGGAACGATCCGAATTCGAACCACGCCTTGGCGCCGTTGACCTCGCGCCCGAACAACAGCGCGGCCACGAGCATTGCGATACCCGCGACGTAAGCCGGCCAAGCGAACATGTGATAAAATCGTTCATCGAGCAGCAGCACGACGATGGCCGCCGTCCACGCCACAGCGACCCACACTGCCTGCTTCATGTAGAAGTGCGAGAACGAAAAGAGACTGCCGCCCGCCGTATCGTCGTACGAAGCCGATGTTATGGAGACGCATCCGACCAACACGATCAGCACGTAGAGCAAGACGGCGATGCCGTCGATGCCATTGAAAAGGCGGGTAGGACGGTCAAGGCTGGACATAGTTCGGCAGTTGGAGGTTTTTGACATATTGCAGCAACTCGGGCCGGCGGATCGTGTCGGTCAAGTAGAACTCTTCCAACAGACTGGCGATGGGCAAGGCGGTCGCCGCGCCGAAACCGCCGTGTTCGACATAGACCGAAATGGCGATGCGCGGATTGTCCTTCGGAGCGAACGACAGAAAGGTCGAATGGTCGCGTTCGTTGGGATTTTCGGCCGTACCGGTCTTGCCGCAGACGTCGAGCCCCGGCAGTTCGGCCAACCGCGAGGTGCCGGCGACGTTCACGCCGTTCCACATGCCCTCGACGATCGGTTCGAAATGCTTCGCGTCGACCTTACAGTAGTGGCGTTCGTAGAAACGCCGGTCGATCGAATCGCGCCCTTCGATCTTCTTGATGATATGGGGAATGTAATAATAACCTCTGTTGGCGACGATGCAAGCCAGATTGGCCAGCTGCAACGGCGTGCACCCCAATTCGCCTTGTCCGATCGAGAGCGAAAGCAGCGTGAGCGCATTCCACGAACCGTGGTAACGCTGGTCGTAGTAAGTCCGTTCGGGAACGTATCCCGTACCTTCGTCGAGGAAATCGGAGCCTAACCGGTGCCCGAATCCGAAACTCTCGACGTAATCGCGCCACACCTCGAACCCTTTCTTCGAACTGCCGTATTTCGGATTTTCGAGAATGTCGCGGAAAACGTAACAGAAGTAGGCATTGCACGAGGTCGCCACGGCGAACCGCAGGTCGAGCGGCGAAGTATGGGCATGACAGGCCATTTTCAATTTGCCGGCATGGTAGCCCATGTTGCACGGATGAAGGTCCGACGGTTTGAGCACGCCCTCTTGCAGCCCGATCAGTCCCTGCACCAATTTGAACGTCGATCCGGGCGGATATTTCGCCGTAACGGCGCGGTTGAAAAGCGGATGCCGCTTGTCGCGCAGCAGACGCATGTAATTGTTGCCGCGTTCGCGTCCCAACAGTTCGTCGGGGTCGTAGGAGGGCGACGAGACCATCATCAGAATCTCGCCCGTCGCCGGTTCGATGGCCACGACCGCCCCCACCTTGCCGCGCATGAGCTCCTCGCCCAACAACTGCAACCGTGCGTCGATGGTGCTGACCAAATAGGTGCCCGTCTCCGGCAGCGAATCGTAACGGCCGTTCATGTAGGAATCCTTGACGACGCCGTGATTGTCCACCTGCTGCACCTTGACGCCTTTGCGCCCCTTGAGCAGCTTTTCGTAGGATCGTTCGACGCCGCTCATGCCGATGTAGTCGCCCGGCCGGTATTCGGGATTGTGTTTGACGATGTTGGCGTTGACCTCGCCCACGTAGCCCAACAGATTGCCGCCGATCTTCCGCGGATATTCGCGGATGGTGCGGTAAACGGTATAGAACCCCGTGAAATTGCACTCGTCGAAACGCAGCTTGTCTTCTTTCGAGAGGTATTTCGCAATGGCCGTCGGCACACGGGGCGACATGCGGGCATTCGCCAATTCGCGACGCAGCCGGTTGGGGGTAACGCCCGTAACGGCACAGAATCGGACCGTATCGAACCCCTTGCGATCCAGCTCTTTGTAGACGACCATCAGGTCGTAGCACGCGCGGCTCTGTACTAAATATTCACCGTTGCGGTCGAACACCTCGCCGCGCGCCGGATACTGCACCACCCGCCGCAAGGTGTTGGTACGAGCCAGTTCGTCGTAACGCGAATCGACCAACTGGATGTAGAACAGCCGTCCGGCCAAGACCGCGAAAACGCAGAACACGATGATTTGCAACGTGCGCATGCGGGCGAATCCCTCTCTGTTGTCGATCATACGCGCACGGTGAGTTTAAGAGTGAACAATCGGGCGGTCAACCAGATGAAATAGACCGAGGCGACCCCGCTGACGACGATGCGCAGGAGCGTGCGGGCCGCATGCACCCACGACAGCGCTTCGAACGAGAAGAACAGCACGTGATGCAACAGGACGCACACGATCAGATAGCGGATGAACTTGACCTGGCCGAAACGGGCCGCCGAGGGAATACCGCCTTCGCGCGGATCCTCGCGCGTGTAGAAGAAGCCGATGATCCACGGGCGCAGGAAAGCGACGGGCAGCGTAGCGAGGACGTTCAATCCGTCGGTTCCCATTGTGTAGTCCATCGTCCAGCCCGTAACCAGTCCCGCAGCGAGCAGCCCGATGTGCGGCGTGTCGAGCGGCAGCAGCAGCAGGAACGCAAGGTAGATCATCGGAGCGAAATAGATGCTGATGGAGAGGTTGTCGAACAGGAAAACCTGCACGAGAATCGTTACTGCGAAAAGCGTGATATAGGGAAAAATGCGATACATGGGTCAGGGATGGATTTTATCGCTTTTCAGCAGCTGCCGGATTTCGTCGATGTCGCGGTTCTCGACCAGCACGACGTGCGAAAGCCCCGACAAGCGGGCGGCCAGTTCCACGCGGGCCGTGTAGGTCGTGCCCGTTTCGTCCAATCGGGCATCGAGCACCCGTCCGATCGCGATGCCGTCGGGGAAGAAGAGCGAACCGGTCGTAACCACCTCCTGCCCGGGCTGCGGATCGGCGTATTTCGACAGATCGCCCAAAAGCACCGTATGCGGGTCGGCCCCGTCCCAATAGATCTGGCCGAAGTAGCCCGAATCGCTCAGTTTGCCGCTCGTCCGGAACGAACTGCTGAGAATCGAAAGGACGATGGCATAGCGTTCCGTGCAATCGACGACGTAACCCACGATCGCCCCGTTGGTCGAAAGCACGGCCATCTCCCGATGAACGTCGTCGCGGATGCCGCGATTCAGCACGAGGAAATTTTCGGATTTGTTGATCGTATTCGAGATGACGGCGGCCGTCAAAGTCCGGTATTGCTTGTCGCCGAGGGTCGGGCCGACGCTATCGACCCGGTGCGTCCGGAGCGAATCGGCACCGTCGGCAGCCGTCGAATCCGCCGCCGCACGAACGAGCGGCACAGTCTGGGCCGAAGCGTCGTCATGCAAAACTTCATAACACGCAAGCCTCTCCTGCAACGAGGCGGCGTATTCGAGCAATTCGCGGTTTTCGCGTTCCAACCGGAAGTAACTGCGCACGCCGGCCAGCGCCTGATGCCCCGCCCCGACGACCTGCGTCGCCTTAGCCAACAACCGTGCACGTGTATGATGGGTCGAACGGGCGTAATGACCGATCGTGATCGCCTCGAGCAAGACGAAAAGCACGACGACATAGGTGCTGCGGATGAATTCGATCAGCTTGTACACGTCCCGACCCCCTCCTCCGTTACTTCATGAGGAACGAGAACCGGTTGATGTTCTTCAAAGCGATGCCCGTACCGCGGGCGATGGCCCGCAACGGGTCTTCGGCGATGTGGAACGGAATGCCGGTCTTTTCGTTCAGCCGACGGTCGAGCCCTTTGAGCAGTGCCCCGCCACCGGCGAGGTAGATGCCGTTCTTCACGATGTCGGTATAGAGTTCGGGCGGCATGGATTCGAGCACCTTCATCAACGCCATATCAATCTTGGCCAGCGACTTTCCCAACGCATAGGCGATTTCGCTGTACGAAAGCGAGACGGTTTGCGGCAGGGCGGTCAGCATGTTGGGGCCCGTAACGACGAAATCTTCGGGTTCCTCCTCCAAGTCGGAGCAGGCGGCGCCGATGGCGCACTTGATGGCTTCGGCCGTGCGTTCGCCGATTCGAATGTTGTGTTGCTGACGGACGTAGGTCTGGATGTCGTTGGTAAAGACGTCGCCCGCGATGTTGATACTCTCCGAGCAGACAATACCGCCCAACGAGATGCAGGCGATTTCCGACGTACCGCCGCCGATGTCGATGACCATGTTGCCCTCGGGTGCCTCGACATCCAATCCGGCCCCCAGTGCGGCGGCCATCGGTTCGTAGATCATGCAGACCTCGCGGCCGCCGGCATGTTCCGCCGAATCGCGCACGGCGCGGATTTCGACGTTGGTCGAACCCGACGGAATGCAGATCACCATGCGGAGCGACGGTGCGAACAGCTTGCCCGAGACCTTGACCTTCTGGATCATCCCGCGCAACATCATCTCCGTGGCCGTAAAGTCGGCGATCACGCCGTCCTTGAGCGGGCGGATGGTCTTGATGTTCGGATTGGTCTTTTCGTGCATCTGATGGGCCACCTGGCCGATGGCCTTGAGCTTGCCCGAATGCACATCGAGCGCCACGATGGAAGGTTCGTCGACGACGACCTTCCCGTTATAAATAATCAGCGTATTGGCCGTTCCGAGGTCGATGGCCAGCTCTTCGGTCAGAGAAAAAAGTCCCATAACGTATTATCACCCAAACAAAAAAATGCAGGCGAACAGTCTGCTGCGATGCCGTATTCCGTTTACAGCCAACACGTTCGCGTCCGTTCGCAACCCTATCTATATTACTGGCACAAAGATAGCAAAAACTCCGGAATAAAACGGGGAATCCGCTCGATTTTTTTGCGTTTTTTTCGTTACTTTTGCAGACCATGGAAAATTTGCAATCCCGACTTTTTCCGGATGTGGAAACTCGTCGTCCCTTGACGATCGCAGGGCCATGCAGCGCCGAGACCGAGGAGCAGCTCATCGAGACCGCCCGCGAGTTGGCCGCCGCAGGATTCCGGATCTTTCGGGCCGGCCTGTGGAAGCCCCGCACCAAGCCGGGCGGATTCGAAGGCGTCGGTACCGAAGGGCTTGCCTGGCTGCGTCGCGTGAAGCGGGAGACGGGCATGTACACTGCGACGGAGGTGGCCAACCGCGAACACGTAACGGCGGCCCTCGACGGCGGTGTCGACCTGTTGTGGATCGGGGCCCGTACGTCGGCCAATCCGTTCGCCGTGCAGGAGATCGCCGACGCCTTGCAAAGGTACGGCTCCGACACCCCCGTCTTAATAAAAAATCCGGTCAGCCCCGACCTCGAGCTGTGGATCGGCGCTATCGAACGGCTCTACAACGCCGGTCTGCGCCGGTTGGGAGCCATTCATCGCGGATTCACTTCGGCGGAAAAGAGCGTCTACCGCAATCTGCCTTTGTGGAGCGTGCCGATCGAGTTGCATCGCCGCCTGCCGCAACTGCCTCTCTTTTGCGACCCGAGCCATATCGGAGGCCGGCGCGACGCGGTGGCGCCGTTGGCCCAACAGGCGATGAATTTGGGATTCGACGGATTGATCGTCGAGGCCCATTGCAATCCGGACGCGGCGTGGAGCGACAAGGCACAACAGCTGACGCCCTGCGCGTTGGCGGAGATTTGCCGCCGGTTGGTCATCCGCGAAACCGTCGCGACGACCGAAAGTCTCGATTCGCTGCGCAGCGAAATCGACAAATTGGACGATCGGCTGTTGGATTTGCTGGCCCGACGGATGCACGTCGCCCGCGAAATCGGGCGATACAAACGGGAGCATGCCATGCCCGTTTTGCAGACAGCCCGTTACGAGGAGTTGTTAGCTCGTCGGGCGGCGCAGGCCGAGGAGCTCGGCATGGAGGGCGGATTCATGCGGCGTGTGTTGCAGGCCGTGCACGAGGAGTCCGTCCGGCAACAGATGGAGGTGATCGACGAATAAGAAGAAAGAGGGGCTACCGCCCCCCCCCTTCTATTCCAATTGCAGTTCCAAAGCCCGATCGGTCGCCGAAGAACCTCCGTAGTAGATCGTATAGGTTCCCGGCAGCGTGCGCATCGTAGCGGTAGCGGGATCGAAGCTCTCGAAGGCCGAACGGTCGAGCGTGAAAACGACTTGCGTCCGTTCGCCCGCCGGAACGGCCACGCGCCGGAACGCCCGCAAACTTTTCGACGGGCCGTCGGCATCGTCGTTGCGACGGACATAGACCTGTACGACCTCCTCGCCGTCGCGCGGCCCGCTGTTACGCAGATCGACCGTCAGCCGCACCTCGTCGCCCGCAGCGATGCGGTCGGCCGACAATTCCGCCTTGTCGTAGGCAAACGTCGTGTAACTCAATCCGTATCCGAACGGAAAGAGCGGTTCGCCGCGAAAGTAACGGTACGTGCGTCCCCGCATGCTGTAATCCTCGAAATCGGGCAGTTGCGACAGGTGTTTGTAGAACGTAACGGGCAGACGTCCGGCGGGATTGTAATCGCCGAAAAGGACATCGGCCACCGCCGTACCGCCGGCTTGTCCCGGGTACCAGGCCTGCAAAATCGCATCGCAATACTGCGTTTCGGGTTCGAGGGCAACGGCCGATCCCGAACAGTTGACATAGACGATTTGTTTTCCCGCACGGTGCAGGGCGGCGATCAATTCGCGCTGTACGGCGGGGAGTTCGATCTCCGTGCGATCGCCGCCGCGGAAGCCCGGGTAGTCGACCTTCATCTCCTCGCCTTCGACAGCGGGCGAAATACCTCCTACGAAGAGGACATATCGCGCATCGCCGACCGCTGCGACCGCTTCTTCCACCGTCATTGTGTGGTAGCTGCCCTTACCGGAGCGGAGCAGCTTCGCAGCATCGGCCGGCGAATCGGGAATGCGGTGATCGATCAGACCGCAGCCGTCGACATAACGCACGCGGTCGCCCGCTTTGGCTCGGATGCCCTCCAAAATAGTAACGGTATGCGACGGAAATCCGTTGTAGTTGCCCCATTGCATGATCGAATCGGCGGCGTTCGGCCCCATGACGACGATTTGCTCGGCATCTTCGCGGCGCAGCGGAAGCAGATTATCGCGGTTTTGCAGCAGCGTCATCGTTTCGCGCGCCATTCGCAACGCCAAGGCGCGGTGTTCCGGGCAGTCGATCACGGAGGTCGGTATGCGGCTCCACGGCACGACGCGGTCGTCATCCATCTCGCCCAAAGCGAAACGGGCCCGCAGCAAGCGGCGCACACTGACGTCGATTTGCGCTTCGGTAATCAATCCCTGTTCGACGGCCTGTTTCAGCGACAGATAGCTGTTTCCGCACTCCACGTCGGTGCCCGTGAGGACCGCATCGGCCGACGCATGAGCCGCATCGGGATGGGTTTCGTGATGGCCGGTTTCGTAGAAATCGTTGATGGCCTTGCAGTCGCTGACGACGATGCCCCGATAGCCCCACAAATCGCGCAGAATGGTGTGTAGCAGCCGGTTGCTGCCGCAACACGGTTCGCCTTCGTAGCGGTTGTAGGCACACATCACCTCCTCGACGCCGCCCTGCTGCACCAAGGCCTTGAAGGCGGGCAGGTAAGTCTCCCACAAATCGCGGGCATCGACCTGACGGGCATCGAACGAATGGCGGTTCCACTCCGGGCCGGAGTGCACGGCGAAATGTTTGGCACAGGCATGGAGCTTGTCGAAACGGGCCGTATCGGGCCCCTGCAACCCCCGCACCACAGCCACGCCCATACGGGCCGTCAGATAGGGGTCTTCGCCGTAGGTCTCCTGTCCGCGGCCCCAACGCGGGTCGCGGAAGATGTTGATGTTGGGCGTCCAGAAAGTCAGTCCGCGGTAACGCGTATGGGTGCCGTTGCGGCGGCTCTCGTGAAATTTGGCACGGGCCTCGTCGCTCACGGCGTCGAATACGCGATAGACCAGTTCGTCGTCGAACGAGGCCGCCATACCGATGGACTGCGGAAAAACGGTCGCCAATCCGGCCCGGCCCACGCCGTGCAAGGCTTCGCTCCACCAGTTGTAGGCACGGATACCCAACCGGTCGACGGGCATCGAGACGTCTTTCATCAATCCGATTTTCTCGTCGAGGGTCAATCGTTGCAGCAGGTCATCGGCACGCACTTCGGGCGCGAGTTCCGGATTCCGGTAAGGTTCGTTCTGGGCGGTCGCGGTCAGCGCGAGCAGGCCCCAAACGACGGTCATTCGCATTCGTTTCATCGTGAATAAAGGTTCGATTTCAGGTAAAGATAGGGATTTTTTCGCGGATTTCGCCTTTTCGTTTCCTTAATCGGTCGAATTTCCTCGTCTCGCCGGTCAATTATTTGCGACGGACGGAATTATTTCGTACATTTGCCAGCCGGTTTCGGCGGAATCGCAAAATCGGAGGTGCAACGAACGACCGGCAACGACGGACCGTCGACGGAACGGACGGCCGATCGAACCGACGGACGGTTAATCGCACGGATTGATGACTAATCGAATAGAGAAAGCATAATTATGAAAATCGCAAGAGAACAACGCGACGGAGGCAGCTCGTTGGTTCGGGTAACCGTCGCAGAGGCCGATTACGGCGAAGCGGTCGAGAAGGAGCTCCGCACCTATCGCCGCAAGGCCAACATCCCGGGCTTCCGTCCGGGCATGGTGCCGATGGGCGTCATCAAGAAAATGTACGGCAAGAGCGTGCTGGCCGAACAGTCCTACCGCACCGCCTCGAACGCCGTGTTCGAATATCTCCAGAAAGAGAAGATCGACTATTTGGGCGACGTCATTCCGTCGGAAGAACAGGGCGATTTCGATTTCGAAAACAACACCGAATTCGAGTTCGTATTCGAGTTCGGCGAGGCGCCCGCCATCGAATTGGCGTTGTCGGAAAAAGACAAGATGACCTACCACCGCATCAAGATCGACAAGAAGATGCACGGCGACTATCGTTCGAACTTCCTGCGCGGATACGGACGGTTGGTCGACGTCGATGAGGTAACCTCCGACGAGGCGTTGAGCGTAACGCTCGACAACGGCGACATGCAGGTTTCGGATGCCTATTTAGGGCTGATCTCGATGACGGAGGAGGAGCGCAAACCCTTCATCGGCAAGAAAGTAGGCTACAAGACCGACGTGAACATCAACGAGCTCTACAAGAATCCCTCCCAACGGGCCGCGATCCTGCAAGTCAAGGAACCCGAGCTGGCGAACATCAAACCCGAATTTACGCTGGAGATCACCAAAATCCGCAAGTTCGCCGAACCCGAACTGAACGACGAATTTTTCAAGATGGCTTTCCCGCAAGGGAATGTTACCGATGAGGCGTCGCTCGACAAATTCATCGACGAACGAATCAATGCGGAGTTGTCGCGCGAGAGCGATTACCTCTTCACGTTGCAGTTGCGCGACTATCTGATCGAAAAAGCGGGGCTGAAGATGCCCGAAGCCTTCCTGAAACGCTGGCTCTATACCATCAACGAGGGCAAGTTCACGATGGATGACATTAATAAGGATTTCGACCAATTCTTAAAAATGTTCACGTGGAACTACTTGCAGAAGCATTTCATCCAGACCGACAACTTGACCGTAACGAAGGAGGAGGCGACGGCCGAAGCCAAAGCGCTGGCAGCAGCTCAATTCGCTCAATACGGCATGCCGTCGGCGCCGGACGACATGCTGGAAAACTACGCGAAACGGATTCTCGATGACAAGAACCAGTCGCAGAAGATCTACGAAAAGCTCTTCGAGGTGAAGGTGGTCGAGGCCGTGAAGTCGAAGATCACCGTAACGGAGAAGGCAATTTCCGCCGATGATTTCGCAAAAATGGCCCGCGAACTGCATTGATCCCCGAAAAAAGCGGAACAAGGACTTTGCAGGCGTGATGTTTGCAAAGCCTTTTTTATTAACTGGAACGGGTCGCACGGTCGGGAAGGAGAAAACCAACGACAGCACCGCGACCAAGTTAATAAAAAAGCGGCTCTGTAAGCCGCGCGAGCCGCAGCCTCGGGGCGGCGGAGGCTCGCCCGAGGGCTCTCCTCCGCAGGCTGCGTTCACCGAGCGGCAAGCGTGAAAAGAGAAGATAAGAATGAATAAAACCGAATAAAATATGGGAAACAACCACCAATCGGAGTTCGAAAAATACGCACGAATGCAGTGCGGAATCAGCTCGTTGAAACTGCACGATTTCCAGTCGGTGAACGCCTCGTACGTCTCGCCGACCATCATCGAGGAGCGGCAGCTGAACGTCGCTACGATGGATGTCTTTTCGCGTTTGATGATGGATCGCATCATCTTCCTCGGCGCCCCGATCTACGATGATGCGGCCAACATCATTCAGGCCCAGCTGCTCTTTCTCGAATCGGTCGATCCCGAAAAAGATATTCAGATCTATATCAATTCGCCGGGCGGTTCCGTATCGGCCGGATTGGGCATTTACGACACCATGCAGTTGGTGGCGCCCGACGTGGCGACCATCTGCACGGGGCTTGCGGCTTCGATGGCGGCCGTGTTGCTGACGGCCGGCGCCAACGGCAAACGTTCCGCCCTGCCGCATTCGCGGGTGATGATCCATCAGCCGTTGGGCGGCGCCCAGGGGCAGGCTTCGGACATCGAAATCACGGCCCGCGAAATCGCCAAGACCAAACGCGAACTCTACGAGATTCTTTCGACGCATTCGGGCGTGCCGGTCAAGAAGATCGAGAAAGACGCCGATCGCGACTACTGGCTGACGGCCAAGGAGGCCCAGGAGTACGGTCTGATCGACGAAGTGCTCGCCAAACGAGCGAAATAAGGAAAAGCAATGGCACAAAACAGAAACAATCATAAGGGTGGAAATACGGGCGATGACCGTTGTTCGTTCTGCGGGGCGCGCCGCGACGATGTGGAGGTGATGTTCCAAGGCATGGACGGCGCCAACATCTGCAACAAGTGCATCGAGAACGGCTACAAAATCATGGTCGAAAACGACCTGGCCGCAGGCGCCCGCGCAAAGGGACAGGAACCGCTGCGCAAAGAGGAGTTGCTCAAACCGTCGCAGATCAAGGAGTTTCTCGACCAATACGTCATTGGACAGGACGATGCCAAACGGTACCTTTCGGTAGCGGTTTACAACCACTACAAACGGTTGCTGTATGCTCCGAAGGACAACGACGTCGAAATCGACAAATCGAACATCGTACTGGTCGGGCCAACGGGAACAGGGAAGACGCTGTTGGCCAGAACGATTGCAAAGTTATTAAAGGTGCCGTTCACCATCGTGGACGCCACGGTGTTGACCGAGGCCGGTTACGTGGGCGAGGACGTCGAGGGAATTCTCTCCCGCTTGTTGCAGGTCGCCGACTACAACGTCGAGCAGGCCGAGCGGGGCATCGTCTTCATCGACGAGATCGACAAGATCGCCCGCAAGGGCGATAATCCGTCCATCACGCGCGACGTGTCGGGCGAGGGCGTGCAGCAGGCGTTACTGAAGATTTTGGAGGGTACGGTGGTGAACGTTCCGCCCCAGGGCGGCCGCAAACACCCCGAACAGAAATTCATCCAAATCAATACGCGCAACATTTTGTTCATTTGCGGAGGGGCGTTCGATGGTATCGAGAAAAAGATCGCCCAGCGGCTCAATACGCGGGCGCTGGGCTTCGGACGGATCAATGCCGACCCCGTCGATCGGAACAATCTGATGAAATACATCTCGCCGTTGGATCTGAAATCGTTCGGACTGATTCCCGAATTGGTGGGACGTCTGCCGGTGTTGACCTGCATGCAGCCGTTGAGCCGCGAAGCGCTGCGTTCGATTCTCACGGAGCCGCGCAACGCCATCATCAAACAGTATGTCCGTCTATTCGAGTTGGACGGCGTGCGGCTCACCTTCGACGAGGAGGTGCTCGATTACATCGTCGACAAGGCGGTCGAATGCAAACTCGGCGCACGCGGACTGCGTTCGATCTGCGAAGCGGTGATGATGGACACCATGTTCGAACTTCCGTCGACCGGTGCCGACCGCTTTACCGTAACGCTTCCCTATGCGAAAGAGAAGATCGAAAAAACGCATATTTTGACGCTCAAGAAAGTAGGATGACGAAAATTTCGTTATCTTTATAGCCGGAACGGGGCGCCGTACCCGTTCCGGACTTTTATTTGTACGATTAGCAGCAAAACGATTTAATAAGACTTGCATTAGCAGCAAAAACAACTTAATAAAAATATGGCTACGAATACCAAACTTTCGCGGGTGGCCGATAACATCCGAATCCTGTCGGCCGCTATGGTCGAGCGGGCCAAATCGGGACACCCGGGCGGTGCCATGGGCGGTGCGGATTTCGTTACGGTGCTCTTTACCGAGTTTCTGCGCTATGACCCCGATCGCATGGATTATCCCTTCCGCGACCGGTTCTTCCTCGACCCGGGACACATGGCGCCGATGCTCTACTCGGTGCTGTCGATGGCCGGGCACTTCACGTTGGAAGATTTGCAGTCGTTGCGGCAGTGGGGAAGCGTTACGCCCGGCCACCCCGAAGTCGAGGTACTGCGGGGAATCGAGAACACCTCCGGCCCGTTGGGCCAGGGTCATGCCATGGCCCTCGGCGCCGCAATCGCCGAACGGTTCCTCGCAAGCCGGTTCGGCGAGTGGACGGCCCACAAGACCTATGCCTACATTTCGGATGGTGCCGTCGAGGAGGAGATTTCGCAGGGCGTGGGCCGCATCGCCGGCCACTTGGGCCTCTCGAACTTCATCGTGTATTACGACTCGAACAACATCCAGCTTTCGACGACCGTCGACGCCGTGGACAGCGAGGACGTCGCCATGAAATACAAAGCGTGGGGTTGGAACGTGCTGTCGGTCGACGGACACGACATCGACGCCCTGCGCAAAGCGCTCACTGCGGCCAATGCCGAGACCGAACGGCCAACGTTGATCATCGGCCGCACGACGATGGGCCGCGGCGCCGTGGGCCCCGACGGAAACAGTTACGAAAACAAGGTCTCGACGCATGGCCAACCGTTATCGGCTGCCGGCGCCGATTTCGCCGCTACGGTGAAACATTTGGGCGGCGATCCCGAACATCCGTTCACGTTCTTCGAGGAGAGCCGCGAGGCCTTCGACGAACGGCGCGGACAGTTGCGCGAATGGGCGAAAAAACAGGCCGA
Source organism: uncultured Alistipes sp. (assembly GCA_947623305.1). Classification (GTDB taxonomy): domain Bacteria; phylum Bacteroidota; class Bacteroidia; order Bacteroidales; family Rikenellaceae; genus Alistipes. Next base: position 67,347 of record CANQGQ010000010.1, on the reverse strand, counting down.
GGTCGAAAAGTCGTGGCGTTCGGAGCATCTCGACTTGGCGCATAAACTCGACGGATTCTTCACCGGCGAGCTTCCCAAAATCGACTGGAACAGCATCGAACTGAAGGCCGACAGCGCGACGCGTGCGGCTTCGGCCTCGGTGTTGGGCGTGCTGGCCGACAAGGTGGAGAATCTCATCGTCGCATCGGCCGACCTCTCCAACTCGGACAAAACGGACGGCTATCTCAAGAAAACGAAAGCCTTTGCGAAGAGCGATTTTTCCGGAAAATTCTTCCAGGCGGGCGTGTCGGAGCTGACGATGGCTTGCGTCATGAACGGCATGGCGCTCCACGGCGGCGTGATTCCGGCATGCGGCACGTTCTTCGTATTCTCGGATTACATGAAGCCGGCCGTGCGTCTGTCGGCCCTGATGCGGCTGCACGTGATCTACATCTGGACGCACGATTCGTTCCGGGTGGGCGAAGACGGCCCGACGCACCAGCCGATCGAACAGGAGGCGCAGATCCGGCTGATGGAGCATTTGCACAATCATCGGGGCGAACGTTCGATGGTCGTGTTGCGTCCGGCCGACGGCGACGAAACCGTATCGGCTTGGAAATTGGCGCTCGAAGAGCACCGTCCCGTGGCATTGATTCTTTCACGTCAAAATATCGCGACGCTGCCGGTGTTGAGCCAGAGCCGTCGCAAGGAGTCCATGCAGATTTCCAAAGGCGGTTATGTCGTCATGGACGCTGCGAAACCCGCCGTCATTCTGGTAGCCGACGGATCGGAAGTATCGACATTGGTCGAAGGGGCCCGGCTGCTGGCCGCCGAAGGCATTTCGGTACGCGTGGTGAACGTTCCGAGCGAGGGGCTGTTCCGCGACCAGCCGCGCTCGTATCAGCAAACGGTCCTGCCGGCCGGAATCCCGCGTTACGGAATGACCTCGGGCCTGCCCGTGAATCTGGCGGGATTGGTCGGCGAAAACGGAACCATTCACGGGTTGAATCATTTCGGCTATTCGGCGCCCTACAAGGTGCTCGACGAACAATTCGGCTACAACGGAAAAACCGTCGCCGAGGAGGTGAAAAAGCTGCTCGGAAAGTAATTTTTGGATTAGTATATGTCGCAGACCGCCATGAGAATGTTTATGGCGGTCTGTTGCTTTATTTCTGCATGCAATGTAAATAAATTTGCTTTTTTGCCCGACTTTTCGTAATCTTTGGCTTCGCCGAAGATACTTCGCCTCGACAATGCTCAAATAAATTTGGCATTTTGCTCGGCTTTTCGTATCTTTGTCTCAGACATATTGAAAGCGCATCGGCTTTTCTTCTTTGTTCGGAACTTAGACACTTTTGGCAAAAGAAGGATTCAAGTCGATGCTCGCGCTGTTTTTCGGCGTGGGCATTTCTTCGATCTTCTTTTGCGGGCAGTCTAAGGCCTCGAACAAGGGTTGAGTGATTTGCCCGCATTTTTTATTGACTGACACGGAGCGCACGGCCTTTACGGAAGCTGCAACAACAATTGGGAGCGCCCACAGCCATCGAAAGCGAATCGACCGCCCATCGCGCTAACAAAAAACCGGCCGGAGAACCCACGTCTTACGTTTCGGTCATTCTGTTGCCCTTAATGGCCTTCGGCAGAACAATCGTCTCGGTTCCCGGCTGGTTTTGTCTCTTTTTCGATGATAGCGTCAGGCGTAGCGGCTATCGGTTGTTGTAGGCTTCGAGGGCCTTTCCGAGAACGACCAATGCCCGCTTCAAATCCTCCTTGCAGAGGATGTAGGCGATCCGCACCTCGTTTCGGCCCAGTCGGGGATCGGTGTAGAATCCCGAAGCGGGGGCCAACATCACCGTCTCGCCCTCGTACTCGAAGTCCGAAAGGCACCAGGCACAGAACTTATCGCAGTCGTCGACCGGCAGACGCGCCACCGTGTAGAAGGCCCCCATCGGAATGGGTGAATAGACGCCCGGGATACGGTTCAGTCCGTCGATCAGGCACTTGCGACGTTCGATATACTCTTCGTAAACCTCGGCGCTGTACGACCGCGGAGCGTCGATCGAGGCTTCGGCCACGATCTGTCCCAGCAGCGGCGGCGAAAGGCGGGCCTGACAGAATTTCATGACCGCATCGCGCACCTTGCGGTTTTTGGAGATGAGGGCGCCGATGCGGATGCCGCACTCCGAATAACGCTTCGATACCGAATCGATCAACACGACATGTTGTTCGATACCCTCGAGGTGGCAGGCCGAGATATAGGGCGAACCGGTATAGATGAACTCACGGTAGACTTCGTCCGAAAAGAGGAATAGATCGTATTTGAGCACCAGATCGCGGATGCTGTTCATTTCGCGCCGCGTATAAAGGTAGCCCGTCGGGTTGTTGGGGTTGCAAATCAGAATGCCGCGCGTCCGCTCGTTGATGAGTTTCTCGAATTCGGCGACGTCCGGCAGCGCAAAGCCCTGTTCGATGGTCGAGACGACGGGCCGGATGACCGCGCCGGCCGAAATGGCGAAAGCCATGTAGTTGGCGTAGGCCGGTTCCGGAACGATGATTTCGTCGCCCGGGTTCAGACAGGACATGAAGGCGAACAACACCGCCTCCGAACCGCCCGCCGTAACGATGATGTCCTCGGGCGTAAGGTTGATCTGGTATTGCGCATAGTATTCTGCCAGCTTCTCGCGCAACGAACGATAGCCGTCGCTCGGGCTGTATTCCAGAATCTTGCGGTCGATGTGTTTCAGCGCATCGAGCCCCACTTGCGGCGTCGGCAGGTCGGGCTGGCCGATATTGAGTTGATAGATTTTCGTACCTCGGGCACGGGCGGCCTCGGCAAGCGGTACGAGTTTGCGGATCGGCGATGCCGGCATCAATTCGGCACGTTGAGAGATTTCGGGCATGGCGATATATGATTTATGGGTGAGTCATTATACAACTCCGAAAGTCAAAGATACGAATTTTTTATTAACGCGATAGACAGTCGCTTTGCTTTTGAAAATTACCTTCGCTTCCACTCTTATTTATAGCGCGGCCGTCCGATTCCCGGTTCGGACACACGAGTGTGTTTTTTGTATGTATCATCCAATGTTTTCGCCTCGCGCGGCTCGATCGACCAAGCGGCCAGCGTCGCGGCAAGCAACGACAGATAGATGCAACAGGTCGTCGCGCTATCGGGACGACATTCGACCGTCGTGGCCGGAAGATATTCGGCAAAACGGGTCAACGCATCGAGCGACGACGCAGCCGCCTCGATGCACCAGCGGAACAACGGCGCGAGAAACGGCACAGGCACGAGCATCCATACCGTTCCGCACAAGATGATGACCGCAGCCGGCAACACAGCAACCGGATTCAACAACAAACCGGCCACCGGAATTAGGCCGAACGTATGCGCGACGAGCGGTGCCGTGGCGCATCCAGCAACCAGACTGACCACGACGGCCGCGATCACCGTATCGACCGCCCGCCAATGAGTACGGATCCGCCGTTGAATCGGCATGCCCCAAACCAACAGGAAAAAGACCGCAAGAAACGACAGCTGGAAACTGATGTCGCCGGCCCACGCGGGTCTCCACAACAGCATGATGAAGGCCGCGATGGCCAACGAATTCAAGGCGACGTACTCCCGTCCGGCAAACAGCGCACTCTGCATGAGCGTACACATAACAGCGGCCCGCACAGCGCTGGGCGGAAATCCCGCCGCCGCAACGAAAATCCAAATAGCTGCCGCGCTGAGCAGGTAATAATAGAGATGTCCCCGCCGAAACAGGAACAACCAACCGAACAGCAGGTAGATCAATCCGAAAACGATACCCGTGTGCAATCCCGACACGGCCAGCAGATGCGAAAATCCGCAGCGTGCATACCGTTCGCGCAGGTCGGGAGTGAGGCGGCTCTTGTCGCCCGCCGCCATCGCCCGAACGAGTGCATCCGCCCGATCGGATAATCCCAGCCGAGCCAACCGCCCGACGGCCGCAGCATGGAACGGAAGCTCTTCCGGCGGATTCCGGAACAACAGATTGCCTTCGCCGACCCACATCGTTCCGGAAAATCCGCGACGCCGCATCAACCGCCGATAACTCGCAGCCCCGCCGCGGAAATCGCGGATGCGGCCGCGGCAACCGATGCGTTCACCGACTTGCAGATCGACGAGGCTGTCGGTATAGAGCATCAACCGGTCGCCGGCGGCGAACCATTCGTCCGACGACGGATCGCGCCATGCAATCACCTCGGCCTCAACCGAAGAACGAGCACCGCGATCGGAGGGAATCCCTTCGACACGCAGGTCAAAAAGAGCTGTTACATCCCGAGGTACGGTGCGATGCCGCTGCCGGAGCTGAGCCGTTCCGAATCCGACGGCGAGCAACAACGCGATCGTTGCAACCGACGAACGGAAAAGCGCGGCACACCCGCCGGCGATCAGGATACCTGCCACGAGAAACCATCCGGGCAATGCGTAATGCTCCGCCAGCAGGATACCGATGAGGAACGGCACGAACGCCTTCAACACGGACACCCGTTCCAACCGTTCGAGCAGACAACGGATACTCATAAGATCAAAGATACGAAAAAGCCGAGCACAATGCCAAATTTATTTGAACATTGCCGAGGCGCAGTATCTTCGACGAAGTCAAAGATACGAAAAGTCGAGCGTAGAAGCAAGCGTTAGCTTGATTATGCCGAGACGAAGTATCTTCGGCGAAGCCAAAGATAACGATTTCGTCGGGAAAAAACAACAAAAAGTCCGTGCGCCGAGGAAAACCCACGCGATGCACGGACATTTATTAAGTTTGTAGGAATGCTATTACGCCTCTTTGGTTGCCAACGGGCTCGGAACCTGATAGGTGCGGGCAGCGAGCTCCTTGTCGAGCATGTAAAGTCCGAACTTGTTGCCTTCGACGGCATCGAACGCCGTAATCATTTCGCGGGCGTTTTCCTCCTCCTCGACCTGTTCGTTGATGAACCACACGAGCATGTTCGACGAAGCATAATCCTTGTCCTCGGCGGCAATGGCGGCCAGATTGTGAATCAAGCCGGTAACCTTCTTCTCGTGCTCCAACGTGTCTTTGAACATCGCCAGTGCCGAATCCCACGACGTACGCACCTCGGCGATGGGGGCGAGTTTCACCTCGGCGTCGCGCGAAAGCACATAGTTCATCAGAATGCGGGCATGATCCTGTTCCTCCTTGAACTGGATGTGGAACCAGTTGGCAACGCCCTTCATCCCCTTGTTCTCGGCGTCCAACGACATCGAAAGATAGAGATAAGCCGACCAAAGTTCGGCATTGATCTGCGCATTGAGCGCTTCGTGCAATTTTTTGCTGATCATAATCGTATCTGTGTTTAAGTTTCTTCCGAATTTTTCTCATTGCAAAGATACGACAGAAATCGGTCGCTTGTTCAAAAATCCGCATCGTATTTTCCGATACCGACATTGCCTCCGCCTATACAACGATACGGCCGCATCCTCGAAGAGGACAGGGGCCGTATCGTTCGAAGCAAGGCCGCCCTTTCGAAAAGCGGCACGGGGGAGTCAATCGTCGATCTTGAGCAACTGGCCGTTCCGGTCGAAATCGAGTTCGAGCCCACTGCGCAATTCCACCTCATAACCGCGCCGGTCGCGTTCGATCTTCGAAACCGGCGTATCCGGATAGTTCTGACGCAGATAGGTGCGGATCGACTGCGGGAGCACCGCCATCGGGAACTGGCCACGCTTCGCATCGACCTGTTCCCACTCGCCGTTCTTGCCGAACTCGACCTTACGGCCGTCGGTGAAGACCACCTCGTACTCCTTGTCGAGCAATCGGCCATCGACCGTCGCATAGGAGACCTTCGCATCGGCGAAATGGGTTCCGATAAACTGACGAGCGGGTGCGGGAAGCTCCGACACGTCGATCGGACGTCCATCGGACGCAAAAACGGGAACGGCTGCGACCAGCAACGACAGGCCGGCAAGCATCATCCTGACTTTTTTCATCATAACCATACGATTTTGATTGAGAAACGAATTTCTGTTTCTGCAAATTTAATACCCGAGGCGAAAAAAACAAAAAACCGGCCCGAAAAATCGGGTCGGCCTTTATCGAGCTATCCAAGCAGATGAGCCTACTTGTTATAAGCCTTCATCACGGCGATCAAGTCGAGCACCTTGTTCGAGTAGCCCCACTCGTTGTCGTACCACGAAACGACCTTCACGAAGGTATCGGTCAGCGCAATACCGGCAGCCTTGTCGAAAATCGACGTGCGCGGATCGTCTAAGAAGTCCGACGATACGACAGCCTCCTCGGTATAGCCCAGAATGCCTTTCAGTTCGCCTTCGGAAGCCTCTTTCATGGCAGCGCAAATCTCATCGTATTTAGCGGGTTTGGCAAGGTTGACGGTCAGGTCGACTACCGAAACGTCGAGGGTCGGAACGCGCATCGACATACCGGTCAGTTTGCCGTTCAACGAAGGGATGACCTTGCCTACGGCCTTTGCAGCACCGGTCGACGACGGGATGATGTTGCCCGAAGCGGCACGGCCGCCGCGCCAGTCCTTCATCGACGGGCCGTCTACGGTCTTCTGCGTAGCGGTGGTCGAGTGTACGGTGGTCATCAGACCGTCCGTGATACCGAACTTGTCGTTCAATACCTTAGCGATAGGAGCCAAGCAGTTCGTGGTGCACGATGCGTTCGAAACGATCTTCTGACCGGCATAGGTGTCGGTGTTGACGCCGCAAACGAACATCGGGGTAGCGTCTTTCGACGGAGCCGACATCACGACGTACTTCGCACCGGCTGCCAAGTGAGCCTGCGCCTTCTCCTCGGTGAGGAAGAGACCGGTCGACTCGACGACGTACTCGGCTGCGACCTCGTTCCATTTCAGGTTGGCGGGGTCTTTCTCGGCGGTTACGCGGATCGACTTGCCGTTGACGATGAGCAGGCTCTTCTCGACGTTGTAGTCGATCGTGCCTTCGAACTTACCGTGCATCGTGTCGTACTTGAGCATGTAAGCCAGATAATCCACCGGGCAGAGGTCATTGATGCCCACTACCTCGAACTTGTCGGTCTGCGTGCAAGCGGCACGGAAAACCATACGGCCGATACGGCCGAAACCGTTGATACCGATTTTGATAGTTGCCATAATGTTATTGAGTTTTTTAATTGGAAAAATCCACCGTTATTTTTTTCACAGCGCAAAAGTACATACTTTCTTGTTCCCGCGCAAATAAAATTAGATAAATTTTTTAGAAATAACTATATACGATTTTGCACCGAATCGAGTTGGCGAATGTATTGACATTGCTGCCGGTCGTGTCGCTCGCGGCGAAGCCGCGTTTACAAATTCGACCCACCCCCAAACCCCCGCCTTGGCGGGGGCTTCGGTCGGAGCCCGCAAGGTGATACGGTTTTGAAGTACCATCGGTGTAAATTTGTATCTAATCGCCTTTTTAGAAACTCGGTCGGAATGAACCGCGTACTGGTTCATGGGCCGAAACGTCTTTTTTTTCGTCGCTCCGGACATTTCCGCCGGAACGGATGCTGCAATTATCCTGCCTTATCGCAAAACCCGTTTTTTTGCTTATCTTTGGCGCTATGGAAAAGGGATTCACCATCGAAATCGCGAGCCGGTTCGAGGGCTGGTGGAGGTACAACGCCGTGTTGATGTGCGGATGTTTCGACGCCGCCGGCACACGGATCGACTTCGCATCGGCCGAATCGCACGTGGCGGATGTCGGTGCAGGCCCCGCCGAGCGTCCCGCGAACGTAGCGCCCGACCGACGGCTTACGCTCAAAACGCAGCCGTGCAACCATCTGCTGCTCTACGTCTACGTCATCCCGCACACACTGCCGCAAAGCAACGACATCGAGACGACGAAACCTTTTGCCCTCGATCTGAAAATCGCCTACAACGGAGACCGAATCCGCAGCGAACGCCTGTCGATCAACCAATGGTCGGGCATCTCGCTCGAACTGCGGGTCGACCGTCCGGCCTCCGAACAAGCCTGACCCCATGCGCATCCGTCCATCGCACATCCTGATCTGGGGAGCGGCCTTGCTGCTGACCTTGCCGACGCATCCGACTGCATCGGCAGCATCGGCCATACCGATCGCCGTCCGCGAAACGACGGAAATGCCCGCCGATTCGTTACGGAACCGCCCCGTCATTGCAAGACCGGCGACGGGCGGCATAGGCGTGGTGATGAGCGGCGGCGGCGCCAAAGGCCTTTATCATATAGGTGTGCTGGAAGCGCTCGAAGCCTACGGCATCCCCATCGACTACGTGGCCGGCACGTCGATGGGTTCCATCATCGCAGCGATGTACGCCGCCGGATACTCGCCGGCCGAAATGCGCCGCATCGTCGCGTCGGGTGCCGTGAAGGAGTGGGTATCGGGGCGCATCGACCCCAACCGCTACCTCGCCTACTACCGCCAATACGGACAATCGCCCTCGTTCATCAACGTACGGCTCGACTTCCGCAAAGGCAGCCGCACCTTCCAATCCCCGACCAACCTGCTCTCGTCGACCCAGATCGACATGGCGCTCGTCGGGCTTTTCGCACCGGCGACAGCCGCTTCGGACGGCGATTTCAACCGACTGATGGTGCCGTTTCTCTGCGTAGCGAGCGACATGAACGCCCGCAAGCCAGTCGTTCTGCGCGAAGGCGAATTGAGCGAAGCCGTCCGTGCGTCGATGTCCATTCCGTTGGTTTTCAAGGCGATGGTACGCGATTCGATGTTGCTCTACGACGGCGGCATCTACGACAATTTCCCGTGGAAAGCGCTGGACGAAAGTTTCCATCCTTCGTTGATTATCGGCAGCATCTGCACCTCGGGCAACACCCGTCCGAGCGAGCAGAACAGCCTGATGGATCAGGCCTTTCTGCTGGCGATGCAGGAAACCGATTATTCGCTGCCCGAGGGTCGCAGCATCCGCATCGCCCGCGCGGTGGACGTCGGTATGCTCGACTTCGACCGGGCCGAGGAGACCATGAACGCAGGCTATGCCGACGCCCTCTCCAAGATGCCCGAAATTTTGCAACAGGTCGAAGCCCGATCCACGCCCGCCGAAATCGCGGCCCGTCGCGAAGCCTTTCGCGAAAAGTGCCCGCCGCTGATCTTCGACGACTATCGCATAGAAGGGCTCGCCCCGCCGCAGCGCGAATACATCCGCGACTTCATGCAGGTCGACCGCAAATCGACGGGCCGGCAACGGGCGATGGGATTCGACCGCCTGCGCGACAAACTCTACGAGGTGCTGGCCGGCGGCGATTTCACGATGGATTTTCCCCATGCGATCTACGATCCGCAGACGCGCCGCTATGCGTTCGAAGCCCGCTTCCACACGAAACCCAATTTCAAGATTTCGGTCGGCGGCAACATCTCGTCGACGGCTTTCAACATGGGGTACATCGGGCTGAACTACCGCTCGATCGGCCGCGTTGCCCAATCGTGGGGCGCCGACCTCTTCCCCGGGCCGCTCTATTCGTGGGGCTCCTTGGGCGGGCGTACCGATTTCTACGCCTGGAAACCGCTGTTTCTCGACTACAGCTTCAATTTCCACACCCACGACCTCAACCACGGCAATTTCGGCAATCTGACCGAGGTAACCGATGCCCTGCATGTCAAGGAGAGCGGTCTCTACGGTTCGCTCGGTCTCGGGATGCCCCTCACGCATCGCAGTTTCTTTTTGCTGCGGGCCAACCTCGGCCACGTCAACTACCACTACGATGCCGATGGATTCGCGGGCGACGAAACCGACCACACCCGTTTCACCTACTTCGGAGCGATGGCTGCCGTCAAACGCAACACGCTCGACCGGATGATCCATTCGCGGCGCGGTTCGAATCTGCAGCTTTCGGGCATCTTCGTAACGGGCCGAGATAAGTTCGAACCGCTGGACAAGGGCGGATTCCGCTCGAAAATACGCCGGCAATGGTTCGGCGCCCGACTGACGTGGGACAAATACTTCGATCTGCCGCAACGCACCTGGTTTTCGCTGGGGCTGAACTTCGATGCAGTCATCACGAACCATCCGCCTTTCACCTGCAACGGTGCAACGCTCCTGTCGCTGCCGGCCTATGCTCCGCTGCCGCATACGCGGATGATCTATCTGCCGGCCCTGCGCGGCAAACGGTTCGTAGCGGGCGGCGTGATGCCGACGTTCGATCTGCTGCCCAACTGCTTCTTCCGCACGGGGTTCTATGCCATGTATCGCGAACGCCGCGACAACGACCCGCAATTTCTTTATTACGGCGGAGAGAATCGACAGATGCACTACATCGTGGATGCGTCGTTCGTCTATCACACACCGATCGGGCCGGTCAGTTTGAGCCTGACGAAGTACGATCTGCGCAACTGGAAAAACATGTATCTCGTTTTCAGTTTCGGCTATGCCCTCTTCGCCCCCAAAGGCATTTTTTATTAACTGGGCCCGTTTGAACGGGCCTTACGCCTGGCCCATTTTGGGGCCGCCGTCGGGACCGGACTGCGGCACGGGAATTTCGATCTTCCCGATCGTCGATTCGTACCGCACGATGTTCTCCTGCAACGACCGCAACAGGCGTTTCGCATGCTCGGGCGTAAGAATGATGCGGCTTTTGACCCGCGCTTTCTCCACACCGGGCAGCACCGTCGCGAAATCGAGGATGAATTCCGAAGAGGAGTGCGATATGATTGCCAGATTCGAATAATTGCCTTGTGCCACGTCGGCGCTCAACTCGACATCGAGCCCGAATTGTTTCATCTCTGCCATAGAACGTTCTATTTAACAGTGCAAATATAGTCGATCCGCCATCCGCCTATCCGGCCGATCCCACAAAGTTTTCGATAAAATATCAACACATTCTCGCCGACAGCGTCCGAATAGGAAATTTTTGAGTACCTTTGTTCCCTAAATCCGCCTTTGCTGCTGACTCTATATGGGATTCGAATTCGTTGAAGTGCTTTTCCGCGGCATCTACGTCGGCATCGCTGCGTCGATCACCGTCGGCCCCGTAGCGGTGCTGTGCATCCAACGCACGCTCTCCAAAAACCGGCGTTCGGGTATCGTCTCGGGATTCGGCGTCGCCTGCGCCGATACGTTCATGGCCATGTTCGCCCTGTTTTTCTACTCGCTGCTGCAAGCCAGCATCGAACAGTACAGCACCCTGTTGCGGGTCGTCGCAGGCATCCTGGTCGTCATCTTCGGCGTCTACATCTTCTCGCAGAACCCCGTGCCGCAAATCCGCCGCAACCGCGCCGGAAAAAGTTCGCTGTGGCAGGATTTCGCGTCGATTTTCGGATTCACCCTCGCCAATTTCGTGTTGGTGATTCCCTACATTCTCACCTTCTTCGCCATCTTCAAAATCTCGGGCGCCGAGATGACCGGCAACGGGTTCAACGGCTTTCTGCTGGCCGCGTTCACCATCGCCGGATTCTTCGGCGGCGCCGCAGCCTGGTGGACGCTGCTGGCCTTCGTCATCAACCTGTTCCGCCGCCGCTTCCGCCCGCGCCACATGCTCACGATCAACCACGTCGCCGGACTGCTCATCGGGCTGTTGGGCGTCTACACCATTTTATCGACCTTTTTTGCCATTTTCCCCAATGTCGGACACTGATCAACACAAAAAAATCATCATAGCCATCGACGGATTTTCGTCGTGCGGCAAAAGCACGTTCGCCAAAAGCATCGCTGCGCGGTTGGGTTACATCTTCATCGACACGGGCGCCATGTACCGCGCCGTAACGCTCTATGCCCAAGAGCATGGGGCCATCCGGTCGGGCATCATCGACGAAGAGGCCGTCGTACGGCTGTTGGACGAAATCGCCATTACGTTCCGCTTCAACCCCGAGCGCGGCGCCAGCGACATCTATGTCAACGGCGATCGGGTCGAGGGCCGGATTCGCACCATCGACGTAAGCAACTGCGTGAGCGGCGTGAGCGCCATTCCCGCCGTGCGGCAAAAGTTGGTGGCCATGCAGCAGGAGATGGGACGCCGACGGGGCGTGGTGATGGACGGACGCGACATCGGCACGGTGGTCTTTCCCGATGCCGAGCTGAAAATTTTCATGACCGCCGATCCGGCCGTGCGGGCCCGCCGCCGCTACGACGAGCTGAAAGCCAAAGGCGACGACGTGTCGTTGGAGGCGATCGAACGCAACGTCCGCGAACGCGACAAAGCCGACATGGGTCGAACCATCTCGCCGTTGCGCCAAGCGGAGGATGCCGTCGTGCTGGACAACAGCCGCATGACCGTAGAGGAACAGATGGCGTGGTTTATGGAGGAGTATTCGAAACGGGTGGGAATCCTTCGGAAGGCCTGATACGCGCCAAACCGAATCGGATTCGGAACTGCGATGAAGATCGAAATCGACGATAAATCGGGATGCTGTTTCGGCGTCGTCCGGGCGATTACGGAGGCGGAAAAGGCCCTCGCAGCAGGCGGTACGGTCTATTCGTTGGGCGACATCGTGCACAACCGGATCGAAGTGCAGCGGCTCGAACGGCTGGGTCTGCACACCGTAACGCACGACGACATGCCCCGATTGGGCGGCTGCCGGCTTTTCATCCGGGCGCACGGCGAACCGCCGACGACCTATGCGGCTGCCCGCCGATTGGGCATTGACCTGATCGACGCCACGTGTCCGGTGGTCGCACGGCTCCAGAAGCGGGTGAAACATGCGCACGAACGGATGCGTCCGGTCGACGGCCAGGTGGTCATCCTCGGGAAACGGGGCCATGCCGAGGTAGTGGGGCTCACGGGGCAGGTCGAAGAACCGACGCTCGTAATCGAAGGACGACAGGATCTGGAAACGATCGACTTCGCGCGGCCCATCTATTTTCTGTCGCAGACGACGCAGAGCATCGCATTGTTCGAGGAGCTGGGCGATGAGATGCGGCGTCGGGCGGCCGATCCGGCGCAAGTATGGCTCGACGACACGATTTGCCGCCAGGTAGCGGGCCGCGAACAACATCTGACCGAATTTGCAAGCCGGTTCGATGCAGTCGTGTTCGTCTCGGGTCGCAAATCGTCGAACGGCAAGGTGCTTTTCGAAATGTGCCGACGGGCCAATCCGCACACCCACTGGGTCGAGGAACCGTCGGAGCTCGACCCGACGTGGTTCGAAGGAGTGCATTCGGTCGGCATCTGCGGCGCCACCTCGACCCCGAAATGGCAGATGGAGCAGGTTTTTACTTACTTGGTCGGTACGGATCGGGAGGCTCACAGTGCGCAATGTTCCGAAACCAGACAAAACTGAAAAATAAGTAACCAATTAAAACACAGCATGAGCATGTTCCCTAATCGTTCCATGCCGGTCAAGAAAACCGCATCGGTCCATAAAAATTATTTCGTCCGTTCTGTAAAATTTTTCTTCGCGATGCTCGTTCTCACTTCGGCGATGGTCGCGGTGATGATCGCCACCGGCATGACCGACTTCGGATTCGATGCCTTGGAGTACGAAATGTTCCACACGTTCCGATTCGCGGCGCTGCTCGGCGTGCTCGTACTCTTCTCGGCCGTCTACCCGCTGTTGAAGTTCACGTCGCGGCACATTTCCGGTAAACTGGACGAAACCGGCAGGCCCATCGTGCTCAACGCATTCGATTCGGCGGGCTACGATCTGGTCGGTGAAACCGACGGCGTGCTGGTTTTTCGGCCCCGCAGTTTTTACCGTCGGCTGCGGATTCTCTTCGACGACGCGATTACGATTCAGGAGGAGGAGGGCCGTCTGCGCATCAAAGGGCACCGCAACGGCGTGTTCCGCGTGATGCAGCACTGGGACGCCTACTACACGCCCTACGACGCAAAAGAATAGGACCAAAAAGCTAAACGGTCTACGAATTATGGGAAAAAGAACGATCGCTCGAGCCAATAAACGCTATTGGATCACGGCGGCGGCCGCCCTCGCGATAGCCGCCTGTACGATTTTCGCCGGTCGCAACGACTTCGGTCTCGGCCGCAACATGGAGCTGTTGGTCAACATGATGCGCGAACTGTCGGTCAGTTACGTCGACCCCGTCGACCCCGACGTGCTGATGGCCGGCGCCGCCGAAGGGATGGTGCGCGACCTCGACCCCTACACGGAGTTCATCCCCGAATCGGAGATGTCCGACTTCGAGGTGCTCACGACCGGCAAATACGGCGGCGTGGGATCGCTCATCCGGCAGAAGGAAGACTACGTGCGCATCGCGCAGCCCTATGAAAACTCACCTGCCGACCGCGCCGGACTGAAAATCGGCGATTTGATTCTGGCCATCGACGGACAATCGGCTGCGGGATTTACGACCGAGGAGGTCTCGAAACGGCTCAAGGGCGAACCCGGCAGCAAGGTGAAAGTAACCGTGCGCCATCTCGACGGCAGCGAAGAGACGGCGACCCTCCGGCGCGAACGAATCGCCATTCCGGGCATTCCCTATGCCGGATGGCTCGGCGACGGCATCGGTTACATCCGCCACAGCGACTTCACCGAAGGCTGTTACGAAGAGATGCAGGCGGCCATCGCGAAACTGCGCAGCGAGGGCGAACTGAAAGGGCTGGTACTGGACTATCGGTCGAACGGCGGGGGCATCATGCAGGAAGCGGTCAAGATTCTGGGCCTGTTCGTGCCGAAAGGCACCGATGTGGTGAGCACCAAGGGACGCACCGACGATTCGAAAAAGAGCTTCGCGACGCAATCGGAACCCATCCTGCCCGACCTGCCGCTGGCGGTGCTCATCAACGGCAATTCGGCCTCGGCAGCCGAGATTCTCGCCGGCGCGCTGCAAGACCTCGACCGCGCCGTACTGATCGGCCAGCGCAGTTTCGGAAAGGGGTTGGTGCAGTCGCCCAAGCCGTTAGGATACAACACCATGCTCAAACTGACGACAGCCAAATACTACATTCCGTCGGGACGCTGCATCCAGGCGATCGACTATTCGCATTCGCAACAGAAGTCCATCCATACGGTTCCCGACTCGTTGATTTCGGAGTTCACGACCCGCGCCGGCCGCAAGGTCTACGACGGGGGCGGCATCATGCCCGACGTCCGCACCGAGCCGGAATACATCAGCCGTTTCGCCGCGACGCTCTATGCGTTGGGATTCATCGAGGACTTCGGCGACGAATATACGCGACGGCACCCCGAAGCGCCGGCCGATCTGAAAAACTTCTCGATCACGGAGGCCGATTACGCCGACTTCACCGACTTCATGAAGAACAAGCAGGTGCCCTACGAATCGGATACGCGGCGGGCGCTCAAAACCCTGCGCGAAGCGGCTGCCAACGACCGGTTCGGCGAAGTTACGGAACAACTGGAGCGCATGGAATCCGAGCTGAAGGACGATACGCAGACCAATCTGGAGACCTACCGGAAGCAGATCGTCGAATCCATCAACCGCGACATCGTGCAGCGGCACGGCTACACGGCGGGCGTCATCGCCCATTCGTTGGCGGACGACAAGGAGGTTGCCCGGGCCGTGGAGGTGCTGCGCGACACGGCCGAATACCGCCGCATCACGACCGAACAGGATACCGAACGGAAATAGCAACGGATGAAGCTGCGCCGCAACATATTCTCGTTCCGCAATCGGGTGGTGGTCATCATCGTCGGAGTGCTGCTCGGCGCGCTGTCGATCATCTACACCAACAAGATGGCGCAACGGCTCAAGGAGAAGGAGCAGCACGATGTGGCGCTGTGGGCCCATGCGATGGAACGCGTCAACCGCGACGTGCTGGGCGGCTCGCTCAACGATCCGTTGGTGCAGGACATCATGTCGAACGGCAACAACATCCCATTCATCATCACGGACGAAAATTTGCAGGTACTCCAGGCCCATTTGGTGCCCGAACGCATCCTCCAACATCCCGACCGCTTGCGCCGCCGCATCGACAAGTTCACCGAAGAGAACACGCCGCTGCCGATCCGGTTCCTGTGGAGCGCCGACCACTACCACATCATCTTCTACGGACGTTCCAACCTGCTCAAATCGCTTTTTTATTTCCCTTACATCCAGTTGCTGGTCATCACGACCTTCGTTCTGTTGGGCTACATCGCGTTCCGCTCCTCGAAACAGGACGAACAAAACCGCGTCTGGATCGGTCTGGCCAAGGAGACGGCCCACCAGCTCGGCACTCCGACTTCGTCGCTCTTAGGATGGATCGAATACCTACGTGCGCAGGAGATCGACCAAAGCGCCGTGGAGGAGATGAACAAAGACCTGACCCATCTGATGAAGATCGTCGACCGGTTCTCGAAAATCGGCTCCGAGACGACCCTCGCACCGGTCAACATCAACGAAATCGTCGGCGAATCGGTCATGTACTTCCGCAAGCGGATTCCGCGCAACGTTACGCTCGACTACAACGGACTGGCCATCGCGCCGGTGCAGGCCAACGTCAACGCGGCCCTGTTCGAATGGGTGGTCGAGAATCTGATGAAAAATTCGCTCGATGCCCTGCAAGGCCACGGCTCCATCGACGTACGCATCTCGTCGAATGACAAACAGGTGATGATCGACGTCAAAGATACCGGCAAGGGCATTCCGAAAAGCAACTGGAAACGCATCTTCGAACCCGGATTCACGACCAAAACCCGCGGCTGGGGGCTCGGCCTGTCGTTGTCGCGGCGCATCGTCGAGGATTACCATTCGGGGCGCATCGCCGTCGTCGATTCCGAACCCGGGAAGGGGACGACCATCCGCATCACGCTCAAACGATTCTTCGCAGGATGAACGAGCCGCTGACCGATACCTTGTTGCAAGTTCCGACCGATACGCTCGGTCGGACGGCAGAATTTTCGGCCGCTCCGCCAAGACCGGCGGCCTCGATGGATTCAATACCCTCAACGAAGGTAATAACTTCCGCCGCCTCGACGGATTCAATAACTTCGACCGTTTCGAAAACCTCCGTTGTTTCGGCGGATTCAATCATCGCAACAGGTTCGACGCCCCCTGCGGCTTCGACGGATTCAACAACCTCGAAGGCTTCGGTTGCCTCAACGGCATCCATACACACTGCGACCAAGACCGTTTCGGACGAGTCTGCGGCTCCGACCGACAGTCTATCGCTTCGACAAGAAATCGACCGTTCGCACGACTATCCGTTCCGTGTATACTGCACGCCCGATTCACTGCGGGCTATCGAACGCTCCGTCCTCACCCACCGATCGCACGCCCTGCAACAGACGCAACAGGAAGCACCGTCGCCCTATACCGAGGTCTTCGCATCGACCGTCTACGGCCTGCAATCGGTCCTCGTCCGGACGCCGCACGGCGATCCGCACGAACGGCCGTTGACGGACAATGCCCTGTTCCAGGGATTTTTCCTGCTGCTGGCCGTCATCTACATCCTGTTGATTTATCACAAACTGCCCGATATCCGCACGCTGTTGAGCCGCATCTTCCACAATCCGCATTCGGACAATCACCACTTCCAGGAACCCGGCGGCAGCCGCTACGCCCGATTCATGCGCACGATCGCCACCATCGGCACGCTTTTCATCGGCATCTTCGCCGTCAAATACGGACAATCGCTCGTCGCCGATTTTCCGGCCGGCCGTTTCTCGTTCGCTGCGGCCGCGCTGTTGAGCCTCACGGTTTCGGTCCTTTTCCTGCTCGTCATCGGATATCAATGGAGCCTGCTGCGACTGGTCGGAGCACTCACCCTCACCCAACCGCTCATCGCCCAACTGCGCCAGCTGCGCAAACTCTACTTTTCGGGCGCTGTCGTGATCGTTACCCCCGCCCTGCTGCTCCTCACGCTCTGCCCGCAACATACGGGCCTGCTCTGGTTCGGTCTGATCGTCATCGAATTGACCGTTACGATTTTCTTGTATCTCAGAGAGACACTGACCCTCTTTCTTTCCAAAAAAGTTTCGATTATCCATTGGATTTTGTACCTTTGCAGCGTCGAATTATTCCCGGTCAGCCTGTTATGGCAGCTCGCCGTGAGGTGAAGCGACCGATCAACGTAAAAACGAGCAGAGAGTTGGAAACAGCTAAGAAAAAAATCTGGATTTCCCAGCCGAAACCGGCGAACAGCGAAAAATCGCCGTTCCACGAATTGTCCCGGAAATACGACACCGAAATCGTCTACCAACCCTTCATCCGCGTGGTAGGCGTCTCGCTCAAGGAGTTCCGTTCGCAGCGCATCGAGATACTGACCCACACGGCCGTCATCTTCACCTCCCGCACGACGGTCGACAGTTTTTTCCATATCTGCGAAGAAGCGCGGATTACCGTTCCCGAGACGATGAAATACATCTGTCAGACGGAGGCCGTAGCCCTCTATCTGCAAAAATACATCGTCTACCGCAAGCGCAAAATTTCGTTCGCCGACGGGTCGTTCACTTCGCTCGTGGAGTTGATCATCAAGCACAAGGACGAGAAGTTCCTGCTCGCTTTGAGCGAACCGCACCGTCCCGAGCTGCCCGAAACGCTGGCCAAACTGCGGTTATCGGTCGATTCGGTCATTCTGGCCCGCACCGAGGCGTGCGATCTCCACGCCGTGAATCTCGCCGAATACGAACTGCTGGCGCTCTACTCGCCGTCGGATGTCCGAGCGCTGATCGCCAAATTCGGCACGGAACAGCTGCCGGCCGTAGCGGTCTTCGGCGAAGGAACCCTGCGGGCAGCCTTGGATGCCGGAATCACCGTGCGGGCCAATGCACCCACGCCGCAAGCTCCGTCGATGGTGAAGGCCGTGGACATCTACCTCGACAAGGTGCAGAAGGGCGAGACCGTCGAACCGGTATCGTTGACCGTCGATGCCCGCAAGGAGGAATTCATCCGCACCCAGGAGCACAAAATGGCCAAACGTTCCGCTGCCCATCCCAACAAGGCGGCCGATTCCCGCAAACCGGCAACGGATCGCAAGCCGACAGCCGATCGCAAACCGGCTGCGACGTCGTCAAAATCCGCTAAACCGCGCA
Organism: uncultured Alistipes sp.; assembly: GCA_947623305.1. GTDB lineage: Bacteria > Bacteroidota > Bacteroidia > Bacteroidales > Rikenellaceae > Alistipes. The sequence goes on along the minus strand of CANQGQ010000010.1, from coordinate 48,499 downwards.
AATAACAGCCGCGCAAACGAATCGAAAATACCTGCCTGCCCATGTCCGACTGCTCGTTACCCCGCACAGAGCGGCTTCGTTCGTTCGGAGCCGTGCGACGGCTGTTCGAGCAAGGCGAAAGCGGCTTCGTTTTCCCTTTCCGATACGTGTGGTTCGCCGAGACGGATGCGCTGCCGACGGTGGAGGTGCTCTTTTCAGTGCCGAAACGGTTCCACAAACGGGCTAACAAGCGCAACCTGCTGCGCCGCCGCACGAAAGAGGCTTATCGGCTTCAAAAGCAACTGCTTGCCAACATCGAACCGGTCAATCTCGATCTGGCGCTCATCTACTCCTCGAAAGAGGTGCTGCCCTACAAAACGATTTACCGTGCAGTCCGAAAAATTCTGGAAACGATCGGCGATCGGCTTTAGACGGATTTGCGTGTGGCCATTGATCGCGTTGGTGAGATTCTATCAGTTGTGCCTCTCGCCGTTGTTCCCGCCTTCGTGCCGATTCACACCGACCTGCTCCCAATATGCACTCGAAGCACTTCGCAAATACGGCCCGTTGAAAGGGTTGTGGCTCACCGTCAAACGCTTGTCGCGTTGCCATCCGTGGGGCGGAAGCGGATACGACCCCGTGCCGTAAAGGCAATTCTTTATTTATTCCGCTTCAACTTCTCAACATAGGCGTCGATTCGATGCAGTTCATGCGGGATGTCGATGCGCTGCGGACAATGGGGCGAACATTGGTTGCACCCGATGCAATGGCTCGCCTGCCGCAGCTTCGGCACCGACCGGTCGTAACCGATCAGATAGGCGCGACGGGCCCGACGATAGGCGCTGTCCTGCGGATCGTCGATGATCGACCCCTCGTTGAGACACTTGTTGTAGTGCAGTAGGATGGCTGGGATGTCCAGTCCGTAGGGACAGGGCATGCAGTATTTGCAATCGTTGCAGGGGATGGTCTTGTATTGCATCATCAGCGTCGCCGTCTGTTGCAGGAAACCGAATTCGTCGTCGGTCAAGGGCTGCAGCGGGCTGTAGGTGCGCAGATTGTCCTGCAAATGTTCCATCACCCTCATGCCGCTCAACACGGTCAGGACGCCCGGAAACGAACCGGCGAACCGAAAGGCCCACGAAGCCACGCTCCGTTCGGGTTCGCGCTGCTTCAGCCGCGCCACGATGTTGTCGGGCACATTCGACAGACGCCCGCCCAACAACGGCTCCATGATGACGGCCGGAATGCCCCGTTTCGACAATTCGCCGTAGAGGTATTCGGCATCGGTGTTGCGCGGATTGATCTGCTTCGCGTACTTCCAATCCAAGTAGTTCAACTGAATCTGGACGAAATCCCACTTGAACTCGTCGTGCCGCGACAGCAGGTAATCGAATACCTCGATGTCGCCGTGATAGGAGAATCCGAGGTTGCGGATGCGGCCCGCCTTGCGCTCCTCGACCAAAAAATCGAGCATCCCGTTATCCAAATAACGACCCCGCAGCGCCTCCATACCGCCCATACCGATGCCGTGCAACAACAGGTAGTCGATGTAATCCACCTGCAGCTCCTTGAACGAATTGCGATACATCTGCATCGACGCCGCTCGGCTCCACGTGTCGGGCGAGAAGTTCGAGAGTTTCGTCGCGATGAAATAGCGGTCGCGCGGATGGCGTTTCAGCGCCGTGCCGGTGGCCCGTTCCGAGAGTCCCTGACAATAGGCCGGCGACGTATCGAAATAATTGACGCCGTGCGCCAGTGCATAGTCCACCAATTCGTTGACCATCGGCTGGTCGATCGCCTCATTGCCTTTGCCGCCCTCGCGGGCGCTGACCATCGGCAGGCGCATCATGCCGAACCCGAGCAGCGACACGCGATCGCCCGAAGTGGGATTCGTACGATAGGTCATGCCGCCGGCCGGAACCTCGTTCAGCGACGCGGTCGTCGTCCGTTTCGGGGTGCATCCGGCCACCAACGCCGCCGATGTTACGGCCGCACCGGTCCCCAACCGTTTCAAAAATTCCCGCCGGGAGATTTTTTTATCCGTTTTCGTTTCCATGTTTCTCTCGCTATTCATCAAATCGTACGATGCACCCGATGCCCTTCGACATAGATCGCGCTGAACGGCCGGGCCGGACAAAGATTCTCGCAGGCGCCGCATCCGATGCAACGTTCCTCGTTCACCACGGGAATCTTCGGCGCATCGGGATTCGCGGCATCGGACGAAACCATCTGGATGGCACCCGTCGGACAATGCCGCGCGCAGTTGCCGCACGAAACGCCATCGGTCAACGGAATGCAGTTCTCCTTGACCCACACGGCATGACCGATCTGGACGGCCGATTTCTCTTCGGGCGTAATGCGATGGATGGCCCCCGCCGGACAAACTTCCGAACACTTCGTGCACTCCGGACGGCAATAGCCGCGTTCGTAAGAGCTTTCGGGCTGCATCAATGCTTCCAGACGGGTCGAGGGCCGCAGGACGCCATTGGGACAAGCCGCGACGCAGAGTTGACAGCCGGTGCAATGGCGGGCGACATGCCACAATCCTTGCGCTCCGGGCGGGACGATGGGCGTCGTCCGATGCGGCACTTTTTTATCGAGAAGGACCGCCAACCCGCCGTCGACCTTCTTTTCCTGGGCCTTCGCAGCCGCAGCACCGACCAGCAAGGCGGCACCGGTCAGAAAATGCCGGCGCGATACGTCGACGACCGGCCCTGCAACGACATCGACGACCGGCTGTTTCTTACGCCGGCGATAGCTGATGGCACCCTGGGCGCAGGCATCGAGGCAATCCATGCAGGCAACGCAGCGCGAATAGTCGATCGTATGGTGTTTCGCGTCGATGCAAGCGGCCTTGCACCGGTGCGAACAGAGCGTGCAACCGTTGCACTTTTCGGTGTCGATGACCGGACGGAAAAGCGAGTAACGCGCCAGAAATCCCAGCACCGTTCCCACCGGACAGATCGTATTGCAATAGGTACGTCCGTTGCGCCAGGCCAAAACGGCCAACACGACGAAGGTCGCGAGGGCAATCAGGAAGGTCGGAAGCGACCGCATCCACACGTCGGTCGAATAAAAGGCATAGCTGTCGACCCGTTCGGCGAACCAAGCGAGCAGGTTGTTGCCCCACCGATAGATCGGAGCGAACAGATTGGTTGCGATGCGTCCATAAGCGCTGTACGGAGCAAGCAGGGCCACCAACGAGCCGACACCGGCGACGAGCGCGAGGACGAAAAGCGCCAATACGCCATAACGCAATCCGTTTTTCGCAGGCGAATAGGCATAGCGGAACTTCCGTCTTTTTCCACGGCTGCCGAACCACGCCACGATGTCTTGCATCACGCCCAGCGGGCAGATGACGGAACAATAGAGCCGTCCGAAGAGCAAGGTCAGTGCGACCAGCAGCAGCACGACCCCGAGGTTGAGCGCCAGCAGCGCAGGCAGGAACTGGATTCGGGCCGTCCAGCCGAGCCAGGCATGCAACGTTCCGGTAAAATCGAGGAACAGGAGCGTTACGGCCGCAAAGCACAGGACGGCGAGCACGATTCGAAGTTTTCGTAACATACTATGATGAAAAACGGTAGGTTTTCAGAGGCGAAGATACAAATAAGCGAGAGCAATGCCAAATTTTTATTAACCGATCAATGGCTTTCGTGCTTGCGACCGTTTTGTCTAAAAATGATGCGGCTCTTTGAGCCGCGCGGGCCGCTGAATAGTGGTCGGCAGCGAAGAAAGCGTTGAAAAGCATGGCAACGATCCACCGCCTCGGGAACCCCGTTCAAACGGGGCGCTTTTGAAAGCCCTTGCGCGGTTAGGATTTCCCGGAAAAAACGACTACTTTTGTCGGCATTATGAGCATCCGATTCACCATCCGACACCAGGATTCCGCTACGCATGCCCGAGCGGGCGAGTTGCAGACCGATCACGGCATCATTTACACTCCGATCTTCATGCCTGTGGGCACGGCTGCGACCGTCAAGGGAATTTTCCATCGGGACGTGCGCGACGAGGCGCGGGCCCAGATCATTCTGGCCAATACTTATCACCTTTATCTGCGGCCCGGCATGGAAATCATCGAGAAAGCCGGCGGCGTGCACCGTTTTTCGACCTGGGAGGGGCCGATGCTCACCGACAGCGGCGGTTTTCAGGTCTTTTCGCTGGCCGCCTGCCGCAAGCTGACTGAAGAGGGATGTCATTTCCGGTCGCACATCGACGGGTCGAAGCATCTGTTCACGCCCGAAAGCGTCATTGATACCGAGCGAACCATCGGCGCCGACATCATGATGGCGTTCGACGAATGTCCTCCGGGCGATGCTCCGCGCGAATATGCGGCCAAATCGCTCGACCTGACCCAGCGGTGGCTCGACCGCTGTTTCGACCGTTACCACCGGACGCAGCCCAGGTACGGCCATTACCAGGCGCTTTTTCCGATCGTGCAGGGGTGCACCTATCCCGATTTGCGGGTGCGGGCCGCGGAACATGCGATGCAGTACGATGCCGACGGATATGCCATCGGCGGTCTGGCGGTGGGGGAACCGACCGAAACGATGTACGAAATGATCGAGGTGGTCGATGCCGTCCTGCCGCAGGACAGGCCCCGTTATCTGATGGGGGTGGGCACGCCGGTGAACATTCTGGAGGGCATTGCCCGCGGAGTGGACATGTTCGACTGCGTGATGCCGACGCGCAACGGCCGCAACGGCCAATTGTTCACCTCCGAAGGGACCATCAACATCCGCAACAAGAAGTGGGAGGATGATTTTTCGCCCATTGATCCCGAGGGCATGGCTTTCGTCGACCGGCTCTATTCGAAAGCCTATCTGCATCATCTGACGGTGTGCGGCGAAATGCTGGCGGCGCAGATCGCTTCGCTGCATAACATCGCATTCTATCTGCGACTGGTGTCGATGGCCCGCGAGCACATCGCAGCCGGCGATTTTCTGCCCTGGAAAGAGACGATGGTCGCCAAACTGGGACGCCGTCTCTGATTTTTTCGTATCTTTGGCTTCGCCGGAGATACTTCCGCTCGGCAAAAACAAGTAAACTTGTTTTTGCGCTTGCTTATTCGTATCTTTGCACACCATGAAGCTGCAATCGCCCGGGTTCAAGATTCTGGACCGCTACATACTGGGAAAGTTCCTGTCGACCTACTTTTTCGCCATCGCCATGATCATCGTCATCGTGGTAACGTTCGACTACGTGGAGAAGATCGACGACTTCACGGAACTCAAAGCCCCGTTCAAAGCGATCGTTTTCGATTATTACCTGAATTTCATTCCCTTTTTCATCAATCAGTTCAGCGGCCTGTTCACCTTCATCGCCTGCATCTTCTTCACCTCGAAGATGGCCTACCAGACCGAAATCATCGCCATGCTTTCGGGCGGTATGTCGTTCCGGCGGCTCATGTGGCCCTATTTTCTCGGGGCGGTCATCATCGCCGCTCTGTCGCTGCTGTTGAGCCTTTGGTTGATCCCCATTTCGCAGCAGCACATCGTCCGGTTCGAGCAACAGTACATCAAGCGCCACACCAAAGGCACCTACGACCGACATATCTATCGCCAGATCGACCCCGGGACGTTCGCCTACATCCGCGGGTACAGCGAGCAGAACCAGCAGGCTTCGTTCTTCGCGTTGGAACATTACGACGGCGGGACGATGACCCATTCGTTGGAGGCGGCCGACGTGCATTTCGATCCTGAAACCAAACGGTGGACGGCCCTGCGCTATACGCAGCGGATGTTCGATTCGACGGGCATGGAGAGCTTCTCGCAACATCGCAATCTCGATACCCTCATCAATTTGGAGGCCACCGAACTGGGCCGTATCAGCGAACTGATCCAGACGATGAACATCGCGCAGCTCAACGACTTTCTGAACCAGCAGCGCGACAAGGGCTCCGACGAACTCGGCATCATCGAGGTGGAACGGCATTCGCGTTTCGCCTATCCGCTTTCGACCTTCATTCTGACCCTGATCGGCGTGTCGCTCTCCTCGCGCAAGGTGCGGGGCGGTACCGGCCTGCACATCGGCATCGGCATCACGCTCTGTTTCTCCTACATCCTGTTCAACCGTTTCTTCGCCGAGTTCGCCAAGAGCGGCACCCTCCCGCCGTGGATCGCCGTGTGGCTCCCGAATATCATCTATCTGTGCATTGCCGTGTACCTCTACCGCAAGGCACCCAAATGACCTGTCGTTATGTCCGTGAAACAAACCTCCCGAACCCTTATCGAACGATACAAACAGCAGTATCCGCTACTGTGGAATATCGTTTTGATCGTCGTCATCATCCTCGCTATGGCCGTGGCCGCCCATCTCGTCATGCAAGTAGGTACGCGACACGGCGCCCGACGCCGGGTGCCGGACTTTACGGGTCTGCGGCTGGATGAGGCCCAACGTGTCGCCCACGAGAATCGGTTGCGGCTTTGCGTCAACGATTCGTTGTTCGTGCCGGCTTACGAAGGCGGCGTCGTGCTCGACCAGTTGCCCGAAGGAGGCGTCGAGGTTAAACCGGGCCGTACGATTTATCTGACCATCAATTCGTTCCGCGAGAAGCGGGTGCCCGTGCCCTATGTAGCCGGACGGTCGCTGCGGCAGGCCAAAAACATGCTGGAAATCGCCGGATTGGAGATCGCCGAGTTGATTTATCGTCCCGATATTGCCACCAATTATGTGCTGGAGGAGTTCTGCGAGCGGAAACGGGTGTCGGAAGATTCGAAAATCGAGGCGGGAATCGGTTCGGGCGTTACGCTCTATGTGGGGGCCGAGCCCGGGAACGATGCGACGGTCGTTCCGATGCTCGTCGGTTTTTCGCTCAAACAGGCGAAAAGCCGGTTGTGGGAGTTGGGATTGAATGTCGGCCGCCTCGGGTTCGACGAGGGCATCAATCTGTTGAACCAGCGGGATGCCTGCGTCTATATCCAGTCGCCTGCGGCCGAACGGACGGTTACTCTCGGTACGCGGGTCGAGTTGCGGTTGACGCTCGATCGGAAGAAGGTCGAAGAACAGATCGAATTGGCCGAAAAAGCAGCCAAAGCCTTGGCTGCCGAGCGATTGCGGGCAGAGCAGGAGCGGGCCGATTCGGTGGCTGCGGCATTGCAGGAAGCCGCGGATGCAACGACGGAACCGGCGACGGATGGATTCCGCTACGATAACGAAGGCTTTTTCGATTGATGGACGAGGTGCGCAACAGGCCGGAGAGCCGACCGGCCGATGAATTTCTACCCGAGGAGGCTGAAATCGACGCAGGTGCGGCGAGCGATGAGGACGATGAAGCTGCGGGGCTTTACGAGCATTTCGCGATTACGGCGGACAAGGGGCAATCGTTGTTGCGGCTCGACAAGTTCCTGACGGCTCACATGTTGCACTGCTCGCGCAATCGCATCCAGGCGGCGGCCGACAGCGGCAACATCCTGGTGAATGGGTCGATAGCCAAGTCGAGCTATCGCGTAAAACCGTTCGATCGGATTCAGATCGTGCTGCCCTATCCCAAGCGCGAGTACGAAATCGTGCCCGAGGAGATTCCGCTCGTCATTCCCTACGAGGACGACGACATCGTGCTGGTCGACAAACCCGCCGGCATGGTGGTGCATCCGGGGGTCGGCAACCGCAACGGCACGTTGGTCAATGCCATGTCGTGGCATCTGCGCAACCTGCCGATGTACAGCGAGGGCAATACGCGGGCGGGGCTCGTGCACCGCATCGACAAAAATACGTCGGGGCTGTTGGTGATGGCCAAGAACGAACAGGCGTTGGCCCGTTTGGGCAAACAGTTTTTCGATCACTCCATCCAACGGCGTTACGTGGCGTTGGTGTGGGGCAATTTCGAGGAGGACGAGGGCACTATCACCGGAAACATCGGCCGCAGCCCCAAGGATCGACAGAAAATGTATGTTTTCGCCGACGGTTCGGAGGGCAAATGGGCCGTAACCCATTGGAAGGTGCTGCGGCGTTTCGGTTATGTAACGCTCGTGGAGTGCCGGTTGGAGACCGGCCGCACGCATCAGATCCGCGTCCACATGGCATGGATCGGCCATCCGCTGTTCAACGACGAACGCTACGGCGGCGACCGCATTCTGAAAGGTACGACCTTCTCGAAATACCGGCAGTTCATCGAAAACTGCTTCGCGGCGATGCCGCGTCATGCGTTGCATGCACGGTTGTTGGGCTTCGAGCATCCGACGACCCACAAGCAGGTGCTGTTCGAAAGCGATCTGCCCGCCGACTTCAAGGAGTTGTTGGCCAAGTGGGAGCGGTACACCGCCTCATCGACGGCGACGCCGGATGCGTAACGAATAACGGTTCTTTGAGCCGCGGGCCGAAGCCTCCCCGCGGCCCTTATAAAAGGGCCCTTAAACGCGATGGGCGGTCGGTTCGCTGCTAATGGTTGCGGTCGCTTCCGACTGTTACCGATAATTTATTTAACAACCAGCGGAAGCGAAGAAAACGTTGAAAAGCACGGTAACGATCTAATGCATCGGGAACCCCGTTCAAACGGGGCTTTCAAAAGCGGTCGCGCTAATAAAAATGTTTTTACCGACATCGATCAAGGAGGTCCGCGAGCGCGGATGGGAACAGTTGGACGTCATCCTCTTCACGGGCGACGCCTACATCGACCATCCTGCGTTCGGCGCGGCCGTCATCGGGCGATTGCTCGAAGCCGAGGGGTATCGCGTGGCCATCGTGCCGCAGCCCAATTGGCGCGACGACTTGCGCGACTTCACCAAACTGGGCACGCCGCGGCTTTTCTTCGGCGTTTCGGCCGGCGCAATGGATTCGATGGTCAACCATTACACCGCCAACCTGCGACTGCGGCACGACGATGCCTATACGCCTGGCGGCAAGGCGGGTTTCCGTCCCGACCGTGCCGTAACGGTCTATACGCAGATTCTCAAACGGTTGTTTCCGCACGTTCCTGTCGTCATCGGGGGCATCGAGGCTTCGTTGCGGCGGCTGACCCATTACGATTATTGGAGCGATTCGCTGCATCCGTCGGTGCTCGCGACTTCAGGGGCCGACCTGTTGATCTACGGGATGGGCGAAGGGGTCGTCCAAGAGGTGGCGCGCGCCATGCGCAACGGATACAATGCCAAACTGTTGCGCCGCATCCGGCAGGTAGCGTTCCTGGCCGATCGGGCGTATGTCGACCGGCTCGACTCCGACAAAACCATCCGCCTGCACAGCTTCGAGCGTTGTCAGGCCGATAAGCGGGCTTTCGGCGAAAATTTCGTCGAAATAGAGACCCAAAGCAACCTGATGGCGCCCGATGCGACGTTGGTCGAAGCCGTCGGCGACCGGTTCGTCGTCGTTACGCCGCCCCATGCGACGCTCACGACCGAAGAACTCGACCATTCGTTCGATCTGCCCTACGAACGGGCTCCGCATCCGCGTTATCGCGGCAAGGGCGCCATTCCGGCCTGGGAGATGATCAAGTTTTCGGTGAACATCCATCGCGGATGTTTCGGCGGGTGTTCGTTCTGCACCATTTCGGCGCATCAGGGCAAGTTCATCCATTCGCGCAGCGAGCGGTCGATCCTCGCCGAGGTGGAACGCATCGTGCGGATGCCCGGATTCAAAGGCTATCTGTCGGATGTCGGGGCCCCGTCGGCCAACATGTATCGAATGGGCGGACGCGACAAGACGCTGTGCAGCCGCTGCCGTCGGCCGTCGTGCCTGCATCCGTCCCGATGCCCCAATCTCGACAACGATCATGGCCCGCTGCTGAAACTTTACGAACGAATCCGTGCGGTCAAGGGAATCAAGAAGGCCTTCATCGGCAGCGGCATCCGCTACGATCTGTTCGACGACAAGCCCTACCTCGAAACAGTGCTCAAATATCATACTTCCGGACGGTTGAAGGTCGCTCCCGAGCATACCGAAGCCTCCGTATTGCGCTTGATGCGCAAACCGCCGTTCGCGCTGTTCGAACGGTTGAATACCGATTTCCAACGGATTTGCCGACGCGAAGGGCTACCCTATCAGTTGATTCCGTATTTCATTTCGTCGCATCCCGGCTGCACGGAGCGGGAGATGCGGGCGCTGTCGGAGAAGGTGCTCGGACGGCTACACTTCACGCTGGAGCAGGTGCAGGATCTGACCCCGACACCGATGACCCTTTCGTCCGTGATGTTCTACACGGGGGAGAATCCCTATACGCACGAACCGGTCTATGTGGCCCGCACACAGGAGGAAAAACGCCGTCAGAAAAGCTATTTTTTCAACCGGCATACTGCTTTTAAAAGCCGCTTTTGAAAGCGGTTCCCCTGCTATGCGGCAGCACCTCGTATGTGCTTAGCAAGGCTTTCTTCGCTCCCGACCTTTTTATTCACGCGATTGGCGGCCGAAGAAAAAATCCGTAATTAAGGTTAGAATCGGGGAAAGAATCTGTAATACATCTATGAATGATTTGTTTTATTTTTGCGAATTTTGCAACATGAAAAATCCTATCGAAAATAGGACGAAAAAAGTGCTGATTTTACCTCCCAGCTCTCGTCGCGGAGGAAACTCCGACACACTTTGCAATGAATTCTTACGGGGTGCGGCCGAGGCCGGAAACGAAGTGAAAATAAGCGAGTGATTCGAGGATGCGATCCCGTACAGACAAGACAGAAGCCCTGCTTCTCCTGATCCGCGAGGGCAAACCGATGACGTTTCGGCAGCAGCTGGCGCTCACCGCCCGTTTGAGCTTTCCGGCCATCGTGGCACAGGTCTCCACCATCGTCATGCAGTACATTGATGCGGCGATGGTCGGCCGTCTGGGTGCAGACGCATCGGCCTCGATCGGTCTGGTGTCCACCACTACGTGGCTGTTTTGGGGCGTCTGTGTCGCCGCTGCAACGGGTTTCTCCGTACAGGTGGCTCATCATGTCGGTGCGGGAGAGTTCGCCCGGGCACGAGCCGTCTTGCGGCAGTCTTTCGTGGCGACTCTATTTTTCAGCTTCTTGTTGGCTATGGTCGGCATAGCTATCAGCGGCTGCTTGCCGGAATGGTTGGGAGGCGACGTCTCCATCCGCCGGAATGCCTCGCTCTATTTTTGCATCTTCTCCCTCTTCCTGCCTGCGCTCCAACTCAATTTTCTGGCCGGAGGAATGTTGCGGTGCAGCGGCAATATGCGCATCCCCAGTCTGCTGGGCGTAGCGATGTGCATACTGGATGTGGTATTCAATTTTTTCCTGATTTTCCCGTCGCGCGAATGGCAGGTCGGAGGCATGACCTTGTGCGTCCCGGGCATGGGGTTGGGAGTAGAAGGCGCCGCGCTCGGCACCGTACTGGCCGAAACGGTAACGGCCGGAGCGATGGTCTGGTATCTGTGCACCCGCTCGAAAGAGCTTGCCCTGAATCATGAACGGGGATTGTTCCGTCCCACGTGGCGGACGTTGCGGAAAGCCTTCCGCATCGGTTTGCCCATGGGACTGGAACACATCGTGATCTGCGGAGCGCAAATTCTGACGACGGTGATCGTCGCTCCGCTCGGTATCTTCGCTATTGCGGCCAATTCGTTCGCCATCACCGCCGAAAGCCTCTGCTACATGCCCGGATACGGGATCGCCGAAGCCGCCACCACGTTGGTCGGTCAAAGCATCGGGGCCGGCCGGTACGAGCTGACCCGGCGTTTCGCCCGAATTACCGTAGTATCCGGTATAGCGGTCATGAGCATCATGGGGATCGTCATGTATGCGGCCGCTCCGTGGATTATCGGAGCGATGACGCCGGATGCCGAAATCCGTTCGCTCGGCGTCATGGCGTTGCGGGTGGAGGCCTTCGCTGAGCCGATGTTCGCCGCCGCCATCGTCGCTTACGGCGTATTCGTCGGGGCGGGCGATACGTTGATTCCGAGCTTGATGAACTTCGGGAGCATCTGGGCCGTCCGGCTCACGCTGGCTGCCCTGCTCGCTCCCTCGATGGGGCTGAAAGGCGTGTGGGTAGCCATGTGCATCGAACTCTGCTTTCGCGGAATCCTCTTCCTGTGGCGGTTGGAGAAAGGGCGATGGATAAAAAGAATGGAATGATTAAAATTAAACGATAGAATTATGCAACTGATAAAAGACAAACAATTCGGCGGCGAACGGCCGCTGTTCGCCTCGCATGATCTGCACCTCGACCACGTAACGATCCTTGCGGGCGAATCCGCCATCAAGGAGTGCAGCAACATCGTCGCCACCAACTGCCGCTTCGAAGGCAACTATCCCTTCTGGCACGTACACGGTTTTACTATCGACCGCTGTTTCTTCGACGTGGGCGGTCGTTCGGCCCTGTGGTACTCCGATCATCTGAAAATGACCGACACGCGCATCGACGCACCCAAGATGTTCCGCGAGATGACCGACATCGAAATCGAGAACGTAGAGATGAACGATGCCGATGAGGTGTTCTGGCGATGCAAAAGGCTGAACCTGAAAAATCTGAAACTGCATGGCGGCACCTATCCTTTCATGTTCAGCGAAGACATTCGCATCGACGGGTTAGAGAGCGACAGCAAGTATGTTTTCCAGTATGTAAAGAATGTGGAGCTGCACCACGCGAAAATCACCACCAAGGACGCTTTCTGGGAGGTGGAGAACGTAACGGTCTACGATTCCGAACTCAACGGCGAGTACCTCGGCTGGCATTCGCGCAACCTGCGGCTGGTGAATTGCCACATTACCGGCGAACAACCGCTCTGTTATGCCCACGATCTCGTGCTGGAAAACTGCACGTTCGGGCCCGACTGCGACCGCGCTTTCGAGTACAGTACGCTGCAGGCCGACATTCGCGGGGCGATTACGAACATCAAAAACCCGACGTCGGGATGGATCGTGGCCGATGCGATCGGTTCGGTAACCCTCGACGAAAACCGCAAGGCTCCGGCCGATTGTGTCATTCGGCTCAGAGCGGAACAGACGGATTTCACGGATTGAAGCAATGAGGATTATGAAGTACGATTTCGATGAACTCATCCCCCGCCGAGGGACGAACTCCTACAAATGGGACAGCGCCGCCGATGCCGGCGTGCTCCCGCTTTGGGTGGCCGACATGGATTTCCGCACGGCACCCTGCATAATGGAGGCGTTGCGCCGGCGCATGGAGCACGGCATCTTCGGATATACGCGGGTGCCCGACGCCTATTACCAAGCTGTCATCGACTGGTTCGGACGGCGGCACGGTTGGCGGATAGACAAAGAGTGGATTATCTATACCTCGGGCGTGGTGCCGGCACTCTCGGCCGTAATCAAGGCGTTGACCGAACCCGGCGACCGCGTACTGGTACAGACGCCGGTCTACAACTGTTTCTTCTCCTCGATCCGGAACAACGGCTGCGAACTCGTTAGCAGTCCGCTCGTCCGCGACGGCAACACCTATCGCATGGACTTCGACGATCTGGAGTGCAAGACCACCGATCCGCGGACGAAACTGCTGCTGCTTTGCAACCCGCACAATCCGGTGGGTCGGGTCTGGACGCGCGAGGAGTTGCTGCGTGTGGGCGACATCTGCCTACGTAACGGCGTGCGGGTCGTAAGCGACGAAATCCATTGCGAACTGACGCTGCCCGGACACGAATATCTTCCTTTCGCCTCGCTATCGGAAGCCTTTCAGGCGAACGCCATCGCCTGTCTGTCGCCCTCGAAGGCGTTCAATATCGCCGGCTTGCAAATCGCCAACATCGTGTCGAGCGACGAGGAGGTGCGCCGGAGAATCGACCGGGCCATCAACATCAACGAGGTGTGCGACGTCAATCCGTTCGGGGTGGAGGCCCTTATCGCGGCCTACAGTCGCGGAGAGAGTTGGCTCGATGCCTTGAATGCCTATCTCTACGAGAATTACCATTGTTTATGCGATTATTTCGCCGAGCATCTGCCACAGCTATCTGTAACGAAACTCGAAGGCACTTATCTTGTGTGGGTGGACTGCCGCGCACTGCACTTCTCCTCTGCCGAATTGGCCGAACGGTTGCTCGAACGGCAGAAACTCTGGCTCAATGAAGGCTCGATGTACGGTACAGAGGGCGAAGGCTTTCTACGCATCAACATCGCCTGCCCGCGAAGCCGGCTTATAGAGGCATTGGAACGGTTGAAAACGGGCGTGGCGGAATGTATGCAAATTTAGCCGATCCGGGAAGAAAACGGAGTGCGCTGTGGAGCAAAATGCCTGCAAGAAAGGGAACTGACGGCCAATGCCTGACAAAGGTGCTTCGCTGTCCGTTAGTCGGGCTGATGTTGTTTGCATTGATAAAAAGCGACGGAAGCGTCGAAGACCACCGAAAGCATGATGGCCGTCTACCGCGTCAATAAAAAATCGTATCTTCAACAAAGTTGAAGATACTTTGTCTCGGCAAAAAAAGCAAACAAGTTTGCTCTTTTGCGCTCGACTTTTCGTATCTTTGACTTCGTCGAAGATACTGCGCCTCGGCAATGTTCAAATAAATTTGGCATTGTGCTCGGCTTTTTCGTATCTTTGTGCATATTTCATCGCCATGCAACTATTCGATACGTTTCTGTCGTGTTACGGTTGGGAGGGGATTACCCTTGCAGGAATCCTGTTGTTGCTGCTTTTCGTACAGCTCTACTATTATATCTTCTCGTTCGGACGCATCTCCGGTTACAAAAACAGCCACCGGCCCTCCATCCGCAAAAAAGAACCGCCCGTGTCGGTCATCGTGCCGATGTTCGCCGAAGAATATACGTTCGTCGAAGAACGACTGCCCCTGCTGCTCGCCCAAAACTATCCCGCCTATGAGGTGGTCATCGTCTATGTGGGCCAGGACAACGATTTCTACGAGGATCTGCTCCGTCTGAAAAACTCGTTCCCGCAAATCTATACGTCGAAAATCCTGCTCGACCCGCGATTTCCCATCTCCCGCAAGATGGCCCTCAACGTCGGCATCAAATCGGCCCATTACGACTGCATGATCTTCACTTCGACCGACGCCTATCCGACCTCGGACCGCTGGCTGTCGTACATGGCCAAAGGATTCCTGCGCGGCGACATCGTATTGGGGTATTGCGGCCTGGAACGCGAGAAGGGATTGAAAAACCGCTTCATGCGGACGTGGCGATTGATGCACTCCGTCCCGTGGATCGCCCGCGCCATCGGAACCCGCCCCTATCGCGGCACGCTGCACAACCTCGGCTTCACCAAAACGACCTATTTCGCAGCCAACGGTTTCGGACACCTCAACATGAACATCGGCGAAGACGACCTGTTCATGCAACAGGTGATGACCCGCAACAATGTCAGCGTCGTACTGACCCCGCGTGCCACCCTGCGGGAGAAGATGTGGGGCGGTATCGGCTGGTGGTTCGACCGGCTGCGCTACTTCAGTTCGGCCGAACATTTCTATCCGCAGGCGGTCAAGAACTACCTGCATTGGGAGCTCGGTTCGCGCGTATTGTTCTTCGTCTCGGCGATCTGCGCATTGGCCGTCATGCCGCTCGAATTCAAAATCGCAGCAGCCGTACTGCTGCTGCTGCGGTTCATAACGGTGCTCGTCGAGGTCCGCCGCATCGCCAAACGGCTCGGCGAAACCGGATTGCTGTTCGGCTACTTCCTCTACGATCTGTTCAGCCCCTGCTGGTCGTTCCTGCTCACGCTCTCGCTCCTCCGCAAAGACGCCCGGGTATGGAGATAGCCGACTACATCGTAGCCGACGACCGCCGGTTAGTCGAATTAGTGCTGACGGGCGACGGCATCGCTTTCGAATACCTGTTCGAACGTTACCGCGATGCCATACGCCGCCTGCTCGTGCAACGGCTCGGCCATACGAGCGACGTGGACGATCTATTGCAGGAGACGTTCATCAAGGTCTACATCAATTTGCACCGGTATTGTCCGGACTACACCTTCGGGCAATGGGTCTACACCATCGCCCGCAACACGTTCATCGACTTCGTTCGGCGCCGGCAGGAGGGGCTCCCCATCGACGAACGGTTCATGGCGCCGGCCTCGCTGGCCCCGACACCCGAAGAAAGCATCATCAACCGGCAGCAACGCACCCAGATCGAAGGCTACCTCGAACGCCTTTCCCCGCGCTATCGGCAACTGATCCGGCTGCGCTTCTTCGACGAACTCTCCTACGAAGAAATCGCCGCGAAACTGGCGTTGCCGTTAGGAACCGTGAAGACCCAAATCCATCGGGCCCGCGAACAGATGTGCCGTTTTATTCAGCACGAAAAATAATGCGAGGTGTTTACACGGACGATATTCCCAAGCCGTATCACCTTGCGGGTTTCGACCGAAACCCCCGCCAAGGCGGGGGTTTGGGGTGGGTCAAATTTGCAAACGCGGCGAAGCCGCGAGCGACACGACCGACGGCAATGTAAAACCATTCGCCAACCCGATTCAGTATAAAATTGCCTATTTTTGATGGACCTCTTAATAAAATACTTTCCCGAGCTGACACCGTTACAGAAAGAGCGTTTCGCGGCGCTCTACGACCTCTATGCCGACTGGAACGCCAAAATCAACGTCGTGTCGCGCAAGGACTTCGAACAACTCTATCTGCGCCACGTGCTGCATTCGCTGGCTATCGCAAAGGTGTGTACATTCGAGGCCGACGCCCGGATTCTCGATGTCGGATGCGGCGGCGGATTCCCTTCCGTTCCGCTGGCGATCCTCTTTCCGGAGACGCATTTCACGGCTGTCGATTCCATCCGCAAAAAGATTACGGTGGTCGAAGGGGTTGCGTCGGCATTGGGACTAAAAAACATCGACCCGCGGTGTCTGCGGGCCGAAACACTCACGGAGCGTTACGATTATGCGGTTTCGCGGGCCGTAACGGCGATGCCCGAGTTCGTGCGATGGGTCTGGGACAAAATCGTACGCGGACAGCGCGGCACGCTGCCCAACGGCATTCTCTATCTGAAAGGAGGCGACCTGACGGAAGAATTAGCCGCAACGAACAAAAAATGGGAACGTTACGCTATCTCGGATTTTTTCAGCGAACCCTTCTTCGAGACGAAGCAGGTGGTTTACACGCGGAAATAAACCCACGCGCGGATCAAGGACGCTTCTTTTTCTCTTTGTCGTAGCGGTCGAGCACCGTCCGCAGATTGTCCATGAACTCCTCGGCGGGCGCAGCCCCCTCGATACGGCCCCACAAGGTGCCGTCGGTGTCGAAAATCAGGTAGAGCGGAATCGAACCGCTGCCGTATTCGTCCAACAATTCGCGGCCCGACGTCTGGTCGATATTGTACTTGGCGGCCACGAAACGGCGTGCCATGAAGTCGCCCACCTCTTTTCGTGAAAAGACCTGACGCTCCATCGCGCGGCACGGCGGACACCAATCGGCATAAAGGTCGATAAAGACCAGTTTTTGCTGTTGTTGCGCCATACGGCGCACGGAATCGGTCGAGCCCGTTTCGAAACGTACTTGGGCCGAAAGCGGCCCGACGGCCGTTCCTATCCCGACGAGGGCGAACAACACCCTCCATTTCCACGATTTTTTCATAGTTCCGGATGTTTTTCTGCGTTCGGTCGAAACAAAAACCGAGCCTTTCGGAGGGTCAGTCGCGCGAATCGCGTTTGAACGGACTTTTCAGCCCATCCAAATGGGCCCGCAACCGCTCCGAAAACTCCTCGCGACGATGTTTCAGATTGGCCCGCCAGCCCTTCCAACGAGTGTAGCGCATCCGTTTCTCGGGATAGATGTCCGCAATCGTCAGCAGGATGCCCGTCTCCTCGACATCGCCGAAATCGGGATTCGAAACCGTATCGAAAACCCGCATCGACGGCGAAAGATTCATGTAGGCATGGATGAGCGGCGGAATGTTTTCATCGAATTCGCGCACCTTCTGAATCAAAATCCGATAATTTTCCATGTAGCTGCCGCCGCAGAAAAGCCGTTCGTAGTAGGGATCGTCCAAATCCAGCGTCAGCGGATGGATGCCCTCGACTAACCGTTCGCGATCGGGAAAATAGCGGCGCAGGAACCAAATCAACGCATTACGAGCCACGGCCTTGTAGGTGGTGTACATCGTAACCTTGCCGAAGAGGTATTTCGCTCTGGGATTGAGCACCACCAACGCCCCCAGACCGTCCCACAGATTGTCGAGCGCATAGATGCTCTTGGGATTCCGGCGCCGTTGGTAGGCATGCTGCACGAACGACCGGCCCAGTTCGATGGTGCGCGGCAGGTATTTCCGGCGGAACCGGTCGCTGAAACGGAAATAATGCTCTGTCGAGAGGTGCTTCGGATGCTCCGTCGTGCAGACGATGAAGCGATAGCCGCCGACGATCTCCTCGGCATCGGGATCCCACACGATCAACTGGAAATAACCGTCCTCGGCCAAGTCTTCGACGTCGATGTCGACCTCGCGCCCCGTGCCGCCGCCGGCATACCGGAATGCCTCCTCGCGCAATCGCCCGACCTCGCGCATCAGGGCGGGACAATCGGCTGCCGAAAAGATATAGATTTCGTTGGCGGCCTTGTTCGTCGCACGAACGCGCCGGTCGGGGGTCAACTCGGCTTTCAGCAACTCCCGTGCGACGGGTGCGGCGATGGGTTTTATTGAATCCGATTGCATTTCTGTCAATTCCGATTGCGGTTGCGTATCGCTGCAAAAGTACGATTTTTAACGGGAATCGGAGGACGAACCGAGCGTTTTTTCCAAAAAATAGGTCTTTTTGCGTATATATTCGACCTGTTCGCGCAACGAACCGAGCGGCTGGAGTTCGGAGAACGGCACAGGCTCACCCGCAACGATGCGGAAATGCTTGCCCGCCTGTGCGAACATCTCGTCCGGAAGCCACAGCATCTCGATGTTGAACTTCACGCCCAACGACTTGCGCAACCGGCTGAAGCGGTAAAAGAAGTTCGAAAGCCGCCCCTCGACGAACAACGGCACGATCTGCCGCTGTGAAGCGTAGGCCTTTTTCAGGAAGTTCGTTTTCCATTCGGTGTCGGTGATCCGTCCGTCGATGCGGCGCGAACAAAGTCCGGCCGGAAAGGTCAGAATCGGCACATCGCCGAAGAAAGCCTCCTCCATCCGACGGGCATATTCGGCGTTCTGCGCACCGAGCTTGTTCACCGGCAGCCAAAGCGGCCGCAGCGGCTCGACGTGCATCAACAGGTCGTTGACCACCACGCGCACATCGCCGAATCGGTCAATCAGTTTATCGGCCAACATCATGCCGTCCATCCCGCCGAACGGATGATTCGACACGAAAAGATAACGTCCCTTCGGATCGAGCCGTTCGAGTCCCTGCGCCGAATAGGCGACCTTCCAATCGCGAAAGCAGGCCCGGATGAATTCCTGCGGGGGCAAAGTCCAATATTCCGCGAGGATATGATTGATCTCCTTCTCGTGAACCGTGCGCCGCAACCACTCGACCAACGGACGAGGTATCCAACGAGCCGCACGAGGCGCTTTCTCGGCCAACACGGCCCCTATATCAATCTGTGGCATCTTTTATTAGCGCGGTAGAGCGTCATCTGGCTTTTGACCGTCATCTTCGCTTCCTACCATTTTTTATTAACGCGATAGCGCGCCATCTTGCTTTCAACCGTTTTCTTCGCTCCCGCCGCGCCTTTTGAAAGGCGTTCCCGATGCGTTAGATCGTTACCATGCTTGTCAACGCTTTCTTCGCTGCCGGCAGTTGTTAAATAATAAGCTATCTGCAACAATCGGAAGCAACCAAAAACCGTTCATAGCAAATCAACCGTCTATCGCGCCAATAACAAGGCCCTTTTATAAAGGCCGTGCGGGCCGAAGCCTCCGCCCGCGGAGGCCCGCCTATCGGCGTCCACACCGCAGTCTTCGTCCCGCTTTCTTATTAACGGGTTACGGATCACACCGCTTTCGGGGAGAGGAACGATTGGCCCAGTTAATAATAAACAAATATACGAAAGTTTTTCGAAAAAACATTAACTTTGACCCTTGATGAGGCGTTCGCGCTTCAGCAAATTTCAAGAATTTCAGCGCAACCTTATGTCGCAATATCATACGCCCGTTTTGTTAGAACCTTCGGTCGGTTTGTTGAATATCCGACCCGACGGCACTTACGTCGATCTCACGTTCGGCGGCGGCGGCCATTCGCGCCGCATCTTGGAGACGTTGGGCCCCGACGGACGGCTTTTCGCATTCGACCAAGACAGCGATACGCGGAACAACTGCCCCGACGACCCGCGATTCCATTACGTCGAGAGCAATTTCCGATTTCTGCGCGGCGCCCTGCGATTGCGCGGCGTAACGGAAGTTGACGGGATTCTGGCCGACTTGGGCGTCTCGTCGCACCACTTCGACACGGTGGAACGGGGTTTTTCGTTTCGGGGCGAAGCTCCGTTGGACATGCGGATGAACCAGCGCGGAACACTGACCGCCGCAACCGTCGTGAACGACTATCCGCCGGAAGAACTGACCCGCCTGTTGGGCGACTGGGGCGAAATCGACACGCCGTGGAAGGTGGCGAACTGTCTCGTGCGAGCGCGGGAAGCGGCCCGCATCGCAACGACGGCGCAATTGGTCGCCGCCGTCCAGCCTTGCACGCCCAAAAAAGAGGCGGCAAAATTTCTAACGAAACTGTTTCAAGCGCTGCGCATCGAGGTGAACGGCGAAATGGAGGCGCTGAAAATGGCATTGGAACAAAGCCTCAAAGTCTTGCGGCCCGGCGGACGGTTGGTCGTCATTTCGTATCATTCGTTAGAAGACCGATTAGTAAAAAATTTCCTGCGCAGCGGCAACTTCGCGGGAACCATCGAAAAAGATCTCTACGGACGGGCCGAAGTGCCGTTCGAACCCGTAACCCGCAAGGCCGTCGTCCCCGACGCCGACGAACTCGAACGCAATCCGCGGTCGCGCTCCGCACGGCTTCGGGCCGCCGCAAAAATCATCCGGAAATAGCGATGTATACCGACCACGAATTCGACCCGATCGACCCCGACGAGGAGGCCCGCCGCCAAGAGGACGAAGCGTTCGCCCGACGGGTGCGCCGCGAAGTGCGCCGGATGGAGCGGGGCGAGGCCGACGACGACCTCCGCGCGGACGAAGCCCTCGAAGCCGAAGAGGAAGCCCGCCGCGAAACGATCCGCCGCAAGGAACGCCGCCGCAAAGCCAGCACCTTCTGGCAGATTTTCTCCGGAACGATTCTCGTTCGCGAGGGGATGTCGCATTCGTATCCCTATCTGCTGACCATCGCCATCATGTTCTTATTGAATATCTCGGTGGTGTTCATGGCCTTGCACACCGATATGAAATACATGCGGTTGGAACGCGAGGTGCAGGTGCTGCGCGAACAGTCGATCCGCTGGCAGGAACGCCGCTTCCGCTGCACGACCCACTCCGCCGTAACCGAAGAGTTGCGACGCCGCGGCATCGAACTCTACGACCCCGTCGCCCCGAGCGAAATCATCGACAACCGCTGACGCACGACCATGAAAAACGAAGAACCATCGCCGATCAAACGGGACATTCTGCTGCGCGTCAGGGGATTGTACGTTCTTTTCATATTCGTGGGGCTCATCGTCATCGGACGGATCGTCTGGGTGCAGTTCTTCAGCCGCGAAGTGGCCGACAACGCCGACCGGCTCCACGACCGCATTTTTATTCAAGAGGTCATCAAAGCGAGGAGGGGCAGTATTTTGGCCCGCAACGGCGAACCGTTCGCCACCTCGATTTTCCGTTATCAGGTCGCATTCGACTTCGGGGCCGAGGGGCTGGATTCGCTGAACGCCTTCAACGAACAGGCCGATTCGCTCTCGAAGCTGCTCGCCGCTTTCTTCAAAGACCGCACGGCCGCGGAATACGCCCGTTTCTTCCGCCAGCAACATGCCGCCCACTATCGGCTCGTCCGTTCGCGCGACACGCTGATTCTCCGTTCCGAAGGCTGGCTCGGCCGGATGCTCGACCGGCTCAAAGGCCGCGAATACGAAACGCGCACCGTTTACGACACGCTCCGCGACCATACGCCCGTCGACCTCCTGCCCCGCGAAATCGACTACGGCGAATGGGAGACGCTGCGCACGTGGCCGCTCCTCAACTGGAACATGGGGCTGGTCTATCAGCTCAAAGAGCACGACGAACGCATCTATCCGCAGGGCGAACTGGCGCGCCGCACCATCGGAATGACGGGCGACCGAGGCAATTACGGTCTCGAGGACGCCTATCGCGAGGAGCTTTCGGGTACGGACGGACGTGCGCTGCGGCAGCGGATCGCCCGCCGGTTCTCAGGCCGCGTGCCGGGCCCCGCCTACCGTGAACCGGTCGATGGCTGCGACGTGGTTACGACGCTCGACCCCGATTTGCAAGATGTGGCCGACAAGGCGCTGCGCAACCAACTGACGGTGCAGAACGCCCTTTGGGGCACCACACTCGTCATGGAGGTGCAGACAGGCGAGATCCTGGCGATGGCCAATCTGGGCCGCAACGACGACGGCAGTTATTCGGAACGGGAAAACTATGCCTTGGGACGCTGCATGGAACCCGGGTCGACCTTCAAATTAGCCACGATGCTCGCGTTGCTGGACGATGCGCAAATCGACCCCGGAACGTGCTACGACACCCACAACGGCGACCCCGTGCGGGTAGGCCCGGCCGAGGACATCCGCGACGACCACCGCGGCGACCGAATCATCGACTTCCGCCAAGCCGTAGCGAAATCGTCGAACGTCTATTTCGCCAAGGCCGTGTGGGAGCACTACGGCGAAACGGATCTCAAGCAACGATACAGCGATTTTCTGCGCGAGCGGCTGCACCTCGGCCAGACGGTCGGATTGGAACGATTGGGCGAGCGTCCGCCCGAACTGACGACCGACTGGCAAGTGCCCGACCCGGGGGTGATGTTGGTGAAGATGGCCTACGGCTATCGGGTGAAGCTGACGCCGATGCAGATGCTCGTATTCTACAACGCCATCGCCAACGACGGACGAATGGTGGCCCCCGTGCTCGTGCGCAGTCTGCAACGCAACGGCAAGGATCGGGAACGGTTCGAAACCCGCACGATCGCTTCGTCGATCTGTTCGGAATCGACGCTGCACGAGGTGCGCCGATGCCTGCAAGCGGTCTGCACCGAAGGCACGGCGAGCGCCTTTTTCAGCGATACGACCCGTCTGCGCGTAGCGGCGAAGACGGGTACGGCCCAAAACACCGACCCCCGCTATCGCGGCCGGTATCTCGGTTCGATGATCGCCTTCTTTCCGGCGGAGAATCCCCGCTACACGGTGCTGACCTCCATCGAAACGCAGGCACAGGCGGGCAAAACCTACTACGGCGGGCCGCTGGCCGGCCCCGTCGTGAGCCGGATGGTCGATTTCATCTACAATCGGGGAGCCTACCGGTACCATCCGACCGACAAACGGTCGAAACACTACCCCGACCGCATCAAGGGAGGCGACATCGCCCGCATACGGACGGTCGCCGACGAACTGTCGCCCCATACGGAATACGATGCCCGCAAAGGCTGGGGCCAAGCGACGGTCGATTCGCTCGCGCGCGTAACCATCCGGAGCCTCACGGCCTCGCCGACCCAGATGCCCGACGTACGCGGCATGGGACTGAAAGATGCCCTGTTCCTGTTGGAAAGCCGCGGACTGCGGGTGCGGTTCACGGGCTACGGTGCCGTAACCCGTCAAAGCATTCCAGCCGGTCGAACCGTCCGTTCGGGCACGACCGTCCTCCTCGAACTCCACGCTCATTGAGCGACAAACACCGCAATACCATGACTTCGCTTTTCGACCAAATCATCTTCGGCCCCGTGCATTCGCGCCGGTTGGGGCTTTCGTTGGGCGTCAACCTGCTGCCCCTCGAATCGAAACTCTGTTCGTTCGACTGCATCTACTGCGAGTGCGGCTGGAACGCCGACCACCCCGGGCAACGCCGTTTCAACCGCCGCGAAGCGGTCGCCCGTTCACTCGACGAAACGCTGCGCAAAATGGCCGCCGCAGGCACGCCGCCCGATGTCATCACCTTCGCGGGCAATGGCGAACCGACGCTCCATCCCGATTTCGAAGCCATCATCGACGACACGATCGCCCTGCGCGACCGGCTGGCACCCACGGCGAAGGTCTCCGTACTGACCAACGCCACCCGCTTGGATGACGAAAGCGTCTGCCGAGCCCTGCTGCGGGTCGATAATCCGATTCTCAAACTGGATTCGGCGTTCGACGCCACCGTCCGCCGAATGAACCGTCCGCAAAGTTCCGATTACACCGTGCGCGGGACGGTCGAGCGGATGAAACGGTTCGATGGCCGGATGATCTTACAAACGATGTTTTTACGGGGAGTGTGCGATGGGGTACCGATCGACAACACGACGGAAAAGGAGGTTTCGGCCTGGCTGGAACTCGTTCGGGAGATTCGCCCGCGGCAGGTCATGGCCTATTCGCTCGACCGCGACACACCTTGCCGGACGCTCGAAAAAGTTCCGCGAGAGGAGCTGCAACGCATCGCCGAACGGGTCGAAGCGCTCGGCATTCCGTGTTCCGTAGCGTGAAGATGATTTACTTTTCTTCGGCGATTGCATCGCGCAGGAGGCCGATGGCGAATGCCGATGCGCGGTCGATCACCTGTCCGCGGTCGGTACCGCACTGTTTGCAGACGGCCACGGTGCGGGTCGGTGTCGCTACGGCGAACCAAACCGTTCCGACCGGTTTTTCGGGCGAACCGCCCATCGGGCCGGCGATGCCGGTCGTAGCGACCGCATAATCGGCTCCCGAGATGCGCCGGACGCCCTCGGCCATCTGCCGAGCGACCGGCTCGCTAACGGCGCCATAATGCTCGATCGACGCCGCATCGACCCCCAACACATGCTGTTTCGCCTCGTTGCTGTACGATACGACGCCGCAAAGGAAATAAGCCGAAGCGCCGGCCAAAGCCGTGAACCGCGAAGCGATCGTGCCGCCCGTACAACTTTCGGCCGCAGCGAGCGTAGCCCGACGCTCGGTGAGCATCCGATGCACTTGCTCCTGCACGGTCGCCGTTTCGTAGCCGACGACATACTGCGGAATCAACTGCCGCAACTGTTCGAAACGTTCCTCGATCTCGCGGGCGACCTGCTTGCCGTCGACCTCGTAGGCCGACAGCCGAAGCCGCACGGCCCCCGGATTGGGCAGATAGGCCAATTTCAGATAAGGCGGCAGGGCCTCCTCCCACGAAGCGATGGCCTCGGCAAGCATCGACTCGGCCAAACCCGCCGTAATCAACGTCCGGTGCACGATTTGTTTCAAATCGAAGCGGGCTTTCAAACGGGGCATCACCTCGTCCTGCATCAGATGCTCCATCTCGAACGGCACGCCGGGCAACGAGACGATCACCTTGCTGTCGCGCTCGAACCACATGCCCGGAGCGGTGCCATGGGCGTTGAACAACACCGTGCAACACTCGGGCACGAGCGCCTGACCGCGATTCAAGTCGTTGAAAGCGATTCCGCGCGAGGCGAGCATCCGCTCGACGTGAGCGGCGACCGTCTCGTCGTAGCGCATTCCGCAGCCGAACCATTCGGCGAGCGTCTTTTTCGTAATGTCGTCCTTCGTGGGGCCCAGGCCGCCGGTGATGATGACGACATTGCTCTGCTGCAAAGTCCGTTCGAGGCTTTGCACGATCTGTCGGCGGTCGTCGCCGATGGAACATTTTTCGCAGACGACGATGCCGGCCGCATTCAAATGACGCGCGATGGAGACGCTGTTCGTATCGACGATCTGTCCGATCAGAATTTCGTCGCCGATCGTCAAAATAGTCCCTTTCATTCCTATCTGTAACTATTTCATGCCGAATCAAGTCAGTGCATGGATTTACATCCCCGCCGGCCGTGGTGTTCGCGGCTTCGCTGCGTTTGCAGGTTTGACCCACCCCTAACTGCGGCCGCAGGCGAGCGTAATCGAGCTTGCTCGGATTACCGAGCCGCCACAGCAGTAGCGGAACTTATTCCGCAAATCCGCCTTGGCGGGGGCTTCGGTCGCCGCTTTCGAAAACGGTTCGTGATGCGGTAAAGCATTCCGGTTCTTATACAAAATCATCTTCGCTTCCGCTGGTCTTTATTGATTCCTATTCATCGACTTTCGGACACTCGGCCGAATCGTCCGTTTCCTGCAACGCAGGCTCCTCCTGCTCTTTTCCTTCGACAGGTTGCGGCGGTTGAGCGTCGGCGATCAAGGCACGGCAAATGTCCCGCACCAATCGCGGCCCCTCGTAAACGAATCCGGTATAAAGCTGCACGAGGTCGGCCCCCGCCGCAAATAGGGCCCGTGCATCGTCGACCGACATCAATCCGCCGACAGCGATGATGGGATACGTCCCGCCCGACCGTGCATGGATGCGCCGCACGATTTCGATCGTCCGCGCGGTGAGCGTCGGGCCGGTGAGCCGTCCGCTGCCGATCTTCTCAATCGACGTACGGCTCGTATGCAACCCCTCGCGGCGATGGGTTCCGTTCGTCGCGACGATCCCGTCCAACGGCGTGTCGATCAGAATGTCGGTAATCGTATCGACCTCCTCGTCCGTCAGGTCGGGCGAAATTTTGAGCATCACGGGCCGATACTGGTTCTGGCCGCGCCGGAAATCGAACAACGGCTCCAGGATCCGCAGCACGTATTCGCGGCTGTGCGTGAAGTTTTCGTCGCAAGCGTTGTCGCAGCACAGATTCACAGAAAAATAGTCCGCATACTGATACAAATTGCGGAAAAGTTTCAGATAGTCCGCCGGAGCCTCTTCGGCCGGCGTCGCGGCGTTGCGCCCGATGTTGCACCCGACGATCAATCCCTCGTGCGGACGGCGCAGATACTGGATGGTCTTTTCCAATCCGCGGTTCGCCATGCCGATGCGGCTGATGATGGCACGATCCTTCGGCAGACGGAAGATGCGGGGCCGCGGATTGCCCGGCTGCGGACGGGGCGTAACGGTGCCCACTTCGATGAACCCGAATCCCGCAGCACCCCATTCGCGGCAGACCTCGCCGTTGGGATCGAAGCCGGCAGCCAACCCGATCGGATTGGCGAAACGTCGTCCGAACACCTCGCGTTCGAGTGCGGGATGCCGGACGGCGAAGCACTTGTCCAGGCACCAACGCCCCCCGGGGATCATGCCAATGCCCCGCAAGACCAACGCCACGAGCCGATGAGCCCGTTCGATAGGAAGCGCGAACAACAAAGGCCGTATGAACCGACGATACATTCTTATTAATAGGTCGTCATGCTAATCGACGACATCATCCACTATGCGACGACATTTTTACGCTGCGACGGCATCCTTTCTCGGGAGTCGAAGCATTCACAGTCGACTGCCGGACAAAAGTACGAAATTTTTTATTAACTGGTATGGATCGGTCCATTCGAATATACGTCCTATACGGCCGCTCGAAAAAATCTCGGATGAACGCCTTGCGAATGGTTTTGAGGATATTTCGGCACCAGAAATACCAAGATTGGACTTTTTTTCGTATCTTTGGTTGATTGTTAATCCGGACGATATGGCAGGCAACGGCACGAATCCGCAGCATGAAAGTTTGCACAAAGTCTCCATCTCCCGCATCAAAAAGGAGATGGACGACGTATTCTATTTATCAGACGATCTGGTGATCGCGGCCCTCGACGCCGCCAATTCCACCGTCGTCGACTATCCCGCCACGATCGACGGGTTTCTGGCCATCGTCATGATGACCGGCGAAGCGACCGTCTCCATCGACCTGAAAAACTACACCGTACGACCCAATCACATCATCGTTTGCAGTCCCGACAGCATCGTCCGCATGGTGAAATGTTCGGCTACGGCCTCGGCCTATTTCGTCGCTTTTTCCAAATCGTTCATCAACGACATCCAACTCGATCTGGCGACGTCGCTGCCCGTTTTCATGCGGTTCGGCAAGGCACCGGTCATCGTAGTAACGCCGCAGGACGTCGAGGAGATCCGCTTGGTCTTCCAACTGATCAAGACCATGCTGCGCAGCGACAAGGAACGCTATCGCAATGAAATCATCCGCTCGCTTTTTACGACGGCTTTCTACATCATGGCCGAGCTCAACCGCCGCGACCAGACGGGGCCGCAAGCCAAACCGGGCCGCAGCGAGGTGCTGTTCGACGAATTCATGTCGCTGCTCCAACGGCACAACACGCGCGAACGCAACGTAGGGTTCTACGCCGAACGAATGAACATCACGCCGAAATACCTGTCGACCGTCGTGAAGGAGGTGAGCGGCAAGACCGCTGCCCGATGGATCGACGAATCGGTCATTCTCGAGGCGAAAACCCTCTTGAAGTATTCGGGATTGAGCATCCAGGAGATTGCCGCGCGGCTGAATTTCTCGACCCAGTCGTTTTTCGGCAAATATTTTAAGCAGCATACCGGCACCTCGCCCTCGCACTACAAGAGGAGAGGGTAAGTATCGCTATCGCGGCACGCGGACGCGCAAAGCTCTCTGAAGGCACTCGATGTGCAGAGGAAAATTCGCACCGGGCTGACCGTCGACATCGGTCGGCTCGTCGATCGGCGACGAAATGTCGATGCACCGCGCCCGCAAATGGCGGACGTTCTTCGGGTTGCCGCCCAACAAATAACGGATCATGGAATAGGTCGACCGAACGAAATTCCGTTTTTCGAGCAACAGGCAGTCGAACAACCCGTCGCGCACGGACGAACCGCGCGCTAAACGGAATCCGCCGGCCGTTTCGCCGTTGAAAATCAACACCATCAACGAATTGAAATCGAATGGTTCGCCGTCGACGATCAACTGCAACGGCACGGCGTGCATCGTCCGCAACTCTTTCGAACCCTCGATCAGATAGGCCAATTTGCCGATTCGGTGTTTGCGTTCGTCGGGCGTACGTTGCGACGTGGTGGTAAAGATGCCGAAACTGAAAATGTTGACGAAAAAAAGCCCGTTCACGCATCCGCAATCCACCCGCTCCTCGTGGCCATCGGCGATTTGCCGCGCCGCCTCGATCGGATCGTGCGACATGCCGAGCGCACCGGCGAAGTCGTTGGCCGTACCGGCGGGAATGATTCCCAACGGGATGTCCAACCCCTTGGCCCGCATGGCGTTGACTGCGAAATTCACCGTACCGTCGCCCCCTGCGACGACCATCAACTCCAACCCTTCCCGTCCATCGAACGGATTTTTATTAAAATCAATGGGAAGGAGCTCCAACTCGTAATCGTATTCGGCGAAAACGGCCCGGATTGCCTCCGCGCGATCGGCGATGCGTCCGCGTCCCGACTGCGTATTATAGAGAAAAGCGGCTTGTTTCATCATTCGATCATCCATGCTTGCATTTCCGGCGAGACGAACTCTTCGAACCCGCCGCCGGCTCCCGCCAGAATGAAATAAACCTTGATGCCGGGCATCCGCTCTACAGCAGCCAGCGCATCATCGGCCCCCATCGCCAGAAACATCGTGCCGAGCGCATCCGCCTCGGCGCAGGTCGGTGCGGCGACCGTTACCGACAACAGGCGCGAAAGCACGCTCCGGCCCGTCCGCGGGTCGATCGTATGGGCGACCTTGTTGCCCTGTTCGTCGAAATAGAACCGGCGGTAGTTGCCCGAAGTCGCCAATCCGCCCTCGTGCATCTGCAATCGCCGCTGGAGAAACGCACCGTCGGACTGATTGCCGTCGAACGGACTTTCGATGCCGACCCGCCACGCCTCGCCGTGCGGGTTGACACCCCGGCAGCGCAGCTCGCCCCCGATGTCGACGATGTAATTCTCCGCACCGGCCGCCTCGACCAATGCGGCCAACAAGTCGACCGTATATCCTTTGGCGATGGAATTGAAATCCAGCTGCACGCGCGGGTCGCTCTTCACGAGCCGGTCGCCCTCGATGCGCACCTTGTCGCGCCCGACGAAAGCGAGCAGGGAGTCGAGATTCGGAACCGCTGTCCGCTCTTTTCCGGCGAATCCCAACGCCTCGGTCAACGGCTTAATGGTAACGTCGTAACGGCCTTCGCTCAAGGCGCCGATGCTGTCGGCCAGGCGCAGACAATAAGCGATATGGCGGTCGATGCGGTCGGTTTCGTTGCGGTTGAGCCGGCTCAACAACGACGTCGAATCGAAAATCGACATCGAAGCCTTGGCTTCGGCATCGAGTTCCAGCATCCGCCCGCGCAACTCCTGTGCCGAGACATTCCGCACGTCGGCGACGACGTGGAGCGTCGTGCCGAGCATCACGCCGTCGACCGTCGTATAAGCCGGCCGATCGCCGCAAGCCGCCGCGACGGCCGCGACGAGCCAAGCGAGCCAAATCCTTGAAAAAAGCCTTTTTCTACGCATCGTTTCCACCGATCGGATTACAAATTTACGATTTTCTCTCCATTTTTCGCCTTTTCGACCGAAAAGATGCAAGATTTTCGATTTTCGGCTTCCGAATTCGGGATTATTTCGTACCTTTGCCGAACGCTCTGGCGTTATTCACGGTAAGGGGAATGCGTCGTAGAGTGGAACTTTTATTAAACCTTTAATAAAATGGCTTATTTAACAGCAGAGAAAAAGCAAGAGCTTTTCGGTCAGTACGGCAAGTCTAACACCGACACGGGTTCGCCCGAAAGTCAGATCGCGTTGTTTTCGTACCGTATCAACCACCTTACTGAACACCTCAAAAACAACCGGCACGACTTCGGTACCCAGCGCGCATTGCTGCGTCTGGTCGGTAAGCGCCGCCAGTTGCTGGAGTACCTTAAGGAGGTAGACATCGAACGCTACCGTGCGATCGTCAAAACGCTCAACCTCCGCAAGTAATCCGCGAGGCAATGACGAGGGCAATTTTTCCCGACAATTTTGGGGAGGGTTGCCCTTTTTATTAACTTTTTATTAACTGGTACGGATCGGGAGGTCGGAAGCGCCCACAACCGTTAGTAGCGAATCAACCGCCCATCGCGTTTAAGGGCCCTTTTATAAGGGCCGCGGGCCGAAGCCTCCGCTTCGCTGGGTGGAAAGCGGAGAAAGCGTTGAAAAGCAAGGTAACGTCCAATCGCGCTAATACAAAAACTACATAATGGATTATAAATAAAAAATGGAAGAAAAGAAGCTGTACAATGCAGTCCGTAAGACCATCACGCTGGGCGACGGTCGCCAGATCGAGATCGAAACGGGCAAACTGGCCAAACAGGCCGACGGCGCGGTAGTCGTCCGGATGGGCGACACGATGCTGCTCGGCACCGTCGTGGCCGCCAAGGACGCCAAACCCGACACCGACTTCATGCCCTTGCAAGTCGAATACAAGGAGAAATACGCTGCCGCAGGCCGCTATCCGGGCGGTTTCATGAAACGCGAGGGCAAAGCCAACGATGCGGAAATCCTCACCGCACGTCTCATCGACCGTGCACTCCGTCCGCTGTTCCCGTCGGACTACCATGCCGAAGTCTACGTTACGGTCAATCTGATTTCGGCCGACAAGGACATCCAACCCGATGCGCTGGCCGGTTTGGCGGCATCGGCTGCGCTGGCTGTATCGGACATTCCGTTCGGCGGCCCGATTTCGGAGGTGCGCGTCGTCCGCAAGAACGGTCAGTACGCCATCAATCCGGGCTTCTCGGAGATGGCCGAATGCGACCTGGACATCATGGTCGGCGGTACGATCGACAACATCCTGATGGTCGAAGGCGAGATGAAAGAGGTTTCCGAAGAAGTCATGCTCGGAGCTATCAAATTCGCCCACGAAGAGATCAAGAAACATTGCGCCGTACAGATCGAACTGTCGAAAGAGTTGGGCAAGGATGTGAAACGCACCTACTGCCACGAAGTCAATGACGAGGAACTGCGTCAGACGATCATTCGGGAGCTCTACGACAAGGCTTATGCAATCGCGACGAGCGGCACGATGAAGCACGAACGCGAGGAGAAATTCGAAGCGCTCGAAGCCGAATTCGCATCGCGCTACACCGAAGAAGAACTGGTCGAAAAAGCTCCGCTCATCCACAAATATTTCCACGACGACGTACAGAAAAAGGCCATGCGTCGCATGATCCTCGACGAGGGCAAGCGGCTCGACGGCCGTCGTACGGACGAAATCCGCCCCATCTGGTGCGAGGTAGGTTATCTGCCCGCCGCTCACGGTTCGGCCATCTTCACCCGCGGCGAAACGCAGTCGCTGGCGACCGTAACGCTCGGCACGAAACTCGACGAAAAAGTCAAGGACGAAGTTTTGATACAGGGTACCGAACAATTCGTACTGCATTACAACTTCCCGCCGTTCTCGACGGGCGAGGCGAAGGCCGCACGCGGTCTGAGCCGTCGCGAAATCGGCCACGGCCACTTGGCTTGGCGGGCCCTGAAGCCGATGGTGCCGGTCGGCGAGGAAAATCCCTACGCCGTACGCGTGGTTTCGGACATTCTCGAATCGAACGGTTCGTCGTCGATGGCGACCGTCTGCGCCGGCACGCTGGCCCTGATGGATGCCGGTGTCAAGTTGAAAAAACCGGTATCGGGCATCGCCATGGGGCTGATTTCCGATTCGGAGAGCGGCAAGTGGGCCGTTCTGTCGGACATCCTGGGCGATGAAGACCATCTGGGCGACATGGACTTCAAGGTAACGGGCACCCGCGACGGCATCACCGCCACGCAGATGGATATCAAAGTCGACGGTCTGTCCTACGAGGTGCTGGCCGCTGCGCTGGAGCAGGCCCGCAAAGGTCGTCTGCACATCCTCGACATCCTGACCGACTGCATCGCCGAACCGCGTGCGGACTACAAACCGTGCGTGCCGCGCATCGTGCAGATCACGATTCCGCAGGATGCCATCGGTGCGGTCATCGGCCCGGGCGGAAAGGTCATTCAGGACATCCAGAAGACCACCAACACCACCATCACCATCACCGAAGTGGACAACAAAGGACTCGTCGATATCTTCGGCGTGGACAAGGAGGCGCTCGACGGAGCATTGGCCCGCATCAAAGCGATCGTGGCCGTTCCGGAGGTGGGCGAGACCTATCACGGCACGATCCGGTCGATCGTGGCATTCGGTGCGTTCGTCGAAATCATGCCGGGCAAGGATGCACTGCTCCACATCTCGGAAATCGACTACAAACGTTTCGAAACGATGGAGGAGACCGGTCTGAAAGAGGGCGACGAGATCGACGTCAAACTGATCGGTATCGACCCCAAGACAGGCAAACTCAAGCTGTCGCATAAAGCGCTGTTACCCAAACCGGAAGGCTACGTGGAACGGGAACGCCGTCCGCGTCCCGAACGGGGCGAACGCCGCGATTTCCGCGAACACCGCGGAAACCACGACCACGAAAACGAATAATCCGAACAATGATGTCCCGAGGATAAACGACAAAAACCGGTCGTTTATCCTCGAATGTTGCATTTTTGAATTTTGTTTTTTATATTTGCATCGTGTAAAAGTGTTTCGGAACCGACGATTCCGAAAAAGGCGAAAACAGAAACAAACTAATAACCAAACAACTCATTATGAAAAACGTCATTAAGTTGAGCCTCGTGCTCGCTATTGCTGCACTCGCTTTCTCGAGCTGCAACTGCTTCAAGCAGATGGCCCGGAATCGGGAAGATGTCAAGGTAACCGTCGATCCCGAAGTCTTGGCTCTCAACAACGGCATTGTCGCTGCCGATATCCACGTCAGCATCCCCGTTGAATACTTCCACAAGAAAGCGATCGTAAAAGTAACGCCCGTCATCGTATTCGAGGGCGGCGAAGTAGCCGGTACACCCAAATTCTACCAGGGTTCGAAGGTGAAGGAGAACTATACCGTGGTCGACAAGTACAGCGGCGGCAACTTCATTCAGCACGTCGAGTTCCCCTACGACCCGCGTATGGATCAGTGCGAACTCCAGCTGCGTGCCGAAATCCAGTGCCCGAAAGGCGACTGCAAGGAGCTGACGCTCGTCAATCTGCACAACGGCGCACTTCCGACGGAAGAGCAGGCTGCCATCCTGGCCGGCAACGACCAAGCTGCCAAAGCCGCTATTGCCAAAGAGTTCGGTCTGACGGTCGCTTACGGTCTGAACACGCTGCAGAAAGACATCCAGTACGGTGCGATCATGGAGCCGATGGCCAACAACTACAAGAAGGTAACCACCGTAGTGAATAAAACCGACCTGCTCTATGCGATCAACTCGTCGACCGTAACGAAGAAGAACGAGCGCAAAGCCAACCTCGATGAATTCAAAGCCGATGTCGATCGCAACCTCAACAACGACCGTGCAACGCAGAACATCGCCGTGAAGGGTTATGCTTCGCCCGACGGTCCCGAGAAGTTCAACGACAAGCTGTCGGAGGCTCGCAGCAAATCCGGCGAGAAGGTCGTAGCCAAACTGCTGAAGGATTCGGGTCTCGACATCGACGCTGCCGCTTACGGCGAAGACTGGGAAGGTTTCAAAGAACTGGTCGAGAAATCGAACATCAAGGACAAGAATCTGATTCTCCAGGTATTGAGCCTCTATAGCTCGTCGACTCAGCGCGAAAGCGAGATCAAGAACATGGCTACCGTATTCGACGAACTGAAGAGCGAGATTCTGCCCGAGTTGCGTCGTGCACAGATCGTCAACAGCACCGACATCGAAGGTAAGACCGATGCCGAAATCATGGCTGCCTTCCGCAACGGCGACGAACTCACCGTCGAGGAGTACCTCTATGCTGCCGAATCGCTGGCCAATGGCGTAGACGAACAAGTCGCCATTCTGACCGTTGCATCGAAGAAATACAACGACGCTCGCGTATGGAACAACCTCGGTGTCGCTCAGACGAACGCCGGCGACAAAGCTGCTGCATTGAATTCGTTCGCAAAGGCTGCCAAACTGGATTCCTCGAAAGAGCTCAACAAGAACCTCCTGCTGTCCAACTTGGCGAACGGCAACACCGACGAAGCCAAGAAATATGCCGCTGCTGCCGATGCAGAGACCAAAGCCGCTATGGCTGCTGCAACGGGTGACTACGCAACGGCTGAAAACACGTTTACCGGTTACAACCAGGCAGTTGCCGCCATTATGAACAACGACCTGGCAACGGCCAAGAAAGCCATCGCCAAGGACAAGTCGGCCGAAGCCGATTACCTGCGTGCCATCATCGCAACCCGTGAAGGCGACCAGTCGACGGCCAACGCAGAGTTGAGAAGCGCCATTTCGAAGAATCCGGAACTGGCTCAGAAAGCAGCCAAGGATGCCAATCTGAAAATGGTTCACTAAAATCAGAAATGCTTTATCGGGCGTTTTGCCCGATAATCGGAAGCCCGAATGTATTGTTCGGGCTTCTTTTTTGCATGGTAGAAATTTATTCGGTGCGAAACGTAAATAAACCGAATAATTTTTCTATATTTGTTTTGTGAACTGTCATATTGTTAATTGACACGATCGTCCGAAGCGGCTACCGATTTAACAGCGTGCAAAAAACGGCAAAAACTAGAAAACGGTCCTCGCCGTACCAGTTAATAAAAATATGGAATACGCCAACCGACTCAACGAATACGCTCCGGCATGGAGCGCAGAACAAGTGGATGCCGAAGTCGCTCGCATCCGCGAGATTGCTCTTCGCAATCGAAATACAGATGTTTATAAATTCTGCTATTCGACCATCGACCTTACGACTCTTTCGTGCAACGATTCCGTAACATCCGTTACGGAGTTCGCTCGAAAAGCAGCGGCTTTCTACGAATTGTACCCCCATATTCCCAATGTCGCATCCATCTGCGTCTATCCGGCGTTCGTCGAGACCGTCGGCGTGGCCGTCGACGGAACACCGATGCGCATCACCTCGGTCGGCGGCGGATTTCCGGCTTCGCAAACCTTCCTGGAGGTGAAGGCTTTGGAAGTGGCTATGGCTGTGGAAAACGGAGCCGACGAAGTGGACATCGTGCTGAACGTCGGTCGAATGCTGACGGGCGAGTACGACGAAGCAGCCAACGAGGTGGAAGTGATCCGCTCCGAAATGGACAAGGACATCGTGCTGAAAGTCATCATCGAATCGGGTGCGCTGAAGACGCCGGAATTGATTCGCAAGGCATCGTTGCTTTCGATCTTCGCGGGCGCCGATTTCGTCAAGACCTCGACGGGTAAAATCGACGTTGCGGCAACGCCCGAGGCGGCATTGGTCATGTGTCAGGCGATTCGCGACTACCACGAAAAGACCGGACGCAAAGTCGGCTTCAAAGCGGCCGGCGGCGTGCGCACGCCCGAAGATGCGGCCCTCTACTATACAATCGTCGAAGAGACGCTCGGCAAGGAGTGGCTGACCCCCGATCTGTTCCGCATCGGAGCCTCGTCGGCGGCGAACAATCTGCTGACCGCCATCGAGGGCCATCCGGTCAAATATTATTAATCGGTAACCGATCCGAACCTCATAAAAGCAATCTAATTAACGGCGCGGATCAGAAAGGAATAAAGAACAAGAACCGATCCAATAACAAAAAAGCCCCGCTGCATGATTGCAGCGGGGCTTTTTCATCTATCCATTCAGAAAAAAATTCCGCACTACACAAACGGCACTTTGACCACCTCGGCCCGCAACAGGCGATCACGGATGATGACCGCAATCACGCTGCCCGGTTTAGCGAACTCCGCCGCGACGTAACCCATGCCGATGCCCGTTTTCAGACACGGAGACATCGTTCCCGAGGTAACGTGCCCCATCTCCTTGCCCTCGGGCGTCGCCAACGTGTAACCGTGGCGCGGAATCCCGCGGTCGATCATCTTGAAACCCACCAATTTGCGGCTCACGCCCTCGGCTTTCTGCTTTTCCAAAACGGCCCGATCAATAAAATCCTTGCCGTCGGCAAACTTCGTGATCCAACCCAACCCCGCTTCGATGGGCGAAGTCGTATCGTCGATGTCGTTACCGTAAAGGCAGAATCCCTTTTCGAGCCGAAGCGTGTCGCGGGCGCCCAGCCCGATGTTCTTCAAACCGTACTCCGCACCGGCCTCCCAGAGCGCATTCCAAAGTTTTTCGCCGTCTTCGTTGGCCACGTAAATCTCGCAACCGCCCGCTCCGGTGTAACCCGTAATCGAAAGAATGGCATTGCATCCAGCCACCGTCATCTTGCGGAAGGTGTAATACTCCATCTGCTCGACCGGCTCGTCGCACATTTTCTGCACGATCTTCATGGCCGAAGGCCCCTGCACCGCCAACTGACAGATTTCATCCGATGCATTGTAGAGCTCCTTGCCGTGGCCCGCTTCCATTCCGAAAGCCTTGCCCTCGGCA
Source organism: uncultured Alistipes sp. (assembly GCA_947623305.1). Taxonomy (GTDB): domain Bacteria; phylum Bacteroidota; class Bacteroidia; order Bacteroidales; family Rikenellaceae; genus Alistipes. The sequence continues at coordinate 11,479 of CANQGQ010000010.1, read as the reverse complement.
CAGATGTGCACCCAATCCTTGTCGATGTTGGCAGCATTGACGCACAGCATATAGGTCTCGGCGTCGATTCGGTAGACGAGGATGTCGTCGACGATGCCGCCGCGACCGTTGGGCATGCAGGAATACTGCACCTTGCCGTCGTAGAGTTTCGCGACGTCGTTCGTCGTGATGTGTTGCAGCAAAGCGAGCGCTTTCGGGCCCTTGACCCAAATCTCGCCCATGTGGCTGACATCGAACACGCCAGCCCCGTTGCGCACGGTCAGGTGTTCGTCGTTGATTCCCGTGAACTCGATCGGCATGTTATAACCGGCGAATTCGGCCATCTTGGCACCGGCAGCCACGTGGTGCGCGGTAAATACGGTAGTTTTCATAGCGATATGCAGTTTTCGTTTCTCTCACAGATTCCGATCCTTCCGATCGGATGCGGCTCCCCTACTCTTTCCGTTTCACACCCAACCGCGGACAACGATGAAACTCCTTCGTCCGGTCGAACAGATAACGGTAGGTCGTATGCACCTTGTGGCGTGTGGCACAGACGTACTGTTCGATCATGCGGTTCATCACCGGATTGAAATCGCCGATCCAGGCCAGTTCCAGGGTCTTGTAACGTGTCTGCTGCTCCATCATGAAGTGCCAGTAACGCACCATGATGGCCGATTCGACCCCCTTGCCGTGGAACTCGGGCGCGATGCCGAAGATGATACCGAAAATCCGGTCGCTGCGCTTACGAACCTTCAAATCCCACATCAGGCGCAGTTTCTCGATCAGTCCGAAACGTCCGTTGAACTTGCCGATGATTCGGTTCAGATCGGGCACGGTGATGAAAAAACCGATCGGCTCGTCGTTGAAATAGGCGAAAAAGACAATGTCGGGATCGAGGATCGGTCGCATCTCCCGCATGATGTGCAACGCCTCTTCCTGCGTCATGGGCTTCACGCCCGAAAAGAGCGCCCATGCCTTGTTGTACATGACGCGGAAGTTTTCGGCCGCCTCTTCGAGGTTCTTCATGTCGAGCGTCTCGACATGATACCCGGGCATCGACAACAACCGTTCGGAGCGTTCGAAAATCCGTTCGTTGGCTTCGGAGACGTTGGCCCGCCAGATGTAACTGTTCTGGTTAAAGTAATTGCGGAATCCGTAATGTTCGAACAACTCCTTGTAATAGGGCGGATTATAGGGATTTTTGTAAAGCGGCTGGAATTCGAATCCCTCGACCAGCAAGCCCCACCAGTCGCGGCGCTGTCCGAAATTGACGGGCCCGTCCATCGCCTCCATCCCCCGACTGGCCAACCAAAGCCGCGCAGCGTCGAACAGCATGTCGGCGACCTCCTGGCAGTCGATGCACTCGAAAAAGCCGCATCCGCCGGTAGGCTGATCCTCGAGGGCCGCCTTTTCGCGGTTATAGAAAGCGGCGATACGGCCGACGACCGTTCCGGAAGCATCGCGCACGAGCCAGCGAACGGCCTCGCCGTCGGCGAAAAGTTCGTTTTTGTCCGGGTCGAAAACCTCCAGCACGTCGCAGTCGAGCGGACAAACCCAGTTGCGGTTGCCGCGGTAGAGCCGCTTCGGCAAGTCGATCCACTCGCGGACGAGCGCGGACGACGTAACTTCGAAAAGACGATATTGATCGGAATTCATATTCGAACGGTTGAGTTTGCATTGATGCAGTCAAAGATACGAAATTTTTTATTAACTGGCACGGATCGGGAGGTCTGAAAGGAAAACCGAACGACGGAATACTTTCGCAACGATAAAAGTCGCACGGTGAAAAGGCACGGATCGGAAGGTCTGAAAGGAAAACCGAACGACGGAATACTTTCGCAACGATAAAAGTCGCACGGTGAAAAGGCACGGATCGGGAGGTCTGAAAGGAAAATCGGAGATACGAAAAATTTTACTATTTTTGTGCATAATGGAGCAGTTCGAACATATCCTTACCGACGAAACGCAATCCCGCTACCTCTTCATGAAGTACCGCATCCACCGGATTCTGCTCGTTTGCTGCAGCTACGACGGCTACATCCTGGAGGAGGACGGACGCATCGAAGCGCAGATCAATCGCGAATACCTCGATCTGCATATCTCCAATCCGCCGTCGTTCACGCGCGTGAGCTCGACGAGCGAGGCGCTCGAACTGCTCGAACGCGATCATTCGTTCGATTTCATTCTGACGATGTACAACGTCGGCGAACCGGACGTATTCACTTTCGCCAAGATGGTCAAGGAGCGTTTTCCGCAGATTCCGGTGGCTCTGCTGACCTCGTTTTCGAAAGACATCTACCGCCGCATCGAGGAACAAGACCGCTCGGGGCTCGATTATCTCTTTTCGTGGCACGGCAATACGGAACTCATCATCGCCATCATCAAGCTGATCGAGGACAAGATGAACGCCGAGGAGGACATCCTCAAAGGCGGCGTACAGGCCATTCTGCTGGTCGAGGACTCGATCCGCTTCTACTCCACCTACCTGCCCGAACTCTACAAACTGCTGTTGTTGCAGAATACCGAGTTTCTGAAAGACGCCTTCAACGAACAACAGCAGGTATTGCGCAAACGGGCCCGTCCGAAAATTCTGCTGGCCACGTGCTACGACGAAGCGGTCGAACTCTACGACCGTTACAAAAACAACCTGTTGGGCGTCATTTCCGATGTCGGGTTCGTCCTGCACCGGCACGATCCCCCTGCGACCGAAAAGCTCGATGCCGGCATCGACCTCTGCCGTCGCATCCGTGCCGACAATCCGCTAATGCCCGTACTCTTGCAATCGTCGCAAACCCAGTTCGCGGAGGCCGCCCGTGAATTGGGAGCCGGATTCATCGCCAAAAATTCGAAAACGCTTCTCCCCCAACTGCACGAATACATCACGTCGGAGTTCGCATTCGGCGACTTTTTATTCAAAGACCTGCATACGGGGGTCGAGCTGGGAAGAGCGAAAGACCTGGCGCAGATGCAGGAACTCATCGCGACCATTCCGGACGATGTGTTCGAATACCACACCTCGCAGAACCATCTGTCGAAGTGGCTCTATTCGCGCGGCTTGTTCCCGCTGGCGGCCGCCATCCGAAGCTACGACAAAAGCCACTTCGCCACGGTCGCCGACCATCGCAATGCGTTGGTGGCATCCATCCGCGACTACCGCACGCTGCTCGGCCAGGGCGTCGTGGCCCGTTTCGACCCAGAGACCTATTCCGATGCCGTGGCATTCGCCCGCATCGGCGAAGGATCGCTCGGCGGCAAAGCAAGAGGTTTGGCTTTTATGAACTCCATGTTAATAAAATACCGCCAATACGACAAATACGAGGGCGTGCGCATCATGATTCCCCGTTCGGTGGTCATCGCGACCGAGTTTTTCGACGAATTCATCGCCGAAAACGGCCTGCAATACGTCATCGAACAGGAACGCTCGGACGAGGAAATGCTCAGCGAATTCGTCGCCTCGAACGTTCCGCAACGGTTGCAGGAGGCCCTGAAAGCCTACATCCGCACGATCCGCAAACCGCTGGCCGTACGTTCGTCGTCGAAGTTGGAGGATTCGCACTATCAACCCTTCGCGGGCATCTACTCGACCTACATGATCCCCTACGTCGCCAACGAAGACCAGATGCTGCGGCTGCTGCTCAAGGCGGTCAAAAGCGTCTACGCGTCGGTCTACTTCGCCGCTTCGCGGGCCTACATCGCCTCGTCGCAGAACGTGCTTTCGGAGGAGAAGATGGCCGTCATCGTGCAGGAGGTCTGCGGCACGGAGCAGGAGGGGCTGTTCATGCCCACTTTTTCGGGCGTCGCCCGGTCGATCAACTGCTATCCGCTGGGCGATGAACGTCCCGAAGACGGCGTATGCAACGTGGCGATGGGATTGGGCAAAATCGTCGTCGACGGCGGCCGCACCCTGCGTTTTTCGCCCCGGTATCCGCACAAAGTGCTCCAAACCTCGACGCCCGAGCTGGCCCTGCGCGACACGCAGAACGAAGTGTTGGCCCTCGACCTGCGGCCCGAGGAGTTCCGCATCTCGATCGACGATGCGGTAAACCTCAAACGGCTGACGCTCACCGATATTGCCAGCCTGCGCAACGCCTGCCACGTTACCTCGGTCTGGGATCGCGACAACGAACGCATTTCGGACAGTCCGTTCGACAAGGGCCGGCGCGTCATCACGTTCAACAACATCTTGAAGTACAACACCTTTCCGTTGGCGAACATCGTCTCGGACATGCTCCGGCTGGGTTCCGAGGAGATGCGCTGCCCCGTCGAAGTGGAGTTCGCCGCCAACATGGACGTGGCCCCGGGCGAAAAACAGGTGTTCAACCTGCTGCAAATCCGCCCCATCATCGACAACCAGGACAACCGGCCGGTCGAATGGAAGTCGCTCGACACGTCGAAAGCGCTGATTTACGGCGAGAACGCCCTCGGCATCGGCATGATGAACGACCTCGCCGACCTCATCTACGTGAAACCGGACGCCTTCGATTCGCTCGCCACCGATCACATTGCCGAAGAGCTCCTGACGTTCAACAACCGCATGCACGACGAACGACGCCCCTACATTCTGGTCGGCCCGGGCCGCTGGGGCTCCTCGGATCCCTACTTGGGCGTACCGGTCAAATGGACGCACATCTCCGAAGCAAAGGTCATCGTCGAATGCGGCATTCCGCAATTCGAGGTCGAGCCGTCGCAGGGCACCCACTTCTTCCAGAACGTTACTTCGTTGGGCGTCGGTTATCTGACGATCGCCCCGTTCCGCGGCGACGGGATGTTCCGCATCGAGGCGCTCGACGCTATGCCCGCTGCATACGAAGGCACCTACCTGCGGCAGGTGCGTTTTCCGAAAGCGCTTTGGGTCTCCGTCGACGGACGTTCGAACAAGGGGATGATCTGCGTCGAAAATCCGGAACGGAAGTAACGTTGAAGGAATTTTTGCCCGTTCCGCCGCCGAAAGCGCCGGCGACCGACCGAACGGAACGAAAATATGCTTATCTTTGACTGTGTAAACTATGTAAATAAGATACTTTTGTAGATCAAGCGATAAAAATCGAACGACCATGTACGGGAAAATCAAGGAACATCTGCAACAAGAGCTGTCGGAAATCCGCGCCGCCGGACTTTACAAGAACGAACGCATCATCTGCTCGCCGCAGCGGGCCGAAATCGAGGTGGCAGGCCGCAAGGTGCTGAACTTCTGCGCGAACAACTATTTAGGTCTGTCGGACAACCCGCGACTGATCGAGGCAGCCAAGCGGGCGATGGATCGGCGCGGATTCGGCATGTCGTCGGTGCGCTTCATCTGCGGCTGCCAGGACATTCACAAGGAGCTCGAAAAAGCCATCGCCGACTATTTCGGCACCGAGGACACGATCCTCTATGCAGCTTGCTTCGACGCGAACGGCGGCGTTTTCGAACCGCTTTTCGGCGAGCAGGACGCCATCATCTCCGATGCCCTCAACCATGCCTCGATCATCGACGGCGTACGCCTCTGCAAGGCCGTGCGTTACCGGTATGCCAATGCCGACATGGGCGAACTGGAGGAGTGTCTGAAAAAGGCGCAGGCGCAACGGTTCCGCATCATCTGTACCGACGGTGTATTCTCGATGGATGGCAATGCCGCCCCGCTGGACAAAATCTGCGCGCTGGCGGAAAAATACGACGCCTTGGTGATGGTCGACGAATGCCATTCGGCCGGCGTACTCGGCCAGACGGGCCACGGCATCACCGAACTGTTCGATCTGCGCGGACAGGTGGACATTCTCACCGGTACCCTCGGCAAAGCGTTCGGCGGGGCGGTCGGCGGATTCACCACCGGCCGCAAGGAGATCATCGAGATGCTGCGCCAACGTTCGCGTCCCTATTTGTTCTCGAACTCGCTGCCGCCCGCCGTGGTCGGCGCAGGCATCGAGCTCTTCCGGATGCTCGGCGAAAACAACGAAATCCACGACCGGCTGGTCGCCAACGTCGAACGTTTCCGCACGGGGATGATGGCCGCCGGATTCGACATCAAACCCACGCAATCGGCCATCTGCGCCGTGATGCTCTACGATGCGAAACTGTCGCAGGAGTTCGCCGCGCGATTGCAGGACGAGGGGGTATTCGTTACGGGATTCTACTACCCCGTCGTACCGAAGGGACAGGCCCGTATTCGGGTACAGGTCTCGGCAGGGCACACGCTCGAGCAACTCGACCGCTGCATCGCCGCATTCGTCAAGGTGGGCAAGGAACTGAATGTACTGAAATAGAACGGAACCGATGGCAAAGGCGCATTTGGATGCGATCGACCGCAAAATTCTGCGGTTTCTGATCAACAACGCACGGATGCCGTTTCTGGAGATCGCCCGCGCATGCGGCATTTCGGGAGCGGCCATCCATCAACGCATCCGCAAACTCGAAGAGGCGAAGGTGATCCTGGGCAGCCACATGATTGTCGATCCCAAGATGCTGGGATTCGATGTCTGTGCGCACATCCGCATCACGATGAAAGATCCCCAGCTGCTCCAGAAAACGGTGGAACTGCTGAAAGAGATTCCCGAAATCGTCGAATGCCACTTCATCACGGGCAACGGGAACATCCTCGTAAAGATGTATTGCGTGGACAACGAACATCTGATGCACACCATTTTCAACGGGATTCTGCGCATCCAGGGCGTTGCATCGACGGAGACCTCCCTCTCGTTGCAGGAGCTGTTCCAACGGCAAATCGACATCAATTTCGTCGAAGATTCCGATTAACTGGTACAGACCGTCCCGTTTGAACGGGGTTCCCTATGCGGTAGAACGTTCCGGTGCTTTTTCATCGCTTTCTTCGCTGCCCGTCGTTTTTTTCGAAAGCGGCGGGACGAAGACTGCGGAGGACGCCAACAGCGGGCCTCCGCTGGCGGAGGCTTCGACCCGCGGCCCTTATAAAAGGGCCTTATTAGCGCAGTAGACAGTCGAAAGCAGATTGGCCATCATCGCGCTAATAAAAAATCGGCACGATAATGGGTAAGTAAATGGGAAAACATTCCGCCCCATGAAAACCACCTATCTCGGACTGGAACTCCGATCTCCGGTCATCGTCGCCAGCTCACCCTATACGGCTGACGCGAAAAATATCGAACGATGCGTCCGACACGGAGTCGGCGCCGTCGTCATCAAATCCATCTTCGAAGAACAGATCGTCCGACAGGCCGCGGCCCTCTCGAATCTGTCGCCCGATGCGGGCATGGGCGATGCAGGCGAATACCTCGAACGCTATCTCGGCGACGAATACCTCACACGCCACCTGCAAATCATCACCGCCGCACGCGAAACCGGCGTGCCGGTCATCGGCAGCATCAACTGCATCGCCGGCTCCGACGGATGGGCCGACTATGCCGTCGCCATGAAACAGGCAGGAGCATCGGCCTTGGAACTGAACATCTTCCTGCAACCCACCGACCGGCATCTGTCTGCGGCCGAATTGGAACGTACCTATGCCGACACGGTCTGCAAAGTCGCCGAAGCCGTTGCCCTTCCGATCGCCGTGAAACTGCCGCAACGACTGACCAATGTACTCGCCGTAGCCGATTCGCTGCTGGGCTGCGGAGCTCGGGGCGTCGTGCTTTTCAATCGCTTTTTCGAACCGGACATCGACATCGAACAGCTTGCATTCACCGTCGGTTCGCCGTACAGCCATTCGTCGGAATTGCGCAACGTGTTGCGAACCGTCGCCTTGTGCGCTACGGCCGTACCGCAGCTGGACATCGCCGTATCGACCGGCATCCACGACGGGAAAGCCGCTGTCAAGGCCTTGTTATGCGGAGCCCGCGCCGTACAACTTTGCACGGCTATTCATTTATTCGGTTATCCGATCATCGGAGAGGTCGATGCATTCATCGACGCATGGGCCGAGCGGCACGGATTCGCGTCGATCGAGGAGTTTCGCGGGCGAATGGACTACGGCCATGCCGGCGACGACACCTACCAACGGACACAATACATGAAATACTATCGGGAAATTACCGGAAATGCGCACTAATTGATCGTCCGGCGGTCGGGTTCGTGGTCGGGCGAAAGCGCCTCCATGTCGATCTGCAACTTGACCATCTGAATGGCTGCGGCCGCAGCTTCGTCGCCCTTGTTGCCCAGACGTCCGCCGCAACGGTCGATCGCTTGCTGCATGTCGTTGACAGTCAGGACACCGAATGCGATCGGCATGTTCCAATGAATCTGCAACTGCGTTACGCCCTGCGTTACGCCCTGGCAGATGAAGTCGAAATGGCGCGTATCCCCCTGCACGACGCATCCCAACACGATTACGGCATCCACATCGGTGTACTCGGCGAAAAACTGTGCCCCGAGCGTCAGTTCGAAAGTCCCGGGGACGTACTTGATCTGGATATTCATGTCGGGGCATCCGGCACTGCGGAGCGTACGGACAGCCCCTTCGAGCAGCGCCTCGGTTACCTCGCGATTCCACTCGGCCACGACGATGCCGAACCGCATCTCCTCAGCCGAGGGAAGCGGTGCATCGAACGTGGAAAGGTTGTGATGCTTCGTTGCCATCGACTCGAATCGGTTTTATCGGACAGTGCCGAGCAGTTTCTCGGCTTCGCGGGCATCCATCGAAGCAGGATAATCGTTCAAAATACGCTCGAAATAAACGACGGCCTGTTTCGCATTGCCGTTCGCACGAGCCGCAAGACCGGCCTTCCGCAGATACATCGGAGCCGTCAGATTGTTATCGGCCGCCTCGACCGCCTTTTCGTAAAATTTCACGGCCCGAGCATAGTCGCCCTGTTCGACGGCGACATCGCCCTGCAAACCGTAGTTCTGGGCATTGATCAAGGCACCCGGCAGGCCCTTTACGGTCGAATATTTGGCCAAATAAGCCGCAGCCTGCTCCAGATCGCCCGTCTGCAAATAGCAGATACCGGCATAGTGCTTGGCCAAATTACCCGACGGCGTGGAACCGTACTGCTCGATGACCTCGAGGAAGCCGGCGCCGTTCGCATCGCCTTCCAAAGCAAGCAGATAATCGGGATTTTCCGCCTCGAAACGCTCCTGCGCCTGAGCGATCATCTCGGCGGCCTTTTCGGCACGCGGTTGCATAATCAGCGCCCGATAACCGTAGATCAACAAGCCGATCGCCAACAGAGCGAGCAGCACGTACGACACTTTGCGACCGTTATTCGCCAAGAAAAGTTCGGTTTTGTTCATTGCCTGGCCGAGGGTTTCCTGCTCGGCGGCCTGCTGTTTTGCCATATTTCTAATTCACTTTTTTTATTAATTCGCTGAATCGTAGGGGTGTCGGTTCTCGTCGCATAAAAGGCGGAAAGTTCCGTCCGTTTCGCCGAACCTCCGCAAAGATACAAAACTATTCACAATGTACAAGTACCTGTCGGGATTTTTTGTATCTTTGGCACATGCGCCTTGCCAAAATAACGCTGCTCGACTTCAAGAACATCGCCCAAGAAGAACTCGTCTTGTGCCCGGGAGTCAATTGCTTGGTGGGCGACAACGGAGCGGGCAAAACCAATGTCGTCGATGCGGTCTATTATCTCTCGATGGGCAAATCGTCGCTCCAGATGACCGACGGTCAAAGCATCCGCCACGGCGCCGAAGCCTTTTTGATCGAAGGCCGCTACGTTTCGGACACGGGCCATAACGAGCAGATCGTCTGCTCCTGTGCGCGCAAAAGCGGCAAGACGCTGAAACGCAACGGGAAAGAGTACGACCGACTGTCCGACCACGTAGGGCTAATCCCTACGGTCATCGTTTCGCCGGCGGACGGCGCACTGATCAGCGACGCCGCGGACGAACGCCGCCGCTACCTCAACGCCTGCATCTCGCAGTTAGACAAGGAGTATCTGCATGCCTTGATGCGCTACAACGCCGTGCTGTCCGAACGCAACCGACTGTTGAAGATGCAACCCGACGAGACGATGCTCGCCATCTACGACCGCCAGCTCGTCGACCACGGCACGCTCGTCCACGACCGACGCCGAAAGTTCGTCGAACGACTGCAACCGCTGGTCGAATCGTACTACCGCACCCTTTCGGACGACCGCGAGCAGGTAACGCTGTATTACAAATCGGAGTTGAACGACCGCCCGTTTACGGAAATCCTGCAAGCGGCGCGGCAAAAAGACCTCGTAAACGAATTTACGACCGCCGGCATCCATCGCGACGATCTGGTGTTGCGCATTGCCGACTATCCATTGCGCAAATACGGCTCGCAGGGGCAGCAGAAATCGTTTCTGATCGCGCTCAAACTGGCCCAATACGCCATCGTCGCGAGCGAAAAGAACGAAAAACCGCTGTTGCTGCTCGATGACCTGTTCGACAAACTCGATGCGTCGCGCGTCGAACGGCTCATCCGATTGGTAACGGGCGACGATTTCGGGCAGATTCTAATCACCGACTGCAATCCGACCCGTTTGCAAACCATTCTCGACAAGGCCTGCGACCGCTACACGCTCTTCCGCGTAACGGACGGGCGCATCACCGTCGAACAATCGCACGAACCGACGCCATGAGACGGACGAAAACCCTGTTGATGGGCGACCTGCTCGAAGAATTCTTCAAACGCCCTTACGTCGCGGCGAAAGTCGCCGAAGGCAAACTGCCGGATACGTGGCGGGCCATCGTCGGCGAACGGACGGCCGATCTCACGACCGAATTGCGATTGGAACGGCATATTCTATATGTCCGCATCCAGTCGAGCGTCCTGCGTTCGGAGCTTTTCTATCGACGCGATGCGCTGCGCGATGCCATCAACCGGCATGCGGGGCTCCGGTTAGTCCATGCGGTGATTATCCGATAAAAAAGGATGGCCCTTTCGAGCCATCCTTAATCAGGTGGAAAAAGCCTCGCCCGAATCAGGCAACGTTGTCTTTCAACTGACGCCAGAACGAAGCACTGATCGCCATCGAAACCGATGCGAGCACGGCTACCAACAGAACCATCAAGACGACCGTAACGAACCCGCTGTTGATCAAACCGCAAATCATCGCAACAATGAAATATACGATAACGGCGGCAATCACAAACAACAGCGAAATGCCGAACATCGCCCATTTGCTGCCATAGGTGGCGTCGTTCGATGCCTTGATCGCCTCCATCGGGTTCTTGTTCTTCTCGATGAGGTAGTACACGGAGAACGACCATGCGATCGAGAGCACGATACCGGGGATAATCAAAAAGATGAAAGCAAGGTAGGTGCCGAGGGCCGTCAAAGCGACAGTGAGCAGATATTCGCCCATATAACGGCGGTATTTGCTATCGAAAATCCCCAACGGATTGATTACATTTCCCTTGGCCAACTCGGTCGGCAACAGGGAAATGGCAATCGTCGTGCCGACGTTGAGATAGGGAATCCAGATCGTAACGATCCACAACAGGACGGCAGCAATAAGCGACGGTGCATTTTTCAATCCGATTACGAGGGCATCTTTCAGCGTCTCTCCGAAGTTGATTGTTTTTGTCTCCATAAGCTTTTTCGTTTTTAATTTATTTTTTTAGCTTAAAAAGTTGA
>CANQGQ010000009.1 GCA_947623305.1 uncultured Alistipes sp. | reverse complement strand
ACAAAACACTTATAACAAATTGAATTTCAATTATTTCAAAGAACTTCTATGATTTTTTAGTGGACACTAATGAAGAGGAATTAATAAGTAAGCGTGGTTTTCATCCAAAAATCCGTCGAAAATAATTTGCCGCATATTTACAACGAAGTAGGGAACGGAAGCAGATAGCAACATAATAAATAAAACAGATTATTAACATTTTATACTCCGCTTCTGCTACAAAATAATTATTCCTGTCCGATTCAAACCTTGAAGATCGGGCCGGAGGTTTCGTGCAACTTTGCAACGTAAAACCAAACCGCTGCAAAGTCATGAACGAACAATCGACAAACAACATCACACGCATTCTGGAACTCTCGGTCGAGATTTTGGAAACGGTACGCAGCCTCAAAGAACGGCGAAGCGCCTACGAAGGAGAACCTTTGCTCGCTTTCTCTGAAGTCTGCCAACTTTTACATCAAAGCGAATGTCAAGTGCGGCGCTATCGGGAGCAAAGGCATCTCGTCGGCTTCACTATCGGACGCCGCAGAATGTACCTGATCAGCGAAGTGTGCGATTTCATCGGCAAGATGCGCCGTCGAGGTAAACTCGAAGATTTGAAAAAAATATCATTTATAATCCGAAAAAATCATATGAGAAGACTCCGAGTACCCGAAGCCGGTTTTCCGGCGAGGAATTAAACGACGTATGGAATACCATGTTATTCGTTCGTCGGGTCGCGTTTCAGTACCTCGAAGCGTTCTGCGAATACCCGTTTGACGATAAACCGGCTGCGATTGTGTTCCTGTCCGGCATCCGAAAGCATCCGGTTGAAACGGATATTCTGTTCTTCATTGAGCCGGAAAGAATACTTGTAGCTCGGAGTTTTCGGTTCCACTCTGCTCTTTCGGGTAGTTTTTGAGTTATTATCCATAGCATCATAAAAATGGCGTTCGACTTGGGAGAACGCCCGGCCTCGCAGAGCGAGCACCTTTGTCGGACAAACGCCAGTTTGTCGGACAAAGGTACAGCTCGCTACCGTCTGGCGACGGTGAAAATCCGCTCTGAAGAAAATCCGACGGTAGTTTCGGCAAATCCTCGAAGCGGAGTTTGGAACCGGTGCCGTTTCCCATGCAATGTTACAGCGGTTTTTCGAGTTGCGAAAGCCTTGTTTCCGGCCATAAACGGACTGGACGGGACCTCCGAATGATTCCGCACAAAAGGGGTTCTATCTTGGTGCGTGCATTCGTTCATTCATTCGTGAATGACGGAATGAGTTCAATTGAACACGCTTGTATTCACTATTTCTCGAATGCAATCTCGCAAGCGGTCATGCGCTCGTTCATGCACAATCGAATGCGTGAACTTGTGAGTTCAAGAATGAATGAACTCATGAACTCACGAATTCACGAATTCACGAACACAAGAACGAATCCAAGAGTCCGATGACGAATGATACCGACAAATCCCAATAAATGTATTGCTCTATGAAAAACACACCTGTAAACATCGCCGTCTGCAATCAGAAAGGCGGTATCGGAAAATCGACCTTCACGGTTCTGCTCGCAAGCTATCTGCACTATGTCGTCGGGCACGATACGCTGGTCGTAGACTGCGACTATCCCCAATGGTCGATCTACGCCCAACGCGAACGGGAGCTTGCTGCTATCGAAAAAAACGATTTTTATAAATTGTTGATGGTGCCGTTGCGGAGTATTTGCGGACGATCGCCTGCTCACGGCTGGGACGCAAAGAGGAAGGACGACGACACTTCCTGAACATCTGCCGAATGGATGAACGCATGGAATATCGCGGAAACCTCGATCCCGAAATCGCCGAACTGATGAAAAACTGAAAAACGATTGTATTATGAAAAAGCGACGAATGAAACAAGCACTCCGCTATGTCGTTGTGGTAGTCTTATGGGATTGATCGCAGCCTCCCAGTTTATGGGCTGCAACCGAGATCACTCAATTCCTCATTGAAAACGGATATATGGAGGGCGAGATTGTTCCGCTGCCGGAGTTTACGCAGGTTGTCAGATCATTTTGACCGCTAAAGCATCTCGAAGGATTGGTGCAAGAGCGCTGGTAAAGTATTTCAGCCTCGGCAAAAAAAGCAAACATGTTTGCTTTTTTGTCAAGGCTTTTCGTATCTTTGTCATAGCCAAGTGTCATTCAGAGTAAAACGACGCAATTTACTTGTGGCCTATTCGGTGTACCTTATCAGTTTTGAATTTGCAATTAGCTGATATGCAAGAAATAAAAAGAGAGGTTCATTTACCCTTCTTTCCGCAACCGAGGGGCTCCGTCCATCGGCGAGAATGAGTGTGGCATTCCCGTATTCGTATTTCCGAATCCATTCGATTTTTATAAATCAATTTCTACGAAAATGCCACGATTTTTAGTCCATATTTATCTGAAATTGGTTCTGTTAGCAGCCGCTGTCGGTACGCTTACGCGTGTCGTGCTGCTTTTCAGTCCGCAAACGACCGACCTCGACTTCAAGTTCGGGGAATGGTTCGAGATCTTTGTGTTGGGAGCACTCAATGATGTGTGCGCCATGACGCTCGGATTCGTCTTCATGATGAGCTTCGTAACGAGCATTTCGGTTAGCAAATATCGCAAGCCGTTCGGGTTTATCCTGCTCGGCGTGCTGACTGCCGCAACGCTTTATATCCTCTGCTTCAACACGATCTTCGACCAATACGGCGGCGGTGTGCCCGCTATCGCCGTCGGCATCATGGGTTATTGGACTGCGTCGTTCGCTCTGCGGCTCTACTGCGAACGCATCCGGCATGGGTGGACTTCGGTGTGGTTGGTCCTATTGGTTGTCATCTACGTCGGAGCCGTCATTCTGAATGCTGCGTGCGAGGTCGTTTTTTGGAGCGAATTCGGTGTGCGTTATAATTTCATCGCCGTGGATTATTTAGTCTACACCAACGAGGTCATCGGCAACATCGTCGAGTCGTATCCGATCGGATGGTGGATGCTCTGTCTGGTTGCCGTAACATTCGCTGTCGTGTGGAGCGTTTTTCGCCGCGACTTGGGCCAGCCGGTGCCCGATGCTGAGCCATTGCGTTCGAAAATCGGCGTGTGGGCGGTTTATGGCGGCTTGGCCGTGGCAGCATTCGGGATAATACGGTTCAATACGCGTTTTCAGAACAGCCCGAACGTTTACGTCAACGAATTGCAGGCCAACGGTGCCTACAAGTTGTACGAGGCGTTCGTCAAAAATGAGCTCGACTACAAGCGGTTCTACTTGACTTTGCCTGACGACGAGGCTGCGGCGATCGTCCATGCCGAATACGGCAGCTCGGGCGATAGCAACTTCCGCCACGTGGCGAGCAATCGGCTTGAAGAACATCCCAACATCGTGCTGATTACGCTCGAAAGTATGTCGGCTTCGTTCTTGGAGCGCTTCGGGGGAACGGAGGCGTTGACGCCGTGCCTCGATGCGCTGTGCCGCGAGGGGCTTTCATTCGACAACATCTACGCCACGGGCAACCGTACGGTGCGCGGCTTGGAGGCGGTGTCGCTCTCGTTACCGCCCTGCCCGGGCCGAAGCCTCATCAAACGGCCCGGCATCGGCGTTTTGTTCACTACGGCAAATGTGCTGCATGCGAAAGGTTATTCGGTTACGTTTTTCTACGGCGGTAATGCCTATTTCGACAACATGGAGACCTTCTTCGGTGGCAACGGCTATGAAATAGTCGATAAAAAGTCCTATGCGCCCGACGAAATCACATTCGCCAACATCTGGGGCGTGTGCGACGAGGATGTCTACCGCAAGGCGATTGCAGTGCTTGGCGAAAAGGCTGCTTCGGGCGTGCCGTTCTTCGCCCACATCATGAGTGTCAGCAACCACCGGCCTTATACCTATCCGAATGGCCGTATTGCGATTCCGAACGATTCGAAGTCGCGCAGCGGCGGCGTCATGTACAGCGATTATGCGCTCGGCCAGTTCATCGCTCAGGCCAAGAAGCAACCGTGGTTCGATAACACCGTATTTCTCATCACGTCAGATCATTGCGCTTCGTCGGCCGGCAAGGTCGAGATTCCGCTTGACCGTTATCGAATTCCGGCCGTGATCTACGCTCCGTCGCTGATTGTGCCGGCGACAGTCGGGAAAATAGCGTCGCAAATCGACCTCGTGCCGACGTTGCTGGCTCTGCTCGGCATGGACTACGATGCTGGATTCTACGGTCGGAATATCCTTGCCGACGATTTCCGCGAGCGGGCATTTATCGCCACTTATGAGAATCTGGGTTACCTCGATGGCGAGGTGTTCACCGTTCTGTCGCCTGTTTGTCGTGAGTCGCAATATCGGGTGGTGCCGACCGAGCAAGACCCTTACCGGCTCGAACCGCTCGCGGAACCCGATACGGAAAATCTGAACCGTGCGATCGGATTCTATCAGACAGCGAGCGATTGGGGAATACGTCGGAATTAAACAGCGGTCGACCGTTACGAAAAAGAGTGGGGAACTCAACGAGTTCCCCACTCTCTGTTTATGCCCGGCATGAGGCCGATTAGACCAATCCCGAGAATCCCATGAAAGCCATAGCGAGGATGCCCGCCGTAATCAAAGCGATGGGCACCCCTTTGAATGCCTTGGGAACATCTTCGAACTCGAGCCGTTCGCGGATGCCGGCGAAGAGCACCAATGCCAAAGCGAATCCGAGCGCCGTAGCCACCGAGTAGGTAACGCTCTGCAACAGGTTGAACTCTTTCTGAATCATCAGAATGGCGACGCCCAACACGGCGCAGTTCGTCGTGATCAACGGCAGGAAGATACCCAATGCCTGATAGAGCGAGGGCGATACCTTTTTTAGGATGATTTCGACCATCTGAACCAATGCGGCGATCACCAAGATGAAGACGATCGTCTGCATATAGACGATGCCGAGCGGCACGAGCACATAGGTCTGGATCAGCCACGCGACGAGAGAGGCGATCGCCATGACGAACGTTACGGCAGCGCCCATACCGAGCGAAGTCTCGACCTTCGACGACACGCCCAAGAACGGACAGATGCCGAGGAATTGCGCCAGTACGACGTTGTTGACGAAGATGGCGCCGATGATGATGGCAAAATAGGAAAGCTCCATAACTATTTCTTGGCTAATTTATTAAATAATACCATTAAATACCCGAGCACTAAAAAGGCGCCCGGTGCCAGCACGAAGATCAACGGCATGTAGTCTCCGATACCGAAACTGTGGCCGAAGATGGCGCCGCTGCCCAGTATCTCGCGCACGGCACCGATGACCGTGAGCGAGAGCGTGAAGCCCAAGCCGATGCCGATGCCGTCGAGCATCGAATCGAACGGCGAGTTTTTCGAGGCGAAGGCTTCGGCACGTCCGAGGATGATGCAGTTCACGACGATCAACGGGATGAAGACGCCGAGCGACGCATAGAGCGCGGGCACGAACGCCTGCATCAACATCTGGATGATGGTTACGAACGATGCGATGATGACGATGAAGGCCGGAATGCGGACTTTGTCGGGAATGATGTTCTTGACCAACGAGATGACTAAGTTCGACATAATCAGCACGGCCATCGTGGCGAGGCCCATGCCCATGCCGTTTTCGGCCGACGTGGTGGTTCCCAGCGTCGGGCACATGCCCAATACCAGTACGAATGTCGGATTGTTCTTGACAATGCCGCTCAAAATAATTTTCAGCTTATTCATTTTGACCTCCTTCCTGAGCCTCGTGGCCCTCGTTGTCCGTTGCGCAGCCGCTTTCGGCCGCAGCGCCGTCGGCGCCGCATACCTGGGTATAGGCCTTATAGGCACGCGACATGGCGTCGACATACGCACGCGACGAAATGGTCGCGGCCGTCAGTGCGTCGACATCGCCGCCGTCCTTCTTGACCGCCATTTTCATGTCGGCGGGATTCTTGCCTTTGAAGCTCGTGATGAGCGGATTGCCTTCGTCGGTCATCTTCGTGCCGAGGCCCGGCGTTTCGCTCTGTTCCAATACGTTGACGTTGATTACCTCGCCCTCGGGGGTGAAGCCGACCATCATACGGATGGCTCCGCCGAAACCGTTCTTGGTCATCGTTTCCACGGCATAGCCGACCACTTCGCCACCTGCCTTCGCGGTGTATGTCTTGATGGGCAATGCGTCGATTTCGAGTTCGGTTACTTGGTTGTCGTCGAATGCCGGCAGCACGTTGTTGAGGGCCGCGATCGTCGCCGCTTTTTTGGCCTCGGCAATGGGCTCCTCGGTAATCAGGTTGACGACCCCGACGCCGGCCGACGCGATGAGCGTGATGCCGAAAAGGACGGCCGTCATATTCGAAAGTGTACTTTTCATAAGTTTGCCTCCTTTTCAATTATTTGACGCCGAAGCGTTTGGGTTTGATATACTTGTTGAGCAGGGGCACCACCGAGTTCATGATCAGGATGGCGAACGACATGCCTTCGGGATAGGCGCCCCAGAGGCGGATGCACATCGTGATGGCGCCGATGCCGATGGCGAAGACGATGCCGCCTTTGACCGTCATCGGCGAGGTCGCATAGTCGGTCGCCATGAAGATCGAACCCAACAGCGCACCGCCGGCCAGTACGTGGAACAGCGGGAATTGCCACAAAGCGACGCCGGTCATGCCGTTGCAAGCGGCTACGATGCCGGCGAAAACGGCCATCGTGGCAAGAATCGTTACGGGGATGTGCCACGTGATGACTTTTCGCCAGAGCAGGTAGACGAATCCGGCCAACAGGGCCAGTGCGGCTACTTCACCGAGCGAACCGGGCATGTTGCCCAGCATCAGATCCTGCACGTCGTGGGCGCTTGCGGAGACGGTGCCTTGTTTTACAGCCGCCAGCGGCGTGGCGCCCGAAAGAGCATCGAACCCGTCCACCTCGGG
This sequence comes from uncultured Alistipes sp., assembly GCA_947623305.1. Taxonomy (GTDB): domain Bacteria; phylum Bacteroidota; class Bacteroidia; order Bacteroidales; family Rikenellaceae; genus Alistipes. Next base: position 117,132 of record CANQGQ010000009.1, on the reverse strand, counting down.
GAACGAGGTCATCTGCACGGGATAGGCGATCAACAGAAAGACACGACCGACCAATGCGGGGTTGAACGGATTTTTGCCCAATCCGCCGAAGGTCATTTTGGCGATGCCGATGGCGACGAACGCGCCGATGAGGACGATCCACCACGGAATGGTCGCCGGCAGGTTGAAGGCCAGCAGCACGCCCGTTACGATGGCCGACCAGTTGCCTACGGTCGTGGCGCCGCGGACGATGAACCGCTGGATCAGATATTCGAATACCACGCAGGCGCATACCGACAGCGCCGTGATGAAAAGCACGTTGGCTCCGAATACCACGGTCGAAACGACCAGCGCGGGCAGCAGGGCGATGACTACGTCGCGCATGATGCACGCCGTCGAACGATCCGACTGCACGTGGGGCGAAGGAGCGATTGTCAATTTATTATTGTTTCCCATTTTTTTATTAATGTCCTGTGGAATGCTTTTCCTGGCTTTTTATTTATAAGTCTGGAATGCGCTTCCTGGTTTTTTCATTAAAAAACTGTTCGAAGCCGGCACCTATTTCTTGGGTGCGGCTGCAGCGGCACGCGCACGGATGATGCCCATGACGGTCTGTTTCCCGAGCCGGATCCAGTCCAGCAGCGGCAGATAGGCGGGGCAGGTCGCCTGGCACGATCCGCATTCGATGCACGAGGTAACCATCTGGGCTTCGATCGCTTCCCAACCCTTCTTCTGCGTCATCTTCGAGAGATAGTAGGGTTCGAGCCCCATCGGGCAGGCGGCGACGCACTTCGCGCATTTGATGCACTGGGTGGCCGTCTGACGGACGGCGTCGCGACCGCTCATGACCGTGATGCCCGAGCATCCTTTCGTAACGGGCGAGTCGAGGTTGCACATCGCACGACCCATCATCGGACCGCCGTTGATGACCTTGCCCGCATTCTCCGGAAGGCCTCCGGCCGCTTCGAGCAACACCGAAATCGGTGTACCCATGCGCGTCAGCAGGTTTTTCGGCTCTTTTATTCCTTTGCCCGTAACGGTTACGACCCTTTCTATAAGCGGTTTGTTCTTCTGAACGGCTTCGTAAACGGCGACGGTCGTCGAGGCGTTGCAGACCACGGCGCCCACGTTGATCGGCAGCGCGGGCGGGGGAGGAACCTGACGGCCCGTGATGGCTGCAATCAACTGCTTTTCACCGCCCTGCGGATATTTCACCATCAAAGGCTGCACCTTGATGCCCTTGTAGTTCGCGACGATCGTTTTCAGATGAGCGATGGCATCGGGCTTGTTGTTTTCGATGCCGATGACGGCTTTTTCCACGGCGAGCGCTTTCATCAGAATGGTAACGCCGATCACCAATTCTTCGCCGCGTTCCAGCATCGTCCGGTGGTCGGAGGTCAGATAGGGTTCGCACTCCACACCGTTGATAATCAATACTTCGGCTTTCTTTCCGGGAGGTACCGACAGCTTGACATGCGTGGGGAACGTCGCACCGCCCATGCCGACGATGCCTGCCTCCTTGATTTTGGCAATGATCTCCTGCGATGACAGCGCACACTCCTTGACGAGCGTCGTCGAACGGTCGATGCCTTCGGCCCATTCGTCGCCTTCGCGCTGGATGGTGATCATCGGCTGGCGCAGGCCTTGTCCGTTGGCTACGAGATCGACGGCCGTTACCGTGCCCGAAATGGGCGAGTGGATGTTCGCTGACATGAAACTGCCCGCTTCGGCGATGAGCTGGCCCGTAACGACCCGATCGCCTTTGGCGACCTTGGCCACGGCCGGAGCGCCGATGTGTTGCGAGAGGGGGATGTTCACCACCTCCGGCAACGGAAGCACTTCGATGGGCTTCGAGCAGCTCAACTTGTTTTCCGACGGATGAACTCCGCCGATGGGAAATGTCTTCATATTTCGGAATGAATTATTTACGTGGGATTATTCGGCAGCCGCTTTCGGGGTTTCCGGGTTTGCTGCGGGGGCCTCGGTTGCGGGCGCAGGTTTCGGTGCGGCCGGCGTCGCGGGGGCTTTGGGCTCCTTGGGCAGCGGTTCCATGCCGACGAGCTTGATGGCGCCGGTCGGGCACTCGTTCACGCACTTGCGGCACAATTTGCACTTCTGCGGGTCGATGTAGGCCAAGTTGTTCTCCACCGTGATGGCGCCGAACGGACATACTTTCGCGCATTTGCCGCAGCCGATACATCCGGCCTTGCAGGCCTTCATCACTACGGCGCCCTTGTCTTTCGATACGCACGATACGTAGACCGCACGGTTCTTGGGCCACTTCTTGCGCAACTCGATGATGTGCTTCGGGCAGGCTTTCACGCAGGCGCCGCAGGCCGTGCACTTGTCGGGATCGACCACGGGAAGGCCCGTAGCGGGATCCATGTGCAGGGCGTCGAAGGCACAGGCGGCCTCGCAGTCGCCGAAACCGACGCATCCGAATGCGCAACCCGTCTCACCCGCATAGAGCGAGGAGGCTACCGCACATGATTTGGCCCCGTCGTATTCGTTCGTACGGGGCCGTTTTTCGCATGTGCCGCCGCATCGGACGGTTGCCACTTGCGGCTCTTTTTCCGCAGCGGCTTTTCCCAGATAGGTGGCCACGGCGTTCATGGTGTTGCTTCCGCCCACCGGACAGAAAAGCGACGAAATGTCGTCGTTCTTCACGAGCGCATCGGCCATCGCGCGGCAGCCGGCGAATCCGCACCCGCCGCAGTTGGCGCCCGGGAGCATCTTCTCCACCTCGTCGATGCGGGGATCCTCTTCGACCCGGAATTTCTGGGCCACGAAGTAGAGGATGACCGCTGCGAGCACACCCAGCACGCACAGCGTCAGGATGGTGTAAAGTAATACTTCGTTCATTGATTTTTAGTGATTGTGAATTGAATAGTGTGTTCTATCTTGCGGCGCAAGCCCCATAACAGGAGATAGTAGAGCGCCACGCCGCCCAATGCGGCCAGTGCGCCTGCGCCTTCGCTCCATCCGAGCACGCCGACCGTCGTCAGCAACACCGCCAGCAGTACGACCAATGCGCCGACGTAGCCCAATGCGACGGCCAACGCTCCGGCGCTGCGGCGAACGCCCACCACGACCGTATCGCCCGGTGCATAAGCAGCGGCATCGTCGCACTTCACGACGACGGTTTTTTCCTGCGTTTCGGCCAGCCCGCACGCCTGCCGCGCCTTGCAGCTGCCGCAGGCGCTCGATGAGGTGATGGTTACGAAGACCGTCCCGTTTTCGACGCGATCGACCCGTCCCGTATGTTCGATCGGAGCTGCCATCAATCGCCGTATTTGTTGGTCAACGGCATCAGTCGTTCATGGCCGAACGAGCACATCGAAAGACGCAGCACCGGCGGGAACTGGAAGCGCTTCTTTTCGTTGTGCATGATCATGTTATGGATTTTCTCGACCACCTCGGCGTCGAATCCCGCGTTGATGATCTCTTCGCGGTGCTGCCCCTCTTCGATCATCCGGTAGAGGATGGCATCGACCACCTCGTAGGGCGGGAGGATGTCGGTATCCTTCTGACCCGGGTGCAGCTCCGACGACGGAGCCTTGTCGAGGATATTTTCGGGAATGACGTTGTCCTGCGTCCGGTTGATGTAGCGGGCAAGATCGTACATTTCGCTTTTGTAGAGGTCGCCCGTCGGACTGAACGCTCCGGCCGTATCGCCGTAGAGCGTGCAAAGGCCCAGCGCGTTTTCGCTCTTGTTCGATGAATTGAGCAGCACGTGCCCCGTCTTGTTCTGCAAGGCCATCAGCAGAATCGTACGGATACGCGACTGGATGTTCTCCTCCGTGGCGTCGAATTCCGTACCGCCGATGACGGGCTTCAATGTATCGACTACGCTTCCGTAGATTTCGGTGATGGGGATGACATCATAGGCGATGCCGAGCCGTTCGGCCAGCGCTCGGGCATCCTCGACCGAATGGTCGGTGGAGAACGGCGACGGCATCAACAGCGCCCGCACGTTTTCGCGGCCCAGTGCATTGGCGGCGATGACCGCTACGATGGCTGAGTCGATGCCTCCGGAAAGGCCGATGCAGGCTTTGCTGTACCCGTTTTTATGGAAAAAGTCGTGCACGCCGCAGCAGGCCGCTTCGTAGAGCATGCGTGTTCGGGTTTCGTTGCTCGTGGGGGCTGTAATGGACGTTGCGGGAGCGTCGGTATCGAAAATTTGAAAATCCTCCTGAAAGCGCTTCATCATCAATACCAATTCACCGCGGGCATTGAGTGCGCCCGAGGTGCCGTCGTAGACCAAATCGGTCGAAGCGCCCACTTGGTTGACCATCACGATGTTTTTGCTCTCGACGTAGGCCAGATGGCGCATGAGTTCGTAGCGGTAGGAAAGGGCGCCCTTGCCGTAGCGGCGGGCGTTGATCGAAAGGATGGTTTCGACCGACTGGTCGAAATCGTGTTCGTACCGCAGGTCGCTGCCGACGATGACGGCGCAGCGGTGTCCTGCGATGGTGAGGTATTCGAATCCTTTCGACGGAATCAAAAAACCCATTTCGCGACGGGCCGTAATGTGCTTTTTACCGATGACACGTTGGATCGCCCCGTCCTGGATGAGCACGGCCGCGCTGATGGTGCCTTCGGTCGTGAGCATGGGCGAACCGACGATGGCGGTAATTCCCTGACAGTGGGTCGCGATTTCGGAGAGAGCGTCTTCGCAGAGTTCGAGAAAAGTAGTCTTGCGGAGCAGGTCGAAAGCGGGAGTGCCGCTGAGGGCTTGTTCTGCGAAAATAACTAAGTCGGCGTGTTGAGCCTTGGCTTTGTTGACGGCTTCGATGATTTTCGATCGGTTCCCCTCGACATCACCGATGGTGTAATTCAACTGGGCAATGGCTATTTTCATCAATAGTAGCTTTAGTCGATACTGTACAACTTTGCAAAGTTAAGGATAATTTATAAAAGTCGGAAAATTTTTCCCTTTTTAATAATATTGTATGGAAAATTTCGTTACCGGTCGATTCTTCGGTGCCGTCGATAACGGAAAATCGGCGGAAGCCGTTGCTGGCCTCCGCCGATGCGTGAAACTCGAAAAAATCGACTAAAATTTTGCGGCAAGTGCGGCGGCCTGCGAACATCCGTCCGTTTTGTCGATGTCTCCGGCCTCGAAAACGCCGGGCACGAGAACTTCGCCGACCATCTCCCATTTGAGCAGGGCGGCCGAACGTTCGATCGGCATCCGTACGCCATCCATGACGGTGAGGTCATCTTCTTCGCAGCAGGCGATCAAGGCGCACTTCTTGCCTGCCACCTCTTTGCCGCCCACGACCAACGAGAAGATGCGGTCGATGACGCCTTTGATTTGGGCCGGTATGGAGTACCAATAGACCGGCATCGTGAAGACTACGGCATCGGCTTCCAGCAGCGCCGGTGCGATCCGATTGAAATCGTCGTCGAACGAGCAGGCTTTCCCCGTTTGGTAGCAGGTCAGGCAGGCGTGGCACCCGCCTATCTGCATGAATGCGGCGTCGAACCGTTGGATCGTGTTTCCGCGTTGTTCCGCCGCCCGAATGAACGCATCGGTCATGGCGAAGCTGTTGCCGTTCTTGCGGGGGCTTCCGGTGATTACGACGATTTTCATTTCGCGGACTGTTTTTGAATCGTGTTCGAATTTTGGTTGTAGGCTTTGGCGACGCATTTCCATTCGCCTTCGATTTTCAGCAGCAACAGATAGTCGGTGAAGTCGATGCGCCCGCCCCAGCCCTCTTCGAGCACGCGGACGACGGCGAGCGTCTCCTCGACGGCTACGACATCTACGCGGTCCTTGAATCTTTCGCCGCCGCTGACCGTATCCACATTTTTGTAAAACTGTTCGATGGAACCGTGCTCCAACTTTCCGTCGAGAAAGCCGAACAGGACGGCATCGTCGGTGAACAATTCGCGGGCATATCGGCTGTTGCCCTCGGCTACGCTCCGTACGAATTTCATGGCGGCTTCCTGCACGGCCTCGTACTCTTGGATCGAATCTCGCATGATGTTTTGTTATTTTATGGTTTCACTTGCAAAATTACGGGGTATTCGCAATTCATGCAAGTACCGAAAAATTTTTCAGGTATCGAAAATTCGCTCACTGTATACGCCATTCGAACGATTATTCGTAACTTTGGCTGCGCCGATTGAACAATAAAAGGAAGCGATTTGATAAATTTCATATGAACTAACTGTACAACCTTGCGGGTTTCGACCGAACCCCCCGCCAAGGCGGGGGTTTAGGGGTGGGTCAAAACTGAATACGCGGCGAAGCCACGAGCACTACGACCGCCGGCCATGTAAATCCATTCGCCAACTCGATTCGGTGTAAAGTTGTAGATAGTTACCTAAAAATATGTATGAACGAAAGATACCGGTCGACCTCGATTGCCCGTTGCGGTTGACGATGAGCCTGATCGATTCCAAATGGAAATCCTGCCTGTTGGATGAATTGCGGCACGGGCCGATGCGTCCGAGTGAGTTGCACAAGGCGTTGCCCGAGGCCGCGCCGCGCGTGTTGGATCTGCATCTGAAAGAGTTGGTGGATGACGGGTTGGTCGCAAAGACCATCTACCCCGAATTGCCGCCGCGGTCGGAATACGCCATCACGGAACTCGGAATGACCTTGATTCCGATTATCGACGCCATGCTCGAATGGGGAACGAAAAACGAACGGCTGTTTTTGGAGAAATACGGTGCCGGAAAAGCGAATGCAGCTGCGAAATAGAACGGATTGCGGGGCCTTTGCAGGAGGCAACAAAAAACGGAACGTCGTCAATACGTTCCGTCTCGGTGTAGTGGATAGGGGATTCGAACCCCTATGTCATGCGTGAGAGGCATGTATCCTAACCCTTAGATGAATCCACCTCGTGCATCGTTTGCGGTGCAAAGATAGTCCGTTCTTCTCAATCCACCAAATTTTCCGGCAAATTTTTATGAAACCGCCGGATTTGCACAAAATTACCGAGAAAGTAGGCGACTTATTCGAATTTTTCCTAACTTTGGCCTTTGAAATCAGGAGGTTTATGACTGAAAACAGAGGAAAGATAGGTATCGCGCAGGGCGATCCCAACGGCATCGGATGGGAAGTGATTCTCAAATCGTTGGCCGATCCGCGTTTGGCCGATCTCTATACGTTGGTCGTCTACGGTTCGCCCGAAACGGCCGCCTATTACCAACATACGCTCCCCGATACGGAGCCCGTCGCGTTCAACGTCGTCGAATCGGCCGCAGAGGCCCGCCACGGCCGCATCAATCTGGTCGCTTGCGGACGGACGTCCGGCGTGAATCCCGGGCGGATCGCTCCCGAAGCGGGCCGTGCCGCCGTCGAGGCGCTGCGTACGGCTACGGCCGAACTCAAAGCCGGCGAACTGGATGCACTCGTAACGGCACCGTTCGATAAGCAGGCCGTCCAGAGCGACGATTTCCGTTTCACGGGCCATACCGAATATTTCGGCGCCGAGTTCGGAGGCGAACCGTTGATGATTCTGTGCAGCGACGTGCTGCGCGTGGGATTGGTTACGAAACACCTCCCCGTGTCGGAAATCGCTTCGCACATTACGAAAGAGGCGATCGTCCGCGATCTGCATCTGTTGAGGCGTTCGTTGAAAGAGGACTTCGGAATCGTCGAGCCGCGCATCGCCGTCATGGCGCTTAATCCGCATGCCGGCGACGGCGGTCTGCTGGGTCGCGAAGAGGAGGAGATCATCCGTCCGGCGATCGTCGAGGCGTTCGAGGCCGGCGTATTGGCTTTCGGGCCGTTCGCAGCCGACGGACTTTTCGCTGGCGGCGATTACGTCCGGTACGATGGCATTCTGGCCATGTATCACGACCAGGGGCTGGCTCCGTTCAAGAGCCTGTCGCCCGACGGGGTGAACTTTACGGCCGGACTCCCCGTAGTCCGCACGTCGCCCGACCACGGCACGGCGTTCGACATCGCAGGTCAGGACAAGGCCGACCCGCAGTCGATGCGCAATGCGATTTATACGGCCTGCGACATCGTCGGCCATCGGCGAGCCTGGGCCGAATGGACGGCCGATCCGTTGCAGCGGGCCGAGCGCGAACGCTCGAACCGCGATGTTTCGGTCAAGGATTTGCCCCAGGCCGAAAAAGAGGAAAGATAAGGAGAAAACAGGGAGTTCCCGAAGATGGATTCCGTCTCGTAATTGTGGAAACGTCTTCGTCGGTGGCAGAAGCCACCGTTCGGAATCCCCGAAAAGTTAAGTTAATAAGTATATGGTAAAAATCACTTTCCCCGATGGCTCGGTTAAGGAGTATGCCAAAGGGACGACCGCTTGCCAAGTCGCAGAGAGTATCAGCCCTCGTTTAGCTGCCGACTCGCTGGCCGCTTCGGTAAATGGCGCGACGGTCGATCTGTCGCACCCGATCGAGGAGGATGCCTCGATCCGATTCTTCAAATGGGAGGATGACGAAGGAAAGCACGCTTTCTGGCATACGTCGTCGCATCTGCTGGCCGAGGCACTCGAAACGCTCTATCCGGGCATCAAGTTCGGCATCGGGCCGGCGATCGAAAACGGCTTCTATTACGATGTCGATGCTCCGGTGCCCATCACCGAGGCCGATCTCCCGAAGATCGAACAGAAAATGACGGAACTCGCCCGCAACAAGGAGCCGCTCGTGCGACGCGAGGTGTCCAAGGCCGAGGCCTTGAAGACCTTCACCGAAAAGGGCGACCCGTATAAGGTCGAACTGATCTCCGACCTCGAAGACGGCACGATTTCGTTCTATACCAACGGTTGCTTCACCGACCTTTGTCGCGGGCCGCACATCCCCAATACGGGGGCGATCAAGGCGATCAAACTGACCTCCGTGGCCGGTGCCTATTGGCGCGGCAACGAGCACAACAAGATGCTGACCCGCATCTACGGCATCTCGTTCCCCAAGAAGTCGATGCTCGACGAGTATCTGGCGATGATGGAGGAGGCCAAGAAACGCGACCACCGCAAATTGGGCAAGGAGCTCGAATTGTTCACCTTCTCGCAGCGCGTGGGTCAGGGTCTGCCGTTGTGGTTGCCCAAGGGTGCCGCTCTGCGCGACCGGCTCGAACAGTTCCTGCGCAACGTGCAGAAACAATACGGGTACCAGCAGGTCATCACGCCGCATATCGGTAACAAGGATTTGTATGTTACCTCGGGCCACTATGCCAAGTATGGGAAGGATTCGTTCCAACCTATCCACACCCCGATCGAAGGCGAGGAATATTTATTAAAACCGATGAACTGCCCGCATCATTGCGAGATTTATCGGTCGAAACCTCGTTCGTACAAGGAGCTGCCGGTTCGCCTGGCCGAGTTCGGCACGGTGTACCGTTACGAGCAGTCGGGCGAGTTGCACGGATTGACCCGTGTGCGCGGATTCACGCAGGACGACGCCCATCTGTTCGTGCGTCCCGACCAGCTGCTCGACGAGTTCGAACGGGTCATCGACATTGTGCTCTATATCTTCAAAACGCTCAAGTTCGACAGCTATACGGCACAAATTTCGCTGCGTGATCCCAACAACCGCGAAAAATATATCGGTACGGACGAGAATTGGGAAAAGGCCGAATCGGCCATCATGCAGGCCGCCAAGGAGAAGGGGCTCCATACGATCGTCGAATACGGCGAAGCGGCGTTCTATGGCCCGAAGCTCGACTTCATGGTCAAGGATGCCATCGGTCGCAAATGGCAGTTGGGCACCATTCAGGTGGACTACAACCTGCCGGAGCGCTTCGACCTGACCTACAAGGGCGCGGATGACAAACTGCACCGGCCCATCATGATCCACCGTGCGCCGTTCGGTTCGATGGAACGTTTCGTCGCCGTACTGTTGGAGCATACGGGCGGTAAACTGCCGTTGTGGTTGTCGCCCGATCAGGTCGTCGTGCTGCCCATCTCGGAAAAGTACAACGACTACGCCGAAGAGGTCGTGAAGTATCTGAACGACCGCGATGTCCGTGCGCAGATCGACGACCGCAACGAGAAAATCGGCCGCAAAATCCGCGACAACGAACTGAAACGCATTCCGTTCCTGTTGATCGTGGGCGAAAAGGAGGCCTCCGAAAGGCTCGTATCGGTACGTGCGCAGGGCGAGGGCGACAAGGGTCAGATGAAACTCGACGCTTTCCGCGAACTGATCGCCGGACTGGTCGAGCAGGAGACCGAAGCCAATAAACTGAAAATCAACTAATACTTTACCATTATCGCAGCACCAAAACCATTCCCGCCGAGACCGTTCACTCCCGGGAATAACCGGCCGAAACCGGCCGCCGGAAAAGATCCCCGTTTCGGGCGCAGATTGCCCGAAAAAGAGAATCCCCATCGCATCAACGAGCAGATCACGGCTCCCGAGGTGCGTGTGGTGGGCGAAAACGTTGAACAGCCGCGGGTCATGCCGATCCGCGAGGCACTTCGGCTTGCCGATGAACTCGAACTCGATCTGATCGAGATTTCGCCGAAAGCCGATCCTCCCGTATGCCGCATTGCGGACTACCAGAAGTTCCTCTACCAGCAGCGGAAGAAAGCCAAGGAGATCAAGGCCAACCAGACAAAGGTCGTGGTCAAGGAGATCCGCTTCGGCCCGCAGACCGACGACCATGACTACAACTTCAAGTTGAAGCATGCGCAGAACTTTCTGAAAGAGGGGGCCAAGGTAAAGGCCTATGTCTTCTTCCGCGGACGCTCCATCGTCTTCAAGGAGCAGGGCGAGATTCTGTTGTTGCGCTTCGCCACCGATTTGGAGGAGGTCGCCAAGGTCGAGATGATGCCGAAATTGGATGGCAAGAAGATGAACATGATGCTCGCTCCCAAGAGCAAGAAGTAGCCGTTTGTCGGAAATCGCCGACGAATACGGTCGGCCAGCTTCCTGCAGAATATGAAAAAAGCGATTGCAGTTGTCTGCAATCGCTTTTTTCATGAACGGGTCGAAGTGCTTGGATCGGTACTCCGTTGGCCTTTGCGAACCGTTAGTTGGTAAAATTCAGACCGTCCGTTGCGGCGTCGATCCGGATCGGCTTCGTGCGGTCGACTTCGCCGGCCAGGATGCGTTTCGACAGCTCGTTGACAACGGTGCGCTGGATCGTTCGTTTCACGGGCCGCGCTCCGTAGAGCGGATCGAATCCGGTTGCCGCCACCCATTCGCGTGCTGCCGGCGTGTATTCGAGCCGGATGCCGTTCTCGGCCAGCATCTTCCGCACGATGCCCAACTGAATATCGACGATGCGTTCGATCTCCTTGCGGGTCAGCGGCTCGAACAGCACGATTTCGTCGATACGGTTCAGAAATTCCGGTTTCAGCTGTTGTTTCAGCAGGTCGATCACCTCGTCGCGCGTGCGGGCAATCAGCTCGGGCGAAAGCGTGTCGCCGTCGAACGAACCCATGCGTTCTTGGATCAGCTGCGACCCCATGTTCGAGGTCATGATGATGATCGTGTTGCGGAAATCGACCGTGCGGCCCTTGTTGTCGGTCAACCGGCCGTCGTCGAGCACTTGCAGCAGGATGTTGAAGACATCGGGATGCGCTTTCTCGATCTCGTCGAGCAGTACGACCGAATAGGGCTTGCGGCGCACGGCCTCCGTGAGCTGGCCGCCCTCGTCGTAGCCGACGTATCCCGGAGGCGCTCCCACCAAGCGGGAGACACTGTGGCGTTCCTGGTATTCGCTCATGTCGATGCGGGTCATCATCGTATCGTCGTTGAACAGAAATTCGGCCAGCGCCTTGGCCAGCTCGGTCTTGCCGACGCCCGTCGTGCCGAGAAAGATGAACGAGCCGATGGGTTTGCGCGGATCGTTGAGCCCGGCCCGCGACCGTCGCACCGCATCCGAAATAGCGGCGATAGCCTGTTCCTGACCGACGACCCGTTTGTGCAGCTCCGCCTCCATGTGGAGCAGCTTTTCGCGTTCGGAGGCCAGCATCCGCGCTACGGGAATGCCCGTCCAGCGTGAAACCACCTCGGCCACATCCTGTGCATCGACCTCCTCTTTGATCATCGACCCGCCGGCTGCCGCTAATTTGTATTCCTCCTGCAAGACGCCGATCTGTTTTTCGGCCTCCTGGATGCGTCCGTAGCGGATTTCCGCCACCTTGCCGTAATCGCCCTGCCGTTCGGCCTGTTGCGCTTCGACTTTCAGTTGCTCGATCCGGTCTTTGTTCGTCTGGATCTTTTTCAGCAGGTCGCGCTGCCCCTGCCACTTGGCCCGCATCTCCGAATCTTTGGCTTTCAGTTCGTCGATCTCGCGCGAAAGTTGTTCGATGCGCTCGGTGTCCTTTTCGCGGCGGATGGCTTCGCGTTCGATTTCCAACTGCCGCACCTTGCGGTCGAGCGAGTCGATCTCTTCGGGCACGGAGTTCATCTCCAGCCGCAATCGCGAGGCTGCCTCATCGACCAGGTCGATCGCCTTGTCGGGCAGGAAACGCGAAGTGATGTAGCGGGTCGAAAGCTCGACGGCCGCGACGATGGCTTCGTCCTTGATGCGCACCTGGTGGTGATTTTCGTAGCGTTCTTTCAGCCCGCGCAGAATCGAAATGGCATCCTCCTGCGTCGGTTCGTCGACCATGACCTTCTGGAAACGACGCTCCAGCGCCTTGTCCTGCTCGAAGTATTTTTGAAATTCGTCGAGCGTCGTCGCACCGATCGTCCGCAGCTCGCCGCGGGCCAGGGCCGGTTTCAGAATGTTGGCGGCGTCCATCGCGCCGGACGATTTGCCTGCACCGACCAGTGTGTGGATTTCGTCGATGAAGAGCAGGATTTCGCCGTCGCTGGCGATTACCTCCTGTACGACGGCTTTCAATCGTTCTTCGAATTCGCCCTGATACTTTGCACCGGCGATCAGCGCCCCCATGTCGAGCGAATAGATGACCTTCGACTTCAGGTTTTCGGGCACGTCGCCGTCGACGATCCGATGGGCGATGCCTTCGGCGATGGCGGTCTTGCCGACGCCCGCTTCGCCGACCAGAATCGGGTTGTTCTTCGTGCGGCGCGACAGGATTTGCAGCACGCGGCGAATCTCCTCGTCGCGGCCGATCACGGGGTCGAGCTTGCCCGAACGAGCCATCTCGTTGAGGTTAATAGCATATTTACCCAATGAATTAAACTCCTTTTCGGCGGTCGGCGAATCGACCGTCGCGCCCTTGCGGAAGGTGCGGATGGCTTCGATCAGCTCTTTTTCCGTCGCTCCGTGGCGTTTGAGCAAATCGGCGGCCTGTCCGCGTTCGGCGACGAGCGCCAGCAGCAGGTGTTCGACCGAAGCGTATTTGTCGTTGAAGGTCTTGGTGAAGTCCACGGCCCGTTGGATGACGCGCGAGCACTCCTGCGAGAAGAACTGTTCGCCGGCACCCTCCACGCGCGGCAGGGCGGCCGCAGCCCGTTGCACTTCGTCGCGCAACAGCTTCACGTTGACGCCCGTACGCCCCAGTAGGAACGCCGCGAGCGAATCGTCCTCACGTACGAGAACGCCCAACAGATGAAGCGGCTCGACCGCCTGCTGCCCGTGCTCTTTCGCCGACAGAAGCGCTGCTTGAAGTGCTTCTTGGGCCTTTACGGTAAGTGTGTTGATGTTCATATCGTTGTGTTTTTTCGATTGCGTGTTCGACAGGGTTTCCCGCAAAGCGCTTGCCACGCCGCCGATTTCCGACATCCTGGCGGATTTTGGCAGTCGCGGTGTGCCAATTTGTGTCGCGATGCGACAAAATGACCGCCACCGCTTTTAAAAGCGGGAAGATACTCTGCCTCGGCAATGCTCAAATAAATTTGGCATTGCACTCGGCTTTTCGTATCTTTGACGTCGATATGAGTGATTTCATCGTCAGCGCGCGCAAATACCGTCCGGCAACTTTCGCTTCGGTCGTCGGACAGCAGCACATCACTTCCACGCTCCGCAATGCCATCGAGCGCGGACAGTTGGCCCATGCCTATCTCTTTTGCGGCCCGCGCGGGGTCGGTAAAACCACGTGTGCCCGCATCTTCGCCAAGGCGATCAACTGCCTGCATCCCGAGGGTGCCGAAGCCTGCAACGAATGCGAATCGTGCCGCTCGTTCAACGAGGGACGCTCGCTCAATATCCACGAGCTGGATGCCGCGTCGAACAACTCGGTCGAAGATATCCGTACGTTGATCGAACAGGTGCGCATCATTCCGCAGGTGGGGCGCTATTCGGTCTTCATCATCGACGAGGTGCACATGCTCTCGGCTGCGGCGTTCAACGCCTTTCTGAAGACGCTGGAGGAGCCGCCCGCCCATGCGATTTTCATCCTCGCCACGACCGAAAAACATAAGATCATTCCGACCATCCTTTCGCGCTGCCAGATTTACGATTTCAATCGCATCCGGGTTGAGGACGGGGTCGCGTATCTGCAATACATCGCTTCGCAGGAGGGGATTACGGCCGACGAGGAATCGCTCAACCTGATCGCCCAGAAAGCCGACGGCGGGATGCGCGATGCGCTGTCGATGTTCGATAAGGCCGTTTCGTTTTGCGGCACGACGCTCGATTACCGCAACGTGGCGCAAACGCTCAACGTGTTGGATTACGACACCTATTTCCGCGTAACCGATCTGTTGCTTGCGGGCGATTACGCGAGCGTGCTCGTGGAGTTCGATGCGGTGCTCGCGAAGGGCTTTTCGGGGCAGACCTTCATGGCGGGGCTGAACCGCCACATGCGCGATCTGTTGATGGCCAAACGGCCCGAGACGCTGCGGTTGATCGAAATGACCGGCGCATTGCTCGAACGATACCGGGCGCAGGCGGGCGCCTGCACAGTCGAATTCCTCTTCGGGGCGATCTCCGTGCTGACGGAACTCGACGGAAAGATCCGGCAATCGTCCAACCAGCGGTTGTTGGTCGAACTGGGCTTGATGAAGATCGCCGGGCTCGGTCAAAAAAAAAATGATTCGTTGAATGCTTCGGAAGCCTATCCGCTTCCGTCGCTCGCTCCCCGTGCAGCCGCTCCGGTCGCAGCAGATGCGCAACCCGTGCAGAAAGATACCGTCCCGACGGCTTCGGTCGGTTCGGTCGCACCCGCTGCTTCGATGGTTGCTCCGACTGTAAATGAAACTTCTGCTATTCCGGTCGATAAGACTGCTTCGGACACTTCCGATGTCGAGCCGGCTCCCGTGGCTTCGAGCGCACCGGTGGTCGCGGATGTTCCGAGTGCACCGACCGTTGCGGAATCACATGCCCCCGAAATGACCTCTGTGGCTGCTTCCCGTCCTCGGTCGTTGGTTTCGGGAACATCGTTGTCGGAACTGCTTGCACAAAAGGAACCTGTGCAGTCGGAAGCCGAACCGGCGGCGGACGATCGTCCGGAGGCTGCGTCGACTCCGGAGATCGACCCGATGGCTGCGGAAAAATTGGAGCAGGCCCGTCCGCAATGGATGCAGTTGGTGCGCGAACGGCGTCCGCGGTTCGTTCAGGTGTTCGAACGGATGCAACTGCATGACAATGTGGTAACTATCAGCGTGCCGACGACGGAGCTGCGCGACGAAATTCAACGGATGCGGACGTCGATGCTGTCGCAATATGCGCAGCTGGCGGGCGTGAACGGAAAACTGGAGCTGGAAATCAAGGTCGACGAACAGATTCGGGCGGCACGGCCCATCAAACTCGAAGACCGCGTGAAACACCTTACGGAAAAGAATCCGTTGGTGAACAAGCTGCGCAAGGAGCTCGATTTGGAGCTCGAATGACGGCGGCGTTCGCGAACGGACGATCGAATTGAATATGGAAAGAAAAGATATGGGAACCAAAAATTTTATCGAAGAACTCGAATGGCGCGGGATGATCCACACGATCATGCCCGGCGCGAAGGAACAACTCGAAAAGGAGATGACGACGGCCTATCTGGGAATCGACCCTACGGCCGATTCGTTGCATATCGGCCATCTGGTCGGCGTGATGATTCTGAAACACTTCCAGTTGTGCGGCCATCGTCCGCTGGCGCTGGTCGGTGGGGCGACGGGCATGATCGGCGATCCGTCGGGCAAGTCGCAGGAACGCAATCTGCTCGATGAACCGACCTTGCGCCACAACCAGGAGGCCATCAAACGCCAATTAGCCAAGCTGCTCGATTTCGAATCCGATGCGCCCAATGCCGCCGTGATGGTCAACAATTACGATTGGATGAAGGAGTTTTCGTTTCTGGACTTCATCCGCGACATCGGCAAACTCATCACGGTCAACTACATGATGGCCAAGGATTCCGTCAAGAAACGCTTCAACGGCGAGGGCGACGGCATGTCCTTCACGGAGTTCACCTATCAGCTCGTGCAGGGGTACGATTTCATGCACCTCTATGAGACGATGAACTGCAAAATCCAGCTCGGCGGCGCCGACCAGTGGGGCAATATCACGACCGGCACGGAGTTGATCCGCCGCAAGTTGGGCGGCGAGGCCTACGCCATCACCTGCCCGCTTATCACCAAAGCCGACGGCACGAAGTTCGGTAAGACCGAGAGCGGCAATGTCTGGCTCGATCCGCGCTATACGTCGCCTTACAAGTTCTACCAGTTCTGGCTGAACGTCAGCGACGAGGATGCCGAACGGTATATCAAGATTTTCACGCTGCTCGACCGCGAAACCATCGAAGGACTGATTGCCGAGCATCGCGCTGCGCCGCATCTGCGCATTTTGCAGAAGCGTCTGGCCGAGGAGATTACGACGATGATCCACTCTCGCGAGGAGTACGAAAAGGCCGCCAACGCATCGGCTATTCTGTTCGGCGGTGCGGCTCCCGAGACGTTGCGCAGCATCGACGAAACGACTTTGCTGCAGGTGTTCGAGGGCGTGCCGCAGTTCCGCATCGCGCGGACGGATTTGGGGGCTTTGCCGTTCATCGAGCTTTGCGCCGAAAAGACGCAGATTTTCCCGTCGAAAGGCGAGTGCCGCAAGATGGTGCAAGGCGGCGGCGTGTCGCTCAACAAGGAGAAGGTGGCCGATCCGATGCGTGCGCTGACGGAGGCCGACCTGCTGGCCGGAAAATACCTCCTCGTGCAGAAGGGCAAGAAGAATTATTATTTGGTGATAGCGGAGTAGGGGAGCCTGCCGCTGCGAAAGATGAGCGGAATGCAATACGAAATCGAGCTCGACCGCATGGAGTTCCGCGCCTTCCACGGGTGCTACGAACTCGAACGGCAGGTGGGCAACCGTTTCACGGTCGATCTGACCGTTACGGCGGAACTCGGACGCGTGGCCGAAGAGGACAGTGTCGAACAGGCCGTCAATTATCTGACGGTCTACGAGATCGTGCGAGCGCAGATGCGAATCACCCAACGCACTATCGAACGGGTGGCGGCGAATATCATCGACGCCCTCTATGCGGCTTTTCCGCAGATCGTGCACGTCCGCTGCACCGTGTCGAAGCTGGCTCCGCCGTTGGGCGGCAAGGTCGCGAAAGTGAGCGTCGCGTTGGAAAAATAGAACGGAGCGGGTATCCGGAACCGATGCGGATGCCCACCTCGTTGTCATCAATAAGGTTATGGTACATCGTTCGCAGGGCCGCGCTACGTTGGGCGGCAAGTTGAGTGCGGTACTCGTCGCGGCCGGAAGTTCGGTCGGACTGGGCAACATCTGGCGGTTTCCCTATGTCGTCGGCGAAAACGGCGGCGGCGCGTTTCTGGTCATCTACGTGCTGTGCGTGTTGCTGTTCGGGTTGCCCATCATGCTGGCCGAGTTTTCGGTGGGGCGTGCCTCGCACCGCAACGCCGTCGGTGCCTACCGCAAACTGGACCGCCGCTGGAAATTCCTGGGCTACAACGGTGTGCTGGCCGCCTTTCTGATTCTCGGGTTCTATTTCGTCGTGTCGGGATGGACGGCCGAATACATGGTGCAATCCGTTACGGGCGGATTGGCCCGTTGTACCGCGCCCGAGCAGTACGCCGCATTTTTCGAGGGGTTTATCTCTCACCCGTGGCGGCCGTTGGTCTACACCGGTCTGTTCATTCTGGCGACCCACGTCATCATCGCGATGGGCGTGCAGAAAGGAATCGAACGCTCGTCCAAGTTGTTGATGCCGCTGTTGCTGGTCGTTCTGCTTGCTTTGGCCGTTCACTCGCTGCTGATGCCGGGCAGCGGCGAAGGGCTGCGCTTCCTGTTCCGGCCCGATTTCTCGAAGGTAACCCCCGCCACCGTGCTGGTGGCGATGGGGCAGGCCTTCTTCTCGCTTTCCATCGGATTGGGGACGATGGTAACGTATGCCTCCTATTTCAAGCCCGAAACCGACCTTCGGAAAACGGCCTTCAACGTAACGCTGCTCGACACGTTAGTCGCCGTGTTGGCGGGCGTGGTCATCTTTCCGGCGGTGTTCAGCGTCGGCATCGCACCGACGTCGGGCCCCTCGTTGGTTTTTATCACGCTGCCAGGGATTTTCAACGGCATGCCGTTGAGCATGGTGTGGTCGACGGTCTTTTTCCTGTTGTTGGTCATCGCGGCTCTGACCTCGACCCTCTCGCTGCATGAGGTGCTCACTGCTTACATGCAAGAGGAATGGGGCCTGAGCCGCCGGCGTGCTGCTTGGACTACCACCGCTGCGACGGCTGCGCTGGGTGCGTTGGCTTCGCTCTCGTTGGGCGTGCTCGGCGGCTGGAAAATCTGCGGGCTCAACCTCTTCGATTCGCTCGATTATCTGACGGCCAACATCCTGCTGCCGGCGGGCGGATTCGTAACCTGCATTTTCGTGGGTTGGTTCATGGACCGACGGAAATTCGAGGCGCAAATCACCAACAACGGTGCTTTTCGTGCTTGGTTTTTCGTGGCGCTGCGGTGGCTGTTGCGCTATTTCTGCCCCGTCGTGCTGCTGTTGATGTTCCTCGACAATCTGAAAGTTTTTCATTGAATTTCCGTTCTCGATGCCGAGTGAAAAGGGGTGAACAGGCCCTTGCTGCGGCGTGAGGCGCGGATTTTGCACCTCGGTCGGCGTATGCAAGCGCTGCTGAGACGTTGGACGGATGCCCTTTTGGTGAAACTCGGTCTGAGTTCGGCAACCGAGAACGGATGGGACTTGTGGGTCGCTCTGTTGTTGGTGCTGTTGGTCGGCGTGCTCTTCGATTTCCTGTGCCGGCTGACGCTCGCTCGCGGAATGCGCCGCCTCGTGGAGCACACCCGCGTCAAATGGGACGACGAACTGTTCAGCATGCCCGTGCTGAACCACTCCTGCCATGTGTTGAGCGCGATTCTGCTGTCGGTGATGCTGCCGGTCGTTTTCGAGGCGGACAGCCATGCGCGGACGCTGCTCGACCGGTTGATGCAAAGCTACGTCGTCATCGCTGTCTGCCGGTTGCTTTGTGTCTTGATTCGTGCGGGGTTCCGGATCGCCGTCCGCCGTCCCGCCTGGCAGAACAAACCCATCAAGGGGCTGCGTCAGACGGCGCAGGGCATTGTCGTGCTGATTAGCGTCGTGTTGATTATCTCCATTTTAGTTGGACGTTCGCCCACCTTTCTGTTGACCGGTCTGGGTGCCTCGGCGGCCGTCCTGATGCTCATATTCAAAGACAGCATCCTCGGATTCGTGTCGGGCATCCAGTTGTCGGTCAACGACATGTTGCAGGTGGGCGACTGGATCGAGATGACGAAATACGGCGCCAACGGCGTCGTCATCGAGGTAACCCTCACGACCGTGAAAATCCGCAATTACGACAATACGGTCGTTACGGTGCCGCCCTATCTGTTGGTGAGCGATTCGTTCCAGAACTGGCAGGCGATGAAACGGTCGGGCGGACGGCGGGTCATGCGGTCGGTTTCCATCGACATTTCGTCCGTTCGTTTTTGTACACCCGAGCGGTTGGAACGCTTCCGGCGCATCGGCCTCGTGCGCGAATACATCGAGACCGTCGAGCGACAGTATGCCGCTTATAATGCGGCGCACGGCCTTTCGCCGACCGATTCGGAGAGCGGCACGGGGGCCGACGGGCTGCGATTGACCAATCTGGAGATTTTCCGCAACTATCTGATCGGCTATTTGCGGTCGGCGGTTCCGATACGCGAGGACATGACGCTTATGGTGAGACAGTTGCAACCATCGGACACGGGCGTGCCGCTGCAACTCTATTTTTTCACCGATACGGTCGTGTGGCAGGAGTACGAACGAATCCAATCCGAGGTCTTTTCGCATGTCATGGCCGTCGCGGGGGAATTCGACCTGCGGATATTCCAGCGGCCTGCGGGGAGCGACGTCGAGGAGTTGCGCCGATGGCCAGCATTACAGCAAGAGCATCAACATGATCTGAATCAAGATGACCCGCAGGAACATGCAGACGGGGTAGACCGTGGCGTATGACACCGACGGGTTGTCGCCTTCGATGGTGTCGTTGGCGTAATTGAGGGCCATGGGATTGGCCATGCTGCCGCAGAGCAGCCCTGTTACCGACCCGAAGTCGAGGTGCTGCACCCGCAGCGCGAGGAGCCCGACCGCCACGACCGGTACGAACGTCAACAGGAATCCCAATCCGAGCCACAGGGCCCCTTCGGGCCGCATGACGGTCTCGAAAAAGTGGGCGCCGGCATCCATCCCCAGACAGGCGAGGTACATCGAAAGTCCCAGCGCGCGCAGCATCAGATTGGCGCTTTGCGTGGTATAGGTAATCATGTGAAGCCGCGGTCCGAACGTGCCGATGAGGATGCCCACGATGATGGGCCCGCCCGCCAGTCCGAGCTTCACGGGGATCGAGATGCCCGGTATCGCGATCGGGATGCTGCCCAAGGTCAGCCCCAGAATCAGACCGATGAATACGGCGATCAGATTGGGTTCGTTGAGACTTTTCACGGCGTTGCCGAGGATTTTCTCGACCCGCCGGATGTCTTCGGCTTCGCCGACGACGGTCAGCCGGTCGCCCAACTGGAGCAGCAGATCGGGCGTGGCCAGCAGTTGCACGCCCGAACGGTAAACCCGACTGATGTTGATGCCGTAGTTGTTGCGCAGACGGAGCGACGAGAGCCGTTTGCCGTTGATTTCGGGTCGGGTTACTAAGATGCGCTGCGAAATCAACTGGCTGTCGATGGCGTTCCAGTCGATGTTTTCGGCGTTCCAGTCCTTCTGTTCCTGCTCACCGAAAATCAACCGCAGGGCATCGGTTTCGGCGGGCGTGGTGATGACCAGGATGACGTCGTTCTGTTGCAGGGTTTTGTCGGAGGTCGGAATGGAGACCCGCCCGTCGCGCCAAAGTCGCGAGATGACGAACCGATGTTGGCTTTGCTGGGCGATTTCGTGCACCGACTGCCCGAAGATGGCGGGATTGGTCAGTCGGAAGCTGGCGATGAATACGTTTTTGCGGTGTTCCGCATCGGGGCCCGGAAGGTCGGCCGGTCGCACGAAGCACTTGCGCAGAAAGACGATGGCCAGGATGACGCCCACGACGCCCAACGGATAGGTGAGTGCGCAGCTCAGCGCCGGGCCGTTGGCCTCGTGGCCCATTTGCAGCAGCATCTGTTGAGCGGCGCCGAGGGCAGGGGTGTTGGTCGTGGCGCCGCAGAGGATGCCCGACATGTCGGCGATCGGAACGTTGCAGGCGAAGCTCAAACCGATGGCGGCTGCCGTGCCGATGAACAGCACGAGCAGAGCGGGCGTAACCAACCGGATGCCGTCGGAGCGCAGCGAACTGAAAAAACCCGGCCCGACCTGCAATCCCAAAGCGTAGACGAAGATAATCAGACCGAAACTTTCGGCATAGGCAAGCATAGCGGGGTCGATCGACAGCCCGAAATGGCCCGCAAGAATCCCGACGAAAAAGATAAAAGCCGTGCCGAGCGAAATGCCGCAGATGCGTATTCTGCCCAGTCCGATGCCGAGGGTCGATATGAGCGACAGAACGACGACGGCTTGCAAGGCCGAGTGTTCGAACAACAACGAACGAATCCAATCCATAGTGTTTGCATGAAACGACCTCTATAATAATAAGAGGTGCGTAACGAAAACCTTTTTTCCTAACCGGTGCAAAGGTAGGGAGAAATTCGCGGATTTCCGTGCGCAGGACGATAAAATAACCGAATCGCATCGGAATCGGGAGAAGATCGGCGGAAAAACGAGAAATTTTAGCGTATCATAAATGACTGTTCCATAGCGTATTGATTCGTCTGTCAAAAATCGAAGAACAAAAATCGGGACGATATTTTGGTCGGGTGGCCGATTTTGTTTACTTTTGTTCGGCTAAAAAATCGCTTGCTTATTTTTACGTAATCCTGTCAGTTACCGTGTAGTAAAAACACAACGATCATGAGAAACCTCTTTTTGACCTTGGCTTCGGTTGTAATTTGTTATTACGCCGCGGCTTCGACCCCGTCCGTTGAGCAGTCGGAAAAACCGGAGGCGGAAAAAACCGATTACGTCTATCCGCAGACTTTCCGTCCGGTAGCGCTCGAAAACTATCTTTTTTCAAGCTATTATTACAACGGCCCCTCCGTTTACAACCTGCGCAGCTTTCCGTTGTGTCGGATTACCGGAGAGATTCGTTCGTTGAAAATCAACCCTTCGGGAGCGACTTATGCCGTCTGGACACAGAAAAAAGGCAAAAAGTCGGCGATCGCGATTTACGATCTTTGGAAGGCCGATCGGCTGCTGCGTAATCTGAAAATCGACTACGAACCCACGGCCATCTGTTATGCGCCGAATGCGCGGAATTTCGTGGCTGCGTCGGCCGATGGCCGCCTGCACGTCTACGAGGCCCGCGAGTATGCCGAAACCCAAACGTTCGACCTTCCGTTCAAGGCTATGCTGTTGGCGATCAGTTCCAACGGATTCTTCCTCGCCGCAGCCAACGAAAATCTGCTGAATGTCTACAATTTCGAGACGGGAAAACTGCGTAAGACGATTCCCGTTTCGGATCGGGTGAATCACATCGCCTTTTCGGCGGACAATGCGACGTTTGCCGTCTTGACGAGCGACGGCATGTTGACGGTCTACGATACGCGCACGTTTCTGCCGGTGCAGGAGTTCGATTCGATGGGCGTGGCGCGCAGCTGCGACCTGCACGTCGATGGCAAATACATCGCCGTCGTTACGGGCGAACAGCGGATCGCTTTGGTCAACCGGCTCGATCGAAGCGATTTACGGTATATCGACAGCCCTGCCGAAGGCATCACCGACATCCATTTCATCAAGGATACGCAGAATCGCGTCTTCCTGCTCTACAATACGGCCCAATCGCTCGTCTATGCGTTGCTGACCGACCTCCAGCCCAATTACAACCAGTTGATGAACGACGAGGTCAACGAAAAGATGAACGCGTGGATGAAGCAGATGCCCGGCGAGTCGTTGACCGATTACCAGGCTCGTGTGAACGATGAAACGCGCATGAAGCAGATGGCGCTGTTCGAAACGGAGGTGGCGACGCGCATGGCCGATAACCTGTTGAGCGCTTCGACCGTTACGTTGGGCGATTTCAACATGTCGACCAATACGCTGGCCCTCAATTTCGATACGATGCCGACGATCTATCTCGATGTGCCTCAG
This sequence comes from uncultured Alistipes sp., assembly GCA_947623305.1. GTDB lineage: Bacteria > Bacteroidota > Bacteroidia > Bacteroidales > Rikenellaceae > Alistipes. Next base: position 93,736 of record CANQGQ010000009.1, on the reverse strand, counting down.
AACGAAGTGGCGATGTTCACTTCGGCCGACGACCTCGAATTCCGCAATGCCCAGTACGGCCTGATGGCCGACGATCATTTCGAATTGGTCTATGTCGACGTCTACAACAAACGGACGCAAGGAATCTATACGTTCGACAATCGGGAGCGCAGGTCGCTCGATTATCTCAAGTCGGACGATGATTTCGTGCCGCTCGAATTGGTTCAGCGCTCCAACATGGAGGAGATGAAACTCATGGAGATTCGCGAAAACGTCCTCGAAGAGGCCAAAACGCAGAACATCGTCTCCGACCATACGCAAATCGCGGTGAAAACCGGTATCGTGCCGGCGGTCGATGCCGACGGCGAGAAGATCATGAACTACGAAATCGGATTCTCCTACAACGTGGAGAAGGGCTTTTCGGCTCAGGAGGACTTCGCGCCCGGCAAGTATCACACCGATCGTTCGGGAGCAGCCTCGTCGATGGTCGCGATCATCAAAAAGGCTTTCGAAGGCGAGTTCGCCCAATACGTGAAAGAAGGTAAGAAGGTGCGTGTCGTCGTAACGGGCATGGCCGACAATCTGCCCATTACGGGACGGATTCCTTACGACGGCGTTTACGGCGAGTTCGTCAACGAACCCGTCTACGGCGAAGACCTCTATGCCCTGACCGTTACGAAAGAGACCGGAATCACGATGAACGATCAACTCGCGTTCCTGCGTGCTGCCGGCGTGAAACATTGCGTCGTTCGGGAGGTTGCGGAGTTGGAGCGGATGGATGCCGATTACGAATATCATGTCAAACTGCTCGACAAGGCCGGCGGCGAATACCGACGGATTTCGGTCGATTTCACGTTCATCGACGCATTCTGATATGGGACGTAAGCGTTTGCTTTTGCTGCTGACGACGTGCTGCCTGCTGTTGTGGGGGCATACGGCGCGTTCTCAATCCCTCGAAGTGGCTCGGGAGTCTTATCGTTCTTTTCTGTCGCAATACAATGCGTCCGGAAATTCGGAGAGCGCTTTCGTTGCCTTGCTCACGTCGTACAAAACTTATGTGGCTTTGATCGAGGGCGGGGTCGATGCTGCGGTCGTGGAGGAAGGAAAAGAGGTGCTTCGCGACATCCGGCCTTACCTGCAGCACGGTGCGGTTTTCTATTCCCGTCAGCGGACGCCCCAAGCTCAAACGACTGCATTGGTCTATGCGCGGGCGTACGTCGATATTCCGTTGATGAAGGAGTTCCGCGGCGAACCTTTCCGACAGGACGCCTACTATCCGACGATGGTCTATTTCGCTGCGTCGGGTTGTTACAATTCGCGGGATTATGCGAGTGCGATCCGTTATTTTCGGGAGTACATCGCTACGGGTGCCACCGATAAAAAACGCGATATTCTGCTCTACATGGTGAATGCCTATCAACAGCTCGGAGACCTGCCTCATGCAAGTCGGGTGCTCGAGGAGGCAGTTGCGGACTATCCTTCGGATTTCGAGTTGTTGTCGAAGGCGATCAACGTCGCCATTGATACGAAAGACAATGAGGCGTTGCAGGGATACGTAAATCAGGCGTTGGCTCTGCGGCCCGACGATCGTACGTTGCTGAATATCCAGGCCAAACTCTACGAAGAGACCGGCCGGTATGCCGAGGCGGTCGAATGTTACACGAAACTCCGCAACTCGAATCCGCAGAGTCTCAACTATGCCAAACATCTGGCACTCAATTACTACAACCTCGGTGTACTCTACAACAATATGAGCATGGAGCGATCGGACGTGGTGGAGGAGAAGCGGTATGCCGACAAGTCGGCGACCTATTTTTCGTTGGCCGATCCGATCGTCGACGATATCTTGCATTACGATCCGTCGTCGTTGCAGTATCTCGAAATCAAGGCGACGATCGACCGGAGCCTCGGACGAAAGGAGGAACAGGCCGAAACCAATCGCAAAATCGCTTCGTTGGGCGGCCAGACCGTTTCGGATTCCGATGTGCCTTCGCTGTTCAGTTACGACCAGCAGCCGAATTCGCAGCCTGCTGTCGAGCGTCCGTCTGCTGCGTCGTTGGCAAAAGAGACGGCTGTGCCCGACGACGTTTGGGAGGATTACAACGGCATACCGCCCTATTCGGCCTATGCCAAACAGTATGTCGAGAGCCGCATCAACTCGTGGCAGATCAAAGATCCCTACGAGACCGTGAGCGAATACCGTCAGCGAGTCTCGGAAAAGACGCGCAAGGCTAAAATCAGCGATCTGCTTCAGGAGGCCGAAGCCAATTACATCGACCGATATGCGCAGAATGTGCATATTTCGGATGTCCAGTTGCGGCCGTACGATGCCGAACACGAAGTGTTCCTTGCCGAATCGGATTACGGCGAACTGATCATTCCGGTTCCTCGTGCGAACAACGAGGCCCGCATCTTCGAGAGCAGTTGGAACGGTGTCCGGCTCGTCGACCCGAAGTTCCGCGTCGTGAATGACAAACTGACGCTTTCGGGGCTGACGTTCATCACCCCCACCGGAAAAAACTATCGTTACGACGATAAGGGAGCGTTGAATTACACGGAAACCGTCGTCGATATGCAGTTCGATGCGATCGACTACGGCGAGTTGGCACAGACCGAAAGTACGGCGCGCGATACGGAACGTGTGCGGAAGAGCAAGATCAAACTCGGCAAGTCGGACGTCGACATGAACATTCCCCAAACGGAATTGATCGACGAGAAAACGTTTGCCGTTATCATTGCGAACGAGAACTACGAAATGGTTGCCGGTGTGCCGATGGCGCTCAACGACGGCCGGACATTCAGTCTCTATTGCGAGAGGACACTCGGCCTTCCGAAATCCAACATCCGCCTCTACGAGGATGCCACCTACGGTTCGATGTTGCGTGCAGTACGCGACATCGAGCGCATTTCGAGCGCCTACAACGGCGACATCCGCGTGTTGTTTTACTACGCCGGCCACGGCATTCCGAACGAAACGACGAAGGATGCCTATCTGTTGCCGGTCGATGCCGACGGCCTTCAGACGGAGGTCTGCTATTCGTTGAACAAGCTCTATACGGAATTGGGACGATTGAATGCACAGTCCGTGATCGTCTTTCTGGATGCCTGCTTCAGCGGTGCGCAGCGCGATAGCGAAAGTCGGATGCTGGCTTCGGCCCGCGGCATCGCTTTGCGGGCGAAACGGGAGACGCCACAGGGCAATATGGTGATCTTCTCGGCCGCATCGGGCGACGAAACGGCATTCCCCTATACGGAAAAGGGGCATGGCTTGTTCACCTATTATCTGCTGAAGAAGTTGCAGGAGACGCAGGGCGATGTAACGTTGGCCGAACTCGGCGAATACATCACGGAGCATGTGAAGCAGCAGTCCGTCGTTACGAACCGTAAACCGCAGACGCCCAATATTTCGGCTTCGCTCTCGATGGACGGAATTTGGCAGGATCTGCGTCTGCGGACATTGGCATTTTCGCAGGAACCCGATTCCGATTCCGAATCGGAGGAACAGACTGAAAACAAGGAATAAAAACACAGAAAATCCATTCAAAAAACTCAAAGACGATGAAGAAATTTTTTGCAATGCTGCTTATGGGCACGATGGTCGTAAGCATGGGGATGGCTCAGCCGAAAGATTCGGACAAAGGGCTGTGGAAGAGCGCCAAAAAGATGGCGAAAACGTTGACCTCGGATGGTTGGAAGATCGACGGTTCGCGTTCCTTGGAGGATATGCTCTATCGCCACTACCAGAAGATGAACGACGAGAACAATCAGGAGTTGATCGCCAACGTCATCGGCAACACCTCGGTCAAGACGATGAACCAGGCACAGCAGTGGGCCGCTATCAATGCTGCGACTTCGTATGCCAAACAGGCGAAGATGATGGTCGTAGGCCGTATCACCAACGAAACGGGTGCCGGTATCGAGGGTGCTCCCTCGGTCGATAACTTCTATGAGGGCTATGAAAGCCAGGTCGTTACCGAAATCAAGGGCGAACTGAAAAAGAGCTTCAGCCTTTATCGTGAGAAGAACAACGGCGGTCTCGATTACAAGGTGTTCTATTTGATTAACGAAGATGCCGCTTCGCAGGCTCGTATCCGTGCGATGGAGCGTGCGCTGGCCGAATCGGAGTTCGCACGTGCGAATGCAGAGCGCATCAGCGCTTTCGTACGCGAAGGTTTTTCGGTCGAATCCGCTGAATAAATTCGCTCCCTGTTGCTATGATTTACCGACTGTCGCGGCTTTGATCGGCCACGGCAGTCCTTTTCGGGTGATACCTTATGCGACGACTTTTGTTGGTGATTCTGTTCGTGAATCTGTGCGTCGGCACCTTTGCGCAGAAGGAGAAGGTGCACGCTCTGAAAAACATTCGGGGTGAATATTGGATAACGGCTGCGACCGCTACGATTACCGGACGCGAAGCGATGGAGTACGCACGCGAAGATGCCAAACGCAAGGCGATCGAACAGGTGTGCGGTTCGCGGATCAGCGTGTGGGATCAGGCCGAAACCTCATCGGCCGGCGAATCGTTCAATAGTCTCTCCATCAATCAGATAGATGGCGAGGTGGTCGAATTCGAGGTGGTCGAGGAGGATTTCGAGAAGTCGCAGACCCGCAAATCGGAATTGTGCTACTATTGCGTCGCCAACATCAAGGTGAAAGAGGGGGCGGAGCCCGATCCCGAGTTTCGCGCTTCGGTCGAGGGCTTGCGCAGCATGTATTTCGTCGATGAAAGTCTCGAATTCACCGTGCAGCCCTACCGCGATTGCCATCTGAAAATCTTCCTGTTCGAAGATGCGCAGAAAGGTTATCGGCTTTATCCCAATGATTTCGATCAACCGGTGTTGTTGCAGGCCAATCAGACGGTGCAGTTTCCGCAACGGATTGATTTCGTCGTAACCAAAACCTCCGACCAGCCGACCGAGACCAATCGGCTGGTGTTCGTCTTTACGAAAGGGGAGTACCCGTTCTATCACGAAACTACCTCGCGTCAGGAGATCGAGCGATGGATGGCGATGATTCCCAACAATGAAAAATACATCCATTTTGCCGTGATCGACATCCGCAAACGATGATCGCGAGCCCTATACCCATTTTGCTATGAAACAGCTGTTAACCATCGGCCTTGCGTTGATGACGATCGGTTCGGTTTCCGCTCAGCAGCGGGACTATCAGAAAGAGTACGAAGCGTTCAAACGCCGCTCTTTGCAGCAGTACGATGATTTTCGAGCCAAGGCCAATGCCGCTTACGTGAAGTTCATGCGGGAGGCGTGGACCGAACATGCGGCCCAGTCGGCCGAACCGGTTCCCGATCGGCCTGAACCGCCGCAGCCCGTCGTGCAAGCGCCCGATGCCACTCCTTCGAATGATGCCGTTCCGTTCGATAAAGTTGTTGCGCCGATCGCTCCCTCATTGCCGCCGCAGCCCGTCGCTCCGCTGCCTGCACCCGCAAAACCGACCGAAAAGTCGTTCGCATTCATGTTCTATGGTACGCCGTGTTCCGTATCGCTCGACGCAGAACATCGGTTCGCTTTGCGTGGCGTCGATGAAAACGCGGTGGCCGATGCGTGGACGCGCCTTGCGTCGGATGCCTATCTTCCGATCATTTCCGAATGCCTTGCCTTGCGTGAGAACCTGCATCTCTGCGATTGGGGCTATTTCCGCTTGCTCGAACGGATGACGACGGCCTTTTTCGGTGCCGACGGACGGAACGAAGCCCGTTTGATGCAGATGTATATCCTGACTCAGTCGGGTTACAAGGTGCGCATCGCTCGGACGGAGGGCCAGCTCGTTCTGTTGCTGCCTTCGAAAGAGGCGATTTATGAATATCCGTATCTGGCGATTGCCGGCGGCAAGTATTACATCACCGATCCGACCCTGCGGAACAAATCTTACTCCGTATTCGATCGCGAGTTCCCGAAAGAACGTTATTTTTCGTTGCAGATGCTTCACGAACCGTTGTTGTCCGTGCTTCCGGCTGAATCACGGACGCTTACGGCGAAACGTTTTCCGGAGATTTCGGCCTGCGTGGCGGTCAATCGGAATCTGATTGATTTTTATGACGATTATCCGTTGAACGATACGTGGAGCATCTATGCACAGGCTTCGTTGAGTGCCGAAGCCAAAGAGCAGCTTTATCCTGCGCTGCGGAAGGCGCTCGAAGGAATGAATCTTCCGACGGCTGCCGATCGACTGCTGAATTTCGTGCAGACGGCGTTCGAATACAAAATCGACGAGGAACAGTTCGGACAGGAACGTCCGTTGTTCGCCGATGAAACGCTCTTTTATCCCTATTGCGATTGCGAAGACCGGGCGATTCTTTATTCGGTGTTGGTGCGCGATCTGCTCGGACTGGATGTCGTACTGTTGCAGTATCCGGAGCATCTGGCGACGGCCGTGCACTTCGATGAAGAGGAGTTGTCAGGCGATTATGTCAAACTCGAGGGCCGGAAGTTCTTGGTTTGCGATCCGACCTACATCGGTGCCTCCATCGGTACGGCGATGCCGCAATTCAAAAAGACGGCGGCCGAAGTCATCCGCATCGACTGATGCGGATGACTTCGAGCGGCAGGGATTACGGGCGCGATAATCCGTTTGCAAAATTCTCGGCAGCCGACCGCCAGCGTTTGAGCATCGGATAATACTTGATCAGCAGGGCTTTGTAGGCTTTCCTCGTGAGGCTCTGGCCCGTGTGTTCGTTGTATTGCCCGACGAACTGCGCACAAAACTCCGCCATTTCCTCCATCGTGAAGTTACCGGTGAAAGCTCCGTCTTTGTAACAATAAATACAATAGTCATAGTTCCGGCTGCCGTCGGCCTCGGTGCCGAGAATCGTCTCCGTCAGCGGCATCCCGCAGCTTTGGCAAAACTGCGGAAGCTGGTTTTCCTGCCAGCGTTTTTCCTTCTTGGGGAAGGTGGCTTCATAGGCTTCGAAGGCTTTCGGATGCTCGTCGGCGACGAAATATCCTTTTGGAGGGCAGTAGGTGCCCTCGAGGCCGTCGAGATAACCCGGGATAAGCTCCTGGGCGAGGAAGTAGGGCACTTCGCTTTCCTTGGGTTCGCTGTGGTAGTGAATCTTCAGCGAACTGGCCAAAACGAAGCCGGCATGTTGGTAGAACGCGATGTTCCCCTCCATACAGAGTACGCCGATGCCGTGTTCCCGCGCTTTCTCCAACGAGTATTGCAGTAGTTTGAGGCCGTAGCCCTTGCGCTTGTAGTCGGGGTGGATGCTGATCGGCCCGAGCGTTCCTGCAGGAAGTTTCGCGCCGTCCTCGCAGATGATTTCCGCCTTTGAATACATCACGTGGCCGATGATTTTGCCGTCTTCCTCCATCACGAAGTCGAGTTCGGGGATGAAGTCGGGATTGTTCCGGTATCGGTTGAGTACGAAATGTTCAGTGCATCCGGGACGATATACGTTCCAGAATGCTTCTCGCGTAAGATTTTCTACCGCACGGTAATCTTGCGGCTGTTCGGATCGAATGTGCATGATTGCAAAAAGGTCTTGATTGATAAAAGTTTGTTAAAAGGATTCAGTTTCGCTCCCCTGAAATCCTTCGCAAAAAAGCCCCCCTGCGTAGAGCGTTGGGCTCCTTCGCATTTTTAAAGTGAGACGATCGCACCTCTTTGAACGACCTGCGTTTGCGAGGTGTGCCGGATTACAAAGTCAGCGGTTCGCCGCGATAGTAGTCCAGAATCTTGCGGCGGAATACCAGCTCGAATTTGGCTTGCGCCAATTCCGCCTCGGCTTTTTCCATGCGGGTTTTGGCATCGTTGAAGTCGAAGATTGTCGACCGTCCGGCCGCAGCCTTTTGCTCCTCGTAGGAGAAAGCCGTTTCGGCTGCAGCCAAGGCCGCTACGGCTGCATGGTATTTCGCACCGGCCGCCTCGGTATTGTAGCTGGCTTGCTCGATCTCCTTGCGCAACGACTGTTCGGCATCGAGCAGCGCCAGCTGCTGCCGCTGTGCCGAGAGCTTGGCGGCCCGGACGTTGTTGCGGACGGTGCGGCGGTTGAAAATCGGGATCGACAACGATACGCCGACGAACTCGCTGCTGTTATGACGGAACTGGGGCCAGAAATCGCTGTCCATCGAACTGTAGATGCCGGTGCCGTACCCGCCGCGCAGCGCGAGCGACGGATAGAGCGACGAACGGGCGATGCCGATCGCATTTTCGCTGCTCTCCAACCGGATGCGTTCGGCCCGGATGTGGGGGCGGTTTTCAGCGGCATAGTCGTAAATCGCCTCGGTGTCGGGGTGGCGCGAAAGGGCGTTGTTCAGCAACGGGTCGAGTTCGGGCAGAACGATGTCGAATCCGTCGGCGCTCTCGCGGTTCATCGCCTGACTCAAATCGAGCAGTGCCAGTTGCAGGTCGTTGCGGGCTTGGGTCAATGTCAATGCGTCGTTGGCCGCAAGTGCTTCGCTTTCGTAGCGGGCCGATTCGGGCTGTTTGCCCGATGCGACCAGCTCGCGGCTGCGTTCGGCCTGCTGCGTGCTCAAGGCCAGCTGTCGTTCGGCGATCGAGACCAACTCCTTGTTGTAGAGCACCTGCAGATAGAGCGTCATCACCTGCACGGCGACATCCTCGCGGGCCCGTTCCAAATCCTGAATGGCCGCGGCCAGATCGAGTTTGCTGCCCTTGATGGTGCGGTTGATCCGCAGGCCCTGGAAGATCGGCATCGAAGCCGATACATCGAAATTGCCCGTTTGCAGGGTCTGCGTCTTGTAGGTATTGTCGTCGCCCGTGCCGCGTCCGAACGAGACGTTGTAGCCCACCGAAGCGTTGAGATCGGGCAGCCGGCTGAATCGGGCGGTCGAAAGCTCGTTGCCGCTCTGATCGACCTGCACGGCGCGCGTGCGGACGGTCGTGTTGTTGCGTTGGGCGAACTCGATGCACTGTTCCAACGTCCATCCCTGCGGCGGCTCCTGTGCGGCGGCGGGGCAGACGGCCGCCAAAGCGAGGACGGCAGCTAATATACGGTGTCTCATAATTTTGCGCAGTTAATAAAAATCCGGTTATTTTTTCTCCTCTTTCGCTCCGCGGATGCGGTCGTCGGCCGTGATGCCCGACACGATTTCGACCCGCATGCCGTCCGAAAGTCCGATCTCCACCTCGCGTTTCTCGAAGGTCTGTTCTTCCGCCGCTTCGTCGCTCGTCAGCACATGGACGTAGCTTTTCCCGTCGTCGAATTCGATCGTGCCTTCGGGTACGGCCAGCACGCCTTCGCGGTTCTCGATCATGATGTTGGCATTGGCGCTGTAGCCGGCCCGTACGAAGACCTCTGCGGGAATCCTGGCGGCGGCCTTCACCTCGAAGAGCACCACGCCGTTGTCCTCGGTGGCTTTGGGCGAGACGTACTCCAGCGTGGCGTCCAATTCGACGTTCTGCAAGGCGCCGATGGTCAGTTTCACGCCCATGCCCTCGTGCAGCTTGCCGACGTCGGTTTCGTCTACGTTGCCTTTGAATTGCATGTTCGACATGTCGGCGACCGTGGCGATGGTCGTGCCGTCGTTGAACGTGTTGGCTTGGATCACTGAATTACCCACTTTGATGGGCACGTCGAGGATCATACCGTCGATGGTCGAGCGGATCTGCGTGTTGCTCAGTTCCTTGTATCGGCTCGTGATGCCGTTCTGCACGATCTCCAGATTCTCGCGGGCATTCTGCAACTCCTCCTCGGCCTTGCTCAACGCCGTGCGGCTCTGTTCGGCCTCCTCGTCCGAAACGACCCCTTTGGCGTGCAGCGTCTCCGTGCGTTCGGCTTCGCGCTTGGTCTGGGCGAGCGAGAGCTCCGCCACCGAGACGCGCGATTCGGCACTCGACAACTGGCCCATTTCGGGAATGACCTTGACCGTGGCGATGATTTCGCCTTTGCGGACGGTCTGGCCGGCTTCCTTGTGCAATTCGGCGATGATGCCCGAGATTTGCGGTTTGATTTCGACCTCGTCGCGGGGCTGCACCTTGCCGGTCGCGACGACGAATTGCCGCAGCGTGTCGATTCGGGGCTGTTCGATGGCGTAGACCGTCTTCACGGGACGGGTCTTCTTCCACAGGAACCAGAAGGTCGAGAGCAGCAAGGCGGCGAATGCTACGCCGATGAGAATTAGGATGATGCGTTTCATGGTATGCTGTTGTTTGTTTTTGTTTGCTTTTCGTTTATTCTTCGCGGATGGCGTCCACGGCCTTGATGTGCAGGGCCCGGATCGACGGAATGATACCGGCCAGCAGACTGCCTGCCACCAAAATGACGAGCGACAGCATCGCCGTACCGAACGACACCTGCCACGATATTTCGAACCCTTCCTGGGCTACGGTAACGGCTTGGTAATAGATCGAATCGGCGACTGAAAGCAGTCCCACGCCTGCGGTCAGCCCCAACACACCGGCGATGAAGGTCAGCACGAAACTTTCCGACAGAATTTGGCCGATGATGGCGCGGGGCGGTGCGCCCAATGCGCGGCGGATGCCGATCTCCTGCGTGCGCTCCTTGACGAGCACCAACATGATGTTGCTGACGCCGACGATGCCCGCCAGCAGCGTGCCGAGCCCGACGATCCACGTCAACAGGGCGAGGCCGTGGAAAAGTCCCGTTACCCGTTCGAACATCTCGGCGGCAGCCATTGTCCAGACGGCCTTTTCGTCATCGGGCGCGATTTGGTGGCGGGCGAAAATCGTCTCGCGACAGGCTTTCTCGACCGTTTTGCTCGGCATGTCGTCGCGACCGGCCAGCGCGAGCATGTGGATGCGGCTTCCCGCACCGAAAAGCTGCTGCGCCAACGACACCGGCACGATGATGGTGCGTTCGAGGTCGCTGAACGACATGGCCGTGCTCTGTTTGCGGATGACGCCCACGACCGTGAAATAGGAGCTGCCGATTTTGATCGTCTTGCCCGTCGGATCGGGCGTTCCCGGAAAGAGGTCTTTTTGCACCTGTGTGCCGATAACGCACACCTTGCGGTTGCGGGCCATGTCCATCTCGTTGATGTAGCGTCCGTAGGGGATTTTCTGCGGTTGGATGCGCTGGTAGTCGGGCGAGTAACCCATGAGCGAGTAGTCGCCTTTGCGTTGCTCGTAGCTGCAATGCTGCTCGTTGCCCCAGAAGACCGCCGAAGCGTAGAGCACCTCGGGCAGCTGCCGCACGGCTTCGACGTCGCCGTTGTCCATGCGCCACCAGCGGTTTTTCGGCATACCTTTGTAGGGGATGCCGGTCTGCTGGGGCTGCATCAGAATGGTGTTGGTCGCCATGTCGCCTAATTGGGCCCGAAACAGGCGGGTCAATCCCGCACCGGCGCCGAGCATCACCGTGAGCATGAAAATCCCCCAAAAGACCCCCAAGGCCGTCATGATGCTGCGCTTGCGGTTACGGGCGATGGTTTGCCAGATTTCGTTCCAGCGGTCTATGTCGAAAAAGTTCGTCATTTATCGGTGGGGTTATATGCCTGTTTAAATCTGATTTCTGTTGAGTTTCTGTCCGTTGCCGTTTTTGCCGTTTATCGGTTATTTATTATATCTCAAGGCGTCGATCGTTTTGAGCTGGGCGGCGCGGTAGGCCGGAATGTAGCCTGCGATCAGACCGGCGGTAACTAACACGATGGTCGCACTCACGACGACCCGCAAATCGAGCGTCGGATTGAGGAAAATCGTCGGGTCCGCTCCTTCATGACCGCCGGGCGCCTGCGAAAGAAAGAGGTTCACGATCTCCATCACGGCGATGCCTAATACCATGCCGATGTAGCCGAAAGCGGCTGTGATGCAGACCGATTCGGTGAGGATCAACCGGATGATCGAGGCGGGTTTCGCACCGAGGGCCTTGCGGATGCCGAACTCGGCCGTGCGTTCCGATACGGTTACCAGCATGATGTTGCTGACGCCGACGACACCGGCCAGCAGCGTCCCCAGCCCGATGATCCACACGAACAGATTGATGCCCCAGAAAACCATCTGAAAGGCTTTGTAACGCTCCATCGTGTTGTCGATCCAGATGGCGCTTTCGTCCTCGGGGTCGAATTGGTGTTCGACGGCCAGTCGGCGGCGTAGGCGATTCTCGAAATCTGCCAGCGCGGCATCGGTATTCAGTCCGTTGACTGTCAGTGTGATATTGCTTACTTCGGGGTTGTTTTGCTTGTAGAGCAGTTGGGCTGTCGTCAGCGGAATGTAACACGACGAACTGTTGCGTTCGGCGTCGCCCTTTTGCACGCCGATGACCGTGAAAATCGACGTGCCGACCTTGACCTGCTTGCCCAACGGCGATTCGCCCTTGAAGAAGAGCCGGTTCATCATTTCGTCGATGACGATGACTTTGCGGTAGTCGTGCAGGTCGGTGTCGTTGATGAATCGGCCGGCCGAAAGTTTGATGCCTTCCATTTGGGCGAGGGCCGGCATGATGCCGCAGACCCATACGGCCGTGAAATCATTGCCATAGATCGCTTTTTTGCTGCTGTACCACGCTTGTGCCGCTACTTCGTCGATTTCGGGAAATTCCCGTTCAAGAATCTTGATGTCGTTTTCATACAGTCTGATGCGGCGGTTTTTCTCGTAGCCGGCATAGGGTTTCGACGTGTAGTTGCTGAAGAGGTCGAGCGAATTGGTGGCGTAGTCGCCGAAATTGGACTCGACCCCGTTTTTGAGCCCGTTGCCCGAGCCTAACAGAATGACCAACATGAAGATGCCCCATGCGACCGAAAAGCCCGTGAGCGCCGTGCGCAGTTTGTTGCGCCGCACCGAAGTCCAGATCTCTAAAAAAAGCTCTCTCATCGTTTCGCACCCAATCCTGTTTCTTCGATGCGGTCGATCACGCCGTCTTTCAGCCGGATGATTTTATCGGTCTGATCGGCGATGGCCTGTTCGTGCGTTACGCAGATGATGGTCATGCCCATCTCCGTGTTGACCCGACGCAGCAGATTCATCACCTCCTGCGAAGTGGCGCTGTCCAAGGCGCCCGTCGGTTCGTCGGCGAGGATGATCTGCGGGTGGTTGATGAGGGCCCGCGCGATGGCGACACGTTGTTTCTGGCCGCCCGACATCTCGTTGGGCATGTGTCCGGCCCACTCTTTCAGCCCGAGCAGATCGAGGTATTCCAGCGCTTGGGCGTTGCGCTTGCGCCGCGAAACACCTTGATAATAGAGGGGCAGCGCGACGTTTTCCACCGCATTTTTGTAGTTGATGAGGTTGAACGACTGGAAGATGTAGCCGATCATGTTGTTGCGGGCGGCGGCGGCTTGAGTTTCGTTGAGGTTCTTGATGAGCCGGCCGGCGAGATAGTAGTTGCCGCTGTCGTAGTCGTCGAGGATGCCGAGGATATTGAGCATCGTGGACTTGCCCGAACCCGAGGCGCCCATGATGGAGACCAATTCACCTTGGGCGACCTCCAGATTGATGCCTTTGAGTACATGGAGCGGGGAGCCGCCGTGATAGGTTTTGTTGACGTTTTCTAATTTAATCATGTTGCATCGACGACGGGGTTAGCCGGTAGTTTCGGAGACGCGTCCGATGTCTATTTTCTGCCGTCGGTGCAAAGATAGGAAAAATTATTTACAGTGCAATAGATTTTTATTGTTTTTCGGCAAAAAATATCCCCCCCCCGATAACATAAAGGTCGGGAGGGGGGTAGCTTAGATCCTCGAAATCTTTGATGGAGATTTGTGCGGGTGGCGGTGTTATTCCAATTGCTTCCGATAGACGGCATCCAGCGTTTTTCCCTCTTTATCTTGCCATATCGTCCAGCCGTTGCAACTCCGACCGAGACAAAAATCGGCTGCGGTACTCGGACTGGAAAATGTTTTGTCGGAGTTCATGACCAACGCTCCGTTTATGACGGACGTATATTCACGAATTAGATTTTCGCGCTTTTCTTTCCAGAAAAACGAGGGCGTCATATTACTTGCGATGATGCTGCCTTTCAGTATCGTGAATCCTGCTGCGCTATAAAAGCCTCTTGCATCGCAACCGCGATTTTTCGCATAAAACAGGTGCTCTTCTTTCGGTTGCGTTATTTCGAAGATGTTGCATCCGATAAAGGAGGCCAGAAATCGGATGTCTTCGAAAAATTCGTCCATCGCATCCTTTTGATATTCTGGCAGATTGGGTGCTTTTGGGGTTTGTTTGTTCTCGGCGAGCGTGAATCGATCGGCTTTTTGGGCTTCGGAGACCGCTTTGTATTCGAGATATTGCACATCGGCTTTCGTCATGTCGGCATCTTTCGACACGAATACGAGGGCTTTTTGCCAGAATGATTTTTTATTATCGTGATCTTTGACCCGTTCTTTGAAATTTTCGGTTTCTCCGATATAGGCTTGAGGCTTGGTCGATTCATCTTCGCCGATCAAAATATAAAATGCCGGCTTTTGCAGTTTTTCCTGTTTGTTGAGATAGGAAAGATTCGAGCGCGGAATGACGAACATCTGGCAAATTTTGTTGCTGATGAATGCGTATTGTGTTCCTTTCGGATCACTGTCGATCAGGTAGGTCGTAACTGTTTTGCCCATGTTTGAAATAAGTTCGTTTTTGTTTAGGATCGGATAAAGATAAGAAAAAGAATTGTTTTTGGATGGGTTCGGACTTTATTCTGTTATTTGCCGATGCAGAATTTCGAGAAGATGGTTCCGAGGATTTCATCCGACAAGATAACGCCGCGACCGGTAATCTCCCCGATGTGGCGGATGACCTGTCGAATCTCTTCGCTCAACAAGTCGGCGGGCAACCCTTCGTGCAAACCATTCAAGGCCCGCTGGAGTGCGCTGCGAGCGATGGACAAAGCCTCGAAATGACGGCTGTTCGAAACGACGATGTCGTTTTGGTCAAGTTCCTCGGCACCTGTCGATTGCAACAACGCCTGCCGAAGCGTGTCGAGACCGGCCCCGTCGCGAGCCGATAACCCGATGACCCCCTGAGGCAAAGAAATATCCGGCTGCAGGTCGATTTTGTTCACCACCGTGAGCAACGAGCACCTCTCGGGCAACTCGAATTCGGGCGCGGGAACGGAACCCGTGAAGTGGGCCATGTCGAGCAGCCGGATGACGATGCGGGCCCGAGCGATCCGTTGCAGTGTGCGTTCGATGCCCATGCGTTCCAGACGGTCGTCGGTCGTCCGGATGCCAGCCGTGTCGATGAACCGGAATCGGATGCCTTCGATGCAAACCGATTCTTCGATGACGTCGCGGGTCGTGCCGGCGATCTCCGAGACGATGGCGCGCTCTTCGTTCAGTAACCGGTTGAGCAGGGTCGATTTGCCGGCGTTCGGAGCCCCGACGATCGCGACCGGAATCCCCTCTTTGAGCGCATTCCCGAGTGCGAACGTATTTATTAACTGGTTGAGGTGCTGGTCGATGTCTTGCATGATTCGCTGCAACTCCTGCCGGTCGGCGAACTCCACGTCCTCCTCCGAAAAGTCGAGCTCGAGTTCGAGCAACGAGGTCAGATGCAATAGTCGGTCGCGCAACGAATCCAATGCCGCCGAATATCCGCCTCGCATCTGGTTGGATGCCAGCGCATGAGCCGCCCGCGAGGAGGACGCGATCAAATCGGCGACCGCTTCGGCTTGCGACAGGTCGAGTTTTCCGGCGAAGTAGGCGCGGAGCGTAAATTCACCCGGGGTGGCCATGCGTCCGCCGGCGGCGAACAACAACCGCAGGATTTCGGAGACGATGTAAGCGGAGCCGTGGCAGGACAGTTCGACCGAATTTTCTCCCGTATAGGAGTGCGGGGCGCGGAAAACGGTGGCCAAAACATCGTCGATCGTGCGGTCGCCGTCGACGATTCGACCGTAATGCACCGTGTAGCCTTGCGCTTCGGCGAGCGGCGAGCGCCCGCGGAAAACCCGGTCGCAGACGGCGAACGCATCGTCGCCGCTGATGCGGATGACAGCGAGTGCGCCTCCGGTAGCTGTGGCCGGTGCGAGAATGGTATCGTGGTCGGGCTGCATGGGGCTATCCTACGCGCAGGCGCTGTCCGATCCGCAGGGTCTTCGCGTTGCGGATGTTGTTCCACCGCATCAGCTGTGCCACCGTTACGTGATAGCGACGGGCGATGCCGCCCAATGTATCGCCTTTCCTTACGGTATAGGTGGTCCCCCGCACGCCTTCGCGCAGCTTTTTGTTCAGGTTCGCCGGATTCATGTACTCTTTCAGATAGGCCGAGTCTTTGGCGAAAATCTCCTGTTCGTGGGCGATGTATTGGGCGATGTTGCGCTGCGGCAGGATGAGCGTATAGGGTTTCGTCGTGGCCGGAACGATGTCCAACTTATACTGCGGATTGAGCTGCCGCAGCGTTTCGATCGGCAAGTCGATGGTCGAGGCGATCTGTCCGAAATGGAGCAGCCGGTTGACTCGGATCGTATCCACGGCGATGGGGATGGGCGTTTTGCGGAGGTCGATGTTATGCTGCCGATGGTAGGCATACGCATAGGTGGCCCCGATGAAAGCCGGCACATAGCCGCGCGTCTCGGAGGGCAGATAGGGATAGATGTCCCAGAATCCGAGGTTTTTGTCGGCGCCGCCGGAACGGGCGATGGCTTTGTTCACATTGCCCGGGCCGCAGTTGTAGGCGGCGATGACCAAAGTCCAGTCGCCGTAAAGTTTGTAGAGGTCGCTCAGATAGCGGACGGCGGCTTGCGTCGAACGGATCGGGTCGCGGCGTTCGTCGACCATCGAATTGACCTCCAATCCGTAGCTTTTGGCCGTCGAGGGCATGAATTGCCAGAGCCCGACCGCTCCCGCCCGCGAGGTGGCCGTAGGGATGAGCGCCGATTCGATGATCGGCATCGCCCGCAATTCCACCGGCAGTTCCGCTTTGAGCAGCTCGTCTTCGATGAACGGGAAGTAGTATTGCGACGTGCCCAGCATGCGGGCGGTCAGTTCGCGCTGTTTGCCGACGTAAAGGTCGATGCGGCTCTTGACTACCTCGTTGTAAGCCAACGGGATGGGCGAAACCAAGGCCCGCAGCCGTTGGGCGTAAAGCGAGTCCGAGCCGCTGCTGCCTGCCTGCCCGATCAGGCTGTCGATTCCGATATAACGGTCGAAAAAGTCGGTGAAAGAGTCAGCTCGCAGCTGTTCGTGCCAGAGGGCGACCAGCGAATCGGCCTGCTCGGCCGACAGTCCTAAGGTGATGTCGTTGACCGGTGTCGGTTCGGTCGGAAGTTCGAGCTGTGGTTCCGGCTTCGGCGCGGGGTCGGCCGGTGCGGGCGAAGAAGTCGCGGGTACGGATTGAACGGTTTCGGTCGTTACGTGTTTCTTTTTTTTGCGGGGGCTGCGTTCGGCCGCGAACGACGAACCGGAACCGGCGCAAAGCGCCAACGACAACAAAAGAGCGAGGTATTTCATCGGTCAGAATTTAAGACTTAGGTTGAACCCGAATACGGGGCGATTGCTCCGCAAGGTCGGGACGTAGGTATAATCTACCAACGGCTCCAAATTCATCGACAAGTCGTCGGAGATGTCGTAGTCCTTCAGATGGGCGTCGACGTGGGCGTCGACGATTTGGAGGATGTAGAGCGCTCCCGTGATGATGATGCACAAGTCGCGGTTGCGTCGGTAGTTGTTCCGCAGGTTGCGGATGAAGTCGGCCGAATAGCGGCCGTGGAATTCGTCGGTCGGGCCGTCGGGATAGAGCTCGGGATGCTGTTCGTAGTCGGCCAGCAGCGCATAGGCCTTTTTGAAACGTTGGTAACCGCGGTTGTTCCAGTCGATGCAATAGATCATCGAAGCGAAGCCGCCGATGACGAACGGCACTTTCCAGTAGCTGCGGTTGTAGATCTGACCGGCGCCCGGGAAGATGCAAGCCAAGGTCGTGGCTTTTTTGACGTCCGACACTTCGTTGGTGCGGTAGCTCACGGCGGCGTCGCCGATGAAATAGACGTACGAGGCGATCGTGAGACCCAAATAGAGCTGGCGCCGCGTATTGCTGCGGATCATGCGGTCTTGCAGCGCATTGAGCTCGGGCGTACGCACCAGACTTTTGTCCGTGTAGGCGTCGTATTGCCGTTTGAGCGGCTTGTAGGTCTTGTTTTCGTGGATGTAGAGCGCCAGTCCCGTGCCCAAAGCCCCGTAGAGGATGGGCAGCTTCCAGTATTGTTTGTTGTAGATTTGGCCATAGCCGGGCATCACGGCCGTAAGCCAGCAGACCTTCGAAAGCGACATCGAATCGCTCATGAACCATCCTTTTTTTAAGAGGGGTTTGCGGACGACCGAATCGGTCGGAGCCGCTTCGGCGAGCAGGCGGGCTTGCGTCATCGAATCGAGCGTATGGATGTCGTCGGTGCGCAAGGCGGCCAGCCCGATGGAGTCGGCTCGGAATTCGACCCGTTGCAGCGAGTCCAGTTCCAGCAGCAAGGCGGCCAGTTGCAGCGAATCGCGTCGATTTCGCAGGGAATCCGGTCGTTCCAACATGCCGCCGCGCACGATGGTGCGGCCGCCCCGACGCAGTTGCACCTGCACGGGCTGCGACGGCTGCTGCGCCTCGGCGCCGAACGGGCCGAAGAGCAGGGCGGAAAGCAAGAGGATTCGGAACAACCGCATGCCTTGTTTCGCTATTTGGAAAATCGTTCGATGAAGCGGTCGATGTCCGCGTCGTCGCCGAACTCGATGACGATGCGTCCGCCGCCGTTTTTCGAACGTTTGATCGAAATGTTCTGGGAGAAATAGGGCTCCAGCTGTTCGACCAACCGCGAATAGCTTTCGGGATACTCCTCCTCCTCGAATCCCGCCGTCTGGGCCGGTCGTTCGACGAGGGTGCGGGCCGTCTCCTCGACCTGTCGCACCGACATCGCTTTGCGGATACATTTTTTCAACAGACGCACCTGCTGATCGGCCGGCGCTCCGGCGATCGCCTTGGCATGGCCCATCGAGATGAGCCCTTCTTTCAGCGCGAGCTGCACCTCGTCGGGCAGTTTCAGCAGCCGCAGGTAGTTCGACACGGACGACCGTTTCTTGCCGACCTTCTCCGACAGGGCGTCCTGCGTCAGATGGCATTCGTCGATCAGCCGCTGCATGCCCAGCGCGATTTCGATGGCATTGAGGTCTTGGCGCTGGATGTTCTCGACCAAGGCCATCGCGTAGAGCGTTTCATCGTCGACTTCGCGGATGTAGGCCGGCAAAGTTTTAAGATCGGCGCGCTGCGCAGCCCGCCAGCGGCGCTCGCCGCTGATGATGATGTATTTGCCGTCGTCGGCCTTGCGGACCGTAACGGGCTGGATGACGCCCAACTGCCGAATCGAGTCGGCCAGTTCGTCCAACGCCTCCTCGTCGAACTGCGTACGCGGCTGCGAGGGGTTGGGGATGATGTCGGCGATGTCGATTTCGGCCATCCGGCTCATGGGTTTGAGTTTGGCATCGAGGTCGATGGCGTCGCCGCCGAAGATGGCATCCAGCCCGCGACCGAGCCCTTTCGGTTGTTTCATGTGTCGGTTTATTTATTGCGTTTCAGAAATTCGCGTGCCAGATTCAGATAGTTTTCCGAACCGACCGCACTTGCGTCGTAAAGCATCACCGGTTTTCCGTGCGAAGGGGCCTCGCCCAACCGGATGTTCCGCTGGATGACCGTTTCGTAGGTCATCGGCCCGAAGTGTTGGCGAACCTCATTGACCACCTGGTTGTTCAGCCGGTTGCGCATGTACATCGTCAGTACGAATCCTTCGATTTCCAAGTCGGGATTCAACGCGCTCTTCACCTTGCGGATGGTGGCGAGCAGCTTCGAAAGCCCTTCCAGCGCGAGGTATTCGCACTGCACGGGAATCAAGACCGAATCGGCGGCCGTAAGGATGTTGACCGTGGTGTAGCCCAACGAGGGCGAACAGTCGATGAACAGGTAGTCGTACTCCTTGTGCACGGTATCGACGACGCGTCTCATCACGCGGTGGCCGTCTTCGAGCTTGGGCAGTTCGGTGTCGGCGGCCACCAGGTCGATAGACGAGGGCAGCAGCCACAGATTCTTGACGTCCTGACTTTGGAGGATGACTTCGCGGGGTTCTTTTTCTCCGACGAGGCATTCGTAAATGCCCGGCAGGTCGATGTCGAAACCGAGGCCCGATGTCGCGTTGGCCTGCGGGTCGGCATCCAGAAGCAGCACTTTTTTGCCCAACAAGGCGAGCGACGCTGCAAGATTGATGGCTGTGGTGGTTTTGCCCACGCCGCCTTTTTGATTGGCTAATGCGATGACTTTTGCCATGATTTTCGGAAAACGGGTTTATAATCGGACAAAATTACGCAAAATCTCCGGAATTACCCAATGCGGGCCGGAAAATTGCGACGGATTACGTCTTAATCGGCTGAAAAACAAGCCGATTATTCGGAAACGTGGAAGTTGCCGTTGCAACGTTTGCAGATTTGCTGCTACCGAAACCAAAAAGCGGGCTTCCCATACTTGGGAAGTCCGCTTCGGCGCGTCCGGTCGGTGTCGGCGTTTATTCGGCGTAGAAAATTCGGTATTCGATGGAATGGGAACCGTCGTGTTCTATGATTTTGTCGATCCGGTCCTTGTCGTCGAGCTGGTATTCATACGTACAGGTGTAGCTTTCAATATAGCTGCCGTCGCCGTTGTCGGTTACGCTCTTCACCATATTTTGTGGACGTTTGCCTATGTAGCCAAGCATCGAGAAAACATTGTCGCCCGTGGCGAAATCCCAAACCTCCGTATCCAAGAACAGCAGCCAATTCAGGTCGATATTCGTCTTGTTCTCGATCGTGCTGTAAGTCGCATCATCTACCCACAATTTGGAATCGGAATCTTTCCAAAGCGCCTGCATCGGATTGCCGTTCATCCAAGTTATTTTGTACAAGTTGTTTTCGGTTATATTTGTATTGTCGTCTTTCTCTGTTGTGTTGGTTTCGATAAGGTGCCCTTCCGCATTGTAGGTGAACTCATAGGTATAGCTCCACGCGTCGATGGATCCTTCATACATTTCGCGAAAATCGCTTCTGCCCGAAACCGCCCAGCCGTTTTCGTTCAGCACGATCGAACCGGTCGATGTCGAAATGTCGGTTCCTTCTGTGTGCTTGCTTTCGTACGAAACATTGCCTTCTTTGTAGGTAATGGTCGCATTTTTTTCCACATCGCTATACCCACCGTCGCCATACTCGAACCATTTGATTGTTTTGACCCGGCCGGTTTCGTCGTAAGTGAAGTCAAAGTATTCGTCGAGGGGATTCTGTCCGTCCGTTTCGTAGTACCGGTACTTTTCGATTCGCCTGATGCGGTTTTTCGGGTACGGTTGCTCCGGTTTGTCCGGGTCTTCGGGCACCTTGCCACTCTCCGTCGTTCCTTTTTGCTCGATTGTGATTTTGATAGTCGTGCCCGCGCATTCGATGCAAATTTCGGCTTTGCGGTCTTGGCCCGTGTAGTTGGGCGAGAGGGTCATCGTGAGCGAGACATTGCCTGCTTTGCCGCTGTATGCGCTCAACTCCAGCCAGTCGATTTTGCCGGCTTCGGCTTTGGTCGCTACTTCGGAAACGGTCGCCGTCCATGGGGCGGTAGCCGTGAATTTGATGGGTGCAGGAGCCTGTTGGTCATCGGCATAGACCTGTTGTTCCTGCTTGGTTTCGGGCGACAGTTTTACGGGTTTGTCGTCCCCTCCGTCGTCGTTCGATTCACTGCACGACACGACGAACAGTGCCAGCGGCAAAACGAGCGCTGCACGAAAAAATTTTTTCATCGTACAAGATGTTTGGGGCATCTACGGCTCCGCTCGATGCGGTTAGTTTTCAAGAAAAAAGTGTGGAGCCGAATCGTTTACCTATTGAGAGGCTCTGGAATGCCCATGCGTAAATAAACAAACCCCACACCCGTAACGAGTATGGGGTGGCACAAGAAATGCCAAACGCCGAATCATACCGATACCAGGCGACGAGTGAGTTGCTCTCCTTACGCATTGTGAAATTTTCCAGATTTCAAATCATCTTGATTAAGATGAAAGCACTTGCCGAATAAATGAAAATATATCGCGTTATATTAACTACTTATGCCGATATAGCATTTCCTGTTTGTTTTCACGCTTTTCATATTTTTAGGCCTTTTTAGTATCTATTTTGTTACGGATTTGTTACGCATATTCGGATTATTTTTCTTATCTTTGCATATGGAATTACACTGAAACTCAATACCTATATGGCAAGGATAAAGAAACCGGCAAAAGTTAAGGAGCCTGTACGCATACGAATGAGAACGCTTACTGACGGCAGCAAGTCTCTTTATCTGGACATATACCGTCACGGCAAACGGACATACGAGCCTCTCAAATTATATCTCATACCCGAAAGAACTGCCGCCGACCGCAAGCAGAACGCAACGACTATGCTTGCGGCGAACAAAGTAAAGTCGCAGCGCATCATTGAACTGACAACCGGCGAGGTCGGCATCAAGAATACCCATAAGAAGGTCTATCTGCTGGATTGGATGAATACCTATATGGAGGCGCAGGAGAAGCGTGGTAAGAAGGATGCCCGGCAAATCAAAACAACGATCAATATATTAAAGGCGTATACCAGTGAGCGTATGCTGCTCAACAATGTCGACAAAGAATTTTGCCTTGGCTATCTGCGATCCCTTCAGACGGATTATAATCCCTGCGACCGGAAACTCTCGAACTTTACTTTGAGGAACTACTACCGTGTACTGAACTGCGCACTGAATGCCGCTGTTCGGGAAGACCTCCTGCGCGACAATCCGTTCAACAAAATCGACAAGCGGGATAAGATTCGCGAGCCGGAGAGCAAGCGCGAGTACCTGACTATCGACGAGGTGAAGCTGCTAATGAATACGCCCTACCCGAATGAGCGGTTGATAGACATTAAGAATGCTTATCTTTTCTCGTGTTTCTGCGGATTGCGTATCAGCGATATCATGGAATTGAGATGGAGGAATATTGTCTGCGACCGTGGCGCATACAGCTTGGAGATAGTTATGAAGAAAACCAAAGACCCTATCTATATTCCCTTGTCGGAGCAAGCCTTGAAATGGATGCCCGACCAAAACGATAAAACAGAGGATGACAAGGTGTTTTACATTCCGTCAGTAAACTATGTTAATCCTGGACTTGCACAGTGGGCAGAAAAAGCGGGAGTAAAAAAGCACGTCACGTTTCACACAGCCCGGCATACATTTGCCACGATGATGCTGACGCTCGGTGCTGACCTCTATACCGTATCGAAATTGCTCGGTCATTCGGACGTGAAGGTAACGCAAGTCTATGCCAAGATTGTAAATCAAAAGAAAAATGATGCCGTTAACTTGGTGAACTCCGTTTTCAATTGATTTTAGGTGAAGTGTCGAATTCACAAGCGTATGTTCTCGGGCATTGCTCTGGAAATCGTTATTTTCAGGGTATATGCCTGTATGATATCGTTTAACCACCTAAACAGTAATTCGACATGAAAAGACCAAATGATGGCCCTCTCTCTTTTTGGAGAGAGGCAGCATCTTCGCCACATCGAAGATGAGCAACAAGCAGCGAAAGAATTATTCGCATTACTTTCAGACGCTAGAGACGTCTATCTTCGCGATGTCGTGACCGGCGGCAAAATCTACCGCCGTTTTGCAGAAGATTTCGTAAACAGTCATCGGTATATCGAATGCAGCCGGACGGTATGCAGGAACTGCCACGAGATGAATATCCATATCGTCAAGGGACTGCTTTACGATTGTCACGACCTCATAATATCCCATTTCACAGCAGCATCATTCACATTCGAGGCGTGTGTCGAGTTGAAACGAGTGTACGACACCGGCGATTCTGCCATCCCTAACATTACTCGCTCACAAGATCGATCAATCGCGCCACTATCTTTTGGCTGCGCCTTTTCTCAAATCCAAATAGAGGAAATCGCCGACTGCGCCAACAGATATGCTCTGTTCTGTTCGGAGATTACCGCCGATGATATGGCTGCACTGTTCAGTTGTCAGTCCGACTTCCATATAAGAGTATACAATATCCGTCGTGTTGCCATTCTGTTTGATGCACTGCACAAGCGAGGTTTCATTCGCTGGAATTGGCAGACGGTTCTTGCCAAAGGGAAATTTCTGCTTAAAAAGGACGGCAGCAGGTTCCTCGGCACGTCCAGTCTATCCACTGCTGTGTCTGACACAAGAGGGTCGGATGATGCTGTCGCCTTTGGCATCCGGCGAGTTGTCGCCGGACTGAAAAAATGACGAAAACCAGCCGTTGAAGAAAGAAAAGAGAGGCAAATACCCAATAGTTTACCTATGTACAAGTAAACTATTGGGTTGCCCTTCTCTTCCTTTGCTTTCAGAAGATGCGCATCGCATGATGACGTATCTGTTTGAATGTTGAACATCAATGATAAAGTCTATGACAAGAAAACCGACAACAGTGATGGAGCGGCTGGACATGAGGCTGTCCTCCATCGAGAAAATCATCGAACAGATGGAGCCAAAGGAGCTGATGAAGCGGGTATCTATGCTGGAAGAAAATCTTTACTCAAACAAAGATGTCTTTAACACGGAAGAGGCTTGTGCCTATCTGGGTATCTCGGAGAGCCTGCTCTACAAGCTGACCTCCAGCCGTGAGATTCCCCACTACAAGCCGCGCGGCAAAAATATATTCTTCTCAAAGGCGGAGTTGGACGCATGGCTGCTGCAACACTCTATGAGCCGACGGTCGATGAAGTTATGAACAATGCGGAACAGGCAACAGATGTTCAACCATTTTATGGAAAGAAACGTTATGGAAGAAGAAAGAGAGAAGAATAACCTTGCGCAAGGTGCAGGTTTGAAGGAGAAAATGCTATCGGACATCCTTTCCATATCGCGTATCAGGACAACCGACGAATACACACTGCCGCCGCAGATTATCTGGATTGACAACTCTGCAATAGCCACATTGGGCAATTTCAGTGCATCGACGGGCAAAGCGAAGTCGAAAAAGACCTTCAATGTTTCGGCTATTGTAGCTGCGTCATTGAAGAACGGTCAGGTGCTGAACTACCGAGCCAGTCTGCCCGAAGGCAAGCAGCGTATATTGTATGTAGACACGGAGCAGAGCCGCTTCCACTGCCATAATGTACTGGAGCGCATCCTGCGCCTCGCCAACCTTCCGACATCCTGCGACAGCGAAAATCTCGACTTCTTTTGCCTGCGTGAATATAGTCCGGCTGTTCGTATGCAGGTAATAGACTATGCTCTGCGACAGAATAAGGGATATGGACTGGTCATCATCGACGGTATTCGCGATTTGATGCTGGATATCAACAATGCGCGGAGTCAGTTGCGGTCATCAACCGGATGATGGAGTGGTCGTCAAAATACAATCTGCATATTCACTGCGTCCTTCACCTGAACAAAGGCGACAACAATGTGCGCGGTCATATCGGCACCGAGATGGGCAACAAGGCGGAGACGGTACTTGTCATCAGCAAAAGCAATATTACTCCGCAGATAAGCGAGGTTCGTGCGTTGCATATCCGCGAGAAGGAGTTTCAGCCCTTTGCTTTCAGCGTGAACGATGAAGGACTGCCGATATTGATGGATGAATATTCGCCCGACGATGAAAGCAATAAAACTAAGCGACGCATGAGTTTCAAGGACCTGACAATCGAGCAACATCGCACGGCCCTCGCTCTTGCCTTTCAGGAGAAACCCATACGAGGATATGAAAAAACTGTATCAGCCCTGTGCAAATCATATGAAAGCATCGGATTCAAACGAGGGCGCAGCGTGGCAGTAAAACTATTGCATTATCTGATTAGTGAGTTGAAACTGGTATCAAAAATTGACAAGCTTTTTTACTATGACATGAGTCCGGCCGAAGCAATACTTTTTGACGAAAGTGAAATCTCCGAAGAGTAGAAAAACAATTTACTTTACTATGGGTGGGTATATAGGGTCGCAAACTAAATTAAAGTGTTTTTGGAGACAATTGAAATGAATATATCAGAAGCGAAACAAGTCCGAATTGTAGACTTTTTAAGACAACTCGGGTACAAGCCGAAGTTCGAGAAATACGGGCAATACTGGTATCTTTCTCCGTTCCGTACAGAGAAGACCGCATCGTTCAAGGTCAACGACCGTCTGAACGAATGGTATGATTTCGGCATTGCGACGGGCGGTGATTTGGTAGAGCTGGGCAAACATCTGTATCAGACGGAGGATATAAGCGAGGTGCTCTCCCATATAGAGCGGCACTCGCGCAATCCCGCTGTGGCGAGAGTCGGCATCTCGACGGCAGATGCCCCGCCGGCTGAGAGTTTGATGCGCAACGTCGCTGTCGTGGCATTGCGGCATCATGCCCTCCTCTCTTATCTGCGTTCCCGGCATGTCGACACGGACGTCGGGCGGTGGTTCTGTCGCGAGGTGCATTACGAGTTGCGAAAGCGGCATTACTATGCCATAGCGTTCGAGAATATGTCCGGCGGCTACGAGGTGCGCAATTCCTATTACAAGGGTTGTATCATCAAAAAGGATATCTCCTTGATAAAACACCGGCAGGAACAGATGCAGCAGCACATCTGCGTGTTCGAGGGGTTTATGGATTTCCTCTCGTATCTGACCTTCATGCGGCAGGAGGAGAATGGAATATGTATAAAATCGCCGTCCGACTATCTTGTTATGAATTCTGTGAGCAATCTGAAGACGACCCTCGTCCATTTGGAATGCTACCCGCATATCCACTGTTACCTCGACAATGATCTCGCAGGACAAAAGACCGTCGAGACGATTGCGGGGCTGTATGAATCGCGGGTTTGCGATGAATCTTTCCGTTATTCGGAGTATAAGGATTTGAACGACTGCATACGCGGAAAGAAGCGGTAGCATTCAAGCCGCCTGTGTCACGATAAAAGGCTCTCCATTCGGAGGGCTTTTTTTATTCGAAAATCCAGTTGAGTACAAAAACAGAGTACAAAAATGTTTTTACACATAATTTACGTTCAGAAAACATCGGTTTTATAATCAGATATTTTTCAGTGCTGTTTTTAATCCATTCCTTTGCGCTTGCAGTTAAGTACAAAAAACAAAACGAGTACAATTTAGACCTACGACGATGAAAGCATACTGGATATTTGTCATCTGCCTGACAGCAGCCTATATCATCTATTACGCCGTGAATATCGCCCGCGACCTCTACGGCAGGAAGGACGCCAATCAATCCGGCGAGGAGACCTTCGAGGTCGATTTGTCCGACGACGACACGGACGCAGCCGGTGTGGCTGTCGCCGAAAGCGAGACCGGCTTCAGCGTCGGAGACGAGACCTACGAAACGGCGCTCGAAACCGATGCGACCGATGCCATGCAGGATTCCGAAGACGCCGAAGGTAAGGCGGAGGCGATCGTCAAGGCACTGAAAGCAAAGGTCGAGGCAGAGATGGAAGATATCGAGCCTTGCTTCTCCGATCCTTTCAGTCAGGAAGAACTGAAAAGGGCAATGGTCAGCAAGGGCTGTTCGGGTGCCCGGCCGGCATTGGTGTGGAAATCTTCAATCGACCGGCTGTGATGAGATCGAAACGGAAATCGGCCTTGACGGCGCTGTGTTTCGCCCTCCCGTTTTCCGCCCTTGCGAAGAGCGGAGGCGTAAACTACAGCTGGGGTGCGGATGCGCTGGCAACGATGCACGACTATGTAGTGACAATGATGCTCTATGTCCTCTATATCTGCTACGCCGTCGCTGCCGTGTTCGCTGTCGTTTCAGCATTCCAGATATACGTCAAAATGAATGCGGGCGAGGACGGCATATCGAAGTCGATCATGACGCTGGTCGGTGCGTGTCTGTTCATCATCGGCGCCTCCATCGTCTTCCCCGCATTCTTCGGCTACCGCATATAGCCGGAGCGGACAAGAAACTCATGAGTTCAAGCGAATATAAGTGTTAACCAGAAAAACGAAACGAAATGATTCGGAAAGTAAAAAAGTTTTTGAAGGGAGCAGCATCTCCCGGCAAGTTGAAGATGCTTTGCTTCATGCTGCTCGGTGCTACGGCGGCTATGGCGCAGAATACCGCCGGCGACTATTCGGCAGGCACGACGGCACTCTCAACCGTCGCCGACGAAATTGCCAAGTACGTCCCCGTCGCGGTGAAGCTCTGCTACGCCATTGCGGGCGTCGTGGCCATTGTGGGCGCCATCAGCGTCTACATCGCCATGAACAACGAGGAGCAGGACGTCAAGAAGAAGATCATGATGGTCGTCGGCGCTTGTATCTTCCTCATTGCGGCTGCCCAGGCACTGCCTCTTTTCTTCGGCATCTCGTAACCCGCCCGGACGATGAAAGGCAAAGACGAACGCTATCAGGACTATCCCGTCTTCAAGGGGCTGCAACGCCCTCTTGAGTTCATGGGCATCCAGGGACGATACATCTACTGGGCGGCAGGCACTGCCGGCGGAGCCGTCGCCGGTTTCATCATCGCCTACTGTCTGCTGGGATTCGTCGCCGGACTGATTGTGCTTGTTTCGGCCATCTCCACAGGGGCGGTGCTTATCGTCCTCAAACAGCGGAAAGGGCTGCACACGAAGAAATGCGAACGCGGCGTCTTCGTGTATGCCTGCTCGAAGAGCGTGTAAAGAGACGAAAACCATTCAGACAATGTGTGGCTAATTGAATGTTGAACGGCGGGCAGGTTTACCCTGCGTGGTAAGCCTGCCCCTTTTTTATGAAAGAGAATGACGCTGTACATCTTATTATTTTTCGTTGCGCTCTGCGTCGGAATGGCAATATCGGTCTATGCGTTCGGTACGGGCGGCAAGCGCAAGCACATCTTCCGGGACATCTATTTTTCTGCGGAGGATGTGGACGGCATCGGGATTCTATACACCAAGACGGGCGAATACTCCGCCGTGCTGAAGATGGAGAATCCGGTGCAGAAATACTGTGCCGACATCGACAGCTACTATGAGTTCGCCCACCTGTTCACGGCTCTTGCCCAGACGCTGGGCGAAGGCTATGCTATTCACAAGCAGGACATCTTTGTCCGCAAGCCGTTTGCGGACGACACGGACGACAGCCGCGAGTTCCTTTCGTCGGCGTACTTCCGCTATTTCAATGGGCGCAACTATACCGACAGTGTATGTTATCTGACCATCACACAGGAGTGCAAGGAAGGGCGTCTGTTCTCCTACGACACCAAGAAATGGCGCGAGTTTCTGGTGAAGATCCGCAAGGTTCACGACCAGCTTCACGATGCCGGCGTAGGGGCGCGGTTTCTTTCGAAGCGCGAGGCGTCGGAGTATGTCGACCGCTATTTTGCGATGAACTTCAAGGACAAGGTCGTCTCGATGTCGAATTTCAAGGCGGATGATGAAACGATTTCGATGGGCGACCGGCGCTGCAAGGTCTACAGTCTCGTGGATGTGGACAGCGTAAGCCTGCCATCGCTGATCCGTCCCTACACGAATATCGAGGTGAACAATACCGATATGCCGGTCGATTTGCTCTCGACCATCGACAGCATTCCCGGCGCGGAGACGGTCGTCTACAACCAGATGATTTTTCTGCCGAACCAGAAGCGCGAACTGGCGCTGCTGGACAAGAAGAAAAACCGTCACGCCAGCATTCCCAACCCGAGCAACCAGATGGCGGTCGAGGATATCAAGCAGGTGCAGGAGGTCATTGCCCGTGAGAGCAAGCAACTCGTCTACACCCATTTCAACCTCGTTGTCGCGGTCTCGGCAGATACGGACATACAAAAGTGTACCAATCATCTGGAGAACAGTTTCAGCCGCATAGGCATCCATATCTCGAAGCGGGCTTACAACCAGTTGGAACTGTTCGTCAATTCCTTTCCAGGAAACTCCTACGGCATGAACCCGGACTACGACCGTTTCCTCACGTTGGGCGATGCCGCGACCTGCCTGATGTACAAGGAGCGCATCCAGCACAGCGAGCAGACGCTGCTGAAGATTTACTACACCGACCGCCAAGGGGTGCCGGTGGCGATAGACATCACCGGAAAGGAGGGCAAGAACAAGTTGACGGACAACTCGAATTTCTTCTGCCTTGGACCGTCGGGCAGTGGTAAATCATTTCACATGAACAGTGTGGTGCGCCAACTTCACGAGCAGGGAACGGATGTGGTGATGGTCGATACGGGTAACTCCTACGAGGGTCTGTGCGAGTATCTGGGCGGCAAGTATATCTCCTACACGGAGGAGCGCCCCATTACGATGAACCCTTTCCGCATCAACCGCGAGGAGTTGAATGTGGAGAAGACGGGTTTTCTGAAAAACCTTGTCCTGCTGATATGGAAAGGAACGCAGGGCACGGTCACCAAGACCGAAGACCGCCTGATAGAACAGGTCATCACGGAGTATTACGACACCTATTTCAACGGTTTCGAGGGCTTTACGCCCCCGCAGCGCGAGGATTTGCGCAAGAGCCTCCTGATCGACGACCGCAACCGTGCCGTACAACAGGACGAGAGCGAGGCGCAGCGTGCCGAGCGCATCGAGCGCACGATCGACGAAATCGAGTCCCGGCGCAAGGAGTTAAAAGTTGAAGAATTGTCTTTCAACTCCTTCTACGAATACTCCGTGCAGCGCATTCCCGACATCTGCAATGAAAACGGCATTTCGGGCATCGACATCTCGACCTACCGCTACATGATGAAGGACTTTTACCGGGGCGGCAACCACGAGAAGACACTCAACGAGAATATGGACAGCTCGCTCTTCGACGAGACCTTCATCGTGTTCGAGATCGACAGCATCAAGGACGACCCTCTTCTTTTCCCTCTTGTCACGCTCATTATCATGGACGTATTTCTTCAGAAGATGCGTATCAAGAAGAACCGCAAGGTGCTGGTCATCGAAGAGGCGTGGAAAGCCATCGCCAGTCCGCTTATGGCGGAGTACATCAAGTTCATGTATAAGACCGCCCGCAAGTTCTGGGCGTCGGTCGGCGTGGTTACGCAGGAGATACAGGACATCATCGGCAGCGAGATCGTCAAGGAGGCGATCATCAACAATTCGGATGTGGTGATGCTGCTCGACCAAAGCAAGTTCCGCGAGCGTTTCGACACCATCAAGGCGATTCTCGGGCTTACGGACGTGGACTGCAAGAAGATTTTCACGATCAACCGCCTCGAAAACAAGGAGGGGCGCAGTTTCTTCCGCGAGGTCTTCATCCGGCGCGGCACGACCAGCGGCGTGTACGGCGTGGAGGAGCCGCGCGAGTGCTACATGACCTACACCACCGAGCGCGCCGAGAAGGAGGCGTTGAAACTTTACAAGCGGGAACTGCAGTGCAGCCACCAGCAAGCGATTGAGGCCTATTGCCGTGACTGGAACGCCAGCGGTATCGGCAAGTCGCTGACTTTCGCCCAAAAGGTGAATGCCGCCGGGCATGTGCTCAATCTCGAAATGGAATAATAACAGCGGAAATGAAACGACTGCTTGCTATACTCATTGCTGCTCTGACCCTTTTTGTCGAGATTGCACACGCTCAGTATTACAGCGTGAATATCGACGCTAAGACGGTCGCGGCGATGGCGGCGGCTTTCGGCACGGAGAGCGTTGCCGAAGCCTATTCCAACGAGCAGGTGCAGGCGATTCTCAAGCACTACAATGCCGCAGAGGTGGCGACAGCCGGCATCTTCGCCTCCAAGTTTTTGGAGCGCAAGGCACTGACCGATTTGGGCATCTGGTCGAGCAGTACGGAGAACTACTACTATCGCCGCATTTACCACATGGTGGCGGAGAAGATTATCCCGAAGATTTGGATTGTAACCAAGCAGATGCTTCACTCTCCGCAGACGGCACTCCACTGGGGCAGCTACCTGATGAAAGTGTGCGACGACACGAAGAATCTGTGTATGCAGTTCGAGAGTGTCGTGACGAACAGCACCCTTTCGTTCTCGGACATTGCGTTTCTGGAATTCAAACCGGAGATCGCCTCGCTGCTGAAACTCTCTGAAATCGGGGATGTGGACTGGCAGCAAATGATCGACGACCTCGCCAACGTGCCGGGACACTTTACCCGCGAGAATCTGGAAAGCGACCTCGACAATCTCTACAACATGGGCGTTGGTCTGGCTACGGCAGGCATCAGCAACATCGGCGATGCCCTGCTTCAGAAAAACTCGTTCAACGACCTCTTCAACGGCAAGATCGGTGCGATTGCCGATTTGTACGACCACTATAACGGACTGTTCGAGCAGGCGGAGAACAGCGTCGGCAGCACGCTGCTCGGCATGGTGGGCGGCGAGGAGAATGTGGCTGCGCTCTTTAATTTCAGCAACTACAACCTCACGGCGTGGATGACCGACTACCTCGACGAGACGCGCGGCAACTACTACACGCAGCGGTGGTACATCGCCCGTCGCGACCAAGGGAGCGTTTCGCTGTGCGACTACTATCCTCCGACCGACGACAACAGCATCCTCAGCGGTGGCCAGTGGACACGTTTTGAGACCACCGACCCCAGTTTCTACCCCAACACCTCACAGCGCGAGCAGGTGCTCTCCAACTCGGAGGGCTATGCCGGCTGGTCGCGCTCGCGCGTGCAGCAGCTCAACGCCTCCAAGGACGGCTATACCTATACATTCAACTCGTATATGTCCGGCTACATTATCAACCGCGGCAACAGGCAGACGAAGAAGGCATACGCCTGCGAAATCCATGTGACGAAGAGTTGGAACCGGGAGGTGGTCGTTTACGAGGACCTCTTCGACTCCTACACGATGGAACTGAATGCGTTCAAGGCGCAGTTGAATGCACGGCTGTCGGAGTTCAACGACAACGAGGACGGATACGTCTATTACATTTCGTCCGACGCCCGCAACTACTATCAGGCGACCGACGAGGCGAAGATGCAGGGATGCGAGAGCGTCACCATCAGCGTCACCTGTTCGGACGGTGCGACGCTCGGGCAAGGCACGACGCAGTACAAATGCCGCAAATGCGGCAGTTCGCTCAATGCCCACACCAAACAGTGTGCGATGCAGACCTCCGTGTCGGACAATAACCTCGACTTTTCGGAGTTGGACGCTCAGTTGCGCGAGGCGGAGCGTCAGGCCGCGGCGCTCCAGTCGCAAATCAGCCAGTTGGAATCGGAGAATGCCTCGCTGCTGCGGCTGATTGCCGAGTCGAGCATCGAGGATGCGGCGGTCTATCGTCAGCAATACAATGCCAACAAGGCGGAGATCGACCGGTTGAAACCCGAACTTGCCGCATGGCAACAGAAGCAGGCGGAATTGGAGCAGGCAAAAGCCGAAGCCGCCGGCGACAACGATGTGCCGACGGATGATTACTACCGCATACCCGCCATTATGCAGGATTGCAAGGCAGTGTACAGCCTCTCGTGGCAGGACGGCGGTTCATGGAGCGGCTACACCTTTGTCCGCAAGGCGACGATGCCCAACGTGAACGGTATCGTAACTTTCAAGGCGACTGTCACGATTGCCCGCAAGCCGAAATACTTTCTGGGCATCAAGATTCACCGCGCCATCGTCCAGATCAGTTGGGAGCTGACAACAGAGTACACCGACACGCACGTCGCCGATGTGCTGACCTTTGACAGCAGTATGTCCGAGGCGGAGAAGGCGCGTCAGGTCAACGACCGCATTGCGGAGCTGGCGCGGGAGCATCCGACCTGCAAGATAACGACGGAGTATGCCCGGACAGCCCCGATGGACGAGACGGCGGAGAGTGATGTCTATCATCTTCTTTGGTCGAGCGACCGCTTGGAAATCGCCCGCGAGGTGGATTCGCGCCTGACGAAAATCTATGCCGATTTGGTATCTCTTGAAAAGATGATGCACTACAAGCGCAGCATCGTCGATGTCCTGAAAGGTGTGCTGCCGCCGCTCGATGACAATCAGGGGCGCAGGCTCATGCTTGTCGAGGAGTGCCACCAGCGATGGATGGAGAATGCGCGCAGCAACGGAAAGGAGGGTCGGCAATGAAACGGGCTTTTATGATGGTCGTTCTTGCGGCGCTCCTGCCCGGAGCGGTCAAGGCGCAGTTGATGTTCGATATTCCGTCGGTCGAGGCTTACATCAACGACCACAAGCAGCAGCGCAGCCTGCTGCTGGCCCGCAGTACGCTGGAATACAGCAACAGGTTGCTGCACGAGTACAGCCGCAAGGAGGTCGGTGAGTATAAGGAGCTGAATGTGGATCTCGACAAGTACACGCGGGCTTTCGATGTGATCGACGTGATGTACCAGACGCTGCGCACGGCTCTGAACGTGAAGAACACCAGCCGTACTGTGAGCGACCGCATCGGCGACTACAAGAAGATGCTGTCGGAGTTCAACGACAAGATTCTGCGGCGCGGGCAGCCCGAGTGGGCGGATTTGCAGATTATTACAATCAACGCCCGGGCAATCGAGGATATCGCCGGCGAGGGTGAGCAACTCTACAAGTCTGTGAGCGATTTGGTGCTGTACGCCACAGGCGCGGCAGCCTGCTCGACCTCCGATTTGCTGCTGGTATTCGAATCCGTGAACAGGTCGCTGGATAACATCGAACGGCATCTGAACCGTGCCTATTTCGAAACGTGGCGATACATACAGGTCCGCATCGGCTACTGGAAGAGCAAAATCTACCGCACGAAGACGCGGCAGGAGATTATCGACGGTGCTTTCGGCAGGTGGCGCGGCGCGGGCAAACTGGACTATTAACGAAAAAAGGGAAAGGATATGAAAAGATTAATGATGTTTATCGCACTTCTGGCGGGCGTCGCGGGCGCCAAGGCGCAGTATGTAACCTACAATCACGACGCCGCCAAGATGAATCAGGTGACCGTGATGGAGACGGGAACAGGAACCCTCAAACCGGATTTTTACTATTGGCTGCTGCATAACAGTTACAGAAAGAGAGCCGCATCCACAAACAAACTTTCTTTCCGCACGCTTTCGGGTGTTCATCTCTACAATCAGGTCGATGAAGCCAAGACCATCGACACGGCGCTTGTCAAGCGTGCCGAAATAGAGGCGCTGAATATGGCAGACCGCAAGATAGACATTGCGTGGTTAGCGGAGGGCGACAAGGTGAATGGGATGATGGAGCGCTTCAAGCGCAACATCGACCGCATCATTGCGACAGGCGGCTTACCGTCGGACCGTGAGCGGTGGACGGAATACTACAAGGTGTACGAGTGCGCAATCGACGCAACCCGAGACGTCTATATGCCCAATGCGCAGCGCAAGAAGGAGTATCTGCGCATCTACGAGGATGTCGCGAGGCAGAACGAACTGCTCGTCCGCTATCTTGTCCGGCAGCACAATGCAACGCTTACCGGTGAGATGCTCTCAGCGACCGACAACAGAACGCTTAACAAGGCGAGTATCGCCGCCAGTGCTTTGGGACGCTGGAACAGCTCGTGCCGCATGGTGCGCGGGTTCCACTCCGGCGGCAGCGACAGCGACGGTGAAGAGCGTGTAAACAGATAAAAATAAATACAATGGCAAGCGATGGAATACTTTCGGATTTCGGCATCAACCTGCTGGAAGAGGAGATCGACGACGTCATCTTTCAGACGAACGAGTTTCTGACGGACGCCACCTTCACAGGTTCGCAAGGTCCGTTCTGGTGGATCCTGCAGATGTGCATGGCGCTGGCGGCCTTGTTCTCCATCGTCGTGGCGGCAGGTATCGCCTACAAGATGATGGTCAAGAACGAGCCGCTCGATGTGATGAAACTTTTCCGTCCGCTGGCCGTCTCCATTGTCCTGTGCTGGTGGTATCCGCCGGCAGACACGGGCATGGTGCGCAGCGGCAGCAACTGGTGCTTTCTGGACTTTCTCTCCTATATTCCCAACTGCATAGGCTCCTACACGCACGATCTCTACCAGGCGGAGGCGGCGCAGATAACGGACAAGTTCGAGGAGGTGCAGTAGCTCATCTACGCACGCGACACGCTCTATAAGAATTTGCAGGCGCAGGCGGATGTGGCCCATGCCGGAACCTCCGACCCCAATCTTATCGAGGCGACTATGGAGCAGACGGGCGTGGATGCGGTGACGAGTATGGAGAAGGACGCGGCGGAACTGTGGTTCACCTCTCTGACGGCGGGTGCTGTCGTGGGCATCGACAAAATTATTATGCTCATTGCACTCATTGTCTTCCGCATCGGCTGGTGGGCAACTATCTACTGCCAGCAGATTCTGCTCGGGATGCTCACCATCTTCGGACCGATACAGTGGGCATTCTCACTATTGCCCAAGTGGGAAGGAGCGTGGGCAAAGTGGCTGACACGGTATCTGACCGTGCATTTCTACGGTGCGATGCTCTACTTCGTGGGCTTCTATGTCCTGTTGCTGTTCGATATCGTGCTGTGCATTCAGGTGGAGAACCTGACGGCAATCACGGCGAGCGAGCAAACGATGGCGGCCTACCTGCAAAACAGTTTCTTCTCTGCCGGCTATCTGATGGCTGCGAGCATCGTGGCGCTGAAATGTCTGAACCTCGTGCCGGACCTTGCGGCGTGGATGATTCCGGAGGGCGACACGGCATTCTCGACCCGAAATTTCGGCGAGGGTGTGGCGCAGCAGGCCAAGATGACAGCGACGGGTGCAATCGGAACAATGATGCGATAACAATCAAAAAAAACAATAGCGAAATGGTAATCAAGAATTTGGAAAACAAAATCAAGTTGGTGGGAATCGTCTGTACGGCATTCCTTGTCGGCTGCATCATCATCAGCGTATCGAGCATCTGGACCGCCCGCACGATGGTCGTCGATGCGCAGAAGAAGATTTATGTGTTGGACGGCACGGTTCCCATTCTGGTAAACCGCACGACGATGGACGAGACGCTCGATGTGGAAGCGAAAAGCCATGTGGAGATGTTCCACCACTACTTCTTCACCCTCGCGCCCGATGATAAGTATATCCGCTACACGATGGAGAAGGCGATGTATTTAGTCGACGAGACGGGTTTGGCGCAATACAACACGCTCAAGGAGAAAGGTTTTTACAACAATATCCTCGGCACGAGCGCGGTCTTCTCAATTGTTTGCGATAGCATTGCCTTCAACAGGGAGCGGATGGAGTTCACCTACTACGGTCATCAGCGCATCGAACGGCGTAGCAACATCCTCACCCGTGAATTGGTCACGGCAGGTCAGCTGCAGCGCGTGCCGCGCACGGACAACAACCCGCACGGGCTGCTCATCGTGAACTGGCGCACGCTGCTGAACAAGGATGTAGACCAGAAAACGAAGAACAACTATTAAACGGCTGCGAGTATGAGTATGAAAGGATTTAGGCGGATGCTGCTCGGCGAGAAGATGCCCGACAGGAACGATCCGCAGTATAAGGAACGCTACGAGCGTGAGGTGAGTGCCGGGCGCAAGTTCGCACGCATAACGCGCATAGACAAAGTGGCGGCAAAGGTGCAGGGCTTTGCCAATCTGCACAGGACGCTGTTTTTAGTCATCGTCTTCGGCTTCATCGCCGCCAGTCTCGCGTGGAATATCTACCGCTTGTCGGTCGTCTTCCACCGACCGGCGCAGCGCACGGCGACCGAGATGCAGGACAGCGTGCTGCATTTGCGCCGCACCCTGCCGCTGCCACACAAAGTACAACCTATCAACAAAGAAAAACGATGAAACTGTTTGAGAAAATCAATTTTCGCCAACCGAAGTATATGCTGCCGGCGATACTCTACATCCCGCTGCTGGGAGCGTCGTATTTCATCTTCGACCTCTTCAACGTGCAGACAGCCGAGATCCGGGACAAGTCGCTGCAGACGACCGAGTACCTCAATCCCGAACTGCCCGAGGCGCAGATTAAGGGCGGTGACGGCATCGGAACGAAGTACGAGAACATGGCCAAGTCCTGGGGCAAGATTCAGGACCACTCAGCCATAGACAACATTGAACGAGATGAACCCAATCAGGTATTCGAGGAGTATGAATCCCAATATACAGAGGAAGACCTCGCCCTGCTCGATGAGCAAAAGCAGGAAAAAGAGTCGGCAGCGCAAGCAGCCGATGCCGCGGCGCGAGAGCAGGAAGCCCTCGCGGAACTTGAAAAAGCGCTTGCAGAAGCCCGTCTCAAGGCGTAGCAGCAGATGCAAATAGCGCCGCCCGACACGACCGATATGGAGCAACCGCAGAATCCGGCGGTTGAAATCAAAGGACAGATTGCCGAGGACAGCCGCTCCGTGAGTGCCCTCTCGGAGAACGACAAGGCCAATGAGGTCATGAAGAAGACGAAGCTTTCGTCCGACTATTTCAATACGCTGGCGCAGAACGAGGCAGCGCCCAAACTCATCAAGGCTATCATCGACGAGGATATCAAGGTGGTGGACGGCTCGCGGGTGCGCCTGCGTCTTCTGGACGATGTGGAAATCAACGAGAGCATAGTCAGACGCGGGTCGTACCTCTATGCCACGATGAGCGGATTCTCGTCGGAGCGCGTGAAAGGAACCATCAACAGCATCCTGATCGACGACGAACTGGTAAAGGTCAGTCTGTCGCTTTACGATACGGACGGACTGGAAGGACTTTATGTTCCGAACAGCCAGTTCCGCGAGACGAGCAAGGATGTAGCAGGCGGAGCCGTTTCGAGCAATATGAACATGAACACGGGCAGCTACGGCAGCAGCCTCTCGCAATGGGGAATGCAAGCCGTGCAGAACGCCTATCAGCAGACGAGCAGCGCCATCGGCAAGGCTATCAAGAAAAACAAGGTCAAGTTGAAATACGGCACGTTCGTCTATTTGGTCAACGGACGCGAAACGAAAAATCGGTAACGGCGATGATTGAAACGGACCGCATATATCACATGGATTGTTTAGACGGTATGCGTCAAATGGCGGATGAGAGCGTCGATGCAGTCATAGCGGATTTGCCCTATGGCATGCTGAACAGCAGGAACGGTGCTGCTCGGTGGGACAAGCAGATTCCGCTTGAACCGCTGTGGGAGCAGTATCGAAGAATAACCAAGCCGAACAGCCCGATAATTCTGTTCGCACAGGGAATGTTTTCGGCAAAGTTGATTCTCTCGCAGCCCGACCTGTGGCGGTATAATCTCGTGTGGCAGAAAGACCGGGTGACGGGACATCTCAACGCACGGCGTATGCCGCTCCGTCAGCACGAGGACATCATCGTCTTCTACAAACATCAGCCCGTCTATCATCCGCAGATGCGTCCTTGTCTGCCCAAGCAGCGCAATCACGGTCGCCGCACGAGCGGCGCCTTCACGAACCGGTGCTACGGCGAGATGAAAATGACGCCCGTGCGAATGGCTGACGACAAATATCCGACCTCGGTTATTTATATGCCGAAAGAGCATCGGACGGGAGCCTTTTACCACCCTACGCAGAAGCCGGTTGCGCTTATCGAATACTTGATAGAGACCTATTCCGATGCGGGCGATATCATTCTGGACAACTGCATCGGGTCGGGAACGACGGCTGTGGCTGCAATACGCACGAAGCGGCATTTCATAGGGTTCGAGGTTGTAAAGGAGTATTGCGATATAGCCGATTCAAGAATTGCCGAGGAACTCACTCGACAGCAGAATAAACTTAAATAAAACCGAATACACAATGAAACGAATGATGACACTGCTCCTGCTCTCGACGGGCGTGTTTGCGGGGCATGAGGCGAAAGCCCAGCGAACCTATGAAGAGATGGAGCAGCTGACGGTCAACGAACAGGTGACGACCGTCATTACCGCCTCGGAGCCTGTCCGCCTTGTGGACATCTCCACCGACAAGGTTGCGGGCGACCAGCCCATCGACAACGTAATCCGTCTCAAACCGAAGGAGGCGGGACACGAGGACGGCGAGGTGCTGGCTATCGTGACGATCGTTACGGAGCGATACCGCACCCAATATGCGCTGCTCTACACGACACGAATGCAGGAAGCGGTCACGGACAAGGAGATTCAACTGCGGGAGCGCAATGCCTACGAAAACCCTGCCGTCTCGATGTCGACGGTCGATATGAACCGCTTTGCGCGGCGTATCTGGAACTCTCCGGCCAAGTATCACAACGTGGCGAGCAAGGCGCACAGAATGGTCATGCGCCTGAACAACATCTACTCGGTCGGCGACTACTTCTTCATCGACTTTTCAATCGACAACAAGACAAACATCCGTTTCGATATCGACGAGATCCGCGTGAAACTCGCCGACAAAAAGGTATCGAAGGCGACCAATACGCAGGTCGTCGAATTGTCGCCGGCTTTGGTGCTCGAACAGAGCAAGTCGTTCCGGCATGGCTACCGCAATGTGATTGTCCTTAAGAAGATGACCTTCCCGAACGGCAAGATGCTGTCGATTGAGATGACCGAGAAGCAGATTAGCGGACGCAACATCAGCATGAATATCGACTACGAAGATGTGCTCTCTGCCGATTCGTTCAACGCCGTATTGCTGGAAGAGGATTGACGATGAAAAAGACGATAAGCCTTATTCTGGCGAGCCTCTGTATTGCCGTCAGTGCAAGCGCACAGCGCAACAGCGACCGCATATCGCTCGGCGTCGGGTTGCTTTACGAGAACGGACTGGATACGACTGTCGCATACGAACACGAGTTGAATTACCATAATGCCGTCGAGGTCCTTGCTAACGGTTACCTTAAATGGGCGGATTGCGCCTCGTGCGGACACGTATGCCCGGAATCCTTTTGGCGAAACTACCGCTCCTATGCTCTCGGCGTTGCCTACAAGCCCTGCGTGGTGCGCGGGCGCAACCACTTCGGCAATGCCCGTATCGGCGCATCGTTCGGCAGCGACACCGACCGTTTCCTCGCCGGCATCCATGTGGGCTACGAGCACAACTATGTGTTGCGCTCGGGCTGGGTGCTCTACTGGCAGGTGAAAAGCGATTTGATGATTAAGGGGCGCGACCTGTTCCGCACGGACGTTGTCCTCGGATTCAAGATACCCGTAAAATAGAATCGAACGATGAAACAGAGACTTTTAATACTGGCGGCAATCGGCACGATGCTGCTGACCGCCTGCGATGCACATATCGACATCCCCGATACGGCGGTGAAGCCGGGGCATATCCTCTGCACGGACGGCAAGGCTGTGTCCTACGCCGAATACATGGAATCCGGCAAACAGGCGATTGCCGTCGTGTTCCACATCGACCACTCGGACGAGACGGAGGGCGACGGCTATGCCGTCTATCTGCACGACCTTGCGCTGGCGGCATTCGCCGACAGTTTAGGCGTATCGCAGAAAACCTCTGCCGACATCCATGCGATGGACGGCAACGAGAACACGTTTGCGATGTTTGCCACGAAAGAGATCTCCTCGCCGTTGGCGGAATCCGTCTTTGCCCTGTGGCGATATGGGCAGAGTGCCTATATTCCCTCGGCGGCGCAGATGCGGTTGCTCTATTCGATGAAAGAGGTCGTAAACCCTGTAATTGAAAAATGCGGCGGCGATCCGTTGCCCGACGTGGCGGACAACTGCTGGTACTGGACATCGACCGAGGTAGAGGATCAGCAGACCGCCAAGGCGTGGCTCTATTCCGCAGGGAGCGGTGCCATGCAGGAGACCCCGAAGACGCAGCCGCACAAGGCGCGTCCGATAATCACACTCAACAAATAGAAACGACAAGATGATGGAAGAGAGCAAGGAGTTGCAGGGCTTTTATAAACTGTTTCGCGCGGCGATCTATGTCTCCGTGCTGATGGAGTTCTTCGAGTATGCAATTGACCCCGTGATGCTCGACCACTGGGGCGGCATCCTCGTGGATATTCACGACCGTATCAAACGGTGGATGATTTACAACGACGGCAACCTCGTGTACAGCAAGATTGCCACCTTTGTGCTTATCTGCATCACCTGCATCGGCACGCGCAACAAGAAACATTTGGAGTTCAATGCCCGCCGGCAGGTGCTCTACCCGTTAGTGAGCGGCGTGCTGCTGCTCGTCCTCTCGGTATGGTTGTTCAATCACCCGATACAAGTGCGGTTTTATTCCCTGCCTTTGAACATCATCTTCTATATGCTCACGACTGTCGTTGGTGTCGTATTGGTGCATATCGCGCTCGACAATATCTCCAAGTTTCTCAAAGAGGGTTTGCTCAAAGACCGCTTCAATTTCGAGAACGAGAGTTTCGAGCAGTGTCAGGAGGAGCAGAAGAACAAGTACAGCGTAAACATTCCTATGCGGTACTACTACAAGGGCAAGTTCCGCAAGGGCTGGGTCAATATCGTCAACCCATTTCGTGGCACGTGGGTCGTGGGAACGCCCGGCTCCGGCAAGACCTTTTCGATTATCGAGCCGTTCATCCGGCAGCACAGTGCAAAGGGTTTCGCAATGGTGGTCTACGACTACAAGTTTCCGACGCTGGCGACAAAACTTTACTACCACTACAAGAAGAACAAAAAATTGGGGCTGCTCCCCCAAGGCTGCAAGTTCAACATCATCAACTTCGTCGATGTGGAGTATTCGCGCCGCGTAAACCCGATTCAATCGAAGTACATCAACAATCTTGCAGCCGCCAGCGAAACGGCGGAGACACTGCTGGAATCATTGCAGAAGGGCAAGAAGGAAGGCGGTGGCGGCAGCGACCAGTTCTTCCAGACCTCGGCGGTGAACTTTCTTGCTGCCTGCATCTACTTTTTCGTGAACTACGAGAAAGAACCCTATGACGCCGACGGCAACAAACTCTATGCGGAGAAGGCACAGGATCCGAAAACGAAATTTTGGAAACCGACGGGCGTCGTGCGGGACCGCAAGGACGGAAATATCGTCGAGCCGGCATATTGGCTCGGCAAATACTCCGATATGCCGCACATCCTCTCGTTCCTCAATGAGAGTTACCAAACAATCTTCGAGGTGTTGGAGACCGACAACGAGGTCGCCCCTCTGCTCGGACCGTTTCAGACCGCATTGAAGAACAAGGCGATGGAACAGTTGGAAGGTATGATCGGTACGCTGCGTGTCTATACCTCCCGATTGGCGACAAAGGAGAGTTACTGGATATTCCACAAGGACGGTGACGACTTCGACTTGAAAGTCTCCGACCCCAAGTCGCCCAGTTACCTGCTTATTGCCAACGACCCGGAAATGGAGAGCATCATCGGTGCGCTGAACGCCCTTATCCTCAATCGTCTGGTGACGAGAGTGAATACCGGACAGGGAAAGAATGTACCCGTCAGCATCATTGTCGACGAGTTGCCGACGCTCTATTTCCACAAAATCGACCGTCTGATCGGTACGGCGCGAAGCAACAAGGTCAGCGTTACGCTCGGTTTTCACGAACTGCCGCAGCTCGAAGCCGACTATGGCAAGGTGGGTATGCAGAAAATCATCACGACCGTCGGCAATGTGGTCAGCGGTTCCGCCCGGAACAAGGAGACATTGGAGTGGCTGTCGAGCGACATCTTCGGTAAGGTCGTGCAACTCAAAAAAGGCGTGACAATCGACCGCGACAAAACCTCCATCAATCTCAATGAGAATATGGACAGCCTTGTGCCGGCATCGAAGATATCGGATATGCCAACAGGTTAGATTTGCGGTCAGACGGCACGCGACTTCGTGCAGACGAAAGTCGGCGTCGGCGGCTCGATGAACATTCAGGAGTCCGACGAGTTCAAGACCTCGAAATTCTTCTGCAAGACAGATTTCGACATGAAGGAAATAAAGCAGGAAGAGGCTGGATATCTCCCGCTGCCCAAGTTCTATGTGTTCAAGTCACGAGATGAACGCGAGCGCATTCTCTACAGAAATTTCGTGCAGGTCGGTCAGGATGTCAAGGCGATGATAGCCGATATCAGCAACAAGAAAAATGCGAAGTAATTTCAAAATTAAAACATATAACTAATAAGATTCTGTATCTCTATGCTGTAATACATCAGACGGACATACTTTTATCTTATTCAAACTTATAAATTTATGGCAACAGTAAAAGTAAAACTACGTCCGTCTTGCGTCCAAGGAAAAGCGGGGACAATTTTGTATCAAATATCACATCAACGAGTGACACGACAGATATCGACCGATATTCATATCAGTCCGGAATGTTGGGATGACAAATTACAACGCATTATCCTCACTGATGTCGAATATAGTTCTATTCAAAGCAGAATAGATGGTGGGGTGTCTATGCTTTCTTTTATTATCAAGGGACTTGAATCTCGTGGATGTGCATTTACAGCAAATGATATTGTCTTGCTGTTTCGTAATCAATACAATAAGTCTACGATATTGGTATTTATGAAGGAGCAGATTGAATACCTGCAGCGATGTAATCGTATTGGTACAGCCAAAAATTATGAACGGGCTATGCAAAGCTTTGCGCATTTCATTGGAGCCGATCTCCCTATTGTTGCCATAACAGAACAATTGATAGATAATTACAATGCATATTTATTGCAAAGAGGTGTAGTTAGGAACTCTATTTCATTTTATATGCGCATTTTACGAGCTGTCTACAATAAAGCTGTTCGTCGACATTTAGTGGAGCAGACTAATCCATTTCAGAATGTATATACCGGCATAGATAAAACGCGGAAAAGAGCCGTTGATGAAAAACTGATTGCAAAACTATTAAAACTTGAACTGACTGAAGGTTCTTCATCAGAACTTGCCCGTAATATTTTTATTTTCAGTTTTTGTACAAGAGGGATGGCTTTTGTCGACATAGCATATTTGAAGAAATCGAACATCCAGGATGGAATGATTCTCTATGCAAGACACAAGACAGGTCAATTGTTGTCAATCAGAATAGAGCCTAATATAGCGGATATTATAAATCGGTACAAACTATATACAAACGATTCCCCATATGTGTTTCCCATTATTAAATCAAGCGATGTAATTGAGGCATATAATGAGTACCGTAAAGGCATAAATTTGTATAACTGCCAACTGAAGAAATTGTCAAAGATGCTGTCAATAGATATTCCTCTTAGTTCATATACAGCACGACATAGTTGGGCTACTGCTGCTAGGAGGCACAATGCTCCGATATCGGTAATAAGTGCAGGATTGGGTCATACATCTGAGAAAACCACTCAAATTTATCTAAC
Organism: uncultured Alistipes sp.; assembly: GCA_947623305.1. GTDB lineage: Bacteria > Bacteroidota > Bacteroidia > Bacteroidales > Rikenellaceae > Alistipes. The sequence continues at coordinate 48,890 of CANQGQ010000009.1, read as the reverse complement.
ATCGTTGGATAATAATGAGATAGACTCTGTCAATCTGGGCATTATATCGGAGTTATACAAATAATCTCTACAAAAGAAATCTCAATTTACGTTATGCAAAGATATGAAAAAAAATAAAAGCAAACTTTGTATAAGCCAACTTTTTTCAATATAGCACAAAGTCATTTAATATAGTGATTATACATCGTTTAATCGTATTTGCATAACTATTTCGTTGCGTATACAAATTTACACATCCTACAAAAAGGCGATGAAAAAGAAAGCATCTAATACGAGATGTTAGATGCTAAGTAAATTCAATATGCTGTATTTTAATACATTATGCGATATAAGATTTCTTTTGTAGAAATCTCAATAAATAAAATAAAGTTTGAATTACAGTATATTATGAGTTTTAAGTTGGCTCTGAAAACATTGATTCCCGCCCTGATTGTATGTGTGGGCTGTGGTGGAGGTCCTCAGCCTCCAAAAAAGGTTGCTGATTCGATCAGTCAATCAGAAGGTATGTCGGCCCCAACCGTGAAGGTTTACGTGGAAAATTCCGGCAGTATGAATGGATATGTTAAAGGGGCAACCGATTTCGAGAATGCGGTGTATAGTTATTTATCAGACTTACAATTAGCGGACTTGGGTGTACGGGAAGATTCGTTATTTAAGAATGTGATGGAACTTAACTACATTAATAGTGTTATTTCGCAACAAACCAGTGATATTAAGGAATTTATTGACAAACTTGAGCCATCTACCTTTAAGCAGGTAAGCTTGAATAGCGGTGGGAATTTAGGCACATCTGACATCTCAGATATAATCGGCAAGATCTTGGAGAACTTGAATAATAATGAAATAGCGGTTCTAGTATCTGATTGTATCTTTTCCCCAGGGAAAAGATACAAAGCTAAAGATAATGCTGATGATTATTTAGTCGCACAACAAATTGGCATTAAAAATCATATTGCAAAAAAGATGTTAGAGAATCCCAACATTTCGTTCGTTGTGATGCGTTTGTTATCCCAGTTTGATGGTAAATATTACAACAAGTTTGATGATAACGAATATATCAAGGATACACGTCCATTTTACATTTGGCTGATTGGAGATAGCAAGTATCTTAAAAAGGTTATGTCCACTGTCGATTACCACAAGATTAAAGGCAGCGGTGTCCAAAATATATATGCCGTTTCATCTTCTGTTGGAAATGTCAATTATAGCATATTGCCTCAGCCAAGAATTGGCAAGTTTTCGCTTGATAAAAAATCGCCTAAAACTTCTATTATCAAAGCTAAGACGGAAAATAAAGGTGGCAGTAATATGTTCCAGTTATCAATAGGCGTTAACTATTCCAGATTATTGCTTGAAGATGAATACCTTTTAGACTATAGTAATTATGATATTTCAAACAAGTCGTATTCTGTGGAGATAGCGAAGAACTCTAATCTTTCTTCTCAGTACTCTCATATTATTAAGTTGACCCTTAATCAGCCAATAATTAGCAAAGGAACTGTAAAAATCTCATTATTGAGCAAATTGCCACAGTGGATAGATGATTGCAATGATGCGGATGGATTGAATATTCATGCGGCCGGTGCAATGGAAAAAACGTATGGATTGAAGTACTTGGTTGAAGGCGTATTTGATGCCTATGCATCATCAGATAAATATGCAACGATAACAATAAACATTAATTAAAATATGGAAAATTTACTTGGACATATCTATTGCTGGTTTCAGTCTCTGTACGGACAGGACTTGAGTTATTTTATGTGGGGCTATGATCCTGCGACGGAAGCATACACTAATCCGAATCTATACAATTTAGTTGGCTTGATTACGCTTGTAATATCGCTCATTATCGTAGTGGTATTTTATTATATCATCAATCATCCTAGATATTGTAAATGGTGGAGTTGGTTAATAACATTAGGCGTAAATAGTGCTATTACATTGTTTATTGGATTTGGTGTTACAGTATCTAAACTTATCAATGGATTTATTCCGGAAAGTTTGGTCTATCAGTTTGATGAAGATGGCAATGTGGCATCTACTCTTATTGGTCAAACAAATTGTTGGGGATTCGGCATTGCGAATTTTTTCGTCGCTGCTATGTTTTTTATAATCCTCTCCTTTATACTGAAATGGTGGAGCAGTTGCGCTAAGCATGTTCCTTTTCTCTAAATAACATAAGATATGAACGGTAAATTATACATATTCGGAATTGGTGGCACGGGTTCCCGCGTTATCAAATCACTGGTTATGTTGACTTCTTCTGGAGTAAAAGTAGATGCTGATGCTATTGTTCCAATCATCATTGACCCAGACTTCGCTAATGCTGATGTTACGCGGACAATTGAGCAAATCAAAACATATAGATCCATTCGAGAGAGATTGTCATTTAATGAAACAACTAAAAATCAATTTTTTGGTACGGCAATCGAAAATGTTGTCAATGACTATCGCTTGACTTTGAAGGACACAAAAAGTAAGCAATTCCGTGAATTTATTGAGTATAGTATATTATCAAAAGAGAACAAAGCATTAGCTTCGATGCTTTTCTCTGAGAGCAACCTTGAATCCAATATGGAAGTAGGATTTAAGGGAAATCCCAACATCGGTAGCGTTGTCCTTAATCAGTTTACCGATTCACAAGACTTTATCGATTTTGCGGCAGCATTTAATCCTGGCGACAGGATTTTTATAATAAGTTCTATATTTGGCGGAACTGGAGCAAGTGGCTTCCCTCTGTTATTGAAGAATTTGAGAGGATTGGATAGCAACATGCCAAATAGTGATGCCATACAAAATGCACCCATAGGAGCTATATCTGTACTTCCATACTTTGCCGTTAAGCCTGATGAAGAAAGTGAAATTGATTCCTCGACATTCATTGGAAAGACCAAAGCTGCACTTCAATATTACGAAAAGAACGTGAATGGAGGTCAGTCCTCTGTTAATGTAATGTATTACATAGCAGACGATAGGACAAAGCAATATGAAAACAAAGAAGGAGGCGTCGAGCAAAAAAATAATGCGCATATTATTGAATTGGCCTCGGCTCTTTCTATTGTTGATTTTGCCTCTATTCCAGATGATGATGCAGTATTGGTCTGCACACCAGATGATAACGCAAAAATATTCGCCCCGAACTCCTTATTTAAAGAATTTGGAATCGAGAACGATGTTAAAGAGGTTTTGTTCGGAAATCTTACACAAACAACAAGAGACATACTATGTTACCCTTTCACACAGTATATTTTGTTTTCAAAATATATTGAGGAGCATATAAAAAAGGCGCTCTATCAACCTTGGGCAACAGATAATAAGTTTGATGACGCTTATCTTAAATCGTCATTTTCAATTAACCTTAAAAAAGCCGTTAAATCTTACACGGAGTGGTTTAAGGAGATGGCAGATAACGACAGATCATTCAAGCCGTTTGTCCTTGATGTCTCAGATTCCAATTTATATTCGATTGTTAGCGGAGTTAAACCTGCTTCTATTAAGGCTTTGTGGGCATTCAACAAAAGTGGATATGACCTTTATGATGCGGCCCTTAATGAGCGTCATAAGAGCCTTCCCAAGAAACTCACAACAGAACAGAAATTTATGGAACTGTTCTACAATGTAACAAAGGAACTTGTTGAAAAGAAATATAAATTTTAAGCAATATGGCTAAAGTCTTAAGACTACATAAAGGTGCTGCTGACACAATAGAGCATTGGGATAATTCCTCAATAATCGGTACAAATGCGATCGACTCCATTGAAGACCCAATTGGAGCAACGGATAAAAGGGAAATTACATCTATTCCTTCTCCTTTTGCGCGAATGGATTTAATTAAGCGGGCTTTCAAAATTGTCGCAGAGGGTTCGGATTCTCTTGATGGGAAAACAGCATATCATAAATTGGTATCTGATTGTCTGGATGTTGGACAGATATTTTTCAATATTGAAAAATATCGGAAGTTTGTAGAGATTGTCGTATGGGACAAAAAAACTGGACTTGATGAGTTATTAGTATCAGATTACGAGGGACATCGAAGGTTAGGAAAAACATACCAGACATATTTGCGTCAAGATTATAGTGAATACAATTTCGATAAAATGGATTGTATTTACTTATTGAACTACATTGACCCGACGGCACCTAACGAAATGAATATTATAGGAGCCACATCTCCTGCCACCGTTTTTTTTACATCCGCAAATAATTTAAAATATGTTGGCAAGAAAATTAAGTTTGGCAACGATACACCTTTTGATGACGATTATAAACCTCTTTACATGAGAGATTTTGAGTATGTCAAATACTGGTGGGGATTAAAAAATAGTCGAAAAGAATTCGCTCGCGAGTTCCCTGAAGTTGACAGATATCTTGAAAAAAGTTTTCGTAAATTAAACGATAAACAGCGAGAAGAATTACGACAGGTGAATAGCAATTTCTATCTCGATAACTACGATGAGATTCCAATAACATCATCTGTACAGCAATATGTGATGATATTGGATGAAAAATTGCGTAAAAAACGCTCTATAACAAATATCAACAGCGAGTTTGAAATGAAAATTTCCAACAGTCTTTATAAGATTGGAATGCAAATACCTTTGGCCCTGCCTGTTGAGAAATACACTGAACCGACCTTTTATGTTGTGGCAAATTGGGATAAAAACACACATGTCTCCTATTATGATGAACGTCCTATCAATGACAGAACACTTCCAGACGACGGAGCAGTATATCCGTATGTAACAGTAAGTGATTTTTTGGAGGATTCGATTGTCAAGTTACCATTTAAATTTAATCCGGATGGTTTTTTTAATGGGAATGATGAAGGGTTAAAAAAACAAGACGCAAAGGATAGTTATCTTCTTCCGTTGAAAAAAGCATACTTTGACTACTTCACGGTTGATGATCTAACTGGCACTATCAATGGCAAAAATTGTATTGAAATTAATAGACTTGCCGGTGATAGTGTAAAGGTAGTTTTACGCATACCTATCAAAAAAGGATACATTCAATATGAACGTATATATTATAAGGATGGTCGTATAGATGTTGATGCCAACAAGGGTGCTATTGTAGAATGTAGGTTTACTCTTGGGTTATATCCGAGTATAAAGTACTCGAATAATACGAAACCAATATATCGTATTGCCCTACTTGATCGAGGAACTGTATCTATGGATACCTCGAATACGTATAACATATCATTCTATAATGCGAATAATAATGAGCTGTCGCCTTTGGGCGTAGTGTATAGAAATAGAAATAATGATAATTCTCGATATGATAAGGATTTTATTGACTCTGCCATCTATGCACTGGATTCCGAGTATCAATATATGCGTATAAATGATATTGATAAAAATATTCATGGTGTTGTAATTCCCCGATTCTCGTCAAAAAATGGCGGACGGAAATTCCGTTTTGCCATTGACTTTGGAACCACAAATACTCACATAGAGTATAGCATTGATGGCGAAGCGTCAAAGCCATTTGATATTAGCGAAAAAGACCTTCAGATTCAGAAGCTGCATATAGATGAAGACTTTTATATTAGAAGCACATTTAATTCTGATATGGTTCCAAACACCATTGGTGGAGATAGCCTATTCGGATACCCAATGCGTACTGTAATATCTGAGGGGAATAACACTAATTGGTCCAAAGCTGTTATTGCAATGGGCAATGTCAATATCCCGTACACATATGAAAAAAGTATGGCACTGCCATATAATGTGTTACACACTGATCTTAAATGGTCTACAAACATCGAGGATAAACAGCGTGCTGCAAAATACGTTGAATGTCTATTGTTGATGATTCGCAATAAAGTATTGTTGAATAATGGAGACTTAAGCAAGACGGAGATAGTGTGGTTTTATCCAGCGAGCATGACGCAGAATCGTTTTAATCGATTCAAGGATACATGGGTTAAAACCTTTGTTTCTTTGTTTGACGCTCCAATTAACAATATAATCGCCGTTTCCGAATCGGTTGCACCATATTATTATCACAAGGCAAAAAAAGGGGCAACATCAACAGTGGTATCAGTCGATATTGGTGGTGGTACAACGGATGTTTTAATTGTTGATAAAGGCGAGCCGAAATATCTCACCTCATTCAGATTCGCAGCTAATACTATTTTTGGCGATGGGTATTCGTATGACTCCGAAACAAATGGATTGGTTAACAAATATAAAGGTCAAATCCTTAATCAGTTAGAAATAAACAAATTTGGAGCATTAAAGAATGTCTTTAAATCTGTTCTTGAGAAGAAGAACTCCACAGATATTATGGCATTCTTATTTTCGCTATCCGCCAATAAAGAAATTCAGAAAGCAAATGTAAAGATTGACTTTGCTGAAATGTTGGCTGATGACAGCAGAGGTAAATATGTCGTTTTACTTTTCTATGTTGCAATAATGTATCATATTGCAAATCTAATGAAAGCAAAGGGATACGATATGCCTCGTCATATTACATTCAGCGGTAATGGGTCAAAGGTATTGAACATCCTCAGTTCTAATGATGATACGTTAGTTAAGTTTACAAAGATAATTTTTGAGGAAATATACAAACAAACGTATTCAAGAGATGGGCTGGATATAATTCGTCCGGCTAACTCTAAAGAGTCTACATGTAAGGGCGGAATAATTTTGAATCCTTTCCAATCTCAAGATTACAGTGAGATAAAGGATATGAAAACAGTTCTTCTCGGTTCAGATAGTAGCACCTTTGCTGATAACGAGATGACTTACGAAGATGTAACTGATGAAATAAAGGACAAGGTTGTTGCAACAGTGGAATCATATATTGACTTTGCATTTAATCTTGATCACAGGTTCTCATTCTTTGATAACTTTGAAATCGATCGTTCCATCAAAGATCGCGTCAAAGATTTGTGCCTACGTGATGTTAAGACCTATCTCGACAATGGGCTATCAAATAAGAAGAGAGATATTGAACAAGATGGTGCTGATGATAAATTAGAGGAGACGCTGTTCTTCTATCCGCTTGTTGGTATCCTGAATGCAGTTGTAAGAAATATTTATAAGTTATAATATTTATGAGAAAAATACTTATTATATCTATTGTAGTTTTTATATCAGGCTGCTCATTGCTACCAAATAAGGAGTCTGAATCTGCCATTAAACAGCAAGAGGGACAAGCCATCAACGCAATAAAGGAAGAAGCAGACAAGGTTGTGCTGGATGCTACCACAAGGATAGAGGCGGAAATAACTAATGCCATTGGCAAAGCTGATGATACGTTAAAGACTGCCATTGAATTGGCGCAATCAACTATTAAAGAAAATGTTAATGCCGAGATTAAAAAGCAGAGCGTAGAAATCAAGAAGGAGATTGAAAGTGATATAAAAAAGTCCAAGAGAGTTGGACTCGTGGGGCTTGTTTTTGGATTAATTGGTTTTGCTTGTGCTGTACTTGCATTATTAAAATTAAAAACGATGAATTTGTATGGGACGAAGTCTATCTCAACTGAAGTGTTTCTTAAAAAATTTGAAAGTCAGCGTGTAAAAAAAGCGCTGGAAACAATCTGTAATTCGACATTAGCAAGACAAATCAGCAATGTATATGCAACGAAAAAAGAAATAAATGAGCTAAAAACCAAGATAGAGGCAAAATCCGAACGATATGACGCCACTTACAGGCAATCTGTGTCGGTCCTCAAGCGCGTTCAATCTGATGATAGGAATGGAATGCAAAATGCGTATGAGCATATATTAACGGCACAACAGGCTACTTATGAGTTGTATGCTAATGAGACAAACAGTATGGCTATATCTGAGGTTTATGAAAAATATCAACCTGGATATTCAATATATCGTTTGGTTCTTCAACATCAAGATAGCACAACAGCCGAAATAGAGTTGTGTACCAATCACGATGATGCGAAGCGAAGGATAACAAAAAATGATGACACATTATTATCTTCAATCTGTGATATAAAGCGAATCTCTGAAGATCCTAAGGATGTAGTTATATTGGCTAAAGGTATTGTGGAGAAGGTAAGTAAATCAGAATGGAGGGTTGTAAAGAAAATAATGGTAGAACTAAGATAATGCTATGTTAATCCACTATATTATAGTTGTTTTGGTCATCGTTGCGATAATTGGATTCCAGTGCTACATTTATCGAAATACCAAAAACAAGATTGAAACTTTCGAAGATATATTCCCCGGTTCAACGATAGAATATTCTGTCGTTGAACTTGATGTTCCAGTGAACTCTTCAATGTCTGAGCACGATGAAGATGTTGAAATGGTAAAAGTTTCGCAGTTATATATCAGTACAAATAATCCTACACTACAGGAGATTAGGACTGCACTGAATGTGTATCTTCAAAAGAATAAAGGTGCTGCGAGTGATTTTTATCTTATGAAGGATGTTGTGGAGAGATATTGCCATGCGAAAGAAGAAGAAATAAACATTCAACAGCCTATACCTCTTTATCTTGGACTTATGGGGACTATGGTAGGTATTATAATAGGGATAGGATTCATAGCATTTAATGGTGGTCTTAATAGTTCAGAATTAGTTAACAACATTTCGTCTCTGATGACTTGCGTGGCTATTGCGATGGCTGCAAGTTTTGTGGGTATTTTCTGCACTACTTCCTTATCATGGTCTGCTAAAAATGCTAATTCCCATGTAGTAGAAAATAAAAATAGATTTTACTCGTGGCTACAAACTGAACTTCTCCCGGTATTATCAGGCAATGCAGTTAATGCCTTATATCTTTTACAACAAAATCTGATGTCATTTAACCAAACTTTCAAGACCAATATTGATGGTTTGGAATCCGCTCTTTCAAAAGTTGAAGACTCCTCAAAAGAACAGGTAGAACTTATATCGCTTATTAAAGATATCGATATTAAACGAGTAGCGCAAGCTAATGTGACAGTTCTTAAAGAACTTAAAGACTGTACAGGAGAAATCTCTGTCTTTAACAAATATCTCCACAATGTGTCAGGATATTTAGTTTCAGTTAATGAATTAAATGACAAAATTAACGAGCATCTAAATCGAACTGCAGCCATTGAAAAAATGGGTGCATTTTTCGAGAAGGAAATTGAGCAGGTAACATCACGAGAGCAATACATCAACGAGGTTGTAGCAAAGGTTGATGACACCTTGCGAAAAACCTTTGAAAAACTTTCGGAAAGCGCCAAAGATGGAGTCATTGAACTGCATAATAACTCAACAGCAGAATTCGATGCTCTTCTTAAACAATATACAGAACAGAAAGACGAGTTTAGTAAGATGGTTCTTGCTCAACGAGAGGAACTATTTGCCCGTTATGCTGATATGCCGGACATTATCCAAGAGATTAAGAATCTTGCGGATGTAAAGTCGGTCATGACTCAAATCCTTGATTCTACAAAAGAGCAGTCAAAGATATTGGACAGGTTGTGCGGCATTTTGAATAATCAGAGTGTGCAAAAACAAGAACCCATTCTTAATGAGTGTTCAGAAGTTGCAACAGTGTCACAAACGATACAATTTCCTAAAGTAATAGTATATATGGTTGCGGTAATCATGTTTGTTGTTCTGGCTGCATTTGGTGTGTATATCTATAATAGTTTTATTGTAAGGCCGAAAGTTCTAACAGAACCTTCTATTGCTATAACTCAACCATATAATAAGTTTGAGCAGATGCAGAGCTCCATTTCGATGCCAACAGTTAATGAGGATGCAAATACTGTAGTGAGGGAGGACAATACCACAGAAAAAGATTCTTAAAGTTATGTCATCGGAGAATAAATCTTTTTTTTGGGCAAGTTATGCAGACTTAATGACAAGTCTGTTTTTCGTGATGCTTACATTGTTCATCGTTACTATTGTTGCTCTCAATGGTGCACGAATAGATGCGGTTGAGCGTTCTGAAGAATTGCAGGCAAAAATAGACAAGGCGGATGAGATTAACAATGCGACGAGAGAACTTGACAGCCTGCATTCTAACTATTTTCAATATTTTCCTGAGTACAAAAAACATAAGTTAGGAATCACTGTAAGTTTTCCTGTCAATAGCGCATCAATGAGTAACATACCAGAACAGACAAAAAAAGATTTAAAACAGACTGGGCAAATATTGCAGAAGTTCATTGCGAAAACAACCTTAAACAACCCTAACATACAATATTTACTGATAATTGAGGGTCAGGCATCTAAGGACAACTATACTCGTAATTATGAGTTGAGTTACGAGCGAGCATTATCCCTAAAACGGTTTTGGGAGGAGAGTGGAATACTATTCAATGATAAGAATTGCGAAGTCTTAATTTGCGGTAGCGGCGATGGTAGGTTGTCTGGTACAGGACTGATGAGAGAAGAAATTGAGGTGCTTAATCAGCGGTTCCTTATACATATACTCCCTAAGCCAGGCAAGATTGGAGATTAAGAATTGTATAACTATATTTTCAGAGAATGAAGAACCTGAGCGCTATACTGCTTTGTTGTGTAGTTCTTTATGGATGTACACAAAAACCTGCCGCGCCAACCGGTAATAGACAACCGATGTCTCGACCCATAACAGATAATAGTAAGAGACAACGGCCTCCTATGCCCAATAAAAGTGCCAAGTCATCTGTTCCGAACACAACTAATAATAGGTCTGTTAAATCCGCAAGTGAGATATTTGAACAGTTGTCCCCGGCGGTTTTCAAAATTCACACATCGACTGGCTACCAAGGATTCCAAGGCTCTGGCTTTTTCATCTCAAATGATGGGATTGCAGTAAGCAATTATCATGTCTTTGAAGGAACAGCCGTAGGATTTGAAGATATTATATTAAGTGATGGCGGAGAGTACAAAATTAAGCAGGTTTATCACAAGGACAAAGAATGTGATTTTATAATCTTTAAGGTAGATATTGATAAAAGAGTAAAATATATTCCTTTGGCAAAAGAGATTCCAAAGGTTGGAGAGAAAGTATATACGATAGGTAGCCCAAGAGGGTTAGATAACACCTTTTCATCAGGAGAGATTTCACAGATACGAGGAGATGGTAGTGAAATACTACAAATAAGTGCGCCTATTGATCATGGTAGTAGTGGTGGCGTTTTATTGAACTCGCGTGGAGAAGCGATTGGAATCACAACCTCTGGATTAGATGATTCTGGTGCAAACCTAAATTTTGCTATTAACATCAGGCTAATCAAACCATACATTCATTAGAGTAGTCTATACAAAATACATAGTTAATATGTGTTTCATAAGGCAGAGCATGGGTTTCATACAATAGTTAAAGAGCGTGTTCAATAATACCCACAATATTCCCAACTTTGGATAAAAATTAACAGCATATGAAAAGAATTATCCTTATCGTCTTTGGGGTTTTGCTCCTTACCAATGAGTGTGCTTTTGCGCAGAAAAAGCACACATCCGATTTCAACTATCGGAAAGCAGAAGAATTGTACAACAACAATGGTGCCCCGGATGAAATTTTGTCGTTGCTCGACAAACAATTAACTGAAACCCCAATCACTGCGATGCGCTGATGATGCGCTCCCTTATTTATTTGTATCAGGAAAAAGTCGACCTGGCACTTTCGGATGCCACTAAGGCTATCGCTAAATATGACAAAAAGACCGCATCGAAACCACTATGTGCATTCTACCTTTGGCGTGCTGAAATTTATCATACAGAACTGGAAGATACCGACAAGGCTCTTGCAGACCAACAGATGGCCTATAAATATCTCAAAAAAGCTGATGATGCAATGAGGCGAACATTCTTTTCAGCCCGTGCACAGATATATTACGAGCGTAAAGAGTATAACAAAGCGGACGAAGATTATGGTCAAATACTTAAAATGAACGAATCGGACCTATATGCGATGATTGGTCTTGCTCGCAATATGCTTGCCCGTAAAGAATACAATGCGGCGCTGGAAATGTTAAATAACTGCGAAAAATACGACTCAAAGTACGAGGCAATCTATCAGTTTCGATGCAAGGTATATGACGAGATGGGAGAAACAGACAAGGCTATTGATGATGCAATCAGATACATAGAATATGCCGAGGAGCCGCATGCTGCGATATATGAGCTGATATTTAGGAAGCACCTGACATACGCCCTCGCCAAGGTGCAGACGCAGATTCAGAAGGACAACGACTATTCGTGGAAACAGCTGCGCATCCATATCTACAAGTGGGGGTGTGATTATGCGGCTGCTATGACCAGCTGGAGCAGGAGTATGGGGCATCCGCCACGATTTATTACAACCGAAGCGACTGTTACAACGAAGTCGGCAATACCGAGCGGGCTGTTGCGGATATTACGCGGGCTATCGAGATGAACGACGGCGAGGATTATTATGCCATCGTCGCAAGGGGTGGTTATTACCGCGAGGGCGGTCGATACGTGGAGGCCATTGCCGACTTTACGCGCGGCATCGAGCTCGACCCGACCTCGGCCTATCCGTATTACCAGCGGGGCTGGTGCTGCGAGTTGTCGGGCGACGATGATAAGGCAATGGAAGACTATAATGCGGGTATTGATGTAGATAAGTCCTATCCGTATATTTTCTTGATGCGCGGTGAATTGTATCGCAAACGAGGCGATACGGAGCGGGCAAATGCCGACTTTGAAGAGGTTATTAGGCAGGACACGGTTGCGGAATCTGGCAGCTGCCGCCAATATGCACTGCATTTCCTCGGCAGGGGTGAAGAGGCCGTCGAATGGATGGAGAAAATAATCGAATCGGAGCCGAACAATAGCGGTTGTTTCTACGACAAGGCCTGCCTGCTTGCGCGCATGGGACACTTGCCGGAATCGCTCGAAGCGCTGCGCAAAGCCTTTGAACTCGGTTTCCGCAGTTTTGCCCATATTGAGCACGACGATGATATGGATTCGCTTCGCGAGTTGCCGGAGTTTAAGACCCTGATCGAGGAGTACAAGGCAAAGCCCATAAACATCGTAAAGGAGAGCACTTCGGCGGACAAGGTCGAAACGATATCGGAAATTCAGATACGCAAGATGTACAGCGGTGTATATGAAGTGCCCTGTACGATCAACGAACTGCCGCTGAAATTCATCTTCGATACGGGAGCGAGCACCGTGACAATTTCATCGGTAGAGGCATCGTTCATGCTTAAAAACGGGTATCTGAAAGAGGCGGACATCAAGGGGCGGGAGTATTTCAGCACGGCGACGGGCGAAATCCACGAAGGGACGAAGATCCGATTGCGGGAAATCAAAATCGGCGATTCCGTACTGCGCAATGTCGAAGCCTCGGTGACACACAACCAGCAAGCGCCCCTTCTGCTCGGGCAGTCGGTGCTGGAGCGGTTTGGAACCGTCACGATCGACAACATCAATTCGAAACTAATCATCAAACAGAAATAGCCATGAACCGCAAAGCACAAGTCGAAATTTGCGAAAATTGCACGCATTGCAAACGGGATGTCGAGCGCGGTATCCTTTGCGGGCTGACCGATGAATATGCGGCATTCGACGGAGAGTGCCCGGAGTTCGACGCCAGCGAAGCCTATATCGCCAAACTGCGCGCCCGAAAATACATGGAGGCAAGCAGGAAAGAGGCGGACGAACCCAATCTTATCCGGGAACTTCCCGCAGTCATCTTTACCTATCTGTTTATGCTTATAAGTGCGTTGGTCGGAGATGCTGAGCCGAATGTCACATGGGTGTTACTTGCCGTCGGTGTAGTAATAATCGGCATTTCTCTGTGCCTATTTTTTCACGCGCGAGGTCGTAATATAGGGCGCAACCGCAGCAAGTTGAATCGGAAGAAGATCAAAGAGCTCCTTCGTGTTGAAGGCTACAGACCGCAAGAGGGAGAGAGTGGCCAGATAATCTTCAAAATAGAAGGAGGAGCTTATGTGGTTCGTTATGAACAGCCTGTATTTCAGCTGATGTACGGATTCTAACATGAAGAAGACGTGGATACCGCCCGCGTAGCGGCTCTCAAAGTAATGGACGATATAGCTGTGGTCAAAATTTACGTTCAACAAAATCCGGAGCAGGAACAAGCCCTGTTGATTATGATGTCGGTCGAGGTTGTGACCGACTCGGCCGAGGAGATAGCAAAACGATTTTCGGACTATGTAAGCATTGTCCGTACTGCAATGAACAAATTTGGACAATTGCTTGATTATTATCACGGCCAGCATCAAGAAAGTGCTGCGTCTGCACCTCGGCGCGATGAGTTCTATTTTCCGGAATACTATTGGATCCCCCAGATAGTTGAGGAGGTCTGCAAAGGGGAATTGGCTGTCAAAGCATTATCGGATGAAGCGTGGCTGCGCCAGCAGATCATTTCGAGAATTCCAGCTGTAGAAGCGGCCCAAGAATGGAGCGCGTTTCATATCGAACGTATTGATAATTACGGCGACTACAAACTCATCGTCTATGGGTTCCCTGAACCTCAAAGCATTCCCGAAGCCAAGTACGGAGCCATCTTGCTGAATACACAAACCAAGGTATTCGACTACTATACGCTGGAGTTTTCCTACAACGGCAAATGGGTACTGGGCCGTATGCAAGGTTCGCAGCACACAAATTACGGGGAGCTGGAATCACAGCCCGATGTCGAAGCCTTTGTCGATTGGATATTCAGTACCGGCAAGACTCCGCAAACAATTACAGACTGCGAGAGAGGCGACACGAAAAATATCAATTGACCGTACCATAAATTTCATACACTCCCGCGGCTATTTCATACATCGGCCGCGGGATTATTTGACCTTCATCTGAAACTTTCCTACTTTTGCTTACGCAAACCCGACCGATGACGAAACAGTTAATCATAGCCACCTCGAACGATTTGGTACGCATAGCACCCGTCCGCATCGTCTACATCTCCTCCGACGGCAACTACTCGATGCTCGTGCAGGCTGACGGCGAGACGCGCATGTTGTCGTTCCAATTGGGACAGATCGAGAAGATGATCGCTTCGCAACTTGGCAGCGAGGGCAACATCTTCATCCGCATCGGCAAGAGTCTGATTATTAACCGCTCCTACATTTATTACATCAACATGCCGAAGCAGAAACTCGTGCTCTCGGATGTGGCGACGTTCAACCATACGGTCACGGCATCGCGCGAGGCGTTGAAGCAGTTGAAGGAGCTTTTGGAGAAGGAGGCCAAATAACATGAAGGAAGATAAAGAGATACGGGATGACGAAATCCGCATCATCGGCAACGAATCGCCCACTCCGCAGCCGTCTGCCCGACGACTGTGGCGCTGGGTGGCAGGCGGCCTTGCGGCTGTCGTTCTTATAATTGTATTGGTGCTTGCAGTAAGGAGCGGCCGGGAAGCCGCGCAGTCGGATGCCGAAACCTACTTCGACCCGCAGCCTGCACCGCCGGTCACCGAGGTCCGGGCGCCGCAGCAGTTGGGCCAAGCAGTCGATTCGCTGGTACGCGGATTCACCGAGATGCGCGACACGACGATCAACGACATCCCGCTGCGCATCTATATTCCGCACAATGCCGAGATGGCCCTGCACGTCGGGCGGCTCGACAAGTGCGACACGACGATCGTCTATGCCGCACAGGCGGCCGACATCCGGCGCGACAACCGCAAGATCGTGGGGGCTTTCGTTTTGAAGGGCGAACCATTGGCCTGGGGCCTCTCGAAGAAGGGCTATTGCGCCATAATCGACGGCAAGATCACGGTCGGCGTCGCGGCCAACTCGCCGCTCTTCGAGGAGGCGACCGAGCGCGACGGCTACTTCTTCCGCCAGTATGCGTTGGTGGACAACGGCCAGCTGGTCGAGAACGAACCGAAGAACAAGTCGATCCGCCGTTCACTTTGCGACCGCAACGGCGAGATCATGATGATCGAAACGCTTTCGGCGGAATCGTTCCACGACTTCGCGCAGGCATTGGTCGACCTGGGCGCAGACCATGCGATCTATTTGGTCGGCTCGACCTCCTACGGGTGGGCTGTGGACGGCGAGGGGGTGCGGCACGAGTTCGGCGTCGAGAACCCGCGTATGCCGAGAAATACGAGTTACATTGTATGGAGAAGAGAATAGTTTTTTAGACATCATGTCGCATAACTTCTATAATTTACAGCGTTTTATAGACGCGCAGGAACGCGACTATGCGACGGCGCTGTCGGAGGTGCAAGCCGGCAGAAAACGGTCGCACTGGATATGGTATGTTTTCCCGCAGCTGCGGGGTCTCGGCCGGAGTGCCTATGCCGAGCTGTATGGCATCGAAGATCGTGCGGAGGCGGAACGCTACCTCACCCATCCCGTATTGGGCGTGCGGCTTCGGGAGATTGCGCAAGCTCTGCTGACGCACGGCGACAAGAGCGCCGAACAAATTTTCAGAGCGCTCGACGCCCTGAAGGTCTGCTCGTCGATGACGCTGTTCGATACTGTCAGCCCGGACGACATTTTCGCCCGGGTATTGGAGCGATTCTATCACGGAACCCGCTGCCATATAACGCAGGAACGGATGGATTCGCCGGCTGTGTCTGCTGAAATGCTACAGTAGAATCCATTTCATACACCCTCGCATCTATTTCGTACAGTTGTCGCTGAATCGCGCGGCTGTACGATTTCTTTTTGTCAGTTTTGTACTTGCAAACGTGTGGCGATAACACAAAAACAAGTATAAAACCGATGAAAACGACTTTGCTCAAACTTTGTCTCGCCGGTCTTGTGCTGGCCGGTGCGGCGGCCTGCTCGCCGCAGAAGACGATGACCGACGACGAGGCGGCGAAATGGATCGCTGGCTACACGCCTGGGCGCATCAACTCCGGCTCGACGATCCGCATTGAATTGACCGACAGCGTGCGGCATCTCTATCCCGATACGCCGCTCAACGAAGTGTTGCAGTTCTCACCCCGCGTCAAGGGCGAATTGCAGCTGGCGGAGAAACGGCTGCTCGAATTTACACCGCAGGAGGGGGCCTTGAAACCCGGACGAAAGTACACCTGCCGCGTTCGGATGGCGGAGCTGACGAAGATCGACACACTCCGCGACTTCGCCTTTACGTTCTTTGTTGCGGAGCGGAAAATGCAGCTGCAGATCACAAACGTTCGGGTCGATCCGGCCGACGTCCGGTACATGCAGGCGGAGGGTACGCTTGCATTCAGCGAGCCGGTGGAGGCTGCACAGGTCGATGCCTCGCTGCTGCACTGCGACGTGGAGGGGCATCCGGCTCGGGCAATGATCGAACCGACCGGCGACCCGACGCTCTTCCGCTTCACCCTCACACAGTTGAAGCGCGCGGAACAGGAGTTGCAGGTGCATGTCTCGTTCCAGGCCGACAAACTGAATTTCGATCTTCCGGAACCGCAAAAAATCGCAATTCCCGGAATCCGGGAGTTCAAACTGCTCTCGGCCGAACGGCGCGAGGCGGCGCAGCCCTATATCGAGTTGGAGTTCAGCGCCCCGCTATCCACGGAGCAGGAGTTGGACGGGCTGATCACCATCGACCGCATCGACCGGGTGCGGATCGAGCGCAAGGGCACCAACGCAAAAGTTTTTTACGACCCGAACGGGCTGACCGACTTGGTGCTGCGCGTCTCCGATTTGGTGCGCAACCGCGACGGACAGTCGCTCAACAGCGAGGTGGAGCAGCATTTCGAGCAGGAGGTTATCCCGCCCGCTGTCGAAATCCCGATTCACGGCTCGATCCTGCCCGACGGGCGCAACCTCACGCTGCCTTTTCGGACCGTCAACCTCGCCGCTGTAGATGTCGAGGTGGTGAAAATCTATACCGACAACCTGATGGCCTTCCTGCAGGAGAACGAGTTGGACGAATCGTGGCGTTTGCGACGTTTCGGCCGGTTGATTTACCGGCAGACGGTGCGCCTCGACCGGGACCCCGCGGTCGATCTGCACCGGTGGCAGAACTTCTCCGTCGACTTGAAAAATCTTTTTCGGCAGGAGCGCGGCGCGGTCTACAACATCCGCCTCTCGTTCCGCCGGGCCTATTCGCTCTACGACCGGACGCAAGCCGCCGATTTTTCGCTGGCCGAAGGGGTTACGGCGGAAGATCGTGCCGTGTGGGACCAGGACGATGCCTATATGGAGCGCGAGGCGGCAGATTACGATTGGCGGAATTACGACTGGAAGGAGCGCGACGACCCGTCGAAAGCAAGTTACTACATGGTGTCGGGCCGGATGCCCGAATACAATCTGGCCGCCTCGAACCTCGGTCTGATTGTCAAGCGGGCCGACGGGTTCCGGCTGTGGACCTCGGTGTCGAACATCATGACCGCCGCACCGTTGGCCGGCGTGCGCGTTACGGCCTACAACTACCAGCTGCAGGAGATCGGGCACGGCACGACGGACGGCAGCGGCTTCGCCGACTTCGAGGTCGCCGGCAACCCCTTCGTCGTGACCGCCTCGGACGGGGTTTCGACCACCTATCTGAAGGTAACGGGCGGACGCGAGCAGTCGCTCAGCAATTTCGATGTCGGCGGCAAGCGGAATCCGCAGGGCATCAAGAGTTTTGTCTACGGCGAGCGCGGCGTGTGGCGCCCGGGCGACGAGGTGCACCTCACGCTTCTTGTCGAGGATCGCCAGAAGGCCTTGCCGGCCAACCACCCCGTGACGCTGGAGTTCTACACCCCCTCGGAGCAACTTTACGAGCGGCAGACGCTGACCCAAGGCACCGACGGGTTCTACGTCTTCCACATCCGGACGTCGGAGGATGCCCCCACGGGGCGCTGGAATGCCCGGTTCAAGGTGGGCGGCAAGACCGTCGACTACCCCGTCAGGATCGAGACGATCAAGCCCAACCGCCTCAAAATCGGCATCGAGACCGCCGGGACGCTGCAGGCTCCGGGCACTGCCACCTGCTCGATCGAGGCGCACTGGCTGACGGGGCCGGTTGCCGGCCGGCTGCCGGCGGCGTTGGAGTTGGTGCTCTACAACAACCCGCAGCCTTTCAAGCAGTTCGGCGGCTACACCTTCACGAATCCGCTGAGCACCTTTTCGTCGGAGCATATCGAATTGAGCCAGGGTGTTCTCGATTCGCTGGGGCGCATGACCCAACGGATCGAGTTGGCCAAGAAAGAGACCGCCCCCGGGATGCTACAGGCCAACCTCATCGCGCGGGTCCGCGAGGCGGGCGGCGACGAGAGTTTTGCGGCCCGCAGCATGCGCTACTCCCCCTACCGGTCGTATGTCGGCATCCGTCTGGGCGAAAAGGAGTTCGAGACCGACAGCGACCTGACCTTCCCCGTCGTGTGCGTCGATGCCGAGGGCAGGCTGCAGGACAAACACAAATTGGAATACAAAATCTACCGCCTCGACTGGAATTGGTGGTGGGAGGGATCGTCCTCCGATCTGACGCGCTATGTGCAGAACACCTCGGCCGAGGTGGCGGCGTCGGGCGAGGTGGAGACCGCCGGCGGCAAGGCGCAGATTCCGTTCCGTGTCGACTATCCGGGGTGGGGCAAATACCTCGTCTTCGTGCGCGACCTGCAGAGCGGCCACGCAACGGGCGGCGTGGTATTCATCGACTGGCCCGACTGGCGGGGACACGCCGGTAAGGGTAATGCCACGGCCAGTACGATGCTCTCCTTCGCCCTCGACAAACGCAACTACGAGGTGGGCGACGCGGCGACGGTCTATCTGCCGAAGTCCGACGGCGGACGCGTGCTGTTGTCGGTCGAGAACGGTTCGCGTGTCCTTTCGCGCCGCTGGGTGCGCACCTCGGCCGTGCGGGAGATGGCCGTCCGGCTGCCCGTCACGCGCGAGATGGCGCCGAACTTCTATGTCCATGCCACGCTGCTGCAGCCCCATGCCAAGTGCAGCGACCTGCCGATTCGCCTGTACGGCGTGGAGGGGGCCGAGGTCGTCGACCGCCGCACGATTCTGCACCCCGAAATCGAGGTGGCAGACGCGGTCCGCCCGCAGCAGGAGTTTGCGATCAAGGTACGCGAGCGCGACTGCAAGCCGATGACCTATACACTCGCAATTGTCGACGAGGGACTGTTGGATATTACCTCGTACAGCACGCCGCAGCCGTGGCGGGCGATGAATCAGCGCGAGGCACTGGGTGTACGGACCTGGGATATGTACGACGACGTCGTTGGGGCTTATGGAGACCGATTCACGAAGATCCTGAGCATCGGCGGCGACGAGGCGCTGCGCCGTGCCGCAGGCAAGGAGAAGCGGTTCAATCCGGTGGTGCAGTTCCTCGGGCCTTTTACGCTTGCGAAGGGGACGAAGACGCACCGCATTACGCTCCCGATGTATGTCGGCTCGGTGCGCGTGATGGTCGTGGCGGCACACGAGGGCAGTTACGGCCATGCCGACAAGACGGTCGCGGTGCGTTCGCCGCTTATGGTGCTGCCGACGCTCCCGCGCACGCTCGTATGCGGCGACCGCGTGCAACTGCCGGTCAATGTATTTTGTATGGACGAGCAGCTGCGCAGTGCTTCGGTGCAGGTGGCGGTCGAGGGGCCGGTGGCTGTTGCCGGCAGTGCATTAAAGGCCCTCGCCTTCGCTGGTCCCTCCGAGCAGCTGACTGCCTTCGAGTTGGTTTGCGACCGGGTGAGGAGCGGCCGGGCAAAGATTACCGTCACGGCCACGGGCGGAGGGCACACCGCCTCCGAGACGATTTACATGGATGTGCGCAATCCGCTGCCGGACAAGCTAACGGTTCAAAGCCATACGGTCGGGGACGGCGAATCGTGCGTGCTGACCTGGCCGGAGTTTACGGACGGCACGGCGCACTTGGAACTCGCTGCGATGCCCGTCATCAACTTCAGCGGCACCTTTTCGTTCGTCGAGAACTATGCGCACTATTGCACCGAGCAGCTCTCCTCACGGGCGATGTTCTTGCTCTACGCGCGGCGGTTCCTCGCCCGCGACGAGCAGACGCGGGCGGAGGCGGCGCTGCCCAGACTGCTGAAAACCATCGCTTCGCGGCAACTTGCCGGCGGCGGATTCGCCTACTGGCCCGGGGATTTCGAGGCGCACAACTGGGCAACCTCGATGGCCGGCGAGGTGCTGACCGAGGCGCGGCGGCAGGGATTCGCCGTCAACACGCAGTGTTACGACCGATGGAAAGCCTACCAGACCGACGCAGCGCGTCGCTACCGCCATGCGACCGGCGGCTCGGATGACCTCCGGCAGGCCTACCGCCTCTATACGCTGGCACTCGCCGGCGAGGCGCCTGCCGCCGCCATGAACCGGCTGCGCGAATCGAAAGGGCTCTCCCGGCAGGCACTGCTGCGGCTCGCTGCGGCCTACGCCGTAGCCGGACGGCCGGAGGTCGCTGCGTCCCTGCTCGACCGGGCCGAGCAGGCTCCTGCCGCCAAGGGGGACTATACGACCTTCTGGTCCCAGCTGCGTGACCGGGCAATGGCTGTCGAGGCCTATGCGCTGACCGGACGGATGGAGCAGGCGTTGGCCGCAGCCCGCAAGGTGGCGGAGGAGTTTTCGGCGACCTCGTGTTCGACGCAGGAGGCGGCATTCGTCGGCGCGGCGATGAACCGACTGGCCGACGTGGTCAAGACGGGCGATACCGAGGTAGCCGTTGTCGAGGAGGGGAAAGCCCCTAAAACGTTCCGCAATATCGGCTGCATAAAGAGCCTCGATCTCGATCCGGCGAAAGGACGGGTGACGGTGGAAAACCGCGGCACGGGCGCGTTGGTCGTGTCGCTCAAGACCTCCCGTCGTCCGAGCGCCGGCGAGACCGTTGCCGCAGCGGCCGAAGGCGTGACGATCGACATTGCCTATACCGACCTTCAAGACCACGTCGTCTCGCCCGACCGGTTGCAGCAGGGCGAAGAGTTCCTCGCCACGATTCTGGTCCGCAAGAGCGGCGAAAGGTCCGAATCGCTGGCCCTGACCTACGCCGTACCGTCGGGCTGGGAGATCTGGAACGAGCGGTTAGTCGGCGGCGCGGTGTCTCCCGGAGCCGACTACACCGACCTGCGCGACGAGCGCATCAGCTGGTATTTTTCGTTAGGCAGCGGCGAAAGCAAAAGTTTCACGGTGCGTCTGCGGGCCGCCTATTGCGGGCGGTTCATGCTGCCGCCGACGGTTTGCGAAGATATGTACGACCCGCAGTGCCGAGCTATGACGGCGAACCGAACGGTCGAAGTGGTGAAATGAAACATCGGCTCCGATATGCGGCCGGCCTAGCGGCAGGCGGGCTCCTGCTGCTCTGGCTCTTTTGCCTGCCGCGCGATCTGTTCGAGGGGGTGAGTTATTCGACCGTCGTCACCGACCGTCACGGCGCCCTGCTCGGGGCGCGCGTGGCCGACGACGGGCAGTGGCGCTTCCCGCCCCGCGACACGCTGCCCGAAAAGTTCGTCCGGGCGCTCGTCGAGTTCGAAGACCGCAGATTCTTCGACCATTGCGGCGTCAGTCTGCGGGCTTTGGCCCGCGCTGCCGTGCAGAACATCCGCAGCGGCCGCATCGTGAGCGGCGGCAGCACGATTTCGATGCAGGTAATCCGCCTCTCGCGTCGCAAGCCGCGCACCGTATGGCAGAAGGTCATCGAGCTATTCATGTCAACCCGCTTGGAGGCGCGTTGCTCGAAAGAGGAGATTTTGCGCCTCTATGCCGCACATGCGCCGTTCGGCGGCAACGTGGTGGGCATAGATGCCGCCCTGTGGCGCTATTTAGGCGACAGCGGCGCGGAGCTTTCGTGGGCCGAAGCCGCCACGTTAGCCGTGCTGCAGAACGCCCCCTCGTCGATCCACCTTGCCAAGAGTCGCGACCTGCTGCTGACCAAGCGCAACCGGCTGCTGGCCCGTCTGCGCGACAAGGGCGTACTGTCGGAGGAGGAGTATGCCCTGGCTGTCGAGGAGCCGCTGATCGGCCGACCCCTCCCGATGCCGCAACATGCGCCGCATTGTGTCGCGTGGTGCGACCGCACCGAACACGGGCGGCTGACCGAGACGCAGATCGACCTCGTGTTGCAGCGGCGCGTCGAAGAGCTGACCGCACGCTGGAGCCGCGAGTTGCGGCTGTCGGGGGTTCGCGACCTTGCGGCGGTCGTTGTCGACGTCGAAAGCGGCGAGGTCGTTGCCTATTGCGGCAACAGCGACCCGACATTCGAGCGCGACGGCCGGTGGGTCGACATCGCCCGGGCGCCGCGCTCGTCGGGCAGCATCCTCAAACCGCTGCTCTATGCGGCGGCGCTGCAGGAGGGTGTGATTTTGCCCCGCACGCTACTGCCCGATGTGCCGACCGACTTCGGCGGCTTCGCACCCAAGAACTTCGACGGCACGTATGCCGGAGCGGTTGCTGCCGACGAGGCGCTCGCTCGGTCGCTCAACGTTCCGAATGTGCATCTGCTCAAGGAGTTCGGAGTCATGCGATTCGCCGAGACGCTGCAGCAGGCAGGGTTTCGCTCGCTGAACCGTCCGGCGAAGGAGTACGGACTTTCGCTGGTCTTGGGCGGTGCGGAGGTGACGCTCTTAGATGCCGTGTCGTGCTACGCGAAGATGGCGGCCTGCTATGCCGATACCACGCGGTACCGCGGATTCCCGCTTCGCGACCGGATCGCCCTCTACCGCACCTTCGAAGCGATGCGCGAGGTGAACCGCCCCGACCAGATGGACTGGCGGCGCGCCGTCTCGGTCCAAAATGTCGCCTGGAAAACCGGCACGAGCTACGGTTCGCGCGATGCGTGGGCCGTGGGCGTCACACCGCAGTATGCCGTGGGCGTGTGGGCTGGGAACGCCGACGGAAGCGGCATCCCCGATATGACGGGAGCGCGAACCGCAGGGCCGATTCTCTTCGACCTGTTCAACCTGCTGCCCCGCACCGGGTGGTTCGAGCCCCCGAGCGAGAATGAAGGGGTGAAGAGAGCCGTTTGCCGCCACTCAGGGCACTTGGCCGGTCGCTGCTGCACCGAGGTCGATACGGTGATGTTGTCACCGAATGCATGCAAAAGCCGTGTATGCCCTTATTGCCGCGAGGAGCACCTCTCGCTCGACGGGGCCTGGCGCATCGCCGACCGCAGCGAGCCGACGCGGGTCGGGCATTTCTTCGTACTGCCTCCGGTCATGGAACACTATTACAAACAGCAACATCCCGACTACCGGCCGCTGCCGCCGCTGAAGAAGGGAGCCGGCATCGAGCCGACTGCCCCGTCAATGCACTTCATCTACCCGTCGGACGGGAGCGTCGTGTCGCTGCCGCGGCAAATCGACGGCACGCTGGCGGCACTGAACTGCTCGGTAACGCACAGCGACCCTGCAACGGAGGTTTTCTGGCATTTAGATAACTCCTATCTTGGCTCGACCATATACGTACACCAGATGTCAGTACAGTTAAGAAGTGGCGTACATCGCATCACAGTCATCGACTCATCGGGACACGCACAAATAGTGTCCATTATTGTTGTATAATGTTATTATGAATAGTTTATTCTCTGGAATTGAAATCAATACGGTTAATATCCTAGATGATATTTGAGGCAGTCAAGCGTACCCATAGTTATGGAGGGAAGATACAATCGTCATCAAATGTAAAACATTTGCATATGTATAAAAGGTTTTAGGCTCCTTGCTAATATTATAACAGACACATCCTATCATTGTCAAATCAGCCCCGATATGCACAGCGGAGCTGATTCGACAATCGTTCTGCTACGAGCAAACGCGCATCAACTCTTTGAGTTGCTGTTCGCAGAACCGATTGTATTCCTCCCTATCTTTTCCCCTCTCGATGTATTCGTCGATGACATCGCCCAACTCGTCGAAACATACCTCGTCATTGATTAAGGTCGTTTCTTTGTCATCTTGAAGATAGACCTCGTAATAGTCCAATCCGTTAAGGGCAATGATAACCGCTCCCTTGTGCAACCGTCCGTTTACCTTGAATGTGAGAGCGGGCATATCCTTGTAGACTGTTGCGGTAAATCTGCCTATGCCCCACGACATAATCGTATTAAACGGCGTCAGCGTTACCAGTTGCTCACGTATTGTGTTGGCGACCTCTAAAACATACTCCTTTTCCATATCTGTAAATATTTAATCAAACCATTCTGCGTTACTCTCTTTCAACTCTACTACTAATTCTTCGTCCGGCAGTTTAAGGTCGGCATCATTGGTGAAGAAAAACACCTCTTCATCGAGCCGCACGGCATCCTCACTGACAAATCCGTCGTTCTCCGTTCCGAAAGGATGCGGATGCAAAGCATCGAGCAAAGAGGTCGGAGCGATTATCAACTCCTCGCCCTCGTTTGAGTTCACGATACGGCAAACATAGGTTTTGCCGTCAAATTCCAAATTCGTTGTTTTCATAGGTTCGTTATCTTACGGGTATATTCTTTCGGTGTTCGTTGAGATATTTCATAATACGCACAGCTTCCTCGTGTGAAGCACGGTCGCGGTCATCGTATCTGCGGCTTTCATCAGCCATAACCTTGATACACTCCTTGATAAGCCGGTAAAGGCTCTGCTGGAGTGTCGGGTGCATCGACGGGATAGCCACTGCGAATTTTTTAGGGTCGAAACTGTAACTGTTCACCGCCATTTCCCACTCTTTGGCGAGTTGGTACTCTTTCGAGTTTTCGAGATTGGTATAATTCTCCATTGCTTTAATTATTAAATGTTTGTTATTTCTTTCCCCTCTTTTTGAGGTATATTTCAGCCTCATTGTCGGGATGAATTTTTCGAGCAATGAAGAACGGCGAAAGAAAGGACGAAAAGACAAGGAAACAGTCGATTGCAGTAATGGAATACCCAAATCTTCGATTTGCGGAAGGCTGTCATTACTGCATCCAGCTATTAGCGATGCGATCCTTGTCGTTCGTCCGGTCGCTGTACCTTTGCAAAGAAAAATATTGCCGACAATGAGACGATATGATGGAGGTCCCGAATAGCGGAAATCCATATAAAAGTAAAAAGAGAGCCGACCTTCATAGGCAGGCTCTCCCCACAAAAAAAGTACGACCAATGGAACCGTTATTTCGAGTTATCCCTTTCGAGCGGAAACCATAGTTCCACCCTCGTATGCCTGTTCGCCTCGATGGGCGTATGGTCGTCTATGCCGCCGTTGCTGGTCGACTGAATCCTCTCTGCCGAAATACCGCGTTTGAGCAATTCAGCGACGATGAAATCCGCCCTTGCGGTGCCCAGTACATTGTTTGTCTCGGGAGTTCCGGTTGCGCTATCCGCTGCCCCTGCAACTGTTATAGATAGACCATATTTCTTCGCCACTCGTGCCAGTTCGTCGAGATTGAGCATCTGCGAAGCATCCGTCAGCCGATTCGTACCGAGCGCGAAGAAGAAATAGATGGGCGCACCGATGCACTCCTCGCCTGACTCTATAAGCGAGAGATAGTCCGTAAAAGAGGACTCAGTGTCTGCGGCATTGCCATAGCCGCCTGACTGCTCCGATGCAGACTGGCTGCGGTCGATGCTCTGCCCGCCGTCGAAAGTATTGCTGTCTTTCACTGTGCTGCCGGAGGTGTCGCAACTGTTCGTGTCGGCTTTGTCGCACACTCTTTCCTTGTCGTTCTTTGTGGCATTCTTATCCACAAGTGGCGACCTGCCGTCCCAATGGCGGTTCTTCAGACGGGCTCGAAGCGAATTCAGTCCGCTGTAGTCGTTCCTCGGGAAGACGGTGTA
This sequence comes from uncultured Alistipes sp., assembly GCA_947623305.1. GTDB lineage: Bacteria > Bacteroidota > Bacteroidia > Bacteroidales > Rikenellaceae > Alistipes. Next base: position 22,340 of record CANQGQ010000009.1, on the reverse strand, counting down.
GTCGTGTTCATCCGTCTCGAACAGGCGGCTGCACTTGTCCAGCAGACCCTCTATTTCGAGAATCTTTTTCAGTTCGACCAATGTCCGTGCGTCTTTCTTGTGCTGGCTGGCATAGCGGCGGTTGCTCTCCGCAAGCGAATTGGCGTAGTCGATTAGCCAGTCGTTTTGCCGAATGTAGGGATTGGCATCGACCACCCGTTTCCAGCCGACCTTGCCGAGGCGGAACGAGAAACCGGCTGTCAGCGTCAGCATATTGTCTCCGAGCCGACCGGCTTTGCCGCAGCCGTCGAAATCCTGAAAGGTCGTCATTCCGGACAACTCCATAACGAAGCCGACCCGACGGGAGATGTTGTACTGTCCCTGCACTCCGTAAGAGAATGCGAAAGGATTCCGACCGTTCGTGGCATTGTGCAGCAGCCCGACGCCGAGAAACGGCGAGAGGTTCCAGCGCACACGCTCCTGCCTGCCGTACTTCCGTCCGAGGACATTCCACATCAGATCCGCATGAACATAATGATAGGTCTGACCGGCATTTTTGCTGTCACGCAGCCACATTCCCTGATAGTCTATCCGCGCGCCGATTGCCGGAGTGAACCACTTGCCGACAGCTACATGATAGGTCGGCTGAATACGCCCAAAGAGGTCGTTGCATCCGAGTGGCGTGCCGAGAAAGGCACTCGCACCGCCGGAGAGCGTGACGAACCAGTTGCCGCTCCAAGGCGGCGAAGTAATCACACCGTCGAGGTATGCAGGCTGCATAGGCTGGAGCAGCCCGTTGTCATCGGTAACGGCTGCGTAAGCGACAGTGGCCGTGTCCGCAGACTGGGCACTCGCCTGAAAATGCAGTGAGCAGAGCACTGCGAAGATAAAGATGATTTTGCGTGTCATATTCGATAAAATTTTGTCGTTGCTGTTTGTTTGTCGTTGAAAACTTTGCCGGTCAGCGTTTGGGCTTTTTGCCGATAGCCGGACGCATCATGCGCCTGGCCATCCTCAGACATCGGCGCGCCCATGCGCGGTTGTCTTCGTCGTCATCGCGCCCCCAACCGGACTTTGTTCCGCCACCTCCACCGCCGCGTGTTTCGGCAAAAGTCGTGGCATCATCGACCATCCCGAGGAAGAGCATCGTGGCGCAGTGCATCACCTCCTGCCCCTGCTCGGCTACGGAGCGTAGCAGCGAATCGTCGAATAGCTGCCGCCTGGAATCGTCCATCCGTGCCGATGCGTCGCGGTATTCGCCGACCATATCTTCGAGGAGGACATCTTTGAGCAAGGTGTCCACTTTGGACTGAATATCGCCCGAATACTTGTAGGCTTCCTTACGCAGCTCCTCCGTGCGCTGACGAATGGCATCCATATCCTCTTTGAGTGCATCGAGTTGTTGGTCGGCCGCCTGCAACTTTCCGTTTTTGTCTGCCAGTTTCGTCTCGATTCCGCCAAGTTCGGAGCGAAGCCGGGCGATGCGGTCGGACAGTATTTTCGCGTCGCCGTTATGCGCTGCCAAATCCCGCTCGGCTGCCGCTATCTGCGCCTCCTTCTCCGCCTTGTCGTTCTGCAGGTTCTCGACCATAGTCGTAAGACCTTTGACCCTGCGCTCTGCCAGCCGGATTTCCGTTTGCAGGTCGGAGAGCGCCTTGCGGTGCTGCTCGATCTGCTGCTCGATGGTCGTACACTCTTCGGACAGATGACGGCGGTATTCCTCGGTCGTCCGGTGCCGCGCTCCCGTCTCGGAGACGCTCGCGCCGCGCGTCATTCCCCACAGGCGGTTGACCTCGGCGAAGTCGCTGTGCAGCTGCTTCATTCTGGCACTGTACTCGTATTTGTCCTTGCCGGCGAAAATATCCTTGTACGCAAACCTACCGTCCTTTATCGGCAAAAGCGTACAGTGGATATGCGGGTTCAGTTCGTCGAGATGTACAATGAAGGCAGCAATGTTCTCCTCGCCGTATTTGCCGCTGACGAATGTGTAGGCATCTTTCGCCCATTGCTCGATATCAGGCTTGCGGACGACGGCGGAGTTGTCGGCTCCCTTGTCGTAATTCACGGCCTGGCTGCCGAATGCCAACTCCTGCATCCGCTCCCGCGAGCCGCCGAAGATGAAGTTCACGACGGTGCGGTACTTCGGCTCGGCGAGACCTTCGTTGGGGTCTTTGATGCCCCGCCAACGGAGCAGGTCAGCCATACGCTGCGGGATGCTGCGGCTCTTGTCTACGGGACGGATCTTTCCGCCGTTCACGACCTCGAAATTCAGCCTCTCGCGCGTAGGGTCATAGTTGCCCTTGCTCATTGCGTATTCTTGGGTCTTTTCCGAGCGTCTGCGCAGGTGCTCGTTGCTTTGGGCGGATGTCATGCCTTTCGAAACATGGACGTCCATTACCTGCTTTGCATTTGCCATATCGTATAAACCGTTTGGTGGATAATCCTCTTTGTCCCTGCTTGCAGTTCATCCGGACAATTCTCCCCGCGTCGTAAGACGGGAGGGGTATTAGGCTACTCAAATACAGCTAATTCAGTCTTTATTGTATTTCATTCTATATCAATAGAATATATACTTATTTTAGATATATATGAAATTGGTTGAATTCTAAAAATGTCACTATAATGTCACACTTCCTAATAATATAGCAAAAAAAATGAGATTTCAAATACTAAAGATAGACGAGGCAAGATGAAATAATGCTGAATAAAAAGACGGGAATGTTGAGCATAATGGTATTTATCTTGACGAGAGAAGTACAGGTCTTAAAAACCAACTTAGAATCAAAGACTTAACCTCCTGTAAAATCCATTTTTGCTCAACATTTTCATGATTTCGTGCATAACAAGAAGATTTTACTGGAGAAAAATCGTTGCTTTTCATTCTTTTACGTACCTTTGTGTCCGTATGTACTTCTCTCGTCAAGAAAGAGAAAACGACTTGAACAGATAAAATCTACATAGACCGGGCTTAATCGGGTTCTTCCGATCTTCGTGGAATATTAATCACAGAACCCATTTTTAAGAAAGTATGGAGACATTAAAAACTTTTTTATTAGTAGTTGTCTTGTCTGCATTTGTATTCGCAGGATGTTCGGATGACGACAAGGATTTGATCGCAGATCAGGAAAAGGAAATTTCAGGTTTGACTGAGAATTTAAGAAACCTACAGGCGGACTATAATGAATTGAAAAGAGCGAAAGAAGATTTGGAAAAGATAAATAAAGGTTTAGAGGATGAAAAGGAGCAACTTGTAAAAGATAAGCAGGAATTAGAGCAGAAGAAAACAGAATTGGAGTCTGAAAAAGGCAGACTTGAAGGTGAAAATCAGAATTTGAATTCGCAAATCAATGGCTTTGAAAATCAAATAGAAGATATAAATAGCAAAATTACGGGCATTGAGGCAAGCATCAATGAATTAGAGAATTACAAAAGTAAACTTGAAAAGCTGCTCGGAGAGGCCTCGGAAGAAGGTTATACAGGGCTTGTGGAGAAAGTGTTGGATGGTCTTAAAATACTCGGTGATTTACAGGCTCTATGTGGTTCCGCCGTAGACTATGAGGGAAGCAGCACGATTAAGGAATATATCGACAAGGCAATGGAGGGTCTCACTTCATCTCTTGGCAACGGTGTGTTAAAGTCGGAATTTGACGACTTTAAAAATAAATATACTGAATTCAAGACTAAAATTGAGAGTGCAGGATATGTTACAACGAAAGAAGTCGAGGCATTGTTTACAAAGGAGACAGAGAGTTTCAAGCAAGGTGTTTTGGATATTGTGACAGAGGCTACTATTGACCAAGAAGAACTTTCAGAGGCACTGCAACAAGCTATAAAAGAATTGGGAGACAACTATGCCTCCAAGGTCGATGACCTAATTACGAGAGTGGAAAAATTAGAAGCACAAGTGGCAGGTCTTCTCGGCCGCATCCAGTCCTTGGTGTATGTGCCTAAAACCGCCGACGGTAAAATCCATATCGGCACCTCGTACATCAGTGCGGTTGATGAATCCGGTGCGAAGACCGGAAATAAAATCGAGCTTAGTTCCACAAAGAAACTGGAATATCGTGTTTCACCGGCTGAATTGCGCGACTACTTGCTTGAGTATGAGGAGGAGGTTACTTTCTCGTTCTATCAGGCCCATGTGTCGCGGGAGGGGACAGTGGCAATTTCCGCACCTCAGGGATTAAGGGTACGTCAGTCATCGGTTGTTGCTACCCGTGCCGAGACACGCGAGGGTCATGACGGACTGAATGAATTCAACGTGGTAAAGATTGAGGCGGGCAACGATGCAGGAACGCTTCTGATTACCGTCGACAACGAGCACGATTTTACGCACGAAGACCTCGCTGTGGCACTCTGCATCAGGCAAAACAACACGAATACGGGTGTGCTTACCGAATTTACATCCCCCTATACGACGGTTATCGGTGAGGGAACCAACCTGACAGGTAGATTCTATGTGGCAAAGAGTGAGGAAGACGGTACATATTCCAAGGTAAGCCGTACCGACAGAATCGATTACACACTGATATACGATGACGTTACGCCAGTTGAGTTTATGAAGGGCTACGAAGTGGTTTACGACAACGGCGAGACCGTGATGTCGCTTGCGGAGGCCAAGGAGAAATACGAGTGGGATGGCGAACTGACAGGGGAGATAAAACGTACCGGAAGAACATACCCTGGCAGTTGGACAACTTCCAGTGATTATGTCATAACGCCGCAGGATTACCAAAAGAACACGACAGACCCGTTGACGTTCCAACTTAGTCAAAGCGCTATCAGTTCAGACAATGTCGGCAAGAATTGGAGCTGCGGATACAAAGCCTCTATTTCTGCGGGAGGTAAATCAGTAGATATCCTTTCAGATGTCAAGGCTTATGTGACAGTGATGCCGGCTGAATATGTGGTTGACGCACATATCATTTGGAACAGCGGAAAATGGTATAATGGCAAATCAAAAGGTTGGCATAGCGATGAGGCTGCCTATACTTCTGACAGAGTTACTCTGAAATACAAGAAGGATAATACACTTGCAGATGAAAGCAATCTGCCCCCTCGTATCAGACGGGAGATTTTCGGGGACGGCCGGCCTTGGAAGATTGACGGGGATCTTCCTAGAGATTTAAATGTCGAGAACAATCTGGATGTAAATGTTGCGACTAACATCCAGGATTTGGCCTTTACGGTCAAGGGCTACAAATACAGTGCCGGTGAAAAGGTCGTTAAAATCAAGCGTGAAGGTGCCGGAGACGGCATTCCGACTTCGGGCATCAAAAAGATTACGGTTACCGGACAGCTGACATTCGAGGGACCTACTGAAACCGATTTGAACATTAAAATCGGAACGGCAGAGAAACCGGTGGTGATGGCAACCGATCCCAAGAAATACGAAGGATGGGGAAACGGCACAGCCTACGCCTTGATGTATTTGCAATTGTCACCCATACTCATTCCGCAGGACAAGACGGTGCCGGTGACCGGCAAATTCTTCACAGGCGGCACACCTTTCTTTTATGCGACTATTGGTGATGATATAGAGAAAGTAAAGTGTACGAAATCAAGTGGAGACGGGCCTGAAACCTTGGATTTAGAGTATTACAGCAAGGTTGGCGGACGTCCTTCACCGCTGTTGCATTCGGTGAATGTCAAATCAAACGACCAACTCAAGAACATTAAATCAGAAACCACCTATACGTTCGATACGGGATTTGACATATTATTGCCTGATGGCCCGACTATCAAGGTAACAGGCGGTACATTCAAGTTCGTCCCGACGGAAAATTGATTGTATGGTGATACACAGATTTTAGGAGGCAAGTACGAGCGGCGGAATTTCCTGCCGCTCGTTTTTTAGTGTAACTTCGCAGCAAACATCTGACAGTTTTTTTTCCTATAGTAAACAGGCTGTCGGAACAAGTCTTGACTATTACACATTCAATGATGTTTACATTCTTCTCGATTCGTAATTCGTTCAATTCTCCGATCATACTTACCCTCTGCCACATCGTCTGCCTCATTGTGCGTGTGACGATGTTTTATTTCGTCAAACGGCTGTAGGCTTTCCGCATATCCACAAAGCCATTCGCCGACCATTTTCTGCCGTTCGGTGGTTTCACCAAATTTCCGCATCACGTTCTTGATGTCGGAAGCCTCGGACGGGGTGAAGAACGACTTGTGCCGATCCGTCCCGAAACGGATAATCGCGTCGACAGCTTGTTTGAATACCTCGCTTACCTTGCAGAAGATACTCGCAAGCAGATTCAGAATGTCCCGGCTCGTTTTCAGCGCACCTTGCAGCATGCGGATTGTCCTGTCTTTTTCAGCCGTGGCTTGGCTCACCGCTTGACGGATATGCTGCTGTTCATGGGCTTGTTGTTCTTGAAGCTGCTTCACCGCCTTGTCCTTTTCCATGGCAAGCGAACGGCTCTGCACCAACGCCCTGTCACGCTCGGCTTCGGCTTTCTGTTTCTCCGCGGCCAATGTCTTTGTCAGTTCCTCCACCTTGTTTTTGACGGCATCGGGAAAGGCTTTCCTGATGCGCTCGTTCTCGGCTTTCAGCCTGGCGTTTTCCTTTTCGACCGCCGCGGACTTTCCAATCCCGACAAGACTGCCTACGCTGTCCAGAATGCTGTCCATTTTCGCCTTGCGCCCGTCCTTGAGTTGCCGATCCCTGTCGGCAATCTCGCTGTCGAGTGAATGGAGATGCCGCTCTTTCGTCTTGTTCTCGTCCTCAATGGTCTGCCGTTCCTTTTCGGCTTTCTCCTTTTCGGCAAGGGCGGCATTCTTTTCGGCTCTGACCTGCTCGGCTTCCTGCTTCTGCCTGGCAAGAATGAAGTCGTTTCGCTCCAAATGTTCCTTGCCCGTTATTTTCTTCGAGATGCCCCTTTCCATTTCAAGATACTCGGCCAAAAGGGTCTGCATTTCGCTCATGGCTTTCTCGTCCAGCTTGCAGGACTTGCCCGTTTCATGGTTCATCCAATCCCATACGATGTGCGCGTGCAGGTTGGGCTTCCACGTGGCATTGTCGCCGGGTATTCCGTAATGCCCCTCGTCACGGTGGATGAACACTTGCAGGGCTGTGATTCCCCAACGTTCCCTGCACATCTCGCAGAAACGCCGCAGCTGCTCCATCGTGGTGTTCTCCTTGATTACGGCCACACCCTCCTTGATGGGCGTGCTGCCCCGGACGATGGTCACCTTGCCTGTCTTTTTATTTACACGTTCCCGGTCTTTGGTCTGCATCGCCCGTCCTGTCTTCTCCTTGACCATCGCGGCTATCTGATTGTAGTAGTCAGCCAATGAGGTGTCGCCGATTTCAGGTGCTACCCAAGCCTCGTTTTTCGCCATGAGGTCGGTACGGATATAGATCTTCTCCTTTCGGATATTTGCGAGATATTCCGCTGACCGTCTGTTGTGCGCCCCGCTGCTTCTGACAAGGCAGGGCTTTATGTTGATGGATGTCTTCTGTGCCATATAGGGCTTGTCTGTATTTTGAGTTTCACTTCGGGTTATCAGGGCAGGGCCATGATCGGAGGGTGCAGGGAGAGGGTCACTTCCCGCTTGGGGTTCTAAGGGGCAAACAGCCCTAAGCGGAGTTTCCAAAGAGGGGGTCACTCTTTGGTCGGGTTGCATAGGGCTGACAGTCCTTGCCGGGTTCTTAGGGCAGCGTCCTAAGCCCCTCGGGAGAGCCCACAACTTCGGAGCGCAGCGGAGAAGTTATAGTGGGCTATACCAGGGCAAGCCCGGTCACTCACTCCACGACAACGGAGTACCGCTGAAATTCCGCCCTCCGCGCCCGTCAATCTCCCGTGCCTACCTCGGTATCATCCGCACTGCCAATCGTGCCGTCCCGCGCTTCCTTGGGGCTTTCCTTGACTTTTCCGTCAGGCGTTCCCTCCCCACGGTCTATGATACGGGGATTCTCGGATCTGACTGTTTCGGGCAGGTCGTTTTCCTGACCGTTGGACGACGGGGCGGATATGGAGTACGAACAGAGGGAAGAAGAAAGGGGGACTGCAACGCTTTCCGTGCTGTCCGCTGTCTGCTCCCGGCATCGGCAACCATCCGGCACGGTGTTTTGCCCATCATTAGGTAATATGTCGTTGGCATACGGTGTCCGTGTCCCGTCCGTCCGCCCTTTGGCGGTAGCCGATGGCCTGACGTAATGGGGATTGGTCACGAGGACACCACCGACATACCAGCCCGTGAGGAAATGCAGGGTATGAATGGAGGTGCGGTTGTTGGTCCGGGTGGTCAGCATACCGAGCCTGTTAAGTCTGTCGATGAGCTTTCCTGCTGTCTTGCGGTTGCAGCCGAGGTATTCCGCTAGATCCACGTCGGAAGCCGCGACCTGTCCCACCTCCAGGACTATCTCGATGCCCTTGATCCTATAGACGGTCTTTGTCCGCACGGCACCGGTCATCAGCCTGTGCAGACATTTCTGCCTTTGGAGGGAAAACCTGCCCTCCAAAAGAAAATCCCACTGCCCCTCCGAGAGGATGGTGCAGTAATGTACGGTCTGTTTTTCCTTGTGCATAATCCATGGTTTTTAGGTGTTACCGAGGTCAGCCTTGCCTCCCTCGATCCGTTTGATGTCCGAAAGCCTGTAGCAGTTCCTGCCACCGACCTTGTGGAAGGTCAGGTAACCGGATTTGTTCCAGCGCCAGAGTGTTGCGTGGCTCTTGCCGAGCCTGTGGCGGACAGCCGCCTCGTCAAGCATCGCTTCCCTGTCGGCGGTTTCGCGTGCCTGTTCCCCCGCCCATTGCCTGAAAGCCGATTTGAGCGTTTCGACAGAGGTGACCACTATCGTCTCCGGCTGTCGTGATTCTAGTTTGTCTGAAGATGTCATTACAAGTGGGGACAGGCTTTCTGGCGATCCTCACGGCAAGACATTTGCCTCGCACCTGTCCGGGCTTCACCACGGCAGTGAGGCCTGCCGCGGATTCGCGTTTGCGAAGTTAGAACGCTTTGAAACGATTACGGAATTTTTCGGGTTGTCATTGCTTGCCGGACACCGGAAAACATTTTTGTGAATGGAATTAACGGTTCAAGGCAGGAATAAGACGTATAAAAAAGACCCGTCTCCGACAGGTCGGAAACAGGTCGGTAATCCGCACGCAGGGGGAATTGACTATTCGGCCAATGATTTCAACATCTGCCAAAGCAGGACGAACACGCTCCCGCGACCTGGTCTGTCGGGCAGGAAGACAATGCGTCCGTCCTCCTCTTTCGTGTAACCGATCCTTGTCCGCAGCGTTCCGATGGTGCGGTTCCTCTCCCTGTCGGTGAAACGCTCGTGCAGGTAGTTGTTGTAGGCTGTCTTCGTAACGTGACGGAACTCGGTGACGATTCGGGCATGGGCGATGTCGCGCACAAGACCCTCGTCCCTCGCGCACACCATGACAAGGGCCGCGCCGCGTCCCACCTCACCCTGTAGCAGGAAGTGCAGCGTGTCGAGTATCTTCTCCGAGTGTTCCGGGTAGAGGATTTCGTCCGTGAAGCCGGACGGCTTCGGATGCCCGGCGACGTGCATCCACGCGTTCAGAAATGTCCGTAACATCCGCGGCGGTATTCCCGGCAGGTATTTCCGCAGCAGGGAATCAACGAAGCCGTGCACCTCGTCGGGATGGTTCCGTGCACGGATGAAAAGGTACTCCATGACGTGCTTCACACGCCGCTCCCGGCATATCGTCTCCCACGGCAGTTCCGGGCGGTCGATGAGCAGCATGACGGTCTTGGCGGCCGCCTCGGCTGACGGAACGGGAATATCGTCATCCGGTTCCCCGTCCTCCCTGACACGGGCTTCAACAAGCGAGAGCGCGTAGGCGATGTTGCGTTCCATGTTCCGCTGCCCGTACTGCAACTCTATATCGGCGTTTATGTCCTCGATGGTCTCTTTCATACGCTCATGGATTTATGGTTTTCCGGCCTTTGCCAGTTCGAGAAGCCCGGCAAGCTGTTCCGCCGACATCTGCCCGAGCTGTTCCATCAGCACCGATTTCGCCCCGGCTTCCCTTTTCGCTTTCGCCACTTTACGGGCTATGCCGGTGGCCAGCTCGATGCCGCTTATCTTGATGTAGTCGTTGAACACGCTCTCGGTCTTGTGCCCGCTGATGGACATCATCTCCCGGCTGTCGAGCAGCCTGCTCAGGTACATGAGGGTGATTCCTGTCCGCCGTGCCGTGTGCGTGGTGGCGAGCCTGTAACGTGGCACAAGAACCTCCCCGTGCTCGTTGCGTTTGAACTGTACCCTGTTCTGTTCCTCCATCCGCCGGCTTAAAAGCGTGATTCTGGTCGCCACTTCCCGCTTCAGGCTGGGGACTGTCTCCGAGAGTTTCCCCAGCACGACCTTGATCGTGTCGTTCAGGTCGCTGTTCTGGATGTGCGGCAGATTATAATCGTACTTCTCGAAGATGCGGATAAGGTTGTCATTGAGTATGGGGATGGAGACCTCCGTACCCGTCTTCTGCTGGGTCAACGTGATGATACCCACACCGTCATGGAAACTTACGTTGCGCTCCGTGATGCGGGAGTAATCCGAAAAACGCTGGCTCGTGTAGCAGCCCACGAGGAACACGTCACGCGCCGTGTCCTCCTTTCCGCTTAACGGCATTTCATAGAGGGCCTGCAGCTCTTCCTCTGTCAGGTAGATTTCCACAACCTTATCCTCCCGCGTCACGTGGAGTTTCGGGAAATGGTCAAGTACCGATGTCTTGAAACGGTAACCCTCCTTGAACGCCGTGTTGAGCATGGCGGAGAAAACAGCGAGGTTCTTGTTGATGGTCTTCTTCATGTAGCCGTAGTTCTCCATGTAGAGGACAAATTCGTCTATCAGTCGTTCGTCGATGTCCTCCCAGTCGAAAGGGTGTTCCCTGACGAACGTCTCGAGGATGTTCGCGAAGCCCGTATAGGTGTGCAGGGTCTGTTTCGTGTAGTTGTTGCCCTTGCGCTTGATTGTGCCGTCCGCCATACCCTCCAGACGCTTGCGTATGAAGTCCGGCACTCCGGGACGGCGTGCCTCCTGCAACTGGCGGACGAGTTCGGCATTGGCGGCGACCTGCTCCTTTTTCTTGGCTACAATCGTCGTGCGACTTATCTCGGCGGGATTGACCGATTTCACCACCTCGTACACATCGAGGATGTCCCTGCGGGTACGGGCTTCTTCTGGCAGTGCCATGGAGATGGCTTGCAGCGAGGCGATGAACGACTCTATCTCCGTCTTCTTCTTCAGCAGACCGTCACGCAACGCGGCGTTGAGCCTGCCACGGGCGGGTATCCTTATTTCGCCGTCCACGAGGTACTCCGGCCTGACGGCTACAACGGACTTGAACTGCGGGCGGTTGGTGCGTGTGATGTCCAGCCGCACTAAAATAGGGTGTTCACCCTGCGGGTTCGCTTTCTTCGAGAGTGATAATGTCGCCTTTGCCATAAACTGATATTCATTGATTACGGTACAAAGATAGAAAATTATCCCGAAAAATGTCACAGAAAAATGTCACACTAACGGGATTTTATGAAATTTTAATGAAACGAGTGTATTTCATTAAAATACTATGAAACAGTATATTATAATTCCCTTGTTCTACTTTTTATCCCTTATTTTTCTCTTGTTTTCTCTTAAAATGGGAATTAGGCTCCCACTTCCCTTTTGTCAGTGGCAGGCGGGCAAGCCCGGCTGCCTCATATCATCGGCAGAGAATCTGCCGCAGGATTGAAGAGGATTATCCGTGTTATACAATCGTTATTGCCGGAGCCGCAAGGCTCCGCTATGCCGGTTCCTTTCGGGCGAGCAGCGCATGAAAGGCTTTGTAAAGGGAATCGCGCAGCGGAGCGTTCTCTTCGAGCGTCTCGCCGAGGTTGTCGGTCTCTCCCTCCACGAGCAGCTCCGCCAGCGCCTTGAAGGTGTCGATGAGCGCAGCCCACTCTTCACCGAGGTCGGCGTGGAAATAGGCGTCCATCGGAGCGACGTCGCCGAAGCGCGACTTGCGCAATACGCGTGTGAGTGCGGCATGGGCGATGCAGGTCATCGCCTTCTCGCGCAGGTCGTCTTCCAATTGTACAATCTCTTTCTCCGTCATCTCGGCGTTGCCGTCCGACGAGCGACCGCCCGACGGATTGGCAATCATGTCGAGGTGCTCACGAATGATCTGCTCACACAGCGACCCGGCTTCGTCGGAGGTCATTTTGCCGATTACCCATCCGGACAGCGCGCTGTCGAGGAGAGAGCCGAGGTCCGCCGCATCGTGTCCATTCTCTGCCGCGAGGGTCCTGCCGAACTTGACGGGCATGGTGATGACGATGCTCTTGGGTAACTTGACCTTTTCGAGTTGTCCCAACTCCTCCAGCGTTTCGAGGAAGGAGCGGACGGTGGCGCGATGCCAGTGCCACTCCTCGGCAAGTCCGGAGATGGTAACATGGCACTGGTTGGGCTGCAGGTCGTAGCCGGTTCGCCGCTGCAATTCCGAGACGAAGCCTGCCAGCGATTTGTCCAGAAGGTCGTAATAGGCCTCCGTGCGCGTCTTGCGTTCTCCGACCTTCTCGCGCAGAAAGTCGAATACCTCCGCACTTGCCACTACGATGGCGATGTTTTTCTTGTTGTCTTTCATCTTTGTTTCCTTGTTTGATTATACCTGTTGCGTGGATAGTTTCGACTGCCATTATCCACATCATCGTGGCAGCCGCGCGTGATGATTTCAATAGTAGATATCGGACAGCGATTCGGGATGCTCGCGACAATCGGGGCGCGTGTCTTCGTCCGCCCATTCGGACAATTCCCGACCGGAGGGATAGAACAGTGCAGCCAAAAGAAGATAGCCGGCGGTTACGCCTAACGTGAACAGATGCGGGACAGCCGCAATGACCACCGCCAGCAGGGCTGCATATACAAAAGTCTTTCGCTCGTCGTGAAGCCGGCGCAGCCATCTGTCCGCACGGCGGAAGGAGTAGAGCGTGGCACAGACGATGGTCGAGAAGACGATGCCGAAGTCTTCAGAATTGCATCGGGCATAGACATAGTGGAACAGGAGCAGGACAATCAGCAGCACCTGCGTATAGAACTTGCGTGCGCGCTCGCTATCGAGCATCCTGCGGTAAAACTTTGTCATAAAGAGGCGTCTGTTCTTGTACAATGCCGTCGGCACGGCGACAAGCAGCGCGAGATAGAACAGTATGAGTATTTTCCAAGTCATAGTATGTATTATTGGTAACGGGTATGTATCGGCGCATCGGTGAGTTCCAACCGGATAACGCCGTGTGTCGCCAGATGGATGATGGTCTCCGCATCTTTGACGGTCAGGTATGAACCTCCCTTTTTGATTCGGAACTTGAATGAGCGGTCCGCTTTGCGGTATGCAGCCAATGCCCTGTCCAGTTCATGATCCGGTATGTCCCATGTCTGACCGACTTTGTATTCCCCGTGTTCGCGGAACGCCCGCAGAACAAGCGTTCGCCCCACAAGGCAGGAGGTTCTGCCATTGCACGTAAGGATATGCTCTTTGTACGCATAGGCGTCATCGACCTCAATCCATGTCCGGTTGGCGTTGATCCAGTAGACCATTTGTCTGTACAGGGTGTTTCTCATAGAAAGTCCATCAATACGTCCTCTTTGTCTTTCTTGTACTTGAAATATCCGCTGCGCTCAGCGTGCAGTTTGAGGTCGAGGCAGACGTCGCCGCACATCAGTTCCAGAGAGTCGTAGACGGTAACGGAGATAAGGCTGACCTTGCCGCTTTCGTCCGTCTGGGCGTTCACCTTGAACATCTGACCGAAGGCGGGATTGGAGTATGCGCAGGTGCTTTGTCCGAAGCCGGCGGATGAAGAAGGTATATGGTGGTAGAGCGTAATCAGTTCGATGTCGTCTTCCAGCATGTCCATTATCTCTTCCAGTTCGTAGGGCTCCTTGAGCGGAAGCGGAGCAGCGCATAGTCACCGTAATACTCCGGCTCCGCCATCGTTGTCACATCTATCAATTGGGGAAGTTGCAACGGGACAAGCGTCATAAAGTTGTCGATGAAATGCTGCATCATAATCATATCGGTTTACGTTTCTATTACAGCGTTGAGATATATGCCTGCACAAGCAGTGACGGAATATCGTCGAGGTGTTCGTTGTCGAGCGACACAGCATTGCTGAGCAGGTCGATTAGATTGGGTGTATCGGCAGCCGCCAGATGGAGCGCCTTCCGCTCCTGCGGAGAGAGCAGCGCGATACCGAAAGCATCCAAAGAGGTGTATGGCTGCAGAAGCACCCAGATATAGGCTTGCGCCTGCTGCGCCGTTCCGACTTTCCCGCCGCGGATGTCGTCGGCACACTGCTGCATATTCAGCAGCAGGCGGCGGTTGGTGCGCATAGCCAGATAGATCACCGCCTCTTTGTACGATAGGTCCCCGCGCTCGGCGGCATGGAATACCTGCATACAGCACCGCTCGGTGTCGCGTGTGATGTCGGAGAGATTCATCTGCCCGAGTTCATTCAGATGCGTGAGAAATGCGCGGAATACGGCATCTTCCCGTCTGATGAAAAGCATCAGGTCGTCCGTGCTGCGGATTCCTCTGCCGAGTATCTTGCGCAGCATATCCCGATACGCCTTGACCGTTTGCTCGCAGTTGCCCGAGAAAGGCGGCTGATGGCTCACGCTCTCAAAGAACGGCTGAATCTCCTCTGCCGACAAGAGCAGTTCATCATCATCGAAATAGGGAGAGAGGTACTCTTTCAGATAGAGCAGGTCGCTGTATGTCCGCGAGCGTGAAAGAGCCAGCCGGCAGAACTCTGTGCGGACGGAATCGTGCAGCAGGTCGCACTCGTTGCGCGTGTCGGAGTGGAACGAGAGCGTATCGCGCTGCAAGTGCAGGGCGACGGAATCGTCCAACGCCTGCCAGTGCCGGAGTTCACGAGCCAGCTCCTGCGTAGAAAGATCGGTGCGGTTGCGCATAGCGAAAAGGTATGCCCGGTATGCGACGGCAGGATTGGCCGCCGTCTTGAGCATCGCATCTCCCTGTTTGCCGCTGCACGATGCGAACACAAGCGCGGCAATCGGAACGGCAAAGAGTGCCGTATATAAGCAGTACATTTTTCTTGTCTTCATCCGCCGTTACAGTTCATTTTTCAGCAAATGTAAGTACATTTCCGGGTATCGCAACAAAAAATATTCAAAGATTGATGATATTCTCTGTTTGTACTTAATAGTCTAAATATCAATGAAAACAAATGAAAATAAAATGCAGTTTCTCGGGGCGCCGGCAGGGCGATAAGCGGAACGAGTACATATTTTTCAAAACAAGTGTTATATTTGTACTTGTTATCATGATGCACTGCAGCAATGGCAAAGGTAGGATACATATTCAGGGCCGGCGACTACGCCGAATACGAAGCGGACAAGGCGTGGATGCAACAGTACGGTTGTGTACAGGTGGTGGAAGAACCCGAGCGGAATGAAGAGACGCGCCCGCAATGGAAACAGTTGTTGACGACGTTGAGACGAGGGGACGAACTCGTTGTCGCCAAGTTCAGCAATGCGCTGCGCGGCTCGTCGGAAATGTCGAAGTTCGTGGAGTATTGCCGCATCAAGGCGGTGCGTATCATATCCGTTCGGGACAAGATAGATTCCCGCGACGAGTTATTCCCCGAGACGACGGCGTCGGATGTCCTCTATATGATCGGTGCCTTGCCCGAGGAGGTCGCCGCGCTTCGCAAAGCATCCGCCCACATATTCGAGTTGCACCGCAATATCCGGTTGATGAGCGAAGGGAATAAGGAGAAACTCCCCAAGAGTGAGCGGGACAAGCAAATCATAGATATGTATCGCAACGGCTACACGGCAGAAGATATCATGCTCAAGAGCGGTTGCAAGAGCAAGACCACGATATACAACGTATTGAGGAGATATGCGGTGCGGCTCGACAGAGGAAAATTCAGCGTGAGTTCGGGATTGAGGGCGCCGAGAAAGAAAAAATGACACACGATTTGCATTGCAGAAAGTATGTCCGACAAGCGCACCTATATCGCCATCGACCTGAAATCGTTCTATGCGTCGGTCGAGTGTGTGGAGAGAGGATTGAATCCGCTCACCACCAACCTCGTCGTTGCCGACAAGAGCCGGACGGAGAAGACCATCTGTCTCGCCGTCAGCCCCTCGATGAAGGCCTACGGCATCGGCGGCCGTGCGCGGCTCTTCGAGGTCGTGCAGCGCATCCGCGAGGTGAACAACGAGCGACGATACCGCACCGGCGGACGCCGTCTTGTCGGAAAGTCCGTGTCGGATATCGACCTCAAAGCGCATCCGGACTGGGAGGTGGACTACATCGTCGCTCCGCCGCGCATGGCATTCTACATCGAGTACAGCACGCATATCTACGAAATCTACCTCAAAAACATTGCACCCGAGGATATGCACGTCTACTCCATAGACGAGGTATTCATAGATGCGACCTCCTACCTCTCGACCTACAAGATGTCGGCCCGAGAACTTGCGCGCGCGATTATCAGCGATGTCCTGAAACAGACCGGCATCACGGCGACGGCAGGCATCGGCAGCAATATGTATTTGTGCAAGGTGGCGATGGACATTGTCGCCAAACATATCCCGGCGGATAAAGACGGCGTGCGCATTGCTGAACTGGACGAGACCTCCTATCGGCAGACGCTCTGGTCGCACCGTCCGCTGACGGATTTCTGGCGGGTGGGCAAAGGCATCGCGGAGCGGCTGGCGCAGTACGGTCTCTACACGATGGGCGATATCGCCCGCCAGTCCGAGCGGAATGAGCAGCTGCTGTACGACCTGTTCGGCGTGAATGCCGAACTGCTGATAGACCACGCATGGGGCTGGGAGCCGTGTACGATGGAGATGGTAAAAGCCTACAGGCCCGAGACCAACTCGTTCAGCAACGGACAGGTGCTGCAGGAGCCGTACACGGCGAAAAAGGCGCGCGTGGTGGTCCGGGAGATGGCGGAGTCTGCCGCTCTCGACCTGCTCGACAGAAGAATGGTGACGGATCAATTGGTGCTGACCGTTGGCTACGACACGGAGAGCCTGAACGATCCGGCTATCCGGTCGAAATACAAAGGCAGTATAAAGACCGATTACTACGGGCGGCAGATTCCGAAGCACTCGCACGGAACGGCGAATCTTTCCATGCCGACCTCCTCGGCGCGAATGATAACAAAGGCGGCTATGGAGTTGTACGACAGAATCATCCACAGCGACCTGTTAGTGCGACGGCTGAATCTCACCACAAATCATGTGACAGCGGAGGGAGCGGCACCGCAGCAGAGCACGCCTATACAATACGACCTGTTTGTCGATTACGAAGCCATCGAGGCGGAACAGACGAAGGAGAATGCCGAACTGACAAAGGAGCGCAAGGTGCAGGAGACGATTCTGAAAATCAAGAAACAGTTCGGCAGGAATGCGATACTGAAAGGGCTGAATTTCGAAGAAGGAGCAACCACAAAGGAACGCAACGAGCAAATCGGAGGACACAAGGCATGAAAACACCCTACGACGATATCATCCATCTGCCGCACCACGTTTCCAAACGGCATCCGCAGATGTCGCTCTACAACCGTGCCGCACAGTTCGCACCCTTTGCCGCACTGACGGGGCACGACGCAGCCATCGAGGAGACAGCCCGCCTGACCGACGTACAGCAGGAACTGACGCAGGGCGAGCGGGATATGCTGAATCGAAAGATGAATTATTTGCTTCATGCGGACAGCAGCCCCGTCGTCGAAATCACCTATTTCCAGCCAGACCTGAAAAAGGCGGGTGGAACGTACCGCACTGTCAGCGGAGCGATAAAAAAGGTCGATGACGCAGGCGGCTCTATTGTGTTGACAGACGGGATGATCATACCGTTCGATGCCATCTCGGATATCAGAGGCGAAGTATTCGATAACAGATGAAGCGTGCGACGACTGATAGAACTGGAACCGGAATAACCGGCATGGAGGCGGTATAATTGCTTCAGAGCAAAAATCTTTTGCTATCTTTGTGCAAATTACAACAAAAAGAACTTATAAAACATACCGATTATGACAAAACAGGAAATAGTATCTATCGCCGCATCGCAGACCGGCGTAGAAAAAGCAACCGTCTCGGCTGTGGTGGAATCGTTTATGGAGCAGATACGCAACTCGCTCACCAGCGGCGAGAACGTCTATCTGCGCGGGTTCGGGACGTTTCATCTGAAACATCGTGCCGAGAAGAAAGCGCGCAACATCTCGAAGAATACGACTATCGTCATTCCCGCACACGATGTCCCGGCGTTCAAGCCGTCGAAAAGTTGGACGCTGAAATAGCCGCGTTACATAGAATTGAGAAGGCGTTCAGCAATGGACGCCTTTTTCACATTTGCCTATAAAAGTCGTGATCGGGGACCGTCGATGAGCAAAACAAAAGCGACCCGGAGGTCGCTTTGTCCGAAGGCGGGCAGGAGTTACTTCTGCCCTTTCTTCTTTCGGGTTTTGGCCGGCTGCTCCGCCGGAGCCTCCTCGTCGGTATTGGCGGGGCAAATGTCGGTGGCTGCCAGGATGACGCGGTGGTGCATCTCACCGGTCTCCTTGTCGACCCACTCGGTGGGCTTGAAGAAGCCCTTGACGGTTACGAGCGTCCCCTTGACGAGCTGCTCCAGCGTCTGGGCGTTCTCGTTCCTGCGCCACGCTTCCACAGTGATCAGCGCGGATACGCGGGTGGTCTCTTTGCCGCTGTTGTCCTGACGGGAGATTGACAGCGGGAAGCGTGCGACGCTCGAAGAGGCGAGCTGACGGATTTCTGCATCGGTGGCTACGAAGCCGGTTACCTCGAAGGTGTTTACGTACTTTTTCATTTTGAACTGTTTTTGAAGGTTATTAAATTAATTTTACGATGCTTATAAAGTAGGTGCAGAAAAGGATGCACCAAGGATAGCGCACAAATACGCTTTATTTTTCGTCCGCAGGACAAAACCGGAGGCTCGATAAAGGAAGATTTGCGCGATATGCCATTGGTCAAGCATCGCAGATGCGTGCCTGTCTGCATACTATCTTTGCATCAGGAAAATGATTGTTAACCGAAGAAAAGAACAGTTATGAAAAAGACGGGGCACGACAGCGGAGAGCGGATTCGGCAGGGATGAAGAAACACGGCTCCTCGAAGAGAAAAAGCCGCACGCTCCGGCAATCGACCAGAAACCGACAGAAAGGCTAAGACCGGTGTGGGAGCCCAATGTGGGAGCGGCAGGAACATGCCGCAACAGTAGCGGGCAGCCAAGGGAACGCGACCGTGAAGGATTCGCCCGCCATGTGTGCCGACAAGAGAAAAAGACGGCGGGACGCTATCGTGCCGGCAGTCCCGATTTGCCCGCCGGTCGGCAATGGGCAGGCAACACATAGCCCGATGAGAGGCAGAAGCCTGCCTGACGAGCAGAACGACCGGTCGCCTGCGGTGCGAATGAAAAGGGGGTAAAAAAGGGAGCGGCGCAGCCAAAAGAGAATGGACAAATACATTCGGGAAATTCTATAAAAGGCAGACGGCAACTCCTGCTGTGGCGGTATTCACCGCCACAGCAGGAGTGCGTCATCGGTTGTCCGCAAAGGCAGTATCGGGATTACTGCCGCAATACGGGAGTGTAACACCGTTTGCCATAACCTCTGCATCGTTGTTATCATAGACAATCATCGTTGCTACACCGCCGTTCTCTTCGGGCAAGAGATTCTCCGACGTTTCCCACAAAGAGCGGCATTCGACGAACTCTATTCGCCCGTCATCGACATCCGACATATCCTGCCCCTGTAACGATTGGATGATTTCGACGGCTTCTCTGTAATCCGCGGCTTCCACCGTAAATGTATCACGCTCCCAACTGGTAACCTTGCGGTCTTGGTAAAAACTGAACCTTTTCGATAAGCCGAGCGCAGAGCCGAACTTGTTCGGGCTATGCCGAGGCGAGAAAAGGTGCGAGAAATCGAACTTTGCCATAATTTTATTGCGTTAGAATATGTTATGCTACTTGGATATAGGGGTATCGCTTGCTGTTCTCGGCATTGTGTTCCGCACGGACGCGCATATCGTTCTCTCTGGCTTGCAGGAGCGGTGCAGTGTCTTCTCCCAACAGTTCAAAAACCCGAACATAGAGCAGCGGAATATAGGCATTCTCTGCCGCCGCTTTTTTGACGCTCTCGCACCAATCGTTTCTGCCCTCGATGAACTTTGCGCGGCATTCTCGGTTGTCGATAACACGGCGAGGAACATAGCAGACACTGAAAAATACCTTGTCAATGGCGAAGACGATGCTGTATATATCGTTCTCGCTGTTGCCGCTTACACTCTTTGAGATAAGGGCGGCATAAACGTCTTTGCCTATGGGCGTGAGTTGGCTGTACTTTGAAACAATCTTTCTGCCCGTGCTGTCGCAGGTCATAATCTTTGCTCTCATAATCTGTTGTGTTAATGGTTAATCGTAAATCAGCACCTCGTCGCGGAACTCCACGACCTCCTTGCCGTTGTTCAATCGGACAACGATTTCGTGTCCGTATTCACCGACAACCGTTCCCTCCGTGTAACCCTTGTAGGGATTAAGCAAAGTGCAGGGGCTGCCGATAATGCCGTTAGTGTCTTCCTGTTCGTACATAGTATTGAGTTTTTAGGGGTTAGAGTTTGATATTCCACTTGCCTCCGGAAAATATGCGAAAACTTACATACTCGTTGGACAGGTCGTGTGTCAGCACTCGCAGATAGAGTTCATTCGGAGCCTCCAGCGATGCAATCAGTTCGTTCACCTCTTTTTCGGGGTAATCGTAACGAGAAAGAAACTCGCCCTCGATGTGGTTGTCGTCGCCCATAAACATACAATCGCACGTTTCCTCGTCGAAGAACTGCTCCAACTTTTCACGGTCTTTTTCGTTCGGGGTACTTGCATAAAACAAGTTCGTTGCATAATCTGCCATAATCGTAAAATTTTTATTCGTTTCATCTTTTCCCTTTTCTTGCTCCTGACTTTCGGAGCCGCTGGGGATTTATGGTGCAGGCAAGGGACGTCGCCGGGGCTTTATCCGACGGTTTTCTCGGCAATTACGCTCCGCAGGGAGGAAGAATTTACGAGAAATGCACTTCAAACCGGAGGATCAAGCGCGACGTCCCACCTTTGCAGCAGAAAACCGCAACGGCGCGGCAAGGACAGAGAAGGTTGGAGTATCTACAAGAGGGGACAAAGATGTAAAAGAGGATATGCTGCGCTGTAAATGGGCTTTCTGTCTGTTTGTCAGACTATATAAGAGGGCATCACCCTCTGCGCACTGGCACAAAAAACCTTTGCCCTGCAAAGATGCAAGGCAAAGGGAACAAGGTTGATATGTGAGAGGCGTTACGCCGCTTCTCCGATAGGTTGATTTTTGCGCTCCGCCTGTTTCAGCGTCTCGTCGATGCGTTTCTGCAATGCTTCGCGCTCCGCGCGCAGGGCGACAAGTTCGTCGCTCCTGCTCCATTGCCTTGCGACAATCTGCCGGAGCGTCGGCAGTTCGCTTTCCAACTGGGCGATACTCTTCTGCTGCCGCTCGATTATCGACGGCAGCCGGTCGAGGGCGGTCTGCGGATATACAGCCGCCTCCGCAAAACTCAAAGGCAATGCCCCCGAAATGCCGCACTGGTATTTCAATCCGCTCTTGCCCTCGACATAGAACACGTTGCGCTCGAAAGAGCCGTCCAGCGTGTATAGGCTGCGGACGGACAACATTAAACCGATGTAACTGCCTATGACCTTACTGTCTCCGCCCCGATAGGAACGGGATATGCGGTGCAGTTCGCGCCCCAGTTCCTCCGTTGTCGCCTGCGGCGCGGAGAGCAGGAGCATCCGACGCTCGCCGTCGTAGGCGGCGCAATAGGCGCGGTCTTCGGTCATCCGCTCGATGCCGTGGCGGTACTGTGCAATATCCTGCCGGTTTTTCTCCATCTTGCGCTCGGCGCGGTAACGCTCTTTATTGAATATCGCCTGCTCCTTTTCCAACTGCCCGATTTTGTTGTCGAGTTTCGCCTTGTTCAAAAGGTCGTTGTTGCCCGAAAGAATAGCCACGAACTCGGCGAAATTCATCCCGCTGTTCTCGTCCATCGTGTCCTCGTCGATGCGCCTTGCCGCCACCGTACCGCTGTTGATTTGGTTAATGAACATCTGCTTGTTTTTCAGAAGATTGAACTTGTAGGCGTCGAGTGTCTTTTCCGTGCCGTAGATGATGATGTCTACCTTGTTGCCACCCCACAGTTTCACGCCATTGCCCTTGCGGACAGCACGACCGTTGCGCTGCTCCAAGTCGGCGGGTCGATCGGGTAGGTCAAGGGCATTGCTGCCCTCTTCCCCCCTAAGAACCGTACATGAGAGTTTCCCCTCATACGG
>CANQGQ010000008.1 GCA_947623305.1 uncultured Alistipes sp. | reverse complement strand
GATTACCTGCCGGTAATTCGAATCGCTCACCGACAAACTCCCCTCCGGTGTCTCTCTTAATGAAGCTCCGCAAACGGGCAGCACAGAAAAGCCGAGAACGGCCCATAAGACGATCAGGGTACGAACAATCCGACCTTTATCATTCACCTTCCTCATACCAATTAGACAGTTTCGTCAAAAAACGCCTACGATCTACTACCCGATCCTTTTGCAAACGGCACGAAACATTGATGCATCCCATCCCTCCATTCAGAGAAGATATACATCAATCAGCTGTCTTACAATAAAATACACCGTATATTACGTTTTTTAACCTTCGATTTTTAGTCAATTCGGGTCGATCATCCCGCAGGTATAAGTTCGATTACTTTTTGATACTTTGCAACTTATTGATTTATAATTAGTTACAAACTCGTAGGGGGGGGGTAATTTTTTATTAAAAAAAAGATTCTTCGAAGAAAAATAAATTATTATCTTTGTAGCCAGAAAATGAACGATTTATCATTACCGGAGGAACACATTTAGCCCGTTTTTTGCTTCCGAAAAACCAGGACGCTTGTCCTTTCAGTCCAACAGTTCGATGATAAATTGCGACGAGAATAATGGTTATTGCCTATTTGAGGGTTAGCACCGGCAAGCAGACGCTGGCCAATCAACAAAACGAGATTTCGAAATTCACGGACAGCCGGAACATGCGCGTCGACCGTTGGGTTACGGAGGTCGTAAGCGGCAAGAAATCGGGCCGCGAACGCAAACTCGGATCGCTCGTGCGACGCATGAAAAAAGGCGATACGCTGATCGTTACGGAGTTGTCCCGTCTCAGCCGCACGCTTACGGACATCATGGCGATCGTCTGCGAACTGCTTAAAAAAGAGGTGCGGCTTTACAGCACCAAAGACCGCTATTCATTCGACGACACCATCAACAGCAAAGTGCTCTGTTTCGCCTTCGGACTGGTTGCGGAGATCGAACGCAACCTCATCTCGCTGCGGACGCGCGAGGCGCTGGCCCTCCGACGCGAGCAGGGCATCGTGCTCGGACGGCGCAAGGGCAGTTACACCAAACTGCAACAACTGATTGACGATCGGGTAAAGATCGTCCGGATGATGAATTGCGGAAAGAGCATCGCAGCCATCTGTCGCGAATACGACGTGGCGCGAAACACCTTCGACCGATTCCGCAAACAGTACACCTACGTGATTATGCACGGCGAGCGGCAACGTTATCGGGTAAACGGGACTACGAAAAAGGAATGAGCGGACTCCTTTTGCACTTCGCGACATTTTTCCTATTTTTACGGCGAATTCGCCGCGGATCGGGGCCGTACCAACCCGACGCACCCAACTCGCATCGAAAAGACAATCGCCATGCAGATTCGAAACGTCCAGTTCAAAGGCTCCTCGGAGCGGATCGCACAAGTACCGGATGATGCGCTGCCCGACATCGCGTTCATCGGACGGAGCAACGTGGGCAAATCGTCGCTCATCAACCTGCTGACCGGCCGCAACGGACTGGCCAAGGTCTCGGGTACGCCGGGCAAAACTCGATTGATCAATCATTTCAAGGTCGATGACCGATGGTATTTAGTCGATCTGCCCGGGTACGGTTACGCCCGCACTTCGAAAACGACGCGCGACGAATTCGCGAAGATCATCACGGATTACGTCCTCCGATGCGAACGGCTTCATTTTCTGTTCGTGCTGATCGACATCCGGCTCGAACCGCAGCGCATCGACCTGCGGTTCATCGAGTTGCTCGGCGAAAACGGCATCCCGTTCGGCATCGTCTTCACGAAGGCCGACAAACTCTCGAAAACCCAGGCCGACCGCAGCGTCGCTCGCTTCAGCGAGGCGCTCCGCGAGCAATGGGAAGAACTGCCGCCGATGTTCGTCAGTTCCTCGGAAAAGCGCATCGGTCAGCAGGATATCCTCGATTTCATCGGGGAATCCCTCGGAAACGGTTAACCGAATGTTGAAAAAATACGGCCGTATCGCCTCTTTTTTCGCCGCATTGTCCTATCTTTGCGGCATCTTAATCTCGTAACCTATGGCCATCCACAAAATCAAGATTTTCTCGGGTCGCGGCTCCGAATACCTCGCCACCAAGATCGCATCGAGTTTCGGTACCAAACTCGGTCAGGCGGAAGTCCTGCAATTCAGCGACGGAGAATTCCAACCCTGCTTCAACGAATCCATCCGCGGTTGCACGGTGTTCATCATCCAGTCGACATTCCCGCCTACGGACAATCTGATGGAGTTGCTGATGATGATCGACGCCGCACGCCGCGCATCGGCCTACAAGGTCGTGGCCGTGATGCCCTACTTCGGATGGGCCCGTCAGGATCGCAAAGACCGCCCGCGGGTGCCGATCGGCGCCAAGTTGGTCGCCAATCTGTTGATGGCCGCCGGCGTCGACCGCATCATGACGATGGATTTGCATGCCGATCAGATACAAGGATTTTTCGACGTACCGGTCGATGCCCTCTATGCCAGCGGCATCTTCGTGCCTTATATCCGGAGCCTCGACATCCAAGACCTCTCTATTGCCGCCCCCGACATGGGCGGTGCGAAACGGGCCAACACCTATGCGAAACTGCTCGGCACGCCCATCATCATCTCGCATAAGGAGCGGGCCAAACCGAACGTCGTCGGCAAAATGACGGCCATCGGCGAGGTCGAAGGCCGCAACGTATTGATCGTCGACGACATGATCGACACAGCCGGTACCATCTGCATGGCAGCCGACATGTTGATGTCGCGCGGAGCCAAAAGCGTACGGGCCGCCATCACGCACCCCGTACTTTCGGGGCCGGCCTACGACCGCATCAATGCCAGCGCGCTGGAAGAGGTGATCGTAACGGACACGATTCCGCTGAAAGAGGATCACGATCTGCACAAATTCACGGTTCTGTCGGTTGCAGACATCTTCGCCGACGTCATCGAGCGCGTCCACAACTACAAGGAGATTTCTTCGATCTTTTTTAAATAGCGCGTGAAGGCGGGTCTTTTCTATTCCGTCTTTCTTCGATTCGAACAAAATCCCCCCTGCCGCAATCAGTTGCAGCAGGGGGATTTATTTATCTATTCACCGGTCGGTTCAGCTGCGGGCTTGTCGCTCCGACGATGACGACGGCCACCGCGATGCCGCCGCTTGCGGTCGCGTGTTCCCCGATTGCCTTCGCCACGCCCCGAAGCATGTTCGTTATCCAATGGGTGCGCCAGTTCCGCCGGACTGCCTGCCGTATTTCGTTGCATCTCCGGTTGACGGTCGGATGCAGCGGCTGCCGGAGCCTCGCTCCCCTGTCGGCTGCGCCCGTTCCGACGATTCCGACCTCCACGACCCCGTCGTCCATCGCCGGAACCCGCACCGCCGCGACCGCGCCGTCCGCCGCGCCCCCGATTCTCGGACGGCGCATATTTCGGGCCTTCGCCGACAGCCGCGGGAAGATCGACCTTGCGGATGTCCCGTTCGATGAACTTCTCGATTTGGTGGAACCGGCCCTGATCCTCCTCGCTGACGAAGGTAATGGCACTGCCGGTCGCATCAGCACGGGCCGTACGGCCGATCCGGTGGATATAATCTTCGGGGTCGCGCGGCACGTCGTAATTGATGACCAAGCCGATGTCCTCGATGTCGATACCACGGGCCACAATGTCTGTGGCGACCAGAATGTCTACCTTGTTGTTCTTGAATGCGAGCATCACCTCCTCGCGCTGCGCCTGTTCCAGATCGGAGTGCATCGCCGCGACGTTGAGTTTCATCCGTTTGAGCGTGTGGGCCAGCTCCTTGACCTTGAGTTTCGAGGAGGAGAAGATGATGGTTTTCGATCCGCTCGGTTCAGCGAACAATTCGCGAATGATGCCCAGTTTCTGACTTTCGTAACAGATGTAAGCCGACTGGTCGATCGAATCGTTCGGTTTCGATATGGCGATATTGACCTCGGCCGGATTGTGCAGAATCGTCTTGGCCAACGCGCGGATTTTCGGCGGCAGCGTCGCCGAGAACAGGATGGTCTGCCGCTCTTTGGGCATGAAGGAGACGATGCGCATGATGTCGTCGCTAAAGCCCATGTCCAGCATCCGGTCGGCCTCGTCGAGAATCAGATACTCGACATGCGAAAGGTCGATGCCGCTGTTCTGCAGATGGGCGATCATGCGGCCCGGCGTTGCGATCACCACATCGGAGCCCATCAGCATGCCCCGTTTCTGAACATCCCAGCCCTTGCCGTCGCCGCCTCCATAGACCACGGTCGTAGATACCGGAAGATAATAGGAAAATCCCTGAAATTGTTGGTCGATCTGCTGCGCCAGCTCGCGCGTCGGCACGATGATGACCGATTTCACAACGTTGTCCTCATTCCCTTCGAGCAACAGCTTGTTCAGCAGCGGAAGCGTGTAGGCGGCCGTCTTGCCCGTGCCGGTCTGCGCGCAACCGATGATGTCGCGCCCTTCGAGGATGATGGGAATGGTCTGTTCCTGCACGGGGGTCATCTCCCGAAAATTCATATCATAGAGACCGTCGAGAATCTCCTCTTCTAAATCCAGTTCGTCGAATCGCATGTTTATTCCGTAAATATAAAATCAAAAAGTATCCTTTGCGACGCTTTACGCCGCACGAGGCGAAACCTCCGCCCGTTTTTTTCATTTCCGATTCAGGAACGATTCCCCATTTCCGGTCAATCGAGTGCCTCGCCGAAGAGCGTCGCCGCCGTGCAGCCCGTAATGCGGACACGGACATAATCGCCCACGCCGTGCGTTCCGCGGTCGAATACCACCACCTTGTTCTGAGAGGTGCGGCCCGAGAGCTTGCCGGCATCGCGTTTGGAGGGGCCCTCAACCAGCACCTCGTATTCGTGCCCCACATCGCGCCGGTAAGCGGCCAGACCCAATTCGTTCTGCAAGGCGATGATTTCGGACAATCGCCGCGATTTGACCTCCTCGGACACATCATCGGGCAGGTGTCGTTGCGCGAACGTTCCCGGGCGTTCGGAGTATTTGAACATGTAGGCGAAATCGTACCCCACTTCGCGCATCAACGACAAGGTGGCGGCATGTTCCTCCTCGGTTTCGCCCGAAAATCCGGCGATCAGGTCGGTCGTGATGCTGCAATCGGGCAGATAACGACGGATGGCGGCGATCCGATCGAGGTACCCCTCCCGCGTATACTTGCGGTTCATGCGTTCGAGCATCGAAGTCGCCCCCGACTGGGCCGGCAAATGAATCGAACGGCAGATGTTGGGCATCGACGCCATCGTCTCCAACAGCCGGTCGCTCATATCCTTGGGATGCGACGTCGCGAACCGCACGCGCAACAAGGGCGAAACGGCAGCGACCCGACGCATCAATTCGGGAAAATCGACCTCGCCGGCCCGATAGGAGTTGACATTCTGCCCGAGCAGCGTAACTTCGCGATAACCGTTCTCGAACAGGCTGCGCACTTCGGCCAGAATGGTCTCCGCATCGCGGCTGCGTTCGCGGCCACGGGTATAGGGCACCACGCAATAAGAGCAGAAATTGTTGCATCCGCGCATGATGGAGACGAAAGCGCTCACGCCGTTCCGATCGAGGCGTACGGGCGCGATCTCCGCATAGGTCTCCTCCGTCGAGAGGAGGACATTCACCCCTTTGCTGCCCGATTCGGCTTCGCGCACCAGACGCGGCAGGTCGCGATAAGCATCGGGGCCGGCCACGATGTCGACCCCCCACGGCCCCTCCACGAGCTGCTCTTTCAACCGCTCGGCCATGCAACCGATGATGCCGACCAACAGCGAGGGTTTGGCCCGGCGCAAGCGTTTCATCTCGGCCAACCGTCCCCAGATGCGCTGTTCGGCATTGTCGCGGATCGAGCAGGTGTTTATCAAAATGATATCGGCCTCTTCGATGCGGTCGGTATAAAAATACCCCTCGGCCTGCATCACGGAGACGACGATCTCCGTGTCGCCGACGTTCATCTGGCAACCGTAGGTCTCGACGAAGAGTTTGCGGCCGTCGCCCTGCAAGGGCCGCAACGCATGCTTATCGAATTGCATCGGATAATTTTTCTCTATGGGAATGATTCGCTATTCCGCCTGGATCGTGTCCGTGTCGGGCAGCGGCTTGAACCCCTCGCCGAAAGTATCGTAGGCATCGGTTACCACGACAAACGCCTTCGGATCAATTTCACGGATCTTATGCTGCACCTGGCGCACCTCCTTGCGACTCACGACCAAAAAAATCATGTCGCGGTCTTTGCCCGTGTACATGCCGCGCGACTTGATGTAGGTCGCACTGCGGTCGAGGTCGTGGAGGATGAACTGCTTCAAGCCCTCGATGTTGTCGCTGATGATGAACAACAGCTTGTCATACGAGGCGCCGTCGAGCATGTAGGCGACGACCCGCGAGGTGATATAGATGATAATCAACGAATAGAGCGTCAACAACCACCCTTCGCCGGACGACTGCTCCATACCCAGACCGAAACCGATGACGACCAAACCGGCCAAAACGACGAAGCCGTCGGCCAGGAAAATTCCGGTGGAGAACCTGATGCCCGCGAATTTCTGAAGCAGCATGGCAACGATGTCCGTACCGCCCGTCGTCGCCTGCTGACGCACGACGAGCCCCATGCCGATCCCGATGATGACGGCCCCCATCAAACAAGCGAGGAACAGATCGCCCGACAAGTCGAGCCGACCGCCCAACAACTGCGCAGGGTCGAGCGCCTCGACCGCCGCCTCATTCGGATAGACCAGCTTCGTCAACACGTTCATGTAACCCGGCGTGAACATCGCCGCGAGGACGGTGCGGGTACCGAATTGTCCGCCGAAGATCAACACGGCGATGATCATCAACGGAATATCGAACATGTAACCGAACGTACCGACCTGAATGGACGGAAAAATATTGTGCAGCACGACGCCCATGCCGTAAACGCCGCCGGGCACGAATTTATAAGGGTTGATGAAGAGCACGAAACCCGTTCCCATCACGGCGCAACCCAGAAAAATGAGGAACCACGAGCGCCACCACGCCCATGATCCCATCGGTTCAAGCAGACTTTTCGTAATCATAGTGCAAAGGTAGGAATTTAATTCAAAATCCGAATAACCGATTTACAGAATTATTTCGAGCCAGCCGCAGCGACGGGCCCGATTCGACGCGCATAAAAAAGGGTCGGCACACACCGACCCATTCGTTTACTTTCTATTCCGACCGCCTTACTTCGCGGCCATACGGCAATACTTATCATAGCGTCCCAACACGTCGTCCACATACGCCAGTGTGCGCCGGCCCCCCGTGAAACGCCCGCATTCGACCACTTCGTTTCCGTAATATTCCGGCTCGGACTCCAACATCAGGTAACGTGCGACGACCTCCCACGAATCGGGATTCTCGCCATAGAAGCGAGCCAGCCGCCGAGCATCCTTCACATGTCCGACCCCGCCGTTGTACGAAGCCAGCGCCATCGACATCCGATCGCGCTCCGGCACTTCGGCCGGCAGGCGCAACGAACCCAGGATGCTCGTCAGCAGTTTGTTCGCCAGCCAGACATTGGTTTCGGGTTCGGAGGCCCGTTCCGCCGGAACCGCGAACTGCCGCGCCACCGAAGGCATGATCTGCATCAGGCCCCGCGCACCGCGGTGCGAAATGAGATCGGAACGGAAACGCGATTCGTGATAAGCGATGGCCGACATCAATCGCCAGTCATTGCCCTCCCGCTCGCTGATGTTGCGAATGATCGCATCGTAGGCGGAAATCACGTAATCGCCCTCGCGCAACAACGGATTGCAGTAAACCGTCGGATCGTTGTCGAGCGACACGACCGCAGCGCCGTAACGGGCGTTGAAGCCGTAAAAAGTGGTCATGATGGTTAAGAACGCAAAGGTTAAAACCGTTTTTTTCAGCATAAAAATCTGTGTTGCGGGCAGCTTACACCGCGCAATACAGTACGCTAATCATAGAATCCCCACGAGAGACCGATTTTGAACATGCCCGGATTCAGCGGATAATTCGCTGCGGAGAAATAAGCTCCTTCGCCGAACAGTCCCTTGTTCAGATGCTGATATTTGAGAAATATCCGCATCCGCTTCCACTTGGCCATGACGAACAGATCCACGTAGGGATAGCCCCCCACCTCGATCTCCCGCTGGTTGTAGAACGCCGACAAGGCCGGATTGAAACCGGGCGCATGATACTTCGTATGGTAGCGACCGTCCAAACCGATTTGCAGACGCAATACATTGCGCACCGCCCAGAACTCGTAGTAATACGAGAGGAAGGCGCTCAAAAGCGGAACGGGTACAACTTCTTGATTCGTACTCCATTGCAACAATGCCCTGTGATCCAAATGAAGTCCGCCCAAGCGGAAATCCTTGCGGGCATACACACTCGTGAGGCTGACGTTTCCGTCCGATTGGGCGATCCGGCTGTCGGCGTCGTAATAGATTTTGTTGTCGACGAATCCGAACCAAGCCCCCGCCTCGAAGGCGTAATCGGGCACTTCGAACTTGACCTCGAAACGAGTTTCATTCTCCTTACCGAGAGGAGCGGACCACACATAGTGGTTCGAGAATAGATTCTCCTGCCAATAGTTCGGCGAGCGGCGCTCCATCGTGAAGCTGCCTTCGAGAATCAGAGGGTGTCCGCGGAGAAGCCCCATCAACGACAGATGGCCGCCGATGGAGAGGTCTCCGCCTCGGTATCCCGACGGATAGAACTTGAGGTTCGCATCCCAGTCGAGATATTTCTTGATTTTCCCGCCTACGGCGCCGTAGGCGAAGTAGCTGGTTTCGGACACTTTGTCGTAACGGCCCGACAGGTATCCGGAAGGGTGGAACTGCGAATAGGTATGCAGGTCGATGCCGATCCCCGCATCAATCGTGCCGACCACGCCGTTTCGATCCCACGGCTGCGCCTGCACGAAGAAGCGGTTCGAAATGACCCGCTCGTAGAGCGAATCGCGCGTCCGCGACGGATCAATATACCAATCCTTGTAGTATTCGTATTCGGCCGGCTCGAAGCTGCCGTCGGGATTGCGGTGGTCGCGTTCGTCGGTATAGGGGGCCCGAATATCGCTGTAGACCTTGCTCCAGGAGTTGTATTCGAACGAATGACCGATGTAAACCGCCGAAAGGCCGGCCATCGAGAAATCCGACTCGGTCATCCGCTGCAACGGGATGCCGTAGGACTGCGTAACGAAAAACGCATTGTTGCGATAGGTGTTCTGCGCCTCGGCATCGGCCAGCTTCGTCGGCACGCCCGACGGCATTTCGAAAGTCGTATCGGCGATAGCCCAGGCTCCGACCACACCGCCGTTCTCCTGCTTCTCGATGTGATTGTTGAAAAAACCCGCATGCACGGCATAGCGTTTTCCCGTATGGCTGACGGCGACCGAGAGATTGTGGTTCTTCGTACGCGACCACAGATACTGGCCGCGCGTGCCGCGGGATTTGTAATCGACGTTGAAACCGGTCGTCGGCGAGACGTTCTGCGCGTGCATGATGTTGAAATTCTCCTCGCGGAAACGTTTCTGTCCGGATTCGATGTAGGTCAACCGCAGCAGCGGCCGTTTGGAGTTGTAAAACGGCACGTTCTCCATCGTGTAGATATAGGCGTAATAGGGACTTGCGAACTCGAAGTCGAAATCTTGCGGACGCCGGAAATAATTGAGCGGCAGCGATGCCTGCCCCAAACCGCCTTGCGCGATGTCGCCCACCCCTTCGCGGTAGAACGGATAGTCGATTCGCCAGTCGGTCAGCGTCGTATCGAGCGGCTGAATCTCCACGCGGTTGTACCCGCGGCGAAGATTCCATTGGAAGTTGTTCAAGGCCCGAATCGAATCGCTGAAAAAATAGGATTCGAGCGGTTTGCGGATCCGTTTCTCCTTTTTGGTCG
Source organism: uncultured Alistipes sp. (assembly GCA_947623305.1). Classification (GTDB taxonomy): domain Bacteria; phylum Bacteroidota; class Bacteroidia; order Bacteroidales; family Rikenellaceae; genus Alistipes. Next base: position 122,589 of record CANQGQ010000008.1, on the reverse strand, counting down.
TATCCTGCGGATTCTGCTGCCCGTTCTCCTCTTCGTCGGTCTGTTCGTAGGGATTGGAGCCGTAGAGTTCGTTGCCCCGCCCCTGCTGCTGCGCCCGCATGATGTCGCGGGCGTTGAACCGTTGTGCGCAAACCGTCGCCGGCAGCGCCAACGACAGCACCCCGAGCCAGACGATCAGTTTCAAACGACGGTTCATGCAACGAATCGGTTTATTTACCCTCCTTGCGGACAAAAAGCCAACGAACGGTCGAAATCACGATATAAGCAACGATGATGACCGGAATCGAACAGGCCCTCAACACGGCGATCCACCCGATGCAGAAAGCCAGAAACGCGTAGCGCAGTTCGTTTTCTTTCCATCCGAATCCGCTGAACTTCAACGAGAACATCCGGATCGGCGAGATCATCAGCAACGACACGACCACAGCCAGCGCCAACACCCACTCGCGCGACACGCCCCATCCGCGCAATTCGGCCAGCATGCCGATGGACGCGCAAAGCAAGGTCGCGGCAGGCGTCGGCAGCCCGCAGAACTCGGTATGCTGCGTATCGTCGACGTTGAACTTGGCCAGACGCAGCGCGGCGAAAGCACTGAAAACGAAGACGATCAACCCTGCCTTATCCCCCAGCCATTCGGTTGCGGGCATCCGCATGTAAAGCGCATAAAGCACGGACGCCGGAGCGAAACCGAACGAAATATCGTCAGCCAAAGAATCCAACTGCACGCCGATCGCCGAATCCGACTTCAGCAGCCGCGCCACGAATCCGTCGAAGAAGTCGAAAACGGCCGCCGCCAGGATCCAGCAGAAAGCCGTTGTCAAATCGCCGAGGACCAACGCCGAGCGCACAGCCATCGCCCCGCACAACAGATTCATCAGCGTCAGCAGATTGGGTATGGTAAACAACCTTATTTTCATGGTTCGGGACAAATTAATCACGGAACAGGCGGCAAAGTTACGAAAAATTTTTAACTTTGTCGAATCAACGTGTCTCTTACAACGTCCTATGGCAAATTCCACCTATTGCATCATCATGGCCGGCGGCATCGGTTCCCGATTCTGGCCCCAAAGCCGCCAAAACCGGCCCAAGCAGTTTCTCGATATTCTCGGAACCGGAAAATCGTTCATCCGGCAAACCTACGAACGGTTTTCTAAAATTGTTCCGCCGGAAAACTTTCTCGTGGTAACCAACCGCAAGTATCGTTCGCTCGTACTGGAACATCTGCCCGAGCTGAACGAACGGCAAGTGCTGTGCGAACCGGTCGGACGCAACACGGCCCCCTGCATCGCCTACGCCGCCTACATGCTGGCGGCGAAAGACCCCGATGCGAAGATGATCGTTACGCCGTCCGACCACCTGATCCTCAACGAAGAGGACTTCCGCAGCATCATCGGCGAATGCCTCGACTTCGCCGAAGCGCACGATGCGCTGATGACCGTGGGCATCAAGCCGACACGCCCCGATACAGGCTACGGCTATATCCAGGTGTCGGACACGAAGCCCATCAGCAAGGTGAAATGCTTCACCGAAAAGCCCGATCTCGAACTGGCCCAGACCTTTCTGCAATGCGGCGAGTTCTTCTGGAATTCGGGCATCTTCGTCTGGAAAATCCGGTCGATCATCGAGGCGTTCGCCCACTATCTGCCCGAACATCATGCGCTTTTCAGCGCCGTGCAAAAAGCGGCCGGCACCGATATGGAACAACAAGCCGTCGAAATCGCCTTCGCCGAGTGTCGCGCCATCTCCATCGACTTCGGCATCATGGAAAAGGCCGACAACGTATATGTCCGTTGCGGGGAGTTCGGTTGGAGCGACGTAGGAACATGGGGGTCGGTCTACCAACACTCGCGCAAAGACCGCTATGCCAATGCGATTCCGCCGGAGGGATGCTACCTCTATGATACGCGCAGCAGCATCGTTTCGCTTCCGAAGAACAAAATCGCGGTCATCAGCGGATTGAAAGAGTACATCGTGGTCGACACGGACGACGTGTTGATGATTTGCCCCCGCTCCGACGAACAGAACATCAAAAAGTTCATCGACGAGGTGAAATTCCACAACGGCGAAGAGCACATCTGATGGAAAACCGACTTTACGACCTTTACTGCGAACATCCGCAGGTTTCGACCGACACGCGCCGCATCGAACCCGGGTCGATTTTTTTCGCATTGCACGGAGCCACGTTCGACGGCAACCGGTTCGCAGCCGACGCGCTCGCCAAAGGGGCCGTTTGCGCCGTAGTTGACGATCCGGCGATCGCCGCCACCGACCCGCGCATGCTCTTGGTGGAAAACACCTTGGAGGCCTTGCAAGATTTGGCCCGCGAGCATCGGCGCGCCTTGGGCATCCCGATCTTAGCCATAGCAGGCAGCAACGGCAAAACGACAACCAAAGAGCTCGTCAGCCGCGTGCTGGCCGAACGCTATACGGTCTACGCCACCCACGGCAACCTCAACAACCAGATCGGCGTACCGCTCACCCTGCTCGCGATGACCTCCGACATCCAGATCGGCATCGTCGAGATGGGTGCCAGCGCCTGCGGCGAAATCGCGCGGCTGGCTTCCATCGCCGAACCCGACTACGGCTTGCTCACCAACATCGGGCATTGCCATTTAGCAGGCTTCGGCGGCCCCGAGGGGGTACGGCGCGGCAAGGGAGAGCTTTACGATTTTCTCGACGATTCGGGCGGTTGGGCATTCGTCCGGGCAGAAGACCCGATCCTGAACGAAATGATCGCCGAACATCCGCGACTTCATGCGGAACGTTATGCCACGTCGATCGCCGACGGATTCGAAAGCCGGTTGGAGGGCGATTACAATCGGTTCAACATCGCTGCCGCCATCGTAATCGGACGCCGGTTCGGCGTTCCGGACGAAAACATCCGGCGGGCCATTGCCTCTTACCTGCCCGAGAATCACCGTTCGCAGCGTCTCGAAACGCAGCGAAACACATTGATCGTCGATTGTTACAACGCCAATCCATCGAGTATGCGGGCTTCGATCGAGCATTTTTTGAACCGTCCGTTGGCTCCTCGGGCACAGCGCATCCTGATTTTGGGCGACATGCTCGAGTTGGGCGAATGGTCGCTGCAAGAGCATGCCGACATCATCCGACTGGCGACCCAGCATCCAGATGTGCAGGTGCTTTTAGTCGGTCCAGAGTTCGCTCAGGCATACGCTTCGCTCGCGGAGGGCCCTTCGCAGGACACGCTTCAACACCCGCAAATGGAACTACCGGAACGGATTTCGCTTTATCCTTCGCGGACGGAGCTTGCGGCTGCACTCTGCGCCTCTCCCCTATCGAATGCGCTCATCTTAATAAAAGGTTCGCACAGCATCGGTCTCGAGCAGGTTATAGAATACTTATAACAGCGGGATCATCCGCCAAAATCCAAACAAAAGGAAAGAGGGGTTTGTCATAAGACAAACCCCTCTTTCCTTTTGGAGAATACGATTTGCGAACCTATCCTCCAAAAATCCTTATTATCAAAGAGACACGCAGCCGGACACCAGTCCGGCGACCCGCCCCATGGGCGGGTACCGCTTTCGATGCCGGATGACCGAAACAGTAGAAGCGCGGTTCCCGCAAGATGCCCGACATCCCCACCGACCGCCGGATGAGCCGCGCCACGCACATACCGACAAAAAAGAGAGCCCGCAGCTAATGCTGCGGGCTCCCGATGTCGACCCGTGAAGGGAAAAAATCGAGACTGAATTATTCAAAACGAGACCCAAGGCGATCTATTTTATGAATAATCAATCCCGTGGCCTCCATGACGTCGACAAACGTTGTCTTGATGAACTGCAGAGATTCTTTCAGTCTGTCGAGCCACGATTTGATGTAGGCGCAACTGTCTTCTTTGATGTGAGTATTCATTCCGTAGCGTTGCGCCACCAATACCGCACCCAGTTCCGCCACCAGTTCTTCGCGAGCATATTCCTCCGACCCGAAAACCGCCGACTTGATACGGCCGAGTACGTTTTCTGTACCGGTCGAGTGCGTCATCTTATCCGAACTCAATACATTATCCAAATATCCGCTTTCATTAGCTTGACTACCAACATTTCTGCTACTTAGCAATTTGGATAATATCATAGCTTTCAAATTTGATAATAGTACCTTCATCGTTTAATGTTTTTGAATATTGGGAACAGAGCTTTTCATCGTCCAGACTAAATATTTCGACAATATTGCTACTACTTCTAGGCTGATTTTCCAAACACACTCTAAAACAATGAGTTCTTTTACTTCTAACTGAATTTCTTTAAACAGTGCACCACATAGTATCATAGTTATGAAAACGTTTGAAGTAGACTACCAGATGGTAGCGGACTATGAATTAATCTATAAAGAGCAAGAGGCTGCCCACTTTTGGGATATTTTATGTCCAAAACCATCATAACCACTTAACTGTAGAAAAATAATCAGGCATAAAACTCGTACCTCAAGTATAAATTTTCATGTCATTTGTTTATCTTTACCGTCGATTGCATTACATTGTTAATTTGAAATTAAACGAACTACCGAATGAAGGCAAAAAGTGAAAATACCGTCCATAAAAATCAAGATAAGGCTATTCAAAATTCCCTAAAAGCTCCCTCTGCCAAAAAGCAAGGGTTTTCATTGGAAGATAACAGGCCGGAAGCATCATTACAGCGAAAATTAGTTTCTTATATATCCGAAAGCACTCAGCCCATTCAACGAAGAATTTTAATAAATGGGAGGGTTGCAACGGAAAATGATGTCCAAACGGTTCAGCTTATAGCTTCCCGTAAAAGTGGGGCTGACGTAAGTCGGATTGCAGCAATTTTCCGTGAACGGATTAGTACAGGAAATTATCGATATGATAATTTACAAGCTGCAGTTCAGGACATAATAGCAACCATGCCTGACCAGCCAACTACAGTTCCATTCACAACTTCTCGACAACCTGATGCTCCCGGAAGAGATACAACTTCCATTAGGAGCAGGCAAGTACCTCATTCTCGTACTACTACCACCAGAACAACAACCGCAGCTCAGAGACCGGGCACCAGAATACCAACTGTAGCTTCGACATCGACGACACCTGCTTCCGAGCCTATACCTTTGCCTGTCGCTCCAGAACAAATAGCATCCGAGCATTCTACAGAACTTCGGATGAGACCCGAAACAGAAACACATATCGGTTTTGAAATAGAACCTGGCGGACACTATCGTTTTCCGAGAAATGTAGCAGAAAGAGAACTTACAAGATTTGTAAATCAAACGCTGGCTATTTTTATGTTACAACCTTGCCCAACGGAAATAAATCCTCATCCGGCTTCGGTTCCTGTTCCTGTTTTGGAAATGATAATAGACGATCCTAAGACAGAAAATGGCATAGTAGTGGTACAGGTTGAATTTAGGACAGTTCCGTTGAAATTCGATCAAATAAATCAAGACCTGGGAACAACCATTCGAAGCGCGATAGACAAATTCCCATATCACAAGATGCTTAGTAATCCCCAACAAACTTCTGTATCCATTGGTACTGGCACGAGAAGAGGTTATTGGATTCCAACCCCATTATTATCAAATTCAAATTTATTAAGGTGGGCAGTGATAGAATCATCGCCTAGTATGCCAAGGACACCAGCTCAACATGCTACTATCTCCATAGAACTATGTGCTTTTACAAAACTTGCGAATGTCGATCAACGCTTGTTATTCCCCGGTATAGCAGACGCAAAGAGACCAGATGGAGACAGCCAACAGACACTTGCCAGAATAGCACAGCAAATACTGAGGACACAAAATATCGATGCAACGACAAGAGGACGTAATGCACAATCAACCATGGCGAAATCGCCTATAGAGTCGTTATTGGCAGCAGATTCTCGTTTACGTGTACCTGATGAATCAGTATCAGAAAGTGTAAAGGTGTCTGATAAAGAAGAAGATACTTATAAGTTGGGCAGCATGGACGCTGTAAGTCGTCGGATACGTAGTAGTGGACGTTTTCCTATTATGCAAGGAGAGGAAGGAGAGGAAGGAGAAAGAGTTGGATACAGGGCGGTGGCGGAAAAGCTTCAGCCTCCTTTACTGGATACTGTCTCGCACGAACTTCGTGTATTAGTAGAGCACAGAAGCAGTGGACCGGATACTTTAGTTACAGCGGTAAATCAAGCATTGAGTGGGAACGTTCGTTTATTGAATAAGTATGCTGGGGCTGCCAGACGCATGGATCGTTTGAGAAGACCAGTTCTAACAAGGAGGGAAGTGCCGGTCAGTTCATCAATTACGCCGGAAACGGAAGAAGTTCCTCCTGCAACACGCCCCGTCCCGGTTGTAGTAGAGCAAGTTCCTGATTATCAGCCCGTCGATGAATCTCTTGGCTTGGCTAATTTAGTTAGACATCATTGGCAAGGAGTAGAGTGGGCCGGGAATCAGGGAACGTTTAGTGCTGAATATGAGGATTTTATAAACAACATAGATAGAGTGCTGGCAACATTGCAGAGGGGTGGATTGAATGCTGCTACAGCAGGCTATATAAAAGAAGTATTACCAGGTATTATAAATCAACATAACCCTGAGAGAGGTCATCCTGAAGGAAGGATTCAAGAACAAATTTTTGATCAATTAGAAACAGGATCCGGTGGGCTTATACCTATCGGTTACTCACGGTATCTTTGGGCATTGCTTCGTTTCTTTAATAGTCGTCACGTATAGCCTCCGGCAGAAAGGGAATAGCTGCAAGGCAGATTTGTTCATCAAGATTCGCGGACAAACGGGTCATGCTTGATTTTGATTTGGCCGAACTTTATCAAATAGAAACAAAGGCCTTCAAACGAGTTGTTAGACGCAACAGCGAACGCTTCCCTGATGATTTCATGTTTGAAATCATAGAAAACGAGTATAACTATCTGAAAGACAATTTAATATACAAAATTAACACCTCAAACGAAAGGGGAGGTCGTTGCTATATGCCCTATGTTTTCACTGAGCAAAACGTGGCAATGCTTTCTGGTTTGTTGAATAGCGATGTTGCTATACAGGCGAATATCGTAATCATGCGTGCTTTTTTCCATGCAAGCGCTCTAACCAGCTGAGCTAATCCCCCGAACAACGGATCGACGCACAAACCGAAACCGCCTTTTGTGTCGACAAAAATAAGACGAATTTTTCATCCGGACAAGAACTTAACCGAAAAATCGCTAAATTTGTCCGAAAAATCCATCCATCATGACACTCAACGAATACCAACAACACGCATTGGAGACGGCCATCTATCCCGAAAACCGCCGCATCGTCTACCCCACGCTCGGTCTGACGGGCGAGGCGGGCGAAGTGGCCGACAAAGTGAAAAAGGTCATCCGCGACGGCCACGAAGAATTTACGGAAGAAAAACGCCGCGAAATCGTCAAGGAGATCGGCGATGTATTGTGGTACTGCGCGACGCTCTCCCACGACCTCGGCTACGAATTAGACGAAGTGGCGCAGATGAATGTCGACAAACTGCATTCGCGCATGGAGCGGCACCGCATCTCCGGCAACGGCGACAACCGATAAGGAGCGTCTCACCGCCGGATCGTCCGAAGTTCGCTCCGGCGAGCCGTCCGGTCATTCCATAAAAACGGACAACCGACAAACGCTCAATAAAAGACTTCCACCAAAAACAAACCGAACAAATCCTCGATTATGGAACAAAAGAACAATATCTCGCTGCCCGAAAATGCCTATCGGGAACTCAAGCCGGGCGAAATCTACACCCCGCTGATGCCTGCTTCGACCGCGCCCCGCGAAGTAACCCCCTATTCGGTCATCATGGGCGTTGCGATGGCCGTCATCTTCTCGGCCGCTGCGGCCTTTCTCGGGCTGAAGGTCGGTCAGGTCTTCGAAGCGGCGATTCCCATCGCCATCATCGCGGTCGGCATGGGCAACGTGCTGGGCAAAAAGAACACGCTCGGGCAGAACGTCATCATCCAGTCGATCGGCGCCTCGTCAGGCGTCATCGTTGCCGGCGCCATCTTCACCCTGCCGGCCCTCTACATCCTCGGACTGGACGCCGCCTTCTGGCAGGTATTCCTTTCGTCGCTGTTCGGCGGATTATTAGGCATTCTGCTGTTGATTCCGTTCCGCAAATACTTCGTCAAGGAGATGCACGGCAAATACCCCTTCCCCGAAGCCACGGCCACGACCGAAGTGCTCGTATCGGGCGAGAAAGGAGGCAACCAGGCCAAGCTGCTGACCATATCGGGTCTCGTGGGCGGACTGTACGACTTCGCGGTCGGCACCTTCGGGCTGTGGACGGAATCGGTTTCGACCCGCATCTGCGCATGGGGCTCGATGGTCGCCGATAAATTCAAGGTGGTATTCGGATTGAACACCTCGGCCGCCGTACTCGGCTTGGGATATATCATCGGACTGAAATACGCGATGATCATCACCGCCGGTTCGTGTTTGGTGTGGTTTCTGATCGTGCCGTTGGTCGGCTCGCTCGCTGAAAGCATCGACCCTGCTTCGCTGGCCTCGCTGTTAGGCATCACGCGCCCCGACCTGCTGGCCGATCCGCAAGCACTCTTCACGCCCGAGAATCTATTCGCTTTCATCGGCAAACCCATCGGCATCGGCGGTATCGCTATGGCCGGCATCATCGGTATCGTCCGCCAATCGAAAATCATCCGGCAGGCCGTAGGGCTCGCCGTCTCGGAGTTCGGCGGAAAGGGCGGCAGCCAGACCGACGCTTCCATCGAACGCACCCAGCGCGACCTGCCGATGCGGCGCATCCTGTCGTTTCTGATCGCCACGCTCGTCTGCGTGTTCGTCTTTTTCCACTTCGGACTGCTCGACGGTTGGGTACAGTCGATTACGGCTTTATTGATTGTCTTTGTCATCGCATTCCTTTTCACGACCGTAGCGGCCAATGCCATTGCGATCGTCGGAACCAACCCCGTTTCGGGCATGACGTTGATGACCCTGATTCTGGCATCGCTCATCCTCGCAAGCGTCGGGCTGAGCGGCACGACCGGCATGACGGCTGCGCTGGTAATCGGCGGCGTGGTCTGCACGGCCCTCTCGATGGCGGGCGGATTCATTACCGACCTGAAGATCGGCTACTGGCTCGGCACGACGCCCCGCAAGCAGGAGACCTGGAAATTCCTCGGCACATTCGTTGCTGCAGCGACCGTCGCAGGGGTAATGATCATCCTGAACAAATCGTACGGATTCGTCGGCGAAGGGGCTTTGGTCGCTCCGCAGGCCAACGCGATGGCGGCCGTCATCCAGCCGTTGATGACCGGCGGGCAAACGCCGTGGATGCTCTACTTCTGCGGTGCGGCCTTAGCACTGGTGCTGACCTCGATCGGCGTTCCGGCCCTCGCCTTCGCCTTGGGTATGTTCATCCCGATGGAGCTGAACGCTCCGCTTGTCGTGGGCGGTCTGATCGCGTGGTTCGTTTCGAACCGTTCGCAGGACAAGGCGCTGAACAAGGCCCGCTTCGACCGCGGTACGTTGATTGCATCGGGCTTCATCGCCGGCGGCGCGTTGATGGGCGTCATGAGCGCACTGCTCAAATTCTTAGAGGTAGACTGGTATCTTTCGGACTGGGCATCGTCGAACGCCGCCGAATGGACCGGTCTGGCCATGTACATCGCGCTGGCCGTCTATATGATTTGGCACACGATGCGGGCGAAAAAAGAGGCATAGCATGAAAAAAACGATCGGTTATCTGATGCTGGCTGCCAGCATGCTGTTGATCGTATCGGGTATCGGCAGTTTGGCGTATATCTATCTTTTTGCCGACGCTCCGACCAGCGGCATCCTCCAATTTCTGGCTTGGATAAATTCGGCCAACGGATTGTTGGGACTGGTGAACTGGCACAACTATTATCATAAAAAAGCATGACCCTATGGAACTGAAAGAACGATTTCTGAAATACGTCTCCTACGACACGCAATCGTCGGAGGAGAGCACGACTTTTCCTTCGACCGAAAAACAAAAGGTGTTGCTCGCCGCGCTGCGCGACGAGATGCAGATGCTCGGCATGACCGAGGTCTCGATGGATCAATACGGCTATGTCATGGGCACCATCCCCGCTTCGAAAGGGCTGGAGCAGGCGCCGGTCATCGGCTTCATCGCGCACGTCGACACCTCGCCCGACATGAGCGGTGCGGAGGTCAAGCCCCGCATCATCGAGGAATACGACGGCAGCGACATCGTGCTGAACGGCCAGCTTACGATGCGCGTCGCGGAGTTTCCCGAACTCGCCTTTTTCAAAGGCCATACGCTGATCCATACCGACGGCACGACGCTGTTGGGGGCCGACGACAAAGCGGGCGTGGCCGAGATCATGACTGCAGCGGAATATCTGCTGACCCATCCCGAGGTGCAGCACGGCAAAATCCGCATCGGATTCACGCCCGACGAGGAGATCGGCCGCGGCGTCGACTTCTTCGACGTCAAGGCGTTCGGCGCCGACTTCGCCTACACGGTCGACGGCGGTATGGAGGGCGAATTGGAGTACGAAAACTTCAACGCCGCCAGCGCCAAAATCGAAATCCAGGGCCGCAACGTCCATCCGGGCTACGCCAAAAACAAGATGATCAACGCCATTGAGGTGGCCTGCGACTTGCAGCGGCTGCTTCCCGAAGCGGAACGTCCGGAACACACCGAGGGTTACGAGGGCTTCTATCACTGCGTCGGACTGAACGGCACGGTCGAGCAGGCGACGGTCAGCTACATCATCCGCGACCACGACGCCGACCGGTTCGAGGCGCGCAAAGTCTTTCTGTGGTCGTGCGTCGATCTGCTGAAAAAGAAGTACGGCGACGGGGTGCTGAATCTGATTCTGAAAGACCAGTATTTCAATATGCGCAAGATGGTCGAGCCCCATCCGCAGGTGATCGACAAGGCGCTGCAAGCCATGAAGATGGCCGACGTGAAACCGCTCGTGCGGCCGATTCGCGGCGGCACGGACGGCGCACGGCTTTCGTTCATGGGACTGCCCTGTCCCAACCTCTTCACGGGAGGCATGAACTTCCACGGCAAATTCGAATACTGCTCGCTGACGACCATGCGCAAGGCGCAACAGGTCATTCTGAATCTCGCAACGCTCTGGAGCGAATAACGTCATGGATCATTTCGGATTTCTCAAGGTCGCGGCGGCCATTCCGCACGTAAGCGTAGCCGACTGCGCAGCCAATGCCGAGCGCATCATCGCGCTGGCGGAACAAGCCGCCCAACGCGGCGTCGAAATCGTGGTCTATCCCGAACTGGCTGTTACGGCCTACACCTGCGGCGATCTGTTCCTGCAATCCGCGCTGCTCGATGCGGCCGATCATGCGTTGTCGGAGATCGTCAAGGCCTCGCGCAAGCTGCCGCTGACGTGGATCGTCGGCGCGCCGCTGCGCCACGGCTCGGCCCTCTACAACTGCGCAGCCGTCATCGCACAAGGACGTGTGCTGGGCGTCGTTCCCAAGACTTACATTCCGAATTACGGCGAATTTTACGAAGTCCGCTGGTTCGCTTCGGGCGCGGGCATCGAAGACGAAACCATCCACGTGGCCGGACAAGAGGCCGATTTCGGTGCGGGGCTGACCTTCGAGGTCAACGGGACGGAATTCGGGGTGGAAATCTGCGAAGACCTATGGACGGCCGTTCCGCCCTCGTCGCATCTGGCGCAGAACGGCGCCAAAGTCATTTTCAACCTTTCGGCATCGCCCGAAAGCGCAGGGAAATACGACTATCTGCGGCAGTTGGTAGCTCAGCAGTCGTCGCGCACGCATGCAGCCTACGTCTATTGTTCGGCGGGATTCGGTGAATCGTCGACCGATCTCGTATTCGCCGGCAATGCGCTGATCGCCGAAAACGGCGCCATTCTGCGCGAAGCGGAGCGTTTCTCATTGGAGGAACGGCTGACCGTCGCAGATGTGGACATCGAACGGTTGGAGTTCGAACGGCGTCGCAACACCTCGTTCCGCATGAATGAAGCCACGACCGAAAACACGGTCATCGAAATGGAGGTGCCCGAGGGGTTGCGGGCAGCGGCCCTCGACCGCGACATCGACCCGATGCCGTTCGTGCCGCAGGACGAAAAACGCCGCAGCGAACGGTGCGAAGAGCTGTTTCATATACAAGCGCACGGATTGGCCCGTCGTCTGGAGCACACGCACTGCACGAAAGCGGTCATCGGCATCTCGGGCGGGCTGGATTCGACGCTGGCCCTGCTGGTCGCCGTGCGCACGTTCGATCTGTTGCAACTCGACCGCAAAGGGATCATCGGCATCACCATGCCGGGGTTCGGCACCACGGGACGCACCTACCACAATGCGCTGGAGTTGATGCACGGTTTGGGAGTTACGGTACGCGAGATTCCCATCGGCAAAGCCTGCGAACAACATTTTTCCGACATCGGACTGGATGCTTCCGACCGTTCGGCGGCCTACGAAAACGCACAGGCCCGCGAACGCACGCAGATTCTGATGGATGTGGCCAATATGGAAGGCGGATTGGTCGTCGGCACCGGCGATCTGAGCGAGTTGGCACTCGGCTGGGCGACCTACAACGGCGATCAGATGTCGATGTACGGCGTCAACGCATCGGTTCCAAAAACGCTCGTCCGCCACTTGGTAAAATGGGCGGCCGACACGGAGCCGGACGCTGCAACCCGCGCGACGCTGCTGGACATCATCGACACGCCGGTCAGTCCGGAACTGCTACCGGCCGATGCGGACGGAAAAATCGCCCAAAAGACCGAAGATTTGGTCGGCCCGTATGAATTGCACGATTTTTTCCTTTATAACTTCGTGCGGGCGGGTTACCGTCCGGCCAAAATCCTGCTGTTAGCCGAACAGGCTTTCCGCGGCAGCTACGATCGGGCGACCATCCGCAAATGGCTGACGGTCTTTCTCCGGCGGTTCTTCGCCCAACAGTTCAAACGTTCGGCGATGCCCGACGGCCCGAAGGTCGGTTCGGTAGCTCTTTCGCCGCGCGGCGACTGGCGGATGCCGTCGGATGCGATGGCGACGATCTGGCTCGAAGACTTAGAAAAGTGATCGCTTTCTGAAGCGGACGGACTACGGGCGACGGCTATTTCACCGAGGCCCCGCCTCCGTGGCGTAAAGGGAGTTGCGTGTAACGGATTACAAAAACAAGACGGCCAACGTCGCGACGACGAAGCCGCCGCAGAAGCCGGCGAAGATTTGAGCACCGTTGTGGCACCCCAGGTAGAGGCGGGCGGAAGCCAAGACCCCCGAAGCAAGCACGATGACGGACAACGGCAGAAGCATGTTCCCGACGCCGATGAAGTTCATCGTAACGAACATGGCAGTCAAAGCACCCATGCCCGTCAGATGCAGGCTGATTTTCCACCGCAACGAGACGAACAGCGCCATCAACTCGCAACAGGCGGCCGCCACCATGAACTTGCGGATGAAGACGGCCGAACCGATCCGGCTCAAAGTCAGCGCGCACAAAAGATAACACACCGCACCGATCAACAACGGCAAAGTCCGTTCGTTACGGTTGTCGATGCGGTAATCGGAAAGACGTCCGAGCGCCCGCAAAATACAGAGTGCAAGCACGGGGATCAACATCGTGTAGAGGATGACCACGCCCCACAGATAAAGCCGCACAGTCCATGAGTAACCGGCAAAAGCCGTACAAGTCAACAGGAGCGTAATCAAGTAAAGCGGCTGCAAAAAAGGGTGCAGGGCCCATGAAAGGACGTTCGCCCATCGCGTGTAATTCATCGTCGTCTTCATTTTTTATCGTTCGGTCGGGTCGTCAGTCGATCCAGCAGCAAGGAGTCGTCCGGTGGAGTTGTCGTTCGGCAAAGCGGCAAGGGTGCAATCGAGCGGGTCTGTGCTCAATGGCAAATTTGTGAAGCACGAGCCAATCGCCCGTTCTTCGCCGCATCAAATCTGTTTCCGCAGACGCGCGACCGGAATGCCCAGCATCTCGCGATATTTCGCCACCGTACGTCGGGCGATGCGGTATCCCTTGGCGTTGAGAATGTCCATCAACGTCTCGTCCGTCAACGGATGACGCTTCTCCTCGTCGTCGATGCACTGCTGAAGGATATTCTTGATCTCATAGCTCGACACCTCCTCGCCGCTCTCGGTCTGCATCGCCTCCGAAAAGAGCGATTTCAACAGGATGATACCGAACTGCGTTTGCACGTATTTACTGTTCACCACGCGCGAAATGGTCGATACGTCCAATCCCGTACGATCGGCGATGTCCTTGAGAATCATCGGACGGAGCTTCGACTGGTCGCCATCTTTGAAATACTCGGTCTGGTAATCCAGAATGGTCTGCATCGTCCGCATCAACGTGTCGTGGCGCTGCTTGATGGCCGAAATGAACCACTTCGCCGAGTCGATTTTGTTCTTGACGAACTGCAACGCCTCCTTGTCCCGCTCCTTCACGGTTCCGTCGGACGCGACCATGTCGCGGATCATCTCCATATACCGGTGATTGATGCGCACTTCGGGCACATTGTAGGAGTTCAGCGACAACGAAAAACGACCGTCTTGATAATCGAGCAGGAAATCGGGAATGATGTAAGGCGTCGTGTCGGTTCCGCCCTCGGCGTAGAGGTTGCCGGGCTTGGGCGACAAGCGTCGAATTTCGGCGATCGCTTCGCGGAAATCCTCCTCGGAGACCTGCAAACGCGACATCAATTTCTCGTAATGCTTCTTGACGAATTCGTCGAAATAGGAGGCCAATATCTTGCGGGCCAACCGGCGGGCACGGGTATTGAGTTTTTTCTGCGCCATCTGCAACAGGAGGCACTCCTGCAAGTTGCGGGCTCCGACGCCGGCCGGTTCCAGTTCGTGAATGATGTCCAGCAGGCGTTCCAGTTCATCCGCCGTAGTCTCGATGCCCACCGTGAAAGCGATGTCGTCGGCCACCGACTCCAAGTCGCGACGCAGATAACCGTCCTCGTCGATGCTGCCCACCAAATAGACCGCCAGTTTCCGATCGCGCTCCGACAAGTTGCGGTAGCCCAACTGCTCGATCAGATATTCGTGCAGCGAACGACCCTCGGTCAGATAGACCGGCCGCTGCTTGTCGTCCTTCGAAAAGTTGTTGATGCGACTCTTGTAGGAAGGGGTATCGTCGTCGCGCAGATATTCGTCCACAGATATTTGTTGCGGCTGTTCCTCCGTCTCCTCGGCCGGGCGCTCCTCCTCTTCCAACACGATGTTATCCTCGATCTCCTGCTTGATGCGCTGCTCCAACTGCACGGTCGGCAGCTCCAGCAGCTTGATCATCTGAATCTGCTGCGGAGAGAGCTTCTGCTGAAGCGACAAAATCTGCTTCTGATTGATTGCCATGTTCTTCCTAATAAAAAATCAACATCGGGAGCCGAAGCTCCGTCGGCATGCGTGCCGCGCCGAGCCGGTTCCCGAAGTTCGATTTTCCTGCGTTCGATCAGAAATCGGCGTGCTGCGGCGTACGCGGGAAAGGCTGCACATCGCGGATGTTCGTCAATCCGGTAACGAAAATCAGCAGGCGGTCGAATCCCAAACCGAATCCCGAGTGCGGCGCCGATCCCCAGCGACGGGTATCCAGATACCACCACAACTCGCGCTCGTTCATGCCGAGTTCCTGCACCCTTGCATGAAGTTTGCCATAATCGGCCTCGCGCTCCGAACCGCCGATAATTTCGCCGATTTTCGGGAAAAGGACGTCCATTCCGCGCACGGTCTTGCCGTCGTCGTTCTGTTTCATGTAGAAGGCCTTGATATCCTTCGGATAGTTGATGAGGATAACCGGACGCTTGAAATGCTCCTCGACCAGATAGCGTTCGTGTTCCGACTGGAGGTCGCAGCCCCAGTCGCACGGGAATTCGAACTTGCGGCCCGAGGCCTTCAAAATTTCGATGCCCTCGGTGTACTCCAGCCGCTTGAAATCGTGTTCCACGACGAAATGCAGGCGGTCGAGCAGTTCCGGATCCCACATCTTGTTCATGAAGGCCAGATCTTCGGCACAGTTGTCCAACGCATATTGGATCAGATATTTGAGAAAATCTTCGGCCAGTTCCATGTTGTCCTCCAGGTCGAAGAAAGCGGCCTCGGGTTCGATCATCCAGAACTCCGACGCATGGCGCGGCGTATTCGAATTTTCGGCGCGGAACGTCGGGCCGAACGTATAGATACGTCCCAAAGCCAACGCACCGAGCTCGCCCTCCAACTGGCCCGAGACGGTCAGGTTGCACGATTTGCCGAAGAAATCCTGCGTATAATCGACCTTGCCCTCCTCGTTTTTGGGCAGGTTGTCCAGATCGAGGGTCGTTACCTGAAACATCGCGCCGGCGCCCTCGCAATCCGAAGCGGTAATGATCGGCGTATGGAAGTAATAAAATCCGTTCTTATTGAAATACTCGTGGATGGCGTAGGCCATGGCGTGCCGGATGCGGAGCACGGCGCCGAACGTATTGGTACGCGGACGCAGATAGGCGATGTCGCGCAGGAACTCCAACGAATGGCCCTTTTTCTGCAAGGGATAGGTTTCGGGATCGGCCGTGCCATAGACCTCGATCGCTTTTGCCTGTACCTCGACGCGCTGCCCCGAAGCGGGCGAAGCGACCAACCGGCCGTCGACCCGGATGCAGGCGCCGGTCGTGATGTTTTTCAGCACCGATTCGGAAATTTGCGCCAAGTCGACGACGATCTGCAAGTTGGCGGCGCACGAACCGTCGTTCAATGCAATGAACGCCACATTTTTATTGCCGCGTTTGGTACGCACCCAACCCTGTACGGTGAGGTCGGTATCCGCGACGCCCGATTTCAGAATCTCAACAATCCGTTGCGTTTTCATATCTTTTTCCTTTAATTCGCATAAGCAGCGAAAGCGATTCTTCGTAGCGAAGATTTCTTCCGAGTTGCCAAAGTTAGCGATAATTTGCGATTTGTCAAAAAAAAGGTACCTTTGTCTACTTATATACCGCCTTACATCGACACGCCATGAAACACGCCTTGTTGTTTTGTGCGGGCTTGCTCCTCTGCACGGCCGCAACGGCCCAGCAGACCGGCCGCATCCACCGCACGGAGGTCATTCCCTACGATACCCGCCACGACGCCGAATCCCGCGTCCGCGCACGTTCGGGCCACAGCATCGACTTCCAGCCCGAAGTGCGCCTCACGACCGACGGTCCGCTGCGGGCCGTCGTCGGTCAAACGATCGAAATCCCCTATGTCTGGACCGACGGCTGCACCTATCTGCATCTGGAAAACCCGCAGACGGCCTATCAACTGTGGGTGAACGGCCGGCAGGCAGCCGAGACAGCCGATGCGCTCACACCCGCCGAATTCGATCTCACGGACTACATCCGGCAGGGAGCCAACGATTTCAAACTGGTGCTGTTCAACAACCGCGACAGCCTCGACGCCCGCGGGGCCGTGCACGGCAAGCCGTTCGACAGCAGCTACCTCTATTATCAGGAAAAACGGTCGATCCGCGACTTCGAAATCGCGCTGGTGCCCGATACGCTGGGGCGCGACTTCGCCATGCTCGATCTGCGGATCATCGTGCAGAACCGGTTCAACTACGACGAACCCGTAACGGTGGGCTACGACATCTATTCGCCGCAGGGCAAGTTGCTCGATTTCAACATCGCCGAGACGACGTTGCCGGGCCGTTCGGTCGATACGCTGCACTTCCAGCCCTTCATCTACCACGCCTACGAGAACAAATGGCAGCCGACCGTAACGACGGGCCGGAACGCCGCCGTCAAGAACCCGCCGCTCTACAAGGTGATGCTCTTCACGAAACGCGACGGCACCTACAAGGAGTATCTGCCGCTGAAAATCGGCTTCGGACGACCGGAATTTGCAGACGGGCGATTCATGCAGTTCGGGAAAGAGGTGGAACTGAAAACGAAACGGTACAATGCCGTACCGTCCGACGAGCAGGCGACCCGCACGCAGCTGCTCGGAATCCGCAAGCAAGGCTACAACACGCTGTGTCCGGACTATCCGCAACCGGCATGGTTTTATGCCTTGTGCGACGAACTGGGGCTTTACGTCGTCGATCGGGCGAATATCCATGCCCCCGATCGGCGCGACGACCGGAGCATCGGAGGCACGCCCTCGAACGATCCGACGCTGGCCGATGAATATCTGCAACGGGTACAGGCGATGTATTACCGTTCGCGCAACTTCACCTGCGTCATCGCCTATGCGCTGGGCAATCCGTCGGGCAACGGCTACAACCTCTACAAAGCCTACGAGTGGCTCAAATCGGTCGAACCGGTGCGTCCGGTCATCTACGAAGATGCCGACGGCGAATGGAACACGGATATATGCAGATCGAACTGATCGTAATAGGCAAAACCGACTCGAAAGAGGTCGCCTCGCTGGTCGAGACTTACGCCAAGCGCGTGAATCGCTATTGCCGGTTCGCCATAACGACGCTGCCCGATTTGCGCAATACGCGCCACCTGACGCCCCGCCAGCAATGCGCTGCCGAGGGCGAAACGCTGCTGCGCCAATTCACCGAAACCGATTGCGTCGTGCTGCTCGACGAGCGGGGCGAGGAAATGCGTTCGGCGGAGTTCGCCGTATGGCTCCAAAAACGCCTCAACAGCGGCACGAAACGGCTCGTGATGGTCATCGGTGGCCCCTACGGTTTTTCCGATGCGGTCTATGCACGGGCCGACACACGGATCTCGCTCTCCCGCATGACCTTCTCGCACCAAATCGTGCGGGTTCTCTTCGCCGAACAGCTCTATCGGGCCTTCGCTATCCTCAACAACGAGCCCTATCACCATGAATGATTCCCGTGCAGCGTCGCTCCTTCTGCCGTTGTTCTGGGCGGTCATCGGGATTCTGCCGGTTCAGGCGGAGGAAACCGGCATCCGATTCGCCGAGGAGACCCCGGCCGACACGACCCTCGTCATCGACCGGATTCAGGTAACGGCCATCAAACAAGGGATGGCCCTGCGTTCGCAACCCGTAGCCTCGACCATCGCAGGGAGCCGCGTCATCGAGCGGGAACACATCGACGCTTTGAAAGGGCTGTCGCAGAAGGTGCCCAACCTCCACCTGCCCGACTACGGTTCGCGCATGACCTCGTCGATCTACGTGCGCGGATTGGGCGCGCGCATCGACCAGCCGGTCGTCGGGCTCAACATCGACAACGTGCCGATTCTGCAAAAGAACAATTTCGACGCGGAGCTGGCCGACGTCGAACGCATCGAGGTGTTGCGCGGCCCGCAATCGACCCTCTACGGCCGCAACACGATGGGGGGCGTCATCAACGTCTACACGCTCTCGCCGCTGCAATACGAGGGCGTGCGCATCGGCATGGAATACGCCAGCGGCAACACCTTTCGGCTGCGGGCATCGAGCTACAACCGGCTGAACCCCGATCTGGGCATCGCCGTAACGGGATTTTTCAAGCATAGCGACGGCTTGTTCCTCAACGAAGCGACCGGCGAACGGTGCGATTGGGAACGGACGGGCGGCGGCCGGCTGAAACTCCAATGGCGCAACGGCCGCGGGCTGCGCATCGACAACACCTTCACCGCATCGACGCTCGAGCAGGGCGGTTATCCCTACGTCTACGTCGGGCCGGACATCGAGCGGGAGGGGCGAATCGTCGCCCGCAGCGGCGAAATCGCCTACAACGATCCGTGCGGCTATTCGCGCACGCTGTTGAGCGACGGGCTGACGATCCGGTACGATGCGGCGCGGTACTCCGTATCCTCCCTCACCGGATACCAGTATTCCGACGATGAAATGATTCTCGATCAGGACTTTCTGCCGCTCTCCTACTTCACGCTGCGGCAGGCCCTGCGCGAACATTGTCTCACCGAAGACCTCGTCTTCCGTTCGCACGACGACCGGCGCTACGGCTGGCTGTTCGGACTGTTCGGATTCTACCGCCACGGCACGATGGAGGCGCCCGTACAGTTCAAAGAGACGGGCATCGACGAACTGATCTTCGCCCATGCGAACGGTCATTTAGACAACATCCGGTTCGAGAAGGGCGCCGACGAGCTGCTGCTCGCTTCCGACTTCCGGATGCCCTCTTACGGCGGGGCAGTTTATCACGAATCGCGTTTCACGGTCGGCAAATGGCATTTTACGGCCGGTCTCCGCGCCGACATCGAGCGCACGGCGCTCCGCTACCACAGCCGGAGCGCGCTCGACTACCAGCTGCGCATCGACGGTGGCGAGCCCATCGCCCGAACGGCCATCGTCGACGACCGCAACCGCATCGCACACACCTATGCCGAACTGCTGCCCAAGTTCTCGGCGCTCTATGCGTTCGACGAACAGCGCAACCTCTACCTCACGGTGGCCAAGGGCTACAAGGCGGGCGGATTCAACACACAGATTTTCTCGGACATTCTGCAAGAGAAGCTGAAACAGGCGATGCTGTCGGACGCCGGTTATCAGGAAAAGGACATCATGTCCTACCGGCCCGAATACAGTTGGAACTACGAATTCGGCGGCCACTTTTCGTGCATGGAGGGGGCCGTGCGGGGCGATTTCGCCCTTTTCTACATCGACTGCCGCGACCAGCAACTGACCGTCTTTCCGGCGGGTTCGTCGACCGGCCGCATGATGACCAACGCCGGCCGCACCCGTTCGTGGGGCGCCGAATTAGCCATGCAATGCACCCCGTGGCGCACGCTCGATCTGTCGTTCGCATACGGCTACACGGACGCCCGATTCGTCCGCTACGACAACGGGCGGCAGAATTTTCGCGGCAATTACCTCCCCTACGCACCGCAGCACACCCTTTCGGTTTCGGCGATGAAGAGCTTCCCGACGGGCGTGCACTGGTTAGGCGATCTGGTCGTGCAGGCGGGGCTGCGCGGCACGGGCCGCATCCGCTGGAACGAGGAAAACACGCTCGTACAACCGTTCTACACGCTGTTCGACGCCTCGATCCGCATCGAACACCCGCGTTACACGCTCGATTTCTGGGGCCGCAACCTCGCGAACGAACGCTACGACGTCTTCTATTTCAAATCCATCGGCCACGAGTTCGTCCAGCGCGGACGCTCCCGCACGTTCGGCATCACTTTGAGTATCAATCTATAAAGTACATAATCATGAAACAAGGGCTCGGTACGAAACTTGTATTCACGACGGGAAGCGTCGTTCCCGAGGTGCTGCGACCCCACGAAGCAGGCATCCGGCGGAGCGATTTCGAGGGGGAATTGATACTCGAAAGGTAAAAAGCGACTATCTTTGCAGGCGTGTAACCGTGCATCCCCTGCAACCCGTCCGACGAATGAAAGCGCAGGGCGCAAGACAAAGACTTACGACTGCCTATTTTGTAATTTATAAATAATAAAGTACCATGATGAAAAAATTCTTTCTTTTCGCATTGATGCTGGCGGCCTGCGTCGCTTGCGACGACAACAACAACGGCCCCGACTACGAGGATCACAACGACAACATACTCAACGGAGCGATTGTCGACCGCGATCCGATGGTCTTTCTCGGCACCTCGACAGTAACCAATCCCGACGGAACGACCTTCGTCGAAAAGGACGCACGGTTTAGCATCGTCGGCAATTTTCCGACGCTCATCGCTCCGTCCGCAACCTCGCTGTCGCTGTACATGCACCAAGTGCGTTTCGCAGAAGCGATGCCGGGACTCGAAATGCGCATCCTCGACCTCTCCTATACCGGAGCCGGTTCGAGCCTGACCTTCAAAAATGATGGACCACTCACGCCACAAGCCTACATCGCAGGAGCCGATTGGACAGATTACGCAAAATATCCGATCACGGCACTTGACGGCTCGATCGTGAACGTGAACTGCCGCATCGCATTCACTTGCATGGGCTCTCACCAAGTAGTATTTGAAGGCAGGATGCTCGACGATTGACGAGCGGGGTTTCGGACGCTTACACTTCTGGCTTCTACACTCTTAACTTAATAATAGAATGAAACCCGAATACAAACCCTTCGTCGACGAACTGATCGAACTCTGCATCAAAGAGGACATCGGCGACGGCGACCACACGTCGCTCTGCTGCATACCGGCCGAAGAACGGGGACGCATGCGCCTGCTGTGCAAGCAGGAAGGTATCCTCGCCGGCATCGAAATCGCCCGCATGGTTTTCGACCGGCTCGACCCCGACATGCGATTCGAACCAATCCTGCACGACGGCGACCGCATCCGGCCCGGCGACGTGGCCTTCTACGTCTCCGGACGCCTGCACTCGTTGTTGCAGGCCGAACGCATCGTGCTGAACATCATGCAGCGCATGAGCGGCGTGGCGACCCGCACAGCCGTCTACGTGCAACAACTCGAAGGGCTGCACACGCGGGTGCTCGACACCCGCAAAACCACGCCCGGCATGCGCGTATTGGACAAAATGGCGGTGAAGATCGGCGGCGGCGAGAACCACCGCATGGGACTTTTCGACATGATTCTGTTGAAGGACAACCACATCGACTTCGCCGGCGGCATCCGTCAGGCCATCGTCGGAGCCCGCGAATACCTGCACGCCAAGGGAAAACAGCTTCCCATCGAGTGCGAAGTCCGCACGCTGGAGGACATCGACGAGGTGTTCGCTGCCGGCGGCGTCGACCGGATCATGTTCGACAATTTCACGCCCGAAATGACGCGGCAGGCCGTGGCGAAGGTCGCCGGACGGTGCGAAACGGAATCGAGCGGCGGCATCACGCTGGAAACCCTGCGCGAATATGCGGCTTGCGGCGTGGATTTCATTTCGGTCGGTGCGCTGACCCATCAAATCAAGTCGCTCGATCTGTCGCTGAAAGCCTGTGAATAAACCCTCGGCCATGCAACGGATTCTCCACACCTCGACCCTGCTTTTGCTGCGGCGCATCGCATGGCTTTATGTGCTGTTGATGCTCTGTCGGGTCATATTCTATCTCTACAACGCGGCGCTCATCGGGCCGCTCGCATGGAGCGAAATCGGATCGCTGCTGCGCGGCGCGCTGCTCTTCGACACGGCGTCGATCTGCTATGCCGACGGTCTGTTCATCCTGTTGTCGCTTCTGCCGCTGCATCTGCGCGAAAAACGGTGGTACGGCAACCTGCTTTTCGGGTATTACGTCGTGGTCAATGCGCTGCTCGTGGTCGTCGTCAACCTCTCCGATGCGGTCTATTTCCACTACACGCAAAAACGGTTCACGGCCGATGAAATCTTCTTCGCCGAAAACGACAATTCGTGGCTGCTGGTCGGGAAATTCCTCGTCGAAAACTGGTGGCTGGCGCTGCTCGGGGTCGGCATCATCTGGCTGTTGGTCAAAGGCTACGGACGGCGCATCCGGCCCGAAAACGTCCTGCACGGAGGTTTTTATTATGTCGTCGGCGTCGTAATTTTCGGTTTGGGCGCAGCCCTCTGCATCGCCGGCATGCGCGGCGGCATCACCCGTCAGACGCGCCCCATCACGCTGTCGAACGCCACGCTCTACACCCCCGAAAGCAACAAGGCCAATCTGCTGTTGAGCAATCCGTTCTGCATCCTGCGCACGATCAACAATTCGGGCAAAATCCATTACGTGAAGTATTTCACGGACGAAGAACTGCCCCGACACTTCACGCCGGTGCACCAACCGGCCGACAGCGCGGCCGTCGATTTGAGCGGGCGCAACGTCGTGATCTTCATCATGGAGAGCATGTCGGCCGAACACTCGGCCCTGCTGCATCCGGAGCTCTATCCGGTCGAGAAAGGCGGCCCGGCCGGATTCACGCCGTTCCTCGATTCGCTGATGCGCACGGGCGTTCTCTGCCGAAAGATGTATGCCAACGGCACACGGTCGATCCAGGCCATGCCCTCGGTATTGGGCAGCATTCCTTCGTTCCGGACGCCGTTCGTCCTGATGCCGCAATCGTTGGGCGAAAGCCGGCAACTGCCCGCCATTCTGCGCGATATGGGCTACTCGACCGCCTTCTTCTGCGGATCGGAACGCGGCTCGATGGGATTCGGAGCCTATGCCCACTCGGCCGGCATCGACCGGCTCGTCAGCCGTGAAGACTACGAAGCCCGTTACGGCAACGACGACTTCGACGGCTATTGGGGCATCTGGGACGAACCGTTCCTGCAATTCGCCGGCGAGGAGCTCTCCGAAACGAAAGAACCGTTTTTCGCAGCGCTTTTCACGCTCACGTCGCACCATCCGTTCGTGGTACCCGAGGCGTATGCCGATTCGCTGCCGGAGGGCTACACCCCCATTCACAAAGGGGTCGCCTACGACGACATGGCCTTCCGCCGCTTCTTCGAACGCTTCGGCAACGAAGCCTGGTTCCGCCGCACGATTTTCGTATTCGTGGCCGATCACGTTTCATCGGAGAAATACGCCCCCGAGACGAAGGTCTACCCGGGGAACCGGCACATCATCGGATTTTTCCATACGCCCGACGGCGCATGGCAGGGCAAAATCGACGAGGTGGCGCAACAATTGGACATCATGCCCACGATACTGGGCGTGCTGGGCAACCGTGAACCCTATTTCGCATTCGGGCGCGACCTGCTCAACGAACCCGACCGACCCGTCTGGTCGGTCAGTTACGACGAAATGTTCCGCGCCGTTACGAACGACGGAATGATCCAGTTCGACGATACGCAGGACGGAACGGCATCGACGGACGAAACGGTACGGAATTTTCAGGCGCTCGTACAACAATACTATCGGCACATAGCGGAGAAACGTTATCTTCCCGAATGATCGCATTCAAGCCCATACGCATCGAGGATCGCGCGGCCATCGAGCGCTACACGATGCACTCGGAGACGACCGACTGCAACCTCGCATTCGCCAACATGTTCTGTTGGCTGCACGTGTTCCGCAGCGCATGGGCCGAGGTCGACGGATTTTTGGTCATCCGCTTCCACATCGACGGCGGCGAAAAGATCGGCTACATGCAGCCCGTCGGCGAGGGCGATTTCGCCCCGCTCATTCCGGTGCTGCGCGAAGATGCCCATGCCCACGGGCAACGCCTGCGCATCATCGGGCTCACCGACCGCGGGCGCGAGCAGATCCGCAACATGCACGCGGGCCGGTTCGCATTCGAATCCGACCGTGCGCAGGAGGACTACATCTATGCGGCGGACGACCTGCGCCGACTGGCAGGCCGCCGCTACCAACCCAAACGCAACCACATCAACCGTTTTACGGCCGCATACCCCGATTACCGCTACGAAGAGCTGACGCCCGACCGGTTCGACGAATGTATGCGGCTCGAACGCGCATGGCGCAGCGCGCACGAAGGGCATACCTCCGAACTCTGTGCCGAACAGTTGGCCATGCGGCGCGGATTCGCCCACTACGAGGAGCTCGGACTGTGCGGCGGATGTATCTACGTCGGAGCGAAGTTGGTGGCGTTCACCTACGGTTCGGCGGTCAACGACCACACGTTCGACACCCACATCGAAAAGGCCGATACGACCTACGACGGCGCTTTTACGGTCATCAACCGGCTTTTCGCCCAACATCTGCCGGAGCGGTTCACGCTCATCAACCGTGAGGAGGACCTCGGATTGGAGGGTCTGCGGCGGGCGAAACGCTCCTACCATCCGATCGAGATCGCGCACAAGTATTTAGCCATCCATCTGCATCCGGACGAGATCGCCTGCAAGGAGCTCTGGATGCAGGCGTTCGATGACGATGAAGCGTTCGTCGATTCGTTCTTGATCCGTTATTACGCCCGTCATCGGATACTTACCGCCGCCTGCGACGGCCAAACGGCGGCCATGCTCCACCTGCTTCCGTTCCGCAGCGAGCTGGGCCGCACGACCTATATCTACGGCGTGGCGACCGCTCCGACCTATCGGCGGCGCGGATTGGCGGCGCAACTAATGCGTGAGGCAATGCGCCGCATCGACGAACAGGGCGACGATGCCGCGATTCTGATCCCCTCGCCGGGAAAGGCGTGGCTGCGCGATTTTTATGCGACCTACGGATTCGCCGGAGCCGTTCCGGCAACCTTCCGCTCGAAAGACGGCTTCGATTTCGGGACAGGCGATCCGTCGCACGACACGGCGATGGTCTGGCGCCGCAACGCCTCGGCCCCGCTGCCGGAGACGCTAAACTGTACCTATTATTAAACCCGAATCCATCGGTCAAAATAACAAAAAGGGCCGTCTGCTGTGCGCAGCAGACGGCCCTTTTTCCTTGAAAGAGCACTAATAGCCGAAAATCTCCTCGGACGAAACGGTCTTCACGGGGCCGAGCGTCTTGAGATAATCCGTATCGAGGTCTTTGATGTCGCCCAAAATACCGTAAATGTAGGGACGATCCTTTACCCACTTCTCCTGCACGGCCTTCACGTCGGCCAGCGTCATGTTCTGAATCGTCTCGAACAACAGTTTGTTGCGATCCTCGGTCAGCCCCAAGTCGCGCAGGTCGAGATAGCTCCACAGCACGTCGGATTTGGTCGTGCGTTCGGTGCGCAGACGGGCCAGAATGCCCTCCTTGGCGATGGTGAACGCCGCTTCGGATTCGGGCATGTTGTTGATGATTTCGTCGAATGCCTCGATGGCCTGCCGCATCTTGTCATTCTGCGTGGCAATGAACGCGTAGAAACTGTACTCGCCCTTCGCGAACCAGGGCTCCGACATTATGGCCCATGCCGAATATGCCAGACCGCGCGCCTCACGCATCTCCTGGAATACCACCGAGTTCATGCCACCGCCGAAATACTCGTTGTAGAGCGTGATGCCCGGTGTATTCGCCTCGTCGAACTGCTCGCCGCGATTGGAATACTGGATGTAGTAGAGCTGTTTGGCATCGTACTGCGCCAAAACCACCTCGCTCTTATCGGTATGCAGCCTCTGGGTGAACTTCTTCTCCAACGGCTCCAGCGTTTCGGCGGTCTTATGATGAGCGGCAAGGCTCTCTTTCAGTTCCGATTCGCTCTTGGGGCCGTAGTAGAGCACTTCGTGCGCCTTGCCGGTCAGGGCTTTCACCTTGGAAAGCAGCTCCTCGGAGGTTAGGGCGGCCAGCTGGGCATTGGTCAGCGTCGTCTTCTTGATAAAGTCGCCGCCAAAAAACAGATAACGCTGCAAGCCATTGAAGCAACGGGCCTGGCTCAATTTACTGTCGGCACGGCTCTTCAACGCATCGGCCTTGAGGTTCATGAGGATGGTCTCGTCGGGCACAGCGTTGAAAATCAGCGATTCGACGATCTCCATCGCCTGATCCATATTTTCGCTCAAGCCCGTGATCGTGATCGAACTCTGGTTGGCGCCGGCACCGAACGAGAACGAGCAGGCAAGGCGATACATCTCCTTGGCGATCTCCTCGGCGGTCTGGGTGTCCGTACCGAGGTAGCTGATGTAATCGAAGGCCGTAGACAGTTCCGGATCACGCTCCGAACCGGTGTTGAAGACGTAGGAGAGGCGGAACAGATCGTTGGTCTCGTTCTGCTTGTAGAGCACGTCGACGCCCGGTTTCACGGTGAATTTCGCCATATCCTTGTCGTAGTCGACGAAAACGGGCTCGATGGGTTTCACCTCCGAGGCTTTGATTTCAGCAAGGAAGGCACTCTCCTGGTCGCGGTTGGTTACGATGGGCGTAATCTTCGGTGCGGAAATCTTCTGCACGGTCTTGTCTTCGCCCTCGCGTTTGTAGATGACGGCGTAGCTCTCGGGGCCGAGGAACTCGTTGGCCCAATCGACCACGTCCTGCTTGGTGATCTTCGACAGACGGGCAATCGAGTGCACCTCATCGGCCCAATCCGTACCGTAGATGAACGATTGAACGTAAAGGTCGGCGGGATCGTTCTCCATCGCCTTCATCTCGTACATCTTGAAATTGTTGACGATGGCTTCGAGCATCGCCTCGTCGAAGTCGCCGTTGCGCAGTTTGGCTACTTCGCCCAACAGCAGGTCGCGCACCTCTTCGAGCGTCTGACCCTGCTTCGGGCTGCCGGCCACGAGGAACGTGCTGTAATCGGGCTGCGTCGAAGCGTAGCCGTAGGCATTCAGCACCTTCTGCTGCTGCATCAAGTCGATGTCGATCAGACCGGCCTGGCCGTTGGAAATCAACTGGCCGACCAACTGGGCAACGTCATTCGACGGATCGACCGCTGCGGGCAGACGCCAGCCCAACGTAACGTTGGCGGCTTCGAGGCCGTAGACCTCCTTGACGATCGGTTCGGTGATGGGCTGCTCGGGATCGAACTCTAATTTCGGCAGATTCGGATTGGGCTCCATCGCACCGAAATACTTGTCGATGGTGGCGATCATCTCGTCGGGGTCGAAATCGCCTGCCACGCAGACCGCCATATTATTGGGCACGTAGTAGGTCTTGTGGTAGTTCTTGACATTGGTGATCGACGGATTTTTCAGATGCTCCTGCGTGCCCAGCACGGTCTGCGTACCGTAGGGGTGATGCGGGAACAGCGCGGCATCCAGCGCCTCCCAAACCTTGCGGCTGTCGCGGGTAAGGGACATGTTCTTCTCCTCGTAGATGGTCTCCAGCTCGGTGTGGAAGCCGCGGATGACCGGATGCTGGAAGCGGTCGGCCTGGATGCGGGCCCAGTTGTCGATCTGGTTCGACGGGATGTCCTCGACGTAGACCGTCATATCCTGCGACGTATAGGCGTTGGTGCCGTTGGCGCCGATGGCGGCCATCAACTTGTCGTATTCATTGGGAATGGCGATCTTCGAAGCCTCGTAGCTGATCGAGTCGATGCGGTGGTAAATCGCCGCCCGCTCGGCCTCGTCGGTGGTCTGACGGTAGGTCTCGAAGAGTTGTTCGATCTCGTCGAGCAACGGCTTCTCGGCCGCGTAATTCGACGTACCGAACTGCTCGGTGCCCTTGAACATCAGATGCTCGAAATAGTGGGCCAAACCGGTGGTCTCGTGCGGGTCGTTCTTGCCGCCGACCTTCACGGCGATGTAGGTCTGGATGCGCGGCTTCTCCTTGCTGACGCTCATGTAGACCTTCAAACCGTTGTCCAACGTATAAATACGCGTTTTGAGCGGGTCATCGGGCACGCTCTCGTACTTGTACTTGCTACAACATGCGGTAAGCATCGCTGCGACGACTACCGCCAAAAACCAAAGTTTCTTCATCCGTTTTTTTATTAATTGGTTATCGTTCTGTTCGAGGTGGGAATATAGCGGGGATATTCATAATCAAAACATCGTCAACTGCCGGACGAGACGAAAAACTGCATGACAATCAAAATGGCCAGTCCGATCGACACGAACAATTTCAATCCCGTACCGACGATGAACGAGAGAAACGAGCCGATACCGACCTGAATGGCATGGGCCGTATCCTCCCCGTTGTGAATCAACTCGCCCACGACGGCTCCGACGAAAGGTCCCAACAAAATCCCGATGGGCGGAAAGACGAAGATGCCGGCAATTGCCCCGATCGTCGCGCCGACGGCACCGGCATGCGAACCCCCGAAGCGTTTGGCCATCCACGCGGGCAAAACGTAGTCGGCGACGGTAACGGCCAACGTAACCCCGCCCCATATCCACAGCGTTGCGGCATCGGTCTCGGAAAACGAAGCGGCAGCGATGCAAAGCAACCCGCAATAACCGAGCACGGGGCCAGGCAGTACGGGCACGACAGCACCGACGATACCCAATATCGCCAACAAACAAGCCGCTATCGAAAGCACGATATCCATCACTCCCTAACCCCTTCAACCCACAAATATAGGAATTTTTTGTTAACTGGTACGGCGAGGTAGCATAAAACGTTTTAATTAGGTCGCTGTTCTTCGACAAGATAACCGATTCGTCAGTACGACCAAAGACGAAACAAATAACTTGGGCAGGCTGAAAATCTCTAACAAAAAAGCCCCTTGCCGATATAAGGCAAAGGGGCAACAGGACATTTACGAAAGCCGGAGAATCGCACCCAAGAGCGCTTATCCGCCCGCCCTCCGATTATTTGCCGATGATACGGTTGGTCGCCGTATCAGGGAAGATCACCCACGGCCGGAACTGCTTAGCCTCCTCGAAATCCATCAAGGCATACGACGCGATGATGACCACGTCGCCGACCTGCACCTTACGCGCAGCCGCACCGTTCAGACAGATGCAACCGCTATTGCGAGGCCCCTTTATAATATAAGTCTCCAACCGCTCGCCGTTGTTGATGTCCATAATCTGCACCTTCTCGCCTTCGATCATGTTGGCAGCCTCCAGCAGCGCTTCGTCGATGGTGATGCTGCCCACGTAATTGAGGTTCGCTTCGGTTACCGTTACGCGGTGGATTTTCGATTTGATGACTTCGATCTGAAATTTCATTATCGGATACGGATGTTGTCGATTAAACGGATGTCGCCGGCCTGCACGGCTATGCAGCCCTGAATGCGTTCGGCGTCGCTCCAGTCGGAGACTTTCTGCATCGTCAGCGCATCGACCGACTGATAATAGATGACTTTCAATCGTTCGTCGCGCTCCACTTCGGCGACGACCCATTTTTCGAGTTCCGCCGGTGTCAACGTATGCGACTGCTCGACGGCGGCGCGCAACACGGCATAAATATGCGGAGCGGCCTCGCGGTGGGGAGCGTCGAGCAAGGCGTTGCGCGACGAAAGAGCCAGCCCGTCCTCACCGCGAACGATCGGACACTCCACGATGTCGATCGCCAGATTCAACTGGCGCACCATCGCCTTGATGACGGCGATCTGCTGGAAATCCTTCTCCCCGAAGTAGGCGCGGGCCGGGCGCACGATGTCGAACAAACGGCTGACGACCTGTGCAACCCCGTTGAAATGGCCCGGGCGCGTGGCTCCCTCCATCACCTTGTCGATCTGCCCGAAGTCGAACACGCGCGTGTCCTCTTCGGGATAGATCTCCTCGACGGAGGGCATCAGCACGAAGTCGGCACCGGCCGCTTCGAGCAACCGAGCATCGGCCTCCGGCGTACGGGGGTAATGCTTGAGATCGTTCTTGTCATTGAACTGGGTCGGGTTGACGAAAACGCTCACCACGACGGTGGCATTCTCCTTACGCGCGCGCTCGACCAACGAACGGTGGCCCGCATGGAGCGCCCCCATGGTGGGCACGAATCCGACGCCTCGCGGATCAATGCGATCCAACTCCTTGCGAAGCGCTTCGACGCTTGTCAATACTTTCATTACTCTTGAAACGGATTGCACCGGCAAAGGTAGAAATAAGAATTAAGATTCGGAAATGAAAAATCAAGAAATCTCACCTCGCCGTTCCGGTCGGAATCCCGCTGCAAACGGTCATTTGCCGAAAGGATACTGATTTTCGTGCACGTCGTCGAACCGCATGCCCTTCTCGTAGGTCTTCATCGCGCGGCGCGACATGCCCATCGACGAAAAACCGCCGTCGTGATAGAGGTTCTGCATCGTTACCTTGCGCGTCAGGTCGGAAAAGAGCGTCAGCACGTAGTTCGCGCAATCCTCGGCCGTGGCATTGCCGAGCGGCGACATGCTGTCGGCGAAGGTCATCAGGTCGCCGAGCCCCATCACGCCGTTGCCGGCCGTCGTCGGCGTGGGCGACTGCGAGACGGTATTGATCCGCACATGTTTTTCGCGGCCGTAGATATATCCGAAGCTGCGGGCGATGGATTCCAGCAACGCCTTGGCATCGGCCATGTCGTTGTAGCCGTACAACGTGCGCTGGGCGGCAATATAGGTCAACGCGACGATCGAACCCCAATCGTTGATGGCATCCTTGTGGCGGGCCACCTGGATGGCCTTATGGAACGAGATCGCCGAAATATCGAGCGTCTTCAGCAGATAGTCGTAATCCAGATCGTCGTAGGTGCGGCCCTTGCGGACGTTGGGCGACATGCCGATCGAGTGGAGCATGAAATCGAACTTGCCGCCGAAATGTTCCATCGTACGGTCGATCAGATTTTCGAGGTCCTCGACGTTAGTCGCATCGGCCGGCACGACGATCGTATGGCACTTCTCGGCCAATTTGGAGATTGTGCCCATGCGGATGGAGACGGCGGTATTGGTCAGGACGATTTCGGCGCCCTCCTCGACGGCCCGTTCGGCCACCTTCCAGGCGATGGAGTGTTCGTTGAGCGCCCCAAAAATCAATCCCTTCTTTCCCTTCAATAAGTTGCAAGCCATAGTTTTTTCCGATTAAATTCGCGGCAAAGGTAGCAAAATGCTCGGTTATTCGAAGAAAATTTGGTGATTATATACATCGACGTGACAACAGTCGTAAAACTTGATTGATTTCGGCTACCCGACCCAAGCCCCCGCCAAGGCGGGGGTTTGGGGGTGGGTCAAAACTGAATACACGGCCAAAGGCCGTGAAAAACGACGGTCGGATTTGAAAATCCGGAGCAAAAATAGAGATACATAAAAGTATATAATTACATAAATTTTCCTACATTTGTAGAAATGAACCGAAACCGATCGAACCGCATACCTGAATAACCATGAAACGATTTTGCTTCTGCACGTTCGCGTTGCTGCTGACCGCGACCTTGCCGGCGACGGGGGCCGGAACCGTGAAAACTACCGCTTCAACGACGCACACCGTCGCAACCGCGACACACACCGCCGCAACCGCGACGACCTCCGCCGAACAAAAATCCGAACAGACCTATGCCCGTCGATTCGCCGATTCGGAAATGCGCCGTTTCCCCGAAGCCTGGCAATTAGATCACGGCAAACGCCTCTTTTTCGGCTACGCGCAGGGCGTCGGATGCTGCGCCATGCTCCGCATGTGGAAAACGACGGGCGACCGCACCTATTTCGATTATGTGGAGCGATGGGCCGACCGCCTCGTGGACGACGAAGGGAACATCCATCTGTACGACTTGGCCTCCTATAACCTCGATTTTATCAATTCGGGGAAAGTTCTGTTCGACTGCTACCGCGAGACCGGCAAGGAGAAGTACCGCAAGGCGATGGATGTGCTCCTCCACCAACTGAAACTGCAACCCCGCACCTGCGACGGCGGCTACTGGCACAAACTGATCTACCAGCATCAGATGTGGTTGGACGGTCTGTACATGGCCTCGCCGTTCCTCTCGCAATTCGGCGCGGAGTTCGACCGGCCCGCCTGCATCGACGAAGCCGTCCGCCAAATCAAGCTCTGCCACGAACACACCTACGATGCCGCAACGGGGCTCTATCACCATGCGTGGGACGAAAGCCGCTCGCAACGATGGGCCGATCCCGCGACGGGCCATTCGCCCAATTTCTGGGGCCGCAGCATCGGCTGGTGGTTCATGGCGCTGGTGGACAATCTGGATTTCATTCCGACCGACCATCCCGATCGGGCTTTCGTCGTCTCGCTCGTGCAGGGGCTGGCGGACGCGCTGCCCAAATACCAGCGCGACGGACTGTGGTATCAGGTCATCGACTGTCCCGAACGCGAAGGAAACTATCCGGAGGCTTCGGTAACGTCGCAACTCATGTACGCCTACGCCAAAGCCGTCAACAAGGGGCTCATCGACGCCTCCTATCGGCAATATGCCGAGAAAGCCTTCGACGGCCTCCGCAAGCGGCTGTTGGTCGAAAACGCCGACGGCACGCTGACGCTCACCCGCTGCTGCGCCGTGGGCGGTTTGGGCGGGAATCCCTACCGCGACGGCAGTTTCGAATACTACATCGGCGAACGCATCCGCGATAACGACGCCAAAGCCACGGGGCCGTTCATCATGGGGTGCATCGAATTGGAAAAATAACGAACTTATGAAACGAATTTTGCTGGCCGCAGCGTTGCTGACGGCGCTTTGCGCCTCGGCCCAAGATCCGCGCGAACGGGTCTACAACTACGAAGTGCTCAAACCGAGCCACGAAATCAAACCGCAAGTCGAAGGCTATGCCACGGAGCGCGTCTGCGAAAAACTCGACCGTGGACTGACCGCCCGCTTGTCGGAGGACGGCAAAGGGATCTATCTCGGCTGGCGATTGCTGGACAGCGACCCCGAAAATACGGGATTCCACCTCTACCGACGGGTAAACGGACATGTCAAACGACTGACGAGCCGTCCGATCACCCGCACGACCGATTTCATCGACCGGCATCCGGTCGACGGGCCTGCCGAATATCGGGTCCTCCCAGCCGGAACCCATCCGAATGAGGCTGCCTCGCCGTGGGTCGCTGCGGATTACCGTATTCTGCGACAGGCGCCACGCTACGCAGCATTCCGCACGCAAGGCGATGCGGGCAAACTCGGCATCGGCGATTTAGACGGCGACGGAGCGTTCGAGTTCGTCGTCCGCACACCGGCCACAGGCGTAGACCCGGGCGTGCAAGGGCGGCATTTCGATTCGGTCTATACGATCGCCGCCTATCGGCGCGACGGCTCCCGCATGTGGAGCTATTCGTTGGGCGAAGGAGTCGAACCGGGCGTATGGTACTCGCCCTACGCCGTCTATGACTTCGACGGAGACGGGCGGGCCGAAGTCGCCCTGCGCATCTGTCCCGACGGCACGCGCGACGAGACCCACCACGTGCAGAACGGCCACGAATATTTGGTCGTCCTCGACGGAGAGACGGGCGAAGAGATTGCCCGCGCCCCATGGCCCGAACGTTCGTGGCGATTGGGCGACCGCAACCGCCAAAGCCGCCACCAAATCGGCATGGCCTATTTAGACGGTCGCACACCCGCCATTTTGGCATGTCGCGGCACCTATCGAGCCATGTTAGTCGATGCGTGGCAGCTGCACGACGGCAAGCTAACCCGCCTCTGGCGCTGGGACGGCGACGAGGAGAATCCCGTGATCCGCAGCCAGGGCTCCCACAACATGGTCGTGGGCGATGTCGATGCCGACGGTCGCGATGAAATCCTGCTGGGAGCCTGCATGCTCGACGACAACGGTTCGCTGCTGTGGTCGGCGGGCGTGGGTCATCCGGACAAAATCTATCTGACGGACATCGACCCCGCACGGCCCGGAATGGAGGTACTGATGGGCGTCGAAGTGCATCACGAAGACGGACGCGGCGTCTGCTGCGTGGATGCGGCAACCGGCGAACAACTGTGGAACATCGGCCGCAACACGTTCCACGTAGGCGATGCGATGGTCGCCGACATCGACCCGACGCACGCCGGACTGGAATGCTTCGCTTCGGAAGACCGCAAAGGCGGCAGCGACGTCCGCTATCTGCTAACAGCACAGGGAGAAGCACTCCCCACCGAAGTCAAAGACATACCGCCGTGCCGCAACTGGATCTGGTGGGACGCCGACCGATTGCGCGAAACGCTGCGGGGCGACCGCATCGTCAAATGGCCCGACACGTCGTTGACCGAGGGCATCGAAGGTTCGATCCTGCTGATCGGCGACATCGAAGGCGACTGGCGCGAAGAGATCGTTACGGCCGTCGGCAATGAAATCCGCATCTACTCGACCTGCATTCCGGCCGACGACCGGCGGACGACGCTGCTGCAAGACCCCATCTATCGCAGCTACCTCGTCGAACGCAGCCAGGGGTATCCCCAATCGCCCGTTCCGTCGTACTATTTAGGCGAATGACAAAATCAAAACAAACAGTCTTAAAATCATTTCGTTCATGCCGTGCCGAGGGAAAATCGCTAATTTTGAGAATCGGTAGCCTCGGAACGGTTGTTCCTCCACGGAAACGAACAGGAACGCCTCGTGCGGCAAGCGGCGACGAACCTTACGAAACCAACCAAAACGCATAACCCCATCATGGAACAGAAACACATCATAGCCGTCGATCTGGGCGCCACGAGCGGTCGGGTCATTCTGGCCACGCTCGACGGCCAACAACTCCGAACCGAGGAGTTGAACCGCTTCCCGAATCGGCTGACCCGCATCTTCGGCCGCTACTACTGGAACCTCTACGCACTGTTCGACGACATCTGCGAAGGATTGCGCCGCGCCGCCGCCAAAGGCATCGCCATCGACTCGATCGGCATCGACACGTGGGGCGTGGACATGGTCTTCATCGGAAGCGACGGCCAGCTGCTGGGCCAGCCCCGCGCCTATCGCGATCCCTACACCGACGGCGCTCCGGAGGCATTTTTCGAATGGATGCCCCGCCGCGAGGTCTATGACCGTACAGGCATCCAGATCATGAACTTCAACTCGCTCTACCAACTGTTCGCCGCCCGCCGCGAAGGCAATGCGGCGCTGGAAGCGGCCCACAAGATTCTGTTCGTTCCCGATGCGCTTTCGTATCTGCTCACGGGCAACCAAGTCTGCGAATACACCATCCTTTCGACCTCGCAGTTGATGGATCCGCGCACGAAAAAGATCGACCCTGCGCTGCTGGAAGCGGCGGGCGTGAAACCGGAGCTGTTCCCCGAAATCGTCCTGCCCGGGCATGTCATCGGCACGTTGAGCGACGAAATCTGCGCTGCCACGGGGCTCGGCAAAGTGCCCGTCATCGCCGTAGCCGGCCACGACACCGGTTCGGCCGTCGCAGCCGTACCCGCCGAAGACGAACATTTCGCCTATCTGTCGTCGGGCACCTGGTCGCTGATGGGCATCGAAACCCGCGAACCGATCATCACCGACGAGAGTTTCGCAATGAACTTCACCAACGAAGGGGGCGTCGAAGGAACGACCCGCGTACTGAAAAACATCACGGGCATGTGGCTGCTGGAGCAGTGCCGCGCCGTATGGAAAGCCGCCGGAAAAGAGTATTCCTATCCGCAGATCGTCGAGATGACCTCGAAAGCCGAGCCGTTCGCCGCGCTCATCGACCCCGATGACGCCCGTTTCGCTGCACCGACCGATATGGTCGCCGCCATCCGCTCCTACTGCCGCGACACGAATCAACCCGAACCGGCGGACGATGCGGCCGTGATGCGCTGCATTTTCGACAGTCTGGCCCTCAAATACCGCGAAGTTCTGGACAAACTCCGTCGGCTCGCACCGTTCGAGCTGCGGGTGCTCCACGTCATCGGCGGTGGTGCGCAGAACGAGCTGCTGAACCGCATGACCGCCTCGGCAACGGGGCTGCCAGTCGTTGCAGGGCCTTCGGAAGCTACGGCCATCGGCAACATCATGGTGCAGGCCAAAGCGTTGGGACTGGCCGATACGCTTCAGGAGATGCGCCGCATGACAGCCGCGTCGATCACGACGCACCGGTTCGAACCGGAAGAACCCGCCCGCTGGGAAGAGGCCTACCGGAAGTTCGAACGGATAACGAAAAAATAGGCTGGGAAACGACTCCTGCGCCCGTTCCGAGCCAATACCGACTGACAAAAACAAAAAACAACCTAATAAAAAACGAACCATGAAACAATCCCTTATCGAAAAGGCTTACGAAATCGCCAAAGAGCGCTATGCCGCCATCGGCGTCGACACGGACAAGGCACTCGATGCCCTCCAGAAAATCCACCTTTCGCTGCACTGCTGGCAGGCCGACGACGTTGTGGGCTTCGAGAACCTCGGAGGCTCGCTGTCGGGCGGTATCCAAACCACCGGCAACTATCCGGGCAAGGCCCGCAACATCGACGAGCTGCGTGCCGACATTCTGAAAGCGGCCAGCTACATCCCGGGCAACCACCGTCTGAATCTGCACGAAATCTACGGCGAATTCGGCAAAGAGCACGTCGACCGCGATCAGGTGGAACCGCGCCACTTCGCAGGCTGGATGCAATGGGCCAAAGAGCACAATATGAAGCTCGATTTCAACTCCACGTCGTTCTCCCACCCGAAATCGGGCGATCTGACGCTTTCGAATCCCGACCCCGCCATCCGCAACTTCTGGATCGAGCACACCAAACGCTGCCGTGCGGTCGCCGAAGAGATGGGTAAGGCACAGGGCGATCCGTGTATCATGAACGTATGGGTGCACGACGGTTCGAAAGACCTGACAGTCAACCGCATGTACTATCGTGAGCTGCTGAAGAACTCGCTTGACGAGATTTTCGCCACGAAGTATGGCCACATGAAGGACTGCATCGAATCGAAGGTATTCGGCATCGGTCTGGAAAGCTACACCGTGGGTTCGAACGACTTCTACATCGGTTACGGCACGAGCCGCGGCAAGATGGTTACGCTCGACACGGGCCACTTCCACCCCACCGAGATCGTGGCCGACAAAATTTCGTCGCTGCTGCTCTTCACGTCCGAAGTGATGCTCCACGTATCGCGTCCCGTACGCTGGGACTCCGACCACGTAACCATCATGAACGACGATACGCTCGAACTCTGCAAGGAGATCGTCCGCTGCGACGCCCTCGACAAGGTACACATCGGTCTGGACTACTTCGACGCTTCGATCAACCGCATCGGTGCCTACGTCATCGGTTCGCGCGCGACGCAGAAGTGCATGCTGCTGGCCCTGCTCGAACCGTTGAAGACGCTGCGCGAATACGAAGCCGCCGGCAAGGGATTCGAACGGCTGGCCCTGCTCGAGGAGTGCAAATCGCTGCCGTTCGGCGCCGTTTGGGACATGTTCTGCATGAAGAACAACGTACCCGTAGGCGAGGAATACATCGCCGAAGTACAGCGATACGAAAAAGAGGTTACTTCGAAACGCTAACCCACGACCAGAGATGAATCGCATCGTACTGAACGAGACCTCCTACTACGGAGCCGGTTGCCGCAGCGTCATCGCCGACGAAATCAAGAAACGCGGCTATAAAAAGGTGCTTCTGGTTACGGACAAGGACCTGATCCGATTCGGCGTCGCCGCCAAAATCGAAGAGGTACTCGCCGGAGCCGGCATCCCCTACGAAATTTACAGCGAAATCAAGGCCAATCCCACGATTCAGAATGTGAAACAGGGAATCGAGGCTTTCAAGAAATCGGGTGCGGACTGCATGGTGGCACTGGGCGGCGGCTCGTCGATCGACACGGCCAAAGCCATCGGCATCATCACGAACAATCCCGAATTCGCCGACGTCCGTTCGTTAGAAGGAGTCGCCAACACCCGTCATAAGGCTGTACCGACATTCGCTGTTCCGACCACCGCAGGAACGGCCGCCGAAGTAACCATCAACTACGTGATTACCGACGAGGAGCACAAGAAGAAGATGGTTTGCGTCGACCCGAACGACATCCCGACGTGCGCCGTCATCGACTGCGAGCTGATGATGTCGATGCCCAAGGGGCTGACCGCTGCCACGGGCATGGATGCCCTGACGCATGCCATCGAAAGCTACATCACGCCCGGGGCGTGGACGATGAGCGACATGTTCGAGGAAAAGGCCATCGAACTGATCCATCAACACCTCTACAATGCGGTGGAGAACGGACAGGATGTCGTAGCCCGCAACGGCATGGCCGAAGCGCAATACATCGCCGGTATGGGCTTCTCGAACGTCGGTCTCGGCATCGTGCACTCGATGGCCCATCCGCTGGGTGCGTTCTACGACACGCCTCACGGCGTAGCCAATGCGCTGCTGCTGCCCTACGTGATGGAGTACAACGCCGAATCGCCTTCGCGCGCCAAATACCTCGGCATCGCCAAGGCAATGGGCGTCAATACGAAGGGCATGTCGGTCGACGAAGGCGTCGCCGCTGCCATCAAGGCCGTACGCGATCTCTCGCTGTCGATCCGTATTCCGCAGCATCTGCACGAAATCGGCGTCAAAGAGGAGGATATTCCGGCGCTGGCCATCGCAGCGTTCAACGACGTCTGCACGGGCGGCAACCCGCGTCCGACGTCGGTCGAGGAGATCGAAAAACTCTATCACATTGCTTTCTAAACGATGGAAATCATTATCGGACTACTGATTATCGCCGTCGGTGCATTCTGCCAGTCGAGCTGCTACGTGCCGATCAACAAGATCAAACAGTGGAGCTGGGAATCGTACTGGATCGTGCAAGGGTTTTTCGCATGGCTGGTATTGCCCCTGATCGGGGCGATGCTGGCCGTGCCCGAAGGGCACTCGCTCTGCGAACTCTTCACGCAAGACCCCGCCGCGACGGGCATGACCATCCTGTACGGCGTGCTGTGGGGCGTCGGCGGATTGACGTTCGGACTGTCGATGCGTTACCTCGGCGTGGCACTCGGCCAGTCGATCGCTCTGGGAACCTGCGCCGGATTGGGCACTATTCTCGCACCGATATTCACGGGTCATGCGGCCGATCTGACGACCTCGGTCATCATCGGTGTGGTCGTAACGCTCGTAGGCATCGCCATCATCGGCGTG
This sequence comes from uncultured Alistipes sp., assembly GCA_947623305.1. Taxonomy (GTDB): domain Bacteria; phylum Bacteroidota; class Bacteroidia; order Bacteroidales; family Rikenellaceae; genus Alistipes. Next base: position 82,638 of record CANQGQ010000008.1, on the reverse strand, counting down.
GCCGGCAGCATGAAAGCCGCATCATTGAGCGAGGAGGAAAAACGCGCCGCCGTCAAGGATTTCAACTTTCCGAAAGGCATCCTCGTGGCGTTGCTGGCCGGATTTATGAGCGCCTGCTTCAACATCGGTTTAGCGAAGGGCCAAAACCTCTTCTTCGAAGGGGTCGACCCGATGTTCCGGTCGCTGCCGGCCACGTTCCTCGTAACGTTGGGCGGGTTCGCCACGAACGCCGTGTACTGCTTCTACCAGAACAGCCGCAACCGGACGTGGGGCGATTATCGCCAAGGGAGCGTCTGGGGCAACAACCTGCTGTTCTGTCTGATTGCCGGAGCGCTGTGGTACTCGCAATTCTTCGGGCTGGCCCTGGGCAAAGGATTCCTGACCGAATCGCCGGTACTGATGACCTTCGCATTCTGCATCTTGATGGCGCTGAACGTCGTATTCTCGAACGTCTGGGGCATTATTCTCAAAGAGTGGAAGGGATGTTCGAAAAAGACCGTCGCGGTGCTCATCGCAGGCATCGTCGTACTGATCGTATCGTCGTTCCTGCCGCAACTGATTTGATTTTTTCCGACTTCCTGTTCGCATGAGCGGCCGCAGCCTGCGGAGGGGAGCTGCTGCGAGCCCCCGCCGCCCGAGGCTGCGGCTCGCGCGGTTCGATGAACCGCTCTGCCGACGGTCGGGAAAAAGAGACCGAAACGAATAAACCAACATACGGCCGGAAAGATGCCGGCCGAATACTAACGACAAACATGAAATCCATACTCGAAAACAGACCGGCGCTGAAAGCCGAAATCGACAAAGTCGCCGAAGTCGCCGGTTACCTCTGGCAGCGCGGCTGGGCCGAACGCAACGGAGGCAACATCACGATCAACATCACGGAACACGTCGATGCGGAGATCCGCGCGATGGCCCCCATCAGCGAAAAATACCCGATCGGCACAACGCTGCCCCATCTGAAAGGCTGCTATTTCTTCTGCAAGGGCACCAACCGCCGTATGCGCGACCTGGCCCGCTGGCCGATGGACAACGGTTCGGTCATCCGCATCGCCGATGACTGCGCCCACTACGAAATCATCGCCGACAAAGCAGTGAAACCCACCTCGGAACTGGCATCGCACCTTTCGATGCACAACCAGATGATCGCTTCGGGCAACGGCTACAAGGCTGCCATCCATACGCATCCCATCGAATTGGTCGCCATGACCCACAACCCCGAGTTCTTGAAAAAAGATGTGCTGACGAACCTCCTGTGGAGCATGATTCCCGAAACGCGGGCATTCTGCCCGAAAGGCTTGGGCATCGTCCCCTACAAAATGCCGTCGTCGGTCGAACTGGCCGAAGCCACCATCGAACAACTGAAGGAATACGATGTCGTGATGTGGGAGAAACACGGCGTATGCGCCGTCGGCCCCGATATTTTCGAGGCTTTCGACCAGGTGGACGTCCTTTCGAAATCGGCGCTCATCTACATCGCCGCCCGCAATATGGGCTTCGTTCCGGAAGGCATGTCCGCCGCTCAGATGAACGAGCTCAAAGAGGCGTTCAACCTCTGACCCGTGCGGTGTATCGACAGATCGGAACACTGACTGAAGCCCTGCCAAGGCACACCAACTGAAGCCCCCGCCTTGGCGGGGGTTTGGGGGTGGGTCCAAACTGCGTACGGCACCGGAGGCGGCGAACAACAAAGGGCTGGCCGACAAACGGAGGTAACAAATCGTCGATACATAACAAGAGCTAATTACGCTTAAAAATCCCTTCACCCCTGCTGCGGCGAATCGCAGCGGGGTGAACCATTTCCGAACCCGAGATGACCGAAGAAACGATCCCCCGACAATCGACCGCCGTGTTCAAATACCTGATAGCCGGCGAAAACGATCTGAAATTCAACGCCGTGGTCAATGCCATCGGGTCGCAGCGCATCGCGCCGCACAGCGAATACCCGCTCAAGGTGCATCCCGCCGACTACTTCTTCGATCCGGCGAAAGGCCGCGTTCTGCACGAATGGCAACTGCTCTACATCACGCAGGGCAAGGGCCGGTTCCACTCCGCGCACACACAACCCGCCTCCGTCGACCCGGGCACCGTCATTCTGCTGCGTCCGGGCGAGTTGCACTCCTACCAGCCGGCAGATGCGACGGGCTGGATCGAATACTACATCGGATTCGAAGGCCGCACGTTCGACCGGATGCTGCAACTGCTGGAGCTCGACAAAGGGTGCCAACTGTGGACGATCGGGCCGAACAACGAACTGACCCGTCTCTACGAACAGGCTTTCGAAATCGCTTCGGACAAAAAGATTGCGCCGCAACCTTTGCTCACGGGTATCGTCTGCCACATGCTCGGACTGCTGAACTATGCGATACGGAACCGAAGCGACCATCCGGCGGCGAACCGGCTGGAACAGGCGATCGAACGAGCGAAAATCATCATGGAGGAGAGGGTAACCGAAGACCTCGACCTGCAAGAGTTGGCCGCGGAGCTGAATCTGAGTTACTCGTGGTTCCGCAAAACGTTCAAGGATTATACGGGGCACGCTCCGGCAAACTATTTCCAACGGCTCAAATTGCGGCGCGCCGAACGCATGCTCGCCGAAACGCAGCTTTCCATCAAGGAGATCGCCTATTCGGTAGGCTACAAGTCGATCGAGCATTTCTTCACGATTTTCAAAAAACACACGGGCTCCACCCCCACGGCCTACCGCAATTACGGGCGTGAACAACCGGCCGAACCGCATGCCTGACCGGCCCGCTGCCTGCGATTTTTTCCGGCGAAACAGCGGTTTTCTCCGAAAAAAATCCTATATTTACATTTCGATACGACCGACCGAAAAACCAACTACACCCGCGATATGAATAAACGGTTCCTTATCGTCTGTGCGACGGCGTTTTGCCTCTCCGCCTGCACGCAGCCGCCCTCCCCGATCGACCGTCAAGCGCTCGTGAGCCGAAACAATCCGATCGTCGAACGGGTCGATTCGCTCGCCTCGCTCTCGGTGGGGAACGGCGGATTCGCCTTCACGGTCGATGCGACCGGTCTGCAAACCTTCCCAGAACATTACCGGAACGGCGTTCCCCTCGGCACGCAAAGCCAATGGGGCTGGCACAGCTTCCCCAACCCCGCAAAATATACCCACGCCGAAACGCTGCGCGATTACGATTTCGGGCGCGGCCGCACAGAACCTTACTCCGTGCAATTCGACGAAGCCGGACGCCAGCACGAAGCAGCGGACTGGTATCGTGCCAATCCGCATCGGCTCCACCTCGGCAGTATCGGATTCGACGGACTCGCACCGGAAGCGATCGACGACATCCGGCAAAAACTCGATTTGTGGAACGGACAGATCAATTCGCGCTTTACGGTCGACGGCGAAGAGGTCGCCGTAACGACCGTATGCCACCCGACGCAGGACATCGTAGCCGCCGACATCCGCACGGCTGCCGCCCTGCCTATCGTCCTCCGTTTTCCCTATCCGACGGGACAACACAGCGACGATGCCTGCGACTGGGCGAATGACCGGGCCCACCGTTCGGAGATCGTCGAGCAAGGCGACGGTCATGCGCTGATCCGCCGCACATTGGATGCTACGACCTACTACGTCTCGCTCGACTTTACGGGCGCCACGCTCGCACAAACCGACCGCAACCGTTTCGTACTGACCCCGACGGCCGACCGCTACACCTTCGAAGCAGGCTTCTACGCCGAAGCCCCTGCGGCTCCCCGTCCGTCTTTCGATGCCACGCTCGCCGCAGCCAACGCCTACTGGCAAAACTACTGGACATCGGGTGCGGCGGTCGATTTCAGCGGCTGCACCGACCCGCGAGCCCGTGAACTGGAACGGCGCGTCGTCCTGTCGCAATACCTGCTCGGCATCCAATGCGCCGGAGACTACCCACCGCAGGAGACGGGATTGACCTACAATTCGTGGTTCGGGAAGTTCCATTTGGAGATGATCTGGTGGCACGAAGCGCAGTTCGCCCTCTGGGGACGCGAAAAGCTGCTCGCCCGTGCACTCGAATGGTATGCCACGGCCGCACCCATCGCCCGCGAAATCGCTGCACGGCAGGGATTCGACGGCCTCCGCTGGATGAAGATGACCGATCCGTCGGGCATCGAAGCGCCGTCGGACATCGGGTCGTTCCTCATCTGGCAGCAACCGCATTTGATCTATTTGACCGAATTGGTCTACCGAGCCGATCCTTCCGCCGACTTTTTATTAAAATACCATGAACTCGTAGAAGAGTCGGCGAATTTCATGGCTTCGTTCGCAACCTACGACGAAGCGAACGACCGCTACACGCTGAAAGGCATCATTCCGGCCCAGGAGACCCTGCGGCCAGCCGAGACGGTCAATCCGCCTTTCGAACTCGCCTACTGGCATTTCGGGCTCTCCGCCGCCCAGCAATGGCGCGAACGGCTGGGCAAACCCCGCAATCCCCAATGGGACACGATCATCGCCAAGCTGTCGCCTTTGGCAGCGAAAGACGGGCTCTACCTCGCAGCCGAAACCGCCGAGAATACCTATCAGGAGATTCGGTTCACCTCCGACCACATGGCCGTACTGGGAGCCGTCGGCATTCTGCCCGCGTCGCCGCTCGTAGAGGAGACGATCATGCACGACACGTTCGACTGGATCTACGACAACTGGAACTGGGATAAGACCTGGGGCTGGGACTATCCGATGACCGCCATGAACGCCGCCCGCATGGGCGAGCCCGAAAAGGCCGTCGATGCACTGATGATGGAGCAACGCACGAACACCTATTTGGTCAACGGGCACAACTACCAGGATGCGCAGTTGCGCTGCTACCTTCCCGGAAACGGAGGTTTGCTGACCGCCGTAGCGTTGATGTGCGCCGGATGGGACGGCTGCGAGACCGAAAATCCGGGCTTCCCGAAAGACGGCACGTGGAACGTACGCTGGGAAGGTCTCCGACCCCTGCCTTAAACCGTCCGAGCCATGAAACGCACCAATTTATTCATCGCATTGTCGATCATCGGCGGCTCCGGTGAGCTGTCTCCGACCGTCGCGCTGGCCCAAAGCGTGAAACCGGCCGCCGTCAACGAAGACTATTCGTGGAATCAGCCGTCCGATGCGCCGCGCACGCTGCGGTACCGCCCCGCTGGAAACGGCGTCGAAATCACCGACGGCACGCGACGGTTCAATCGGGCCCTTTACGGCGCCCACACGGGCTTCCGCATGGAGTGCAGCGACCGGCCCGAGTTCGGTCTCTATCTGCCCCGCATGGGCGGCAACCTGCAATTCGGCATCGACTACGACCACTGCACGGCCCGCTACGAAGCAGGGCGGATGCACTATCGGTTGGACGACCGGCTGACGATCGAAGCGCAAGTCCTGCGGTCGGAAGATGCGGCGCTGTGGCGGATCGAAAACACGGGCACCTGTCCGGAACGGATCGACCTCGCCTTCGGCGGCGTGGCCGATAAAAAGTTCTATCGCGAGGGCGATCTCGGCGTAGACAAACCCGACTGCTTCGATTTCAAACCCGAATACTGCCAAGGAAACCTCTACCGCGCCGATGGCCATCGGGTTACGGTGGAATACGGCGTCAAACAACGGGCTCTGCTTCATCTGACACTCCCCACCGACCGGATTACGCTCACCGAATATCCGTCGTTGCAGGCTTCGTTCACGCTTGCCCCGAAAGAGGTACGCTATTTAGCCATCTATCCCGATGCAACGCCAGCCGACTGCACGACTCAACAAGCCTTGGCCGACCGTTTCGCCGAAGCCGAAACCCAACGCGCCGACCTTGCGCAAGCGCTCTACATCCGCACGCCCGATCCCTACATCACCCCGATCGGCGAGGCCCTTGCGCTGGCAGCCGACGGCATCTGGAGCGGCGAGGCCTGGCTGCACGGCGCCATAGGCTGGCGCACGCCTTACAGCGGATGGCGCGGCGCTTACGTGGGCGATGCGTTGGGCTGGCACGACCGTGCCCGCAAACATTTCGATACCTACGCGGCCAATCAGATTACGGACGTACCGCCCGTGCTGGCCCATCCGCGGCAGGACACGACGCTCAACTTGGCACGGGCCGAAAAACGGTGGGGCACGCCGATGTACAGCAACGGCTACATCACCCGCCGCCCGGGCAAGAAGGATGAAATGTCGCACTACGACATGAATCTGTGCTACATCGACGAACTGTTGCGCCACCTCGCCTGGACGGGCGACAAGGCGTATGCCCGCCGGATATTTCCCGTCATCGAGCGGCACTTGGCGTGGGAAAAACGCAACTACGACCCCGACGGCGATCATCTCTACGATGCCTATTGCTGCATCTGGGCCAGCGATGCGCTCTACTACACGGCTGGTGCCGTAACCCATTCGTCGGCCTATAATTACTATGCCAACCGCCAGGCGGCGCGGATCGCCGAGCTGATCGGCCGCGACCCGACCCCTTATCGCGAAGAGGCCGAAGCCATTCTTGCGGCAATGAACACCGTGCTGTGGATGAACGATCGCGGCCATTGGGCCGAATACCGCGATTTCATGGGCCACAAACGCCTGCATCCCGATGCGGCTGTCTGGACAATTTATCATGCTATCGACTCGGAGACGGCCGACCCGTTCCAAGCCTATGCGGCAACCTGTTACGTCGATACCGAAATCCCGCATATTTCCGTTACGGCGGAGGGGCTGGAGGAGGATTATGCCGTAATCTCCACGTCCGACTGGAAGCCCTACTCGTGGAGCATCAACAACGTAGCTATCGCCGAAGTGATGCACACGGCGCTGGCCTACTGGCAGGCGGACCGTCCGGAAGAGGCGTTCCGGTTGATGAAAAGCACGGCACTGGACAACATGTACATGGGCGCTTCGCCGCTCAACTTCGGCCAGATCAGCCATTACGATGCGGCCCGCGGCGAATGTTACCGCGATTTCGGCGATCCGATCGGCGTCTGGAGCCGCGCGATGGTCGAAGGGCTGTACGGCATCCGTCCCGATGCCCTTCACGGACGTATCACGCTGCACCCGGGATTCCCAGCAGCCTGGGACGAAGCCGAAATCTCGATGCAGGACATCGCCTACACGTTCCGTCGGAACGGAAACCGCGACACCTATCGCATCGAACAACGATTTACAGAACCGCTCACCGTTCGATTGGAAGTTGCTGCTCGCGGCAAGGTCGATCGCGTAACGGTCAATGGGAAAACGGCCCACTGGAGCACAGTCGAACCCTCCATCGGACAGGCCATCATCGCCATCGAGGCGGGCACCGACCGTCAGGCGACGGTGGAGATCGCATGGGGCGACCTCCCGAAAATCCGTCCGACGGGAGCCGAAAAATGCGTAGGCCCCACCTGCTTCCGCGAAGTCGCAGCCGGTTCGCTGCGCTGGTGGCGTCCCGAAGAACTCCCGCGACTCGAAAGTACGTCCCGATCAGAAACGTCGGCGGTGTCGGGCGGATTCGACGCGATCGTTCCCGAGCAATGCGAGCCGATCCCGATGGACTACAATGCTTCGGTCAGCGATATTTTCAAGAACCGCTACCTCTCGCCCCGACCGCCCTACACGACCCTGCAACTGCCGTCGCAAGGGATCGGCGAATGGTGCCATCCGACGCAGACGGCCGAAATCGACGACAGTGGCTTGCGGGTCCTCGTCGGCGCAGACGGCCTGCTGCACACCTCGCTCGGCATCGTGTTCCGCACGCCGCAGACGGGAGCGAACATCCGCTATACCTCGCTGTGGGACAACTATCCGGACACGGCTTCGGTGCCGCTGCACGGCCGAGCAACACACGCCTATCTGATGATGGCGGGCTCGACGAACCACATGCAATACAAGATGGCGAACGGGGTCGTCCGCATCCGCTACAGGGACGGCACGGAACAAGCGGTCGAATTGATCAATCCGACAACGTGGGTACCCATCGAACAGGACATCTATTACGATCGCGGAGCGTTCCGGCCGATCGCAGGCAGCGTACCGCCCTATCGCATCCACTTCGGCACGGGACGCATCAGCCGCCGGTTGGGCGAGGAATTGGGCATCGAAGGCGTTTACGGCCGACTGATCGACGGCGGTGCCGGCATCCTGCTGGACATTCCGCTCGACCCGACCCGCGAACTCGACCGACTGGAATTGGAAACTTTATCGAACGACGTGGTGATCGGTCTGATGGCCGTAACCCTCCAAAGAGAATAAGACCTATGAACCTGGATTTCAAACACATCGTATTTTCGTTCGCGACTGCAGCAGCCCTCTTTTCGACCGGTGCGGTCGGGGCGGCTCCGCGTCCGGAAGCCGCGCAACCGACTGACCGGCAATCCGCGGCTCAACAACCGGCCGACCGGCAGCCGGAAGCCCGCGGGCCGCGGCCCGAACACAAACCCTATGTGCGTTGGTGGTGGTTAGGCAGCGCTGTCGACCGCGAAGGATTGGATTACAATCTCTCGGAGTTCGCCCGTAAAGGCATCGGCGGGGTCGAAATCACCCCGATCTACGGCGTCAAAGGAAACGAAGCCAACGACTTAGAGTACCTTTCGCCCGCCTGGATGGACGCCTATCGCTATACGGTCGAACGGGGTGCGGAATTAGGCATCCAAGTCGACATGAGCAACTGCACGGGCTGGCCTTTCGGCGGGCCGTGGGTATCGACGGACGAAAGCGCACAGAAATACATCCTCGAAAAACGGACGTTGCGGGGCGGCGAACGCCTGACCAAACCCCTCCGTCCGACCGATGCGAAACAACAAAAAGTGGCGACGCTCGAAGCGCTGCAAGCAGTCAGCGACAAAGGCAAACGGTTGGATCTGACCGCGCGGGTGAATGCCGACGGCTTGCTCGACTGGCAGGCTCCCGCCGGCGAATGGACGCTCTATGCACTCTATGCGGGGCGCACGTTTCAGCTGGTGAAACGGGCTGCGCCGGGCGGCGTGGGCTATGTGCTGAACCACTACAACCGCGATGCCGTAGAGCACTATCTGGCCCGTTTCGACGAAGCCTTCGCCGCATCGGGCGCCCCGTGGCCGGACACCTTCTTCAACGATTCGTTCGAGGTCTACGGTTCCAGTTGGGACAAGACACTGCTGGCGGAGTTCGAACGCAACCACGGCTACCGGCTGCAGGACTATCTGCCCGAATTTGCCGCCGAGGGGGCCGACGACCTTTCGGCCCGCATCGTACGCGACTATCGACAGACGCTGGCCGACATGCTGCTGCGCAACTTCACGACCGTATGGGCGGATTGGGCTCATGCGCACGGCAGCCGCGTCCGCAACCAGGCACACGGTTCGCCGGGCAACATCTTCGATTTCTATGCAGCGGTCGATATCCCCGAATGCGAATCGTTCGGCCGCACGGAGTTCGACATCCCGGGCCTGCGCCGCGACCCCGATGCCAAACACAGCGATGCCGATCCGGCGGTGCTGAAATTCGCCTCGTCGGCGGCCCACGTCATGGGCAAGCCGCTGACTTCGTGCGAGACGCTGACGTGGCTCACCGAACATTTCCGCACCTCATTAGCCAGTTGCAAACCCGAAATCGACCAGATTCTGGCCTCGGGCGTGAACCATGTCTATTTTCACGGCGCGCCCTACTCGCCCCATAATGCGACCTTCCCCGGATGGCTCTTCTACGCCTCCATCAACCTGTCGCCCACGGCCCCGCTCTGGCGCGATGCCGGTGCGATGCTCGAATACATCGGCCGCTGCCAATCCTTCCTGCAAGAGGGTCGGCCCGACAACGAACTGCTGCTCTACATCCCGATGGAGGACATCAGCAATTCGCAGCGCGGCCGCAACCTGCTGCTCTTCGACATCCACAAAATGGGCCAGACCATGCCCGAACTGAAACGGACGATGAACTCGCTCGTTCGTAACGGATACGAGGCCGATTACATTTCGGATCGCTATCTGGCCGGTGCACGGGTCGAAAGCGGGTCGATCGTAACCCAGGGCGGCACCCGCTACAAGGCGATTATCCTGCCGAATTGCCGGTTGATTCCGGTCGGGACGCTCGAAAAGTTGCTCGAGCTGGCGAACGACGGCGCAACGGTCGTCTTTACGGAACGTTATCCCGAGGATGTCCCCGGATTCGGCAAGCTCAAAGCCCGCCGCCGCACGTTCAATAAACTCGCTCGCCGACTGCCCGCAGCCGACTTCGCCCAAATCGAAATCCACCCCTACGGAGCGGGCCGAATCATCACGGGAAGCAATCTGAACGAGCTGGCAGAGACAGCAGGCGCCCGATACGAACCGCTCAAAAAGGCGGGATGCCAACTGACCCGCCGCCGAACGGACGACGGATACCGTTATTTCATCGCCCTGCTGAACGGTGAAAAGATCGACGGCACGGTGGAATTGGGCATCGAAGCCGACCGAATCATCGTAACCGACCCGTTGACCGGACGTCAGGGAATCGCCGATTCCCGCAAGACGCAGCACGGTACAACGGAGGTCGCGCTGCAACTGCAACCCGGGCAATCGCTGCTGTTGGAGAGCGATTCGCAACCGGCCGCCGCATCGCTTCCGAAATGGACCTGCTACGAAGCCGCCGGAACCCCCGTTTCGGGCCATGGCTGGCAATTGGATTTTCCGCAATCGCTGCCGGCGGTAAACCGACAGTTCGCCATCGCTGAACCCCATTCGTGGACGACGCTCGTTCCGCTGCCCGAGGCTGCTCCCGAAGCGACGCTTCGCAACGACGACGAACCCACAACCTTAAAAAATGCCGCGGCGCAACGCAACGCACGCTCGACCGAGACGGAACGTGCACTCGCCGACCTCGTACGGCTTTGCGGCACAGGACGCTACGCGGCGACCTTCACCGTAGCGAATCCCCGTGCAGCCGATGCGTGGCTGCTTCGATTGGGCGAAGTCCACGAATCGGCCCGCGTTCGGGTCAATGGCCACGAAGCCGGTACGGCGTGGTCGGTGCCGTTCGAACTCGACGTTACGAAGTGGCTCGTGGCGGGCGACAACCGCATCGAAATCGAAGTAACGAACCTTCCGGCCAATCTGATCGCCGATCTCGACCGGCGCGGCGTGGAATGGCGCATCTTCAAAGATGCCAACATCGTCAGCTCCACCGACGGCCGTCTGCTCGATACGTCGAAATGGCCGGTCGAACCGGCCGGACTGAGCGGTGTCGTAAGGCTTTGTCCGATCAAAGCGAAGATGCGTTGAATCGACCACCGACCCGAAGCCGACCGAACCGCCGGCCCGCCGCGAAAACCGGCAGCCTGCAGCAAAATCCGTCGGCCTCGGCCGGCAGATGCGAAAAACAGACCAATCGACAGATTCCAGACAACCAAATAATAAAAATATGAAAAAACTACTTATCAGCTTGCTCACGCTGGCCGTCGCCGCAACCACGACGGCACAGGAAATTCCGCCGCAGCGCGAAACGCTCGCCGCCATGCGACGGGTCAATGACCACTTCATGAAAAAGTATGCCGATCCCACGGCCGTCATGCCCTACTTCTCGCGCAAAAAGACCTACGAATCGAATATCTGGACGCGCGGCGTCTACTACGAAGGATTGATGGCCCTCTACTCCATCTATCCCGAAAACCGCTACTACGACTACGCCTACGACTGGGCCGAGTTCCACAAGTGGGGCATGCGTCAGGACAACACGACGACCCGCAACGCCGACAACTATTGCTGCTCGCAGACCTACATCGACCTCTACAACCTGACCCCCGAGCCGAAGATGCTGACGAAGACCATCGCCTGCATGAACATGCTCGTCAATACGCCGCAGGTCGACGACTGGACGTGGATCGACGCCATCCAGATGGGGATGCCCGTTCTGGTCAAATTGGGCAAACTGAAAAGCGATCCGCGCTACTACGAAAAGGCGTGGGAAATGTATGCGTGGTCGCGCAACACGTTGGCCGGCGGTCTCTACAATCCGAAAGAGGGATTCTGGTGGCGCGACAAGGATTTCGTTCCCCCCTACAAGTCGCCCAACGGCAAAAACTGCTACTGGTCGCGCGGCAACGGCTGGGTCGTAGCCGCATTGGTGCGCGTTCTGCAAGACCTTCCGGCGGATGATCCGCATCGGGCCACCTATGTAGCCGATCTGCAAGCGATGTGCAAGGCCGCCAAAGCCTGCCAGCGCGCCGACGGATTCTGGAACGTGAATCTGCTCGACGAATCCGATTTCGGCGGCAAGGAGACGACCGGCACGGCGCTGTTCGTCTATGGCATGGCCTGGGGCATCAACAACGGCGTACTCGATCGCAAGGAGTATCTGCCTGCCACGATCAAAGGCTGGAACGCGATGGTCAACGAAGCCGTTCACGAAAACGGATTTTTGGGCTATGTGCAGGGCACGGGGAAAGAGCCGAAAGACGGACAACCGGTCGCTTACGATTCGGTTCCCGATTTCGAGGATTACGGTACGGGCTGCTTCCTGCTGGCCGGTTCCGAAGTTTATAAACTCCGCTAATCGCAGCTTTTTATGAAATTGCTTGACAAAGGGCTGCTGAGCCTCGTTCTGGCCACTGGTTGCGGCATGGTTGCAGCCCAAACGCCGCATCCGGAACGGATCTATCTTTCGGGCACCGGCATCGACGACACGAAGACGTGGGAGTTCCGCTGCACCGATGGCCAGAACAGCGGAACCTGGAAGAAAATCGAAGTACCCTGCAACTGGGAGCTGCAAGGATTCGGCGACTACACCTACGGACGCTGGTACACGGTGCGCGGCACGCAACCGAGCAAGGAAGAAGGCACCTATCGCTATCGGTTCGATGTTCCGAAGCGCTGGAACGGCCAACGTGTACAGCTTTGGTTCGACGGCGTGATGACCGATACCGAAGTGTTCGTCAACGGCCAGTCCGCAGGCGAACTCCACCAGGGCGGATTCTATCGGTTCGGCTACGACATCACGCCGCTGCTCCGGTTCGGAAGCCGCAACCTGCTGGAGGTCAAGGTGGCGAAACATTCGGCCAACGAATCCGTCAACGCCGCCGAACGCAAAGCCGACTGGTGGCTGTTCGGAGGCATCTACCGACCCGTGTGGCTGGAGGTCGTGCCCGAAGTGCACCTGCGCCATTTCGTGCTCGACGGTCTTCAAGACGGAACACTGCGAACCCGCATCGAAATGGCCGAAGCAGCCGACGGCTATACGCTACGCCTGTCAGTCAAGGATTTGGCCGATGGCGCCCCGCTGCATGACGCATCGGGCGCTGCGAGCGTAACCGTGCCGCTGAAAGAGAGCGTAACCCTTGCGGAAAGCCGCTGGGCCGATGTGCAGCCCTGGACGCCGGAGACGCCGCATCTCTATACGGTTCGGCTGGAGCTGTGCGACCCTGCGGGGAAGGTCGTCCAGACCCGCGAAGTCCGCACGGGCTTCCGCACGCTGGAGTTCTTCCCGCAAGACGGGCTCTATCTGAACGGCAAAAAGCTGGTAGTGAAGGGCGTCAACCGCCACTCGTTCTCGGTCGAAGGAGGCCGAGCGACCAGTGCCGCAATGAGCCGTCAGGATGCCGAACTCATCCGCGGCATGAACATGAATGCCGTCCGCTCACACTATCCGCCCGACGAACATTTCTTGGATATGTGCGATTCGTTGGGGTTGCTCTATCTGAACGAACTGGCCGGCTGGCACGATGCCTACGACACGCAAGTCGGTGAAAAGCTGCTGTGCGAGATGCTCGAACGCGATGTCAACCACCCCTGCATCATCCTTTGGGGCAACGGCAACGAAGGCGGCTGGAACACGAAACTGGACAAACTCTTCGCGGAACACGACCCATTGCAGCAACGGCATGTCATCCACCCGTGGGCCGATTTCAACGAGCTGGACACCCACCACTATCCGACCTATCTGACCGGCGTCGGACGTCTGACGAACGGCTACAAGGTCTTCCTGCCGACGGAGTTCATGCACGCCCTGTACGACCAGGGAGGCGGTGCCGGCCTGCGCGATTTCTGGGATCGTTGGAGCACCTCGCCCTACTTCGCCGGCGGCATGATCTGGGCTTTCTGCGACGAAGCCCCCATGCGTACCGACCGCGGCGGCCAGCTCGATTCCGACGGATCGAACGCACCGGACGGCATCGTCGGCCCGCGCCGCGAAAAAGAGGGCAGCTACTACGCCATCCGCGAACAATGGTCGCCGATCCAAATCCGACCGTTCGCCATCACCTCGCATTTCGACGGCTCGTTCCGCGTAACGAACGAATACATTTACACCGACCTCGATCGTTGCCGGATGAACTACCGCGTAGTTCGTACCCCGTCGCCGCTGCAAGGCGAAGCGAATCCGTCCATCGTAGCCAGCGGCGAAGTAATGCTTCCGAATGCCGCCCCGGGCGAGACCCGCACGGCCCATTTCGAACTGCCTAAGACCTTCTTCGAGGGCGATCTGCTGGAACTGGAGGCTTTCGGGCCCGACGGACAAAGCATCTGTGAATGGAGCTATCCGATTCGTCTGACAGCACCCTATTTCGCCCGCGAATACAAGGCCGGCCAACCGACCGGAACGGCCCGCGCGGAACAGCACGACGGCAAAATCGAGCTGACGAACGATGGGTTGCGCGTTACGTTCGATGCGGCGACCGGCATGCTGTGCGGCATCCGCAAGCCCGACAGCACGGAGATTCCGCTCACGAACGGCCCCGTGGCAGTCGGCATGAAGATGCGCTACGAACCGGCGAAAAGCACCATCCGCAACACGCCGGAAGGAGCTGTCTATTGCGCCCGCTACAGCGGAGGCGTCGATTCGATCGTCTGGCGGCTGACCGACGACGGTCTGCTTCACATGAATGCCCTGCTGCTCAACCGAGCATCGGGCGGCCAAGGGTTCGACGATGCCTTCATGGACAACGAAGTTTACAATTTAGGGCTGACCTTCTCCTATCCCGAGACAGCCTGCACGGGCATGCGTTGGCTGGGCCGCGGCCCCTATCGCGTCTGGAAAAACCGTCTGGCAGGCGCCCGCTACGGCATCTGGCACAAAGCCTACAACGATACGGCGACGGGTGCGGATTTCGAACAGTTGGTCTATCCGGAGTTCAAAGGCTATCACGGGAATCTCTATTGGGCGACGCTCGAAAACCCGACTGCCCCGCTGACGGTCTATGCGTTGAGCGACGGGATTTACCTGCGACTGTTCACCCCGCGCGAGCCGGTCGGAGGAAACGGCAAGACGATGCCGGCATTTCCGGAGGGCGATCTTTCGTTCCTGCTGGATATTCCCGCCATTCAGTCGTTCAAGCCCATCAAGCAACAGGGCCCGAACAGCCAACCCGGGAACATCCGCATCAAAAGCGGCGACGAAGGATTGCATTTAGACGTTGCTTTCGACTTTTTATTAGCGCGATAACTCTCTTATTAGCGCGATAGGCCCTTAATACGGATTGGGAAGCGCAGAAAGCCTACCGACCCGTATTAAGGGTCTATCGCGCTAATAAAAATTTTGGAAATCGCATAATTTATGCATACCTTTGCACGATAAGCGCCGTAAACGAGACCGCGATGAAATCATTCTTTCCACATCTTTTGTATGGAGCCTTGTTCGTAGCCCTGTTGAACGGCTGCGCCGGTATCAATCAGGTACTGAAATCCGGCAAACCCGATCAGATTTACGCGAAAGCCCTCGAATACTACGAAAAAGAGAAGTGGTCGCGCGCCTCGACCCTCTTCGAGGGGGCGGAACGCTACTATCACGGTACTTCGCGCGAAGATACGATCTCGTTCTACAACGCCCGTTGCAAATTCAAGAACCGCGATTACGACACGGCGGCCACCCTGCTGGACGAATTCCGCCGCAAATTCGGCCGCAGTGCTTTCATCGAAGATGCCGAAGGCATGTATGCGCTCTGCCACTATTTCCTCGCTCCGGGCCCTACGCGCGACCAGACGAGAACGGGGCAGGCATTGGTCGCCATCAACGAATTCATGTCGCACTACCCCAACAGCGACCGCATCGAGGAGTTCGAAAGAATCAATGCGGAGCTGACCGAACGCCTGCATGAGAAAGCCTATCTGAATGCCTATACGTATTATAAAATCGGGCGTTACAAGTCGGCAATCGTGGCGTTGAAAAATGCGCTGAAACTCTACCCCGAAAGCAAATACCGCGAGGAGATCATGTTCCTCATCGTGGACGCTGGATACCGGCTGGCCAGCAACTCCGTCGCCGAAAAGCAGACCGACCGCTACCTCTCCATGCTCGACTCCTATCTGTCGTTCAAGGAGGCCTATCCCGAATCGAAGTACATCAAGGAGGTCGAACGGATGGCCAAACATGCCCGCGACTACCTCGCACGCAACAAATCCGATAACAATAGCTGATAGATACGATGGAAATCAAGAAAAACATTCCGAACAACACCATTACGCGCAAGCTCGTGGACCTGGACCGCGAGACGGGCAACATTTACGAAACGGTCAACATCCTCGCCCGTCGGGCCAACCAGATCTCCACGGAGTTGAAAACCGAACTCAATCGTAAACTGGCCGATTTTTCGTCGCCGACCGACACGTCGATGGAGGAGACTTTCGAAAACCGCGAGCAGATCGAAATTTCGCGCTACTACGAACGGCTGCCCAAACCGACCATCATCGCGACCGAGGAGTTCCTCGACCACGAATTGCAATACCGGATGGCTGAACCCGCCAAGAAGGAGTAACGCATCCCCGAAAAAGTAACGAACTCCGCATCGTACGGATATGGGACAGAACGAGTCGGCTGTCAGTCTGAAAGGGCGTCGCATTCTGTTGGGCGTTACCGGAAGCATCGCCGCATACAAGGCCGCACAACTGTGCCGGCTGTTGGTTACGGCGGGTGCCGAGGTGCAGGTGGTGATGACACCGCTCGCCAAACAGTTCATCACGCCGCTGACGATGGCCACGCTGTCGAAACATCCGATTCGGGTCGAGTTCTTCGATCCCGAAAACGGTGCCTGGCATTCGCACGTTTCGCTGGGCGAATGGGCCGATTGCTACCTGATCGCTCCCGCCACGGCCAACACGCTGGCCAAGATGGCTGCCGGCATCGCCGACAATCTGTTGTTGACGACCTATCTATCGGCCCGCTGTCCGGTCGTCGTCGCTCCGGCGATGGATTTGGACATGTATGCGCACGCCGCTACGCAACAAAACCTGCGGACGCTCGCTGAACGCAATGTCCGCATCGTCGAACCGGCCGAAGGCGAGTTGGCGAGCGGACTGCATGGCAAGGGACGGATGGCCGAACCCGAAACGATCGCCGCATTCGTCGGCGAACTGCTCACCGAAAAAAAAAAGACGCTGCAAGGTAAACGCTTCGTCGTAACGGCCGGCGCCACCATCGAGGCGATCGACCCCGTGCGATTCCTTTCGAATCACTCGTCGGGCAAGATGGGTTATGCCATCGCCGGAGAGCTGGCCCGACGCGGAGCCGCGGTAACATTGGTCAGCGGCCGCACGTCGCTCGACGTTCCGTCCGGTGTCGAACGGGTCGATGTGTTGTCTGCCGCCGAAATGTACGATGCTGCAGTCGAGGCTTTCAAACAGGCCGACGGGGCCGTCCTATGTGCCGCCGTGGCAGACTACACCCCCGCCGAAGTCGCCGATCGGAAACTGCAAAAAGGCGACGGCGAGATGACCCTCACGTTGAAACGCACCCGCGACATTGCGGCCGCATTGGGCGCCGACAAGGGCGACCGGCTGCTGGTCGGATTCGCCTTGGAAACGCACGATGAACAAGCCCATGCCGAGGCCAAACTGCACAAAAAAAACCTCGACTTCATCGTGCTGAACTCGTTGCGGGACGCGGGCGCGGGATTCCGCGTCGACACGAACAAAGTCAGTTTCATCGACCGCTCGGGCCGCGAAGAGCTCCCGCTAATGAGCAAAACGGAGGTCGCGAGCCGCATCGCCGATAAAATCGAAAACCATCTACGGGCATGTTACGCCGCCTCACAGTCGAAAACTACGCGCTGATCGACCGGCTTCAGTTGGAGCTGGACGCGCATCTGAACATCATCACGGGTGAAACGGGTGCGGGGAAGTCGATTCTGCTCGGCGCGCTCGGGCTGCTGCTCGGCGCGAAGAACGACGGTTCGGCCATGAAAGACACGGCCCGCAACTGTCGGGTCGAAGGGGTATTCGATTTGACGGGCCTCGGGCTGGAGCCGTTTTTCGAGGAAAACGATCTGGACTATGCCGCCGAGACGACCCTCACGCGCATCATCACGCCCGCAGGCAAGAGCCGTGCTTTCGTGAACGATCTGCCGGTGCAGTTGCAGCAGCTGCGCGAATTGGGCACACGGTTGGTCGACATCCATTCGCAACATCAAAATCTGATTCTTTCGTCGGAAGAATTCCGCACTTCGGCGCTCGACACGATGGCCGGGAACAGCGCCCTGCTCCCCCGCTACGCTGCGGCCTACACCCGCATGCAGGAATTGCGACGAAAGGTCGCCGCGCTGCGCGAAACCGCCGAAGCAAGCCGCCGCGACGAAGAGTGGCTCCGCTATCAAAGCGAAGAACTCACGGCCGCCACGCTGCGGGCGGACGAACAGGCCGAAATCGAAGCGGAATTAGCGGTACTGGAACATGCCGACCGCATCGGCGAAACATTTATTCATTTGCGGAACGCATTAGAAGCCGATGAGGTAGGCATCCTGACGCTCTTGCGCAACTCCGAAAATGAACTCGCCCGTCTCGGGGCCAATTACCCGGCCGCGGCGGACTATGCCGGCCGGCTGCATGCCGTCGTCGAAGAGTTGAAAGACATCGACGCTTCGGTTACGGCCGACGGGCAACGCATCGACGCCGATCCCGAACGGCTGCAAAAACTCACCAACCGACTGGATTTGTTGCTTTCGCTGCAACAAAAGCACCGCGCAGCGGACGAAGCGGCGTTGATCGCTATCCGCGACGATTATGCCGCCCGGTTATCGGCGATCGCCCACAGCGACGAAGCGATCGCCGCAGCCGAAAAAGAGCTGCAAACGACCGAAAAAGAGGCGCAAACGCTGGCGAAGCAGCTACACGATGCCCGCGCCGAACAGGCCCCGAAGTTTGCCGGCCGTATCCTCGAAACCCTCGGTCAGTTGGGCATGCCCGACACGATTTTCCGAGTGGAACTGACCCAGAGCGAGACGTTGGGACGCACAGGCAACGACGCGGTGGCATTTCTCTTTACGGCAAACAAAAATCGGGAACCGCAACCGGTGGAACGGATCGCCTCGGGCGGTGAATTGTCGCGCGTGATGCTTTCGATCAAAGCCCTGCTGGCCGAACGGATGCAACTACCGACCATTCTGTTCGACGAGATCGACACAGGCGTTTCGGGACGCATCGCCGATGCGATGGGCGAAATCATCGTCCGGCTCTCAAAGACGATGCAGGTGGTCGACATCACGCATCTGCCGCAGGTCGCCTCAAAAGGCGCGGCCCATTTCGTGGTCTACAAGCACGAAGGGCACACCGATCTTACCCGTCTGACCGAAGAAGGGCGCATCGAGGAAATCGCCAAGATGCTTTCGGGCAGCCGCATCACCGATGCAGCGTTGGCACAGGCCCGGATTCTGTTAGGGCGAGAGAAATGGAACTAATTCTATAAAATCGCGGAAAGCAGCCAGCGGAGCAAACACAGCAAGCCTCCGCACGCCGAGGCTGCGGCTCGCGCGGCTCCCAAGGAACCGCAAACGAAAAAACGTTCTAAAAGGGCAACAAGGATTCGCCGCAATTTTCCCGTTCGAACTGCAACAACTTTGATTTAATTGTCAAACCACCGGCATAACCGGTCAAACGTCCGTCGGCCCCGACGACCCGATGGCACGGAATGATGATCGGAATGGGATTGCAATGATTGGCCATGCCGACGGCCCGACAGGCCGCAGGCCGCCCGATGAGGCGGGCGATGTCCCGATAACTGCATGTCGCACCGTAAGAAATGGTCTGCAATGCCCGCCAAACCTGCTGCTGGAACGGCGTGCCGACCGGTGCGAGCGGCACGGTGAAGTTCCGGCGCTCACCGGCGAAAAATTCGGCCAGTTCGCGCACTGCCTGCCGCAACACCTCCGACCCAGCGCAATCGGTCGGCTCGGTTAAAGCGGCATCGTCCGGAACCCGATCGCCAAAATGGATGGCCGTAACGGCCGATTCATCGGAAACGACGGTCAACGGGCCGACGAGCGAGTCGATACGGCAAGAATAGGTCATCGCTCAAAGGTGCTCCAACGTGTAATCAATCATCTTCTGCCGCACGGCCTGCATCGCGTCGGGACGCATCGAATGATTCTGGTCGGGATAGACCATCATGTCGTAGCGTTTGCCGCAACGATTGAGCGCGCGGGCCATCTCGGCCGTATGCTGGAAATGGACGTTATCGTCCGCCGTGCCGTGAATCAACAACAACCGCGTCTTCCGGTCGTCGAACATCCGCGCGAAGTTGAGCGGCGAATAGTCGTCGTAACCGGCAGCATTGTACTGCGGCAAACCGTTATAGATTTCGGTATAGATCGTATCGTAGAACCGCCACGAAGTAACGGGGGCCACAGCAATCGCCATCCGGAACAATCCGTGTCCCTTCAGCGCACAACTCAATGCCATGAATCCGCCGTAAGACCAACCGTAGATGCCGATCCGTTCGGGATCGACATAAGGCTGCGCCGCCATGTAACGCGCGAACGACAACTGATCTTCGGTCTCCAAGGCCCCCATCCGCCCATAAGTCGATTTCTTGAACGCTTCGCCGCGGAATCCCGTTCCGCGACCGTCGGCGCACACGACGATATACCCCTTGTCGACCAGAGCATCCTCCCAATCCAACGACCATTTGTCCTGCACGGACTGCGACCCGGGGCCGGAATACTGCGTCAACAAGACGGGATAACGTTTCGACGGGTCGAAGTTGCGCGGCCGAATCATATAAGCGTTCAGCGTATCGCCGCGCTCGGTCGCAAAAGTGAAGAACTCTTTGACGGGACGCTGCGAGGCGGCCAACTCCGCAACGAGTTCGCGGCTGTCGGCCAACGTACGGACCGGTTCGCCCGTACCCTTGCAGATGGTAATCCGATTGGGGGTTCGGGCATTGGAAAAGGTCGTGAGCAGATATTTCATGCCGGCGCTTCCGACCGCCGAATAGAAACCTTCGTCAGCGGTAAGGCGGCGTTTGCCCCTGCCGTCCAACCCCACGCAATAAAGATTCCGACGCAACGGCGACGTCTCGGTCGAAAGGAACCAAACCCGTTTGCCGTCGGTACCGACGACATCGGTTACCTCCCACGGGCCCTTGGTCAACTGGGCGAGCGGGCCGCGGCGGATGCTGTACAGATAGAGGTGCATGTAGCCCGTATGCCCCTCCTGGCGCACGATGAACCGATCGTTGTCGACGAACGTAATCGTCTCAGCGTCGACCCGTTCGACATACTGCTGCGCCCCCTCGGAATAGGCCGTGCGCTGGGCGCCGTGCGGCTCGCAGACGATCATTTCGAAGCGGTTCTGACGCCGGTTGAGCCGATAGAACCATAACCGTCCGTCGGGCGTGAAGCCGATGCGCGGTATATACTGATCCGTCTCAGCACCTGTGTCGATGCGTTCGCGCTGCCCCGTAGCGAGGTCGCAAACCCACAACTCGACCGTCGAATTGCGTTCGCCCGCCTTGGGATATTTGAACGAAAAGGCTTGATTGTACAACTTGCCGTCGTAACGCATCAGCTCCATCATCGGTACCTCGCGCTCGTCGAACCGCAGATAGGCCAACCGTCGGCTGTCGGGCGAAAAGGCGTAAGCCCGCGTAAGGCCGAACTCCTCCTCGTAGACCCAATCGGTCGTCCCGTTAATCACAGCGTTCCATTCGCCGTCGTCGGTGATGCGACGGGTGGATTGCCGTTCCAAATCGCAAACGTAAAGGTCGTTGCGGTCGGAGTAGGCGATCATCCGACCATCGGGCGAAAACGAAGCGTCGCGCGGCTTTTGGGCGTCGGGCAAAGCCGGAACGACCTTGCCGTCCTGCACGAGATAATAGGTCGTCGTATAGGAATGCCGATAAATCGGCGTCCGCCCCGAAGCAAGCAAAATCCGCTCTCCGTCGGGCGAAAAGGCATAATCGTCGACTTTCGGAGCCCCTGCCGGCAAAAGCTGCTCGCCAGCCGCATCGCGGTCGTAACGGTAACGCAAAATCCCCTCGTCGGTCAACAAGGTATAATGCTCCCCGTCGGCCATCGACCGGATGCCGCTGATATGAGCGTTCAACTGCTGCAACCGCTCGATTTCGGCGAACTCGTTTTGAGCCGAAACGCCCGTCGGAGCTAATGCGACAGCCAACCACCCGATCGCCCCTATCGAAAATCTCCGTTTCATCCCCTAAATATCTTCGACCTCGAAATCGTAGCCGAGCCGCTTGCCCGTAACGAACTTCGAATTGTCCATCTTCGTATTGAACTGGTCGACCGTAACCCGCTTGTTCTCTTCGTAGGGAGGCGTCAACAGGTCGAAATCCAAGGCGAAACGGATCGCCGATTCCAACATGACGACCAAAGCCTCGCGGTCGATCTCCCGTTCGCCGAAGTGCATGACCCGCATCGAAGCCTGCCCTTTGCCCTCGACGAAATAACGCCGTTCGCGATTGATGAAGATCCGGCCGATCAGATACCCTTCGTCGGCATTGCGGTTAAACTTGAACGAATCGGAAAGGAAGTTATAGATGTCGATGATGCCGCAATAAGCATTTTCGCGGTCGGCCTGCACGTAGGGATTCTGCCACAACAGATGGTCGGCAGCGAACTGAAAGACATCGGTGTGCATGCGGAAGACGAGCAGATCGTTGGCCACCTGCAACTGCGCCTCGAACTTGCCGCGGTCGCGGTATTCGATTCGGACGCGGCGGTCGAGCCGGCCCTCCAGAGCGTCGTCCAACTCCGAAGCCATCTCCAACAGGGTCTCCTTCAACAGATTGAAGGCCGAAAAGGCCTGGTCGAACACCTTTTGTTTCAGATTCGATTTGCGAACGACCTCCTCCAGAATCTTCGTCCGCAGCGGGGAATTATCCATGGTTCTTTTTACTTGATTCGTATTTCCAATCCTTCGGGAAGCACTGCGTCGCCGGCATACGACCGATTCATCTTCGCCAACGACCGGCTGCGGATGCCATAAATTTGCCCCACCGTGTAGAGCGTCTCCCCTGCACGGCACACATGAATCGCCGTATCGCCCGTCCATCGCCGTTTTTTCCGCTCTATGTAGACCGGCATGTCTTTCAACGGCTGCGACCGACGATCCGTCAGATCGTTGAATTTGCGCAGATTACGCGCCGAAATGCGGAACTGCTTTCCGATCGTTTCGAACGTGTCGCCCGCTTTGGCCAACACATAATGCACCCCGTTCGCCGTATAAACGTTGTAACCGTTATGGGCGTTGACGGTAACCCGATAGTCGTCCGGGTCGATGACCGCACCGGAGGTCGCTTTACCGACACCCGTACGACCGCCGTGCTTACCGGACACCCGCTTGCGCGAAGCATAAAGGCGGCTTCCGTTGGGCCGGTCGAGCAGATAGAGCTGGTTTTCCTCGATGATGCGGATGAGTCGTTGCGCATAATCGGGTGCCGTGGCATAACCCGCCGCCTTGAGCCCCCTGGCCCAACTCTTGTAATCGGTCGATGAGTAGGCGAACAACGAATCGTATCGGGGCGACTGGTCGAGAAACTCCGCATGGTCGCGGTAAGACGCCTCGACCGACGGATAACTGCGGAAACATTCGCCCTTGGCGTCGTCATCGTGGTAGACCCTCGCCCCCTTCCAGTCGCGCTTGCACTTGATGCCGAAATGGTTGTTCGACTGAACCGACAACCGGCTGTTGCCGCTGTCCGATTCCAGGATACCCTGCGCCAACGTGATGCTGGCCGGTATGCCGTAACGCTCCATGTCGCCGATAGCGATCGACTTGTATCGTTCGATGTACTCCTCGCGCGTCTGACGCGTCGTCCGCTTTTGGGCCTGCACTCCGAAGACGGGAACGAAGAGGATTCCGATGAGAATTATTGATTTTCTGAAAATAATCATTAACTTTGCTCTGCTTTTATGTCGTGTGTCAACCATACGATGACCGTGCGGTGTTCAAAGAGGCGACCGTCTTCCGTGAATCCGCTACGGAAATACGCAAACAAAGATACTGTTTTCAAACGAAAATTACAAATTCGGAACAGGTTATGCCAAACGCAGCGAAGTCATCGCCGGAAAGCAACATCGGGAAGCGGCTGCATATCATCACACCCGTCAAGGACTCCATTGATCTGACGCTTCAGACGATTCGGTCGGTGCTCGATTCGAAAATCGAAAGGCCGTTCACCTATACGGTCTACAACGATTTCAGCACACCCGAAAATACAAAACGACTCGAAGAGGCTGCGATCCGCATGGGAAAGGGCTTCACGCTGATCAATCTGTGCGACCTGACCGATACGCCGTCGCCCAATTACCGGCTGACGCTCCGTATGGCGCTCCGCGAAGCGCTTGCCGACGAAGCGTCGCTCGCGATCGTCGAATCGGACGTCGTGGTCGGCGAACAGACCCTGCAACGCCTGCTCGAAGGCGCAACGGCCCGACCGGACTGCGCGCTGGCGGCAGCCATCACGGTCGATGAACGCAACGAGGTGAACTATCCCTATGAATCCATACGGACGACAAGGGGGGGGGTCGTGGAAGCGGAAGGCCACTTGAGTTTCTGCTGCACGCTGCTGACGCATGCGTTTCTGAAAAAAGCGGATTTCGACGAACTCAATGCCGAAAAACAATGGTTCGATGTGCCGATTTCGCACATGGCGCTGCGTGAAAATTTCCGCAACTATCTGTTCTGCGATTTGCGGGTGTTGCACCGTCCCCACGGCAGCCGTCCGTGGAAGATGCTCAAATACTCGAACCGGCTCAAATATTATCTGCAAAAGATCCTCCAGGGACGCGACAAAATCTGACTCCGAACGAATGACCGATGACGATGAGCCGGAAAAAGAAATTCCACGCATCGACATTGCACCTAATAAATTAAGACGCCGCGACCCCTAAAGGAATCGCGGTGTTTTGCTTGTCATATCGGGAAACGGATACCGCCTCTCAATAACGCCCCGAGGCAGAAACCGCCCTTAATGAAACACCGTTTTCAGGAAAATATCGGTAGCCCCTTGATGACGCGACGTGTAGTCCTTGGCGATACGGCTCGTTTTCTGTAAAAAGACCTCATTGTCCCGCAACGGCACGAACCAAGCCTTCAAAGCCTCGTAATCCGCCACCGGACGAGCGGCGCCGAGCGTAACCAAATCACAGGCCTCTTTGAATTTCAAATAATTGGGGCCGAATGCGATCGGCAGTCCGAACGTAGCCGCTTCGAGCGTATTGTGGATGCCGACGCCGAATCCGCCGCCGATATATCCCCAGGTCGCATAACCGTAAACCGAAGACAACATCCCCACGGTATCGAGCACCAACAACCGCCGCGAGCCGTAAGCCGTACGGGGCGAACACTGCGTGAAACGCAAAGCGCCGCCTTCGGTTTCGGACATCAACCGTTCGATGCGGCTTTCGTCCATCTCGTGCGGCGCAACGACGAATTTCACATCGGGATTGTCGTTCATCAAGCGGATCAACAACTCCTCGTCGGGGCCCCACGTCGAACCGGCGACGAACAGTCGTTTGTCGCCGCGGAACTGCTCGACGATGTCGATCCGTTTGGTATGGGCCGCGATTTCGGCAACCCGATCGAAGCGCGTATCGCCCGCAACCGTTACATTATCGAAGCCCAATTCGCCCAACAATTTTTTCGATTCCTCGTTCTGCACGAAAAGCACCTCGAACGTCTCCAACGCCTGGCGCCACCAACCGCCGTACCATTTGAAAAAGACCGAATTGCGCCGGAAGATGGCCGATATGATGAACGTACGCACCCGCCGACGGCGCAACTCCCGCAACAAGTTCAACCAAAATTCGTACTTCACGAAAACGGCGATCTCGGGATGGGCCACGTCCAGAAAACGCCGGACATTGCGCGGCGTATCGAGCGGCAGATAGAAGATATAATCGGCCCCCTCGTAATTCTTGCGGATTTCGTAGCCGGAAGGCGAATAGAAGGTCAAAAGGATTTTGTATTCGGGATGCGTCCGGCGAAGCTGCTCGATGATAGGCCTCCCCTGCTCGAATTCGCCGAGCGACGCGACGTGAATCCAAACGATGCGGGCCGCCGGATCAATCGCTTCGGTCATGCGGCGGAACCAATTCTTGCGTCCCTCCACCCATAGCTTCGCTTTCGGATACCGGAACGACACGAGCCGAACGACCCATGCGTAAATCATCAAACCGAGATCATAAAACCACATCGCGACAGGGAAATTTGCAAAATTCGCAGTCAATCATTTTTCCAAAGCAGCGCAAAGATAGCATAATTTGCCGAAGATGCAAAACTTACCAATGACATTGCCAAGCATCGGGGATGAAACGCACCTCCACCGAGCCGTCGGCATAACGATCGACAGCGACCAGATCGAACCGCACTTCGCCCTCCCAATGCGTCCAGGCGACATACGCGCGGGCCGCACGGAACAGGGCCCGTTGTTTCTGCGGGGTCAGGGCCTCCTCAGGCGAAGTCAGTCCATCGGCGCGACGGGATTTGACCTCCACGATGTGCAACTCGCCCGCTTTGCAAGCCACAATGTCCAATTCGTAACGGCCGTTGCGCCAATTCGATGCACACAGCTCGTATCCCTCACGGCGCAAGAACTCCGCGGCAGCCCGTTCGCCCGCCTGACCGATTTCGGCAGTCGTCATCGGGGCACCCATTCTCGGAAAGTCGTTCATGGCGTCTCCGATGCTTTTTCATTCAGCAGCTGTGCATCCGCTTCTGTATCTACGGCTTCGTCCGTATCGAATCCGAACGATATAATCAATGCTTTAAATTCTTCGAACGCTCGTTCCATGTTCCCTTGTTCGGGTGTTATCCGCCCCTCAGCGATCCAACGATTCGTGGCCTCGCTCATCGACCAACAATTGTAGACGAGCAAATCGTAATAGATAGCCGGAACGCCTCGGTCGACGAGGGTCTGCCGGTTGCAGGTCAACCACCAGCAATTTTCGCGCACGACGACCGAATGGAAAAGCACGTCGTACAACGCCGCCGCACGTCGCCGCACGTCGGACGTCCACAGGCTGTCGGGGCCGATCAGCCCTTCCTGTTTCATGCAAGCGGCGAACTCCTCGGGCGTAAACATCCGCACCGTATCGGTCGGTCCGAGATACCCCTCGCTGCGCAACCGTTCGACATAGTGCTCCTGTGTCAGCTCCTTGTTCGAAGTCCGATCGCCGCACCCCGAAAGGACGAAACCGAGCGCCATACATGCCACCCATCCAATCCATCTCCTTGCTCTCATTTTCCACCTCACAATTATATTATAAAAGAAACGACAGATCGCTGCCGGGCTGCACCTCGAACGGTTCGACGCCCTTGCGAAACATCCGCATGGGACGTTTGCCGATCAATTCGAACCGGCCGTTCTCGTATCGAAGCATGCACCCCTCGCGCAAACCGGCGACCCAACGGCGCGGATTGGCCTCGATGTACTCCAAAATGCGCTGTTCGCGTGTCTCGCCGGCGTGCCCCTCGGGATTGGCATCGAGGTAATGAGGATTGATTTGGAATTTCACGGCGCCGATCGTCCGGAACGACTCGGGCTGAACGATCGGCATGTCGTTCGTCGTGCAGAGCGTCGGGCAACAAACGTTGCTTCCGGCCGACCACCCCACATACGGCGTTCCGGCCTTGATCTTACGCAGAATGGCCTTCATCAGTCCCTGTTCCTGCATCTTTTTGGCCAATGCGAACGTATTGCCCCCGCCGACGCAGATGGCCTCGGCCTCGCGGACGAGCCGGACCGGATTTTCGGCTCGATGCACCGAACGGACCCGGATGCCCAATTCCGCGAAACGGGTCTGCACCTTCCGTTCGTAAGCTGCATAAGAGAATGTTACGGCCGCATACGGCACGAACACGATTTCGCGAACGCCCCGAAGAAACGATGCGATTTCGGGCATCGGGTAACGCAGATACTCCTCGCCGGCATTCGTCGAATTGGAGATCAACAGCAATTTCATAAGCGATTACATTTTAGCGATTTGTACAAACGATTGTTCCATTTGTCGGGAAAATTGTCAACAAAAAAAACGTGCGTTTTGTCAAAAGTAATAAAAAAAGTGTTATTTTTGCGCAGATTTCCATAAAATCGAAAGTTTCCGGCTCGGGAACCGACGAGGTAAGCAGGAAATCGAGCGTTGCGATACAAGGCCCCTGTTTAGCGGGATGGCCGTAAATGGAACGGCTGTAACCGAACCAACGGTAGCAAAACGACCGAATTATAACGAGGTTAATTAGAAAAACAACCGTATTAATAATAATGTTTAACTAAAAATTTACGATTATGTCAGAAGTTCAATCCAAAGTTGTCGAGATCATCGTCGACAAACTCGGTGTCAAGGAATCGGAAGTCGTTCCCGAAGCAAGTTTCACGAACCACCTCGGTGCGGATTCGCTCGATACCGTAGAATTGATCATGGAGTTCGAAAAGGCTTTCGACATCACGATCCCCGATGAGGACGCTGAAAAGATCGCTACCGTAGGCGATGCGATCAAGTACATCGAAGAACACAAGAAATAATTTACCATACAGTATAATAGAAGACGAACCGAGATCCGCTCCGCCGCACGGATGAACGGACGCGGATTTTCCGACTTCGCATCAAGAACAACCAGAGTCTCGATATGGCAGAAAGAAGAGTAGTAGTAACGGGTATCGGAACCATCAACCCGCTCGGCAACAACGTTGAAGAATATTTTTCGAATCTGGAGAAAGGCGTCAGCGGCGCCGCAGCGATCACTCATTTCAACGCCGAAAAATTCAAGACACGGTTCGCTTGCGAAGTCAAAAATTACGATCCGGCCCAACATTTCGACCGAAAAGAGGTGCGCAAATACGACCTCTTCACGCAGTATGCCCTCGTGGCCGCTACGCAGGCTGTCGAAGATGCGGGATTCGACCTCGACGCCATCGACAAGGAACAGGTCGGCGTCATCTGGAGTTCGGGTATCGGCGGTCTCAAATCGTTCTTCGACGAATGTCTGGGCTATGCCGAGGGCGGAATGACCCCTCGGTTTAGCCCATTCTTCATTCCCCGCATGATCTCCGACATCGCCGCAGGGTTCATCTCCATGAAGTACGGCTTCATGGGGCCCAACTACTGCTGCGTTTCGGCGTGCGCCTCCTCGAACCACGGCATGATCGCCGCTTTCGACGCCATCCGCTACGGCAAAGCCGACGTGATGGTGGCGGGCGGTTCGGAAGCGGCCGTCAACGAACCGGCTGTCGGCGGATTCAACTCCATGCAGGCACTCTCGACGCGCAACGACGATCCGGCTACCGCCTCGCGTCCTTTCGACAAAGACCGCGACGGGTTCGTCATCGGCGAAGGCGCCGGCGCCCTGATTCTCGAAGAGTTGGAGCACGCCAAAGCCCGCGGAGCGAAAATCTATTGCGAAATCGCAGGCGGTGCCGCATCGGCCGATGCCCACCACTTCACGGCGCCGCATCCGGAAGGATTGGGTGCCATGAAAGCCATGCGCGACGCACTCAAAGATGCGCATCTTACGCCGGAAGATATCGACTACATCAACGTTCACGGCACGTCGACCCCGCTGGGCGACATCGCCGAGTTGAAAGCCGTTACGGGCGTATTCGGCGAACATGCCTACAAGTTGAACATCTCTTCGACGAAATCCATGACCGGCCACTTGTTGGGTGCAGCCGGCGCAGTCGAGGCATTGGCCTGCATCTATGCCATCACGCACAGCACGGTGCCCCCGACCATCAACTGCCAGGAACTCGATCCCGAAATCGACAGCAAGCTCAATCTGACGCTGAACAAGGCTCAGAAGCGCGAAGTGAATTGTGCATTGAGCAATACGTTCGGATTCGGCGGCCACAACGCCACGGTCATTTTCCGCAAATATTGAAACGCGCTGTCCCGCCGTGGTGGATTTCATCTTACGCCCTTTTCGAAGGAATATCGGTCGGGACAAGACTTATTACAGACTCGTCGATGATCTGTTCGGATTCATTCCGCACAACATCGAACTCTACAAGCTGGCTTTGATTCACAAGTCAGCTTCTTTGGTTTTGGACGACGGGCAGCCGATCAACAACGAACGGCTCGAATTTCTGGGCGATGCCGTCATCGAGACCGTAACGTCGGATTACGTCTTCATCGAGTTTCCGGACAAGGACGAGGGATTCATGACGCAGCTGCGATCGCGGATCGTCTCGCGGCAGTCGCTCAATGCACTGGCTATTAAACTGGGGCTCGACAAACAGGTCATCGCAGGTGCCGGAGCCGGTTTGGCCCAGAAGCATATCTTCGGCGACGCTTTCGAAGCGATGATGGGCGCGATCTATTTGGATCAAGGTTACGAATTCGTCAACCGGCTGCTCATCAACCGTCTTTTCTACCGTTACCTGAATATCGACGATCTGACTCACTCCGACCCCGATTACAAAAGCCGGTTGATCGAATGGTGCCAGAAGGGGCATCATCATATTGTATTCCGGTCAAATCGGGACGAAGGCAGTTCGCTTTCGCATCCGCATTTCAGCGCCATGGTCGAGATCGACGGCATGGAGGTCGGATTCGGGGCCGGCGAATCGAAAAAGGAGGCCGAACAACAGGCCGCCTACTCGGTCGCCCACGCCATGAACGACGAACAATGCGCCTCGCTGCTCGACCACTACGACCGGCTCACCCGATAACCCCGCTGTAATCTACGACCTTTCACCTGCCAACGGCCTCCTGAACGACCACACGGAGCCGAATCATCAAGATGGATTCCCTCAATGACAAAATCGCGCTGCACGGAGCCGAATCGCTCACGGACAAAGAGTTGCTGACCGTACTGACGGGCGATGAAACGATCGCCGAACAGCTGTTGACCGAGGTCGGGGGATCAATCGAGCGGTTAGGCCGTCTCAATCTGTCGCGGCTGCGGATGATCGGAGGGTTGGGCCTGCGGCGTGCGCAGCTGCTGATGGCAGCGACCGAATACGGTCGGCGCACAGCCTCCAAACACGCGGTCGATGCCGACACGGTCATCCGGCAAAGCGACGACATCGTACGATTGTTCCGGCCCCAGTTGGAAGGGCTTGCCCACGAAGAGTGCTGGGCGATTTATCTCACGGCATCGAACCGCATCATCGAACGGCAACGCATCAGTCAGGGCGGCGTGCAAGCAACCGTCGTAGATCCGCGCATCGTAGTCAAACGGGCCCTCGAATTACTGGCTTCGCAATTGATTTTGATCCACAACCATCCGTCGGGAGCCGCGGAACCGAGCCCCGAAGACAAAATCATGACCCGGCAAATCGCCCGAGCCTCCGCCTTGTTCGAGATTCAGTTGCTCGACCACATCATCCTCTCGCACGAAGGCGAATTTTCGTTCCGCGGCGCCGGACTGCTCGAATAACGAGACCTGCGCACAAACACGCCCTCTCCATTCCGGATGCGGGGATGCCCATCGGCGATTTCAGTTGCGGCACCTTCGTCGCGGCGAGTTGCCGACCGTCGCATGCAAGCGTGCAGCAGCCTTATTCCGGCTGCTCCTGAAGCGGAACGACCGCGACTGCAAAAAACCGCGACGACATACGCCGGATTCCCTTTTTATTTTGTACTTTTGCAGACGCGAAAACTTAAAAAACGAGATACACGATGACGCAGGAAGAACTTTTCAAGAAACTGGTCGCCCACTGCAAGGAGTACGGATTCGTATTCCCGTCGAGCGAAATCTACGACGGCCTGGCAGCCGTCTACGATTACGGTCAGAACGGCGTGGAGCTGAAAAACAATATCAAACGTTACTGGTGGGATTCGATGGTCAAACTGCACGGCAATATCGTGGGTCTCGACGCCGCCATCTTCATGCACCCCCGCACGTGGGAGGCATCGGGCCATGTCAGCGCGTTCAACGACCCGTTGATCGACAACCGCGATTCGAAAAAACGCTATCGCGCCGATGTGCTGATCGAAGACTGGCTCGCCAAACAGGACGAAAAGGTCGAAAAGGAGATCGAAAAGGCCCGCAAACGGTTCGGCGAACAGTTCGACGAAGCCAAATACCGCGCCACGTCGCCCCGTGTGGTCGAGACGCTGGCCCATCGCGACGCCGTGCATAAACGGTTCGCCGATGCGCTGAATGCCAACGATCTCGATGCCTTGCGCCAGATCATCCTCGACTGCGAAATCGTCTGCCCCATCTCCGGCACACGCAACTGGACCGAGGTGCGCCAGTTCAATCTGATGTTTTCGACCCAGATGGGCTCGACGGCCGACGGCGCCAACACCATCTATCTGCGACCGGAGACGGCCCAGGGCATTTTCGTCAATTTCCTCAACGTACAGAAAACCGGACGAATGAAATTGCCGTTCGGTATCGCGCAGATCGGCAAAGCGTTCCGCAACGAGATCGTCGCCCGGCAATTCATCTTCCGCATGCGCGAGTTCGAGCAGATGGAGATGCAGTTCTTCGTGCGCCCGGGCACCGAAATGGAGTGGTGGAACCGCTGGAAAGAGACCCGCATGGCTTGGCACCGCGCGTTGGGCTTCGGCGACGATAACTATCGTTTCCACGACCACGACAAACTGGCTCACTACGCCAATGCCGCAACCGACATCGAATACAATTTCCCGTTCGGATTCAAGGAGGTGGAGGGCATCCACTCGCGGACGGATTTCGACTTGGGCAATCATCAAAAGTTCTCGGGCAAGAAGATCCAATACTTCGATCCCGAGACGGGCGAGAGCTATGTGCCTTATGTGGTGGAGACCTCGATCGGCGTCGACCGCATGTTCCTGCAAGTGATGTCGGCGGCCTACACCGAGGAGCAGCTCGACGGCGGCGATACGCGCGTCGTACTGCGCCTGCCTGCGGCGCTGGCGCCGGTCAAGGCAGCCGTACTGCCGCTCGTCAAAAAGGACGGCATGCCCGAAAAGGCGCAAGAGATCGTCAACCTGCTGAAATACGACTACAACATCGTTTACGATGAGAAAGATTCGGTAGGCAAGCGCTATCGCCGGCAGGATGCCATCGGCACGCCGTTCTGCATCACGGTCGACGGCCAGACGACAGAAGACGACACCGTAACGGTCCGCCACCGCGACACGATGCAACAGGAGCGCGTGGCGATCGACGCTCTGCATGCGATGGTCGACGAAGAGTGCTCCTACCGCAAGCTGTTCAAAAAGCTGAACCTGTAAGCCGCGTGAGGTTGTGGGACGCATCCTCGCGATAGACTACGGCACGAAACGCACGGGCATCGCCGTGAGCGATCCGCTGCGCATCATCGCCGGAGGGTTGGAAACCGTCCCGACCCGAGCGCTCGAAAAATGGCTGGCAGATTATTTTCTTAAAGAAGAAGTGGATATCCTCGTGCTCGGACGTCCGTCGCGCATGGACGGCACCCCGTCCGAGACGTGGCGTTACATCGAACCGCTGGCCGCACGGCTCCGCAAAGCCTATCCCGACAAGGAGGTGGTTTTCTACGACGAGCGGCTGACGTCGGTCATCGCCCATCGGACGATGCTCGACAGCGGCATCGGACGCATGGCCCGTCGCGACAAGGCGCTGGTCGATAAAATTTCGGCGACGATCATCCTGCAAGGATACATGGAACGAATGCAAACGAACGAACGACTATGATCTACCCTATCGTAATATACGGCGACGAAGTGCTCCGCAAGCCCTGCGAACCGCTGTCGCCCGACACAGCGGCAGAAACGAAAACGCTGATCGAGAACATGTTCCTGACGCTCGGCGAGGCTGGCGGCGTCGGGTTGGCCGCGCCGCAGATCGGCCGCAGTCTCCGGCTGTTCATCATCGACTGCACGCCGTGGGCCGAAGACGATCCTGCCTGCGCGGACTACAAACGGGCTTTCATCAATCCGGAAATCTACGAACGTTCGACCGAGACGAAAACGTACAGCGAAGGCTGCCTGTCGTTTCCCGGACTCTACGCCGATGTGAAGCGTTCGATCTCCATCCGCATGCGCTATTTGGACACCGACTTCCAACCCCACGACGAGGAGTTCACGGGACTGAAAGCGTGGGTCATCCAGCACGAATACGACCACATCGAAGGGATCGTATTCACCGACCGCGTTTCGCCGCTGCGCCGCAACCTGCTCAAGGGCAAATTGCTCAATCTGGCGAAGGGCAAGTACAAATGCGCCTATAAAACGAAGTAGGCGTACACCGCGAAACCGATGTT
Source organism: uncultured Alistipes sp. (assembly GCA_947623305.1). Lineage (GTDB taxonomy): Bacteria > Bacteroidota > Bacteroidia > Bacteroidales > Rikenellaceae > Alistipes. The sequence goes on along the minus strand of CANQGQ010000008.1, from coordinate 48,374 downwards.
GCGCCGACTTGCGATTCTTTGGGTGCTGACGATCTGCATAGGCACGCACCGGTTGTCAGCCCAACGAATTGGCATCGCTTACTACGATGTCGAACGGCTTTACGATACGGTCGTCTCGCCTTTCTACAACGATACGGATTATACGCCCGAGGGGCGTCTGCGCTGGAACACGGAACGTTACCGCCGCAAAATCGTCCACACGGCAGCCGTCATAGATTCGATGGCCCTTCCGCTCGTGGCGCTCTACGGCGTGGAGAACGAAGCGGTCGTGCGCGACCTCGTCCGTGCCTGCCGCAGCGATTATTCCTATTTCCACCGCACGCTCAACAAACCCGACGGATTGGATTTCGCCCTGCTCTACTACGGCGACCGTTTCTTCCCGCACTACACCGAGCCCGGAAACAACTACCTCTATATCGAAGGCTCGCTCTCAGCCAACCGCGGAGAACCGTGCGATACGTTGGGCCTGCTGCTTTGCCGCAACGAACGGATGGCCTACATGCTGTCGAACTACCTGCGCAAAGAGCGTCCGAATGCGAAACTGTTGATTCTGGGACGTTTCAAGCCTGCTGAAATCCGCAGCCGCGGGTTCCGCGATGCCACGGCACGAGCCGAAAGGGCCGGTCGGGGCAACTTTTTCCGACGTGCCGGATGGCAGATGCGCGACCGCATCGCCGCCGATACGGCCTTGCACATTGAACGGTGCGACGTCTACGTGCGCCGCTGGCTGCTCGACCCGCAGAACGGCAAACCGCTGCCGACCTACGAATACACCCGCTATCGGGGCGGATATGGATCGCGGCTGCCGATTTTTCTCTACATTTCCAGGCCGTAGCAAGCCCGTTGGCACAAAAGATGCTCTTTTCGGCGCACCCCTCAACCAAAACGTCGAAACATGAAAGTGCGTCCCCTCTTCATTCTGTTGCTTTTCGTGCTCTCCACCGGTGTGCTGACGTGGATCTATTACGCCGCAACCCGAAAGCAAGAACAGCGGCCGGCTGCGAAACCCCGCCAAGCCGAAACGCTCGCCGATCTCGATGCCTGCGGCCGCCGCAAACACGCCAAGTCGATGCAATACGAATACTTCGCCGACATCGCCCATCGCGAACAGCAGGAGCACACGGCACGTCTGTTCCGCGCCATGGCGCTCTCCGAACGGGTGCATGAGGGCATCTGCGCCGAAGCCATCGTCCGGTTGGGCGGGCACTACGAGCCGCCGGTCAAGGTGATCGTGTTCCGCGGCACGACCGACGGCAATTTAGAACGCAGTCTGCGCTACGAACAACAATCGCTCCATACGCGATGCGGCAAGGAGATTCATCGGGCCATGTCGGCAGGCAACCGTTATGCGGCCCAGATTCTGGCCCGGGCCGATGCCGGCGACCGGCAGCACATCATCCTGCTGGAACAGAGCCTCAACCGACGGCACCCGCAAGACACGGTCCGAACCTATACGGTTTGTCCCGTATGCGGCAACCTCGCGCTCACGGAACACGAACCCGATTTCTGTCCCTACTGTCTGACCGAACGGGGCCGCTTCGTGCAATTTTATTAACTCGGTCGGAAGAATATCCGACGTTTGTAAAATAGCACGCCGACGCATTTGAGACCTTCAATCAATACGTTCGCGCCGCCCTGTCTTACCTAAAAAAGCCCGCGGCCGCTTCCTAAAGAAAAGAAGCGGCCGCGCTTTCGGTCAGAAGTCCATTAAGACTATTTACGGATATACACATCACCGTCGAGAGTCAGTTTATCGCCTGAAATCGTCGCCGTGTATGTATCTACACCATACTCGGGACTATTCAGTGTAAGCGTCGTCCCTTCATAGGTATAAGTACCATGATCGGAGTCCGAATCATAGCCTTCCTCATACCAACTGTTAGTGTACGAACCGTTTGCCGAAAAGGTGTAGGTGTCAACCAATCCGGGCTCCCGATATTCCCATGTTCCGACAATCGGAGAGGACGCCCCCTTGTCGTCATCGTCGTCGCAAGCCGTGAAACCGCATACGCTGGCAGCTGCGATGAACATCATCAAGAAAAGTTTCATTTTTTTCATAACACAAATTGATTTAATGAATGAATGTTTGTTTGTCGGGTGCAAAAATACGTCGAACGGACGTTCGCACAGCGAATCGAGTGTACTCGAAAATCGTACGGAAGTGTTGAAAATTATTGACGCTCCGCAGGCTCGGCCGGCTCGGAACCGAGCCCCTCGGCCTCGCACCAATAATAGCGGAAAAAATTGTGATGCAAAACGAACGAGATTCGCAGCAGCATATCGGTATCTATGCTCCGACGCTTGAAGATGTCGTAGACATTGGTACGTTCGCAATAGAGTTTTCGGGCGAACCAGCTCACCGTCCGCTCCTGCCGTCGCAGCTCCGCCTCGATCAATTTACCGATATGTATCATGCCGTCATCCCATAACAAAGCGCGGACAAGATTCCGAATCCACGACCGAGGCTCTGGAATGCCCACAAAGTAAGATGACGGAATATGCCCACGCCGGAAAACAGCGAGAGCATCAACCTTTGTTCCTTACTTTGTTGAAATTTTCCAGATTTCGGTCGTAAGAAAAAAGCCGATGCGCTTTTTATTCAACTATCCACAGTCCGTACAGGCTGCGAGACAAATATAGGGAAAAATTATTCGGGAAACAACGACTTTGCGGTCGCTTTGCTGCAAAATTTTAGGACAATCATCCGTCCCCCAACATCCCCAAGGCTCGGAAGATTCGGAATTCCGACCGATGCCCCACCAAGGCGGATGGATGGAACGGCATACGGCAAATGCGGCAAAAAAGAAGCGAGTTCAAAAATTCGGGTCAAAAGGCATCGGCACGTAAGAGTCAACAATCGCAATCGAAAATATGTTCCACCGCTTCCAACACCATACGGCTGTTGTGATACGGACATTTCCAGAAACCGGCCTTGTCGTCCTCGAAATCAATCGTCCCGTCTCTCCCGCGACGGCTCCAATGCCACTCGCCGCCGGCTGAATCCACCAAACAGAATTCGATATATTTCCAAGTCCGCCAAGCCGCCGCCAAGGCTTCGGGACGGCCATGATACCGATACCGGTATAATTGTCCCACAACGCATTCGGCCTGCACCCACCAATGACGATCGTCATCGACCGTTCCGTCGTTCCGGATTTCGTAGATCAACGAACCGTCGTCCCGAATTCCCTGCGAAGCCGCATCGGCCATTCGGGCTGTGTGGGACACGGCACGGCGCAAAAGAAGCGGGTCATCGAGTGTCCGTGCAGCGTCGAGCAACAACCACGAGGCTTCGATATCGTGCCCATAGGAGATGCCCCGATCGAGCGGTCGCCAATGTTCGTCGAAAAAAAGAACCGAATGGTGCGTTTCGGGATTTTCGATCTTCGTAAAAAAAAGATCGAGCAGGGCAACGATAGCTTCCGACAATTCGGGATTGCGCCACACCCGATACAGTTCCGTATAAGCCTCGATGATATGCAAATGGGTGTTCATCGTCTTGCAGGCATTCCGGTCTTTCGAACTGAGACGCATGTCGGAAATCGGAGCCCACGAACGGGTCGTCGCCTCGATGTATCCTCCGAATCGGCGGTCGCGGCTGTGCTTCTCTATGGTACGGAACAAGGCGGTCGCCTGTTGCAAAGCATCGGCATCGCCGGTCGCACGATGATAAGCCGCCAATCCGTAAAGCATGAATGCGAGTGCATAAAACTGTTTTTTCTCATCGAGGGGCGTTCCGTCGGCGGTCAGAGACCAATAGGCTCCCCCGTAAACGGCATCCAGGAACCGCTCGACGACATAACGTTCGGCATATTCGGCAACGCGAAGATAGGCTTCCTCGCCCAATATCCGATAAGCCGTAGCAAACGTCCACAGAATGCGGGCATGCAACACGGCGCCTTTGGGCGCATCGGGATCGAGCCGGTCGTAACCGTCGCGCCGTCCGTAAAAGCCGCCGCGCGGATCCATCATCTTGTTCATCCAATACGGAAGAATATTCCGTTGCAAGACGTCGATCAACTCCCGACGGAAAATCGAAAGATTCACTTCATTCATAGTTTTTCTACCGATCGTTTTGTCGAGCTCGTTGCAAATGAAGCTGAGCGTCGATTCTGCGCATCCGCTCCGCCGTCAACGGATAAAAACTGATCGTCAGCAAACCCGCAGCAGCGATCATCGCAGGAATGAAACTCATCAAATAACGCAATCCGTCGAGGGCATAAGGGGTCTGCACAAGACCGGCATTTCCCGTAACCGTTACATAACCGAATGCTCCGAGTATCCACAAAGTCCCCGAACCGCCGAAAGCGCTGCCGAATTTTTGCGCCATGGATGCGGACGAGAAAATCAAACCCGTGGAAGCTGTCCGATGTTTCCATTCGGCGTAATCGCTGACATCGGCATACATCGACCAGATGAGCGGCGAGACGATACCGGTACCGACGGAGATTCCGATTTGCAGCATCAACATCGCCCAATACCCGCCCTGGGTGCACGGAAGATAGAAAAAGGCGATACTCAACAGAACCGACGCGACCTCGACCCCGATGAACGTATATTTTTTGCCGATCCGGCGGGTTACATAAGTCGCCAGAGCGACCCCGAGCATGTTGGCGATCTCGCCGACAGAGAGAAACAACCCGGCAAAAAAGGCGATCTCCCATGCGAAGAACGACAAGGAGGCATGGCCACCGATCACGTCGGCGAAATAGAAGGCGGCCGCAGACCCGCGGACCGTATTGAAAAGATTGTTCGACAGGGCCGCGCCGACCAGCATCCACCAAGGTTTGTTCCTCAACAAAGCCTTGAAATCGGCCCCTACCGACACGGTATTCCGGGTCTTCACTTTCTCCCGCGTCATCAGAAAACAAAGCAGGAAACAGATGAAACAACCTGCGGCAACCACGATCATGGCCCATTGCCAACCGATTGTCGGCGCGACGTGCCACCGCGTCTCGAAAAAACTGCACAACGGCTCCCAACAAGCCAAAGCGAGAAACGAACCGCCGTAAGCGAAAAACATGCGGAAACTCGAAAAGAGCGTCTTTTCGTTCGAATCGGTCGTGATGACCCCGAGCATCGCCCCGTACGGAACATTGATGACCGTGTACACAGTCATCATCAGGAGATAGGTGGCGTAAGCATAGATCAGTTTGCCGTCGGTTCCGAACGACGGTGTGGAAAACAACAATATCCCGCACAGGGAAAACGGAAGCGCCGCCCACAGCAAATAGGGACGATATTTTCCCCACCGCGAGACCGTACGGTCGGCGACGATCCCCATCAACGGATCGGAAACTGCGTCCCAAATACGCGTAACGAGGAACAGCATCGCGGCCTGCCGCACCGTCAGGCCGAAGACATGCGCATAGAAAAACGGAAGATAGTAACTGAATATCTTCCAGAACATCGACGACGCCATATCGCCGAATCCATAACCGATCTTTTCGCGCAATGAGGTCATACCGAAACCCCTCTTATTTTCCGTTCATCAAGGCGAAATTGCGATCAATGAGGGCACCGATCGTTTTGACCGACTCGCTCGTAGAGAGCCCGTCGATAGGCGTATGGAAGCAATAATCGACCAACCGATCGACCGTCGAAGTCGCCACATGCAACCGTTTGTCGCTCGAAGCGTAATAGATGAATACCGTGCCGTCGTCATCGACGATCCAACCGTTCGAGAAGAGGACGTTCATGACATCGCCGATATATTCCCCGTTTTCGGGAGCCATGAAATAACCGCCCGGTGCAGCGACGGTTCGCCACGGCTCGTCCAGGGCCGTCATATACAGATAGAGCACATACCTCAACCCCGAGGCGCAACGGCGTACCCCGTGCGCAAGGTGTAGCCACCCGTGCTTCGTCTTGATGGGAGCCGGGCCCTCTCCGTTTTTCAACTCCTTCACCGTATGGTAACATCGGGAATCGACGATCACTTCATCGTCTATTTCGGCCTGCGTCATATCGTCGACGTAACTCCACCCGATGCCTCCGCCGCTGCCAGCATTGAAAAAACCGTCCTGCGGCCGGGTGTACAGGGCATATCGTCCGCCGACGAATTCGGGATGCAACACCACGTTGCGCTGCTGAAAGCGGCTTTTCAAGTCGGGCAACCGCTCCCAGTCGATCAGATTCTTCGTGCGGACAATGCCGCAGGTCGCCGTAGCCGCCGAAAGATCGTGCGGACGGGTGTCGTCATGGCGCTCCACGCAAAACAACCCATAAATCCAACCGTCTTCGTGGCGCGTAAGCCGCATGTCATACATATTCGTACAGGGGAATTCGGTTTCGGGGATGACGACCGGCCGATCCCGAAACCGGAACCGGTCGATCCCCGTCGGACTTTCCGCCAAAGCGAAAAACGACTTGCGGTCGCTCCCCTCCACCCGAACCATCAACAGATAACGACCCTTCCATTTCAAAGCTCCCGCATTGAACGTGGCATTCATGCCGATGCGTTCCATGAAGAAGGGATTGGTCGCGGCATCGTAGTCGTAACGCCAAAACGGAGGAACCATTTCGGCCGTCAATACCGGATATTCGTAGCGGTGGAACACGCCATTTCCTTCGATCGCAACGTTGGGACGTTCGATGAGCTGTTCATAACGTCGTTCGATCAGTTGTTTTCTCTCTTCGAAATTCATGTCAAACAGAATGCTATATTCAATCGTATGCGGGATTCGGTTCATCCGGATCGGGACATTTCGTCTGCACCTCCCGGGCGAACCAAATGCGCGGCGATTCGTAAAACCGACAGAAATCCGGCGCCGCCGGATGATCCGGATACGGCGTGTAATAATGCGCCGGAAGATCGTGCGCGTTCCTCCAAACGCAGACATAGACGAGGGGATAACGTTCACACAAGGGTAACAACACCTCCGTAAACCAGTTTTTCATGGGGATTCCTTCGCTGCCGGTCTCCGTCAAGGCGACCGGTTTTCGCTTACGTGCAGCAAGGGCCGTTACTGCATCGAGTTGCGAACAAGCCTGTCGCAGAAAATCCGCCACCCCTTCTTCTCCGTCGAAATGATAAATATCGGACCCCAATATATCTACATAACGGTCTCCCGGATAGCGTTCGACATATTCGTCGGCCGAAGCGATCGCATCGGGCGAATAGGCCCACACGACATTATCGACCCCACTTTCGTCGAAAATGCTTCGCGTCAGATGCCACAAGGCTTTGTAGTCTTCGGGCGAGGTCGAACTTTCACCCCACCAGAACCAGTCTCCGGTATGTTCATGCCAGGGACGAAAGATCACGGGGATGCGCCGTCCCGAAGCGTCCCGCAATCCGCCCAGGAAATCGGCCGCCGAAGCGATCCATCGCCGCAACGTGTCGGATAGTGCCGTTCCCTCCGTAAGACAGGCCCGTACCGCATGACCTTCGACATCCCAGGAATCGCCGCCCGTAACCGGATTCCGCAGATGCCAACTGAACGTATTGAGACCCCCGCGATCGTGTTGCGCGATCGCTTCGCGACGAATGCGGTCGAACGGTACATCGTCGAGATTTCGCAGGCTTCCGTATTCTATCAGCCCGATATCCCAGCTCATCAGACCTGGGAAATCGCCCGTTACGGTTTTCACGTCGCTGATCCCGCATCCGTTCCAGTCATGGCCGTAGACGGGGTCGTCATGATGCCCGAAAACACAACCGTTTAGCCGTTCGATCCGGCGCAACCGTGCGAGCAACCGCTCGCGCGGCGTCATCGTCTCTGTATCTTGCGCCGAACAGGAAACGAGAAGACCGGTCAATGCCACGGACAACAACAACTGGATTCGACCGCGGCTTGTGCGGAAGGCTTCGAACCGCATGCGGAACAATAGCAAAATCCTTTTTTTCATCGTGCACAGACAAGTTTATCGAAAAACGAATACGCCCGACCCGACAAAATCGGAGGAAGCGTCCCATGGAGGTTTCCACCACAAGACCGACGGTTTCGTGTTCCGGTCGTCGTCGCTGTCGGTAAACGCCACATTCAGCCGGATGCGATCCGTCTGCAAACTGCTCATCGGAACGGTCAGTTCCGCCGTCATGCCGTTGTCTTCGGCCCGGCACGAACCTCGCACTTTTCCATGTTTCTGCTCCGTTCCTCCCTGCATCGGTTTCCCCGGCACGAAATCGTACCGAACCTTATCGGTGAATCCGTCGGCGGCATCAGTTGCAAGAAAAACGGATATCCGATCTTGCGGAGCGGTCGCATCGGCAGACCGAATCAACCGATCATCGGTCGTAGAGACCGTTATGACCAGTTCCTCCCCGATCCGTTCGACGCGAAAGGCGAATCGCCCATCATCGGGCCCATGCCAGTCCCAACGCTCCCCGACATAGGCCGGATTGTCGCAAACGATGCAGCAGGCCTCACCCGTTCGCACGGTGCGATTCCAATCGAGCAGCATCGTTTTTTCCGTCGAGACAACGACCGGCTCTCCCGCCAACCGATAACCGCACGAACTCCGTACGGGAAACTGAGCGAATCGCTCCGCCGACAGTTTCGAGGCATTGACAGCATGAATAGAATAAATCCGTTCCGAATCGGGGGCGATACGTACTTCGATATGCGATGGGGCGAACGTCAGCCCTTCGAGATCGGGCAATGTCGCCGTAAAAGCCATCTCCCGGGTACATCGGTTGACCGCCTTGATCTCAAAATCGAACGATTCGGGGTATTCACCGGACAACACGACCGGCACGGTCTCGATATAACTCGTTCCGGTCATCGCATCGACCATCGGTTTGGTCTCGCTGTTTACGACATCGTCCGGCAGCATGCCGCCCAACGACAGATTGGCGATGACCGGCGCGGGATCGCGGGCCGTAATGTGGAAATAATGATCGAATTCGCCCAATCGAGTTCCTCGCAGAGCGGAATCCCCGCCGGTCGTCGCCAGGATGTAATACGCATGGCCATTGCGCAGCTCCTTGTAATAACGATGTTCGTGTCCGCTGAAAACGGTGTAGTCAATCCCCCGCAAAAGCGAATCAATCGGTTCGAATCCGCCGTGGTCGTGCGGATACCACAACGGCCGGTGCATGAACAGATAGATCCAACGGCCCTTCCAATGGCGCAGCACTTGCGTGAAATAATCGATTTGCCGGTCGGAAATTCCGCCTTGTTCTTCGGTATCGAGCACCAAAAACAGATCGCGTCCGACCTGGAAATGATAGTAAGTCGCGCCGAATCGGGCGATCCATTCCCGACGCATCGCCTCGTTCGACAAATCGTGATTCCCGCCCACGAAAAAAAGCGGAGCCTCCAATCGTTCCGTCATGGCCAACAACCGTCGCCATTGACCCCGGATCGCTTCGGGCGCAGCGACATACCCGTCGACCAGATCGCCGATCGCAACGACAAAATCGGGCGCCAACCGGTTGACCTCCTCGATCGCTTGCTGGAATGCCCCCGTCTCGGGGCCGCCGGTCTTGTCGGCCAACACAACGAACCGATAATCGCCGCCACCGACTTCGACCGGTTTGGTCCACGGTCGCCGATCGCCGGTCAGGTCATGGATGAATTGAGCATGCGAGGGACTTCCGGACGCAACCAGCGAAACGATGACTGCGAACCAGAGCACAAAAATCGATAATCCGTTTTTCATAGGCATCTCGTTTGAAAATCGTTCGGTACGGACTTACCACCCAGGATTGTTCGGACCGAACAACTTGTTTTCGGTAACCTCAGCCGTCGGGACGGCGTAAAGCAGATTGCGGCGTTCGCGCACCTTGGAATTGGTGTAACCGTAAGCCATCACCGACACCGTACCGTTCATGACGTCGAGGTACAACCCCCAGCGCAACAGGTCGAATTTACGGTTGAACTCGGCGACCAGTTCCAACGAACGCTCCTTGAACACCCAACTGCGTGCCTCGACGACATCGCTCGTCTGCGGCAGCTCGGACGCTCTGGATCGACGGCGGATTTCATTCACGGCAGCGATACCGGCAGCGAGATTCCCCAATTCGATTTCGGCCTCGGCCTTCAATAAATACACCTCGGCGAACCGCAGCAACGGAATATCCTCTTGCACGCTGTTTCCGTCGACGGCCATACGGGGTTCCAACTTCTGCAAATCGCCGATGTACCACTTGGCAATGGTCGGAGTCGATTTCGCGAAATTGCCGTACCATTTGGAACAATGGCTTTTCAGGTTCTCGGGCATCGCTTCGTAACTGTACTCCGTCTCGTTGGGATAAGGAACCCATCCGTAACTGAACATGTTGTCGTAACCGGTCGCGAAATAGTGGAACACGCCATATATGAGCCGATGATCCTGCTGTTCGTACTGATCGTAAAGCCCTTCGGCCATAAAACACCGGCGCTGTCCACCGAACGGAGGCATGGAATAATAAATGGCCAAATGTTCGGTCTGATAATCCTGATTGCTACTCGATGCCACGCCCCAGATGAACTCCTTGTTACGGGCGTTGACCGTTCCCCACACGTCGGTGAACGCAGGCATCAGATCGTAGTCCACACCCTTGCGTTTCAGAATTTCGTCGCATAACTCTTTGGCCTGCCGATAACACGCCTCGGCGTCGATTTCGCGGTAACCGACCAGCGCCTCCCGATCGCTCGAATAACGTATATCCGTCCCTTTGATCGGCACGATCATCTCGATTCCGTTCGCTCCGCGCGACCCGCTGCCCATCGTACACAGCACTTTGGCCAGCAACAACTGGGCGGCGGTCTTATCGGCATGCCCCCACTCGCCAACGGAACCCTCCGAACGATAGCTCATGTAATCGCACGCCTGTTTCAAATCCTCGACAATCTGCTCGAAGACCGTTTTGACCGGCGAGCGTTCCAGATCGTTCTCCTGAATATAGGCCAGCCGTAAAGGCACGGCTCCGTACATCCGCACCAAATGGAAATAGGCCCATGCCCGCAGGAACAAGGCTTCGCCATAAAGTTGACGGATCGTACGATTCTGCTCCAGATCGCCGTTTTCGGCAATGGATTCCATCGCCTTGTTGGCCCGACTGATCATCTGGTAAAAGACATTCCACAAATCGGAACTGTTGTTGTAGCCCCAGTGGGTGGTTACGTTCCCCTCGCCGGCGCCGGACATGACCCACGACTCCGCACCGGCATGGTCGTGATCCATATCCAACCATTCCATGTAGGTCTTTTTCATCATGTAGGTATCCCAGAAGCAGTTGTAGATACCCGTAACCAACTGTTCCGCACCGTTCTGGCTGTTGGCCAGCTCCTCGCTCGAAACGGTATAGGGCGTTTCGTCGAGCGAACAAGCCGTCAGCGATGCGATCGAAATCAAACCGAAAATTATCTTTTTCATAATAAGCTATTGATTAAAAGGTTAAACTGACTCCGAACACCGTACTCCGAGCTTGAGGATAGCCGCCCGAATCGACACCCCGCAGCGCAGGATCCGATCCGAACGAATTCACCTCCGGATCATAACCGGAATAGTCCGTAATCGTAAACACATTATTCATGGCGACATAAATCCGAAGAGCCGATACGCCCTTGAAAGGTTTGTCGATCGTATAGCCGAGCTGGATATTGCGCAATTTCAAATAGGAACCGTCTTCGATATACCGCCGCGAGAAACGGATCGTCCGGCCGTTGTCGTAGAAATTCTTGGGCGCGGTTCCTCCGCTCTCGGGTGTCCAGGATTCACGGTAGACCTCCAGCGGAAGGTTCTTGGAATTGCCGATGTCGTAGAAGCGCAAACTGTTCATATTCAGAATATCGTTGCCGTGCACGCCCTGGAACAGGAAACTCAGGTCGAAATTGTAGAGCTTGAAGTCCATGTGCAGACCATAGAAAAAGTCGGGATTCGTATTGCCGATGTACGTTCGGTCGTCATCCGTTATGTTGGGGTCGTCGTCCAGATTCTTGTAACGGATTTCCCCCAGCCATTTCCGCATGATGATGAGTTCGGTAGCCTGGTTGTTGTCGTTGACCGTATAGCCGGGGTATTGCGCCTGGAACTGGTCGCTTCGGATGACCTCCTCGCGCGAACTCCAGATTCCGTCCTCCACGAAGCCGTACAGTGAGCCGATCGCATGCCCGTTCTGCAAAGCAAACGGCCGCAGTGTATTCCACAACGAGTTGGGGAACATGGGAGCATCGTTGAAATCGGTGAGATGGTTGCGGTTGAACGAAATGTTTCCTCCGACATTCCACGTGAAATGCGGCTTGTCCATCACTGTTGCATTCAGGCCGATTTCCCAGCCTCGGTTGACGACGCATCCCGCATTGGAGAGAATCCGCTGCAACCCCGTACTGTAAGCGACCTCCTTGTATTGCAACAGGTCCTCGGTGCGTTTGTGGTAGTAGTCCACCGTGAGGTCGATCCGGTTCAGCAATCGCAATTCCAGTCCGACGTCATGCTGACGCGTAGTTTCCCATTTCAGATTCGCATTGCCCGGGTTGGCAGGATCGGGTGCGAATCCGTTCTGCACGGAATTGCCGAACGGGTAATTCGCCGATCGCATCAAGGCGAAAGTCTGATAAGAGTTGATCGCCTGGTTGCCGGAGGTTCCGTAGCTGTAACGTATTTTGAGATGGTCGATCACCTTACGGGCCGAACTCATGAACGCCTCTTCGGAAATCCGGTACGAGAGGCCGATCGACGGGAAGAACGAAGAACGATTCCCTTTCGCGAATTTGCTTGAATAATCTTCACGCCCCGTAAAAGTCAAGTAATACTTGTTCGCATAATTGTACGATGCACGCATGATGATCGAGAAGAGTCGGGAATCGCCTTTCGACGAGTAGGGCGTATTGACGGTCGCCGCATCCTGCAACAGCCAGCCGTTGGTGATGTCGGTACCGAACGTCTGCACCGAAATGCGCTTGTTGTACCAATGGGATTCCTCCCAGGAGGAACCGAGGGTCGCCGCGATATTGTGCTTTCCGAAACTCCGGTTATACATCAGCAGGTTGTCCCATACGAGCGAATTCCACGAAGTGTCGCCGGCATACGACTTGCCGTTGACGTTGCGTCCTTCGTAAAGATAGACCGGCCAATACTGATTGGCATCGTTCGCCGAATAGTTCCATCCCAAGACCGTGCGGAACATCAGATGTTTCGTCAACGAGAGGTTGGCATAGTTCGACGTATAGACATTGATGTTCTTATGCTCATTGAGCGCCTGCGTGTAAAGCGTCGGCGTGGTAACTGTAGAAAACTCGTTGTCCTTCGAAATTTCGTCGTCCACCGTATAGACAGGAGGGTACATCAAAGCCGAACGGACGACACCTTCGGTACCGTTCGCCTGACTGTCGATCGTCGTTTTGAGCATATTGGACTTGGCATAGGAGATATTCGTCGAGGTGCCCATCTTGAGCCAGGAATTGACCTGTTTGTTGAAGTTGATCTTGAACCCGTAACGGTTGTAATCGGAGTTGATGATCGTTCCCTCCTGCGAAAGATAGGAGCCGCTCAACGAATAGTCCATTCCGCGTCCCTGGCCCGAAACGGTCAGATTGATGTTGTGGGACTGCGCCGTCCGGAATATCTGTTCTTGCCAATAGTAAGGATCCGTTCCGAAATCCTCGGGCCCTTTCACATAGCCCGACTGTTCGATTTCCATGCCCGGAAACGGCAGATCGCTCTGGGTATAACTCGCGCCGTTGGCCAGTTGCGTATTGGCATACGATTCGTTGCGATAGGCGGCGTATTCCTGTCCGGTCAGCATGCGGATTTTGCGCACCGGACTGCTCAATGTGAAATTATAGTTGAAGTTCACCACGCTGCTGGACGCCAGACCCGCCCCGCTTTTGGTCGTAACGAGAATGACGCCGTTCGCCCCGCGCGATCCGTAGATCGCCGTCGAAGAAGCGTCTTTCAACACCTCGATGGATTCGATGTCGTTCGGATCGAGAAAGCTCAAAGCGTTGCGATAGGAATAGGTATTCTCTTCGAAATTGATCGACTCCTGATCGTTGGAGGTCGTAATGGGCACTCCGTCCACGACATAAAGCGGCTCCGTCCCTCCGAGGAACGAGTTGGTGCCTCGAATCTGCACACTGATTCCGGAACCGGGCGCACCGTCATTCTGCACGACGTTCACACCGGACATCCGTCCTTGAAGCCCCTTTTCGAGGCTGACCGGATTCGATTTTACGAGGTCTTTCGAACCGATCGAACTGACAGAACCGGTCAGATCGCTTTTTCTCGCCGTACCGTAACCGATCACGATTACCTGATCGATTTCGGCCTGGATACTCTCCATCGCCACCTCGTAATAGGTCTTCGACGAAGTAAGCGCGACGGTTCGTTTTTCATAACCGAGGAAGTCGATCTCCAAATTTTTGCACAAGTCGGGTACGGAAAGTGCAAAACGGCCGTCGGAACCGGTGATCGTTCCGGTTCGGCCGTCAACTGCATAGACGGAGGCTCCGGCCAGCGGTTCTCCGGTAGAGGCATCGACTACCAAACCGTTGACAGGCCTGTTTTGAGCGGCGGCATGCGCGCACAAGCCTATCATCATTGCGATAAAGAGTTTTTTCATATTCGCTAAGATTTAAGGTTAGTATCTTTTTTCACACAAACAGCATAAGAACCGTTCCATGGACAAAAGTAGCGCGAAATAAATCGGTAATTGAATACTATATTACCGGAATATAATACTATTATGACTTCGAGCCGATTTTCTCCGCCCGACCGCCATTATCCTTATTCATTCGGAGCTGGAAACGTATAGTTGGAAACGAATTGCCGCGACGAATCGAACTTCCGCAGCCGAAAGAACCGATTCGACACGCACCCACCGGCATCGAAGTCCATCGAATATCGGGGTCGAACTATTACAAGAAGCCGCCTTCGGCAGCTCATCGACCATTACGGACAACCGCAAGATCCGTCCTGAAGCGGCGCACAGTCAATCGGCTCGCATTGCGCTAAAACGCACGGACAGTCTCGAATCCGACGGACCGATAGTCCGTTAAAAGATTCGAGAATATAACGATCGGATAAAATAGTATCATTGCCCGCCGAATCGCATGAATCGGCGAACGTCGCCTCACACGATCACTTTGTTTTTGCGATAGTTTTCCCGGAAGACCTTCGGCGTACAACCTTTTTTATTTTTGAAGCTGCGGTTGAAATTCGAGATGTTGTTGAAGCCGCAATCGTAACAGATCTCCACGATCGACATGGTGCTGTCGACGAGTTTGCGAGCGGCGAATCCGAGCCGCGTATCGATGATGTAATCGGAAACGGTCCGGCCCGTTCTCAATTTGAAGAATCGGCTGAATGCCGTCGGTGTCATGCCCGCCATATCGGCGAGTTCCCGAAGCCGGATCGGCTGCCGGTAATTTTGGGAGATGAACTCCTCTACCTTATACACGCGACGCGAATCGCTCGCCGCCCCCTTGTTGGAAAACGAAGCGCTGGCGAGTTCGTGATAGTGCTCATCGACGGACAATTCATACAGGATTTCGAGGATTCGGATGACCTGATAGAAACCCGGTTGCGCATGGGTTACGTAATCGAGTTTGCCGTACAGCCGCATGATAGCCGGCATCTCGAATGCCACGCCGGATTTAGCCCGTTCGAACAGTTCTTTGAGCGTTCGCATCTGGTTTTTGCCGAAGAATGTATCGTCGATCAGGTCGGGAGAAAACTGAATGGTAATTTCCCTGATGCGGGAATGGGTGCACCGATAGGCTTCCCACGTATGTTCGAGACCGCCCCCGATCAAAGCCAAGTCATAATCGCCGAGCATTTCCACCGAGTCCCCGACGATGCGCCGTGCATCCTTGCAGTTCTCCACGAAATTCAGTTCGTATTCGGCATGTCGATGCAGCGGGTAATCGAATTTGTTTTTGTAACGGTCGATCAGATAGAAACAGTCTTGAGACGAAAGCGGAGTGATCTCCGTGATGACTTTATTCATGGCGACGGTTTTGTTGCAAATATGCCAAATTTCCCCGCCCGCAATACTTTTTCAGCACCGGTCTGCAAAATCGAAAACAGATGATCGGTCGGCCCTATCCTTAATGAAAAGCCGCTCGATTTTGTCGAGCGGCTTTTTCATTAATGGCGGGTTATACGCAAACCCCTATCGAAAATCCTATTCGGCCGAATCCTCCTCTTTCATGTTGTGGTAAACGTTCGTAACGTCGTCGTCCTCTTCGAGCCGCTCCACCAACCGCTCCACCGATTCGCGCCCCTCGGCGTCCAACTCCTTCGTGTCCATCGGTAGATAAGCCGATTCGCCGGAGACGATCTCGTACCCGCGGTCGTCCAACCACTTCTGAATGGCCCCGAACGATTCGTAGGAAGCATAAACCGTTACGCCGTCCTCCTCGGCGTAAAATTCGTCGACCCCCAAGTCGATCATGTCGAGTTCCAGTTCCTCGGGATCGACGCCCGCAGCCGGATGGAATTTGAACACGCATTTGTGCTCGAACATGAATGCCACCGAACCGCTGTTGCCCAATGCACCGCCGCACTTGTTGAAGTGCATGCGCACGTTAGCCACCGTACGGTTGGTGTTGTCGGTTGCCGTCTCCACAAGGAAAGCGATGCCGTGCGGGCCGTAGCCTTCGTAAATCACCTCCTTGTAATCGGCCGCATCCTTTTCAGTCGCCCGTTTGATCGCCCGTTCGATATTCTCCTTGGGCATGTTCTCGGCCTTGGCATTCTGAATCAGGATACGCAGACGGGTGTTTCCCGACGGATCGGGGCCGCCCGCCTTGACGGCGATTTCGATCTCCTTGCCGATCTTGGTGAATGTACGGGCCATGTGCCCCCAGCGTTTGAGTTTGCGCGCTTTGCGATATTCGAATGCTCTTCCCATGGGTATGATGCAGTTTTATGATTTTCGTGGCACAAAGGTATAAAAATCGTGCGTAAATCTGCCGCTTCCCGCACAAAAAATCGCACGGTGCGACAGCCCTCCGGTCCGAGGGCCGCCCGAAAAACCTACAATTTGCAAAATTTCGACCGGCACACGAACCACGGATTGTGCAAATCCGCTTCGTTGTAACGCAATGCACGGCCATCGGGCAGCGATTCGACGTGTCCGCCCGCCTCGGAAAGGATCAGCTCGCCGGCCGCCGTGTCCCATTCGTAGGTCTGCGTCGTACGGACGTAATAGTCGACCTTGCCTTCGGCCAAAAGGCAGAATTTGTAGGAGCTGCCCTGCTCCACCACCTCCACATCGCCCCGTTGCTGGCGCAACCGGTCGATATGCGCATGCGTCTCTGGCGTCTGATGCGACCGAGACACGGCGACGATCAGGTGATCGCGAGCCGGTTCGTCGACGAGCGGTAGCCGACGGCACGCCTCGTGGATGCCGGCGTAATCGTATTCGGCGTCGGCGTCGGCCGGAACGCCTTCTTTGAGGAAAGACCCGCTTCCCCGCCAGGCGACGTACATCTTCTCGAAATAGGGCACGTAGATGACCGCCCCGATGCAGATGTTGTTCTCCATCAAGGCGATGTTGACCGTAAATTCGTTGTTGCCCTTGATGAACTCGACCGTACCGTCGAGCGGATCGACCAACCAATAGAGCTCCCAGTTGCGGCGTTCCTCGTAACGCATCGCGCGCCCCTCCTCCGAAAGCACCGGAATCCGCGTACGGCCCAGATACTCGCGGATGGCCCGATGAGCCTGACGATCGGCCACCGTGATCGGGGTCTTGTCGTCCTTCATGCTGATGTCGTAATCGTCGAAATGCTTGTAGACCTTCATGATGGCGCCGCCGGCCCGTACCGCCGCATTGAACAGGGGCGGCAACAGATAAGTTTTCACCTCGTCGTTTATCATCGTCGTGCGTATTTGGTATTCCGTAGTCTCGGTTGTCATGGTAAAGGTACTATATTTTTGCGATATTGTGAATTTTTTAACACAAATATTAAGGGGTCGTCTTTCTATCGAACGTTACGAATCACCTTTATTCGATCTCCTCCCTAAATAAGCAACTTCCCTATTGGGTGCCAGCGCCTGCCGCCCATAAGCCGCGGCCCCTGCGACGACCGCCACCGTAGCCGTTACGGCCGCTCCCGTCCAATAGCCCGCCACGGCGGCCCATCCCGTAACGATGAACGCCACGATCACCGCCGCCCGAAGCACCAACTTTTCCACCCGGGCCCGTTTCGCCGCATCCGTCCGATCGGCCCGACCGGCCAACGGTTCCCACAGCTCCAGCCGCTTCCGTCGCGGAATCTGCCGCAGCAACCGCTTTCCGAAGCCGCCGGCCTCCATCACGACGTCGCGGGCAATCAACGCCACCGGTATCCCGATGTGCGACCGCACGACATCGACCGCACCGGCCGGATGTTCGCCCAACTCCGCTACCAACCGCATCACGGCATCGGGCAATAAGGCCGTTCGCCCGTCCAACGGAAGCAGATAATCGTAGGCCGCTACGGAAGCGGCTGCATTCCAATCGGCAACGGACGATTCCGCAGCCGTTCCGCCCGCTCTTTGCGGACGGTCGACCAGCACCAACCGCCGGCAACTCCGCCGTCGGGAACGCCACAACGAACGGATGCCCGCCGTCGGAAACTCCTGCGAACCGTGCCATTCGACCCGAATCATCCGATAGCGAGCCGACAAATGGGCGAACTCCTCGGGGAATCCGCCTGCGTCGAGCACGACGATCACTTCGAAACGGGTATATTCCGAACCCAACAGTGCGTCGATCCGTTCGGGCGTATCAATGCCGCTGCACAGCACCGAAATGCCGATCTCCTCCGACAGACTGCTGCCGATGCCGTGCGCATCCCGGAGCAGCAACCGTTTGTCCCGACCCCGAAGAACCAACCGCAAAACGAGGCAGGCGGCTGCACCGACGCTGCACAACAGAAGCAACAAGACGACTTTCATGCCAACGAACGTTTATAGGATTGCACGAGCGTTTCGTAATAGGGCCGTTCGTCGTCTTCGAACAGCCGCTGCATCGTGTTCAGGGCATAGCCTTCGAGCGCCATGCAGCGCAACAGCGCCCGGCGCTCCCGAAGATCCATCCCCGTGATGAAAACGGCGACCTCGCGCCGCAGCAGGGAACACCGCAACGAACACAGCGCATAGAGGGCTTCCCGTCCGAGTTCAGGTTCGGAGGAGTCGGCCACGAATTGCAACAACCGGCCTTCGGCCTCCTCGATGCCGAACTGCCGGACAATGGCCAATCCGACCCTGCGCAGATTGAGCGAACGCGATTCCAGCAACGGCCCGTAAGCGACCGGCAGGATGCCGCGCCGCAGCAAAGCCATCAATTCCGCCACTTCCGAAGCCGCCAACGGGCTGGGATACGATTCGATGTACCGCAAGGCGTGCGCCGGATCGGCGGCCAACTGCACCGTCAATGCGTAAAAGCGGACATAACGGTTCCGGCTCCGAAGATACGGGACGACGGCCGCAGCCATCGTCTCATCGGAGGGCAAACACGCGAGCAGAGCCAATGTCCGCGCCCGCCGGTAGCCTCGGCATCGACGGACATGCCGCAGCATCCAGCGATCGAGCCCGTAGCGGTCGATCGCGTGCCGCAACAGCGCAGTGTTCAATCCATAGGTGATCGACACGAGACCCGCGATGGTTTCGCACAACAACAGCCGGGTGCCGTAATGGCCGAAAAGCGGGAAATAGGGCATCCGCCCTTCGTCGCCGCTCAATGCCAGCATCAACGCATGCAGATACTTGGCCCGCAGAATCGCATCGTGCCCCCGCCGGCGGCGTTCGCGCAAGGCGGCGAACAAGGTGCCCACCGACAGCGCACACGCTACAGCGAGCGCGAGAACCGTATAAATTTTATAGAGCGTATCGGTCATCGGGTTCACAATCGTCGGTCGAGTTCGTCGGCCACTTTGCGGCGCAACCGTTGCAGATTCACCGGAAAAGTCATATACTGGTCGACGCCCGCTTCCAGAAGGCTCAGCACCGTCTGCTCGGCCTGCTGCCACGACAGCACATAGATCGCAGGATGCCGCAGACCGGCGGGCCGTACTTCACGCACGGGATTGCCGCCGCACAAAAACATCGCCGCCTGCAAGACGATAATCAAATCGAAGGTCGCGCGGCGGCACGATGCACGCATCCCCTCGCAGTCGGACGTGCAGCGCACCTCGGCGCCCAATCCGACCAACGATAGCCGAACGACATCGCGCACGAACGGCTCTTCGGCAACAATCAATATACGACGATGCATGATCCTCCACTGTGTGCCGGCACAACGCTTCCGGCGCGCAGCTCCTCGCCCAAAACCGTGCCAGAGACCGACGATGCCGAAAAAATCGGCCTCGGGTATTGCAGTTCCGATAAAAATGCGTATATTTGCAACCCGAAACACCGGTTCAAATACCGGTAACGATTTCAAATGTACGTAATAGTAGAGATTGCAGGTCAGCAATTCAAGGCTGAAAAAGGTCGGAAACTTTATGTCCACCGTCTCCAGGGCGACGAAAATTCGTCCGTAAGTTTCGACCGTGTCCTGCTCGCAGACAACGACGGTCAGGTCAAAGTCGGCGCACCTGTAGTAGAAGGCGCCACGGTAAAATGCAAGATTCTGAAACACTTGAAAGACGACAAAGTCTTGGTGTTCAAGAAAAAACGCCGCACGGGATACCAGAAATGCAACGGACACCGGCAGGCGCTGACCCAGATTCTTGTGGAAGAAATCGTTGCATAAACCTTTAAAAACGAAGCATCATGGCACACAAGAAAGGTGTAGGTAGTTCGAAGAACGGCCGTGAGTCGGAAAGCAAACGGCTCGGCATCAAATTGTTCGGCGGCCAGTTCGCAAAGGCGGGCAACATCATCGTCCGTCAGCGCGGCACGGTTCACAATGCCGGCGAGAATGTCGGCATGGGCAAAGACCATACGCTCTTCGCCTTGGTCGACGGGACGGTTTCGTTCTGCAAAAAACGCGAAGGCCGCTCCTATGTCAGCGTAACTCCGTTAGCCGAGTAATTCGCGACACGTTGATTCGCTAAGTCGCAAAACAAAAAGCGCTTCGGATTCGAAGCGCTTTTTTGTATCTCTTGGGGCAAGGTCATGGAATCAATTCCTCGGCCAAACAACGCCACAACGGCGCTGCCATCAACGCCTGACGAATCCGATCGGTACGCAGCAACTCCAAAACTTCGTTTTTCGTCAGCAGATGGATGCCGATGTCCTCCGTTTCATCGAGATGTTGTTCCGACTGGCGCGTTACGCCGACGGCCAGAAAACTATGCGTCAGATTATTCTGCGTCGCCGGATTGGGAGACAAGGTCGTTATCGGTCGCCATTCGCCGCCGCCGAACCCAGTCTCCTCCAGCAGTTCGCGCTGAGCCGCCGCCAGCGGAGAGGCATCGGTCGATTCGATCACGCCGGCCGGAATCTCATAATCCGTACGCCCCAGCCCGTGGCGATACTGGTCGATAAAAACGAACCGCCCTTCCGCTGTTACGGCGATCACGTTGACCCAATCGGGGTATTCGAAGACATAATAATCGGGAACCCGACGTCCGTCCGGCCCCTCGATGCACTCGTGGCGCACGGTGAACCAGGGTTTTCGGGAGAGATATTCGCTCGTAACGACCCGCCACGAACGGGGTTTCGGTTCTTTCACCATACCTATACGGATTTATTGAATGCAGATCGCTTCATTCGGACAAAAATAACATTTTTTTCGTATCTTCGCTTTCGAACAAGCTAAATTTCGACCTCTATGATACCGAAACCCGAACGGGAGCGCATCATCGCGCTCATCCATCGCGAAGTGGTGCCCGCTATCGGCTGCACCGAACCCATTGCCGTCGCCCTGTGCACGGCCCGTGCGACCGAAGAACTGGGGCGCTGTCCGGAACGCATCGACGTCCGGCTGAGCGCCAATATCCTGAAAAACGCGATGGGCGTCGGAATTCCGGGCACGGGCGGCATGATCGGTCTGCCCATCGCCGTGGCGCTCGGTGCATTGGTCGGGAAATCGGAATATCAATTAGAGGTGTTGCGCGACGTTACGCCCGAAGCCGTAGAACGGGGCAAGGCGTTCATCGACCGAAAGGGCATCGCCATCGCACTCAAAGAGGGAATCAACGAAAAACTCTATATCGAAGTGGAAGTCTCGGCGGCCGGCCACACGGCAACGGCCATCATCGCCGGAGGACATACCCGTTTCGTCTATGCGGCCCGCGACGGGCAGGCGACGCTCGACAAACGTACACCGGCGTCTGCCGAAGAAGCCGAAGAAGCGGTCGGCCTTTCGCTTGCCCGCGTATGGGAATTCGCCACGACCACACCGGTCGATGAATTGCGTTTCATCCTCGAATCGCGGCGGCTGAACAAAGCAGCGGCCGAACAAGCCTTCACGGGCGACTACGGACACAGCGTCGGTCGCACGCTCCGACGGGAACGGGAGCTGAAAGTGATGGGCGACAGCATCTTTTCGCGCATTCTCTCCTACACCTCGGCTGCCTGCGATGCCCGCATGGCCGGTGCGAAAATTCCCGTGATGAGCAATTCGGGAAGCGGCAACCAAGGTATCGCGGCGACGCTTCCGGTAGTGGTTTATGCCGAACAAATCGGCGCATCGGAAGAACAGACCGTTCGGGCCCTGACGTTGAGCCACCTGACCGTGATTTACATCAAACAAAGTCTCGGCCGGCTTTCGGCCTTGTGCGGCTGCGTCGTGGCGGCAACCGGTTCGAGCTGCGGCATCACCTACTTGATGGGCGGCGACTACGACCGAATCGTCGCAGCGGTCAAAAACATGATCGCCAATCTGACGGGCATGATCTGCGACGGCGCGAAACCGAGCTGCGCAATGAAGCTGATGAGCGGCGTATCGACGGCCGTGCTGTCGGCAATGATGGCGATGGACGGTCATTGCGTTACGCCGGTCGAGGGCATCATCGACCAGAATGTCGACTGCTGCATCCACAATCTGACCCGCATCGGCCGCGACGGTATGAACGAAACCGACCGCATGGTACTCGACATCATGACCCATAAAAGCTGAACGTTCGCGGCGGTTAGCGGCGCTTCCGGTTGAGAATCGGTTCCACCCTTGGGAGAGGACTGCGGTGGGCCGGCGCGGTCTGATACCAGCCGAACAAACAACTCGTTCAATGCCTCCCAGCGCTGCGATGCGCCGAAGGCTCCGACAAACCAAAGGCAAGCCCAACGCCTCTGACGAAGAGCCGTCCGCCCGACGAATTGTCGGGCGGACGGCTCTTAATGAACTTTATCTAAACAACTCAACTAACGGTCAATGGATCGTATCGGTCTGCGTCTGTTTGACGACGACCGGATGCTCTTTGTTCGGCGCCTTGCGGTTCGCCCGCACGGTGATGTTCACGTTGTTGGTGCTGTCCCGAATGTCGATGGAGTAACTCTCCAACGCTTCGAGCTGCTGCTCCAATTCCTCCATATCCGGACGCGGCGTTTCGACCCGGATATTGTTGCTCCGTATGATATGACGCATTCCATCGGTTACATCGCTGCGAATCGCGAAAATCACGCAGGCGATGATCGTAACGATCCAAAGCAGGAAAGTCGCCAGAATGGTTTTGCCGCCGGGCTTGCGCGAAGCGATCAGGCACATCAACACGTAAATCAACAGGAAGACGGGAACCAGCACGACCAAGATGCCCGTAATCGGCAGCCAGATGGAGTATTCATCGGGCGAGAGGTGCAGGAATTCGTATCCGCCGACGGCCACGCTGATCAAACCGACGATCAAGGCGCAGGCGGCGCAGATCAATCCGAAAACGAGCAGGCCGGCGAAAAGTTTCAACAAGATCAACACGACTTTGCCGAATACCGACACGGTTTCGGCCACGACGGATTTGGCCTTGCTGTCGACGTCATTGGCCGCAGCGGCGGTCGCGTCGGCCACCGACTGGGTCGTGATCGGATCACCGTTCATCTCCAACTTCTGACGGGCGGAGCGGGCCACCGGCACGGCGAACCACATGACTAAATAACAGAGCAGAAAGACCCCGAAGATGTTTCCGAATACATTGCCGACGAACCAAAAATACGATCCGAAAACGATTTTGAGGAGGATCGGCAGGAAGATGCCTAAACGGATCCATACGGCGTCGATGCCGAAATAACGGCCCAGACCGGCGCAGACGCCGCCCAATTTGGCATTGTCGATGTCGCGGTAGAGGCGGCGCGGGATACGGGGCGATTCGGATTGCAGGTCGGCATCGGGATTTTCCTCCTTTTCGGAAATGTCCTGTGCGCTGCCCAGCTGCCCGATGATGTTCAACACCAACGGTTTCTCGACGACCCGTCCGCCGTCCTGCGCCGAGAGGATCAGCTCGGCGATGCGAGCCTCGATGTCGGCGATGATCTCCGCCCCGTCGGGCGAGTTTTTGTAAGCCTGCCGGAGGCTCTCGATGTAACGCTCCAACGCTTCGTAGGCATCGTTGTCCAGCGTGAAAGCGACGCCCGATATGCTGCATTTTTTGACTTCGTTCATGATACGCGGATTTTCGGATTAGCGTTTTCTGACTTCGCCGCCGGAGCTGCTCTGTTTATCGACCTCGCAATCGCCCTTGTACTCGACGCTGCCGCCGCTCGAGGCCCGGGCTGTGAGTTCGCCGGAGCAGTTGACCTCGGCTTCGGCCCCGCTCGACACCTCGACCCGACACATGCGTGCCTCCAATTCGAATGCGTTGAGTTCGGAGCCCGACGAAAGGTCGGCGGACAGCGCATCGGTCTTGCCGGAAAGTCGGACACTCGAACCGCTCGACAAACCGACGTTGCACTGTCCGAAATCGACGGCCGCCTTCATCTCCGTGCCGCTCGACATGCGGATCGTGCATCGTTTGGCCTTCAGCGCGGCGTCCAGCGAAGCGGCGCTCGACAAGCGAATATCCAGATCGGAGGCTTTCAAGGCTGTTTCGGTACGAATCTCAGCGCCGCTCGATGCGCGGATGGCCTCGATCTTCCCGTTGTTCGGTATCCGC
The DNA here is from genome assembly GCA_947623305.1 of uncultured Alistipes sp. GTDB lineage: Bacteria > Bacteroidota > Bacteroidia > Bacteroidales > Rikenellaceae > Alistipes. The sequence goes on along the minus strand of CANQGQ010000008.1, from coordinate 23,487 downwards.
ACGGTGATGGAGGCGTTGCGCACGTTCACCTTCTCGGGGAGGGTGATTTTCAATGTTTCGGCCTCGACTTCGGCCACGACGTAATCCAGCACATTGTCGTCGGCCTCGATGACGATCTTATCGCTGCCGCCGATGACGACCTCGATGCCCCGCGCAGCGCTGACAGCGCGGAAATCGGACGCGGCTTTCGTGCGGGTAACCAGGTTGCCGCTTCCGCGGACGGTGGTGCGGCGGCCGTTCCATACGTCCGTCTTATCGGAACGGCGCGTAGCTGAATAACCCGCCGGAGCCACCAACAACCCCAGGCACAATCCGATCAGGACGAAGAGTTTCAACAAACAGGTTTTCATGATTTTCTCGATTATTTGATGTTTCGGGTTAATTTTCCTCTTTTCCGTGGCGGATGGTTCGTATCTGAGCCACCAGTTCATCCCAGGCAACATCCAGCGAAGCGAGGTATTCGCGGCCCTTGTCCGTGAGGGTGTAATACTTCCGCGGAGGCCCCTGCGGCGACTCCTCCCAGCGGTAGGTCAACAATCCGGCGTTCTTCTGCCGGGTGAGGATCGGGTAGAGCGTACCCTCGACCACGATCATCTCCGACTGTTTCAGCTCGGCGATGATCTTCGGAGCATAGGAATCTTCGCGAGATAGAATGGCGAGGACGCAATACTCCAGAATTCCTTTGCGCATCTGCGCTTTCACGTTATCTTCGGTCATGGCATCACAGGTTTTTCGGTTTCTTGGGGACGATCAGCCACAGGAGGATATAGACCCAGATGGAGAGACCGCCGAAAAGAATCAACAGCAGCGTAACCCAACGGATCGTCGATGCGTTCAGTCCGAAGAATTCCGCAATTCCGCCGCACACGCCGGCCAGAACGCCGTTGCGCGTGCGATAAAGTCGTTTTTTTTCATTCGTTTCCATAAGACGATAATTTTATTTGTTCCGGCCCTTCGTATCGTGCAGGGTAAACTGCGAAGGGGCCTCGGGGATGACGATCCACAGGATGACATAGATCCAGATGGAAATGCCACCGAAGAGAATGAGCAGCAGCGTAATCAAACGCAACAAGCTCGAATCAATCCCGAAATACTCGGCCAGACCGCCGCAGACACCGGCAATCGAACGGTCGGTGCGCGAACGGCGTAGTTTGTCGGGACGGCCGTTCGTCGTGTCTTCTTCACTCCGGGGGTCGTCGTGGCGGGCGCCGAAGCAATCGGGCGTCCCGAGACGGGCGATAGCCGCCCGCACGGTGTCGAGCGACACGACATACATGGGCGAAGCGACCTTTTCGCGAAGAATCTCGCCCATACGGGTTTCGACATCGGCCTCCGTTTCGGTATCGTCCTCGGGCAAGCGGCTGCGCACGTCGGCGAAATAATCACGCAAGGCCTGATAAGCATCTTCGTCGAGGGTGAACGGCATCGACCCGATATTCACATTGACAGTCTGTTTCATGATCGTAAGGTTTCCTGTTTTTTTCGTGCAATTATTCAGTTCCTCTGACTCTCTTACTACTTTCACGATGCAAATATAATACAAAATTTATTATTATGCAATACAAAGTACCAATTTTTTTATCATTCCTGCAAAAAAAAGAGTGCACCCCCCTGGGGGGATACACTCCGGAGTGTATTTCGATCGGCAGTATCATACAACCGCCGGTTCCGTACAAACAACCGCATATTCGGGTGTAACCGGTGCGATTTTTCGCAGCATCTGCATCAATCCGCAATACTTTTCCTGCGCCAACTTCACCGCACGACCGATTTTCGTCTGGTCGACATCCGTATCGCATTCGATATTGTAAACGATGTGGAACGAACGGAATTCACTGCCCGCCTGCACCGTTTCGGTAGTCAGTTCGCCCGACAGACTGATTTCGAATCGTTTCGGCACAATGCGTTCCTTTCCCAGGATGTGCAGGGCCGTCAGTCCGGCACACTTTGCGCCCGCATAGAGCAGCAGGGCTTTGGGATTCATCGTATCGCATTTCGGTTCGCCTTCGGATTCAAAACGGACACCATCAGTCAGATGCAAAGTTACTTTTTCAATCATACCTATATTCGTATTAGGAGGTTTCTCTCGCTTTTCGGGCAAGAATCATTCCCGAGTCGTACGTCAAGTACCATAAAAATACATTTCGTCAAACTCGACGCGTCAAAGGATTCGCCGAACCACAAGCACAAAAAAAGACGATCCTTGTGAATCGTCTCAAAACCATACCCCAAAACGAAATTGCGGTCTCTATCGTCTCATTTATTCCGTCTTGAATACGACATCGTCCGGTTTCGGATGAATGAATTCAAATTCCAATGTACGAGCAAGCCCCTCGTCGAGCGTATAAGGAGCTTTGAAACCGGAGGAGTGCGCTTTCTTTGCGTCGAACTCGGTCGTAGCGCAGAATTTTTTGACCCGGACAGAAGAAATGGTAAGTTTTTTACCTGAGAGTTTAGCGAGCAGATCGAAACAATACCCGCCGAACATCCCGAGCCAATAAGGGAAATGCGTGGCAGGAATATGCTTGTCGAGCACTTTGCTGACGTGAGCCACAAGCTGGTTCATATTATTATCGGGCTTATCGACGTAATTGAATACGTTATATCCGACAACGACATTATCAATCAAATATTTCACAAAAGCCACGATGTTACCGACATAAGCCATCGACTTCTTATTCTCGCCCTTACCGACCATCAGGAACTTACCCGATGAAATCTGTTTCAAAAGATTGTATACATTTCCCCGATTACGCTCGCCGAAGATGACCGTCGGCCGAATGATGTCGATATTCCAATCGGAATGCGATTCGTACCACTTTTGGAGTACCTGCTCCGCCTGCCACTTCGACTTACCGTAATGATTGAACGGATCGGCCGGATGATTTTCATCGGGATTCTTTTTATTAAGACCATATACGGCAACCGACGAGAAAAAGATGATCCGTTTACAACCATTTTTCTCCATCGCCCGCAAGGTCGTCTCCATACCGCCGACATTCGTGTCGTAATAGAGCGATACGGGCGAAACATCATCGCGATGCTGAGCCGCCAACAGAATCACGACATCGGCCCCACTTAATTCACGATCCATCTGTTCCTGCGACCGTACGTCGCCGATCGTTGTCAAATCATTGAAAAAATGGCTCGGCAACAGGTCGACATTTTTGCAATCGTATTTCTCCGGCTCCTCCCGCAAAAGATAAAGAAGCCTTGTGCCAACGAACCCACTGGCACCAATCATTGCTATTCGCATATTATTTTAATGATTTAATTCCGAGAGTAACCGTTTATTGAATGCACGACGTTCCGAATCGAATATCCACCCCCATTTATTGAAATATTTTATCATGTTGACGATATGTATCCTCAACATCTTTTTATTTGTCCTGGAAGCAGCCGCATGTGCATGAACAATCGACACAGCAGGATAAAACATTGTTTTATAATATTTGTGGATTCTTCGAGTTAGATCTATATCCTCAGGATACATAAAAAAACGTTCATCAAATAATCCTACTTTTTTCAACGCGTCGATCCTAAAAAACATAAAACATCCTGATAAATACGGCACATTCATCGGAATGGAATAGTCTGTAAATTCCAATTGAAATTTTGCCATTCTTTTCTTCATCCATTTAACAGGCAGGAACCGCTTGAATATCAAATCAATTGGTGACGGGCAAAGTTTGCATAAATATTGCAATTGTCCATCTGGATAAAAAACCTTGGGCATTACTTGACCTATATCATCGTGCTGATTCACAAATGATGCTATTTCTCCGATCACATCCCCATCCCAATAAATATCCGGATTCAACACGACGTGATAATCAGCTTTCGCCTCCATTGATTTCCGAATCGCGATATTATGGCCCGCACCATAGCCCTGATTGAGACTATAGATATATCTTATACGAAGATTTCCGTTGACAAAATCTCGTAATTCGTCATTAGTTGAATTGTCGATGACGTAGAGGACGTCGATTGGCGACCGCATCACACAATCGATCAACCGCCCCAACTCATCGTGTCGCGCATGAAACGCAACAACCGAAGCTGTTATCATATATCAGATTTTATCCATTTATTCTGCAATGAATCCCACTGTTTGATAACCGTGGCAGGTGCTCCTACAACAATCGTATTGGCAGGTACGTCTCTGTTGACAATCGAATGAGCGCCTATAATTGCACCGTCGCCGATAGTTACTCCAGGCAAAACCATTGCTCCTTCACCCACCAAACCCGATTTCCGATTTTTACAGGCAAAACGAAATAAGGTCGTTCACAAGGTGCAATTTCGGGAGAAGAGGGAAATCCTCCGACTTCAGATTTATACGAGCCATGGGAATTATCCGAAATATATATATGAGATGCTATCAGAACATCGTCGCCAATAGAAACCGATTCGATCGCTGAAATATGTACATAATCATTCAATTGCACCCGATTACCAAAGCGAATCTTCTTTTTTCTTATTTTTTTATCATCCTTTGTTCGGAAAGCCTCTATTCGACACCCGACACCAGTCGTAAGCCGAGTCCCAAAATCGATCATTTCACGCCCCCTTATCGTAAATGGTCGTCGGATAAGACGGGAACGATAATTGAATAATTTCGTCAAAAACCACCAATACCCTAACTGCAATTTATCCCCAAACGAATAATTATTAGTTATTTTCGAAACGATCATTTTTCCGTCAATAAAATTTTGTAAAGACGATTATAATTTTCACCCATTTTTTTACTCGTCAAATATGATTCAAAATAACTACGAATTTGCTTAGCTTCTTGCGCTCTCTTCGTCTCCATTATTTTAATTGCATGAGCAAGAGAAGTTATATCACCCCATTTATAAAATTCAGCTCCATTCGATTCAGTGATAATAGATCTAAATATAGAAATATCAGATAGGACACAAGGACATCCGGATGATGCAGCCTCAATAAGCGCAAGAGGAAATCCTTCCGAAGAAGAACACATCAAAAAAATGTCGAAATATTTCAAATAAGCTAATGGATCTTCTTTAAATCCAATTAAAAGACATCGATGCTCAACACCATTCGCTTTTGCAAGTCGAATCAGAGCTTCTTTTTCTGGCCCTTCACCAACAATTATCAAAGCATAATCATCCAATGAGGAAAGAACTTTAACCATTTGATCACAACCTTTTCGGTTCGTCAGACTACCAATCGCTCCTATTATTTTATACCGTTTCTTAAGTTCTTTAATATCATTCTTCTCCAATACCTCTTTCTCAAACGATTCTTGATTGATAACGCGACCATTGAAAATAACCTGGGATTTTTTCTTCAAAAAAACCGGCAATTCAGATTGACTATCAGAATTCAAAATAACAACTCGGTCCACTGATCTCAGAAAAAATCGCCAACCGATATACAAAATACTGGATTTTATGATATTGAAACTTTTTCTATTAGCTTCATAACCAATCGGATTGTGAAGTGTCGAAACGGTTTTCACACCGGCTTTTCGAATTTTTCGCCTATGCCACCACACATATGCATCTGGACGAAACATATGCGAATGGATAATATCCCAATCCTCGAAATCTATTTGATCAAAAAATTTTATTCTTTTAGTCGGACAAGGCATTTCCAATTCTTTCACATCATCGAAATAAAACACCTTGCACACATATCCCATCGCCACAAATTCAGTACATAAATCTTTAACTACGAACCCTGGCCCTGCGGCAGCTAACGATGGCAAAATCATTGCAATTCTCATAAACATCCAATACTATTCAAGCAACTACAAAACTTACAAATAAAGAATCATCAAGCCTTATAAATTGGGGAAACAGTCAAAAAATAAATAGCGGTCGCCTAAAAGAAGAAAAAACAGAAAAAATATATGGTATACAATGAGTTATCGTCACAATAATAAGTCCATAACTAAATCAATTACTAATTAAATTATGTAATTTACGAATAACTTTTTTCAAAGTAAGTCCAAATCGCATAACAAAATCTATCAAATAAAATTGACGACGCTCACCCAAAATGATTATCAACCGTTCTATTACAGTTAGATTGCTTATAACTATCGATTCTTCAAAATACTGAAGCGCTTGAAGTCGAATGGCTTTTGACCCAATAGAAAGTAATAACACCTTTGTTTTGGCCCTCATTTGAGGTATAACTTCTTTGAAAGACTGATCATCAAAGAACTTACTTAAAATTTCAGTAGACAAAATTAAATCATTAGCCGCCTTCGTATTTAAACATTTAGTATAAGAATTGACATTTGTTTGTCGATAATGATATGTTGCAGTATTTAATTTATTTATTTTTTTTGTATAATATAAAAGCCGAGGAATAGTTACATAATCTTCACCCATGTTTAATCCTTCGATCGGCAATGCTTTTAATTGTATATCCCTACGTATTAATCGATTCCATAAATTCCAAGGGTACTTACGATTTCTCAATAGTATTTGAGTTATATAGACTTTAATGTTTTCATGAATATTCAAAGATGAATAAACCGAATAATTCGAGAACTCAAGCATAAAATCCGCAACAACCATGTCTGCGTCATTTTTCTCAGCCGAATCGATAAATTTACTGATTGTATCCGATTCTATCCAATCATCACTATCAAGATGATAAATATAATCTCCTGTTGCCGCCTCTATCCCAGTCAACCGAGCAGCAGCCAATCCTCTATTGTATTGATGATTAATTATTTTTGTATCTTTACAACGAGCGGGATATTTCAATAAAATTTCATGCAAGATATCAATACTTCTATCCTCAGTGCAATCATTCACAAAAATATACTCTATATTCGAATATGTTTGAAGCATCAAAGAAGTTACACATTCTGCTATATAATTTTCCACTCCAAAAATCGGAACGATTAGAGAAACTCGTAATTTCTTTTTAGCCTTATGATTCCGATCCATATCTATAACTGTATTGCAATTAATCACTCTTTACGTTTAAAATCACCATCCTCAAATACATTCCGATTAAGCCAATCTTCAGAATAAGAATGTGTAATTATAGATGGAAAAGAACCATACAACAATATATTACTATCACTCATAATTAATTCTTTTCGGCACGACCATATTCCCATTCCATCATCAAGAAGTGTTAAATAAAAAAGGACATAAGCACATTTTCGAAATAATGAATTATCTTTAAACGAATACATAAAAATAATTTTAATCGACAAAGATAACACTGTCAAAAAGCGCCCAACGATTGTTGCAAATGGTGACATGAAAGCAACTAAAAGAAGTATATAATTTGTCAATGCTTTCTTTTCTTTATTAATTTTATCATAAATTAAATAATAAATTAATATAGAAGAGTAAGTTATAAATGAACTAACAATTAACATAATTCTATACCTCAGAGAATGATCCTCCAAATAATCACCAGCCCAATATCCATCAAGATAAATCATATATCTGTCAATATATTGTACTGGAAGAATTTGAAATAAATTCTTCACAACATTCGAATCTAAGAAACAAGCTATAAAACAAAGAATAGCAATAATGTATCGATTGAAACGGAAAAGGCCTAAACGTTGTCCAATGAATCCTATCACAAAAATAATGAATGACAAATGATTCAAAACAGCCCACATGAGAAACAAAGCACCTGTTTTTCTATGAAAAATAATGATCTGATAACTTCCATATAAAAACAATATCATAGAAAAGAAAAAGCGATATAAGAACATATTCAAACTAATACAAATAAACAAACCGAAAAATATGCACCTATATTTTTTTTTGATTTCTTTATTATATTCCAAAAGTTCAAGAAAAATTTTACTTAACAACAAATAGCCTATGGTATTATAAATAAACCTTGATATATCGAAATTTACACCCAGATGCGTCAAAACATAAGAAAGATACACTAAAAAATAATCAAATTTAACAAATGAATAAACTAAAAATTCATCCCAGCTTAGATTCTTGATGAATAAAGCATCTTGTGTATAACGATAAAAATCTCCGGTCGGAGGGAAAAGCAGTCCGACCAATCCCATAAAACAAGAAAACAATATAAATGCCCATTTCTGATACTTAAACATTCCCTGTATAATAAACGGCAACGATAATAATGGATACACAATAAAAAGAATCAAAGTAATCAAACCTTGTTTCGATATGTATATAGAAGAAATGACTCGATTAGGAATCCTCATGATTTTATTAAAGAATCCTTAAAATACCAAATATACAATCAAGCTAACAACTGCCTCAACCATTGATCTATTGTCAAATTACCTTTATTTCTATAAGTCTGCACTTTTTTATCAACAAATTCAAGAATCTGACGATCAGTAGAATCAATATCCAGGAATTCTATTTCCTTTACATATGGATCATTGGAAAACATATCGTTCGTCGTCAATATTTTCTTATTAAGTCCGTAACTCTCAACAATTCTCATAGAAAGTCCAGTTTGATGAGACCGACATACATCAATAATAACTTTTGTTCTATTATAATATTCAATTAATCTTTCACGTGATAATGGTTTGAATTTGACATCATGTAAAGATTTAATATGAAATCTATTTCTCAATATTTGATTTTTTAAATAATAGCCGAACGGAATATAAATATAAGCCATCATCTTTTTGCCATATGTATGACAAAATTTCTTCATTTGAAGGTAATACTTATATCTATCAGGATTAAAAACACCTATCAAAAAAAAATCAAAATCTTTCTCTATATATTTATCTTCAACAACGTCATCAGTGTAAAACAAAGGGAGATACGGAATACTAAATTCTTTTGAATCTTTGAAATCAAATGTATAAACTCGATTAAAATAATCTGTTAAATAAAGATAATTATGATTATGCACAGAGTCCCACTGATACATAACACAATCAATATTAGGACTATTTTTCTGTATAAAAGAAAGATGATCCGATGTCAAATATTCACCTTTAATCACTAAAAGAAGATCAAAACGTCCATTTAATCTTCTCAATTTCATCATTATAGATTTCTCATAGATTTTTTTTTGCACAATAACAGGCAAAAACTGGACAAAAAAATTTAACAATCTATTAAGATGATGTGTTACATAAGATGTCTCGTAATTTTGTTTCGACAAGGCTGCTATGATATGCTCCTCATAACCATAAAATTTGGGACATATAAATATCGCTTTTTTCATTTATACTAAGAAAAAAATCAAACACAAAGTCCAATGTATAGAATTAATTACTATTTAACCCCAAAAATAGCAAAAGACTATTATCAAATAATTGATCAAATATTTCACTTGTAAAGCTTTTTTTGTTTCATTTCTTCGATTGATTTCTCATACTTGTCTTCTTGAATAGGTTGACTATTGACCCATTGACAGAACTGCTCAATGCCGGCATCGAATGTCCATTTCGGCTCGAAGCCGAGCAATGCTCGAGCTTTAGTGATATCAGCATAGTTATGACGTATGTCGCCAAGACGATAGTTGCCTGAAATTATTATAGGAACATCTATCCCATAATATTTTTTGAGTGTATTAGCAACGGTGAGCACATCGGTAGCCACTCCAGTACCGATATTGAATGCATGTCCACTTATACCAGGAACCATCAAACCAAGGATTGTCGCATCAACGATATCGTCAATATAAACGAAATCTCTGGTTTCATGTCCATCTTCGAAAATATTGATGCCTTTGCCATTCTTAATACGCGTAGAGAAAATCGATAGAATTCCAGTGTACGGATTTGACAACGATTGCCCCGGGCCGTAGACATTCTGATAACGAAATGAAACGGATTCGATACCGATTGACTGACATACCATATGTACGAGTTGCCCTTGCACTTGCTTGGTGATACCATATACCGATCCAGGATGAATTTTCGAGTCCTCAGTGGTGCCGACAAGCTTGAGAGGCTTAACACAACCAGGATATTTAACTTCAAAATCACCTTTAGACATTGTATCTTCATGGCGTTCAGCGGGATAAACATAAGCATTAAGATCATCGCTCCAATAACGCCCTTCGCCATAGATAGCACGCGATTCTGCCACTACCACTCGCTTCACCCCAATTTTTTCATTGGTAAGAATGTCAAGAAGAATTGCAGTACCACAAATATTCGTATGTACGTATTTTTCAATTTCATACATCGATTGTCCTGTCCCCGTCTCTGCGGCAAGGTGAAGCACTACGTCAACCCCTTCAAGAGCCTTATACCAATCGTCGCGTGAAGTAACAGATCCTTCGATAAATCTTACTTTCCCTTTTATACTGTTATAAAGAGGCGATGTCTCATCGGGATTCTCCCCGTGAATCTGCGGTGAAAGATTGTCGAGAATCGTTACTTCGTAATTTTTTGCAAGTAATTTGCGCGCAACATTCGAACCGATAAAGCCGGCACCTCCGGTAATCAATACATGTTTCATATATCGTATGAAAATTTAACTTTTAATAAAAACCCCATCAGAATTAGTTCGTTCCCATTTATTTGTCTCAAGGTTATAACGTTTAATGACTCGTGCCGGAATGCCAACCGCTACTGAATAATCGAGGATATCATGGGTAACTACTGCATTTGCTCCGATAACACAATGTTTGCCAATATTTGCACCTATTACACAAACTCCAACACCAAGCCATGAACCTTCTCCAATTCTGACAGTATTATTCTGCACGATCGGCTGATTTTGAATTGGTAAAGTCGGATTAATATAACCATGCAGATTGTCGGAAATATAAACGCGGTCGGCCGTGAGCACATTATCTTCAATTATTATCGACTTTGTGGCATAAATTTCATTGAAATGCCCAATTGTGCACCCATCTCCAATCACTAATCGAACCTCCTTTTCTCCTGTCAATGGATTAGCCTCAATCCACGATTTATACTGAATTGTAACATGGGATCCGATATACACCCCCCCCCTCCACGAATCATTAACGCATTGGTTATTAAGCTATTACAACCAAAGTGTTTAAATTTATGTTTATAATATGGAATTTTAATAATTCGAACTATAAAATAAATAATTCGTCGTAACATCAGATATGATTTATTTAAATGATCCATCAAAAAGAGTAGACTCCCAAATACCCGTCAATGAATTATATCGTTTAACTATACGAGCCGGAGCTCCTACAATGATTGAATAATCCGGAAAATTCCCTTTAACAACTGAATTCGCACCTACAACACAATGGTTCCCCATAGTTGTACCTTGAAGGATGACCGCATTGTTGTAAATTTTGCAATCTTTACCTATAGAAACTTGCTTGACTATTAAATCTTGTTGTTCGATAGGCCGATTTATATCTTGATATGGATGATCTATATCTGTAACTGTTACATTGGAGGCTAATCCAGTATTGCTTCCTATCTCGATTCTTTCTGCACATGTTATATGACAATTTTGCTGAATAGACACACCATCATGCAGTATGATAACCGGAGAATATATTTTGGAGCCATACCTTTCCACTCCTTCAATACGGGCATTTTTCAGTATGACAACATCTCTTCCCCAAATCACGGTCTTCACAGAAAATATCAAAGGCTTGCATATATATGCTTTTGCCGAAGAATCGCGATTTAAGAAGAAATGCCACATCAAAGCACGGAGGCGTGGCGTGTGATTGGAGAAAATGAATGCAACTATTTTCTTAAACATTCACAATTAATTCGACCAATTTCAATTGCGCATCATGAACCATATATCTTTTTTTCGAACCCGAAAAATATACAATAACATAAACCCTCCGGCAAATGAAATATCTGAATGCTAGATCAAGCAACTTACCTATCAAAAAATATTAACTCAACTGGACTACCTCTCTGTAAAATAAATCATCGACACGATCTATACAATCGGGTAGATATGAGACCGTTGAATATGCAAGATGTCCCATCTGTGTCGCATAAAACAACAAAGTAGATTCAACTCCGTACAATATAACATTACGAGCATTTATTAATTCTATTTCGAGAATTACGTGAGGATCAATCTCGGTATACTCAATTCTGTTTTCTTGCAACAACATTCGTGTTGCCCGTTTTGATTCCACTGATTCATCTTTGTGGAATTTGATAAATAATGGACGCCCCCAAATATCCCCATGTGTCTTCATATGTTCGATTACACCTTTTCGAATACTCCTCATATACTCATCCAATGGAATACCGTACACCGAAACAATAGAACTACCTAACAAAACAACTGCATCGTCAAGGCAATAATGAGAGTCAAATCGAAAATGCTGCCGAATACTATTGAATGACAGCAAGGTAAACACATTCCGATTCACTCCATAAAACGAACGTTCTCCAAATCCAAAGAATCTCACATAAGATGTATTTGTATATGCATTATACAAAAACGGGAGAGAATCCATGTCCGATGTATAACCTTTCAAGATCCGCATAATATCCTTGCTTCGAGTTCGCATATTCTTGTAACGAAATTCTGCATTAGATGATTTGTACGTTTTTGTATGATACCACAGCGAAATTGATGAGCAATAACAAGAAATGCCTTCTTCTATAAAATTAAAACCCATACAACACCGATGAGTAGCGGCAATACGACACAAATCTAACATTGCTGGGAAATAAACCATAAATTCATCACCTTGAACGGCTCGATCAATCTGCTCATCGACCCATGCGACCTGCGAGAAATAACGACGCAAATTCTTCCACGCTCCTGAAAATTCAGGCAATTGAATTTTTCGACACGCAACGGGCCCATCAGGATCATAACCTATGCCCCATATGATAACATCTTGAAGAGGTATTCTGATTTTAACGATTACACCCAAAGCCGCTAAATAAGAGACATTCGAGTGTATGATAAAAAAATGTTTCATATATTCCGAATTTTATCAAGCGCCATTCTCCAAAAGAAATGTATTGGCAATCGAAAGATCTTAGTCAACCCCCATATTGTGATTGCGACCAGAACAAATTTTATCAAAATGGAAAGCCAAATGTTGGATACATTCAGCAAATAAACGGAAAAAATTGCACAACATCCAGATAATAACACGGCCAATCCCGAACGTTTGCGAGACAACTTCAACCCGGTGCCATGCTCAGAAAGTTCTAACATAATCCACATGGAAGTCGCAGATGCAAAACATGCTGCCAAAAGTCCCCATCGCTTAACCAGAATGAAATTCAAGCCGATACTGACAGCCCCACCTACAATCGCAATGATTGAATTCATCTTAGTTTTATCCTGTGCACACAATATCGTACTATAGATCAGAACCATTGCAGACACAACGACTCCTACAAGAATCGGCGCGACATAAAGATATGCGACTCGATATTCCTCCCCTGCAAAAAACTCGAAAAATTCTTTGGCAAAAACACTCAAACATAATGCTCCGCTAAGCAATATAAAAAGATAACCATCTTTTATTTTAACGAATTCCGACCAGAATTGTTCGGTTCCATAGATACGAAAAAAATAAGGTTCGAAAGCTTTGTAAGACCCCTGAACTACTATATTCAGTAGCAATGCAATCGTCGAAGCCGTAGAATAAATTCCCAGATCATTCAAATTCATATACTTGTCTATGAATATTCGATCCGACCACGACACACAATAATAAGCTAATGCTCCCGGCATAAGCGGCAAAGAAAATCGTAGTGCATGTGCCAATTGGAATTTATCAATATGCCAAACCACATATTTATTTGTAATACACAAGAATATTACCCCGAAAAATGCAGAAACAATCAGTCCGGCATAAAGAACTCCAAGTGCTGTATATTGATAATGAACAACCAACAATAAGGTCAATACAAATGTTGAAGCTCCTTTAAAGATGTTGAGCATAGTCAACGGTAATGGCCGTTCCTGTACTCTGTATAACGCCATAGGTAAAACGCTCAGAATACTGAAAAAATTCGTTGCGATACCAATAGCGATATAAGGATAAAATTCAATATTAGATCCAATGGCATTGAATAGTTTTGTACCGCAGATAAAGACGGCACCACTAAACAAGATGTTGAATGTAATAACAAAAATAGAAAGATTTCCTAATAATTGCGCTTGTTCTTTTTCGTTTCGTTGCCGATAATAATAAACAAGATAATATGTATTCAAGCACATTGTGCTGATTATTACCAAAAACGTATTGATTGTATTAACATAACTTACGATTCCATAATCAGCTGGTGTCAAATAACGTGTAAGGATTGGAAATGAAATAAATGATAGCAATCGAGGAATAATATCCCCTAATGCATATATAGTCGTATTTTTTACTAAATGATTATCAATCATTTATTTACAATCTAAGGCAACTGTCATTCCCCTGATAATTAAAAAGTCAAAACAGCGAATTCGTTTTTTCTTCAATGAGTCCAACCCCAACTTCAAACTTTTCATGCCAAACCCCATCACGATCTTGGTAAAAAAGTTCGCGGTTATACCACTTATCCATGGTTTTCCAAAACTCCCGTGGTGTCATACGAGTATATTCCATAAAGGCATCGACAATTCCTTGATCCAAACGTTTATCATATTTCTTTACCAACGGAATCATCTCCTCACGCGTGGTCAGACCTGCACGTATCCAACGCGATGCCATCTCCGTAGCAGAAGCATGCGCGAATTTAGGATATTTCAAATATTGGTTCAACAAATAACTAAGCGAATCAATTTGGTTATAATTTTCCAAAGTTCCTTCCCTGCAATATTCATGTTCCATGTGGCGAAATCCCCAACGTTTGGCCACCTCATAATTATGGTGAGTATCCCAAGGCACGAAATAGCTCATGTAGATGGCCTCAAGCCCACTCCTATCATACTCTTCAAGAGTCATTTGTTTAGCGGACTCTAATTCTGCCGCAGTAATCTGCCCATCTTCCAACCATTTATCCCAAACAGGCTTTACAACATCATTAAGCGGTTGGAATTTAGCGGAAGGCGTTTCGATATTATATTTCCCACCATAAGTATAATTGACATTCTCTCCATAAACCAATAGTTTTAACCCAAGTTGTGCTGCCATGCGATAGGGAAAAGCATAAATCAGTGCATCTAAATACCAAGTCGGGGAACCAATTTCTTCGAAGGCTTTCCGAGCCATAATCCGAGCAACGCGAGGGTTCGGTTGAATGCTAATGACATCGCAACTAAATGTTTCAGCAATATTCTGGATATTTTGCGCACCCGTTTTTGTCCAATCCGTACATGAAGTCGAAAGCAATACTGGATTCATTTTCATAACTTCTTTCATAATATAGACTTGGAAATGGGAGGCTTTTCCACCCGATACGGCAATAGCGCAATCATATTTATTCCCCCTCCCTCTATATTTGTCACAAAGGGTTTCTAATTCTTTAAAGCGAGTATTCCAGTCCGTATGCTTCTGCTTTTCATAATTATGGCAAGGTGCACAAACTCCATCCTCCATAAACGTAATACCCGGACGCGTATCTGGCATTAAACATTTTTTACAATACTTCATATTCGTGATCGTTTTTATTAAAATGCTTGTTGTCTGAATTAAAATTTTAAATATTCACAAATGGAAAAAGCTACTCATATTTCTGATTTTTTAGCAAATTAGCCGCAAAAGGCTATTAACTACTATTGCTCTGTTTATGCGCAACTTCATTGTAAATTTCGTAAGAATCCTCGGGAATATGCAAGGACTTCGCTGGAAGTCGTGTAAATGAATTTGGATTAGCCGTCGGCAATTCAATGCCAGACATAAACTCACAGTGAGATTGGCTGAAGACATACGCAAGGTTGTTGCTGTTACCATGATGGTTCGGAGCATGTTTTTCTGCATCGACTCCAAGCCGATCAATGGCTGCCAGATTGCAAGAGCCAGACACTGTGCGATGAGCCGAGAGAATATCGATGCCGCTGTTCACAAATGAAAATACGGTATACAGCATCCAATACTTAAAATTCTTGCTGTGAGCAATTATAGATATTTGAGTTTTGAAAACCATTATCTTGTTCTGGAACTTAACCCCAAGTTCCCTTTGTATCTTACATAGAGTAGTACCGGAATAATAGATATAAGCATCGATGTAACGATGAAGATCAGCATGTCAACATAATAATTCCCTACAGACAATTTCGTATGAGGATAAAGAGTAAATACCGACATTTGGACAAGGTATATCTCATAGCTACATTTGCCAATTTCTCCAACAAATTCTCTGATTTTCAATGAAAGCTTCCAGTAAATCTTCCAGATAAGCCAAGGGAGTAAAAACGCTGTGTAGAAATAACATATCCAATAATATGGTCTCCAAAGAGTGTCGTATAAGAACGGTTGCAAACTACCACTTGTGTAATATAATCCTAAGAGTATGACAAGACTGATTAGCGACAACACAATTTGTTTAACGGATAGAGTCTGGGACATTCTATTAGTAGACCATACATATCCAAGATATATGAGGAATATATAGCGAAGTAAACTTAATCGATATATCGGTTCAGGAATATCTATATACATACAAATCCATTCAACTCCTTGACTAATAAGGATAAATAAAATAAGTAATACCCCCCATGTATTAATAAAAGTTAAACAAAAAGGTAACAACAGAAAGAATTGAAGATATATCCATACGTAATAACTCCCCGGACCTATGCTTCCGGCATATATGCATGATTTAAATACTTCAACCGGATTGTGTCCCACTATAATCAGAACCATACCAGTAAGTAACACAATCAATAAAAATGGCTTAAGAATTCTGTTCCACAACTTGGAAAGATTATAATGCTCTTTAAATGACTTTGAAGGCAATCCTTTAGACCTACTTATTTTATGAATGAAAGACATGGTAGGACTGAAATAACAGGAATAAAGGGACAGCCATGTCTCCCCATGCCACAAACACAGATGCCTTCATTACAGATTGTGGCAAATTGTGAGTGAGCACCACGCAGATTATGCAAATTCCCTTCAGAAAATCAATAAATAGATCCCGTTTCTCCATCTTATCACCTGATGGTTAAATTAAATTAGAGAATATTTTATCTACCCGATTGGACGAATTAGTAAGGTTGACATATTGCATGAACATCATTGCCACGATTTCCCCCGCCATACAAGTGAAAAGGCCGCAAGATTGCTTTGCAAAGTTGCGTATCATCATACGTTAAATTGAGAAAAAACGGTCTTAATTCGTTTGCGGAATCGTTTATAAGCCCATGTAGGCGATTGCAGTTCTTTTGATGATTGAGCCGATATGGAACTTCAAGGATTATGTTTGCAACCTCAAAAAGGTTTTGTTGGACTTGCGCACTGAGGTACCCTTTGTCTCCAAGTATTAGGCAATCGTGATACTCCAAACGGGTATCTTAGAGATAGTGGAGGTCATGGACGCTTACGGCTGTCATGTCCTAAGAATGGATTACACCACGTATTCCACATACGGCGTGGAGTTTTATCCATAATAGCGCATCTCTTGCAATGCGCAGTATCCCCAATCGGAAGCGGCATTCATGCAGAAAAACATGCTCCGAACCATCTATGGCAACAGCAACAACCTTGCGTATATCTTCAGCCAATCTCACTGTGAGTAAGATGTGGCAAATCTTCCTTGTATTCATATTGTGGAGGCGATGAAAGAACAGGTTCTTGCTGTCAAAAACCAAATGCCTCGGCGGTTATGCCAAAGGCGAAGACTTCGAGATCGGGAAACTTTAGTACAACCCCACAGCAGGGCACGTTTTTATGTCTGGCATTGAATTGCCGACGGCTAATCCAGATTCATTTACACGACTTCCAGCGAAGTCCTTGCATATTCCCGAGGATTCTTACGAAATTTACAATGAAGTTGCGCATAAACAGAGCAATAATAGTTAATAGCCTTTTTTGCAGCTAATTTGCTAAAAATCAGAAATATGAGTAGCTTTTCCCCATTTGTGAATATTTAGAATTTTAATTCAACTAACGAGTTAAAAATACAAATCGAGCAGATTTTCAAATCGACATTGAACTATCAATTCAGCACATTCGCGAAAAGCTCCTTTTCCTCCGGGATAACGAGAAATAAAATCTACAATATTACATACGATAGGATGTGCATCGTATGGACAAAAACTAAGTCCAACAGCTTTGAGTAATGCATAATCGTTCATGTCATCACCCATATATGCGATCTCTTGCCAAGAACAATCATGACGTTCAACGAATTCTCGCATGAAAGACAATTTATCCACAATACCCATATGGCAATGCACCAACTGGAGTTTCTCCGCTCGAGTCCGTACGATCGGCGTTATTTCCCCAGTCAATATACCGGCTTCGATGCCTACACGCCGCAACATGTAGAAACCACCACCATCTCTCAGGCTGAAACATTTAGCATACTCTCCGTCTGCAGTATATAAACTCGTACCATCGGTAAGCGTACCATCAACATCGGTAAAAAAATATCGGATTGCAGCAGCTCGTACAGCCAATTCATTATTCGATATCGCCATCGTAAATGATAGTATCCCGTTGAATTGTTTTCAACACTTTATGTCCCATGATCTCTTCATATCGCACGGGCGATATTCCTCCTCCAGGGCATTTGACTGTAATGTTCTCCGGAGACAGAATATCTCCAGGCACAAGGTCGCAACGACTGACTACACTTACACCATACTTTATGCGTTGTGCTTTTTCCGATTCGTCAATTACCTTTTCGTAAGAGCCCATTCCCTGCTCGACGGCATGGCAATATTTTACAATCAGCTCCAAGCCTCGAGGTTCTACCGAAGCGATATGGTCGGGGCCGATCATCGTTCTGTCCAACGTGAAATGTTTTTCAATAAGGCACGCACCAAGAGCAACCGCTGCAGCCGGCATAACAACACCTTTGTCATGCGAAGAATAACCGACTAGCACACTTAATTTTTCTCGAAATGTTTTCAACACGTTCAAGTTTACTTTCTCGTCGGGACAAGGATACAAAGTCGTTGCCTGAAACAAAATGATTTGATCGTTGTATTGACGCACATATTCCACAGCCGCCGCGATCTCATCGAACGTATGCATACCAGTCGAGAGGACGATAGGTTTTCCATATTGTGCGACCTGCTTGAGTAACGGAAAATGGGTGATGAACGGCGACGCTACTTTGTGTATTGGAACGTTCAACCGGTGTTCGATAAAATCGAAACTCGAAAAGTCGAATCCGCTCACCAGGAAATCAATATTGTATTGCCCTGCATATTCGAACAACTCCATGTATTGATCGTCGCTGAACTCCAGAAAACGTTTATGTTCTCCGTAAGTTTTACCGAAAGCATAGGGCTTATCATAAGGTTTATCCAAGAACGACCGAATGTACATTTCATCCAATGTACGTTTTTGAAACTTAATCGCATTCGCCCCATTTTTCGCTGCTTCTCTAATGAGATCTTTGGCAATAGCCATATCTCCATTGTGATTGATACCAGCTTCAGCTACGATGTAAACGGGCTGACCATCCCCCAGCCACCTGTTCTTTCCAATCGATACTTTCATATTTCTTTGTTCTTCAATGTTTTTACGAACCATTGCGTAATCACTCGTGGTCGAGTGATAGCCGTACCGACAACCACGCCCCAGGCTCCGCAATCCAACACCATCTTGGCCAATGCCGGCGTATTGATGCGACCTTCGGCAAATACAGGAACTGTTACGGCCTTTACCAATTTACGTACAAGCTCCACATCGGGAAGATCGGACTCAATTCGGGTGTAAGGAGTATAACCACTTAAAGTCGTAGATAAGCAATCTGCACCGACTTCGGCACAGGCAAGGCCCTCGTCATACGTGGAAATATCGGCCATAACCGTACACTCGTAACGTCTCTTTACCTCCCGAATGAAATCGGCTCCCGATGCATATCCATCTCTAAAACGAGATGTTCCATCAATAGAAATAATGTCGCATCCAAGCGTCAGCAGCGCCTCTACTTCACTAAAAGAACCTGTAATTCGTACCGATCCATCGGGAAAAGATGTCTTAAGTAAACCGATCATCGGCAAATCTACACGCTTTTTGATAGCTGCAATTTTAGCTAATCCTTCACTTCGGATACCACAAGCGCCACCCATACGAGCTGCTTCCGCGAATAACGCCACATTCACTGGCGTATTAAAAGGGTCATCCCCCTCTGCTTGACAAGATACAACGATTCCTCCACGAAAGCGTTCAAATAATTCGATTTTCATATCTCATAAGATATTCAGCCCATTTCATATCCTCGGATGTATCAATGTCGACTGTTCCGTATACATGATCGACAATCATCGGCAACATGTGATTGCCAAGTATACAGCCCTGACTGACCAACTCGACCGCAGATATATATAACAATCCATTTTCATAATATAAAGGTGCCATGTCTTGACTTCGTTGTCCAAGTGTATAATTAAACGGCTGAAATCGTCCGTCTTGAATATGCCCCAGTTTTCGTACGGTTGGCGTTACTGTCATAAGACTATCATATCGGCCTTTTATCATTTGTCCAATAGCTTCTGAGATAAGCCCTTTCGGTCGTAAAGGATTGGTTGCTTGCAACAAAATCAAGTAATCGAAAGTTTCACCGGTTTCTAATAATACCGAAGTAACATCCTGAAGCACCTCCGCTGTGGTAGTATAATCATCCGACAATTCTGCGGGGCGATCTAAGACACAAGCCTCATATCGCATTGCAATTTCTTTAATCATCGGATCATCGGTAGAAACATACACTTTCGATATTTCCGGACATTGTCGAGCATACAGAATAGAATGGGCAACCAACGGTATCCCTGCCAATGGCAAAATATTTTTTCGTGGCAACCGTTTAGAACCTCCCCGAGCCGGAATAACAGCAATATATTTGGACATAAACCAAAATTTAAATAAATTCCATTTTATAACTGTTCCCAACAACAGCTATCATCCAGTTATGTCAAGGCTTAATCATTCCTCAACTCATTTCATTTGTTTTCAGGAAGCTTACCAATTAAATGTGAGAGCATCCACCGTCTGCCGATGCCACGAAGCGTACTGCCGGACGGGGACATCGGAAGCAAACATTTCCCGATAATCGGGCCTGCAATGCAGAAAAACGTTCTGACCGACCCGCGACTGCAACACAATGTCGGATATGCTTGCAATGACGACCGGAAAGGGAAATCCGCGATGCCGCACGGACGTGAGCTCCGAATCGGGAAACAGCTGCCACAATAGATAAGCAGACTGCTCGAAAGCATTCCAATAATCACCGGTACCGTAAAGACGTATCCGCCCTTCGGAACGACTCTCCCGCTGCACGATCTCAGGCAAATGCTCGTCAATCAATCGCATGAGCCGCACGCCGGAAGGTTCGCAATAAACATCATCGGTTTTCATAACATCACGTATTCGCAATCGGTCAATTCGATGCCAGCGGAAAGCAGATTAGGTATCTCTACGAGCAATCGCCGCACACGAGCCCCCTGCGCATTCAACAATTCGCCCTCGTACCCGTCGAGCACCCCGCCGATGATTCGGACCCGTCGCCCACGCATGGAGGCATTCACTTCCTGAGGCGTATAATAATGCGGGCAGACAGAGCTCCGGACGGCATGGATAAAGCGCTCCATGTCGCTATTGTCAACGGTCATTGCTTCACAATAGGAACCGCCGCGGACAAATCGGTACTGCAAGGTCGGAGTGGCGAGAACGATAGGGTCGAGCTGCTCGCGTGTTGCGCGAACGAACAACAAATCGGGTAAAAATGGAATCTCACGACGAACGCGCCGACCGCCGATGAACGTAATCCGTTCCTTCATCGGCGTAAAAACCTCCATCCTTAACTCGGCAAGCATCCGGCAAGCAGGCAGAGCCGCATTGGCGCGTTTCAGATCGCGCAACACATACCACCGAAAATCATCAGCAATGGGCATACTCTCTAATCCTGCAAGAACTCTCATTTCCATGTTGTTCAAGCAGTTACAATTCATTCGACTAAAACTTCGGCGATTCGATCCGATGTCTTCGCCTATTTTCATTGCTTTCATACCTTCAGAGAATCCAGAGACCTCTGTATTGCTATTTCTCTCTATAGGAGAGAGAGTGCGAATACAAAAGTAGTCATTTTATCGGAAAAACCTTGTAAAAACGGGTAAAAAAATTCAATTGTATCTATCCGAATACGATTGCCCATTCGCTTCGATAATACATGAATTCGATTTTAATCACCGACATACCTCCGTTTTTCGGACATCTTTTTTATTGCACTGATAAGACTATTTCTCCTATAGAGAGATTTATTCATACTTGTGCACTGTATATTTCCACAAGGAATTTTTTGCTTTTCGAATTGCAAAAACGCGATCCATTATTATAATGCTTCGAGAATCCTTCGATTGGCCTTGTCCACCGACGATGTATCCAACGAAGTCAAATAAATCTGTGTCGTTTTCTCCGAATCATGCCCCATCGCCTCACTGATGGTTGCCAACGGTACATTTTTGCTTTGGGCAATACTCGCCCACCCATGACGGGCCACATAACTCGTAAGCGGAATAGCCAACCCCAAGCGTTCACCCAACTGTCGCAGTTTATCATTCACCAAATGCGCGGCACTCTTATATTGTCTCCGCACATCGCCTTCCGCATGGCGGATAATCGGCAGCAGATAGGGTGTCGCCGCAGTATCGTATTTGTCGACGATGGCTTGCATCGGCGGCTCCCATTTGACCAACAGCCGACGATTGGTTTTCTGCCGGCGATAGGTCAGCACCCCGTATTTCAGATCGCTCTTTCGCAAATAGGCCATATCTATGAATGACATCCCGCGGGTATAGAACGAAAACAGGAATATATCGCGGGCAAAGTCCATTGTCGGGGAAGTCGTCAGATCCATATCCCGCAATCGACGAATGACCTGTAATGAAACAGCCCGTTTGACGGTTTTGTCAATGCCCGTATAAACGTGCTTAAAGGGATAAACCTGCAATGTAAGTCCCTTTTCCACCGCCCGATTATAAATAGCCCTCAACCCGCGCATATAATACGACGAACTGTTGGGACAGATACCGCGGGCTTTTAGATGGATTTCATAAGCCACCATCAAATCGGCATCTACAGCTTCGAACGGCAAATCGTCATCGCCCACAAAGCGCATGAAACTTTTCAGAACGGTCTCATAGCGTTCTGCCGTACACTCTTTTCCCACCCGTTTCAGTTGCCGGATATGATTACGGGCAAAAGCGACGAATCCATCGGCTGTAATTTCCGAAAATGCTCCCATCTTCGTCTGTGCTGCAAAGAGAGCCGAAACCTTTACCTTCTGTTTTGCAAGAGACGTTGAATTCCTTGCCGACTTTCCCGACTGATGCCGGAAAGAAGTTCTGTTTTTTTCTTTTTCTGTTGACATAGTGCGATTTTATCAATCGAAATAATTCCTATTATATCACTACTGTCCACTAAAAATGGACAAGGTTAAAAATTAAATAAATTCGGTTCACTTGAATCATATCGGTCTTT